>DETD01000018.1:0-148109 GCA_002362105.1 Bacteroidales bacterium UBA3297
ATAACCGGGTGCGGCGAAGTCTGGAGGACGAAGACGCGCCCGGTGAAACTGAACACCACTCTGGCGTCTGGAAGACGCTACATACAAGACCAGCATAACCACTTTCAGAAAACGACACCCGGACAGACACACACCCCGTCTGGAAGACGATATCTTAATGGCGAAGTCTGGAGGACGAAGACGCGCCCGGTGAAACTGAACACCACTCTGGCGTCTGGAAGACGCTACTCTGAGGAATGGAAGGAACTCGGCACTTCATGCAGTAAAAGATACAAGTAACTAGAAATGCGAGATATGGAACTCACTACACGACATACTCACCATCGACTGACACAGACTTACTCGTAGCGTCTTCCAGACGCTCTTTGCCCCAGTGAGACTCAGGGCACGGTGAAAGGCTGTGCCTTCCACCATACCCGGTTAAGGATATACCGTCTTCCAGACGACAAAGTCAACCCGTCAGAAAACGATGGATTGATAACTAGGTGTGGAGCTGTCAGAAGGACGAAGGTGGGCGCCTAGACATACTAGATATGGAACTCACTACACGACATACTCACCATCGACTGACACAGACTTGCTCGTAGCGTCTTCCAGACGCACTCCTCCGCTGTGGAACTCCGGGCACGGTGAAAGGCTACGCCCTTTCACCATACCCGGTTACGGATATACCGTCTTCCAGACGGCATGGCAACAACAGAATCTCCAGTTCACTACAGAACACCCCGTCTGGAAGACGGTATCTTAATAACCGGGTGCGGCGAAGTCTGGTGGACGGAGACGCGCCCGGTGAAACTGAACACCACTCTGGCGTCTGGAAGACGCTACTCTGAGGAATGGAAGGAACTCGGCACTTCATGCAGTAAAAGATACAAGTAACTAGAAATGCGAGATATGGACTCACTACACGACATATTCACCATCGACTGACACAGACTTGCTCGTAGCGTCTTCCAGACGCTCTCCTCCGCTGTGGAACTCCGGGCACGGTGAAAGGCTACGCCTTCCACCATACCCGGTTACGGATATACCGTCTTCCAGACGGCATGACAACAACAGAATCTCCAGTTCACTACAGAACACCCCGTCTGGAAGACGGTATCTTAATAACCGGGTGCGGCGAAGTCTGGAAGACGGAGACGCGCCCGGTGAAACTGAACACCACCCTGGCGTCTGGAAGACGCTACTCTGAGGAATGGAAGCGTACACAACCACAAAGACGATAGCCGTATCGTCCCTATCTTTTGATTTATCGGAATAGAAAGCCTGATTTTAACAGATTTATCGGAATAAATTAACAGAAATTAACATAGTTATCGGAATTCACAGGCTCAAAAATGCCGACTTAGCGGAATAGAAAATAGCCAAAACACTTATAATCAGTAAATTAAACACAAAACAGATATATAGACATACACTTTCACTGTAGTCTTTTATATACACGACCTATCAGAGACCACACCCTGAACAACAAAAAACGGGAACCCAAGTTGGGTTCCCGTTTTTTCACTGTATACTGTACTGAGATTATTCTCTGTGGTACAATTCCAATTCAACACGACGGTTACGTGCACGACCGGTAGGAGTGTTGTTGTCTGCGATAGGGTCCTTGTCACCATAACCAGCACTTTGGATACGGCCAGCCTCAATACCCTTGTTCACGAAGTAAGCCTTCACAGCGGCAGCACGGTCACGGCTGAGCATGAGGTTCTTACCAGGGTCACCCGAGTTGTCGGTGTAACCGCTCAACATAACGTTCCACTCACGGCGCTCCTCAATCAGTTTAACGATGTTGTCAAGTGCAGGATAAGATTCTTTCTTGATAATAGCCTTACCGGTTTCGAAGCGGAGGTCGGCCAACGAAGCCTTCACCATCTTACTTTCGTCCTCGGTCATCTCGTAAATCGTCTTAGCCTGAGCCGCATTGCGAGAACGTAGACTTTCAATACTATCTTGCTGCTCCTTAACCTGTTTCTTCATCGCATCGTTGTCGGCCTTCAAAGTAGACAACTGGCTACCAAACGCAGCGTTAAGGCTGTCGATACGGCGGTTCTGCTTGTTGATCATGGTCAACTGTTCCTTCAAGTCAAGCGCATAGTCCACCTGCTTCTGTACATTGGTGTTGCGGATGTGACGGTTACCATCAAGTTTGTAACGGACAGTCACGCCGGCAACAGGCTGAATACGTCCACCATTGGTCGTTGGATGCAAACTGTGGGTGTTTTGATCATTTTTAGGTTCGCTGGTGCAGAAACGACCCTCGCCATACACACCGACAGCGAAATTGTCATCGATGTTGTACTCGATATTCAATCCCGGATAGAGAATAGGACGGGTCAACTGCGCGTCATCTTCCAAATGTTTAGGATGTTTTCCCATTGTGTAAGCATCGGTCCAAGTAGTGATACCCGCACCGATACCAAAGTTAGTATAAACATTCAACTTCTCCCAAGAGCGGTAAGGCGCCAACCAGTTCGAAGCGTTCAAGCTGGCGAACAAGGTAATCTGGTGGATGTTGTTATCGTAGTTTTCCTGATTGTTGTTGGTCCAAGTATAGTCCAAACCCAATCCCCAATAATGGGTAAAGGTGAACTCAGCCTGCAAACCAGCAGCCGGATTCAGATTGATACAGCTGAAATAGCCAGAGCCATCAGAACGGACACTCGACAAACAGTTTAGGCCACCGTGGGCTTGAAAGCTCCACTTCGAATAAGTAGTTTTAGCCCCCATGTTGTAAATATTGCGGAAGTCCAAACCTCCGTTTACCTCACGGCTTTCTACCACGGTTGCTTCTTGTGCAAAAGTTGTTGCAATTGCGGCAACAGCAAGCACCAATGCAGAAATAAATTTTTTCATATTTTGTTTATTATCGTTTACAGTATGTTTAACAACACAAAATTAAGGATTTTTTATTGAAAACATCCACTATTTTTCAGTTTTTTTAAGATTGTGCAGAAGAGACTACTCCACCCGTTCTATCTTGCAAGTATGCACCTTGGTTTTCTCGTCGTAAGATAGGGATGAGGTAGGTTTATAAGTTGATGAGTTGATTAGTTTATGAGTTTATAAGTTTATAGAGGTGATTAGTTTATAAGTTTAGAGGTTGATGAGACTTCCTGATGCGGGAGGGAAGGTCCGTACCGTTCAGGCGTAGTCGAGTATCAGATTTGCATCTATACAGAAATCGAAAATAATTGAAGAGTATCAAATTCATAATCGGAAATCCTTTTTGCCAGTTCCCCAATTTTCTTTGTGTATTCATTGTCAGCATCAGAACTTAGAAGGCCTTTTTCCGTTGCCTCCTTAATAAGCGCATCCATCTCGGCTCTGACACTTAGAAACTCCTCTTTATCATTTATTCTTTCCATAATCATATTGTTGAGTGATGAGGCAGACAACGTTAGCGCAAACGGCAACCGCTATATTAATAATAACTCAGAATAGAATTCTTCTAGTTTCTTTATCTCAACATGTGGGAAAGGTATATTTTTCAACACATTGAAATGATTGTCGTTACTCACAATATAGTCCGCATTAGCCACAATAGCACAATCTACAAATTTATTGTCATCATAATCAGTTTCAATCAATCCAAACCTAAACTGAGCATCAATACGCAACACATTGTTTGCTCTCAGAATAATTTCCACAACATGTCGGGCTACCAAAGAAGATGTATGAGACGCTATAATCTCATCATATTCTTCAATTATTTCATTTGACACGCAAAGGACATACTTTCCGTTAACAAAGTCTTCCCACACTTTATAATATCGTCCGTGTCTAGAAAGAGACTGTATCAGACAATTAGTATCCAAAACAACGTGCCGCATCATCTTTTATAAGGTGTCCGCATATGCTCGTTCTTCCATTCTGACATTTTTTCGTCTGTCAGTTCACCACGTTCAATCATTCGGTCAAGTTCCTTCTGTAACCTTGAGTTAAGGAACTGTACCAAGACATTTTTCAAATCTGCGATATCCTCTTCCCTATCAATACAAGAAAGAAGATTTAAGACTTCATATTGAGCCGCATTTATTTTATGTATATGTTCCATACTCCGTTTTTTTTTTGCAAGATACAT
This sequence comes from Bacteroidales bacterium UBA3297, assembly GCA_002362105.1. Lineage (GTDB taxonomy): Bacteria > Bacteroidota > Bacteroidia > Bacteroidales > Paludibacteraceae > Physcocola. Next base: position 4,085 of record DETD01000018.1, read on the forward strand.
ATTTTCACAGACTTTTAATGCCAGTTCGTTGATTTTTCAGTTGACGAAACCTTTTCAGGCAAACACCTATCACTACCACACCACTTCCCAAAGAATTATTTGGTGAGGGCTTTCCGGTAAACATCGTACACTTGGCGGGCGATGGTTGACCACTGGTATTTGCTGAGGTCATAGGTGCGTTCGGAGAAAGGGACGTCGACCACCTGCTGCAACTTTTGCGCCAGTTCGTCCACCTCGCCCAGTTGGAAGTAACACTCACCCGGCAAACCCACCTCCAAGTTGGCAGGTATATTGCTGACCACCACCGGCAACTTATAGCTCATAGCCTCCAGCAGGGCAATAGGAAGCCCCTCGTGGCTGGATGGCAGCACATAGCAACTGGCGTTGCTCAACAACGTGCGCAGTTTCTCTCCCTTAATGAAGCCCGGCAACACCACCCCAGCGGCTTTGGCTTTCGCCTTCAGGCTCCTGCTGTAGTCGTCCTCAAAATCTGTATCACCCGCCAGCACCAGTTTATATCCGTTGTTGTTAATCCGACTGAAGGCCTCCACCAGATGGTGCAGGTTCTTTTCCGGCACAAAGCGGCACATACTCAAGATATACTTGCGGGGAGCGATGCCTAACTCTTGCATATAGGCCTCGTCGGTACAGAACTGCGGTTCGTCCACCCCGTTGTAGATCAGGTGGCTGTCCACACGACCGTATTTGCGCATAAGTATGGCGTTAATCACATTGCTGATGACGATGACCTCCGTCGCATACTTGGTTCCCAGGCGTTCGCCTAACTTTAGCACAAAGGTAGCCAAACGCCCCCATTTGTCGCGGTCGTAGTCGGGTCCGTGGTGGGTGAACACCACACGCAGCCCCAACAGTCGGGCAAACGGGATCAGCAGAGCCGGACCTACGGCATGGATATGGATTAAATCAGCCTTTTGGCGGCGTGCACGCACAATGGCGCGGTAAGTATGCACAATGGCTTCCAAACTCTTTTTCTTCGGGCTGCGAACATCGTACAATTTCACGCCCTTCCATTCTTTTAACCCGTCGGCGTGTGCGTAATGCCTTCTGCGGATGACAGTGACATCAACATCGGAAAACTGCCGCACCAATTCGGGGAACAGTTTCTCGCAATGCGTCTCTATACCGCCCATTATATTGGGTATGCCTCGGGTGCCTGCAACAAAGATTTTCATATTATTCAAGGAACAATTTATAAGGGACAATTCACATAGTGCAAGTAAAAGAGTGCGAGGTGATAATTGAATAATGTAAAACAATCTGTAGCATGTTGAAATTCGATAATATACTAGTTTTCAACGTTGATTTTAAAAAGTTTCACCTCTCACCTGTCACTTAATTTCAATATTTCTGTCAGTTTCAGCCTTGGTGGCCTCGTAACCCTGGCCTTCCACATCAGCGTTAACAATATCCTCGCCACGCTTACCCTTCAGAGCGTCTTTCGAGTCTTCAGACAGACCGTTGTTGATAACGGCGTTCAAGTCACAAGTACTGCACTTGTCCAACTCTTCCTTAGTGACCTTACCATCGCGGTAGTCACAGCAGATAGGGTTCTCGTACATGCTGTACTTTATGCCTAACAGGCTCTTGATTTTATGTTTGAACACCCACCAGGCTGGAGTGGTGATGTATTTCTGCATGGCAGGAGAAACTGATCCAATCATCCAACAGTCTCTGTCGCAACAGCGGACTTTTTTACGTACTTTTTCAGCCTCAGGACTATTCCACAGTTCATCCCAAGTCTGGCGATTAATGTTACCCATCACTTCCTTGTCCTTCGTGCCGTTGCAAGGCATTACATCGCCATAAGGATCAATAAAAAACGTATCGAAACTCATATCGCAAGGAAGCAGACGCTTCTGACCATAGATGTAGTTGATAAGGCCATGGTTGAAATATGCCCGGAACCACTTCTTTGGAGAGTTAGACTTTAGCAATTCGTTGACCAAGTTCTCGAAATTCTTAGCCACCATCGGACGGTCTTTAATGATATTCTTGGCTTCTACGAAATAAAACGAATTGTGGAGCGATGCAGTGGCAAACTCCATACCCATTTCGTTGCTGATATTGTAAAGCGGTACCAAATCGGGTGCATTCTTATCTTGCACAGTCATACCAAAACCAACATCCTTCATCCCCATTTCACGGAGTTTCTTTAGGGTGCCGTAACCACGCTGGTAGCCGTCATTCAAACCACGGATTTCGTTGTTGGTCTGTTCCAAACCTTCAATCGAGATTCGGATACCTATTTGCGGAAATTCCTTGCAGAGGTCAATGATTCGGTCGGTAAAAAATCCGTTAGTAGAGATAACAATACGGTCGCTCTTTTTATAGAGTTCACGAACAATATCCTTAAGGTCGGTACGGATAAATGGCTCGCCACCAGTGATGTTGGTAAAATACATCTTTGGCAACTTTTTGATTGCCTCAATAGAGATTTCCTCTTCCGCCTTGCTGGGCGCCTTATAACGGTTGCACATGCTGCAACGCGCGTTACAACGGTAGGTTACGATAACGGTACCGTTAAGTTTCTTTTCAGACATTATTTAAGTTTATATTATGAACAGTTTACGAGTTTACATCCAGATAACTTCTCACTTACAACTTATAACTCGCAAAGTTAATGAATTATTTTGACTTATAAACCTCCATCAACCTTTCGTAATAAGCTTCGCTACTATAGCGTCCTACAGCTTGCTTTGCAATTATTGGATAATCAAACTCAGTTTTGAACATCAGTTCAATTTTAGACTTTAAATCTTCTATGTCACCACTTGTGAAAGTCATACCATTTTGAGCAAGAGTATCATCCCTTGTCACTTGCACCTTTTCACTTATCAGTTCAGGAATGCCACCTATACGAGCACCAAGAACAGGCGTGCCAAGAGATTGCGACTCAATAACTGTTAGCGGATTGTTTTCACTCCACTCAGAAGGCAATACCATAAAACGGGCCCTTTCGAGGATTGGACGGAAGTCGTTCCACTGCATCGATCCCTTAAATACGATATTATCATTGCCCCTATACTGTTCCTTTAAATCTGGCAACAATTCACCATCACCAATCACCACCAATTTGTAGGGCAATTGACTTGCAGCCTTACATAAAGTCCGTAAACCTTTTACTTCGTTTACACGACCAAGATAAACATAATAGTCTTCTTTAATAAAAGAAGGATTTTTGACCTTATCTACATCAATAAAGTTACAAAGTACACGGAATTTACTTGCATCATATCCACCAGCCACGCAAGTATCCATCATAAACTGGCTTGGAGGTAAAAACAAATCGGTATATTCTTGTAATTTCTCTTTATTCCACTTCTTCTGTTCCAAGTAGCCAATAATGGCACCAGGCACACTTCCTGGCATGCAACGGTGTTTTATCACGGACGTCTTATCGGCAAAACATTCGGTGCACCACTTCCCATTTCGCATGCAGGTGTAGGAAGGACAAACTAATTTGGTGTCGTGCAACGTCCATACCACCCTGCAACCGAACACATGTGCTAACTTAGCAATTACAGGACTAAGTTGGGTGTGAATATTATTCAGATGAACCACATCGGGATTAAAATCAATGAGTAGCTTTGTAAAGCCTTTGACGACCTGTCTTGCACCAAATGGGCGGATAAAAGCATCTAACTTTCCCATATTCGATGGCCAGTATTTGCTCCACAGACTATCAACATTCTCCGGATAGTTCATAGCATAAACAGCAACTTTATGTCCCTTTGATTTTAACATCTGTTCCAAATTCATGGTATAGATGCAATCTCCACCACGACGATAGTAAAATTTATTACAAAGTATAATACGCATATTAAAAATCTAAAGGACGATTACTTAGAACTGACAATCCATTATAAGAATAAGAATAGGTCATACCTATATTATTTCGAAACAATTCACACCCAACATAAAAATCATTTAGATACATTTTCAAGATATCATCAGATATTTCATCCATAGGACATACATGACGATTACGATTTTTTATATTGCTAAATGCACATTCTACATTAGACATCAAATATATTGTAAAAGAATTATCATTATACTGCTTATATACAGAGAACAAACGATCAAAAGGAATTCCAAACTGTATCATTAAAAACACATAACGCTGTATTTGTCCTTCATCATTAACGCAGAAAATTTTTAATTTATTACAAATATCATGAATTAATGTTGACAGAACTATATCATTTATGCAGTAATCTAATGAGAAGGGAACATATTTTGACTTAACGTTTTCACAAGAGATGAAAAGACTTTTAATTACTTTTTTCTGTTTCCTATATTTCGGTAATAAACAAATTGCAAAATCAGCTAACTTATAACAAATCTTCAACCACAAAGGCATTCCATTAAACCTTGAAATATCAACACAAGGTAGATCAGCCTTTATCATTCTTTTTCTCAAATCTTTTGAATAAAAGGTTTTTCCACAGCCAGGGATTCCAAACAAATCAACAATCATATTTTATTTATCAATCATACACATTATTATATTGTTAATCTCTTCTTCTAAAGAAGTATTCGTATGAATTGGTTTGAAGTTTTTCATTCTTTTGCCGACCTCATTATACAATTCAATTTGTTTTTCGATTTCTTCTTTAGAGAATTCTTGTTTTCGTTTTAGAATCTCGTCAGGTGTACAATACAAGAAAAAAGTATAATCTACTTTGGGTATAAATCTATACAAAAACAAAAGCAAACGTCTTGATACATTCATTTCAAAACGTTGAGGAAAAACAACCATATCAACATAATGTCTATCAAACAAAACGATGCCACCTAAACTTCTTATTTTTCCATATTTTAAAGGTGCCAATAAATAATCGACCCAAAAATATAGAGCTTTTATAAGAGAAAAAAACTTGTTTTTTGTTTTTTTCTCTGGTTCAACAATAGTCAATCCCTTCTGTTCCTCTTTACATATCCCTGACTTACTATTTTTCTTCCCTAAAAGTTCTCTTATCTCTGGTAAAACGTAGGGTCTCCAATAACCATAAAAGACCTTCTTAGATTTCAACAAATTAACGAACACTTTGTTTAATTCATCAAGAATTGTTGTTTTACCAGCTCCATCTAGACCACAAAAAGCAACACACTTACCTGATGGGGAAAAAAACCTCTTCACCAACTTTTTTAACGTTTTAAAAACATTAATATACGTATTAGGTTTAAAAAGTGCCTTAAATAGAGCCTTCCTTTTCAAAGCAGGCATCTGTTTTTCTATCTCCCTCCATCGTTCTGATTCTATGAACTCAATAATACTTCGAGAGTCTTTTTCAGACCAAAGTTTCATCATTCCATTCAGAAATGACTCGTCCATACAATAATGCAAAATTTCCTTTTTATAACATTCTTTTTTCAACTTTCCCCATTCAAAATGAGGGTATAAAAAATGCATAAGAGCTTCTATTTCAGGTCTTGCCACAAAAAAGTTCTTATATGGCATGATATATTTACCCATATCCTCCTTATCTACCAAAGTAAAGGTTGATTTATAAGAGGTATCAACTAACACATCTATTTTCATAAATGTCAACTGACCTTTTAAGTATCTATAGCATACTATATTAAAACCATTATTAGTTTCATTATCTATTAATATATAATGTTTTGTCTCTTTTACTGATTGGTATACAGCTGCACGAAACCCCCTCAAATCAGCAGTCCAAATATCAATATCATGATTCACAAAATCTGGTAGATTTTGATAATCACCTATAATTGCATATTGAATATGTTGTTGATTCAATCGAGTAATTAAAGACTCAAACAAGTCCTTACTATAATTATTAATCATTTACTCTTATTGTATTTATTTACATCAAAAAATTTCACAAATAGTTCTTTAGGTGTTTTTTTAGAAAACAATGCATATACAGCATTCCCATTTGCACAAGACATAATCACGCTTTTCTCCTTATCTCTTAGTTTACCAAAAGTCTTCCAATAGAAAAATTTGAAACCATAGAACAAGAATGAAAGGACTCTAAAAGCAAACGACTTATACCAGCAATTTTCACCATAAAACATCAATTCGCCCTTTACAGTTGCTGGTTTTGTAGCTACTATAGTCTTGGACCATGTACCTCCGCCATAATGAGTTATACGGATATCGTCATCTACATAGCAATAAAAACCTTCTTTATTTAATGCTGTAGATAGAGCAATATCTTCAGGACAGAAAAAATAACGTTCGTCAAAAAAACCAAATTTTCTAAATATATTAGTTTTAATTAAGAACGCAGCGCCATGTATATTGTAACTTTTAAAAACACCTTTTTTGTTAACAAAACCGGACTTTTCCTCATACCATTTAAATAAGCCAAGATAATCGAGCAAAAGGGTTGGCAAATTGTATTTTCCACGCCCACTATGCTGGACAGAGCCATTGGGTCTGTAAACAACTGGGCTAAGAACAGCCACATTGTCTGATAATTTTCTTATTGAACTTACTAGTTTATCAACCACATTTTCAAAAAGTTCTGTATCGTCATTAAGAATAAAGCAGTATTCTCCAGAAGCATATTTTAATGCCAAATTATTATTCTCCGAAAAACCTCGAATCTCGTTACTCTCTATAAATTTAACCCAAGGGAAATCAGACCTTACTTTTTTAAGATTTTCAGATGAAAACAAGTACGCCGTAACCAATACCTCATATGAGATATTAGTGAATCTCTGAATACTTTTTAAACAAGGGTACAAAAACTTGAGATTGTTCATACATACAATCACAATACTAACTACGACTTTATCCATATTTATATGACAGCTGTTTTAACAATGCACTTATAATACCAATAACCTGTACAAAAATAGAACAAACAGTTTGAAGGGAATCCATCAATCAAATTCTCTGTTAAATGATACAGTATCAATGGTAATATAAAATAAAAACACTTTTCATTTCGAATAGCAGAAAATAACTGTTTAATATAACTTATTAAAACAAAAAAAACCACACCACCATATTCAATTAATACTCGTAAAAAATCGTTATGAGGTTTTAAATGATGATAAAATTTTGTGTAATTATCTCCTAGACCAATAAGAAAAGAATACATCCAATTTGTAAAAAAATCATCTGTTATTCTAAGCCAATGTTGTAAACGCCAAATTGAAGAAGTATTATCACTTCTCATATTATCAGCAACAGCATTATCATTCTGCAAAGTCCACAACTCAAGTTCCTTCAAATTTAACCAGTCATCTAACGACATAGATTTATATATTTCTATAACATTTCTAATACGAGCAAATATAGAAAAAGAACTATATAAAACCAGAAGATAAAAAACGAAAGCCATAACAATAGTCATGACCATTAGATTCTTATTTCGTCTATTAATAATAATAATACTCAGCAGCAATGCGGCAACAATGCCTAGAGAAGAACCGACTAAAACATACAAAAGTAAAATTATAGCTGAAATATGAACAGCCTTATTTTCTCCATTATTTAATGTATAATACAACAAAGCACAACATCCTCCCCAATATACAAAGGTATTACTATTAGGGAAAAACATAGACTGATTCAAACTATGGTCAAAAATACCAACAATTAGAAGAGGCAAAAAACAAACCATATTAAGAATAAGACTTTTCGGTTTTATATCAACATCATATTTTTCAAAATTTAAACCCAAATAAAAACATGATATATAGCCGAAGAACTTCAACACGTTTCCCACAAGCGGACTTTGCTTATAAAAGACAAGCATTCCAAAAACAATAACACACAAACAAATCAGATTTTTTTTATTATTGAATACATTTACGCCAAATTGAGAATTACAACTTACTAAATAAGAAATAAATAAAATTTGCAACAAATAAAGGATTGCCTGGACAGCCGAACTTTGAAACAAATGATTATTCAACATTGTAACCAAAAGAACAGCAATCAAAAAAGCCAAGAAGAAATTAATACTAATACTTTTCATGTTAATGTCAGTCCTTAGCAACTATTTCATTTATTTCTTTATTACATTTTCCTCAGAATTGTTTTAAAAACTCTTGCGATACGAGTTTCAAGACATCTTGAGTTTTGTTATACGGGCCATTTAAAGAAACATCGTTCTCCAATTTCGTACAAAAATCCTTAACAAGAACTTCATAGCCCGTATCCATGATCCGTTCAACAGAAATCATCCTTTCTTTCAGTCCCAAAAACTCTAACAAACCCTCCATCTTATGTTCATAACTTAAAGCAATAAAAGGAACTCTATTATTTATTGCAAATACTATGCTATGATAACGTCCCCCAACAAGAAATGCAGAATTTGAAATTATCGTCTGCTGAACATCACTACTATAGACATCATCAAGAACCACAATATCATTTTTTGGGGCTTTCAAAGCTATCTCACGGAAAAAATTCACATCATTGTCTATTGTTGATGAATTATTAAATGTCTGCGGCAACATCACAATCTTTTTCCCCACAAATTTATCTAATAAAACATCAATAATAGAAATATAGAAATCAATAAGAAAATCCTTGGTAATCTTATTTTTGAAATTGCAATGCCATATTAAAATATTAGGAACAAACACCACATAACCATTTTCACCCAACATACACCTCACATTATGCGGAATATCAACATTCGGAACATCAAAAAAAGCAGAATCGACAGTTGAGATATACCGTGTCAATCCTATTTCATCTGCAAATTTTTGAGACTTAGAATCTCTCAAACTTATAAATGAGCAATAATTAAGAATCCGTGTAGATAATTTCTTAAAACACTTTTGAGAAATTGTTGATTCAGGGAATGGTCCTATAGAACGTCCGAAATATCCTAAAGTTTTTTTTTGTTTCATTGCCATATATAGAAGGAACAAATGCCACCAATTTTGAAATCCTCCCAAACACATTCCACCTGGACAACATAGTATATAATCTGCCTCTTTATAAATACCAGAAATTGGTCTAATAGCAGGATGTAGCTTCCATAAAAAATGAAGTCCTGTGATCAATCCTATCTTCGCAATTAGATAAGCACCTTTTCTGTTTCTTTTCAAATTAACATAAGAAACAGAAGTATCAAATACCTTAAACTGGTTTACAGAATCATCTGGCGCACAAAAAAAAAGAACTTTTATCTTTACGTCTGTAAAATTCTTTAACAAAAATCGAACAAATGCTTTATGAGCAGCCTCATCACCCCTATTATTCAACGGCTGATTTATTAGTAGAATATTCATATAATTTTATTTTCAATAATTCTTTTAAAGTACAAATGAAGATTCCATAATACGGGATTTAGGAACAATCTTCTATACCATTTATTATTTATAAGATTAATATAAACAGTCATTATTTTTAAAGAATTTCTAGCTCTTCTCTTTCTTTCAATAGTATATAACTGTGACTGCAAAATCAAGTTGGCATCTATAGGCGACAACTCTATATAAGAGTCTGAATAACATCGTTTTAAATAATCTGAAGCTTTTTGACTATTCACCACGACCAATGTTTTACCTACTTTCTCGTTTTTTAAATAAAACTCCAACCAAGGATCTGCTAAAACGATATCCGAAGCAGTGTTTAATGTATTTGCACATAGAAAACATTTTTTTCGAATAAAAAATCTAGAATGGAATATCTCAGACCACAAAGAGTTGTTATTTGGGATAAATATATTCCGATTACACTCTATCTGAATACCACTAGGCCAACCATTACCTCTATACTGGAGTTTTCTTACATCTTCTTTCTTTACTTTTAGACGCTTAAGCAAATAATAAGTGGCCTCAATTGTCTGCTGAGAAGAGCATGTCAAACCAATAATAAAAGATTCATGTCCTGCTTCTTTTAAATAATTCCGAATAGCAGCGACTTGACAAGGCAACGCAAAACATGCAAAACTTCCTTTAATTCTATCAACATTTCGTTTAACAAATCCAATCAAATCAATCTCTTGATAAATAGAACCAGTGACTACATAATCATCATAGGAATAAATCAACTTAGGTTCATATCTTAGAGATCTATGATTAAAGACAAAAGTAATAGAAGTTTCTATTATTTGTTTTTCAAACAACCACTTCAGCAATGAACTACCAACACCTCCAGATGAAGATTGGTATCTTATAGTTTCGTTTGTTGAGTATCCTATATATGAATCGATCATTTTCTTTCAAAAAACTTTAAAACAAGAGGTAAGTATCTGAAACCAAAGAGAACGGAATACACTTCTTTTTTCAGTATATCCCAATAAGGTGGTATAAATAGACTTCCTACCATAGAAGCTACTAATATCGTAACTATAGTAACATAGGCAGAACCGACAACTCCATATTTGGGTATTACCAAAGAATTTAGAATGATACAAGTCAAACAGCCCAAAATATTTTTAAAAACAGCCCACTTTTGCTTGTTTTCTATTATAATCAACTGACCACCAGCAGAAGATATGGCCATTCCTATCGTCTTAAAAGACAATATCTGCAAAACTGGCACAGCTGCTACATATTCTTTTCCAAAAGATAATAATATGAGCCAATAAGACGAAAAAGACACTATCAAAGACAATAATATAGAAACCCATATTACTATTGATAAAAATTGTATACACCTCGTGTCATATAAAATCTTATTTCCAGAATTATATGTTTTCACTAGAATTGGCGTGACAGTCTGTGTTATAACAACAGGCAAAAACAAAACTAGATCTAAGAATTTACTAGCAGTTGCAAAATAACCAACAGATTCTTTATCTAACATATTTCCTAACATAACCTGATCTATACGTTGATAAATAATGACAGCAGCACCAGATAAGACAAGAGGAAAAGACTGCTTTATCAAAAAAGGAACAAGATTTCTGTCAAACGACCATTTTTTAATTTTATCAACTACAGTAGAATAGGAAATACAATAACCGCTAGCGACCAAAAAAGTATCAAATAATGTTGCGCAAATAAAATACTCTAAAGGTGCTTTATACCACAACAAAACAACTTTTACAAAAGCACCTATCACGGTTCTTGAAATTTCAGACTTAACAACATATTCATTTTTTACTATAGAAGTAAAATAATTACGGATAACCTCGAAACATCCCGAAAATAAACTTAAAGAATAAACTAGAATCATTACGGATGTAAAAAAATCCGACTTATATAAAAATAATGAAACAACAACCAACAAGTAGCCAACAGAAGCAAAAAATAATCTTATGCTGAAACAGGTCCCCATCAAGACATCACGCTTTTCTGGAGTTCTAGACAATTCTCTAACCTCTATATTTGTCAATCCAAATGTTGAAATAACCGTAAATATCGTAACATAGCTTATCACATAGTTCATTAAGCCATATTGTTCAGGTCCTAAATAACGGGCAACTAATATACCTACAAATAGGTTTCCGAGCATATTTATAACCTTCCCTAACATAGCCCAAAACACATTTGAAAGAATCTTTTTCTTTACAGTATCTTGCTTATTAAACTTATTAAAAAAATTAGGAAACATAGAATAACCTTAAATTAAGAATCCTTCTTACAGATTTCCATAAGAAAGGCAAGCATAGAATCTGTTAATTTCTATTGTTTTTATATCTCTATAACAAAGGACAACAGAGCCATAGTTAAAACACTTTAGACTTGGGATAAATAAATGCCAGTCTCCATTGAATTCTAAACTAAGCAAAGGAAGCGTTCAACAATACAACTCATATTGATTTGTGAATTTTACTTTACCGGTCCCCCAGTTCCGCCTTAATATCGTTGACGATATAGGTGTCGGACATAAGTTGGTAGCCGTATTTGGGGTCGTGCAACTGCTGCCCCACGGTAGAATTATAGAAGAGGAGCAAAGCCCTTTTGGGTGAAATCTGAAGTTCGTCGGACAACTGCATAATAATGCGTGTTATCTTGCGATATAAAATATAATCTTTCACTTTAAAATCTATTACATTTCAAAATCGAAAACGTCCGTTATATTTTTGCTTATAATTCAATAGCCTCAACAAAAGACAAGTATTTGTCTATGATAACTTGATTACTAATACAAACCTGATGCTTAAGATTTTCGTTTACAAGTCTTCCTAAAGCAACTTCAGCAGTAATAAATCCATCGACATAAGCTTCAACGGTTGAAATCACACTGTCATTGGCAATTCCACCCTCAATCCAATCGTAACCCGCCCAAGGTTGCTGTCCCTTGCGACTTTCAGCAATAAAGTCAAGCCATTCTTTATCATAAGAAGGGAATATTCGGGAACGAAATGCTTTTTCAGAAAGAAATAGTCCCTGTTCGAACCGATATACATTAAGAACTGCTTTATGATTCTTTTTTCTCGCAGCCTTTGTAAGAGCCCAACTGACAGCTTGTTCTCGATTGTTTGTAAGATAAAATCCTGGGCCAAAGTCAAGATCTGGACGCCCCACATGCGTCAGCGGTTCACAAACGACACTGGTTGCCCCATGAAAAAGAACATATTCGTCATTCCTCATCGTTCTCGTAATTTAAAAGCGTTTCTATGACATCATCAGCCACATAATCGGCACTCTGGGTATGAAGCGTATCGTAAAATTTCAAAAGGCGGTTTTCGATAAGCCCTTGTTTATCGAGCCGTTGAACAAGCTGAAACGGAGAAATTCCCATCTTACGCGCCGCCGTCTCGATGGCAATTACACTGAACTGAATGACCTCGCTTTCCCGCGTACGCAAACTTCCTTCCATAAGAAAAAAAATTAAACTCTATGGTTGCCGTATTTACAATAGGTCCGACATTTGTTATTGATAACGTTCTCTTTGTCATTGAAAAAGTTAAAGAGCCTGCACCCTACAAACCTACTAAACTTATAATCTTTATATTTATAAACCTGCCAAACCAAAGCTAAGCCTAAACTCCTTCCACTTTCCATGCTGCTATGGTCCGTTCTTTTTTGGAGAAGTTGACACCTATTTTCACGATTGGGCGGCCGTCGGTGCGGTAAGGGTCGGCATAGCCCATACGGTTGATCTGGTCGAGGGCGGCCTGCGCACTCTCGTCGACCTTGAACTCTATGATGAATATGTATTTCGGTGCGAAGAGGACGCAGTCTAAACGGCCTTTGGCGGTGTTAACCTCCACCTGCGTGTAGAAGCCCAGCCAACGGAACAAGACGTAGATGACCGTTTGAAAGTGCATCTCCCGCTTGTTGTCTAACACGTTCGGAATCTGCCGGAAGAAGTCGGTCAACAACTCGAACGCCTCGTCGAAACGGCCGTCTTTCAGGGCGAAATAGAAGTCGCACATATAGTTCTTACCGTCAGAGGAAGAGCATCCCACCCAAGAAGGCATCATCACCTCCAACATGGAGACGCGAACTTCTGCATTGGGGTAACCTATGACAAACCGCTCCATCTCCCCGTCGTAGTACTTAATCGTCAAATAGCCAGCCTGATATAACAATGCGAAGACACTTTTAGCGTCTTCTTGAGAGACATAGAAATCTGACTCGAACAACGATTTGCGCTCAAAATCTAAAATCTGGGCGTTGTGTTTCTTCAAATGGGCAATCACGTAGGAGGAAGTGGCCGTTTCGAACCAAAAATTTTTAAGTTCCTTGGTAGAGAAAGCCAACATCAGACTCCACGGATTGAATATGTCTTTCGAATGTTTCGAGAAATGGTAACCGTCGTACTGTTTTTTCAACATAAGCAGCGTCTCTTCAAAAGACACGGACTCCTCGTCGGCCAACAGTTGGATGTCTTCCTTGAAATTTTCCAAAAGTTCGTCGGCGGTGATGCCACAGATGTCACAAAAGTCGTCGTGCATCGAGATGTTCTCCAGATTGTTGAGCGTGGAGAAGACCGACACCTGCGAGAAGCGGGTGATGCCCGTGATGAAGACAAAGTGCTCGAAGGCCTCGTTCGCCTTCAGTTGCTGGTAGAACTCCTGGAGGATGGGCTTTACCTCGTCTAACCTGCCGTCGTGCAGGTGGGCCAGAAGCGGGGCGTCGTACTCGTCGATCAGTACCACCACCTTGCGGCCGGTTTGCTGGCAGACTGCCCTGATGAGGTTGCCAAAACGTATGCCGTTCCTCAGTTCACCTGCTGCCACACCGTATTCTTCCTCGTACTGCCGCAACATATTGCCAATGTAGCTCACCATACCAGCGGCGTCCATATCCTTGCAACCGCTCATATCGAACCGGAAAACCGGATACTGGATCCAGTCTTTTTCCAGCGCGTTGATTTTCAAGTTGGCAAACAACTCCCTCTTCGCCTCAAAGTAGCATTGAAGCGTATTGACAAGCAGCGACTTGCCGAAACGGCGCGGACGGGACAGGAACACGAACTTACGGTTCCGCACCATCTGGTACATCCGCTCGGTTTTGTCAACATAGGCGAAACCGTTGCTTACGATGTCTTCGAAGTCCTGCCTTCCTATCGGATACGGGCGAAGCATGTTTGTTTTACTTGATTAAGGAAAATGCCACAATAGTTTTTTCTGCAAATCCACTGCTCGGAGAGGACACTATTATAACGTAGTTAGTGAAGTCCTGCCCTACGGGGATAGAGCTTATATCTGATTGTGTTAACTGGAGCGTTTAGTTCCGCATTGAGCAAATCACTAGTTCCCTTCGCTCATAGTAAAGTGCGAAGGTTCAACAAGTTAGCTTTAACTTGAGTTTAATAGCTATGGAAAATGCAAAATAGAACAATATGATTTTCCACAATTTTCCAGCAAAGTTAGGGAAAATTAAGAATAAATAAAAAGAAAACGGCGGTTGCTTTCTTAAATTTCTATTTTTATACGCATAATTATACAGAAAGAGGAAAATCGACAACACCGGCTTATAATAATAAATAGCGCCTACCACCCTACGACCAAAGCCAACACATCAACATATTTATAGACAGCCCCCTAGGCAAAAAAGTGCGGAACCGACAACCGATTGAAGATTAAGCACAAAGGAGTTGCTAGAGGAGAAATGCCGACTCTACCAAAATATTAAGAGCGGGCTGTTGTGCCCGACAACGAAATATTTTTTATATCTTTGCGTAATCTAAATTAAATTATCTGTAAACTACACCAATGCAAGAAACGCAACGTAGCCTGAGCCGCCGGCAGAGTGTGAAGCCAGCTGACGACTCACTCAGTTTGAAAAATATATTTGAAATCATAAAGAGCAACAAGTGGTTAGTGGCGGCCTGCACTGTTGTTGGTTTGTGCCTGGCTGGCGCCTACCTGCAAAAGACGCAGCCGACCTACAGCCGCTATTCTACCATTTTGGTGAAAGACAACGCCAAGAAGGGTGCGAAAGGCATCAACGACCAGTTGGCCGACCTGGGCCTGCTGGCCAGCAGCAGCAATGTGGACAACGAGATAGAGGAATTCAAGAGTCCCTACCTTATGTATATGGCCATTAAGCAGTTGAACCTGCACACCACCTACAGCGAACGACGCCTGTTGCGCAACAACGACCTCTATAAGAGTTCTCCAATTTGTGCGGCCTTCCCCGATGCCAAAGACGAGAGTGCTTTCGGCTTCAAAGTGGAGATTGACGGGCCAACCAACTTCCGCCTGACCAAATTCCGCTGGAGCAACCCTGCCAGTGGCGAGGCAATGGAAAGCGACACGGTGATTAACGCCCGCGCCTACCAGTGCGTCAACACCCCTATAGGAAAAACCATTATAGAGCCCAACGGGAACGGCCTGACCGAGGCTGACACCAAACGCAAAATATGGGTGAGCCGCACCAATCCGAACGTGCTGGCCGACGCCTACGCCGCCAAACTGGCGGTGGAACTGGTGGGGAAAAAGAGCACCGTGATAAATATGACACTGGCCGACGTTTGCAAACAGCGTGCCGACGATGTGTTGAAGGCGCTGGTAGACATCTACACCTTCGAGCGTCTGGAAGAGAACCGACTGAACGCCGAAACCACCAACAAGTTTATCGACAACCGACTGGTGACGCTGGAAAAAGAATTGGGCAAGATTGACAACAACATTGAGGGCTACAAGAGCGTGGAACTGGTGACCAACGTCTACAGCGAAGGTCTGGGCGACGTAAGCGAGCAGAAACAGTACAACGCCCGCGCCCTGGAGGCGGTGACCCAGTTGGAGATTGCCAAATACATAAACGACTGCCTGAGCGACACCACCATGAAGGACCAGCTGCTACCCAACAACGCTGGCCTGACCGACCAAAGCCTAGGCAGCCTGATCACCAACTACAACGAAATGGTCATCAAACGGGGCAGACTGGTGGCCAACAGCAGTGTGAAGAACCCGCTGGTGAAGGAAATGGACGAAACGCTGAAACAGTTGCGCAGCAGCATCAGCAGCACGCTGGCTAACATCATCCACACCAACAGCATGAAGGTGGAGAAGTTGCAGAGCAAGGAGGCACAAATCAACAAAAAGATAGCCCGCAATCCGCAACAGGAAAAATACCTGCAGACCATTGGCCGCCAACAGAAGATTAAGGAGACCCTCTACCTCTTCTTGTTGCAGAAACGCGAAGAGAACGAGTTGAGCGGAAATATGGAAGTGAGCAACATCCGCGTCATCACCCCGCCACGCGGCCCGCAAGCGCCTATCAGTCCGAAGAAGATGCAAGTGCTACTAATGGGACTGATTGGCGGCATGGGGTTGCCAACCTTCATCATCTGGCTGTTGCTTGCCCTCGACGGAACGGTACGCAGCAAGAAAGACCTGGATGGCCTTTCTCTGCCATACCTCGGCACAGTGCCACTAACCAAACGGATTAAAGACAACAGCAAAGAGACCATGCCACTGCGCATTGAGGTGGAAGACAAAAACCGAAACGGCATTAACGAGGCCTTCCGCGTGCTGCGAACGAACTTCACCTTTATGGCAGGCCACGACAGCGAGTTGGTGCTGTTCACCAGTTTCTACCCGAACAGCGGTAAAACCTTCGTGAGCGCCAACCTGGCTGTGAGCCTCGCACTAATGGGCAAACGCATCCTGATGGTGGATATGGACCTGAGAAAAGCAGAGTTGAGTAAAAATCTGTGCGATGTGCGCAAGGGTGTAACCAGCCTGCTGAACGGCGACAAGGAAACGCTGAAGGATTGCATCATGAAGAGCAAGATACACGACAACATCGACATTCTGCCGAGCGGCGTGATACCGCCAAACCCAGCCGAGTTGTTGCAAAACGAGCGCATGACCGCACTGATGGCCGACCTGCGCGGCAAGTACGACTACGTGTTCCTCGACTGCACACCGCTCAACCTGGTGGCAGACGCCAGCATTGTGGGCAAGTATGCCGACCTTGTGCTGTTCGTGATGCGCGAGGGCCAGTTCCAACGCGACGCACTACCCGATTTGGAAGAACTGTACCACAGCGGCACATTCAAACGTATGTGTACCATTCTGAACGGCTCGCTGAACACCAACGGCGTATACGGACAGTACCACCGCTATGGCAGCTACGGCAGCTACCGTAGTTACGGCAACTATGGTAACTACGGCTACGGCAAAAACAGCAAATAAAGCGGGACGCGCCTGACCGGCGCGCCGCTTTCACACCAAAGCGGCTACGGCAATGCCGTACATTTCAGCGAGTTGAAATTTTACCCGAGAAAAACATCGGAAAAAGTTTGGCGAGTTGGCAGGAATACGCTAATTTTGCATCGTCAAACGGAAAACGACCACCGGATGACGATAAAATGACTCAGTAGCTCAGCTGGTAGAGCAACAGACTCTTAATCTGTGGGTCCAGGGTTCGATCCCCTGCTGGGTCACCATCTTTTTGGAGAGATGGTAGAGTGGTCGATTACAGCAGTCTTGAAAACTGCCGTACCGAGAGGTACCGGGGGTTCGAATCCCTCTCTCTCCGCAAACTGAAAGCAAGTTGGTTTTATCAACTTGCTTTTTTCGTTTTGGCAGAAATGACACGGCACGAATTTGAGACGTTCTAAAAATATCATATATTTACAAAAAATTCAAACGCGTATGGCAAATACAATAACACCACAATTTATAGTAGATATTGAAGACGAATCACTCATTAACGACATAAGGCGCGCAATAAAAATGATAAAAGGAGTGAAATCGGTCCATAAAGTCGAACAAAAGAAAAAAAGCAGCTTAAACTCGGCTCTAGAGGACATTAAGGAAGGCCGTGTGCACCACGCCGACTCGGTTAAAGATTTGCTAACACAAATTCTAGGAGAAGACTAACATGGCATACAGCCTTAACTACACCAACCAATTCAAGAAATCGCTCAAACGATGTCAAAAAAGAGGATTCGACATCAACGAGCTAAGCAAAGTTCTAAGCATTCTATCAGAAAAAGGAGAACTTCCTGAAAACTACAAGCCCCACATTCTCCATGGGAAATACGAAGGAATTTGGGAGTGCCACATCAAGCCTGACTGGCTCCTTTTATGGGAACAATCGGAAAAAGAACTTACGCTCATTTTACTCGACACCGGGACACATTCCGATATTTTCTAAAAAACAGCCAACACACAAGCCTAACACTTCTTTTTGTGAATATGGTGAAAAAGGATTAAATTTGAAAGATAGAGCATATCTTACACAAAAGTGCAGACTAACTTCCACATAAATTCTTTTTTCGGGTCTGCCGGCAAACGCCTGGCGGCCGCCACCGTATGCTTCCTGCTGTGCCACATCAGCGCGGCGGGAGTCAACTTCGGGAAACTAATAAACGAGCAACACAACTACGCCAAAGCAGACAAGGAGCTGGACAACCAGCGCGACAAGATGACGACCGAGGAAGCCTTCTTCGAGTTCAACTACTGGCGTTGCGTCCTCTTCTGCAAACAAGACTACAAGAACTTCAATCCGCTAAAGGCCTACAACATTGCCAACAACCTGCAACGCAGGCTGATTGGCATTACCGACCCCAAGAAACTGGAGCGGCTGCAAAAGGCGGGCTACACCAACGAAAGCCTAAGAAGCCTGGCCGACACCACGTGCCGCTACGGTCTGCTGAAAGCGGAAAAAGCCAACACCGTGGAGGCCTTCAACCACTACCTCCACTACTTCGAGCTGGCCCGCCAGGAATGGAAGGACCGCGCGCAAAACAAGGTGTACGAACTGGCGTTTGAACGCGCACTGAACAACAATACCGAGACGGACTACGAAAACTTCGTCACCACCTATCCCTATGCCACGCAAGTACCCGACGCCAAGGCCCGCATTGAGACCCTGGCCTACGAACTGGCCACCAAAACCAACACCAGGCACGGCTACGAGATGTTTCTGAGCCGATTTCCGGAAACGACACGCAAGGCCGAGGTGCAAGACAGCATCTGGCGCAAAGCCTTCCGCATGATCAGACGCGCCAACAAAACCAACAACTACCTGTGGTATGCCGAAACCTACCCCAACAGTCCCTACGCCCATCTGGCCGACAGCCTTGGCCAACAACACGCCTACAACGACCTGATTGTGCCGGGCCTGTGGAGCAGCTACGTAACCTTCCTCACCCTCTTCCCCAACAACAAGGAGTTCCGCAAAGCCGCCAGCGACAGTCTGCTACGGCTGAGCCAGCGCGACCGTGTGGCCAAAGGCCTGTTGCTGAGTCTGGAAAACGAGAGCAACTCGGCCAAACGCAGCGATCTGCTGAAACAGACCTACGCCCTGATGGCTAAAGACGGCGAAATCAGCACTCTGGAATACCTGAAAAAGAACTATCCGGAAGTAACCAAACTACCGTCGTTCCAAAAGGATCTGGCGGCCGCCAAATATGCGGAAGACCTGGACTTCAGAACCATTGTACCACTGGGCGAAGACCAAGTGCGGCTAGAACAATACATACAGATGGCCAGCGACAAAGACTTGGCCATTGTGGCCCTGCAAGTGCTAATCCGCGACGCCGTAAAGGCTAAAGACTGGGACAAGGCCCTCCAGACCGTGAGGAAGTACGGCCACGTACTGGGAAACAATCCGCTCTACAAAGAGCTGACCGCCGTACTGGAAAGACCGCTAAACCCCTCCATCGCCATCAAGAACATTGCCGCCACCAACTCGAAAAAGGGGAACCAGTACTACCCCATCATCAGCGCCGACGGCAAAAAACTCTACTTCTGCGGACGTGACCGCGAGGACAATCTGGGCGGAGAAGACGTTTTTGTGACCGAACGCACTGCCGGAGGTTGGACGAAACCGCGCATCTTCGCCCCACTGAGCAGCAAAAACAGCAACGACGGCATTCTGGCCGTGAGTGCCGACGGCACCCAGATGCTGAAATTTGAGAACGGCGTAATGGGCCTCTGCACAAAGAACGAAGAGGGCTGGCAACCAGTAGAGTTCTTCCCGCCCAACATCAACCGCGGCACCTGGAACAGCGACGCCACCCTGTGCAGCGACGGCAAGACCCTGCTCTTTACCAGCATCAGGCCTTCGGCCTCCGACATCAACAAGGCGGCCATCTACCACGGCAACAACCACTACGAAAGCGACCTGTATGTGAGCCAACGCGACAGTCTGGGCCAATGGAGCGAGCCTGTGAACCTGGGGCCCGCCATCAACACGATGTACAGCGAACGCACCCCCTTTATGCACCCCGACATGCGCACCCTCTACTTCAGTTCTGACGGCAGGGGCGGACTGGGCGGCTACGATGTGTACAAGAGCGTGCGCCTGAGCGACACCTGCTGGACCTGCTGGAGCGAGCCCGAAAACCTGGGCAAGGAAATAAACACCGATGCCGACGACTGGACCTACAAAATCAGCACCGACGGTACAACGGCCTACTTCAGCCAAAAAGAACAAGACAGCAACGAAAGCCGCATCTACAGTATAAACCTGCCTACCGAACAGCGCCCATTCAAGGTGGTGACCGTTAGCGGAAAGATGGTGGACCGCGGCGGAAAGAAAGTGGCGACCAAACTGATGTGGGAAGATTTGGAGACACACAAAATTGTGGGTATGGCACAAAGCGACCCCGAAGACGGCAGTTTCTTCATTGTGCTGCCCGCCGGCAAAATGTACGGCGTGTTTGTAAGCGACACTAGCGTCTACCCCGAAACCCGGCACGTTGACCTGCGCAAGGTGGAAGAAAGCGTGGCTGTGGAGAAAACCTTCCATGTAACGACCATCGAAGAGCTGAAACAGGGCAAGGAGGTGACCATCAACAACATCTTCTTCGAATTCGGCAAAAGCGAGCTGCTCAGCTATTCATACCCCGAACTGCACCGCCTGGCCAGACTGCTGAAAAAGATGAACCTAAATGTGGAAATTGGCGGACACACCGACGATGTGGGTAGCGACGAGGTTAACGACCGGTTGTCGCAAGCACGTGCCGACGCTGTACGCAACTTCCTGATTTCGCTGGGGTGCAATGCCAACGCTATATCGGCCAAAGGTTACGGTAAAAACAAACCTATTGCCAAAAACGACACCGAAAGAGGACGGGCAAAGAACCGACGCGTGGAAATGCGGGTAATAAAAGATTAAGTACTAGGTACTAGGGACTAGGGACGAGGGACGAGATACTAGGGACTAGATACTAGGGACTAGGGACGAGGGACTAGGTACTAGGGACTAAAGACTAGGGACGAGGTACTAAAGACTAGGGACGAGGGAATATGGGTTAAGTACGAACTTATAATTATTATATTTATGGTTTTAGACGAAAAAAGTTTTTTATTCGCCGTTAGGATCGTAAAATTCTACCAATATATGATGAACAATAAAAAAGAATTTGTGCTATTCAAACAAATTCTTAGAAGTGGCACAAGTATTGGAGCGAATATAAAAGAAGCTAAATACGCCCAATCAGTCGCAGATATGATCTCCAAATACTCTATTGCGAGGAAAGAAGCCAACGAAACAATTTATTGGTTGAAATTACTTAAGGAAACTGATATAATTGACGACAACTCATATAGCAGTCTTAACAACGATTGCGAAGAATTAATCAAGATATTGACAACATCTATAAAGACCCTCAAAGCCAAAGAGAGCAATGGGAATTAAGTTATAATATAAATTTGTAACTACACATATCACCTCGTACCTCGTACCTCGTACCTAGTACCTAGCACCTAGTACCTCGTACATATCACCTAGTACTTAGTACTTAGCACCTAGTACCTATTATTTAAGCAAATGTATCTAAAGCACCTGACGGTAATCAACTACAAAAACATAGGAGAGGCTGATTTGGACCTGTGTCCGAAAATCAACTGCTTCATTGGCAACAACGGCGAGGGGAAAACCAACCTGCTCGACGCAGTGTACTTTCTGTCGTTCTGCAAAAGCCACAACAACGCGTTCGACAGCCTCAACATCAGGCACGAACAAGAATACGCCATGCTGACCGGCACTTATGAGAAGACAGCCGACAACCAGCTGGAGATTTCCATCGGAATGAAGCGTAAAGGGCGCAAGGTTCTGAAAAAGAACAAGAAGGAATATGACCGCCAGGCCGACCACATCGGAGAAATTCCGCTGGTACTGGTCAGTCCGGCCGACCAAGTGCTGATTTTAGGCGGCAGCGAGGAGCGGCGCAAATTTATGGACGGCGTCATTGCCCAATACGACCACCCCTACCTGAACCACCTGCTGGCATACGGGCGCGCACTGAAACAGCGCAACAGCCTGTTGAAACAGGAATGCACCGACGAGAGCCTCTTCGATGTGTTGGAGCAACAGATGGACCTTAGCAGCCAATACCTTTACGACCGTAGGAAAGACTTTGTGGAGCGCTTCACGCCCATCTTCCAACAGTTCTACAGCTTCATCAGCGAAGATAAGGAGCAAGTCGGTTTCGGCTACACCAGCCACCTGCAAGGCGGCACACCGCTGGCCGAACTGCTACGCAGCCACCGCCCTACCGACCGCCTGATTGGCTACACGACGAAAGGCTGCCACCGCGACGACCTGGAAATGCGGTTGGGCGAATATCCGCTACGGGGCACTGCCAGCCAAGGTCAGGCAAAAACCTACCTTATTGCCCTGAAACTGGCCCAATTCGACTTCCTGAGCCGGCTGAACGGCACCCTGCCCATCCTACTCTTCGACGACATCTTCGACAAACTGGACGCCGAACGCGTGGAACAACTGGTGGAACTGATGAAACAGGACCGATTCGGACAAACCTTTATTTCGGACACCGACCGCGAACACATTACCCGCATTCTGGAACAAACCGGCAGCGACTTCAAAATTTGGCATGTGGAGAAGGGAGTTGTTAGGTAAGAGGGTGAAAACAACACAAATTTGACGATATGAAAAGAACAAATATGGAAATGGCGGGAAACGTGCTGAAACAGTTTCTGGAAAGCTCCACCATCGGCTCGAACATGAGCCAGCAAGAGGCCGTCGTGCTTTGGCCCAAAGTGGCCGGTGAAGCCATTGCCAAATACACCCAGAACGTAAGCATATACAACGGTACGCTGTTCGTACAACTGAAAAGCAGCATTGCCGCCGATGCCATCAGGACCCGGCAACAAGAACTGGTTGAGAAAATGAACCAGGAACTGGGAGCCTCTATTGTGAAAGAAATAAGGACTAGATAAGAAGAAAAACAGAAAAAAAGCAGCCAGCACCAACAGAGAAGCCGAAGAAAGGAAATTTTTTAATAATTTTGCACTTAACAGAGGAATGGAAGTTGTGCCACTACCCTGAACAACAACACATAAGAGAAGAAAATAGCGATGGATATAAATGACATTGAAGAATTGAAAGGAATTGAATTCAACCACAAGGTAAAGATACAGAAACGCTTTAACGACATCGATATGCTGGGGCACGTAAACAATGCCATACAGCTGGCCTACTTCGACTACGGCAAAGTGGAATATATGAAAAGTCTAGACTTCGGCATCCAAGACAACGGCGACTTTATTGTGGACGTGAACGTAAACGTAGACTTTCTGGAACAGACCTTCTTCGAAGACGATTTGGAAGTCTGGACGAAAATCTACAAAATAGGCCACAAGAGTCTGCGTATGATACAGGTACTGACCGACATCAAGACCGGACACATAAAGACCGTGGGACGCACAACTATGTGCGGATTCAACCTGAAGACCCAGAAATCGATAGAAATACGAGACGATTGGCGCGAGAAAGTGAACCAATACGAACAATTCAGACCTTAAAAAAACAGGGCAACGGAGAAAAAGACACAAAAATTGTGTTGTTCTGCTGTTCTTGTATTGAAAATTACTATATTTGTAAGAAATGAACAACAGCAATATGAAACAATATATAAGGCACATAATTTCCGTAGCTGTTGTGATGTGCTTGACAACTAGTTCAATTACAGCCAATGCTGCGGGAAGAGAAGACGAGATTCGGGAGACCGAACTGGTCGTCAATTACGACAGCGGGCGTCTGACCATAAAGGGCGTGGAAGAGAACACACGCGTAGAGGTGTCGAATATGCTTGGTGTGAAGGTTTTTACAGCTATAACAACCAACCAAGACAAGACCGACTTCAACATTTTCTTGCGTAAAGGGCTCTACATTGTCCGTGTAGGTGCGGAAGTAAAACGCATTGTTGTAAAGTGAAGCCCCCAAACGAAGGGAGGTAACATGCAAACTACCACCCCATGGTGGAATTTATAATTTAAACAACGAGTAAAGGCAGGAGGCAGCAAGCCTCCTGTTTTTTTATGCCCTAATTAATAAGACCATACAAAAAGAACACTATAAAAGAGGTATAGAACAAAATAGAAGCATGTTTTAAAAACATGATAAAAAACACTGCTGAAAAACATAAAAAATTCTTGATTTTGTTTTTGGAATTTCAAAAAGTTTGTATCTTTGCAATGTGTTTTTCATGGTATTAGATTTAAGGTTAGAAGATTGGAAGTCGGGAGACTTCCTTCTTTTTTTATAGCACATCACAAACATATTCAACATAAAAAAAGCGGAAGCCCCCCACAGGACTTCCGCTTTCCGTATTTTTACACAAATGAATCACTTCAACTGTTTACCCTGGAACTCGTCGGGCAGGCGGTAACGGTCACCGGTTTCCTTCACAATCTGCCGATAGAACCAGTCGCTATAGCCTGGCTGTAGAATAAGTTCGGGAACGCCCTCGCCATTGTCGATAAAACGTCCGTTACGTTCCTTTTTCACAACACCGTCGGTATACTTCACCAGCAGGAACTGCCCCAACAGTTGCCAGCGTTCTACCGTTGCACGGGCTTTGTTGACCGAATACTCGGTAAGGAAATTAGCCGCATATTCGGGCGATTTACGATAAAGCGACTTGGCCGCCTCCTCAATAACATCGAGGTTGTCTTCAAAGTTCTTCTCCACCTCCGACTGCACACGCAAAATGTCTTTCGACATGGCGCCATAACGGTTGTAGGCCATATTCGACACCCAGTTGAACACCCAGTAGGCAGAATTCCAAGAGAATTTGAGCATCGAGCCGTTGTCCTTACGGAAGCACTCGGGCACCTCGGTCACACCACAATAAATAGGACAATAAACATTGAAAGTCGCATCGTCGACCCCATACCACAACACGCCACCCACCATATTAGGTAACCACGAGCGCATTTGCGCCACAAACGAGAACGCGTTTTGCGGGCCAGCGGTAGGCGTTTCGTTAAAATAATAGACGCTGTCGACCGTCCAGACACGCGGAGCAAACCGGTTCGGGAATCCGAAAGGCTCAGCCCCCGGATCATTGGTCATCGCCAGAGGTGTTCCCTCGAAATGGTCACGCATCAGGTTTTTAAGCTGGTTGATGGTCAGTTTCGCCTTCGGCTTCACCCATAGCGGGAGCGGTTTGTTCGACTTACCCTGTATATAGTCGTAATACTGGTCCATATCGTCGGCTATCTTGCGGAAGGCCGACCAGACTTTGGCATCGCAGAAGCGGTGAGCCGAGAAAGAAAGCGGATCGTAAGCGTCGGAAAAACTGAATTCAGCATTTCTGCCCTTGAAGTAGCCCTTCTCTCTAGCGAAAGAGATGACATCTTTCGAGAAACGGCAGTTAGCCCGGTCGTTCAGAGGGAAAGTTGTGATACGCGAGTGGTTGGCGTGTGCGCACACGCAGTCGTCGGGCACCCGTCGGGCCACCCAGACAGCCCCCTTCACATCAGGCCCCTTACCAATCATCTCAAGAATCCAAACGTTATTAGGGTCGGCAATAGAGAACGTCTCACCCTTGCTGCGGTAACCGTATTCGGCAACGAGGTCAGTCATCACACGAATAGCCTCTTCGGCCGTTTTAGAGCGTTGCAGGGTAATATAGATAAGGTTACCATAGTCGAGCACACCAGTAGTATCGACCAGTTCCTCCCTACCGCCGAATGTAGACTCGGTAATGCAGACCTGGTATTCGTTCATGTTGCCCAGCACCGCATAGGTGATAGGAGATTCTGAAATAACCCCCTGGTATTTTTTAGTTTCCCAACCGTATATTTTACGTTTGGCGTATTTAGGGTTCTCGGCAGCCGGATAATACGACAATTCGCCGTACTGGTAGTACGAGTCAACCGAATAGGTACAGAACGTGGACCCGTCGGCCGAGCAAGCCTTGCCCACCATAATGTTAGTACCCGCATAAGAGAAGTCCGCCACCAGCATGGCGCAACACAAAAGCAACTGTTTTAGTCTCATAACATCTATGTGTCGATATAGGAACTAATATATAACGTCAATAATAAATATTTGTATCGAGCACGCCCACATTGCCACAAGCATCGGCAACCTCAACATGGAGGGTGTGCGTACGTCCCTCTTCCAGCCCCAGCTTTCTCAAGTCGCATGAGATTCGGGACGTTTTAGGGTCGTATTCAAACAGCACCCATTTGCCGTCGATATAGCCATTGTACGACTCAATGCCCGAAAGGTTGTCACGAATCTTCAGTTTCATGACAGGGAACTGTCTGAGTTTGAGTATGTGTTCGGCACCGATGGTAGGGGCCGTAACGTCTTTATAAACAGCCATACGGCTCAAGTATTTGGCTTCGCCCACCATATAGCCATTAATGTACTGGGCAGGAATGACACCTGTCACCACATTCTTCGGATTAAGGCGGGCCAGCACATATTTCGACTTATCGGTCAGGGTGTCGCAATCGATTCTGACCGAGACATCGAACTTACTGTGAATAGGAACAAAATCAGTGCCAAAATCGTATACCCTCGAGAACATATTTTTAACGGTGTCCTGCGAAAAAAAGATTGGGACATCGGTGTAGAGCGCATCGGCCGGGAAATTGAGCAACAAAGTTGGCCGGCTGAACGTATTGTGCTTGCCCTGTTTCAGCAACTGCGTGTATCCCGTAGGGGCTTCAGGAATGTCTTGTTTCTCACCCCGGATAATAAACGAGAAAGAATCGGTGTTACCAAAATCGTCCTCCACCTCAATTGTCACCGGGTAAGACTTACCCTCTTCGTTAATATCGATAACCGCATTACCCACCATATGGGAATAGATAGAGAGCGGATTTCCCGGTTCTCGGCTGAACTTGACAAAAAACTCCTTCGACAAAGCACGCTGTTTGAAGTCGATTAGCGAATTGACAGCCCGCTTGTCGTCGAACAGGAAATTAGCCAGATGTATCTGGGAAATAAGCGTATGATTGAAGAAAAGGCGGTATTTGCGGATGCCGTAGTTGAACCAGGTGTTGTTCATCTTGTCGGAAGCCTTAACCGCAAGCGACAATTTGCCCCATGCCCTGACAGTGGTACCCTGACGGAGCGTGGTTGCCTTACCGGCATTTGTCGCATATTTTTTTTCGGCAATGCCATTCACCTCGCCTTTGCCGGGCACACCATATATCTTTACGCCATATATGGTAGGTTTAACGTTGTCTTGTATGCCAAAAAGGCTGTTGTGCTTGCAAGGGTTGAGCATAAGTCCGTCAGACGTGCGTCTGATCTCGAAATGGAGGTGGGGGCCAGCCGAACCGCCCGTATTACCAGAAATGGCAAACTGCTGTCCGGCCTTTACAGGGAACCGGTTAGCGGGAAAATCGAGCGTCACGGCGTAGGCATGGCGCTTATACTGTTCGTTGCGTACCACCGAATCGAGTTCCCCCACAAAACCGTTCAAATGTCCGTAAAGCGAAGTGGTTCCGTCGGGGTGGTCAATCATCACCATCTTGCCATAGCCAGAAGGCGTAATAACCACATGCGAGATAAAGCCATCGGCAAAAGCGTAGACCGGAAGGTTCTCCTTTCCCCCAGTGCGGAAATCCCATCCACCATGGAAGTGGTTAGGGCGGAGTTCAGCGAAAGAGCCCGCGAGCGTATTCACCTCGGGCAGCGGTAACTCGTACTGAAGAGGAGCGGCCGAAGCAGCACAACCTATACACAAAAAGGAGAGTAAGAGACGATGGAAACGTTTTAGAATCATTTTTAGAAAGACAAAGAAAGAGGTAGAAAAAGCGCATAAAACATGCTATACAGCAGATTCTCGCCTCTATGTATACATTATAATACAAAATTACAGATTAGTTAGGAGAAATGCGAAAGCACGGCACGGTTTTTGGAATACGAAAAGCGAGAGGCAGCACAGCCCAA
Organism: Bacteroidales bacterium UBA3297; assembly: GCA_002362105.1. Classification (GTDB taxonomy): domain Bacteria; phylum Bacteroidota; class Bacteroidia; order Bacteroidales; family Paludibacteraceae; genus Physcocola. The sequence goes on from DETD01000018.1 coordinate 32,576, forward strand.
CTTGAATGTCAATTACTACAAATGAAAATAACATTTTAAACCATATTATTTGTATATTTGCCAAACCAAGGAGGCATAGTTGCCCGAACCTAGAAAAAAACAAAAAAAAGATAAAGCAATGAAAAAGATTTTTATGGTTTTCGCCGCACTTATCGCATTCGCAGTAAGCGCAGTAGCAGAAGAAGCAGCATCATTCGCACAGATCAAGCACGACTTCGGAACTTTCTCAGAGGCAAAGGGTAAGGTTACCCACACCTTCGAGTTCACCAATACATCAAAAGCCCCTATTGTGTTGCAAGACGTAAAGGCAAGTTGTGGCTGTACCACCCCAACATGGACAAAAACCCCTGTTGCCCCTGGCGAAAAGGGACAAGTAGAAGTCACCTACAATGCAAAGGGCCGTCCGGGCGCATTCTCAAAGACCATCACCGTAACCTCAAACCAGGGTGTAACCCGTTTGATGATTGTGGGAGAAGTTCTCTTGGAAAAAGATGCCAATAAAGAAGAATTAAAGTAATAGAACAGGAAACAACAAAAAACTCATAACAGAAATGAAAAGAACTGTATGGATGTTTGCTGCAGCACTTGCATGCGGCATGGCAAACATAACAACTGTGAATGCGGCTGAAGACCCAGCAGCAATCAAAAAAGCAGCAACAGACTCAGCGGCACTCGCACCACAGATTACATTCACAAAAACTTCTCACGACTTCGGAACATTTCCTGAAGAACGTGGTAAAGTGACCTGTACTTTCACATTCAAGAACACAGGTAAAAGCGACTTGGTCCTCCAGAAAGTTAGAGCAAGCTGCGGTTGTACCACTCCAAACTGGACCAAAACCCCAATCGCTCCAGGCGATACAGGTTTCGTGACCGCCACTTATAACGCAAGCGGCCGTCCAGGTGCCTTCAACAAGACCATCACCGTAACCTCAAACGCAGAAGCAAACCAGCGTTTGACCATCAAGGGTGAGGTTATTCCGAAGGTTAAGACACCAGAAGAGGAATATCCTTCAAACATTGGCGACTTCCGTTTGAAGACCATGAACGTATATATGCGTACCATCGAGTATCCGACTTCAAAGACCGAGAAGATCCAAGTAATGAACAACAGCGACAAAGAAGCTGTCATTACTTTCGCCAACGCTCCTAAATACCTTACACTAAAGGCCAATCCAGAAAAGCTGGAGCCTAAGGGCAAAGGTACCATCGAAGTAACCTTCAACAGTGAGGCAGCAAACGACTGGGGTGAGATTCTTCCTACCTTCGACGTAGCTATAAACGGCAACATCGAAAAGAACAAGAAGGTGACCGTTCACGCAACCATCCGCGAGAACTTTGCCAATATGACAGCAGAAGACAAGGCAAACGCCCCTGTTCTTTCAGTATCGACCTCAAACGACCTTGGCGCAATTGAAAAAGGCGCAAAGAAGAAGTTCAAACTCACCGTTACCAACAACGGTAAGAGCGAATTGCTCATCCACAAGGTTAAAACCAACAACGACAACGCAAAAGTCGTTTCTTGGCCAACAAAGGCTATCAAGCCAGGCAAGAAGGCCGACATTGAGTTCCTAATCACAGCTGGCAACTCAAAACCAGGCGACTTCAACTACCGCGCTACCATTATTTGTAACGACCCTAACAACTCAACATCAGGCGTAAGCTTGAAGGGCAGTTTCAAATAAAAACGGCATAACCACTAAAAAAGACGGGCACCGCAAAAGCAGTGCCCGTCTTTTTTTATTCTATAACCTATGTGAAAAAACGAAAGGTCTCCCGTTTCACAACGAAAGACCTTCTTATGTGTTTATAAAAAAGTAATGTTTGAATTGGGGACAAAGTTATAAAATATTTTTAATACTGAATAACAGAGAAGTACAATTTTACCCAGGAAATTAGAAAAAGTAACTATTGTCACTATACAGGTTATAGGCTGGCCGTCGGTAAGACCAACAGAGTAGGGATAAAAGAAAGATAATTAGACTAAAAACACTATCTTTGTATAATTACTCTAAAAAGAAAGAATGACTAGAATCGGCTTACTATCGGACACCCACGCCTATTGGGACGAACGCTACGCCAAATACTTCGACGAATGCGACGAAGTGTGGCACGCAGGGGACATTGGCAGCCTGAAACTAGCGGAAAAATTTGAACAATATAAACTGTTCAGAGCCGTATTCGGTAACATTGACGGACAAGACATCCGCCTCCGCTATAAAAAGGAACAAGTGTTCGAGATAGAGGGCGTAAAAGTGTTCATGACACATATAGGCGGATATCCGGGCAAATATGCACCAGGAATAGCCTCGAAACTCGACTTAGAGCAACCGAAATTATTCGTCTGCGGTCACTCGCACATTCTGCGGGTAAAATACGACCAAAAGAGAGATATGCTTTGCGTTAACCCGGGAGCAGCTGGCCGATACGGAATGCAACAAGTCAGAACTCTTTTACGGTTCACCATCGACGGGACTGACATCCGCGACATGGAAGTGATAGAACTAGGCGAAAAATAAAGTAACACCCTTTCAATAAAATAATAAGTACACGATTACATACTATGTTTGAATCTCTGAAAAAAATACTGTTCAACATCGAACGGAACAACACAAACTGGGTAAACGACTTGGAAAAAGAGACCTTCTTCTTCAAAAAAGAATACGAAGAAAAGGCCAAGCACCTATTAACCACAAACAGACTGATTGACCTTCTGCTAGAAACAGACATATCGAAAAACGCGGCACAAACTGCCAACGACTGGATTGACAGTGACAATGTGCACATCAGAGAAAATAACGATTTCGACTGCACCATCGACTACTTCATGAGCGCCGAACCAGAAGAGCACATGAAGCAACTGGAAGAGGACGCGCCCGCCTACGCAACTGCCAGCAAATACATAGAAGACATGGTTCCGACGGCCTCGGAAATGGGCAAAAAGATGACGGAACTGCAATTGCGAGTCAGCAGAGAGCTAGACAGACTTATGGTGGAATGTGCCAACCAAAAGGGAGGTATTGCCTTCGCCATGGATGTTCTAGGCGCCATAAACGACCAGAACAAGGCTTTCTTGCTAGAGATGCACGACGAAATGAAGATAAAGAACGAGATTAACCTGCCTAAAGAAGAGCAGGACCTCCGCGACCGCTGTGCAATGCTTGCCGACGGCGACAAAGTGGGGAACTCGAAAAGCAACCTGCTCAAAAAGATTGTAAAAGAGGCCGAAGACATCGTCATCTGCAAACGCGAGATTATGAGGCGCCAATATGCCATCCGTTTCTTCAGCTGGTTGCAGAACGCGCTTCAAGAAACCGCCTACACCATTAGGAAAACAGGCTCATTGCTCGACTACCTGCGCCAGAGCAACAACCAACAACTGGCAAAAATCATCAGCAACAAAGCCGATGGCATAAGCATAGGTCCCAAAGCGCTGGAACTCGGCGACTTTATAGCCACCCTTAACCAGCAAAACGTGCTGACACTGGAGGGTGAAGCCGTTGAAGAGGTAAAGAACAGATTCCATCGATATGTAGAATCAAACTTAGGCAGAAAAGACAACTGAATATGAATAAAGACGACCGTTACAACGGACTGACCGAAAGATTCCTACAGTACGTGAGTTTCGACACCCAAAGCGACGAGTGTAGTGAAACGTGCCCCTCGACGCCCAAACAGCTGAAACTGGGGGCCTTTCTAGCCGAAGAACTGACAAAATTAGGGCTGACAGATGTGGAGCAAGACAAAAACGGTTATGTATATGCCACCCTGCCTGCCAACAAGGAAGGTCTGCCCACAATAGGCCTGATTGCCCACCTCGACACCAGTCCTGACGCCAGCGGTGCAAATATTAAGGCAAGAACTGTCGTTTTCGACGGGAATCCGATAATGTTGAACCAGGAGCAGGGCATCACACTCAGCCCAGCAGACTACCCCGAAATGTGGAAATACAAAGGACAAGAGCTAATTGTAACCGACGGCACCACCCTGCTGGGAGCCGACGACAAAGCCGGTGTGGCCGAAATAGTAACCACCGCAGCCTATCTGCTGGAACACCATGAACTGAAACACGGGACAATAAAGATAGCCTTTACACCCGACGAGGAAATTGGCCGTGGTAGCGACCTCTTCAATGTGGAAAAATTCGGAGCTGACTGGGCCTACACGGTTGACGGTGGCGAGATTGGCGAACTTGAATACGAGAACTTTAATGCGGCAGCCGCAACCATAAAGTTTAACGGCAGAAACATCCACCCGGGTTCGGCAAAAAACAGGATGACCAATGCCAGCAAACTGGCAATAGAATTCAACAGTATGCTGCCCGCATGCGAAAGTCCCGAACATACAGAAGGGCGCGAAGGCTTTTTCCACCTGACACATATGGAGGGAGAAGTGGAAAGCGCCACGTTGAACTACATTGTCCGCGACCACGACAACACACGCTTCGAGCAACGCAAAAACCAGCTGGTAGAAATTGCCAAGTACTTGCAGCACAAATATGGCGAAAAGGCAGTAGAACTAACCATTTGCGACCAATACAAGAACATGATAGAGCAAATAGCCCCTGTTATACACATTGTTGAGCGTGCGAAAAAGGCTATGACCGAAGCCGGTATAACACCAATCGTACAGCCAGTACGCGGAGGAACCGACGGTGCACAGCTGTCGTTCAAAGGCTTGCCATGTCCGAACCTGTTTGCCGGAGGATTAAACTTCCACGGTAGGTTCGAGTTTGTGCCAGTACCATCGCTCCATGCGGCAGTCAGCGTGCTCATAAACATTGTCACAAGCTAAAAAAAACGGTCTCTGCCACCACAAAATGCGGTAACAGAGACCATCTTCCAAACTTAACCTATATAAAATAATTCCGAATGTGGGAAATTATGCAAAAGTAACGTTGTTATCTTCAGCCATACGGCGCAAATTCAACAAAGCATAGCGCATACGGCCCAAAGCAGTATTGATACTAACCCCCTGTTTTTCGGCAATTTCCTTAAACGACATATTTTGGTAGAAGCGCATCAGCAACACAGACCGTTGCGAATCGGGCAACATCTCAACCAACTGTTTTACATCTTCCAAAACCTGACTTTCCAACATTACATCCTCTACATTCCTGTCGTAGACAGGCAATGTATCGAAGACCGTGTGTCCGAGTTCGTCCTCCACCTCGCCAGGAACATTATTTTCGGCCATGCTGCGTCTGTACTGGTCAACAACAAGGTTGTGCGCAATACGGATAATCCACGCCGAAAATTTACCCATTTCGGAATATTTGCGGTTACGGATTGTCGTAATAGCCTTAATAAAAGTATCTTGGAAGACATCGTTAGCCAAATCGTAGTCTTTAACGCTTAGCATGATGTAGGAGAACACTTTTCGCTTATATCGAGAAAGAAGCACGTCGAAAGCGGCGACATTACCGTCGGCGTACAACTGCACCAACTTTTCATCGGTGCATTCATTCAATGCATTCGTCATCTTTGTCTTATTTAAAAGTTCAAAGTAAGAATGTATCTATAGGCAAAAAGTTTAATTATTAAAAAGAATTGTGTATGTAAAGAGTATGCAAAAATCATTCCATCCAGAAGCATACACCGCAAAGAAACAAAAAAAAATTAAACTATGGTACTTTTGAGCCATAATTTTTTATTTGTTTCAACAAAATGCGGAAAACGCCCCGACAAAATCAGCTACTTACGATTCAAAAGAGACCTCTTTTTTCAGTACAAACGAGAAGGTGTTGTCGATATGGAAGCCGCGCAACAAATCGGGCACACACATTCTCTTTTTCCCTGGCAGCAACACCGACCTAAGTTCAATGGCACCATCGGTGCAAGCCACGCGAATGTAGTTTTTGCCATCGGTATCAATAGCACCAGGTTCCTTTGCGCCGCAACCATCCACCTTCACCGTTTCGTAAACCTTTACTGCAAGCACGTCGCCACCCGGAGTCTTCAGGTTGCACCAAGCAGCCGGATAAGGAGACAAGCCACGAATATGGTCATAAACCTTCTTTGCAGATTGTGCGAAATCGATATAGCAAGTATCCTTAAAGATTTTCGGAGCAGGCCGCAACTCGTCTTCCGACTGGTAGAGTTCTTCCTGTGGCTTAGGGACAACCGTACCGGCAATAATATTGTCGACCGTCTGTAATAAAAGTTCGGCCCCCTTGTACATCAAGGCATCGTGAATGGTCTCGGCTGTATCGGTATCAGAAATCGGAATACGCTCCTGTTGGATAATCTTACCCGTATCAATCTCATGCGTCAGGAAGAATGTTGTCACGCCAGTCTCGGTGTCGCCATTAATGATAGCCCAGTTGATAGGAGCGGCGCCACGGTACTGCGGCAACAGCGATGCATGGAGGTTGAAGGTTCCCAAACGCGGCATATTCCAAACCACCTCAGGCAGCATACGGAAAGCCACCACCACCTGCAAATCGGCATTAAGGCTGCGGAGTTCCTCAACGAAATCCTCATCCTTCAGTTTAACCGGTTGCAACAGCCGCAAATTACGGTCGAGAGCGAACTGTTTCACAGGCGAGAACTGGATTTTATGTCCACGTCCGGCAGGTTTGTCAGGCATCGTAATAACGCCCACCACATTGTAGCCACCTTCCACCAAACGTCGAAGAGGTTCAACAGCAAAATCGGGCGTACCCATATAAACTATTTTGAGGTCATTCTTATTCATATCAGAGGAAATTAAAAGTTTTTAGTCGCCTTTGCTTACAAGATCATCATCGTAGCCAATCTTCAGATACTTGCGGTTGTCGGCACCCCAGTGGAGTTTTTCGTGCAAAGTGTCGAAGAAGTGGTGGTTATTGAGTTTCACCGTCTTAACCGTGCGTGAGGCAGACTTGTAAATACGGCACTTTATCCGTTCATCGAAGACGTTAGGACGTCCGTCAAGCGCTATAAGGAAGCGGTTGTTACGGCTCTCCACCTGCAGTTCGATCACAGAAGTGTCGGGAACAATAAGCGGACGGCTGGTCAGGCTGTGCGGAGCAACCGGAATAATAATAATACCCGGCAGGTTAGGCATCAAGATAGGTCCACCCACACTCATCGCATAGGCCGTAGAGCCCGTAGCGGTTGAGACAATGAGGCCGTCGGCCTGATACGAAGTCAGGTAAGTGCCATCGACCCACGTATGGATCGTAATAAGCGAAGCCGTGTCTTGCTTGGTAATGGCAATTTCGTTAAGCGCATAAGTAAAATCGGTATAGACCTTCTCGTCGGTGTGCAGGTGAAGCAAAGCGCGTTCGGTGAGCGTATAGTCGCCATCGACCAAATGTTTCACCACCTCGTCGATCTGTTCACCGTCAATATCGGTCAAAAAGCCAAGTCGTCCGGCATTAACACCTATCATAGGAATCATGCGTTTTCCCAACTTAGCCGTACTGTGAATAAAAGTACCGTCACCGCCCACCGAGAAGGCGAAGTCGGCATCATAGTCACGATAATCGATAAGGTTTCTTTCATTAACATATTGTTCGGCATCGTAACCACATTCGCGCAAGAACACTAAAAAATCGCGTTCCATAAGCACCTCCACATTATGGCGGTTAAGAGCTTCGAGCAAATTGTAAGAATAGAGCGCAACCTCATTACGGAGGGTATTACCAAAAATAACAGCCTTCATTCAGATAAAGTGACATTAAAAATCAAACTATAACAAAGATAGTAAAAAAAGGGTACTTTCTGGCTTTAGAAAGTACCCTATAAAGTATAAACCGTAAAATAACGCTATTACTTCTTGCGAGCGCCGTAACGGCTGTTGAACTTGTCGACCATACCGGCGGTGTCAACGAGTTTCTGCTTACCAGTGTAGAATGGGTGAGAAGTGTTAGAGATTTCGAGCTTGATGAGCGGAAGAGTTTCACCATCGATTTCGATAGTGTCCTTTGCATCAGCGCAAGAACGAGAAATAAACACATCACCATTAGAAAGATCCTTGAATGCTACCGGACGATAATTGCTCGGTTGAATGTCTTTTTTCATTGTGAATTATACGTTTAAAATGTTTACAATTATTAAGTTGCGTTGTACTCCAAAAGGTCGCACTGCCCATTTTGGTCGCAACAGCGGTGCAAAATTACTGAAAAAAGGATGAATACAAAAAGAAACAGACGGAAATTTTATGAACATCTGATTGTATTCAATACGAAAAAGCGCTTAAATTTGTAAAAAACGAAAAGGAGGACCAAAATGTTCAAGAAATTAACAACAATAACGACTTTACTCTTAACACTTATGTCATGTAACGCTAAAGAGCCTGTAGTAGTAATTGAGACCAACTACGGCACCATGAAGGTTAAACTGTACAACGAGACACCCCAGCACCGCGACAACTTCTTGAAGCTGGTTAATGAAGGATTCTACAACGACCTGCTATTCCACCGTGTCATCAAAGACTTCATGATACAAGGCGGTGACCCTGAATCGAAGGGGGCACCTGCCGGCAAACAGCTTGGAGCAGGCGACGTCGGTTACCAGATTCCGGCCGAGTTCAACTACCCTAAGTTTATGCACAAAAAGGGGGCGCTTTCTGCGGCACGCCAAGGAGACCAAGTCAACCCAGAGAAGAAAAGTTCGGGCTGCCAGTTCTATATTGTTCAAGGAAAGACCTACAGCGACAGTGAATTGCAGCGCATGGAAGAGGGAATGAAAAACCAAGTTATGATGCGCAAGTTCAACGAATTGAAGAAAGCCAACATGGACAAGATCAAGTCTATGATGATAAACAAAGATCAGGAAGGGCTACAGGCACTACAGCAAGACTTCATTAAACAATGCGAAAGCTACGTTGCCGAGCACCCTGAAGAATGCAAGATGAGCGACGAGGTGAAGAAAATATACAAGGAAATTGGCGGAACACCTTTCCTTGACGGCGAATACACCGTTTTCGGCGAAATTGTAGAAGGTTTAGACATTGTAGACAAGATTGCTGCCGTTGAAACTGCTCCTGGCGACCGTCCGGTTCAGGATGTTAAGATGACCAAAGTATATGTCGAGAAATAATATCTACTAAACATACAGTTAAGCATAATCGCATGAGTCCAGTGCTGCACTGGGCTCATGTTTTTTTTTGCGGGAGGCTGGTAGTTGCATGTAAAGAGTCCCCCCGCCTTAAGACATAAAGCGGGGAGTTCCTTTTCGGGAAGATGGAGGTTTATGAAGTCCGCATGAATTTCCGAAATCAATCAACAACTTCAACAACCAGTTTTTCCACACTACCATTCTCAATATGGAAACCGTTGAAAACAGGTTCTTCAGTTGCTAATGAGAGAATAAAATAGGTGATTGTAGAGTCGTAAGCCAATTTAATATCTTCTACAGACGGGCGTGATGGAGAAGACGGATGGCTGTGCCAGTTAGCCACCAGTTTCTTGCCTGTTTGACGGCTGTGCTTAATGGCGGCAAATTGTTCCTTGGGGTCAAACGAGAAATGCTCCGGACTATGGTCAATGTTAGTCATAGGGAAATTCTCGTCAATAATACCTTCAGCATTCGCCAGCAAGTAACCACAACTTTCGTCAGGCAGTTCGTTTTTCGCCTGCGCTATTATTTCATTCAATACTGCTCTATTTATCTTCATTTTTCCTATACAATTTAAGTTCTCCTATATCGTTCACTAAACTTAATGGTTTTCTGGGATAACACTCATAAATCCATTTTTATAAAGCAAAATTATGAGGTATATATTCCACGAACAATCGCACAAATACGGCAATCTATATACCCATAATGTGGTATACATTTAAACGACACCACGTACAAAACCGGGAGGTTCAGAATAGTCTCTACCAAAATATCAGGTAAAGGCACCATATACGACACCTGGAATACCGAACGACAGACACTTGGAAATTAAAGCATTAAAAACTATATTTGCCATAGTCAATCAAGTAGAGTTAGTTGTGTATGCCATACTTTTTAAAAAGAATACTATTCACAATACCATTTTTGACGGGATTATCCACACCGTACGGATTTTCCGTCGAAACGATAGAAGTAGATTTGACAGACAGCATTCGTCCCGTCTCTCATTGTGCTTCAGGTGCTCTCTATGGCATTACAGAAACGCTACCAGAAGATATCAACGTATTTGTTGCGCCTTTAAAGCCGCACGTATATTGCTTACCACCATCAGGTAAAGACGGCAACCAACATAACTTTGGCGATGGGTTTGTTGTGGCAGAACGACTGAGAGGAACCGATGCAAAAGTGCAGTTTTTGATGGCCGACTTACTACCCTACTGGCCCTACCAGTGGCCAGGACAAAAAAAATGGCTGGCTATGGTAGAAGATGTGCTGAAAAAGCATAAGGATTCGGGATTAGACAACATTCACAGTTATGTGATTTGGAACGAAGTCAACGAAACCTGGCAAGATAGCAATGGCGATTTTAACACAGTATTGTGGAAACCAACTTACGACCTTATCCGCAAATACTTCCCCGACATTAAAATCGTTGGACCGGCCACTTCATTTTACAGCAGAGACCTCTTCAAAGAATTCTTTAACTTCTGCATAGAAAACAACTGCATGCCCGACCTTGTATGTTGGCACCAATGGGGAAGTGAGAGTTTTGCAGCGGCAGCCGAAGACTACCGCGAATTAACGAAAGAACTAGGTATGCCGAATCTGCCGTTGTGCATCAACGAATACAGCGCAGGCTTCAACGACAATCAAAGAAAGCTAGAAGGTTGTCCAGGTTACAGCGTTCCCTTCATTGCGAAATTTGAACGCAACAACGTAGAAAGCGCAACCATATCGTGGTGGTTTACGGGTCTACCTGGCCGACTAGGCAGTTTGCTGACTGCCGACAACGAACCTGGCGGAGGATGGTGGCTCTATAAATGGTATGGCGACATGACCGGCTATATGGCTATGGTAACCCCACCAAACGATTACAGCGATGGTTTAGACGGGTTTGCTGCCGTAAACAGGAAACACAACTATGCCAGCATTGTTGTAGGTGGCAACTACAAAGGCGACGCAGAGGTTTACTTTTCGAAATGGCCTAATTTTCTGAATGGTAAAATAAAGGTGACGGTTGAACGGGTTACATGGGAAGACAAAGACCTGCCAGTAACCAGCACCCAACTAATTTCGGAGGAAGTGATGGACATTTACGGACCAGACTTCACCTTGCCAATTCTGATTGAAAATCCTCTGTATGCCTACCGCATTCAATTCTCTGCCGTAGACATTCCACAGACTACGTTCAATGGCATTGCTGCCACTATTCCAGGCATAATAGAAGCGGAAAATTACGATGTTGGTGGAGAGGGGTTCTCTTATCACGACAATGAGGATGAGAACAGAGGCAGCGAATATCGCGACGACTGCGTAGACATCGTTAAGTCGGACGACGGTTATGCATTGGGCTATACAGAATTCGGCGAATGGACCGAATACACTGTAAATGTCCAAGAATCTTCTCTTTACGATATCACGGCAAAAGTCTCAAACGGGGGCGATCTCGACGGATTCCGCCTATATATTGATGATGAAGAAGTCACCAATGACTATGTCATCCCTAAAACAGGAGACAACTGGACGGTTTACCAAGAGTTGCCAATTGCCACGGCTGCAATTGATAAAGGAACGCACTTAGTGAGAATCGTCATCAACGGTAGTTATGTGAATATCGACTGGTTGAAATTTGAAAAGAAAAAAGAGAGCAGCGCTCCTGTTGTTTACAACGACATTAAGACGATAAAGGACGCCCGTTTCTACGATTTAGAAGGAAGAAAAGTTAAAGCGAACAAGCTTAAAACCGGCAAAGTCTACATCGCAGTTATTCCAAACAAAGGTGAACTAAAATTCATTTTGAAATAACAACAGAATTCACAGAAATAAAGCAGAGGTGTCTCATAATGGAAACATTATGTTACACCTCTATTTTTTTGCTATTTTTGTAAAAAAGACATTTAGCACAAAATGAAGATAGACATTAACGGATGCGTTGATAGCGACTTACACGCCATCTGCATTAGGAAAGGAGACAAATTTTTAAGTGTTCAAGCAGAAAAATGCATTTGGGACGCAGACATCGAGCTCTGCGCCTGCTTCCTCTCAGAGAAGAAGGCTCTAGCTTGCATGGAAGAATTGAGAGCAGAAATGGGCATGGACGAAGCGGACCTCATTTGGACCGACACCCGTTTCAGCATCTACCACGACTTGGCGGCACTGCGCAAATTTGAGGAAGACATGAACAAATAAACTTATTTGTTGTCGGGAGGGAGACGGTAGGCATCCTCTCCTGGGTCGTCATCGTCGAAATCCTCCCCCATCTCTTTAGCGGCATCTTCCATCTGATGTTTTTCCCGGAGTTTCTCCATCCGACCATATATAAGGTAAAGCAGTACAATAATAACAGCCATCACCCCCCAAGTGAGCAAAAGGTCATTAAGGCGGGCACCCTTCTCTATGTATTGATACAGAGGCATACCCAGACCATAGATGGCCAAAGCAGCCAACACAACAACATGTTTTTTTGCTTTCATAATCTACATTTTGGAACACAAATATACGTCAATTAAGAGGCAAAGACAAGCAATACTCACAAAATGAAAGACCTACTCTTAAGTCTGAAATACTATTATATCTCCATCATCATCATACTTGTAGTATTCGTTACAATAATGTTAACGGCAGCCACTTTTTTTTGCACCGTTTTTCTAATAGCAGGTAGTTTTGACATATTACCTACTATACTCACGGCTTGCACATTAGTCTTCTGCGGAAAATTCATATTCAGCAGGGGCTTATTGGGCCACCTCAGCAAAAGGCAAGGAGAAATCGGTTATGAGAAGGTTCTGAAAACGACCTTTGAAGAAAGCTACTGCATCGTGAAAAAGTTTGCAGGTTTCAACGAAACTGAGAAAGCGTCGCAACTTGATTTTTTGGAAGAGAACTACATTTTCTTGTCAACCTATAGAAAAGAAATATACACAAACGAAAAGGGAAAGACGATTGTTCACCTTTACTTTGGCGAAGGAATGGACTATGAAAAGGAGATAGCCAAGTCTCTGAAAAGAGAATACTGCACCCGTCTTCGCCTTTACTGGCAGATTCGCAGACCTAGCGGAGAGGCTCTTGCAATACAAAGAATTAGGGGATGGCGACAGAACGAGAAACAGAGTTTCACCACGCTGCTCTTCAACCTATGCGTTATGGACGATGGCATAAAAGACGACGAGTGGAACGCGCTCCAGCTTTTTATGAGACAGATTAAGTTAGCGCCAAAAATCGTCAACGCGCTCAACGAGTCGTGGAGCCCGCTCCGTTCAAGAGCCTACGAACAACAGCAGCGCCAAAACCAGCAAGCCACAAGCACCGCCACTCCTAACGAGAAACTTTACAACGCGCTTGGACTGACCTCATCGGCAAGCATAGAAGACGTGCGGAGAGCCTACCACAAACTAGCACTCGAATACCATCCAGACCTTGCAAAAAACACAGAAAGGAAGAATGCCTGCGAACACAAAATGGCAGAAATCAACGAAGCCTACAGAAAGATAACGGCATTAAAATGAAGTGTAAACAAGATTATAGAATGAAAATATGTACCTTTGTAGGAAGAAAAGCAATTATCTATGTACAAAATTAAGAAAACAATAGAAATATCGGCAGCACACCAGTTGAAAACCACCTATGCGACCCCTTGCAACCGTCTGCATGGCCACAACTGGCTGATAACCGTCCACTGTCAGGCAAAAGAACTGAACGAGAACGGTATGGTGATTGACTTTTCTGAGGTGAAGCGTATCGTCAAAGACAAAATGGACCACCAGAACCTAAACGAAGTCTTCGACTTTAACCCTACCGCCGAAAATATCGCCCGTTGGGTCTGCGACCAACTACCAGGCTGCTACAAAGTAGAGGTAGTGGAAAGCACCAACAACACGGCCATCTACGAAAAAGACATATAAGAAAAATACGACAAGAAAAGGTTTTCTCTCTTCCTTTTCAGGAAAAAACACATGTGATAAAATGAATACAAAAGTTCGCTTTTTACTATTACTTCTCGCCCTATTTAACGTTAGCACGACATTCAGCCAGACCAATGAAGGAGGTTTCCCTTTAGAAGACACCCAAAGCGGTTTAAAAGGGAGAAGCGCAATACCAACCATAGTAATGCCTAAAACCGACTTTAAGGCAGACAACAAAAAAAGAGGACCGTTGTGCGGCAACATTTTCGCCCACAAATTTGCAGTAGATATCAATCTTAAAGAAAAAGGTCTGCACTCTAAGTCTGGCGACTTTAATATTTGGCGACTTGGATTAAAGTCTGAAAACGCCTATTCGCTGAACATAATACTAAAAGACTTCAAAGTTCCAACAGGAGCGCGCCTGTTCCTCTACAGTCCAAACCAAGAACAAATAAAGGGCGCCTACACAAAGGCAAACAACACCCCCTACAATTTTGCAATAAGCCCCATCGACGGAGACGAGATTATAGTTGCATACGAAGAGCCCGTCAACCCCGATTTCAAGGCCGACCTCGTCATTAAGCGCGTAAACCACGACTTTAAAGGCCTAAAAACGCTACCTTCATTCGGTTCCAGCGAAAGCTGCCATATTGAGGCCGCAAACGATACTGTGCACCTGACAAAAAAAAGTGCATGCGAACTAATAATCGATGGCGCTGTATATTGTTCGGGAAACCTTATCAACAACACAAACAACGACGCAAACCCCTACATCGTCACATCCAGCCACTGTTTCTGGGACACTTACGAAACAATGGAAAAAGGACAGTATGTTGAGAAATACGTGTTAGACACCAATTACGTACACACGACCATCGCCTTTTTCAACTACGAGGCGCCAAGCGAAGCCTGGCCCATAGAAGGTTCAAGGGAAATGAGTCTGAGTGGAGCACGAACAATAGCCACCCGTAAGACGAGAGATATGATGCTGATACAGCTGAACGACATCCCGCCAGTAGACTTTCGCCCCTACTATGCCGGGTGGAGTCGCGAGTCTGTCATTTCTGGCCCTGTATACACATTCCACCACCCTTACGGTGATGTAAAAAAAATATCAAGAGACGAAGCCACACCTTCCACCAGATCGTTCGACAACACCAATCTGTTTGCCGCAAACTCACATTGGCGCATCTACCGATGGGACGACGGTATGACCGAAGGAGGCTCTAGCGGAGCCGCACTTTTCGACAACGAAAACCATATAGTGGGTTGCCTTACCGGTGGCGATACCGAGGCTAGCTGCAACAAGCCTGGCGACGACTACTTCTGGCAGTTCCATAAAGTATGGAACGACAGCATCTACAGAAAAAATTTGGGGCTTTGGCTAGACCCTATAAACAGCGGCGTAAGCGTACTCGACGGACTGGAGCCTTACAAATATCCATGCAAACGCATCTCACACCGCGGGTATAACGAAGTACCTGCCGTTCCAGAAATTGAGAGCAACAAATATTACGCTGTCGGCACGAACAACAAAGGCATTACCGAATATGCAGAAAGATACGACATCAACAACGAGGGAACCCTCTATGGCGTTTACTTTTTCCCTGTCGTAGCACAATACAGCAGTAAACGCCCTATTTACCTCCGCATATACAAAGGTTTCAATAAGCCCGACAGTTTGATCTACGAGCAACAAATCCGCATCCAAACAAAACAATATAACACCTATAACGACAAATTCATCACCGAAGACACTCCACAATGGGGAGGTATGGAGAACTATATAAGGTTGAAAACACCGCTCAAAATAGATTCCACCATATTCGTCTCTATAACAGTACCAGGAACCGGGCTGACAGGCAGCACGTCCCCATTTGCCCTTTACTACAGCGAACCAAAGGCAAACGACAAAAGCAACACCGCCTACTTTCTGAATTCGAGCAAGAAATGGGTTCCATTTACAGAGCATCCGACACTGGCATCACCAACATCCCTTATGATAGACTTAGTAGTGAGAGAAGGTTGGGATCACAGCGACGACCTGAATCCTATAATGCCAGTAGAACCTCCTATCGATTCTACAATGTTCGACAACCATTTACGGCTCTTCCCTACTGTCACAACTGGCGAGTTGAACATCGACATTCCTAAAGGCGACCGCCTTTACCAAATACAAGTGGTTGACATGAACGGACACACTCTCTTTATAAAAGACGGACTTAACGAGACATCGAGCTATAACTTTAACGTGTCCGACGTCTGCAAACAGAACAATATCTACTGCGTTATAGCCAAGTTTAAATATGCAAAATACAAAACATTCCGCTTCATAAAATGGGAAAAAAAGTCGTCATTCGCAAGCAGATCCGCGATGCAATACACGAAATGAGTAACGAGCAATGCGACAACGAATGCAGAAGTATATGGCAACAGATAACAGAAGACCCTGCATTCAAACGCGCAAACACCGTTTTGCTCTATTGGTCGCTCAATAACGAAGTCTCAACCCACCAGTTCATTGAAGAATGGAGCCAGCAGAAAACCATCCTTCTGCCCGTGGTTAATGGCGACGACCTCGATTTGAAAGTGTTTGAACGCACCTCCCTAATGAAAACAGGCGCTTACGGCATACTCGAGCCACAAGGAACGCTATGGACAGACTACGATGCCATTGACCTATGCATCGTTCCCGGAGTTGCCTTTGACAAAGAAGGTAACCGTATGGGGCACGGCAAAGGCTACTACGACCGGTTGCTTTGCAAGATAAAAGGTGCAAAATACGGAATATGCTATAGTACACAATTGGTGGAAAGTATACCAACCGACCCCTGGGACGAAAAAATGACAAAAGTTATATACCCCAAAAAGTAAAAGAGGATGTGTTAGGCTCTTTTTTAGCTTTGTGTATCTTTATTTAGAATACTTTACAAATTTACGGCTACAGCCGTTTTCCACCACCACGTAAACGCCAACCGGCAACGACGATAAGAAAGAGGCATAACCGGAACAAACCTCATCGGGTGAGAAAGAACGGAGCAGGACGCCCCCTGCCGAATACACCCGTACTCCAGCATCGGCCGGCAAGCCGGCATCAACTACAGGTACAGCCGTTATTCCCTGCAACGGCAACCATCCTTCGCCATCTTTATAATAATATGCCGACAGCACACCGCCCTGTGCGATAGCCTCGGAAAGACTACTGTCTAACAAAATTTCGTAGGTGACATTCGTGTTTCCGTAAACAGCCACAATTTGAGCATCAGATACCAACTGTTGTCCATTTACATTCACCGTCAAGCGTAATACATCTTCATAGTTTTTTGCTGTAAAATTACTTAACGGCAAACGAGCCAACATACCCTTAACAGAATCTTTAACTACCTCCATTGGTTCATACAACGACAAATCAGCTCCAAAAGAAGGATTGTCTGGAACCTCAAGCGTCATTTTTCCCTGTTTTACTGCTAATTTCATAGCATTGGGAGCATTGTTGTAAACCCTTTCCCAAGCACCATTACCTACCTTAGAGACCAGCGCCAACTCGTAATTGCCCGACGACAAGGTTCCCAGTTTCAAAGATAAAGTTCTGTAAGCACTTTTTACAGGGAACACTTCAGATGTCAGCACCTTGTTAAGTTTTCCCTGTTTATACAAACCCAGGCCTACCGATACGCAGCCATTGACATCATAACCAGTCGACTCAGACGTACAGTCTGCCAACAGGAAACGGACGCTAAACTCGTCGGAAGAAGTTAAAGACAGAGAGGTTAGAGACGAGTCTCCATTGACAACTAACGGCGCCATCAGCATAAAGGGCTGGTTAGGTAAGTTAACCGTATCGACACTACACGAGGTATAGAAATCGGTCAGCATACCCTGGCCATACGGGAAGCACATATCCGTATTACCAGGCGCTGTTCCCGAATACTTTACGACATCGATGTTGAGATATTTATCACCCTTTCCAGCATCGGCAAAATTCACATGATATAATTGGTCACCTTTATAGCCATCAACCACAAAGGCACGACGTGTACTATCCTTCCCCAAAATATGGTAAGCGGCATAGTAGACCGGACAACCCAGTTGCAAGTTATGGTCTAGCATTTCAATCCAATTGGCGGTAGTATAGAACTTGCGCGAAGCATACTGTACATCGCTCAACCCCAGATTTTTGTGAAGTCCGTAAACCATACCAGACACACTGTGAATTTCGCTTTTCTTTCCGTATTTAGTACGTATGGCTTTACCAATAAAAGGCATAGCTTCCAACACATTTTTTTGTGTGTCTTTTTTATAGTCGAAAACAAAAGTTGTGTCAATGGCAATATCATCATAAGCTATTTCTCCAAACACTTTCGTCGGAGCCTGAAGTGCAAAAATCATCTGTCCGATAGCTGCGGCATCATAACCAGCAGAACAACGATTTCCATTTAGCCAAGAAGGACAATAAAAATTAATATAGTCCATCATCCAGTTGGTGACCAACATAGGCGGAACAGAATCGGCAACCACAGAGACGACACCATTCTCGTTAAACCTTATTTTTGTACTATAACGCGCGCCATCGGGGAACTCCACAAAACGCCAATCCTCATCAGTGAAGTCACGGTATAACAAACTAACCGTGTAAGTGGTACCTGTTGAGAAATACTTGTAATAATTGTCAATAGGGACGAAGTCGAACGCCTTGAAAAGTCCATACTCATAAATAGCATTGGCACCTATTATTTGCTCGCCAAAAGCCGACCCCAGCAAAAGGGTGTCTTTCGTTTTGTCGTTAGCTATCAGCAACGACACCATAGATGACGGATAAACAGGCGGAGCAAAATAGATTCCCTTTGAACAAAAACCAGACGAAGTAGTTGACACCCCAAGCTGGGTTAGCGTATGGCATTCAACCCGTTTGTTCAAATATGGAGAGAATGTAAGGTCACCATAAGCGAAAACATGGCTACTGCCTTTTTTAAAAACGCCAGGCGGCTGTATGCCGATAACGGCCATATTCGATTCATTGAACTGGTCTCCATTCTCAGGATTAATAGCCGAAAGCGAAAAATAGCCGTTACAACTGCCATACCAACTAAAATTGAAATGGAACGTAGTGTCGGCTGCATTATAACCGTCGCAAACAAAAGCATGGCCATACGAACCTTGGCCCGCATAGAGTACAGGTCTGGCATTTGCCAACTCGTTATAGATAATGCGGAACCACATATCCGAATCGCTACGTCCGACACAAACCATAGAGGAGTCGTAGTTGAAATAGCGTACCAGCGTCTTAGGCACCCTTGACGAATAAGCAGAAGTGTTGTCCACTCCAAATTTAGCATGCACGGCATAGGCACAGTCACGTCCCAATATAGCAGCAGCAGCCTTTCCCTTCTCTGTGGTCAAATCTGCCAAAGCCTCCCAATCGTAAACTGACCCTTCGAGGCTGTGCTGGAACACGGTATCTTTGCCAGCGAGAGTCGAAGCATACATTACGGTATCGCGTCCGACAGCCGGATACTGCCAATAGTTCATAATTTGAAACATAGCCAAAGCCACACAACCCACCTTTGTGTTTTTCCCATCCACAACGGGGCAAAGGCCGTTGAACGGAATCGTCCCCCATTCGTAGGGCAACAGCACATCGACAGAAGGGAAATCCTTTTCGGTGGACTTTAGTTTTATGCCACCAACATCCTTTTGTGGCAAATCTAGCGGCCGAAGTTTGTCGGGATGTGAAATACCATAACTGATTTGCCTTACATAAGTATCTAGCCATTCTTCAAGAGCCTCTGGCAACGAATCGTTAGCATCGACATAACCATCGGTGTATCCCAACAAAGGTTTCGCACAATCGTCGGCAGAAACAAACGCAAGCCGTCCATCGACCGCATTGCGGAATATATAGAGTACGTTATTCCCTAAGCTGTCAGAAACTGTGCGCACCAAGGTCATTTGCGCAGAAGAAGCCTTTTTCAAGGCTACAGCCCTTTTAGTGTTAACACGCGATAAAGCCTCAGAAGGAGACAACTGGGTTGCCTGAATCGGCAAAACAGGAAACAGCAAAAAGGCAAGAGTGTAAAGTATATAATTCTTAATGTTCATCACGATACTTTTTATATAGATTTAACAGTCTAATATACACAAAAATAAAATAACGGGTCCTATTATTCAACAAAAGTTCACTTTTTGGAAAAGAACGGCAGAAATTCACCAACGAAACCGCCATAAAGGGCTGAAAAAACAGCCAAATTAAAGGGTTTCAGGCGTTTTTTATTACGCAAATAAAATCCAACGTATATAAAAAAGGACTAACTTTATACCTGAAAAACACAAAATCAACACTGCTTATGGTAACTAGATATACTAAAAAAATAGCGACTACACTATTACTTTTATGCGGTAGTATGGCAGGCAACGCAGCTGTACAAATAAACGAGGTGATGCCTTGTAACCTATCGACAATTATTAACACCGACAATTACAATTTTTCGGGTTTCATCGAGTTCTCGAACGACCAACCCCAAGGCGTTAGTCTGAGGGGTTATACCTTGGTGCATTTCAAAAAAGGATCGAAAGGTTATTCCGAGAAATGGACTTGGCAGATTAACAACGACATTATGGTTAACGCCAACACCTACACCCTTGTATGGTTCGACGAGAGCGACAAACAAAATCACGCTCCCTATAAACTCGACGCCGACGGTGGCTACTTGTTGTTAAAGAACGGCAACACGCTAGTCGACTCTATAGCCTATGGTGCCCAAACCGCACACATATCGTTTGGCCGCTATGGTAGCGAGACAGGCTATATGGAACCTACGCCAGGCGAGGCGAACACCACTGCCTATGCAAAACTGACCCGTTGCCAAGTTCCAGAATTCAGCGAGAAGGGCGGATTGAAGACCGGGAATGTCAACCTTCAGTTGAGTTGTGCAACTGCTGGCGCCACCATACGCTACACCACCGATGGTAGCGAGCCAACCAAACAGAGTAACATCTATAACTCAACTATCAACATCAACGACAATACGAACATCCGCGCGAAGGCCTTTGCCGACGGCATGTTGCCAAGTGCAATAGCAACCCACTCGTACGTTTACGCAGACAAAGACCACAATGGCTGCGGTGGTGTCACCGTTCCTGTAGTGTCGATAACCGTAGACGACCGCTATTTCAACGACAACCAGATTGGGATGATGGTGCAAGGCTCTAACGGTATAAGGGGCGAGAAAACATGTACTATGTGGAACGCCAACTATAACAACGACTGGCAACGCCCTGTCAACTTCGAGTACTTCGTAAACGGCCAGCAAGTGCTGTCGCAAGAGTTGGAGGCTACCGTAGAAGGCGGCTGTTCAAGAACCTACACTGTCAAGTCAATATCGCTGAAGGCTTCGAAAAAGACGGGCGACAATCTGGTCAACTACCATTTCTTTGAGCAGAAACCTGACCTCTACCACCAGACCATCTACTTGAGAAATGGAGGTCAAGGCGCAGATGCAGGGTTCAGTTTTGGCGGCCTTGGAAACTTTGGCGGAGGGCAATGGGGACCTGGCCAACAATGGGGACCTGGCCAAAACGATCCAGGGCAACAGAACCAGAAAACCGACAAAGTTAAGTTCAGAGACGCACTGATGCAGGCCTACTGCACTAACATGAATATAGACTACCAAGCCTACCAACCAGTAGCCTATTACATCAATGGCAAATACACCGGTTTGATGGGACTGATGGAACGAACCAGTGCCAGCTATGTTGAAGCGAACTACGGAGTAAAAGAGGAAGATCTGGATATGGTCACCCTTTCCGACCAAATGGGAATCGGCATATCGAAAGGTACTTTAGACGCCTATGATGAGTTGATTTCGTATGTGGAAAGCACCGACAACTCTTCAGAACAGTTCTACGCCGGTGCCTGCAAGCGTATGGATATGAACGAATATCTGGACTACCAAGTATTCCAACAGTTCATCTGCAACGCCGACTGGCCAGGCAATAACACCAAGATTTGGAGAGAACGCAAGGACGGGTCACGTTTCCGTTGGATTGTTTTCGACACCGACTATGGTTGCGGATACGACAACGCTTTGAACAGTCAAACCAACATGATTACCTATTGCCGAGGCGAGGGAAAGACCCAATGGGGTAACGAGAAACCATGGATGACTATCCTCTTCAGACATTTGAGCAATAACCCTGAATTTGCGAAGAAGTTCACGACCAATTACCTCATCCATTTGTCAACGACTTTCACCGAGAACCGCATCAGGGCCGTTTACGACAGCATTACCAGCCTTGTGGAAGCCGAATACTGCGCCGACATGAACAAGTCGGCCAAAGAAGCCGCAAACAGCATGTTGACCTTCTTATTAGACCGTCCTGCCAACATTCTGCAACACCTACAACAGTTTGCAGAGTCAGAACCTGCGGTCGAATTCCAACTGAAATCGAATGTTCAAGGCGCGCACTTTACAATCAACGGTATTCCAGTAAACGGATTTAACGGCAAGTATTTGGCTGGATTCACTACCGACTTCAAAGCCTACCCACCTACCGGCTACAAGTTCGACCACTGGGAAATACAAGGCGAGTTTGACGAAACCAACAAAACCAGCAACTGCATAAGCAACCTGCCGGGTGAATTGAGCGGTTCGCTGACAAGCACCTGCACAATTACCGCTGTATTCACAGCCAGCAGTCACGAAAACACTCTCGTCATCAACGAGTTGTGTGCTAGTAGCGACAAAACTTCAGGCAACGCCGACGAATATGGCAAATATCCAGACTGGATTGAGGTCTACAACTATGGTGAGGACCCAATTGACTTGGCTGGCTTCCATTTCTCGAACAAGGCAAGCACTCCAAAACTCAGTCAGATTGCCTACGGCAACTCTTCGACTATCGTAAAGAGCAAACAGCACGTTCTGGTATGGGCAAACAGCGACCCTGTTGATGGTCCGCTCTACCTCAACTTCAATATGAATGTTGACAAATCGAAGACCATCTACCTGAGTGACGCATCGGGCAACATCATTTCACAAGCCTCATACGACCCACACAACACCAACGAGTCGTTCGGCTACCAAACCGACAATACGGGAGACTGGGTGCTGTTCAGTGTATGCGAAAACATCACAGCAACTCCAGGCAAGGAGAACGGCAGCATCAAGTGCAATGGTGTCGGTTTGACAGACACAGCAATCTCTGAAGGTTTGTCAATATATCCAAATCCGGCCAACTACGATGTTACAATCTCTTCGAAATCATTGATGACTGGCATCAGTATCTTCGACGTAAATGGCAGAAAGTTGCAGCAATATATTCCTAACGGGAATGAAATCACAATTGAATTGAGCACTATCAGCCAAGGCGTTTACATTCTACAGATTGAAAGCGAAGAGGGTGTATACACCGAGAAACTGGTAAAGCAGTAAAACAAACATCTACCTATAGAACAAGAGGATGCACCATTGAGGTGCATCCTCTTTTTTACATCAGCATTATGAACAAGTATTAAACCTATTCGGAAAATACTTTTCTTAATGTTTTTCGTCTGTTCCAATTATTTGCTTCACCGCTTTTTAATGTCCTCCTCGTTTAACAATAGGTCGAATCAACGCACCAGTTCTACGTAATCCACATTCTATTGACATGGACTCATTAGGATGAGGTTCTATAAAAAAATCTGCTCGTTCATTATCTTGCCAATCGATTGAAGACGTCCAGTAAGTTGTCACATTTTAAAAGGCAGAAAGAGTTTATTTCCATTAATACTACTAATCAAAAGGATGCCTCCATCCATAAAATTGTCATATAGTCTCTCTTTACGACAATATTATTGGAGTTTCCACAACCATACAACATTAAACATATTATAATATAAACTGATTTCTTTACAGATGTTAGTTAATATATTAATTGATTGATATATTGCGAATATAGCATAACTACGCTTACAAACAAAAAAATCAGCCCGAAGGCTGATTTCTTATCTCGTTGATTCTGTTTGTGTCAGACAATCAGAATCACCATCGTAATCGGTCAACATTAGAGCCTGTAGAGCCCTAAGAAGTCCGTTAAACCTATAGAGCAATTCTACTCCACTACGATTTTCCAACACACCTTGTCAACAGTCACCAAATAAACGCCAGGAGAAGCGACTGGTAAAACAAAGGTATCTGCATCTGACTTTTTATTAGCCAGCATATCGCCCTTTATCGAATAAACCCTAACAGCACATCCCTTGGCATTAAGCACGTATAGTTTTTTTCCATACGCAACAACCTGTCGGCCGCCATTGTCAGCCAGAGTCTGTTCGGTAAAGGTAAACGGACATTCGACACTGCCATTAGCCGACAGAGGTGTAGAAGTTGAAGTTTCGACGCCCTCATCGTCAATACAGATGCCGAACAAGACAACATCTGACGCGCCATCAGTAACACGTCCGTACGATTCATCGGCATTATGAGGGGCAAAAGTAAGCTGGCTCAACTCAACATCTTTACTCTGATAATTGGCACGCAGCACAATCGTTTCAGAAGCAGTAGCACCGAGTTTGAAGTTCAAATGAAGAGGACCCAACTCCGGATTTTTGTCCGCCCACAGCAGTTTGTAGCCATGCGCAGGCACCACGGTTTCCTCATAACCAGAAGGGAAGGTATATTCAACAGCCTTCGTCTCGTTTTCAATTGTCAGACGCGCAATGTCAACATCCTTGTCGCTTCCGTTGTAGAGTTCAATCCAGTCGGCCGCCTCACCATTCTCGTCCAGTGTAGATGCATTTGACGCACAAATCTCGTTCAGATACAAGTCGGTAGGAAGTTGACAGTCTGGATCGTGTTCAAAATAAATGGAGAATTTCAATTCCGACGAATCGGCCACCATCGTCAAAGCATTTTCCGTATATCTTTTTCCATCGTCAGTTCTAACCGTAACATTATCAACCGCCCACTTCATAATTCTGTAACCGTACGGAATTATAGGCTCCACTTTCACACGCTCGTTCATATACGACCAAGTGTTATACTTAACCCCTTCAAACTCTCTTTTGTTGAGGAGGAAAGAGAATTCAGGCGTCTCGTCGTCAGGGAAGACAGCCCGCACTTTAATAACGACGGTGTCATCGCCCAAACCAAACTCTTTTTTCAATTGACTAATCACGTGCTTTTTTCTTTCCTTAGCGAATATGCGCATATTTTCCACCTCCTGGTCATATTCATTCTGATAGCCCGGACACTTTAAAAAAGTGTGGTTCTGTATAGTGGCACACATATCGAGGTCGGTCAGTCTACGGATTGAGTCGTGTTTCGTTTCAATTCGCTCGTCGGTAAAAGTATGTTCCAACCTATCGAGATACTGGTCGAGGAACCTCCAACGGAAGTCTTCGTTCTTCATGCACGATTTCATCAGAACCAGCAACGACTCTTTCTTCCCCCTGATAGGCATAGTAGCAAAATCGAGCATACAGGTGTCTAAAGCCGTAGCTTTCGACATTCCGAAATCGGTATCGAAAACAATCCAGCGAAATCGCCCGCCATCGTGTTTCCTCCAGATTTTGATGTTATTATTCACCCAATCGGTATTTCCCGCATACTGTTCCAGAATCTGATAATCGATGTACTCCCCCACATCCATGTGCGTATTAAGTTTATCGTAAAAGTCGTCATCCTCGTAACTCTTGCTTACGTAGTCAATCATGCTATCGTAAGCGTCACGCGTACCATTCTCACAGATATAGCCGTCTCCATTTACGCCAAACAGGTCAATTTCATCCTCATCGAGTCCGTAGTTGTGATAGACATAGTCTGCGCCCGAGCGTTCGGTAAGAATCATCATACCATAGAACGCACCATTCAAGTAGAACGAAACAGGTTGGGCGACCTGAAGGTCTAGGTCCATGCCGTCGGCCAGACTTTGTATGAACATATCCCTCCAGCGCGGCTGCACATAAGCATAGCCATTTCCTCCATTGCGCAATGCGAGGCTTTTGTACTTCTTATACGGACGGCTTGGGAAAAACTCAGTGTAGTCCATCTTGTTCTTACCTGACCGTTTGTTAGCCTTTATCTTCAAACTTTTGGCCACATGAATTCTAGTACAGCCACCATAGACGCCAATCTCCACTTCTTGGTTGTTGACCACCTTTCCGTCGAGTATATATTCAAAATTAGCCGAGCGCATCCAGTCTTGGTTGTAGTTAGAAGCAGGTGTACAACCCGTTTCTATACCATTCTTACCTTGGACATAGAAGCCAATCATATCGCCATAGACATCCTCGTTATTAGCCGTAAGCGAAACAATAGGCAATCTGTCACCCGCGTCAGAGCAGGCATTGTAGAATTTGTCGGGGAAGATGAAACTACCCGTCAGCATTTCGCTGTAAAGCATACCATCTTTATAAGCCCTGGCACGTAAAACGGTAGTTTCTTCCACATTAATAGCGGCAGTATAGAGAGTGCCGTTTTCAGGAGTAGGCGTATCGCCATTCAATGTGTAATAAATTTGGGCTCCATCCGTCTCACATGCGAACTCTACGCTCAAACTACTCTCATGATACCCCGGCATACCCGTTTTAAAAGAAGGCTTTTTAACCCTATTCGTAATAGAAGTAGCCAATGCGTTATTCTCTTTACCCGGAGTCGGCACCATAAAGCCATCAGCACAATACGACAAATGCGGGTATTGGCTTGGGTAAGAAAGTTCAATCTTGTTTCCGTCTTTTTCAAATACTATAGCACCAGCATCGGTAGACAGTTTGTTGCCCACACTACCAATATAGTTTGTCTGAACTTTCGATGCCGATGAACTGCTAACCTCTTCCTTTCCAAAGAACAGAAGCGAATAGCCGCTTGGCACAATATGGCTAGATTCTAACTTAGCACTCCAAACTATCTTTTCCCCTTTCGTGTTCGTCACCGTCCAACCCTTAAGGTCTACATTTCCGCCATCGTTATAGAATTCGACATAACCGTCGTAATTATACTTTTCACTGACGATTGTAGATACATTATTGGGCATAATTTCCGAAATACGGACTCCAGCGTCCGCCCCGGAAGCACAGGCCAACAAAAGCAATACATCTAAAAAAGCCTTTTTACTCATTTTTTCAGGTAGTTTAATTTCAATCTATGCGACAAAAGAGACAACAATTTAATGCCACACTTATTATAGAATTTTTATTAATACACGACTACTTATCCGACTAAAACAACCGTCTTTTGATGGAAAACTACAACTATTTCACTTGAAACACAAAGAATTATTAGTCGAACAAGTAAAATTACAATATATTTGGGAGACCAGAAAACAAGAAGAAAAATATCTGATTAATTGCATTATATTATTTCTGCCAGAGTAAGTGAACAAGCAGAACAAGAACATTTCCAGCACCCTGTTTTTACCCACGTAACAACTCCTATTCCGCTCAGCCGTCACAAACTCTGTCCGTCGCTAGGAAGTTCTTGCTGTTTGCGAGGTTTCTGCTGTTTTTGTTGTTTCTGTTTCTTGTGTCTAGAGCCATAAAGCACATTCGAGATATGCGAATCTAGAGCATCCTGGTTCATGGTAATTATATGTCCCAGCACCCCCAAAGTCAGCCAATGCGTTCCATCCTCTTCATCGGACACTTTGCTGTAACTGAAAAAAAAGGCATTACGGCATTCCACATCATCCAATACACGGTTAACAGCCATACCGTCGAAAAAGCCAAAGCCACCGAAAAACATATCCATAAACGACTCGCCAAAGAAACCCGACCCGCTACGTGCTTGAATCTGTCCGGCAACCATCTGCTGGACAACGGCATAATGGTCAGCTTTCTTCGGGTTGGTAGCTAGCAAGGTCAACGCTAGCAAAACGGTGGCAAAAACAGCTAGCTGCCTCCGCTTAAACGTCACAGGTGTAGCATTCGGCTGGACAGACTGGTTTGAAACGACAACCGGCATTGCCTCCTGTTCGTCACCTGACTCTGAGCCTGTTGCGGACGCAGTTTCTTCCGAACTAGAATCAGAATCGGCATAATCTTCCGAGAACTGCTCCTCAGCATCAAAATCAAACTGGTTCAAGAAAAGGTCGGCCAAATCTTCCACTTTTTCAGCCTCAACCCAGCTGTCGGCATCTTCCGCCTTCACCAAATCGTCGCCTTTTATCTGTAAATCACGAAGTTGTTCCTTATCGAACAAACCCTCGTCTTTTTTGCTATATAGATAATACCTCATTCTTCAAATGTTTCCACACAAATTTACACAGCTTTGTCCACTAATCGGGAACTTTTTTCGAATAAAGTACAGAAAGTCTGCGCCACAAGCAGCGCTTTTATTCCACTTAAGGATCAAACTTAGTTCAAATTACGCAAGAGAAGGAGGACACCACCACAGCAACAAGACAACGTATACACGCAAAGTGCGTACTTGAAAAACTCGTTTTGTAATACCCCAAAAATATAGCATCAAAAAGCCTTATAAAACCATATTAAATCATCTGAATATAAAATTTTAAATAATTTAAAGATAATACAACCATAATTATATAATTTTACATTAGCATTTTAATATCAACAAAACCATTTGTTCACCTTTAAAAGGGACTGATGGAACAGAAAAAATTTATAATAGTTATGAGGATAAGGATTTTGGTCTTATTTCTAACACTTTTATTGTCTCCATACTCCCACGCTATGGAAAAAACCATTGTAGTTCTGAAAAATGGAGAAAGGATAGTATGCGAATCTGATAGAATTAAATTCGCAAACGACGCTTCAAAACTATCAATAAAGCGAACCCCAACTTCAAAATTCGAAAAGATAAAGAAAGAAGAAATAGACACGTTAATGTTTCTTTATAAAGACGGTACGATCCAAATATTATGTAATATTCCTTATGTTTTCGATTCAGACGCTGCCAAAGGCGACTTTTCCCATCCATCTGGCACACGTTTTGGGGATTGGCTACAACTTGTCAAAAAAGGCCATTTGACACTGTTCTATACCGATCATACAATGGATCGAGGAAGAGAATACTATTTAAAGAAAGAAGATACTGATTATGCAATTTCATTATACGATAATAGAGGGCGGAAAATTAACAAAAAATCAAAAAAAGCCATATCAAATTACCTATCCAATTGTCCTAAACTATCTGCATATATTTTAAATAATGACATTGAAACAGAAGAAGTAGAAGACATTGTAGACGAATACAACAAATGGATAGAGCGACAGACTGAATAACTTTTTTTCTCCACAAATTTCACATTCCGTTTGTTTCCGGTAAGCCTTTCAGTGTATATCTTTGCACCGTAAAACAAAGAGATGAAGGACAAAAAGCTACTAACCGGGCACCTGTGCATGCTCGGCGCCAGCATTATGTGGGGACTGATGGCCCCACTCGGCAAAGATGCCATGACACACGGCATATCGGGTTTGGAAATGATTTGTTTCAGAGTAACCGGAGCATCGGTGTGCTTTTGGCTAGCCAGTTTTCTAACCGGAGCAGGAGCAGAGGTGAAAATCAAAAAAAAAGACCACCTGCAATTGCTTGGGGCCGCACTTTTCGCCATCGTCTTCAACCAATGCAACTACATAATCGGGTTGAGCATAACATCGCCTCTCAACGCCAGCATAATGACCACCACCATGCCCATCTTTACCATGGTGTTGGCCTTTCTTTTTCTGAGAGAGCCCATCACATTACTGAAGGCAGGGGGCGTGATACTGGGAGCGTGCGGAGCCGCAACCCTTATACTGGCATCGGCAAACGGCGCCATAGGAGGCGGAAAGTTGAAAGGCGACTTAATGTGTATAGCGGCCCAATGCAGTTACGCCATCTACCTGACCGCGTTTAAAGGTGTCATACAGAAATTTCCGGCAACGACGTGCATGAAGTGGATGATGACCTACGCCAGCCTGATTATAATACCCTTTGCACTACCCCAACTTTTGGAAACAAACTGGAACGCCGTTAGCAGCAAAACATGGGCAGAGACCGTCTTTGTAGTTATAGGCGGCACCTTCTTCGCCTTTCTGCTCAGCATTACGGCACAAAAAGTTCTGCGTCCGACCATAGTGGCCATGTACAACTACGTGCAACCCATAGTATCGTGCACGGTGTCGGTACTGTTAGGGATAGGGATTTTAGGATGGAGCCATCCGCTGGCCATCGTTCTGGTATTTACCGGCGTTTATATGGTCAACCGTTCAAAGACAAAAGATGCGTGACAGCTATTGCAAAAAACGTTTTTCATTACTCCTGTTCTCACAAAAGAGACAAGGGCTGTCTGAAAATTCAGGCAACCCTTGTTTGTATAGGAGGTGTATATTCTACTATTACCGTTTCACCACTTTAAAGAAATCTTTGTAACCAGCGGCAGTAGTAACAGCTACAAGGTACGTACCTGCAGGCAAGCTACCCAGACTATAAGAAGATTGGTAACCAAAACCACGTACTTTCACGCCACTAATGCTAAAGACTTCCACCCCAGTATAGTCGCCATAAACCGAGAACTCATCAACAATAATAGAAGGAGACAGGGCCAGACTTTCGCTGTAGAGGACATCGAAACCGGTAGTATCGGCATCTTCCACATATTCGAATCCCCAAAGCTGGTTGTCAGCCGAAGAAAAGTCTTCTTGAACGACAGCCGCACCATTATCGAAAGAAGAGTTGGCTACTACAATACAAGTATTGTTACCACTCTTGTTATCGAGACGGAACCAATTACCCTCTACCTGTTTAACTTCCCATTTCTCAGACGGATTGTCGTAATCGCTAAGCACCTGCTGGATAATTGTGGCGCCAGGGTTCGGATTATAAGAATTCGTCAGCACCATATTACTCTTCACGTTACGTAAAGTATAAACTCCATTGTAGTCGCGGAGTTCGAAAAGCTGGCTTTCATCATTCTCGGAACGCGCGTCCTGAACCAGCGCCTCCTTTTCCGACGTACTACCCCTCATCGACATCACCTTACCGCTCTTCTTATTCACAATACGGTATATTTTGCGGCTTCCAATCTGGTTAGTCAGAGTAGGATAAGTAATTTCAGGATTCTGCTGCTGGTTATTATTATTGTTGTTATTGTTATTTTGGTTGTTGTTATTCTCGTTGTTATTCTGGTTATTGTTATTATTGTTGTTCTGGTTGTTATTGTTATTATTGTTGTTCTGGTTGTTATTGTTATTCTCACCAGAATTAGCAGAATTGCAGTTCGTGAATTTGAAAGTACTTTCCTTAAACAACGACTTGATAAGTGTACCCGAAGCCGTAGTATTGTTCCAGCTGCGCGAGTTGCAAGCTCCCGGATTCAAAGCAGATGCCACCTCACCCTTGTCGGCAAAGCTCCAGTTACACCAGCTTATTTCGTGCTGGTTCATCCAATTCACCCATTGGCGCATAGCATCGGGGCTGTACGAGCCGTCGCCACTGGCAGAAGAAGTACCGCACTCGGTAACGAAAATAGCGCAACCGTTCTGCATTGCAGTTTCGGCCTTACTGCGCAACTGCTGGCCATGCGACCCCGCATAAAAATGGAGGGTGTACATCACATTCGGATCAAAGAGTTTGTTCTGCGAAGCAGCATCAACATCCTGGCTCCAAGTAGGAGTACCCACAATAATGATGGTGTTCGGGTCGTTTTTACGGATGGTAGAGATAATTTTTTCGGCATATTCTTTAACCGTACCCCACTGAACACCATTAGGCTCATTACAGATTTCGTAGAGAATATGCTTCTTCGAAGCGTGTTTTTTTGACATATAGTCCCAAAATTCTATCGCTTCATTCAAATTGACATTCGGGTTACCCGGATTCAGCACGTGCCAATCGATAAGGAAATAGATACCCAACTGTTCACAGATATCGGCATACTTGTCAATCTCGGAACGCCACTTCGACGGATTGGTAATATATCCCTGTTCTTGCACATACATGGCAAAGCGGAAGATATTGATATTCCAGTCGTCGACCATTGTTTGCAGAGCCTCTTGGCACAGGCAATTGGGGAACCATTGCGGGCCGTGTGTGCTCATGCCGTGCAGTTGCACCGTATACCCACACTCGTTCACCATTTTGGTGCCAGAGACACGAAGTTTACCGTTCACCGCTACAGGAGACCCGGAAGGGTAGGCCGCACTGGCAGGGACTGCCAGGCTACATAAAGACAACAGCCCCAATAGGCTGCACATGCAGTTTTTAGTAAAGTTCCTCATACGTATATTGTGTTTAATTTCGTGTTATGCTGAATAGAGATGCAACAACATCAACAGCACAAACATATAAAAAACAATTCGTTAGAAACAATTCTGCACTAAAAAAACAACATTCGGACCGAAAATTGAAATAAAAAGCACAACACCCTGAAATAAACACGACACCCCGGCAGGAAATACCTACCGGGGTGTATGCGCATATTCGTCCACCCAAAAGAGGCAATTACTTCTTAATACGTACAATTTTGTAGTAAGCGGCGAAAATAAACAATGCTGCGAAAATAAAAGCTAATGTCATAATACTATATTTTTGTTGTTAAACACTCTGTTTCGGTGCAAGGCGGCTACGGATTCTTGCATCCGTTTTCCTTGGCTTGCGATGCAAAGTTAGATAGCGTCCACTCTCCTGCCAACCGTTTGTTAGTGTTTGTTACGATAGCTATATGAGCAAATTCCGATAACAACGAGCACAAAAAACGGAAAGCAAAACGGCTGGTATATGCAAAAAACGAATACCGTATATAAAACTTACACTAATAAAAACTATTCCAAGCCATTCGCAAACCGTAAATTTGCGTTGTGAACATCAACTATATTATGGAACTAAGACAACTAAAAGCATTTGTAAAAGCGGCGGAGTTACTGAATTTCAGTGAAGCAGCCAAAACGCTTTGCGTGAACCAGAGTTCTTTCTCGCAATATATAAAGCAACTGGAAGAGGAGTTGAACGTCACCCTGTTCCACCGCAACACCCACGAAATATCGCTCACCCAAGCCGGGAAGGAACTATTGCCGCATGCGCTGAAAACGTTGCAAAACGCCGACAACTGCATCGCCCATATGAACGACTTGCTGGAAATGCGGTGCGGAACACTAAACATAGGAGTGACCCATTCGTTCAGTCTGGTGATGACAGAAGCACTAGAAACTTTCTGCAGGACCTACCCCGGCATAAAAGTCAACATCTACTACAAGACCATGAGCGAACTGATGCAGATGCTCATCAAGCGCGATGTAGACTTTGTCCTGTCGTACAGACCTTCGCTGGCCGACTACCCGCAAGTGCAGTCGCACACGCTTTTCGAAGACCACTTGTCGGTGATTGTACCCAAGACGCACGCATTGGCAAAGAAAAACAGCATAACATTGAACGAACTGTCGGAGTACCCGTTAGCGATGCCTGCCAAAGGACTGCGCGCACGCAAGGTACTCGACAGTCTGCTGGCAGGGAAAGACATCCGTTTAGATGTCAGAACCGAGTTAAACTTAGTTTCCCCCCTACTCCGCCTAGTCAGGAAAGGTATGTTCCTTACCGTATTGTCTGGCGCAGCCGTAGAGGCAGAAAGCGACCTTGTCGCCATTCCGATTGAC
Organism: Bacteroidales bacterium UBA3297; assembly: GCA_002362105.1. GTDB lineage: Bacteria > Bacteroidota > Bacteroidia > Bacteroidales > Paludibacteraceae > Physcocola. Next base: position 66,094 of record DETD01000018.1, read on the forward strand.
GAAGAGGGAAGCCGGATGGAAGGGTCGTGCCAACTTTTGAAAGAAGACTACAGGAAAGAAGCGGTGAAAGAATTTGTAAAAATACTGTCGGACAAAATCTTCATCAAGAACAAGATAGACAATTGGTTTAAATAAGGAAAGAACTGTATGAGTTGGATAGAGAACCTACTTTTCACGCCAAGTGTGGCACACTCCCTAGTACTGGTAGCATTAGTTATAGCCATCGGGCTGTATTTAAGCAGGATTAAGATAGGCGGCATTTCAATAGGAGTAACATGGATTCTGTTTGTAGGCATCGTATTCGGACACTTCGGATTGGTACTTGACGCCACGACCAGTCATTTTGTCAAAGAATTCGGCCTCATCTTGTTCATTTACTCAATAGGCATACAGGTGGGTCCCGGCTTCTTCGAATCGTTCAAGAGCGGCGGCCTCACACTCAACGGTCTAGCGGCAGCCACCATTTTGCTGGCAGGCGCCACCTGCCTTCTGGTCGGTCTTATTACCAACGAAGACCCTTTCGCCATGATTGGAGTTCTTTACGGTGCGGTAACCAACACACCCGGACTGGGAGCAGCCCAGCAAACATTCAGCGATATGACAAACGGAGTCAGCAATCCGAACTTCGCCAGCGGTTACGCCGTTGCCTATCCGTTGGGTGTGGTCGGAATCATCGGCTCAATTGTCGCATTCCGTTACATTTTCAGAATCAATCTGGAAGAAGAGAACAGAAAGCTACAAAACCCCTCTAATGCCGGTAACGAACCCGTTACAGCCATCACCTTCGAAGCCCAGAATAGCGGCATTTACGACAAGACTGTGGGAGAGATACAGCGCATTGTGGGAAGAAAAGCCATCATTACACGCATACAGCACACCTGCGACAACAAAATAGAGCTGGCCAACGAAAACACGGCCGTTGCCAAAGGCGACAGACTTTTTGTGGTGCTGGCTCCAGAAGAAACACCCTATTTCGAAGCGATTATCGGCAAAAAGATAGAAGGGATGGAAACCGAGGAATGGGACAAAATGGACAAAAACACACTGGTTTGTGAAAGGATTGTTGTGACAAATCAGGAAATAAACGGGACCGAACTCGGCAAACTGGCCCTCAGGACCAAATATAATGTACATATTTCAAGAGTAAAGCGTGCAGGCGTCGACCTTATGGCAGACCCGAGGCTGGTGCTACAATTGGGCGACCGGCTAACGGTAGTAGGCGAAGCCGCACACGTAAAGGTAGTACAGCAGAAGGTAGGCGATTCGGTCAAGAAACTCGACGAGCCGAACTTGATGGCCGTCTTCCTCGGAATAGCGTTAGGCGTGTTGTTAGGTTCCATTCCCTTCTTCATTCCAGGCATGTCCGTACCTGTCAAACTGGGACTGGCAGGTGGTCCGCTGATTGTTTCGATTCTGGTCTCAAAATTCGGCACAAAGTTCAAACTGGTAACCTACACCACCTCGTCAGCCAATCTGCTAATGCGCCAGATAGGTATAACCCTGTTTCTTGCAGCAGTGGGGATAGGAGCCGGAGAAGGATTTGTAGACACCGTGTTGAATGGCGGTTACCGCTGGATACTCTACGGATTCGTAATGACGGTAGTTCCAATTATAACAGTGGGACTAATCGGGCACTTCATCTTCAAAGTCAACTACTTCCAACTGGCCGGCATGATATCGGGTGCACTGACCGACCCGCCAGCACTCGCCTACAGCAACAGCATCTGCAGCACCGACCAGGCATCGGTAGCCTACTCTACCGTCTACCCGCTCAGCATGTTCTTGCGGGTTGTTTCGGCACAAATCTTGGTTCTGACCTCATTTTAACCATTTATTTGATATTTAGTTACTTCAAAGCGTTTCTTTGAGAAAGGAAACGCTTTTTTATTTTCAGGGTCCGTTCAGAAACACAGTAACAACAAGAAAAGAATGAAACGGGGCTATAAAAAGAGGCTGGAAATTTGGCTATCTCTTCATTTTCATTATATTTGCTATACTCATTTATAAATAGGATTGCTTATGAAAAACTCAGCACTGATATCTGTTGCCCTATTTAGCCTTATATGTGCAAACGGCCCAGCGTTGGCCAACCGCACGGCAACAGAAGCCCAAACCATAGCCAAGAAGACACTACCAAACGCCTTGAGTATAACCCTTTCCGATGTCAAGACGGAAGGAGCCGATACCCTCTACTACACTTTCAAGGGGACGAACGGAGGGTTCGCTGTAATATCGGCAAAAGAGCAGACACCAGCCCTTTTGGTCTACAACAAGAACCAGCACCTGACAGAAAAGGAAGCGGAACATTTGGAAGAGTTCCTCAGCACCTACTTCAAAAACATGGGGAACCTACAACTGAAAAGGGAGGGGAAAGTCCACAATGCCGACGGCTTGAAAGTGTCAAAAATGACCGGATGCGCCATCGAGCCTCTGTTAGGAGAAATCAGCTGGGGACAGTTGGATCCCTACGACTTCGGCAGTCCATCAATTGATGGTGAAGTAGCTCCAACCGGGTGCGTAGCCACTGCCATCGGCCAAATAATGAAATACTATAACTACCCCGCCGCCACCACCGAGGCCATACCCGGCTATATAACAAGCACCGAAAGCATAAAAATGCCATACGTGGAGAAAGGAACTGCTATAAATTGGAACGAGATTCTTGAGAAATATATAGACGGCTACAGCTATACAAACGGCATGGAAGTCTCAAAATTGCTAAGCATAGTAGGAAAAGCAATGATGACCGACTATATGAAGGGCCAGTCGGCATCGGGACTTTCCGGTGTATTGGAACTGCCACGCTATTTCGGTTACGATGCCGACCTCATCAGAATTGCCTACCGCTCTTCTTTCACACTGGAAGAATGGTACGACCTTATCTATTCTGAGTTGAAAGAGAAAAGGCCTGTCATGTTCTCGGGTTCAACCATGAAGAGCGGACACCGCTTCATTTGCGACGGTGTCGACAACGACGGCATGTTCCACATCAACTGGGGTTGGGAGGGCGAATACGATGGTTACTACGACCTGACACTGTTAAACCCTAACACAAACAGCATGGTGGGAGCCAGTTCGTCGAACGACGGCTACACGAGAGACGATGCCATCATCATTGGCATTACGCCCGATAACGGTATAAAAGACGAGCGCACATCTACCAATGTAATTTCAACCCAAGTAGAACACAAGGTGGTAGATGGGAAACACCAATTGCTATTCACATACGCCAACCCTTACACTACCGACACACAGGTATATTTGGCAACAGGCTACATTGATGAGAATGGGAAGGTGGTAAAGGTGAATACGGAAATGAACGCGATGATTGACGCTGCTAAAAAATACCAGCAGACAAAGGCCACCCCTATTAATACCTCCAACTTTGAAGAAGGAAAATTCTACAAGTTGGGACTAATAGAAAGCACAAACCGTATAAACTGGACTCCTTGCGAAGGCTATAACAATGTTTCTATCACTTTCACCGTCAAGAACGGAGAATTGGTAATTGTCAACGGATACGAACTTGAAGCCGAAATCACCAACATCGATTACAACAATATAGGACACAGTTCTTACCTCGTAATTGACTTGAAAAACAATGGTGAGAAGGAATACTACGGCGACCTCTACCTAATGACCAACTCTGTGGAAAGCATGCCAAAGGACTATTCCTATGCGGCAGCTGTAACAGTAGAGGCAAAAAATACCAATACGATGGAGGCCATGTTTACCGCCAAGTCTGACACAACTTACTATTGGCTAGTTGACAAAGAGGAAAACATTATTAAAAACGGGTTCTGGGTAAAGGGAAATAAGAAGTACGAACTGGCAGGAAAACTCACCGTCGACACCATCGGCAAGGACGAGCTAAACCAACCAGTCACCGTGTTCAGTATAACCCTGACGAACTCAGGAGACGCCATATACAGCGGCGATATAGCCGCTACAGTTACCGACAAAGACGGCTATACAACAAACCGCCAAAATGTAACCATAAAGCCAGGAGAAACGAAAGAATACAGAGTCAAAACAGAATGTCGTACCTTCACCTACTATGTCTTAACTGACTACAATAACAACCACATAGCATTTGGCGAATTAGAAAGGAAAGAGAATGAGAATGACTTAGGTATAAACTTCTACAACGTATATCCATCGTACAACAATGTCGGAGACACGTTGAAAGGTTTCATCATTATTATGAACCACTCAAAAAACAAGCATAAATTCGATGTAAAAGTAACTATCAACGAAGAAAAGAACGGAACAGAAGAAGAAGTCGGAACGACTGCTGTTCAACTAGACCCTCTAGAAATAGAACTAGTCGACTACTCTGTGGTAACACCTACCGACAGTTTCTACTTCAACGTCTACATCAACGACGATTTCCTATTCTCCGATGTCATGAGCCGAACCATAACAACAGTGAGTACGACTTTAGCTGACCAGCCAATCAGCATAGAGGTTATCGGTCAAACAATTTACGCAACAGCCCTGAAAAACTGTCAGCTAGACATATACACTGTGACTGGAGCACATATTGTAAACCGCTCTTTAGCAGAAGGCGACACCTTCAGTCAACAGTTAAAGTCGGGTATTTATATTGTGAACGGTAAGAAAATTCTCATCAGATAACAGCAAGCACGCTTTATAATAGAGAAGGCAGGGACTACAGAAATCCCTGCCTTTTTCTTGTCAAGCCATTCGTCCTGTCTACGATTATTGGCAAGACGAGAGTTTGTTTATGTTATGCGCCTTGAGATACGCAAATAAAATATCACTCGTTCAGGGCCGATTGTACAGCCTTATCGTTATTCACATAATAATTTAGCAGTAAGACAACACTAACGCCAAAGAACAGCGAAAGGACCGATTCGGCGAACGTATCGTAAAGTCCGTGCATTACTGCCGGCAGGGCAATCGCCAAAAAATAGAGGAATTGACGGTATCGCGGTTTCAAGACAGCGAACGATATGAAATAACCCGCCAAGCCACTGCACATGGAGTGGAAGAACGGCAGACTGGTAAGACGCGCTATATTCATAAAGAACGAGGTGTTGTAATCTAATTGTCGGTTGACCTCCATCTGGTATTCTACTCCCTCGTAAACGCCGAATCCAATTCCACACATCACCCCATAAAAGACCATGGTTTGCGGTACCAACGGGACTTTAGAGCGGTTAGCGACCAAAATCAGCGGTATTGCTTTGACGAGTTCTTCCGTCACACCCACACCCAGCACATAGCCCAGACTGTTCGACAAGAACCCTTCGTTTTCTACTAACGCATAAAAGAAATTCAAGCGGTTTATGCCCAGCGACCACACGAAGAACATAAGAATTTGAACAGCAAAGAAGAGCCAGGCTGTCAATCGAAAATCTACCTGTTTGGTCTTGAACATATAGTAATAGAATGCGCCCCAAATAAGCGAGAAGTAAAGGGCAATAGCATAGAAAGTCACCAAATCGACATCGGGCAGTAGGTGCATACCCACCAAAGGGGCCAATCCTATAATACCCAAAAGCATAAGGCGGGAGTCTTTCCTTATTTCCGACCACTTGAATATATCGCGGCTGAACCAGATGCGTGAGCCGATATTCCGCGCCTGCTCCAGTATGGAGCCCTCATTTTCGGGTGTCACCTTTATTTGATGGAGTTTCAGGACATCGCCAACCGACACTTTCTTGTCTGTAACCGAGTTGCTGCTAGGCGTCTCTTCTATCACACAGTCCTGTTTCAACAATTGTCCTATTTTAACCAATTCAGCCAAGCGACTGGGTTCGTAGGGGCCAAACATCTTTTTCCCACGACTGACATAATAACTATTCATACCGGTATAAAATAAGGGGGACGAATCCATCCCCCTAAAAGATTATTATTAAATAAAAAATTATGCTTTTTTGCAGATAAGAACGGAATGACCCAAGCCCAAGCCATCGCGGCATTCTTCCAATTCGAGGCCTGCCTGACTGATCATACGGAAGAGGTCTTCCGAGAAGAACATCTTACTGTTACCGTTAGCCATAGCAGTAAAATAAACACTGGCCATAGCCAAACTGAACGAGGCAGTTTCAAAACGCTGACGGTCCCACAAGGTTTCCATAATGTAGAGACGGGAATCGGCAGACATCGACTTAGCCGCACGAGTAAGGATGCTAACCACCTGCTCTTCCGAGAAACAGTCGAGGAACTGCGACATCCAGATAGCGTCGAACCCGGTAGGGAATGCCTGACTGTCGTCGAGCAAGTTGGCCGGATATCCACCAATACGTTCACAACCGGCATGGCAGTTGGTAGCCTGTCGCATCAGTTCAATCTGCTGTGGCAGGTCCATAATGGTCACCTTAACAGTAGGGTCGTAATCGATACACTGCACCGCCCAACGTCCCGTGTTGCCACCAACATCGAGCAAAAACTTCGGCTTGCGGCTAAAAACAAGTTCTAGAGCCTCGGGGAAAGAGTTGTCGGAATAATAGTGGTCGTAACCGAACCAACTCTTCTGCACCTGTTTTGGGAGGGAAGACAAACCTTCATAAATAGTTGGCCAAGAACCGAACACTTTCAAACCTTCTGGTTTACCGTTTTTCAAGGCTTCTTCCAACGAGAAGAGGCCCAAGTAGTTAACATCGTGATTGAAATTCAGGTCACGCAGTGCCATACCATCGTGCAAGAAGAAACGGGCTACTTTTGTAACACAGAACTTGCCTTCTTCGTTCAAGTACACGGTACCAATAACCAAAGAACCTTCAAGCAATATTTGTGCTGCATAATGAGAAATACCCTTAATTTCCGCAACTTCGTCAATAGAAAGACCTTTCTTATTGTCGGCAAGAAGTGTAAAGATACCCCATTTTACCATCACATTAGTCACCTGGAACACAACCGGGCTCCAAGCGATAAACTGGGCGAAGCGCTGGGCTTCGAGGGCCGGCATTGAATCTTTTCCATATGCTTCGGCCTGAGGAGACGACAATTTCATTTATTAAAAAAAATAATTATACAAATATAAGAAGAATAATGTAATTGAAAAATCAAAAGACCAAGTTAAGCGCCTATTAATGAAGAGCAGACACGCTAATTATTCATTTTTTTCGAACTTCAGGCATAAAAAAATCCCAGAAGCGGTGAAACTCGCTCTGGGATTATAGTAGTTAAATCCGTTCTGAAACAGAACAGATTGTATTAAGCATTCTTCAATGCCTGTTCGAGGTCGGCAATAATATCTTCAGCACCCTCAATACCCACCGAGAAGCGGATAAGGGTTGGATCGATGCCGGCAGCGCGGAGCTGTTCATCGCTCAACTGACGGTGAGTGTGGCTTGCCGGATGAAGCACGCAAGTGCGCGCGTCGGCTACATGTGTAGCAATAGCAGCCAGCTTGAGGCTGTCCATAAAGCGGATAGCAGCGTCGCGACCACCCTTCAAACCGAAGGTAACCACACCACAGGTCTGTCCGTTACGGAACTGCTTCTGTACCAAATCGTAATACTTGCTGTCCTTCAAGCCTGGATAGTTAATCCAATCAACCTTAGGGTGTTTCTTCAAGTACTCGGCAACAGCCAACGCATTCTCGCAGTGGCGAGGCATACGCAAGTGGAGGGTCTCGATAGAGTTGTTCAACAAGAACGCGTGCATTGGGCTCTGGATAGAACCGAAGTCACGCATCAACTGTGCGGTAGCCTTTACAATGAAAGCACCCTTGCCGAAAGCCTTGCTGTAAGCCAAACCATGGTATGAAGGGTCTGGAGCAGTCAAGCCAGGGAACTTGTCGGCATGCGCATCCCAATCGAAGTTACCACTGTCTACAATACATCCACCCACAGTGTTGGCATGGCCGTCGAGGTACTTGGTGGTTGAGTGGGTCACAATGTCGCAACCGAACTCAAACGGACGGCAGTTGTATGGTGTAGGGAATGTGTTGTCCATAATCAAAGGCACTCCATTGCTGTGCGCCAACTTGGCGAACTTCTCGATATCGAGAACGCTAAGTGTTGGATTGGTAATGGTTTCGGCAAACACACACTTGGTGTTCGGACGGAAAGCTTTCTGCAATTCTTCTAGAGGAGCGTCTTGGTCAACGAAAGTAACCTCAATGCCCAACTTCTTCATAGTAACACCGAAAAGGTTGAACGTGCCACCATAGATGGAAGCGGCAGAGATGAAGTGGTCGCCTGCCTCGCAGAGGTTGAAAATTGCATAGAAGTTAGCCGCCTGGCCCGATGAGGTCAGCATACCTGCCACACCGCCTTCGAGTTTTGCGATTTTGTCTGCAACCACATCATTTGACGGATTCTGCAAACGGGTATAGAAGTAACCACTTGCCTTCAGGTCGAACAAGTCGGCCATCTGTTCAGTGCTGTCATACTTGAAGGTAGTTGACTGATAGATTGGCAATTGGCGAGACTCGCCATTCTTCGGTTTCCAGCCCTCTTGAACGCAGAGCGTATCGATACTTTGTTTCTTTTCCATTCTATTTTTATTACATTATATAATTTTAAAACAAAGTTAGTGAAAAATAGGAGAATCTAGAACGAATTTTGAACTTCCAAAAGCAAAAAAAGGCCGAATTAATCAGAAAAACAGGTCTGTAAAGGAGGCATAAAAAATGCCGACAACCAGCAAAATCCGTTTAGACGTCGGTCGCAAGTTATCGGCATTATTTATCACTAGAGCAGACCTCAAAAATCACATCAGTCCGTCAAACTCCATTTCTTTTTTCAACCGGTAGGCCAGTCCTGTACACGTAGCCAGTATCTCGCCATCTTGGTTCTTCACCCTAATATCGCAGTACGGCAGTTTGTAATGGTTTACCGTTTCAACACATTCGGCAATAAGATGGTCGCCCAGTTTTGCCGATTTGATAAAGGTGACCGTATTAGAGATGCCTAAAGAAAGGATGCCGTGGCAGTTGGCTACGCCTGCAAAACTCAGGTCGGCAAGCGTATACAGCACACCACCCTGACAGACACCAGCCGCATTGAGGTGCCGTTCCTCCACCGTCAGTTCGGCGCGGGCATAACCCTCGCGTATTTCAGTAAGCCGCGCACCAATGCCCGTAGCAAACCGGTCGTCTCTGTTCAGTCGTTCCAATAAAGTCATTTAGCGCAATCAGATATTATTCGGTTACAGCCCTCAATATCGTCGGTGCAGATGACCACATTGGCCTTGTCGCCCTGCGAGAAAGCGTACATATATTCGATAGAGATGCCAGCGTCTGAAATTTTCTGGATATACTTAGACAAAGTGCCTGGTGTATCGTCCATAGAAACAAAGCAAACAGAGGCCTTTGTTACGGCAAACGACTTTTCTTGAAGCACTTTGACGGCCTTGTCGTTATTATCAGTAATAAGGCGCAATATACCGAAATCGCTACTTTCGCTCAAAGTGAAGGCCTGCAGGTTGACACCAGCCGCACCCAGCAAAGAAGTAACTTCGGAGATACGTCCAACCGAATTGTTCAAGAAGACGCACAACTGATCAATAATCATAAGTAGGAGTTATTTAATTAAAAGGATTTTTATTTAGAAAGATTACGCTTGTCTAAAACATGCTTTGCCTTGCCCATAGAGCGTTCGATGCTGTTTGGTTCGACGATGTGAACCACAGGCTTGATGCCAAGCACGCTGACCAAACGGCCAACCAAACGGTCTTTAATATGCAAAAGTTTATCCATAGACTCGCCGTAGAATTCAGGACGGAGTTCCACTTCGATATCGAAAGTGTCGACATTGTTCACACGGTCAACCGTAACGAAATACTGTCCGGTAAACTCAGGAAGCTCCAAAATACAGCTTTCAATAGTAGAAGGGAACACGTTCACACCACGGATGATGAGCATGTCGTCGCTACGGCCCAAAATACGGCCCATACGCACCATTGTACGGCCACAACGGCACTTGTCGTAAATAAGGTGGGTAAGGTCACGTGTACGGTAGCGGACAACCGGCATACCTTCTTTAGTAAGAGTGGTGAACACAAGCTCACCCTCTTGTCCAGGTTCTACAGGTTGCAACGTAACCGGATCGATAATTTCAGGGAAGAACATGTCTTCCCAAAGGTGTGTGCCGTCTTGATACTCGCACTCGCCACCCACGCCAGGACCAGAAACTTCGGTCAAGCCGTAAATATCGTAGGCTTTAATCTTAAGCTTATTTTCCAACTCCTTACGCATGTTTTCGGTCCAAGGTTCTGCACCAAAAATACCTACGCGAAGATGGAGGTCTCTATCGACATCAATATTAGGGTCGTTTTCAATACTTTCAGCCAGATAAAGGGCATAAGAAGGAGTACAGCACAAAGCAGAAGTCTTCAAATCCTTCATCAACAAAAGCTGTTTCGAAGTATTACCACTGCTGGTAGGCAGAACGGCAGCACCCACCTTCTGGGCGCCATCGTGCGCACCCAAGCCACCAGTAAATAGGCCATAGCCATAAGACACCTGCACAACGTCTTCCTTCGTAACACCATAAGCGGTCAGGCAACGGGCAACACCCTCAGACCAGCAGTCGAGGTCGTGCTGGGTATAGCCGGCAACGATAGGTTTGCCAGTGGTACCGCTTGACGCATGAAAACGCACGATATCCTTCATAGGAGCAGCGAAAGTATCGGTAGGATAATAGTCGCGAAGATCCTGTTTCTTCATGAAAGGCAGTTTGCTAATGTCATCGATAGACTTTATGTCTTCTGGTTTTACGCCAGCCTCGTCCATACGCTCGCGGTAGAACTTGACATTGTCGTAAGTATATTTCACCAGTTTAACCAGTCTTTCACTTTGCAGTTGGCGCAACTGGAGGCGCTCCATGGTTTCTATTCGTTCGTTGAAATACATAGTGTATGAAATTAAAGGCTATAAGCCTAGCTCTAAACTTGCTTTTATAAAAGCACTTGACAAATTACCGAATTTTTTGGTTAGAAAACAACAAAACGAAAAGAAAAAAGGCAAATCTAGCGCATTTTTGCCACTTATTTACGGAAATAACTGCATATTATCTGCACAAAACATTCTCTACGAAGTCCCCGACAATATAGTACACAGACCGAAAAAGGCAACCCAAAGAGAGTAAGTGCATCAAAACCCTGCACTACCCCATTATACTAAAAAAGGTGCATCAAAACTGATACACCTCAGAATAAAAGAGATACGTCCTAGGCAAAAACATAACACTAGTTAGAAATTACAGGGTTACATAATAACACACAAGATCATCATACAATTAATAGGTTTAGAGTTTTTGACACATTTCCGTTTAACTTAATAGATTAACTATAATCTTTTATTCTGTTGCAAAGATAAGCAAATCCATCGTTCATTAAAAATATTTAAGTAAATTATTATTAACATATATACAAAAATATTTCCCACGAATTATTTCCCACTAGATTACGAAACAAAAAGAAGGTGAAGCTCAAGAATTGCAGAGGTGCGGGGAAAAGCGTAACTTTACCTGCAAACAAAAAAACTAACATTATACAAAATATGAGACTTATAGCCATACCAACCGTCGACGGGATGGTAGATAACCATTTCGGGCACTGCGACCATTACACCATTTTTCGCGTAAATGACGATAACAAGATTGAAAGCTGCGAACGTTTGGACTCGCCACAGGAATGCGGATGCAAATCGAACATCTCCAGCGTTATGCAAGAGATGGGTATAACCATCATGCTGGCTGGAAACATGGGGAATGGAGCCTTCAACAAACTAAACGAGCATGGTATAAGCGTAGTAAGGGGTTGCTCGGGGAAAGTGGAAGATGTGCTTCAAAGCTATCTTGATGGTACTTTGGCCGACAATGGTGAGGCTTGCGACCACCACGACTGCAACCACCACGAGTCGAAGCCACAATTCACCTACATCAGACCTAGCGAACAGTAAAAGACAAAGTCAAAAACGTATTTTGCTAACAATCTAACAGCAGAAACCAGACAAAACTGCGGATTTTTCACCATTTCTAACGGGAAAATGAAGTTGCTCTGCAAAAAAATGACATTTTTTCAAAATCCCTTAAAAGTAACAATCTAAAGTTTTAAGGGCGTAAAAAGCGATATAAAACAATAAATCATAACTTAAAGCACGCTATTTTCTACAAATCGTAACTTTTAAAGGCTTTAATTTACTAGTTTAAAAACAAAGCAACAAGAAAAATAAGTCAAGAATATTGCTTAACAACATATTTTTCAGTAATTTTGTAGTGTAAATAAGCGAAACTTAAAAAGCGATTAAAATGAGAACAATTATAGCCATACTACACCTCACCCTACTAATTCTCTTGCAACGCAAGGGGAAGTGAGATTTGTGGCTATACATACCATACAAGACAAAGCCTTTCTCACTTCCCAATGAGAAAGGCTTTTCTCATTTATATGCGAATTGCCGTAAAAAGTTAAGCGCCTAACAAAGAACAAATTAAAAAAATATACCATTATGTCAGACAGACTGTACATATTCGACACGACCCTGAGAGACGGAGAACAAGTCCCAGGATGTCAGTTAAACACCGTAGAAAAGATTGAAGTGGCCAAGAATTTGGAGACACTCGGTGTTGACGTTATTGAGGCAGGCTTTCCGATTTCTAGTCCCGGCGACTTCAATTCGGTAGTTGAGATTTCAAAGGCCGTAACATGGCCTACCATCTGTGCGCTGACCCGCTCGGTTCAGAAGGACATCGACGTGGCTGCCGAGGCTTTGAAATACGCAAAGAACAAGCGTATCCACACTGGTATCGGCACCTCGGACTCACACATCCTCTATAAGTTCAAATCGAACCGCGAAGAGATAATAGAGCGTGCGATTGCCGCAACAAAATATGCCAAGAAGTTGGTAGAAGACGTTGAATTCTATTGCGAAGATGCCGGCCGTACCGACAACGAATACCTTGCCCGTGTGGTTGAGGCCGTTATTAAAGCCGGAGCTACGGTAGTGAACATACCCGACACCACCGGCTATTGTCTGCCTAACGAATATGGAGAGAAGATTAAGTACCTGATGGAACACGTCGACGGCATTGAGAAGGCACGCATCTCTACCCACTGCCACAACGACCTCGGCATGGCTACCGCCAACACCATCAGCGGTGTTTTGAATGGTGCCCGACAGGTGGAAGTGACCATGAACGGAATTGGAGAGCGCGCCGGCAACACTTCGCTTGAAGAAGTTGCTATGATTCTGCGCTGCCACAAAGGCCTGGGCATCGACACCAACATCAACACCCAGCACATCCACCACATGAGCAACATGGTGAGCAGCCTGATGAACATGCCTATTCAGCCTAACAAGGCTATCGTGGGCCGCAACGCTTTTGCCCACAGCTCGGGCATCCACCAGGATGGTGTGTTGAAAAACAAAGAGACCTACGAAATTATCGACCCTAAAGATGTGGGCATCGACTGCAACTCCATTATCCTTACAGCCCGTAGCGGACGTGCCGCTCTGAAGCACCGTCTGCAGACGCTGGGTATTGACGTTAGCGACCAAGAGAAATTGGATAAGATTTACCAAGACTTCCTGAACTTGGCCGACAAAAAGAAGGAAATCAACGACGACGACGTTCTGATGCTTGCTGGCAAAGACCGCAACGCCAGCCACCACATTAAACTTGAATACCTCCAGGTTACATCTGGCGTAGGCATCAAGCCTGTGGCTGCCATTCGTCTCGACATTTCTGGTGAGAAATTCGAAGCGGCAGCAAGTGGCAACGGTCCTGTAGACGCAGCCATCAACGCCATCAAGAAGATCATCAGCCGCAAGATGACCCTCCAGGAGATTCTCATCCAGAACATCACCAAGGGCAGCAGCGACATAGGCAAAGTGCACATGCAGGTAGAATACGACGGTGTATCTTACCAGGGCTTCTCGGCAAATACCGACATTGTAGCCGCATCGGCCGAGGCCTATATCGACGCCATCAACAAATTCGTACATTAATCACAATCCAGTAACAGATACAAAAACTTACATAAGATGAATACGCTATTCGACAAAATTTGGGACAAGCACGTAGTACAAATCGTAGAAGATGGTCCAACCCAGCTCTACATCGACCGACTTTACTGCCACGAGGTAACTTCTCCCCAGGCTTTCGCAGGAATGCGCGAGCGCGGCTTGAAGTGTTTCCGTCCTGACCAGATTATCTGCATGCCAGACCACAACACACCTACCCACGACCAGGACAAGCCAATTGAAGATCCTGTATCGCGCCATCAGGTAGACACTCTGGCAAAGAACACTGCAGACTTCGGTTTGACTCACTTCGGCATGTTGAACCCAAAGAACGGCATCATCCACGTAGTAGGTCCTGAGCGCGGTCTTTCCCTGCCAGGCATGACCATCGTATGCGGCGACAGCCACACTTCTACCCACGGTGCAATGGGTGCGGTAGCATTCGGTATCGGTACATCAGAGGTTGAAATGGTAATGGCGTCACAGTGCATCCTCCAGTCTAAGCCAAAATCAATGCGCATCAGCGTTAACGGCGAATTGAAGAAGGGTGTAACCGCTAAAGACGTAGCCCTCTACATTATGTCGAAAATGTCAACATCAGGCGCAACCGGTTACTTTGTTGAATATGCCGGTTCTGCTGTTAAGAGCCTTTCAATGGAAGGCCGTCTCACCCTCTCGAACCTGACCATCGAAATGGGTGCCCGTGGCGGTTTCATCGCACCAGACGAAGTTACTTTCGAGTACCTGAAGGGTCGCGAATACGCGCCTAAGGGTGCTGACTGGGACAAAGCCGTTGAGTATTGGAAGACCTTGAAGAGCGGCGACGATGCTGTATTCGACAAAGATATCACATTCGACGCTGCCGACATCGAGCCTATGGTTACCTACGGAACAAATCCGGGCATGGGTATGGGCATCACCCAGCACATTCCAACCCTCGACACTGTTGACGCTGCCGGCCAGATTTCATACAAGAAGAGCCTCGACTATATGGGCTTCCAGCCAGGCGACAGCCTGCTCGGCAAGAAAGTCGACTATGTATTCTGCGGTTCTTGCACAAACGGCCGTATTGAAGACTTCCGCGCATTTGCCTCTATCGTTAAGGGCAGAAAGAAGGCGGAAGGCGTTACCTGCTGGTTGGTTCCAGGTTCATGGATGGTTGACGCACAAATCAGAGAAGAGGGTTTGGACAAGATATTCGAAGAAGCCGGTTTCGCACTTCGCCAGCCAGGTTGCTCGGCATGTTTGGCTATGAACGACGACAAGATTCCTGCAGGCAAACTTTCTGTATCAACTTCAAACAGAAACTTCGAAGGCCGTCAGGGTCCAGGCGCCCGCACCGTTTTGGCTAGTCCGCTCGTTGCTGCTGCCGCTGCCGTAACAGGTGTCATCACCGACCCACGTACTATGATGTAATTTGAGTAACCACCCTAAATTAAAAGCAAAAACAATGAAACAAAAATTCGATATAATTACCAGCACCTGTGTGCCTCTTCCACTTGAGAATGTGGATACCGACCAAATTATTCCAGCACGCTTCTTGAAAGCTACCGACAAGAAGGGCTTCGGTGACAACCTTTTCCGTGACTGGCGCTACGACAAGGAAGGCAACCCAATCAAGAGTTTCGTTTTGAACGACCCTACCTACGGAGGTTGCATCTTGGTTGCTGGCAAAAACTTCGGTAGCGGTTCTAGCCGCGAGCATGCCGCTTGGGCTATCGCCGGCTATGGTTTCCGCGTGGTTATTTCCAGTTTCTTCGCCGACATCCACAAGAACAACGAGTTGAACAACTTCGTATTGCCAGTAGTAGTAAGCGAGCAGTTCCTGGCCGAGTTGTTCGACAGCATTAACAAGAACCCTAAGATGGAAGTAAAAGTTGACCTTCCAAACCAGACCGTTACCAACCTGGCAACAGGCAAGAGCGAGAAGTTTGAAATCAACGGCTACAAAAAGTATTGCTTAATGAACGCCCTTGACGACATCGATTTCCTGCTCGAGAACAAGGATAAGATTGAAGCATGGGAAAAGAAGCAAAAAAACGCATAACTATTCTGGACACTACACTCCGCGACGGAGAACAAACCAGCGGAGTGAGTTTCGTTCCGCACGAAAAACTCATACTAGCCCGGACGCTGCTGCAAGACGTGAAGGTAGACCGCATTGAGGTGGCTTCGGCACGTGTCAGCGAGGGTGAGAAGGAGGCGGTGACCATGATTTGCAATTGGGCTAAGACGGTGGACATGCTCGACCGGATTGAAGTGCTCGGCTTCGTTGACGGCACCACTAGCCTCGACTGGATACACGCCACTGGCTGCCGACGCATCAACCTGCTCTCTAAAGGGTCGCTACGCCACTGCACCGAGCAGTTGAAAAAGACTCCGGAAGAGCACCTCGAGGGTATTTTGGCCAGTGTGGCATATGCCAAACAGCTGGGTATTAAGGTCAACCTCTATCTAGAAGACTGGAGTAACGGAATTAAAAACAGTCCCGACTACGTCTTCTTTATGATGGACCACCTGAAGGACAGCGGCATCGAGCACTTCATGCTGCCTGACACTTTGGGTATTATGACCCCCGACGAGGCCTACCTCGGCATTAAACAAATGACCGACCGCTACCCCGATTTAAAGTTCGACTTCCATGCGCACAACGACTACGACCTGGCCGTTGCCAATGCCATGGGCGCTGTTAAGGGAGGCGTATGCAGTCTGCACACCACTATTAACGGTTTGGGCGAACGCGCAGGTAACGCACCGCTAGCCAGCGTGCAAGCCGCACTTCGCGACCACTACCAAGTGGAGACCAGCATCGACGAAAGCAAGCTGACCGAAGTGAGCCACCTTGTAGAGTCGTATTGCGGCATCGCTATTCCACCCAACAAACCTGTTGTGGGCGACAGCGTGTTCACCCAGGTAGCCGGCGTTCATGCCGATGGCGACAACAAGAGCGGGCTGTACTGCAACAGCCTACTGCCCGAACGCTTCGGACGCAAACGCGAATACGCACTCGGAAAGAACAGCGGAAAGGCCAATATTCTGCGCAACCTTGAGGAATTGGGCCTCGCCCTTACGCCAGAGCAGACCAAGGCAGTCACCAAACGAATCATCGAGCTGGGCGACAAGAAAGAGTTGGTTACCCAAGAAGACCTGCCCTACATTGTAGCCGACATTGTGAAACACAATGCGCCCGACGATAGAGTGAAACTCGACAGCTACATGGTATCTACCAGCTATGGTTTGAAACCATTGGCCAGCATCAGGATAGAGATTAACGGTACTTGCTACGAAGAGACGGCGACCGGCGACGGCCAGTTCGACGCTTTCGTACGCGCAGTGCGACACGTTTACCGAGACAAGTTGCAGCGCAAGTTCCCTTGGCTGACCAACTACGCGGTAAGCATACCACCCGGAGGAAGGACGGATGCGCTGGTTCAAACCATTATTTCGTGGACTTTCGACGGGAAGAGCTACCGCACACGCGGCTTAGATGCCGACCAGATGGAATCGGCCATAAAGGCAACCATCAAGATGCTGAACCTGATAGAGGACTTGTATGAGCAAGAGCCCGAACGGACAAAAGCAGACAAACAAAAAACAACAAAATAATAACTGATACAGTATGGAATTGAAAATTGCCGTATTACCAGGTGATGGTATTGGCCCAGAAATTTCTGAACAGGGTGTCAACGTTATGACAGCCGTATGCAACAAGTTCGGTCACAAAGTTAGCTACAAGCACGCCATCTGCGGTGCTGACGCTATCGACAAGGTGGGAGACCCATTCCCAGAAGAGACCTTCAAGACTTGTATGGACGCCGACGCTGTGCTTTTCTCTGCAGTAGGCGACCCTAAGTTCGACAACAACCCTAACGCAAAGGTTCGTCCTGAGCAGGGTTTGCTGGCAATGCGTAAGAAGCTCGGCTTGTTCGCCAACATCCGTCCTATCGAAACTTTCGACTGCCTTGTACACAAGAGCCCGTTGAAAGACGAACTGGTAAGAGGTGCTGACTTCATCTGCATCCGCGAGTTGACTGGCGGTATGTACTTCGGTGAGAAGAAGGAAGGTTCTGACTATGCATACGACACCAATGCTTACAGCCGTGAAGAGGTTGTACGCATTTTGAAGGTAGCTTACAAGTACGCTCAGCAGCGCAACAAACACCTCACCGTTGTAGACAAGGCTAACGTTTTGGCTTCTTCTCGTTTGTGGAGAGCTGTTGCCCAGGAAATGGCCCCTCAGTACCCAGATGTAAAGACCGACTTTATGTATGTCGACAACGCATCTATGCGCATGATTCAAGAGCCTAAGTTCTTCGACGTTATGGTAACCGAAAACACCTTCGGTGACATCCTTACCGACGAGGGTTCTTGCATTACCGGTTCAATGGGTCTGCTTCCATCGGCCTCTACTGGCGAACACACTCCTGTCTTCGAGCCAATCCACGGTTCATGGCCACAGGCTAAGGGCTTGAACATCGCAAACCCACTGGCTCAGATTCTTTCGGTAGCTATGTTGTTTGAGTATTTCGACCTGAAGGAAGAAGGCAAACTGATTCGTGAAGCCGTTAATGCTTCTTTGGACGCTAACGTACGCACTCCTGAAATTCAGGTTGAAGGTGGTGCTAAGTACGGTACTAAGGAAGTTGGTGCTTGGATTGTTGACTACATCAACAAGAAGTAAGCTAGAACTTATTCCAACATACAGAAGCGTGTGTCATTCACTTGGCACACGCTTCTTTTTTGATAAATTCGTGAAATCAACAGAACTTACAGCGTATTCCTCACTGCCGATCTCCACGTCATACCAGTCTGTGATGTCTTCAAAGTTGTCTGTCCTCTCCTTGCAGTTGTTAGCCCTTATATAGAAGGTTTTACAGTGGGATGCAACCGTTTCCACAATCGATTCAGAGAAAGACCCGCAGTCAGCCCTGAATCTGTTAATAGAGACGTTGCAGATGTTTTTCAGCCTGTTGAACATTCTTTCCAGTGTCTTTCCTTGACAAAACCTGACATTGGCATTAATACATATGCGAAAACTGAGAAAACAGAGAAAATAGACGACGTTGAAATATACCTTAAAGGAGGAGAGAAAATACCAGGTTATTTAAAGTTAAAAAGAGACTATAAGCCTGCGTTCATCTTATCCAATACCACAAATGGAGAAATAGATCTGAACACCATCGACTCTGTTATCACTAAGACAGACTCGGCAGTATTTCTTCCACTGAAATGGATAGAGTTGTCCGAGATCCCGTTGTATAAAGAGTACGACATAACGCTGCTACGTAGAATATATAAAGGTAAAAACATTGATGGCTACCTAGGTTTATCGGAAAAGATTAACGTACCCGTACATACGGGTTCAGGAACGTATTACTATAATAACCCAACAATTGGAGATAAATACTACTACTATGTTAAAGAAGAAGATTTTGCGTATGCCTACTTCATAAAATTACCTGGAAATTTCATTACTGTCAATCCAACCGGAAGTATAAAAAGGGCGACAAAGAAAATTCATCCTAAACTCTCAGAATACGTAGCAACCAAAGAATTCAAAGAGGCGACAAAAGGCTTGGCTAAAAATCCGGAGATTGCGCTGCCCGAGTTTGACAAGGCATTTGACAAATAATTCTTTACTCGAGACTGTGCAACTCTATAAATACGACTATTACTCTGAAAAGAATAAAAAAAAACACCCACGTAAGAAACTTTTCGTGGGTGGGGTTTTATATAAAAGTTAATATTTTTAGACGATAATTTGTAGCATTAATTCTGTAAACAAGATAGAGACTTATAAGAATCAGGTGTTAGGCTGAATCTTGTCCCAATCTTTTATACCATCAACGCCTGCAATCCAATTAAGGGCATAATGCCAGAAATAGGTCACTGTAGGATCGACCGCATTCACCTCCTGGTGTTTGATTCTAGCCTCAACACAAGCCCAGTTGATGCGATAAACCAAGTCGAGTTTATCAAGAATTTCCTCATTACTCCGCATATTAGCCTTCGCGCAAAGATCGTCGAAATTGGTATGGAACATAAGTTTGCAGATTTCACCAGCATCGCAGCACTGTGAAGGGAGATTGGCATCGACCAAGCCGAGCGCCCACAGCATAACGTAACAGCACTCGTAACGCCAAGTATGTGTTGAGTGGTATTTGTCGTGGTTCAAAGGATCGGAAATGTAGCGTTTCTCATATTCCGACACGTATTTGCTGATGTTGAAATTCTTCTCAAAAAAGTTTCTGAAATTCTCGACATCTTGCGGTGCGTCCTCTGGAGAGTTGACGCAAGTGTCGGCACATGCACTGGCAGTGAACACACAAGCCAGACGGTGGATAAGTTCTTCTTTAGATGCAATTTGAGCAGCTTTTTCAGCGACAGGAACCGCCTTCTTCTCAATAAAAGGGAGTCCGAGTTTACGTAACACATCCAACGAGCGTTCCCTTCTTTCCTTATCGCACAGTTCTTCCTTAATCTCAGTGACAATAGACTTGTCTGACATGGGATAGAATTCGTCGAAGTCGGTGCTGCCGTCTTTTGCGATAAGGGTTCTATTTTCAGAGTCGAAAAGGCGCATATCGGCCGTCAGCATAAAGGCGCCAGCCTTTTCCGCCACATCAAATAAGAATCCGTACAAAGTCTGCGATCTGTCTTTATTATCATTAAAGAATAAAGAAACAGAGGCTATATACTTAAACAACTGTATTTGAGTGATTGCGGCAGACTTCACCTCTTGATTGGCAACAGGGGCCTGCGAAAAATAGCCCGCCATACCGCTGATTTGCGACTTAACATATTGGGCATCGGAATGTACCCTGGCAAAAATAGGACTTCCATCGAAAAGGGTAAGTTTAAACTGACCTTCTTCAGTCTCCTCAACCTCGGTAACCACTTTCTGCATCACATCTTTCAGATATTCGATAAAGTTTTCAGCGTCGCTTCTATAGCTATAAAAGGTTACGTCAAACTGTTGCCACGAGTTTTCACTGTTTTGTTTTTTCATAATACTAAATTTTAGATTTTTACTAGTTTTTTATTAACACAACAAAATTAAGATGTGGTACGGCGCCAAAAAAGAGCAAAAGTGCACTAAAAATAAGCAGATATGGATAATTGCATTTATGATGGGGAACACGCACAAAAATGCTTAACTTTGCGACACCAAAAGAGATGGATATAAATATATGCAACAGCTGACATTTACTATGCTAGAGTTGTTCGCCTTAGTGTTGGTTGGATTTGTAGCCAACCGCCTGCACTACACAACAGCAGACAGCGACAAGAAGCTATCGGGACTAATTATCGATTTCACATGTCCCGCCCTTGTTTTATCATCAGTAATGGGCGACCGCTTACCAGACAGAGACCTTATTCTTCCCTTGTTGGCAATCGGGTTCCTAACCTACCTTCTATTAACACCCATTGCGCTATTCCTGCCTAACGCACTCAAGCCAAAAGAAGGGGAGAAAGGCATCTACGGGTTTATGATGATTTTCGGCAATGTAGGTTTTATTGGCTACCCCATCGTAGCCTCTATATTCGGGTCTAACGCCATATTTTATGCCAGCGTACTCAACTTTCCGAACACCTTCTTTGTGTTTGTGCTAGGCTCGGCGCTCATATCGGGAGGCGGAAAGATAAGGTTCAATTGGAAGACGCTGGTCAGCACTCCCATGCTGGCGTCGTATCTATCTATACTAATTGTGTTTATGGGTTGGGACAACATACCCGAAGTCATCAGCAAGCCAATCACACTGCTGGGCAACATAACCGTGCCGGCATCGTTGCTGATTATCGGCAGCCAGATGGCGCAAATGCCCCTGAAAAAGATGGTCGGAACCTGGCGGATATACTTTTCGGCAGGCATCAAACTATTTGCTGCCCCACTCCTGCTATTCTTGTTGTTCTCGCTTTTGGACTTCAACGAAGAGGTGGTACGCATCAACACCATTGTCATAGCCACTCCTGTAGCCGCCTACGGTACTATACTATGCTTGAAATATAACCGCGACATGAGCATTATTACACAGGCCACATTCCTGACCAATCTGTTGTCGGTGGTTACCATACCTATAGTGGCAGGCATCATAGGGGTATAGTCCCCTACTGCCATAAAAGGGTCACATGCCCCAAATAGTAGCGGTAGAGACCTGGCACATAAACCTCGTACCAATAGTCGGCAGATGGCAACTGGTGTCCGCAATAAGTGCCGTCCCATTTGAACTCGTCTGCGTTCTTCTCATATAAAAGGACCCCATAGCGGTTATAGAGCGATACTCTGGCCTTTGGAAAACGTTCTGCCAACACAGGCAGATAGAAATAGTCGTTGACGCCATCACCGTTTGGTGTCACCACTTTCTGAATCTCGAGGCTGTCGAGTGAGGGCAGCACACAAGGCTCAACCTCGACATAAGCTACAGCCGAATCGACACACTGGCCGTTCTTTACCTTGACGGAATAAGAACCCGACTCCTTCACCTTGACAAACCATTCGGAAGAACCGGTACTCCACTTGTAGGTATACAACGGGCTATAGTTTTGGGCAGACACTGCCGTAAGGACCACCCCCGCCCCCGAACAACCGGTAGTATCCTTCAGATTCATAACTGGCTTTTCATCGGCACGGGCGGTAAAAAGCAGGCTGGAAGCCATGCAAAGAGGGTCGTCGGCCTTTGTTACCTTCACGCGATAATTGCCGGCCACTGCCGCAGAAAGCACATCTGCGGTTTCCGGAATCTTGATATTGTTGACCGACCATTCATATACGAAGGCATCTTTATCGAGGTCCTCGCCCACAAGTTCCGCAGTCAGTTCAAGGTGTTCACCCTGGCAGAAAGACGAAGCAGGTGCACTAATAAACACAGAGTCGAGGAAACAGGTCTTTTCGGAACACGGACAGGAATGAACCGCAGTCACAGCATCGTCGTCGAAGCCGAACAGCCTGACCGTAACCTTATTCTGAAGTTTGGGGCCACAAGAGTCTATCCGCTCCTGCCACTTGATATGGAAGATGGAACTGTAAGGAATGGGCTACAACATGGTTGTAGGATGGTCGTCGCAATACCAATAGCCATCGTCGTTGGTGCTGTTCGAGAAAAAGGGAGGCCTCGTTGAATGCTTAAAGTTGGGAATGCTAACACCCAACGAATCGATTAGGGCCTGCATGTTAGGCGACAGTTCGTTTGAAACCAAGTACTCGTCAAGCAACAAACGGTTGTCATTTTTAAATACATCGTGGATGTAGGAGCCGTCGACCTTGTTCAACACAAATTGCAAGCCATAGGCGTAATCAGACCGGCAAGAAATATCGTAGAAGCCCGATGACTTAATTTCATTAGACTTGAAAAGGCTGTTCTTTAGTAGGAAATACCCCTCTACCCTGCTCAACTTGTCATATACCAGGACCGGAGAAGCGAGTGTATCAGTATTAACCCAGACACGCAGCACCTCGTCCTTTACATCGATATTCACCCTGATATTGTTTGAGTCAAAGGGTAGTGTGAGTTTAATCACATCTGATCCACTTATATACAATATGATAGACAATTCTTTGCCACGGTGAAACTCGATAGAAGCATCGTAACCCAGACTCATGTTCTTTCGAACAGAAGCGACAAAAGCATTGTCAAAAGACAAAGGCGCCGCAAAAGAGACAAAAGAGTTGAAGGCAAGCGATTGTTTGAACGCAGCTGTGCCGGCATAGTTGGACTTGGCCACCAGTTTTCCCCCACTGATAGCCATACCGGAAAAATCCCATCCGTCGGCATACTTTATCGCATCAGGAAAATAGGAGCCTTCTGTCTGGATATAAGTAAACGAATAATTCGCCGTGTTCCCCTCCTCATACTTGTCTTGCTCAGTGTCGATAGTCAATAAAGAAACAGCACTAACTTGGAAATGTAACAAAAAGGAAAGGAACAGCAAGATTGCAGTCCGTGTGCTCATAATATAAAAGATTGTAGTTCGAAAATGTATATAAAGCAATAACCGCCACTAAATTAGCAAAAATTTGAGACCAAAGAAACAAAAACAAAAAAAACAGGTATGACGATTCTCTCGCCATACCCGTTAACAAAATGCTATGTAAATATCAGATTAAAGCGGAATATTACCGTGCTTCTTAGCAGGCGTGCTACGTACCTTGTTCTGGGCCATATCGAGCGCCTGAATCAACTTAGCACGAGTCTGAGAAGGCATGATGATTTCATCGACATAGCCCAACTCAGCTGCACGGTAAGGATTTGAGAAGGTTTTCTCATATTCTTCGATAGTCTTCTTCTTATCCTCATCGCTCAAGTTACGGTACAAGATGTTAACCGCACCTTCGGCACCCATAACGGCGATTTCGGCAGACGGATAAGCGAAGTTAATATCGCAACCTGTATGTTTAGAAGACATAACGATGTAAGCACCTCCATAAGCCTTACGGGTAATGATTGTAATCTTAGGCACAGAAGCCTCAACATAAGCATAAACAATCTTAGCACCGTGGCGGATGATACCGTTGTGCTCCTGAGTGCAGCCAGGCAAGAAACCAGGAACATCTTCAAGAGTAACGATAGGAATATTGAAGCAGTCGCAGAAACGGATGAATCGGGCTGCCTTATCGGAAGAGTCGATATCGAGAACACCGGCCTGGAATGCAGGCTGGTCGGCTACGATACCAACAGTCTTACCATCGAGACGGATGAAACCGACAACAATGTTCTGAGCGAAATTAGCATGAACTTCGAAGAAGTTGTGGTCGTCGGCAATTTCCTCAATAATTTTCTTAATATCGTAAGGCTTGCTAGGATCTTCAGGAATAAGTTCATCGAGAGACTCGATAACACGGTTCGGATTATCCTGAGTAGGCATAACGAGCGGATCTTCGATATTGTTAGAAGGCAAGAAGCTAAGGAGTTCACGCACCATCATAAGTGTATCTTCCTCAGTTTCGCCAACAAAGTGACAAACACCGCTACGAGAAGCGTGAACGGCAGCACCGCCCAACTCTTCCTTATCAACCTCCTCGTGAGTCACGGTCTTAACCACATCAGGACCGGTAACAAACATGTGGCTCTGCTCCTTCACCATGAAGATGAAGTCGGTAAGCGCAGGAGAATAGCAAGCACCACCAGCGCAAGGACCCATGATAACAGAGATTTGAGGAATCACACCAGAAGCAATAGTGTTCTGGTAGAAGATATCGCCATAACCAGCCAAAGAAGAGATACCCTCTTGAATGCGGGCACCACCCGAGTCGTTAATTGCGATGATAGGAGCACCCATTTTAAGGGCCATTCTCTGCACCTTGACAATCTTATTGGCATTGGTTCGGCTAAGAGAGCCGCCACAAATGGTGAAATCGTAAGCATAAACGAAAACCAGACGACCGTCAATCTTACCATAACCAGAAACGATACCGTCGCCATCGAACTTCTTCTTGTCCATACCGAAGTTTGAACAATTGTGAATAACGAATTTGTCGATTTCGACGAAAGTATTCGGATCGAGGAGCGTGTTGATACGCTCGCGTGCGGTCATCTTACCAGATTCGTGCTGCTTGTCGATGCGCGCTTGTCCGCCACCGAGGTCAGCCTGCTTATTTCTCTCGAGGAATTCCTCGACTCTTTTCTCTCTGCTTTCCATAAATATTTAGTTTAGAGGCGAAAGGCTATGAGTCTGGCAAAAGACCCGTTGGAAAGTTTGCCTCCACCTTCTGTTTTTTTGCTCGTTTAAGAATTAAATTAATCTTCAGCCTTAGCATCAGGGTCCGGCATCAACTGTATAAGAGTCTGGTTGCCGTCGATAACATCGTTTTCCTTAACAAGGATAGCCTTGATAATGCAGTCGGCAGTAACTTTGTAGTCGCTCTGCATCTTCATTGCCTCAACCACAATAACACTAGTACCAGCCTTTACCTTGTCGCCCTCGTTAACGAGGATCTTAACGACCTTACCTGGCATTGGCGAAGCAATGTGGTCTTGGGTTTCTGCACCAGCATCCTTCTTACGGTTGCGGAGGTATTTCGCCTGAGAGTCGATAATCTCAACCGGATAGGTATTGAAATGAGTGTTTACCTGGTAAGAGCGTCCGTCGTCAGAACGCTTAAGTTCGGCGTTGTACGACTTACCGTCGCCAGTAAGGATAGAGCAAACACCATTTTCGGCCATAATAAAGTCGATGTCGTATTCCTTATCATCGATCTTAATCTGCACCTTGTTACCATCCTTACTGATGAGTTCAACATTAGCAATACGGTTACCTACATGAACTTCCATATAATAAAATTGGGTTTTCTTCTAAAATTAAATTCTAATCATAGCACGCTTACCGAACTCGCGCCAACGGCTGATAGGACGGTTGTCGCCCGTGCGGGAAGTGTTGTTCTCGTCGAGGTTGACGATATAGTCCATATAAGAAGCCAAGATAGCGATATCTTCAGCCTCAGACTTAGAAGCCTCGTAAGTCTTTTCGCCAGCCAGCAAGTCAGCGTTCTTTTCCAAGAAGCCGGTATCGTAGTGGCCTTCAACGAAATCAGGCACATCCATAATCTTACGGAGGTAACTGATATTGGTCTTGACACCAGTAATCTTATATTCGTAAAGGACACGTCGCATACGTTCGATGGCATACTCACGGTTGGTTGCCCACACAATAAGTTTACCAATCATAGAATCGTAGAAGATAGGAATTTCGTACCCTTCATACACATAACTGTCTACACGGGTACCAATGCCGAGCGGTTCGGTAAGCTGCTTGATGAAGCCAGGAGCCGGAGTGAAGTTATTTTCAGCATCCTCGGCACAGATACGGCACTCGATAGCGTGACCGCGCTGGCTGATTTCCTCCTGTTTGAGACCGATTGGTTGTCCGTCGGCAACTTTTATCTGAAGTTTTACGAGGTCGAGACCCAGCACTTCTTCTGTGATTGGGTGTTCAACCTGCAAACGGGTATTCATTTCTAGGAAGTAGAAGTTGCGGTTGTTGTCGACCATGAACTCGATAGTACCGGCGCCAACATATCCGACAGCCTTACCTGCCTTAACAGCCACCTCACCCATCGCCTTGCGGAGTTCAGGGGTCATGAGCGGAGACGGACTTTCCTCAACCACCTTCTGGTGACGACGCTGTACAGAGCACTCACGGTCGCAAAGGTGCAACACCGTGCCGAACTTGTCGCCCATAATTTGGAATTCGATATGGTGAGGATTTTCGATAAACTTTTCTATATAAACCAAGTCGCTGGCAAAGTTCGCCTTAGCCTCGCTCTTTGCTGCAGTATAGGCATCGACAACCTCTTCCATTGTGCGTGCCAGACGGATACCCATACCGCCACCACCAGCCGAAGCCTTGAAGAGGACAGGAAGACCGATTTCGGCAGCCTGCTTCTTAGCCTGTTCAACAGTTTCGAGATTTTCATGAGTACCTGGAACGACAGGGACGCCAGCGGCAATCATAGTGGTTCGGGCGTTAATTTTGTCGCCCATTTCCACCATAGCCTTGACAGGGGCACCAATAAAGATGATACCTTCCTTCTCACAACGCTCTGCGAATGTGGCATTCTCAGAAAGGAAGCCATATCCAGGGTGAATAGCATCAACGCCGAAACGTTTAGCGGCAGCTATAATATTGTCGATATTAAGGTAACTATCTTTTGAGACAGGACCTCCAATACAACAAGCCTCATCGGCATAAGACACGTGGCGTGACATACGGTCAGCTTCCGAGAACACTGCTACAGTGCTGATTCCCATTTCCTTGCAAGAGCGCATTACACGCACTGCGATTTCGCCACGATTGGCAACTAAGATCTTTTTAATCATATATAGTTTTACTAAACCCAGTATAGTTAACCGAAGCACTACATCTTCCTATAAGATAAATTCCTTATAGCCAGGGATATGCACTCAAAAATCAGACATTCCCTTTTCCAGCTCCGTATAATCCATACAAAGATAAACTCAACAAAGTTAATAATTTTTTTTGAGTACCGCTCAATAGACCACTAATTAGGACACAAATAAGGACACTTTTTAGGAATAATTGTATTTTTATGCCAAATAATGTTTCAAATGTTAAGAATCTTAAAAAGAAAAGTGGAATATCCGGCGCTCAGTTCACCAAAAACGCACACACTACCTAGAACAACCGATATGGCGAAAAGCGAAAATTTAACAATTCACCATCAAACCCGGCAAGGGTGTATTTGCCTACCAAAATAAGGTAGCACACTATCGGCCTTACAGTTTTCTCTGTTTTTTCCGCCGTCGGAAGGTTATCATACACAGAATTTAGTATATTAGCAGATATATTTTGAAAGAAAAGAAATGAGTTTAAAATTGTTTGGCCACAAAAAAGCGTGTTTTCTGCTTTTAGTCCTATCGGTATTTTTTTCTGCGCATGCCAGCGACACGTTGTCGTTCCAGATACAGGCGGGTGCCAATTTCGCACGCCAGAACTGCAAACTTGTAGACGTTAAAAACATCGACAACACGGTCAGCTCTATTACAGGAGCAAACTTCGGCGTACGTATAGAACGATCGATAAAGAAAGATTTCTACCTGAACGCGGGTGTTATATTTGATATGAAGGGTTACTCCGACGACACTACAGGACTAGATTTGCGCTTGTATTACCTAACGGTTCCTTTACATTTTGGCTACCGGTATACGCTGTCGGACCAGGCTCGTTTTTTCACCGACTTTGGACCTTATTTCTCTTATGGCATAAATGCCAACCACAATGCTTTTGAAGATGACATCTATAAGAAGTTCGACTTTGGTCTAGGCTTCCGCTTTGGCCTTGAGTTCTACAATCACTGGTCGGTAGCGCTAGGTGGCGACTTTGGTATGCTGAACATCGGGAAGCAGGAAGTATTATACCCAGACAAAAGCAAAAAGGGAGAATATGAGTTCTACAACAACTCTCGAATCCACAACTTCTGTCTCTCTACCGCCTTGCTGTACAGGTTCTGAATTTTTTAGTTTATAAACTTTAGGTTTCGCTTTCAGCTTTCTCCTCTATCAATTCGACTGTCGGATTTTCAAAATACCAATAGACACATCTTTTGTCATAAGTAACGACTTCCATTTCAAGTACAGAACAATTGTTTTTTCTGGACAGAGACAACCATGTTATTATATCTACAATTCTTCAATATCTTCTAAACGTTCGTCTCCTAATTGCTTACTTTTTGCTTTAGACCATCCTTTAATTACCAACGTACATTCTTTTTCCACGTCTTTGTGAAGTTCCCCATCGTAATAACCGCCAAGCGTTATCTCTAATAATGATTTGTCCTAATCGAAATGGAATCGATAACAAGGGGAATCTTCGAAAACTTTTTCCATTCCCCAAAAATAGGATCTTCCATTGCTTCTCTACACCAGCACATCGTTGAGTGGTACGTCACTCAACGACAGATTCGACATTCGCCAGAATTCAGCCATAGCCGCACCTCTCACTTTGCTATTATTAGATTTATAACTACCTTTACACGTTTAACAACAGAAAGAACACAAAATTAATAATATGAAAACATTATTAAGGACAGCCGTCGCACTATCACTCGTGGGACTGACCTCGTGCGACATGCTGAGCAAGAAGGACGAGCCATCGCTTACCGACAACTTCAACCAGAAGATTCAGAGCGTTAGCAGTGCGGAACTGGGCTCGGTAGAATGCAAAATCTGCAAGGTGATTAAAGCCGACGACAAGGCTGAATGGTACAAATTTGGCGACCGGAAAATCTTGTTTGAATGTCGCGGCACTGTAAAAGCAGGTGTCGACCTAGGCGAAAGCAACAGCTACAAGGCTGACATCAACGAGGAGGAAAAATCAATCACCCTGACGTTGCCCGCCGCTAAAATTCTAGCCATCAACCTCAGCCCCGAAAACACCAAAATGGTCTACGAAAAAGTGTCGAAAACACGTTTCGACTTCAATGCCGTTGAACGCACCGAACTTTTAAGGCAAGGCGAGGCTGCCATCAAGCACGACATTACTAAGGAAACCGATATTTTGAAAGAGGCAGAAAAGAACACCACTTCGTTCTTCACCGCCATGCTCTCTCAGCTCGGCTTCAAACAAATAACCATTAAATACAAGGAGGGCTGAAAATGAAATTCACATTAAAACTTATCAAGTGGTTATTCATTCTTGCAGTTATTGTTGGCGTGGCTGGTGTCGCCTACCTACAGTACACCCAAGACATTTTCGGTTTGAACAACAAGGGTCTGGTCATCGACAAAACCCATCTGGTGGTGGAAGAGACCAAAAAGATTTCCGAGTTCACCTCCGCACACTTCTACGAAGAAACGATTGTTAAAGACGAGCGAACCGACAAGGGTTTGATTTTTAACAGCAAAAACGAGATTGTTATCATCGCCAAAGGCAATGTGCGCGCAGGTTTCGACCTTTCGAAACTGACCGAGACTGACTATAAGATTAATGGTGACACCATCAGCTTCAAACTGCCAGAACCACAGATATTCGACGTGATTGTCAATCCTTCTAACTACGACATTTTCGTAGAAGACGGCAAATGGAGCCACGACGAGATTGCCAAGGTGTTGGGCAAGGCACAAGCACAAATCAAGGACGACGCCCTCAAAAACGACATCCTCGGCTTGGCGAAAAAGTCTGGCATCAGCAAGCTAACCGAACTCTACAAGTCGTTCGGCTTCAGCGTTGTCAACATAGAAGTAGATTCTACTCCGGCAGAATAAAAACACACTGCCATGAAAGGAATAAGGGCTGCGACAAACCATCGCAGCCCTTACTTTTTACTAACTATTCTAGAGTTGGATTAAAAATCCATTTCACGATTCCATATTTCCCAGCTGGCAACAGCCTGACCGTGCAACATTTCAAGTCCGTTTTTCGCCACAGCGCCACGTTCGCGTCCCAAAGCGCAGAACCTGGTCACCTCCGGATTGTAAACCAAATCGTAGAGGTAGTGGCGGTCGGTCACGAACTGGTAAGGGATGCAAGGCGCATCGTCCACCTTCGGGAAAGTGCCGACAGGCGAGCAGTTAATAATCACGGTATATTCAGCCATCACCGAGGCATTTAAATCCTCGTAACTCAGACCTCCGTTTTTGCGGGATCTCGACACATAAGTGTAACCAACACCCAGTTTGTCGAGCACATAGGCCACCGCCATCGAGGCACCGCCAGTGCCCAAAATAAGGGCCTTGGTATGCCAAGGTTTCAACAGCGGTTTGAACGAGTTCTCGAACCCGATTACATCTGTATTAAAGCCCATCAGTTTATAAGAGCCATCGGGTTGGTAGAAGAATTTGATGGTGTTGACGGCACCCACTCTGGCAGCAGTGTCGTCGAGTTTGTCCATAAAGGGTATAACATCCTGCTTAAACGGAATCGTCACGTTCAAGCCCATCGGATGTTGGTCGGCAATAAGCTGTTTCAAGCCCTCAGCCGACGGCATCTCGAAAAGCTCATACTTCGACGCGATTCCTTCAGCGGCGAATTTTTCAGTAAAGAATTTTTTAGAGAAAGAGTGCACCAGCACCTTGCCAATCAGCCCAAAAGTAGCCATTATTCAAAAATTTCGTTGGTGAGCGTCAGCGTATAGATTCCAACCGTGTCCTCAGTTCCGTATAAGGCAGGATTGACAGCGGTTTCAAAAGTCCATTCCGAACGCCTGTTAGCATTAAAGTTATTAGTATAAACCGTATCGGTGGCAGAAATCCACATCACACTCGAAATAGAGAACTGGGTAATTCGCGCATTCGCGTCCGTCCCGTAAATATCGGTCACATACCGGCTTCTGTTCGGGAAGGCCAGAACGAACGGAGCACCAGCCGCCACCTCGAATGGAGCAGGGCCTACATTGAAGCGGAAGGTGTAGCCGGTATTGTTATAAATCCAGTACCAATACATATGGTCCTTCATGGTGAACATATCAGGCTTGAGGCTAAGCGTATAGATGCCATTGCCGTCTTTTTCCTGTACACCACCCCACAACGACCGCAACCGGAGGTTTTCGGTGAACGAAGAGCCATCGAGGCAGGCTTCCAAAGCCGAGAACTGGTAAATTTCGGCAGCAGTCTCCACATCCCAGATGTCCTCGCCAGTAACGCCACCCCTGCGGGCCAGCGTATGGGTGTCGCCAGGCTGTATTGTATCGAAATAAGCAACAGGATCTCCATCCAGTTTGAAGTTCAGAGTAACCGTTTTCTCTGTGTTGTTGGCAACACGGTAGTAATAGTCGTGTTCACCCTCAGAACAAGAAAGGGAAACTAGCGCGGCCAAAGCGGACACCACCACCGGAGCCGCCAACTGTTTGAAGAACTTGGTCATTTGCATATCGTAAAAATTCAGTTTGAATGGTCAAAATTGATAAAAAGAGGGTCATCCTTCGCCTCTGGGCACAACTCGAAAAAGGCCTTAGCACAGTCCTGACTTTTCAGAATAGCCAGTGTGAGTTGGTCAGAAGCCTGGTCGGCCTGTCCCAGCTTATAGAGGCAGACAGCAAGCAGCATCGGGAGTTCCTCGTTTGTCGACTCCCCTGCCTTTGCCTTCATCAGACAAGACAGCGCCGCCTCAAAATTTGCCAAATATACATATATTCCGCCAATTAAAGCGTTCAATTCGGCAGAATCAGGCAGATAGATTTGTGCGTGCGAGTAGGCGTTCAGCGCCAGCTGTAGGTCGTTCAGGTTCTCGTAAATATCGCCAAGATAGACCCAATAGCTGCCCACTTCGTCATTGATGCGAAGCGCCTTCTGCACCAGAGGCAAAGCCTCGGAATAGCGTTCCTGGTCCATCATACAGACACACATACCCGCCCAACCGTCGGGATTCTCGGGGTCGAGCACCGAAGCCTTTTCAAAATAGTTGTAAGCCTCGTCGAGGTTTTCCATCTGTTCGTAGCACTCACCTATAAATATATGTATAGGGGCAGAATAGTCGTTTGCGCGGCGGGCATAGTCGAGGTAGGCCTCAACCGCCTTCTGGTACGACTCTTTCTGGAAGAAACAATGCGCTTTCTGAAGGTAGGCCTGAAAATCGTTGTCCCCCGTCAGAGCGGCGTAATCGTAAGCCTCGAGGGCCTTGTCGTACTGCGACACCGAAAAGTAGAGCTGGCCCAAGTTGAACCAGGCATCGTTGCTGTAAGGATCGATGTCGAGGACGATATTGTAGAAGCGTATAGCCTCGTCGACCATTCCCAGTTGTTCGTTACAGATAGCCTGTTGGAAACAGAGGTGGAAGTTCTTCTGTCCGCCATGCGCATAACCGTAAGCCAGGAAAGATTTCGCCTCGGCATACATATTATGGTCGCAATAAACATAGGCAACCGACAGGCAGAGTTCGTCGACACGTTCGGTAGGATGCAGCACCAATTTCTTAAAGATGCGTTTGGCGTCGTCAGACCGGCCATCATAGAGCAGCAAGTCGGCCTGGCAGAGCATCACATCCACATTCTCGGGTTCCAGCTGCACAAGCGAGTGCAACAAGTGTGCGGCGGCAGACCTGCGTTTCTGCAAAATCAGCAACCGGGCCAAACGGGTTTTGATGGAGACACTGAGCGGATGGAGCCTCAAGCCAAAGTTCACGGCCTCCTCGGCCTTCTGCAACTGCTGGCTATCGGCAAAATAGTCGATGATGTCTTCCATATCTTCTTCGTCGAAAAAGCCGCACAATTCACCCTTCAGCGCCTTTTGGTAGCGTTGAAGGACCTGCTGGAAGCGCGGGCTGGGCTCATTGTTGTTCAGTTCGTAATTTGCCATTGTCGGTATCAACCAAGAAAGGGTAGGAAGGCCATCTTCGTTTTGGAGCACAAAGTTAGCAAGTTAGGTCGGTATTCGTGCAAGCAAAAGTATTGATTTTATCAACAATAGTGTAAAATAGTATGGTTCGAACGGGCGGCAAAAGGCGCATAGGGGAAATGGAGACAAAAGTTAATAACAATGTCCATTTTTTCGCCAGCAGGCACAACGAAGTAACGCATTTATTTACTATATTTGCAAATGGCTGATTGTGGGCACACGCAAACAGGGACAACCACCCGCGTAGCCGCAAGCCAGCCCCCAGACACGACAAGGGCCACCACACCCCACTCTTTCGGTAAGAGCCGCGGCCCCGCTATCGGTTGTCGAAGGAAAAATGTGCAGCCACCAAGCAGAAGCGAAGAGGAAGGCAGCACCCGCGGCCTTACAGGCAGAGCAACAGAGCCTGCCACGGAACAGCACCCAAGCAAGAAGGTGAGAGGACCCAGGTAAGGGGCGGATGGGGAGCGGAACCCGTATAAAAGCAAAAACCGCACACGAAACTGGCTATTAAATTAACAAATACAATTTTTAATTGTTATTATGATTTACACTAATGAAGTGCAGCACATGTGCTGCGTTGCTAAAGGCGCTAACCACGCCAATGCTCCTATTCCAGAAGAAGGCAAATGGGTGCATGCAAAGGAAATTAAAGACATTTCAGGTCTCACCCACGGTATTGGCTGGTGTGCTCCACAGCAGGGTTGCTGCAAGTTGACCCTCAATGTAAAGGACGGCATCATTGAAGAAGCCCTTGTTGAGACTTTGGGTTGCTCAGGTATGACCCACTCAGCCGCTATGGCATCTGAGATTCTTCCAGGCAAGACCCTCCTTGAAGCACTTAACACCGACTTGGTTTGCGACGCAATCAACACTGCAATGCGCGAACTCTTCCTTCAGATCGTTTACGGTCGTACACAGTCTGCATTCTCAGAAGGTGGTCTTCCTATCGGTGGTTCACTTGAAGACCTCGGTAAGAACCTCCGCAGCCAGGTTGGTACTATGTACGGAACCAAGGCAAAGGGCAGCCGCTACTTGGAAATGACCGAAGGCTACTGCACCAAGATGGCTCTCGATGCAAACAACGAGGTTATCGGCTACGAGTTCGTAAACCTTGGCAAACTTATGGATGCGCTTAAGGGCGGTGCAAACGGCCAAGAGGCAATTGAAAAGGCTAAAGGAACTTATGGCCGTTTCAAGGATGCAGTTAAATATATTGACCCACGTAAAGAATAATACACAACATGGCACTATTCGAAAGCTACGAGCGTCGTATTGATCAGATCAATGCAGCTCTCAACAAATATGGTATCAAGAGCATTGAAGAGGCAAAGGAAATTTGCGCAGCTAAGGGTCTCGATCCTTACAAGATGTGTGAAGACACCCAGAAGATCTGCTTCGAAAATGCAAAGTGGGCTTATGTTGTAGGTGCAGCCATCGCCATCAAGAAGGGCGTTAAGACTGCTGCCGATGCAGCTGAGGCAATCGGCGAAGGCCTTCAGGCATTCTGTATTCCAGGTTCAGTAGCAGACGACCGTAAGGTAGGTCTTGGCCATGGTAACCTGGCAGCCCGTCTTCTCCGCGAAGAGACTGAATGTTTCGCATTCTTGGCTGGTCACGAGTCATACGCTGCCGCAGAAGGCGCAATTAAGATTGCCGAAATGGCAAACAAGGTACGTAAAAAGCCGCTCCGCGTCATCCTTAACGGTTTGGGTAAGGACGCCGCTAAGATCATCTCTCGTATCAACGGCTTTACTTATGTACAGACCCAGTTCGACTACTACACTGGCAAGGTGAACATCCTTTCAGAGACCAAGTATTCTGACGGTGTTCGTGGTGGCGTTCGTTGCTACGGTGCTGACGATGTTCGCGAAGGTGTAGCAATCATGCACATGGAAGGTGTTGATGTATCAATCACCGGTAACTCAACCAACCCTACCCGTTTCCAGCACCCAGTAGCTGGTACTTACAAGAAGGAATGTGTTGAGCAGGGCAAGAAGTACTTCTCAGTTGCATCAGGTGGTGGAACTGGCCGTACCCTTCACCCAGACAACATGGCTGCAGGTCCTGCAAGTTACGGTATGACCGACACTATGGGCCGTATGCACTCTGACGCCCAGTTCGCTGGTTCTTCATCAGTTCCTGCACACGTAGAAATGATGGGCTTCCTCGGCATGGGTAACAACCCAATGGTTGGTGCTTCGGTTGCAGTAGCTGTTGCAGTAGCTCAGGCTATGTAATCTGATTTAGCAGTAACGCTATTATAAAAAGCGTCTGGAACTCAAGTTCCAGACGCTTTCTTTTTCTTTCAAAACAAGCACTTGCAGGCTACTTTCCAATCACCTCACACTACATAGCGTTCTATTTTGGTAGACTCGACAAATTGAGCCTTAATCTCACTTAACAGCTTGAAGTTTTCCGTGTCAAGATGTGCCCTCTGCGCCTCTTCTGTCTCCCACTTTTCAAGCAGTAAGACCGTGTCAGGCTTATCTAATGGTAGGAAATACTCGTACTGAACATTACCGGGTTCGCCTTGGCAGCATTTGGCTATATGAGCTTTCCCTACTGCAGTAAGGAAATCGAGCAATTTACCATCCTTACAATGGTAATAAACTATCATACTTAACATATTGCGTTCTCCTATATCATGCTTCCTTTACAGTGATGTTTCGTCCACACAATTCGCGTCCGTTCAGGTCTTGTATAGACTTAACGGCATGCACATCGTTCTCGAACTCGACAAAAGCAAAGCCCTTTGGTTTGCCCGTCTTGCGGTCAACAACAATCTTTACCGAATCGGGAGCGCCATGCAGCGAGAACAATTCACACAACTCTGCCTCCTGGACAGAATAGTCGAGATTTCCAACAAAAAGTTTCATATACCATCAATCTTTACAGATGGTAAAGGTAAGATAATTTGGGGAGTTGAACAAACACGACAAACAAGTCCATATATAAACAACAAACGAACCTCGGTTTAAACCGAAGTTCGTTTGTACCTTTTCTATTTAAGACACTACTGAATTCTGATCTTTTTTGAATTTATAATATAAAATCCCTTTTCTAATTGTCTCTGTACATCAGAAAGTTTCACTTTTCTTTTGATGATATATCCTTCTATAGAATAAACATCTACTAATGGATCTATTAAAGACGATACATTATCTACACCTGTAGCTTCATCAAAAATGGCAGTCAACGAAACATTTCCATTCATTACGAATTCTCTCTCAGGAGTCGTTATGTCATCGTTCCAACGCACAAAGGTATAACCCGGAGCCGGCACTGCTTTAACAAAAGCAATATCACCACCTAAATACTCGCCCTCTCCAAACGTACTACCATAATTATCGTTAGAAGAAGACAGGACCATGTTGAAAGACTTTCGAGACAGAGAGACCTGCATATTCATAAAATGGCCTTCTATATCCGCATAAGAGTCCGCATTTTCATCATCCAAGACAATCTTCAAATAATTAGTGTTTACTGGTAACTCGCAGCTTTCACTATAAAGTTCAGACATGCTTGGTTTCATCGAAGGACTTGGGATATTATTAGCATCGAAAAGTCCCGCAAATAAGCCTCCATTTGCCTTCAACACAATTTTACCCAAATACTTTTTCAATTCAGCATCCGCATAACATTCTATAAAGGCATTGCAACCTTCACTCTGGATTATTTCTACAGAAGCCTGAAGGGTAAGGAATTTCTTTTGTTCTTTATTGTAAGAAAGTTTGGTCAAATCGACGACTAAAGAAGCACTTAAATGTCCTAATCCAACACTATCCATCTCCCATTCATCGTCATCAGCCAAATTGTCAGTCTTTCCTCCTATCTTTCCAAAAAACGCTGTTAATGAAGTATCGCCCAAGCATTTAAGGACACGTTTACTTGAGACAACACCATCACTCCACTTTTCAAAAACAGCATTGTCATTTGCTATCGCTTCTATTACGACGTTTTCACCTTCTTTATACCAACCCTTACCTGCGACAGTTCCTAACGAATCATTATTAGATAGAACATCTACAAAGAAAGAGTCTGCAACAATGTATTCTTTTGAATATACGGCAGCAAAGTGATAAGAGTCTTTGTCACACACAACAGTTCTAGGATTATCGGTGTTTCCATCCTCCCAACGCACGAAAAACAAGCTATCAGTTTCCTTTGCCGTAAGTATTAACGTATCACCATACTTGACGTCATAAATGCCCGACCATCTTGTTGAGTCTTCTATTCCTGTTCTCAAATTCAACACAATGAACATATTCGACACTGTAATAGAGTCGACAGCTCCGCTATCTTTCTCACAGTAAGAACCTCCTAAACTCACATGACTACTTTTTTTCACGAAGTAAGCGACAATAGTATCGTTTTCTGTTGCGACATCCAATGATTTATCTTTCAAAGACACCCATTTTTCTAGTCTATAACCAAATTTAGGGAATGCCTGCTTCATAATATCTTGTCCATACAAATAAGAACCACTACCACTCACAGCACCCATAGTCGTATCAGCAGAGATAACAACCACACTAAAGGTCTCCGGGCTATCCTCCTTTTCAAAATATGCCACAAACTCATAAGAGCTATCACAATCCAAAGAATTTAAATAAATAGTTCTTGTCGAATCCGTCAAACCATTTTCCCAATGAGAGAAGAGGTAACCAGGTTTTCGGTCTGCTGTTAAATAGAGAACAGAATCTTTTACAAATTCCGGTTTGAATGACTTTTTCACCGATCTACCTCCAGCGTTGCCCCTTACACTTCCCATAACAGAATCATTCGGCACAAAAGTATGAGGCTTCAATCTATCATTGTTCATATACACATACAAGGTATCATTCCCTTCTTTACTCCAAGGTCTTGAATCTCCAATATAACCATCACTCCATCTAACATCAAAACACTTCATCCCCTTACAAGCTTCAAGAACTGTACTATCTTTATAATATCCAGTACCATAGACTGAAATAGAATTAGAATCTCCACTTTTTACGACAATATTTCCTTTATATGCTTTGAAATTTGCACATGCAGGTGTTTTAGGATTTTCCGACATATAAAAACCTTCATATTGAGAACTACTAACTTGCGAGCCTGTCCACTTGTCAAAATAATATCCAGTTTTCGGTTTTACACTGACATTCACTTTTTCGCCCACATAATACGACCCCGGGATGAAGCTAACAGTCCCCATTGTCGTATCCGCAGAATAAACACTTTCTGGTGCAAATTCATACGTTTCTCCAACCAACATTTTAAAAGTCAAGTCATTTATCCATAAAGTGTCTGATTTTGATTCATTTTGGAAATAAAACGTGTAATACGCATCTCCTTCTTTTTGAATTTTTTCTAGTTTACCTACATTTAAAGGATAATTTTTTTGTTGGAAGGAACCCATATAACCACAACAATAATAGTCCTCCAAAAGGTATCCTTGTTTATGAGTTACACTTTTATCTTTCAGAGACTCTTCTGCATATGCATATACATCAGCATAAGCAAAATCCATTGTAGTGTTATCGATTGAATCCTTTAGAAGAACAATCTGCATCGTAGCAACCGAACTGGAATCATTGTCCATATCACGAACCAATCCGAATTTGTTACCTTTTCTAACAACATGGCCATTGCTAGTTTTCAATTCTATACCTTCTCCTTCCAAATTTTCAAGTAGGTTTGTATCCCATGCGAAATTCTGATTGTAAGGTCTTATTGATACTTTTTCATTTGCCCCAAATACGCAAGAAGCGAAAGAGCACAACATAGTTAATAAAAGGTAAGATCTTTTCATACTTTAACAGTTTATTTGAGACGGGTTCTAAAAAGGAATTAGAGCAATAGACTGTAAGAACCCGCATTGACAGGCTATCACAATCCCAATCATAAATTTATTTCATTTCGTCCATTTTACCCCCCCATTTTATGTTTTACAGCATAAAAATTACCCTATTTTTCAATTAACTCATCTCACATTTCGCCTTTTCAAAAAGCAAACCATCCTTATAACCAAAAAGATAAACCGAATAAACAGTTAAAACAGAGCAAGTAAAAAAGCTGAACGACCATTAATAAAAATTAACAGACTTTTCACAATAACAAAAACATACAGTCCTTCCACTTCCTTTGCTCGACCTTTTTCAAAGGAATTTGAATTAAGGGGAAGAATGGGTGGTCGCCCGAAAGTAAACTCAAAAAGTATTGAATTGGCCTTGAAGATGTACGAAGATAAGACGTGTTCTGTATCTGAAATTTTGAAGGTTACAGGCATCAGCAAGGTGACTTTATACAAGTATATAATGCATTCTTGGGAATATAGTTTGCGAACTGACCATAATGCCTAATGTTGTAAGATTCATAGCGATGAATCCATGACAAATGACCATCATTTTTAAAGTAACCGATAGGAACAATTTTAGTGTTTTCAGATTCGACAGATGGTCTTGACGGCAAAGAGTACTTTACGATCTCCACATTTAGAGAGAAAATTTAGTTACCCTTCAGTTATATATTTCCACTGCCTATCAGCCAAGACACAGGTTAAGAATATTAAAGAAAAAAGTTATCTTTGCAAATAGCCATGAAGAACGAAATCATCATATCGGACAACCTCGGCCAAGTGTCAGAAATGCAACACAACGGCTACATCACCCACGCCTATTGCTCTTGCGGGTCGTGCGAATTTTCAATGGACGGCCGTCTGTTCCTATTCGGCAAAGGCGATTGTCTGATTGTCCCTCACCAAGACGTAGCGTTTGAACTAGGAAAGAAAAGCACCGATTTTGCCGTAGAAGTCATCTACGTATCGTTTGAGTTCACACAGGTGGCCACACCACAGAGCAATTACGGCACACGGGGTCACCTCGCCCTGTTCGAAAATCCGGTAATGCGCCTTAACCCGGAACAGCAACAAGTCCGCGCCCTCAATTTCGACTACATCCGGCACCGTCTCGCCATAGCCACGCACCACTTCCACCGTGAGGCAATGATCAATGCCGTGCAATGTATGATTATCGACTTCTTCGACTTCCACGTCGATCTGTATGGCGATGCGCAGGTCAACAGCCAGAACGGGCATCTGATGCAAGATTTTTTAAGGCTTTTGGAAGACGGCGAATACCGGCAGCACCGCGAAGTGGGCTGGTTTGCCGAACAACTCTTCGTCACGCCTAAATATTTGTCGGAAGTGAGCAAGAAGGTCAGCGGACAGGCGGCCATCTATTGGATTACCCGCTACACCGCACTCGACATTGCCCGGCAACTCCGAACAACCAACCTTAGCATTGAACAACTTTCCGAACAATACGGTTTTGCCAACACAAGCTACTTTACCCGCTATGTACAGAAAAATTTGGGTGCACCACCCAGCAGTTTCAGGGAATAACGTCCCTTTA
Organism: Bacteroidales bacterium UBA3297; assembly: GCA_002362105.1. GTDB lineage: Bacteria > Bacteroidota > Bacteroidia > Bacteroidales > Paludibacteraceae > Physcocola. The sequence goes on from DETD01000018.1 coordinate 107,220, forward strand.
AGAAAAATGTGAACAAATCACGGAATTTTGCATAACAACGTACTGAGCAGTCTGCTGTAATTTAGCACCAGAAAAAAACAAGATAATTTTACCATGCTAAACATCAGACTTAATAACGGAGTGGAAATGCCACTTGAAGGTTTCGGTGTATTCCAAGTGTCAGACCCAGCACAATGCAAGCTGGCTGTATTAGACGCCATAGGCGCAGGCTACCGGCTTATTGACACGGCAGCCATCTATATGAACGAGGATGCGGTAGGCGAAGCCGTAAAGGAAGCCATTACAACCGGACTTGTAAAACGCGAGGACTTGTTCATCACCAGCAAACTCTGGGTGTCGGACTTCGGTTACGAGAATGCGAAACGCGGATTCCAACGCTCGTTAGACAAACTCGGGTTCGACTACATCGACCTCTACCTGCTCCACCAGCCTTTCGGCGATGTATATGGTGCATGGCTGGCACTGGAAGAGCTATATAACAACGGGCTGATCAGAGCTATTGGGGTTTCGAACTTCTACCCGGGGAAATTTACCGAGTTTGCCGAAATAGTAGACACTAAACCAATGGTGAACCAGATTGAGCTCCACCCCTTCTTCTCACAGTACGAGGCCATAAAGAACATGAAGAGATATGGTTGCCACCCACAGGCATGGGGACCGCTGGCAGAAGGCAATCACGGAATTTTCAGCCACCCTGTTTTGAGCCTGATTGGTAAAAACCACAACAAGAGCGCAGCACAAATCGCTTTAAAATGGAACGTACAACGGGGTGTCAGCATTTTACCCAAAAGCGTACACAAAGAACGAATGGAACAGAACATAGACATTTGGGATTTTGAACTGACGGAAAACGAGATAAAACAAATTGACGCACTCGACCTTGGCCACAGTGAGATAGTTGACCACAACAGCCCCGACTTAGTGCGCTACCTTCTGTCGGCAAGGGTTAATTAAAGGATACGAATATGAACAAATTACTATTATTAATTGCGCTGACGCTGTCGGTGGCGTCTTGCAACGGGCATAAAGAAAGCCAAGTTAAGAAAGAAATCGAGAAAGAAATGAATACACTTACATTCAACGAAAAACAAGCCTCATGCATGTCGGCTATCGCCTGCAGCGAAGCCAGCGGTGACCAGCTGTCGCTTTACGACGCAATTAATGCCGGGCTCGATGCCGGGCTTACAGTCAGTCAGATAAAGGAAGCCCTTTCACAACTGTACGCCTACACCGGTTTTCCACGAAGCCTGAACGCCCTCGGCACCCTGCAAAAGGTGCTGGCCGAGCGGAAGAAGCCCTTTGAGGCGGGCCAGGAAGCTACCCCTCTGCCTAAAGGCTACGACGCGCTGAAACAAGGAACCGACATCCAGACAAGACTATCTGGCCAACCGTTCAATTACGACTTCTGTCCGGCCGAAGACTATTACCTGAAAGCGCACCTTTTCGGTGACATTTTCGCCCGCGACATCCTCAGCCACGCCGACCGGGAGTTGGTGACCGTCAGCGCCCTCTCGGCCATGGAAGGTGTTGAACCCCAACTGAAAGCGCACGTCAAAGGAGCGCGCAACATGGGGGTTACCGACGAGCAGTTGCTACAGATACCAGTCGCACTGGCCGCTAACGGTTGTAAAGCAGCCTCTTCCAGAGTTTTAAAGGCTGTCAACGAAGCGCTCGACACAACTGCGACCGTACGCAGCCAAGACGACCAAGTTGACCTGAAATCGTATTGGCGCCGTGGTGTGCCCAACGACGCATACGCACAATACTTCACAGGAAGAAGCTACGTATCGCCTTACGGCGAGAGCATCACCAATGTAACCTTCGAACCCGGTTGCCGCAACAACTGGCACATACACCACGGAGCAGTCCAGGTTCTGGTCTGCGTATACGGACACGGCTGGTACCAGGAATGGGGCAAACCGGCAGTGGAACTGCGCGAAGGCGTTGTAATAGAAGTACCGGAAGGCGTAAAACACTGGCACGGAGCAGCCAAGGGCTCGTGGATGCAGCACCTTACCTACCACAAGAACCTGCAGGAAGAAACCAGCAACGAGTGGCTGGAGCCTGTGAGCGAAGAAGCCTACAACAAGGTTCGATGAACCTAATGATATCCAAACACATTTTCAAGAAACCAGCATCATGAAAACAAACAGATTTAAAACCCTACTTCTCGGCATCTCGGCCCTCTTTGTAGGTACCGGGTGCAACAGCCAAGAAGTAAAAAAGCACGACAATATGAGCAAATCGATCGTTATTTTCTTTTCCCACGCAGGCGAAAACTACAGTGTGGGCAACATAAAAGTCGGAAACACTAAAATAGTAGCCGACTACATCTCCGAAATTACCGGAGCCGGGCAATTTGAAATCGTCACCCACAAGTACGACGGCATGGCCTATACCCCACTCACCCAGCTGGCCCAAAAGGAAGCGAACGACAAAGAGTTGCCTGCCTACGAAGGCAAAGCGCCAGACTTGTCGGAATACGACACCGTGTTTATTGGCGGACCTGTCTGGTGGGGCACCTACCCGCAAGTAATGTTCACACTCTTTAAAGACATCAACCTCGACGGAAAGACCATCTTTCCTTTCACCACACACGAAGGGAGCGGATTGGCCAACTGCGTAAGCGACGTAAAAAAAGCGTTTCCGAAAGCCAGCGTACAAAACGGATTTTCTATTTACGGCCACGAGGTCCGCAGCGAAAAGGCTAAAGTTGTGAACTGGCTGAAACAGATTGGATTTTAAACCACACAACCCGTCCAAGGGCTGTAGGTCCACGAAAGAGCAGCCCAAAGCGACTAAAATTCCAAACGGAAACCTTTTTCTTTCAAGCGACCGTAACTTTCAGCATTGAACTTGTACAGCTTGGCCATCCTTTTCGGAGTTGGACGTGACGTCTCGTTCAAATCGGTAAGTAGCCCAACGTGCAGAATTTTCTTCGAGAAGTTCCGGCGATCGAACTCTACTCCCAATATAGCCTCATAGAGCGACTGCAGCGCCCGCATGGTGAACTTTTCGGGAAGCAGGTCAAAGCCAACCGGTTGGAACATAATGCGTTCACGCAGTTTTGCCAACGCCATATCTAATATATCCTTATGGTCGAAGACCAGTTCTGGCAGTCCGTCGAGCGGGAACCAGCCAACCTCCGAGACATTGGCACCCTGCCTTACTTCCTGTTTTCTGACCAGAGCATAATAAGCGATGGATATGACACGGCCGCGCACATCGCGTTCGGGAGCGGAAAAAGTGTGGAACTGCTCGATGTAAGTTTCACGAAGACCCGTTTTTTCGCGCAACATCATACGTGCACTTTCTTCAGCCGACTCTTCCATCCGTAGGAATCCACCCGGCAGCACCCAACTGTCCTTATAGGGTTCTTCCCCCCTTTTTACTAACAAGACCTGCATTTTTGTGCCGTCGAAACCGAAAATCACGCAATCGGTAGCCACCATCGGGCGCGGATAGTCGTATGTATATGTTCCTTTTTGCATTTTTTGTGTGAAGTTTACACAAAAATAGTATTTTTTATAGAAATGAAGGAACAGATAAAAGGGGAAAGTGCCGGCAACGTAACCGGAATTTCCATTTTTTAGCCCACAGACACAGAATTGAATAAGCAAAAAATGTTATATCTTTGCAGTTAGATAAACACAAATAGTTATGGACCAAACATTAAAGCTTTACACACTTCAATTCAAAGAGGCAAGGACCTATTTGTTTGCCATACTGTTCATAACAGGCAACATAGTCCTTCCACAATTATGCCACCTCGTTCCCAATGGTGGCCACATTTGGTTACCTATCTACTTTTTCACCCTTATCGGCGCCTACAAGTACGGAATGAAGGTCGGACTGCTAACCGCCATCTTCTCTCCACTGGTCAACTCGGTTCTGTTCCACATGCCTAGCATAGCAGTACTCCCCTCTATTTTGCTGAAGGGTGTGCTGTTGGCTATTGCCGCAGGCTGGTGTGCGCAGCGTTACCAGAAAGTAAGCCTCGGCACCCTGCTGCTGGTTGTTCTGTTCTACCAGATAGTAGGCTCGTTGGGAGAAAGTCTGATAGAGGGTAGCTGGACAGCCGGACTGACCGACTTCCAGTTAGGACTGCCCGGAATGGCCCTGCAAGTCATAGGCGGCTACCTCGTCATCAGATACCTGTTCAAAAACTAATAAAAAACTCATTAAACAAAATACGTCATGTTTGGATTAGGATTTCCCGAACTTCTGCTTATTGTATTCGTCGTATTGCTATTATTCGGAGGCAAACGCATACCAGAGTTGATGAAGAGCCTCGGCAAAGGCGTAAGCAGTTTCAAAGAAGGTATGAAAGACGTGACCAACACCGACACTGAAGACAAAAAGGAAGAGCGGAAAGATTAAAGTTATTTCCAGATGAGCGAAGACAAAGGCAACAGCATGTCTTTTTGGACCCACATCGACGTTCTACGAGGCACATTCGTGCGCATACTGATCGTCGTGTTGGCTGCGACCACTGCCGCCTTCTTCCTTAAAGAGCCACTTTTCAACCTGATATTTGCACCAAGAGAGCCCGACTTTGTCAGTTACCAGCTATTAGAAAGATTCAGTAACTGGGTGACCCAGGGGCAAGGCGGTTTAGAGCCAGTGAAAGCGGTGCAACTCATCAACACCGGTTTAGCCCAACAGTTTGTCTTTCATTTTAAAACAGCATTCTGTGCAGGCGTCGTCACGGCCTCGCCCTACATCATCTACCAACTTTTCAGCTTTATCGCGCCCGCACTTTATGAGCAAGAGCGTAAATATGCGGTAAGGGTAGCAGGAATGGGCTATTTGATGTTTGTAGCAGGCCTCTTACTCAACTACTTCCTGATTTTCCCACTCACCTACCGCTTTTTAAGCAACTACCAAGTCAGCGAGGAGGTTGTCAATATGATTTCGCTAGAATCGTACATCGACACGCTGTTGCTGATGAGCCTGATGATGGGCATTGTATTCGAGATTCCGGTTATATCGTGGATTTTGGGAAAACTTGGTTTGTTAACGTCCGACTTTATGCGGAACTACCGCCGACATGCCATAGTAGTCATACTGATAGCAGCCGCCATCATAACACCAACCACCGACATCTTCACACTCCTTATAGTGTCGCTTCCGATGTGGTTGCTATACGAAGCCAGCATTGTGCTGGTTGCACATACTAACAAAAAATAAACAAGAAATCTTATGTTAAGGAAAATCCGCACAGCCGCTGCGGTGCTGGCTATAACGCTGGTAACCCTGTTATTTTTAGACTTTACAGGAACAATGACCCGTTGGTTCGGCTTTATGGCGAAAGTACAGTTCCTGCCAGCCGTTTTAGCATTTAACACAGCCGTAGTGGTAGGTTTGCTACTGGTCACGCTACTATTCGGCCGCATCTACTGTTCTGTCATCTGTCCACTGGGCATTTTGCAAGACACCGTATCGTGGATAAGCGCCAAACGCAAAGGCAAGAAAGCACGCTTCAGCTATTCACCGGAAAAGAGGAACCTGCGTTACGGAGTTCTGCTTGTGTTCGTATTGCTAGTTGTAGCCGGTTTCACACAAATTGCGCTGTTTATAGCGCCATACAGCGCATTCGGACGCATAACAGAAAGTTTGCTCGCCCCCATTTGGGCATTTGGCAACAACGTGCTAGCCGGCATAGCCGAGCACTTCAACAGCTATGCCTTTTACGAGACAAGCGTCTGGGCTAAAAGTCTGATAGTACCCGTAACAGCCATCGTTACGCTGGCCACAGTCGGCGTTCTGGCCTGGAAGAACGGACGCACCTGGTGCAACACCATCTGCCCTGTTGGCACAATACTTGGATTTGTATCGCAATACGCCATATTCCGTCCGGTTATCGATGAAAAAGCCTGTAAGAACTGCGGCCTCTGCGCCAGAAAGTGCAAAGCGTCGGCCATCGACTTCAAGAACGGGAAGGTAGACACCAGTCGCTGTGTCGCCTGCTTCGACTGTATTGACGCCTGCAATGCGAAAGCCATCAGTTTCAAAAACCGCCTAACCCAGCAAAAACAAGGTAAGACGGTCAACAATGCCCAGCAAGCAGTTAAAGACGAGACCGTTGACACCAGCCGACGCAGTTTTCTGATAGGGACAGGATTACTTGCCGCAGGCCTGGCAAAAGCACAAAAAGACAAAAAGGTAGACGGAGGTCTGGCAACCATTCTCGATAAAAAAGTACCCGTCCGCGAGACCCCGATTCTTCCAGCCGGAAGCTTTAGCGCCAAGCACTTCGCACAACACTGCACCGGTTGCCAGCTGTGTGTGGCGAACTGTCCGAACGGAGTACTCCGTCCATCGTCGGACCTCGGGACGCTGATGCAGCCACACATGGAATACGACAGAGGCTACTGTCGGCCAGAATGCACCAAGTGTTCGGAAGTCTGCCCGGCCGGCGCCATCAAGCCCATCACCCCAGCAGAAAAGAGCAGTATACAGATAGGCCATGCGGTTTGGGTTAAGAAGAACTGCATTGTGCTAACCGACAACGTGGAATGCGGCAACTGTGCCCGCCACTGCCCTAACGGAGCCATACAGATGGTGCCAAGCGACCCGGCGAACCCGGAATCGCACAAGATTCCTGCCATCAACACCGAGCGCTGCATAGGCTGCGGTGCCTGCGAGAACCTTTGTCCATCGAGACCTTTCAGCGCAATATACGTAGAAGGTCACGAAATGCACAAGGAGATTTGAAACACTTAAATCAGCGAAAAATGAGCGAAAAAGAAAACCCTATAAACCGCCGCGAGTTTCTGAAAACCGCGGGTGCAGCCGCTGTGGCAACGAGTGCAGTCCTTTCTGCCTGCAACAGCAGCGAACAACAGCAAAGCTACAAAACCACCATACCCGAGCCACCTACCGACAAGATGACTTACCGCACCAACCCCAAGACGGGCGACAAAATATCGTTGTTGGGATTTGGTATGATGCGCCTGCCTATCGAAGGCGGAGGTTCGGGCCGTGAGAACCCCGACTCCCCAATCGACCAAGACATGGTGAACAAGCAGGTAGACTATGCCATTGGGCATGGTGTAAACCTGTTCGACACATCGCCAGCCTACTGCCAAGGCCGGTCTGAAAAAAGTACCGGAATAGCTTTGCACCGCTACCCCCGCGACAAATACTTCGTATCGACCAAACTGTCGAACTTCAATCCGGCCACCTGGAGTCTGGAATCGGGCAAAGAGATGTTTAACAACTCGCTTAAAGAGTTGCAGATCGACTATGTGGACTTCCTGTTACTTCACGCCATAGGCGGTACAAGCGAGCGGCCGAACGCTCAAGGAATTAACGAACAGCTCGACAGCAAACAGACCCTCTACGCCCGCTACATAGACAACGGACTGCTTGACTGGCTGGTCGGCCAACAGAAACAAGGCAAAATAAAGAACCTCGGATTCTCGTACCACGGCGACATCAAAATGTTCGACCTTTTGTTGCAGTGGCACGACGAAGGCAAATACCATTGGGACTTTGTGCTCATAGAGTTAAACTACCTCGACTGGAAGCATGCGAGTGAAATCAATCCTCGGAACACCAATGCCGAATACCTCTATACCGAGCTAGAGAAGCGCGGCATACCATCGCTCATTATGGAGCCCCTGTTAGGAGGCCGCTTGGCAAAAGTGCCCGACTTCATTTTCAAGAAAATGAAAAGCCGCGACCCGGAACACAGCATTGCCAGCTGGGCCATGCGCTACGCAGGTTCGCCCAAAGGCGTACTTTCGGTATTGAGCGGCATGACCTACCTCGAAAACGTAAAAGACAACATTAACACCTATGCACCGCTCAAACCGGTCAGCGAAGAGGAAAAGCAGTTTCTTGAAGAAGTGGCCGACGACATAGTCGGACTGAACACCATACCGTGCAACGACTGCAAGTACTGCATGCCATGCCCATACGGCATTGACATTCCAGCCATCTTCGTACACTACAACAAGTGCATCAACGAAGGCAATATGGCCCAAAGCAGCCAGCACCCCGAATATGAGAAGCAACGCCGCGCCTTCCTGGTCGGCTACGACCGGAGTGTGCCCCGCCTTCGCCAAGCCAGCCACTGTGTAGGCTGCCACCAGTGCGAATGGCACTGTCCACAAAAGATAAAGATTGCAGAAGAGCTGCAAAAGGTAGACAAATACGTTGAAGCACTGAAACAAGGCAAATTATGACCTTAGAAGAACTGAAGCAGACGCTTAGCCAAGGCAACCACGCACTGGCCATTTACGACCAAGACGAGCAACTGCACACTTACGACAACAAAGGTGTCCGTGACCTTTATACCCTACTGACCACAGAACCCCAAGTGCTGAAAGGCGCAATGGTTGCCGACAAAGTGGTGGGAAAAGGAGCCGCAGCCCTCATGATAGTGGGCGGCATAGCAGAACTACACACCCACATAATCAGCGAACCTGCCATCAAGCTACTCGAACTTTCTGGCATTCGATATAGTTTCGACGAGAAAGTCGACCACATTGAAAACCGCGACAAGACCGGTTGGTGCCCTGTGGAAACACTCTGCAAAGACATGCCAACTGCAGGACAATGCGTGCCGCTAATTGCCAACTTTATTGAAAATATGAAAATATGAAAATAAAAAGTTCATGAAGCAGAAACTTATTCCGTTATTCTCCTTGTCCTGTCTAACAGTGCTAACTGTTCACGCCCAAACAGCAACTGTAGATTCGGCATTAGCAGGACCAATTATAGACCCATATTTCAACTATCTGCCAAAAGTAGACGTCATTGGCGTACGACCAGAATTCCTACCCAACACCATAACGACCATCAGCGAGCAACAGTTACAAGAGCGACACATACCCTCGGTGCTGCCCGCAGTGGCCGAACAGACCCCGGGTTTGTTTGTCACCCAGCGCAGTTCAATGGGTTACGGACTGTCGACAGGTTCGGCAGGTGGAATGAACCTGCGTGGCTTAGGTAGCGGAACCGGACAGATAATGGTACTGGTTGACGGTCACCCCCAATTTATGGGACTGATGGGACACCCGCTGGCCGACACCTACCAAGGGCTGAACATAGAAAGCATACAGGTGCTTCGCGGCCCGGCCTCGGTACTATACGGTTCGAACGCCATGGGCGGTGTAATCAACCTCGTCACTAATAAATACAACGAAGATGGTGCGCACACCCACGCCAACATCGGCTACGGTAACGACAATACCCTGCAGAGCCAACTGTCGGTCAGCAACAAACAGGGGAAACTGAGCAGTAGCGTGAGTGGAGCCTATAACCGCACCGACGGGCACCGCAAGAATATGGGCTTCAAACAATATGCCGGTTACGGCCAATTGGGTTACCAACTCTGCAACAACTGGCAGATAGGTGCCGACCTGAACATCAACAAGTTCAATGCTGAAACGCCAGGTGCGACTGACGCACTGCTAGAAGATGCGGAACAAGACATCACCCGTGGAACAACGTCGGCATGGATACGCAACAGCTACGGGAACACGAAAGGCAGCATCAGCGCTTTCTACAACTGGGGGAAACACGTGATTAACGACGGTTACGCCATTGGAAAAGGAACGCCAAAAGACTACCGCTACCACTCGCGCGACTATATGGGTGGCGTGTCAGCCAACCAAAGTATAAGGAAGTTTCAGGGTAAAACAACTGCAACCCTCGGTTTCGACTACTTCCACTTTGGCGGTACAGCATGGAACGAGTATGTTGCAGGTGAGGAAATAGGGACCACAAGCGCACTTGCGTCAAAAAAAGAAGATGAGATAGCGAGCTATGTCAACATCGAGCAATACTTGTTCAAGTATTTGGATATAAACGGCGGCATCCGCTACAACCACCATTGGCTGGTGGGCGACGAATGGGTACCGCAAGTTGGGTTGACCAGCCGAATAGGAGGAAGGCGGATTCAACAGACCACCATCAAGGCCACAGCCAGCAAGGGCTTCCGCAACCCGACCATCAAAGAACTCTATATGTTCAAACCAGCCAATGCCGAACTTGAGGCGGAACGTCTGTGGAGCTACGAATTTGCCTTTGCGCAAGACCTCGTCAACAACAAACTGCACTACGGCATCAACGTCTACTACATAGACGGCGACAATATGATCACCACCCAGATGACCGACGGCAAACCGCTGAACGTTAACACCGGTGAGATTGAGAATAAAGGAATAGAGTTGGAAGCCAGCTACAACATCTGCAGTTCGTGGAGCATAAACGCCAATTACAGCTACCTCGACATGGAGAACCCCGTAGTAGCCGCGCCCGAACAAAAACTGTACGTGGGCGGCCGCTTCAACAAGAAAAAATGGCTGGCAAGCGCAGGCCTGCAATACATAGGCGGACTCTACACACAAGTGGGCGAGAAGCCACAGCAAGAAGATTTCGTGCTGGCAAACGCCCAACTGCAATTCAGTCCGCTCGACTGGCTCGGAATTTGGGTAAAAGGCGAGAACCTGCTCGACCAAGATTACGAGATAAACGCAGGCTACCCAATGCCAGGAGCCAACTTTATGGTAGGCGCAAACATCAGATTCTAGTCTGAGACAAAATAAGAAAAGAGAGGTGTGCGAGTAGAAACAAAAAATACCGATTCTACCCACACCTCTTTTTTATTCCGTAAAAAATATAACAAACAATTGTTTTTCAGCCAACAACAGAAAGAATTCAATCTAAAATCCATCAAAACACATCCAACTGTATTCAGAAAAAGTTCCAATTTTAGGAAACTATTTTTCACAGTTCAGTTTCCTAAAACGTAAAAAGCAATCTGTCAGACGACCCTATGCTTCCGTGTAAAGTAATTTATAATAAAGACATACCTCCCAATAAAAAAAATTCGTCACCACGCAAGAAAACCAAGAAAACTATTTGCGTTTTTAGAGTTTTATACTATCTTTGCATACATAATCATAGGATGTAAATCCGCCCTAATAACAAATGCCAACAATGCAAGCGTAACTAACGAATACTTAATCGCAGAGAAAAATGAGTGAAGATACAGGCAAAAGGATTCTAGACGGAGCTTTGAAGATGTTTACCCAGAACGGGATAAAGAGCATCACGATGGACGAAATAGCCGAATCGTTAAGTATATCAAAACGTACCATATACGAGAATTTCAAAGACAAGAACACCTTAGTTTTCGAATGCTTGAAGTATATGGACCAGATAATCGACACGAAGATGAAACAGATTTGCCGCGAATGCGACAACACTATGGTAGAGATGATGGCCACCACTCAAGAAATGCAACGAATACTGAAAAGTGTCAACCCCAAATTTTTGAACGACGTGAAGGGTCTGAACCTTCCAAACGATTACTGCCGCCAGAAAGAGATGGAAAGACAAATAAGGCACGAAATGAGGCTGACAAAGGGACAGGAAGAAGGACTGATTAGGAAAGAGCTACCGGTTACCCTTTTAAGCACCAGCATATCAGAGGGAATCCGCCAGATGGCAGAGAAAGCCATTAAAGAGAACCCGAGCATCCAGATATACAAGATAATAAACACCTTTATAAAAATCTTCTATCGCGGCATCGCCACCGAAAAAGGATTAAAAATTATAGAGAATTACGAAAAAGAGAACCCTTCGGTTTAAAGGTTTACAATCAGAAAGAAAAGATATTACAATCACAATATGAGAAAAAGAAGTATTGCAAAGCAAGGCGCAGTTGCCTTGATAAGTTTGCTAAGTTTCGGTTCAGTAGAGGCACAGGAGCAGCTCACCACCATAGGCGACACCATCCACCTCACTCTTGACCAGGCCATAAGGATTGCCTTAGACCAAAATCCGACAGTTGTTGTTGACAGTATGGAAGTTGAGCGAACCACCTATGCGAAAAAGGAGACGTTGGGTAACCTTTATCCACAGCTCAATTTTGCGGGCAGCTACACCTACACCATCGAGAAGCAGTCGATGAGCATGGGCAGCATGACCATGCGGGTTGGTAGCCTGCACAATTTTTCTGTAGGTTTCAATGCCGGTATGCCCCTCATCAACGTTCCCCTCTGGAAGTCCATCAAACTGACAGAAGAGAACATCAACGCCAAACGTGAGGCCGCCCGCCAGACCAAGATCAACATGGTGAGCACCATTACCGAAGCGTACTACCAGTTGCTGAATGCGAAAGACAGCTACAAGGTGCTGTTAAGCAGCTGGAACACCGCTAACGAGAACCTCCGCATTACCCGCGTGCGTTTTAACAACGGTATGTGCAGCGAATACGACACCATACAGGCCGACGTGCAGGTGAAGAGCATAGAGCCAAGCATGATCGCCACCAAGCGCGGTATAGAACTGGCGACCCTGAACCTGAAAATTCAGATGGGTTTGCCCGACAACTACCCAATAACCGTTGACGGCACGCTGGCTGACTACGAACGGACCATGTTCGACGAAATAAAGTTGAGCGACATCGACACCACCCTTAGCGACAACGCTACCATGCGCCAGTTGGACGTTACCGAACGCCTGCTCGAAAAGCAGTTGGAAGTGACAAAGGCACAGTGGTACCCTACCCTGTCGTTGAGCGCTATGTATAACTGGATTTCAATGGGCAACGAATTCACCGGCAACGACTGGAACCCATACAGCACAGTAGGCCTGTCGCTGAACTTCCCGCTCTTCCAAGGCGGAAGCCGCTACTACAAGCAGAAACAGGCTGAACTGCAGTACAAAGAGATGCAGTACACCAAAGAAGACACCAAACGCAAGTTGAAACTCAGTCTACAGAGCAGCTTGAACAACCTGCGCGTTGCAATTGAGACCATCAACACCACCAAGGCCGCAGCCGAATCGGCTTGGAAAGGTCTGACTATTGCCAAGAAGCGTTACGAAGTAGGTTCGGGCACCACTTTGGAACTGACCTCTTCACAAAACGCCCTTACTAACGCACAGCTCAACTATTTGCAGGCAATTTACGACTACATTGTTGCCAAGAACAAGGTTGACGAAGTGTTGGGCAACGCATACAACAACTACATCCAATAAGCAAACAAAAGAATTTCAAACAATATGAACACAAAGAAACTGCTGAATGTAACAGCAATTGCCGCAATGTTATTTGTGGCAAACTCATGTGGAGTTAAAAACGAAGGCGAAAACAAGGCAGAAGACACCAAGCAGGCGCAAACTGCAGTAGAAGAGAAAATTAAAGTCAGCATCGACACTGTTCACGCCCAGAAAGTGGCCCAGTTGGAAGAGCTGACCTCTTCTGTAAAGGCTTTTGCCAAGAACGACATTGTGTCGCAGAACCCAGGCCGTATTATAAAAATCTACTGTGAAGTCGGCGACTATGTAAAGAAAGGACAGCTGTTGGTAAAAATGGATGAAACCAGCCTTATCAACATCAAGACCCAGATGATTCAGGCTGAAATCGACTACAAGCGTGCGAAAGCATTGCAGGAAGCCGGTGGCGCAAGCCAACAGCAGGTTGACCAGCTGAAGATGCAGTTCGACGTCTTGAAAGAAAACTATAACAACTTGCTCGAGAACGTGAACCTGACCGCTCCTATCAGTGGTGTGGTCACTGCCCGCAACTACGACAGCGGCGACATGTATAAAGGCGGTGCTGAAATCCTCACCATCAACCAGATGCAGCCCGTAAAGATATTGGTTAACGTAAGCGAAGAAAACTTCACGAAGATCAAGAAGGGACAGAACGTCGACATAACTGTAGACGCCCTGCCAGGCGAGAAGTTCAAGGGCAGCATCTCCATCATCTACCCTACTATGGATGCGACCACCCGCACCTTCCCTGTTGAAATCAACATCAACAACCCAGCCAACAAGGTTCGTCCGGGTATGTTCGCCCGCACCACCTTCAACCTAGGAACCGCAAAACACGTAATGGTGCCAGACGTTGCCATACAGAAGCAGTTGGGCAGCGGCGACCACTTTGTTTACACCTACAGCAACGGCAAGGTTACCTACCGCAAGGTTGAAACCGGCCGCATTATTGGCGAAAACGTAGAGATAAAGAGCGGTGTGGAAGACGGCGCGCTGGTAGTTGTCGGCGGTATGGCAAAACTGACCGATGGTGCTGAAGTAGACGTTGTAGCAAAACAGTTGAAGTAAAGCAAGCCACTTAAAACGATTAAAGGAAAAAGATATGAGTATATACGAAAGTTCAGTGAAACGACCAATCCTGGTATCGCTCTGTTTCGTAACAGTGGCTATATTGGGTATCGCTTCATTTTTAAAGCTGCCAATCGACCTGTATCCGGATATCGACACCAACACCATCATGGTGATTACGACCTACGGAGGTGCCAGTGCCGATGATATAGAGCAGAACGTGACCCGTCCGTTAGAGAACACGCTGAACTCGGTTGAGCACTTGAAGCACCTGACTTCAAAATCAAAAGAGAACATCAGTGTCATCTACATCGAATTCGAATACGGTTACGACATCGACGTGCTGACCAACAACGTCCGAGACAAGTTGGACATGGTGACGTCGGCCCTGCCTGACGAGTGTAACACGCCGTTCCTGTTCAAGTTCACCACCGACATGATTCCAATCATGATGATGAGTGTACAGGCCGGACAGAGCATGCCAGCACTCTACAAGATACTGGACGACCAAGTGGCGAACCCACTGGGCCGTGTCGACGGAGTAGGTACCGTGAGCATTGCCGGTGCGCCAAAACGTGAGGTGCACGTTTACGTAGACCCTAAGAAGATAGAGGGTTACGGCATCAGCCTCGAGACCATCAGCGCCCTTATCGGTGCAGAAAACCGTAACGTGTCGGGCGGTTTGTTCGACCTTGGCACCAAGACCTTCAACCTGCGTGTAGAAGGCGAATACAACGACCCTAGAGAAATGGAGAACCTGGTCATCAGCGCAAAGAACGGTGCCATTGTGCGCCTGCGCGATGTGGCTAGAATCGACGACTCGATAGAAGAACGCACCCAAAGTGCCTACAACAATGGTAAAGAGGGTGGTATGATCATCGTACAGAAACAGAGCGGCGCCAACTCGGTGCAGATTTCAGACAAGGTAGCGGCAATGATGCCAGAACTGCAAAAGAATCTGCCAAGCGACGTGAAACTGGGCGTAATTGTCAACACTTCCGACAACATTAAGAACACCATCCAGAGTTTGTACGACACCATCCGCGACGCGTTGATATTCGTGTCGTTGGTCGTAATCATCTTCTTGGGCAAGTGGCGTGCGGCAGTCATCATTCTGCTTACCATACCGCTCTCACTGGTAGGTTCATTCATCTACCTGTTTGCAGTCGACTCGTCACTTAACATCATCTCCATGTCGGCGCTGTCAATTGCCATCGGTATGGTGGTCGACGACGCGATTGTGGTGCTAGAAAATGTGATGAAGCATATAGAACGAGGGGCCGAGCCGAAACAGGCGGCCATACACGGTACCAACGAGGTGGCCCTTTCTGTAGTAGCTTCAACCCTGACCCTGTTGGCTGTGTTTATGCCATTGACCATGGTAACCGGCCAGATGGGTGTATTGTTCCGCGAGTTGGGTTGGATGGTCAGCATCATCATGATAGTGTCCATCATCTGCGCGCTGACCCTTACCCCTATGCTCTGCGCCCACTTGTTGCAAGACAAGCGCGACGAGAAAGAGAGCAGAATCTTCCAGATTATCTTCAAGCCTATCAACAAAGTGCTCGACGCCATCGACAATGGCTACGAGGCTGTGTTGAGCTACGCTGTAACACACAAGCTGATTATTGTGGCAGGTAGTTTGGGCTTCTTCATCTTCTCTATCTTAATAGCGAAGTTCGTGGGAACCTCTTTCTTGCCAACACAAGATAACGGCCGTGTGAAAGTGGTGCTCGAGTTGCCAAACGGTACCAGCAAAGCCGTTTCTAACAACTACGGACAAAAAATTGTGCACGACTGGATGGATAAATATCCAGAACTCCGCGTTGCCAACTACAGTGTAGGTCAGGCAAGTACCGACAACACTTACGCTTCTTTGCAAGACAACGGTAACTACCTCCTCACCTTCAACATGTCGTTGTACAGCATCAATGTGCGCCAAGACAGCGTTGAAAAGAAAAAGCCAGGCCACAAAGCGCGCGGTTTGGAAACCATCTGTAACATGATGCGTGAAGACCTGAAACTCTACCCTGAGTTCAAGAAGACACAGGTCACCCTCGGTGGTGGTATGTCGATGGGTGGAGAAACCAAAATCGACTTCGAGATTTACGGTTACGACTTCGCTGAATCGGACCGACTCGCGCAAGCCTTCAAAGACTCGCTGTTGAACATGAAGATTACCAAAGGCGGAGAAACCATCAACGCCTGCACCGAGGCACGTATCAGCCGAAGCGAATACCAGCCAGAGTACCGTGTAGACTTCGACCGCGAGAAGTTGGCGCTCCACTACCTGAATGTAGGTACAGCCGCTACGGCTTTGCGTTACCGCGTGAATGGTGCTACCGCATCGTATTTCCGTGAAGATGGTGACGAATACAACATCAAAGTGATGTACGAGCCAGAAAGCCGCCGTACAATTGAAGACATCGAGAACATCACCATCTACAATTCGCTGGGCCAGGGTGTCCGTGTGAAGGAAGTGGGCAAGGTTGTAGAAAGCCAGAACCCACCAACCATCGACCGAAAGGACCGTGAGCGTATTAACACCATCAGCGCCATCGTTAACTCGGCAGACGGCGCCGACATGGGTACCGTTGCAACTATGGCACAAAAAATCATCGACAACCTCGACAAGCCACAAGGCTTCGAAGTTAAGATTTCTGGTAACTACGAAGACCAACAAGACGCATTTAAGAGTATTGCCGGATTGGGTCTCCTCATCCTCGTGCTCGTGTTCGTGGTTATGGCGGGCGAGTTCGAGAGTCTGACCTATCCGTTCATCAACATGCTGACCCTGATGTTCGCCTTCTCGGGTGTTATCATCGGCTTGCTTATCGCCGGAGAGACCTTGAACGTAATGTCGGCCATTGGAGCCATTATGTTGATTGGTATTGTGGTGAAGAACGGTATTGTGCTGGTCGACTACATCAACTTGAACCGCGAACGTGGTATGGACATCTTAGAGGCGGTTGTAAATGGCGGTAAGAGCCGTTTGCGTCCGGTTGTGATGACCACCCTCACCACCATTCTGGGTATGATTCCAATGGCAACCGGAACCGGCGAAGGTGCCGAAATGTGGCGTCCAATGGGTATAGCCGTAATTGGTGGTCTGACCGTGTCAGCCATCCTCACCCTGGTATTCGTGCCAGTTATGTACAGTTTGTTCGCATTCACCGGCATCAAAGTCCAGAAGCGCAAGCAGGCCAGACGCCAGTCGGCCGCATCGAAAGACGTGAAAATCACATCAGAGAATGCACATCAAATTGAAAACTACTAAAAGAGAGCAGTCATGAAATCAATAATGATAATTTTCGACCAGGCGCACTACGATAGTATTGTAGCGACACTGGACAGACTAGAGTGCAACGGTTTCACGTACCTCGAGCACGTTATGGGCCAAGGCACCAATGGTGGAGAACCCCACTTCGGCAGCCACGCATGGCCTTCAATGAACTCGGCCATCATCACGGTAGTTGAAGACGTACAAGTCGACGAGGTGCTGAACGAGTTAAAGGCGCTTGACCTCGATCGTCCACAGCTCGGTTTGCGTGCTTTCGTCTGGGATATAGAGAAAGGAATTTAAAACGACTGGTGGAACTTTAAAACCGCCCCTACTTCTAAAGGATGTGCCAGTTGGCACATCCTTTTTTTATTTTTAAAAGTTTACTTTCGGTCCTTAGACGTATAAACTAAAATCCGCAAAGGCTAAAACCTTGTATGAACTATATTTTGTAGGGAGCAACAAGGTGTTGTTATGGCGCCATACTTCTGGCGGGAGTTCTGCTAGTCCCCTGTGTAGCGTCATCCAGACGCCTATGGGTGTTTGAGCATCCGGGTGCGTCTCCGTCCTCCAGACTTCGACACACCCGGTTATTAAGATACCGTTTTCCAGACGAAGACAAACTCACCGTCTGGAATACGGTATTTCCATAACCATGTATGGAGAAATGGCGCAAACAATTCTCCATGTGCGGGGATACGCAGAGACAATATAACTAAACCAATCTACCAGTCCCCAACCTGATTCAAAAAATCTATGATATTGAGATGCACTATTCCGTTTCTACTCATATCAATAGAGTCAGCACTTATCACATATTTCGGATAATTGTTTCGTATAGACTCAAGATTACCAAATTCTCGTTCAACGTCGGAGTCCGTTATCAGATACGCAACCTGTATATATATAGTTTTGTCCATTTTTGTACAGACAAAATCTATTTCAACATCATTTTTTTTGCCCACGTAAACATTCCAACCTCTAGCAACCAACTCCATATAAACCAAATTTTCGCAGACATGACCGATATCCGGCTTGTCGGTTCTGCTTAGTATTGTACGAAAACCCAAATCTACACAATAATACTTCTCTGACGTTTCAAGAAGTTTCTTACCAGTAATATTATAACGAGGGACTGAATATAGAGCGAATGACTTAGTAATAGACTCAATATAAAACAAAATTGTTTCGACGCTCGTTTTTACACCTTCACTTTTCAGTTTCTTCACTATGGAATTGGCAGAAAACGTATTTCCTATATTATCTACGAAAAACTCGAGCAATTTCCTCAACAACACGATATTCTTTATTCCATTTCTCTCAATCACATCCTTAAAAACAACGGTCTCATACAAATCTGAAAGATACACTTTTACCGCCTCTTCCTCTTGGAAAACAAATCTTTGAGGGAATCCTCCATATTTCAAGAATTCAGAAAACAATTTTTCATCAGACATTGAGACACCTTCGTTTTTGTAGTATTGCCTTGCTTCTACAAATGAAAACGGAAAGATATTGAATGAGACATTTCTTCCTCGAAGATTAGTGGCCAACTCTCCGGATAGCAATCGTGAATTCGAGCCCGTCACGTATATGTCGCAACTGAAATCTACTCTGAACGAATTGATTGCCTCCTCCCAATTCTTTACTTCCTGTATTTCATCAAACAAAAGATACACTTTCCCATCACATTTCGTCTGCCACTGACATACATAATCGTACAAGCTATCTGCGTCTTTTATGTGGTCAAATCGTTTTGATTCATAATTCACATTCAATATCCGATTTTCAGACACTCCTCGCTCTAACAAAATATCCTTAATTTGTGTCAGCAACGTACTTTTTCCACAACGACGAACCCCCATAAAGACTTTAACCAAGTCCTTATCTATAAAGGGCAAAATCTGCTTTATGTAACTATCTCTACGTACCATAGTTTTTATTTTGGCCATAAAAATACAAAATTCTTTCGGTCTTTAGACGTATAAAATCAAGAAAATCATATTTCTTTCTGCCTTTAGACGTACAAAAATTAAAAAATATCATTTCTCTCTGTTCTTAGACGTATAAAAATAAAATTCAAAAAGGGTAAATACTTTGTATGAGCTATGATTTTTCAATGAGCTACAAGGTGTTGTTATGACACCATATTTCAGACGGAAATTCTGCATGTCCCCTGTGTAGCGTCTTCCAGACGCCTATGGGTGTTTGAGCATCCGGGCGCGTCTCCGTCCTCCAGACTTCGACACACCCGGTTATTAAGATACCGTCTTCCAGACGGGTACGAGTTCATCGTCTGGAAAACGGTATTTCCTTAACCGTGCATGGGGAATGGCGTAGACATTTCTCCGTGCACGGGGATACGCAGAGACAAAGTGCGTCTGGAAGACGCTACGAGATTGGCGGTGGTAAATGATGTCTTTTTCATCAACAGACTTCTTCCGACAATTCCATACGGAGTACGGACAAAAATATAGACAAGCAACAAAAATTTCCCCAATTTTTCGGTTTAAAAACAAAGACACGCCAGAAATAGCTGATATTCTGCAAGTGAGCGCTGGTTATTGTCCTTTCTTTTTTGTTATTTGACAAATAGGCATTATATTAGCAACCGACGTTTGAATTATTAAAATAGGCCAAAAGCCAACCAAGTTACACTTTATGCAACACAGAACAATAAAAACAATACTAGCCAGCCTGTTGTTGACAACAGGAGCTATGGCTGCACCCTATAACCCTACCCCATATAGCGTAGACAACAAGGGAGAGGAAATAGAAATCAGACATATTGGTGACGAACATTTCAGTTTCTACCAGACTACCGACGGACACCTGATAGGCGCCGACAGCACAGGCTGTTACTACTATTTGGGCGAAGACGGACAAACTAGCAACGTTAAAGTCCGTAAGAACCGGTCTGCGGAAGAGACGGCATTTCTGCAACAACTCGACGAGGCAAAGGTAAAGCAGTCGTACCAGCAGTTGCACCCGTTGAAACACATGCGTCCCGAAAACGAGCCCTACCAGCCGAAGGCCTGGGCTAAAGGAGGGGTGAAGAACTCACCGGGATTAAAAAGTCTGCCCAAAGGCCGACACTGCAAAGGCAACGACCTCCGTTTCCCAGTTCTGCTAGTAGCCGGCTCTGGCACCGAGAACTGCGACATAACAGAAATGAACGACCTGCTGAACCTGAAGGGCTACAACAAAAACAACCACAAAGGGTCGGTCAGAGACTACTTTATCTCTGTATCGGACGGCATTTTCAGCCCTATCTACGACATCTACACGGTTAGGATTGACAATCAGCTTGCCAACTATACCGAGAAGGTGGGCCAGTTGTTTAAAGAGGCCATTGACCAATTAAAGAATGACTATCCCGATTTTGACGCAGAGCAATACGACGCCGACAACGACGGTGAGATTGACGCCCTGGCGCTTCTATATGCCGGAACTGAGAATCAGGCAAACGGCCTCGGCGGCTTCCACCACGAATTGCAGTGGTACAGCCAGGGCCGGCAACCCATAGGCAACAAAAAGGCGAACAACTTCCTCATTCTCTCACAAATGAAGACGTCGACGCAACTGCTGCCAATCTGCAACTTCATACACGAGTTCAGCCACTGTATGGGTCTGAAAGACCACTATTCCGTAAAGAATAAGCCCGAAACCTTCACCACCCAATATCCGGGCGCACATGCCTGGGACGTGATGTCGACCGGCATGTACAACAACGGTGGCGGCTGCCCGCCAGGCTACAGCGCATTCGAGAAAGAGTTTATGGGCTGGATTACGCCCGAAACATTGACTCAAACCAACGGGACTTCCCTTCTAACCCCGCTTAACACAACGGGCAAAGCCTATAAACTGGTCGTTTCGGAAGACGAATACTTCTTATTGGAAAACAGGCAGTTGACCGGCTGGGATGCCAGTCTTCCGAGCCATGGTATGCTAATTTGGCACATCGACTACGACGCAACGGCGTGGAGCCAAGACGTTATGAACGATGTGGAAGACCACCAACGCGTCGACATTATGGAAGCGGGCAACATGGCCGTAACCAGCTATAGCGACGGTTTCAATAAAAAGCACCTGATTGATGACCCTTATCCGGGCTCGCAAAATGTGACCTTCTTCAACCGGTTCAAATCGTGGAAGGGGGTTGATATGGGCATTGTTTTGTACAAAATTGCAGAAATAGACGGGAACATCTATTTCACGACAAAGGAAGGGGTTGAAATCAACACCAACATGACCACCGCCACGCTTACAAAAACCGGAGAAGGAAAAGAGAACCAGAAAATAACGCTGGGGAGCGCAATTAATGCCTTCGGCTACGTGTGGACCGAGGCCGACAATGCCATTGTGACCGGACTGCCTAATGGCTTGACTGTGGTTATCGACTCCCTCGAAAAAACCATCAGCATAAGCGGAACACCAACCGAAACCGGCATTTTCGACTTTAAAGTGGAAACCATAGGCGCCAGCAAAAACGACATAAGAACGGGTAACATAACGGTTCTGCCACACGTCGATACCATTAAGTACAGGTTTATCTACGACATAGACCTGCCACTCTCCGACAACTACACGCCTGTTATAGCAGACGTTGCGCAGTTGTTCGACTCTCTGGGAATAAAGGCAAATCCTGAGTTATTATACTATAACGACGGTGTGTTGCTGACCGAGTTCGCATTAAATCCCGACAGTACCGTTGTCGACGACATAACGGCCAACGACCCTGGCCAATGGTTCGATGCCAACGGCTACGTATCGGCATACGCCGACGGTTATGTATATGCGGAATACGACCTTGCGGAGAAGAAAGTAAAAGTAGGCCACTACCCCGGCAAGGTGGGTGCTGACGAGTATTTCTCTATCACCCAGGGTTTTGCCATAAAGAACAAAGTTGCCTACATCACCTACAACATTAAGACTAAAGACACAACAAGCTCTTCGGTCAGAATCACCCCACAAACAGCGCAAATTTGCCTAAACGGCAACCAATTGGAGATAAAAGCGCTGGCTGAAGGCAGAAAAACACTGAAAGTTTTCGATGCCAACGGACACCTGGTTTATACAGAAACCTTCGACGAAGTTGAGAAAACACTAGTATTTGACCGTACAGAACATATTGTAATCGTCACAATAGAAGGCGACAAACAGGCAAAAATCACCTACAAAGGTATTGTTGACTAAGTTCTGACCGCCAGCACGGCAACCAGTTCCGACCGGCTTCACGAAGGAATGCAGAGAAACGTTATCTTTGTTAAAAAGAAACAGACATGACACAAGAAGAACGTATAGAACAAATGGAAGCCCTTTTCGACAAAAGCAACGAGGTCTTGGAACAGTTGAAACAGTCGGTCGGCGCCTTTCTGTCGATACAACCAACAATTGAAGAGCTGGCAAATTACTACCGTTCTGACTGGCGGACCGACTTTGAAGCCGACGAGAAAGGGAAACTGCCGGCGGGCCTTAAACGCGGTGTACTCAGCGAAGACGGTCTTTGGGAACTGCTGGAAGAGTACCAGCGCCTGAAAGACTGCCTTGAAGACCAAGTGTAAAGCCCCACACCAAGGTCAATTTTCATTGCCGTTGTTCCACACCAACCCAACGACTAGCAGGCCCCAATAGGCAAAATGCGGAGAATTTTGTATTTTTGTAAAAACTGACAGGAATGCCTGCCACATAATGACACCGCACTATGCGCGACAAAAACCGCAATTGCAGAAAGGCAGAACGCATTTCCAAAGAAAGCAAAACACATGCTGAAAAAAGAAGACATGATAGAAATGGGCCGGCTGACCAAGGTACACGGCCTGAAAGGCGAACTCAACTTTGTTTTCACCAGTGACGCCTGGGACGAGATTGACGCCAACTACCTTATTGTGGAAACCGACGGTCTACTGGTTCCCTTCTTCCTTGAAGATTACCGTTTCAAAAACGACGAAGAGGCGTTTGTGAAGTTCAAACGGATTGACAACGACAACCAAGCCAACGAGCTGGCTGGTTGCACGGTCTATATAGAGCGCAACCAACTGCCAGCCAACTATATGGAGGAAAAATCGGCCAACGGAGAAATCGGCATCGACTTCTACATTGGCTACACGATAGTGGCCGATGGCGCTACCATAGGCGTGATTGACGATGTGGACGACAGCACGGCTAACGTTCTGTTCAGCGTTGCCACCCCAACCGGGGGCAACCTCATCATTCCTGCCAGCGACGACTATATTGTTGAAATAAACGACGAGCAAAAAATAATGGTAATGAACCTGCCTGAGGGTTTGCTCGACCTCGACTAAACAAAACACGAAATGAAACTCGAATTAGAAAAAGACTTTCTTGAAATGATCAAGAAACTGGGATTGGGCGAATACAACCAAGAACTCATCAACAAAGCCATGGACTACGCCCAGGCTGCCATTGAGGACCCCGAGGAGAACCTCGATGCCGTGGCTACCATTATGCTTGACTATTTGAACGGTGCGGCAGAAATGCTGAAAATACTGAAAAAGAAGAAATAAGACAGACCCATGACGTTAGAAGAAGCCATAAAGAGCCGGCACGCTGTTCGCGCTTTCAAAAAACAGCCAATCGACCAGACGACAGTCTGCACACTTGAAAAAGAGGCGGCCGCATGCTGCCAAGAGAGCGGACTGCACCTGCAGCTGGTAACGGGAGACGAGAAAGTTTTCGACTGCCTGATGGCCCGCTATGGCAAATTCAGAAACGTGGCCAACTATTTTGTAGTTGCCGGTCCAAAAGACGATCCACTACTAGAGCGCAAATGCGGCTACTATGGCGAACGGCTTGTGCTTCTTGCGCAACAACTGGGTTTGAACACCTGCTGGGTGACTACCTCCTTCAAAAAAAACGACGAACGCATGCAACTGGCAGAAGGCGAAAAACTGGTATGCGTCATCGCCGTCGGCTACGGTGAGACCAATGGTAAAGCCCACAAAACAAAATCGTTTGACGATGTGTGCAGCCTGAAAGACGTTTCCGACTCTTTCAGGAAAGGGGTTGAATATGCCCTGCTTGCCCCTAGCTCGTTCAACCAACAGCGTTACAGAATAACACTGAAAGACGGGAAGGGCGTTGTTGAGGCTAAATGGGGTTTCTTCACTAAAATTGACGCCGGAATCGCACAATACCACTTCGACGTGGCGTTTATGTAACCACTTTAAATACGAGAAAGTCCGCGCCAGTTCCACAACACGGACAGACTTGCCCGCTACTTCTGTTCCGAAAACACACCGGTCTCGCGCGAGAAATCGAGTTGGGGGAAGCGGGCCTGTAACTCGGCCAATTTGGTGCGGTTGCGCTCACAAAACAACTTATAACTAAAACTATCTGGATTGAACGGACGGTGACTAGCCGCCGCCACCAACGCCTCGACACAGGCTACATCTTTGCAAGTTTCAGCAGAAAAATACGTATCGGCAAAGTGTTGGTAAATATAGTCGACAGCCAGCTTCGACGGATGCAGCATATCGTCGGCATAGAACCTGTAATCGCGCAAATCGTCCATCAACAACTCATACGACTGGAAATACGAAACATTATCGGGCAACAACTGGCACAACTGGTCTATGGCCAGCAACAAGACCGCCTTGCTCAACTGGTTACCATGCGCCCCATCTTTCCAATGCCGGATAGGGCTGACCGTAAGAACGATACGGACATCGGGCCGCTGTTCAACCAATTCTTGGAAAACCGGGAGGCACTCCGCCACCACCTCTTCGGGAGTCAGTCGGCAACGCTCAAACTGGGCAGCCGGCACCTTATGGCAGTTTGCCACTACCCCACCAGTCGACTTCAGACGGTAAACCCACGCCGTGCCAAACGTAAGAAACAGGCACGTAGCGCCAGCCAAGGCCTCTTTTGCCGACATTAAAGCGGCATTGGCCTTATCGATTAGTTCTTGTTGTGAGAGCGAGGCAAAGCAACTGTGCAGCAAGAAGCTGTTCCACACCCCATCTTGTTGGAAAACATCGTCGGCCGTCAGCTTACGCCCGTCCAACAGGTGTTGCAGCAATTGGCACACCGAAGCCGGATTATAGAGGACACCCGTAGGGTTAACAGTCAGCCGGAATTTGAGTGCAGACAGCCTTTCGGCCATGTTGGTAGAGAAACACGACCCCACAAAAAAAAGGCGGTCGGCATACGAGATGCCAAAATCCGCCTTTTGTACCTTTATTTCAGTACGGAAATCCATTTACTTTCCGTTAATTACATCCATCAATTCATCCATATTAGGGCTGAGGATAATCTCAGTGCGTCTGTTTTTCTGACGTGCGGCCGCAGTCTTGGAATCGTCAACAGGAACGAACTCGGCACGACCGGAAGCCGAAATACGGGCAGGATTAATCTTGTTGTTCTTCAACAGCGAGCGGACAATAGCCGTAGCGCGCTTGGTAGAGAGGTCCCAGTTATCGAGAATGTATCCGTTACCGCGGTAGGCGAGGTCATCGGTATGTCCTTCAATCACCACCTGAATATCCTTATTATCAGCCAGGAAGGCAGCCACCTTCGTCAAAGCAGAATCGGCCTTAGGGGTCACATCCCAGTGTCCGGAAGTGAACAGCAGGCTTTCGTCCATAGAGACATACACCTTACCGTTTTTGTACTCTACAGCCATACCCTTACCGACATAGCCTTTCAGGGCATCGGCAACACGCTGCCGCAGCAGCTGCATCGACTGGTTTTGTTTTTCAATAACGGCGTTGAGTTCGCCCACCTTCTTTTCTTTTTCCCGAACCAGTTGTTCGGCCTTCTGCAAAGTATCTTCACGGGCCTGCAGCTTGTCTTGAATCTTCTGCAAGTCACCCAGCAGCGCCTTAACCTCCGAATCGTTGCTAGCGCCCTGCAACTTGGAATAAAGATCGGCGTTGTCCTTTCTCAGCTGTTCGTTCGCCAACTGAATCTGGTGCATACGCAGGCTCTGGCTGGCCGTATCTTTAGCCATTTCAGCCAACTTGTGTTTCAGACTGGCATTTATGCTGTTCAAGTTTTCTTGTGAAGAGTTGGCCACCTTCTGGCAATCGGCATTAACAATAGCTAGGCTGTCGGCCTTTGAGACAGCAGCAGCATATTTCTTCTGAGAGACACAAGAAGCGTTGAGCAACACGGCCGCAACGGCTAAAAAGAGAATATCCTTTTTCATATTCAATACATTCTTAAACGGAAACCAAAGATAGACAAATAAATCGAGATAAAAAAAGAGGATTGGAGCAACAAGAAGCTCCAATCCTCGAATTTTCAGTATATGCAAAGGCAGGAGATTACTTCCAGCCGATGAGTTCAGTTTCCTTTTTACGAACAGTTTCAACCTTTACGTAAAGTTTGTCCTCGCAAAATAGCCAGCCAAGGCCCATGTTCAATTCGGCATCTTTCAAGCCAGTTGATTTTTTCAATTCAGCAACAGAAAGCGTTTTTCCGTCCTTCAAAGCCTCATAGATAGGGCCAGCAAATGATCCAATTTCTTCTCTATTCATGTTATTTAAGTTTTAGATGTTTTGTAGTACAAATTTAATGTTTTTTAATAAAGTTTCACATCCAAAACCCAATAAATGTGCGATTAAAAATCAGAAATCTGACAAATCGTCAATTTTTGAGGCTTTTCGAGTCTGAGTTTCCACCAAACCGTCGTATGTACGTTTCATTTTCTTAGCGATTTTCGACGCGTTCATCTCATCGCGCTCAAAAACAGTCTGGTCGACCTGATAGCGGTACTTGGTAATACCGTAAGTGTTAATGGCGTCGGCCTGTTCCTGGGTCACATCGTAATACACAGTATTTCCGTAGTAGTTGACCCAGCCCAGCAAGCGGTCGTAAACCGCTTCGGTATGCGTACTGCCATCGTAGTAAGTGCCCTGGGCTGTGGTAAGCACCATCGGCTCGCCATTCACTTTAAGAATAAGCTTCGACCCTGGCTGAATTTGCAGGTTGGAATGGCTGTAGTTGTAGAGGACCAGCGAATTATGGATTTCTTTCGGTGCGTCGCTGTAAGTACCTACCGACCAACCAATAGAAGTATAATCGCGCAACCAGCTAGAGCCCCTAATCTCAACCGCCAACTGTTGGTCGCCAATAAACGTAGCAGGAGCCTGTTCGGCAAATGACGGAACAGCCGCACATGCCGACAATAATATCGAAAAAAAGAACTTCTTCATAAGCGAATAATTAATTGTTACAACCAAGCATAAACAAAAAAGATACCAAAACAGGCCATGCCGTCATAAAAAAACAAAAAATCGGCAGACCGCCCACGCCGACGTCCACTAAAGGGCCGGAAAAATCGACTGTCGGACACGCTTTTCCAGCACAGACCGGCAGGAGCGGCCGCACACTATTTTTTCAAAAAAATGGGACTCTAAAACCATAGATTTTAGTAAATTTGCAAAATGGGGAATATATTGTATGTTGTGTTTATGATACACTTCCCCCACTTGGCGTCATCTGTACGCCACAAACAAACACAAACATTCAGCAGTAACGTTCTGCGAAGACACACCCCTTACAGAATCAAACAGGTTAGATTCAATGAAAAGCAGGAACATTAAGATAGCACTGTTCGCTTTCGCTTTTGGTCTTCTCCAATGGAATGCCAACGCGACAGAAACTGAAAAAACAATAAACGGGAAAAAATACCAAGAACACCTCGTCAAAAAAGGCGAGACGCTTTTCGGCATCTGTAAAAAATACAACACCACCGTAGCCGAAATGGAAAAGGTGAACCCTTCTCTGAAAAACGGCTTGAAAAGCGAGGCTAAGATTTTTGTGCCAGTCACCGGTCAATCGACCCCTGCCAAAACGGAGCCGGCAAAACCTGTAGCCAGCAACGTTCAAAGCGGCACTGCCCCTGAAAAGGAATTGGTGGAGCATCTGGTGAAACCTGGCGAGACGCTCACCTCTATTGCCCGAAAATACAATACCAGCATAAACGACTTGAGCGCCCGCAACGAGAAACTGGTAAAAAACGGCCTTAAAAGCGGAGCCGTATTGAAAGTGTATAAGAACAGCGCAGCAAAAAACGCTGTTCCCGCAACAAAACCAAAGACCGAAATAGCCAGTGCGGCAACTCCTAAGTCCACAAGCCATAGCGAAAAGGGCAACAGCCATTCTGCCGGCAACCTTTCGAAGTACAAGGTAAAAAAAGGCGAGACCCTGTATGCCATCTGTAAAAGACAAGGTTGCACTGTCGGTCAAGCTGAAGAACTGAATCCGCAGTTAAAAAAACGCACGATAATCGAAGGTGAAATTCTCACGTTGCCAGCGCCCAACAACAGCGCCGCAGCCTCAGCAAAGAAGAATGGCGCCCAGAGCGGTCTGACCGTTCACGAGGTGAAAAAAGGGGAAACCCTTTATGGCATTGCCAACACCTACAACGTCAGCGCCAACGACATCGAGCGTCTGAACCCAGGTGTTAAGAAATCGGGCATCAAGGCTGGCAAAGCCTTAATTATGCCTTCGACCAGCAAGTACCTTGCCGATTTGAACTCGAAGCCCGACTACCGCGTGCACAAGGTCGGTAAAGACGAAACCGTGTTCAGCATCAGCAAGAAATTCAACATCAACCCGAACGAGGTTGTTGCCAACAACGACGTGAAGAACGGCATCAAAGTCGGGCAACTTCTGGCCATTCCGCCAAGCGCGAAAGAGAAAGAGAAGACTGGTGTAGCCAGTGTTTTCCGCCACAACACACCGGCAAGCGAGCCAAAACACAGCAACATAGCCCACACCGTTTTAAAAGGTGAGACGATGTTCAGCCTTTGCAAAACCTACAAGATTTCGGAATACGAGTTGACATCGGTCAACCCCGAATTGAAGGCCGATGGTCTGCAGGCAGGCAAAATCATCTTTATACCGCGTACTCCCGACAGCAAGTATTCGTGGAACAGCAGTTATTTTGTAAGCACACAAGGTAACAATAAGGTGCATGTGGCCGTTTTACTGCCTTTCAATCCAGAAGACGGACAGATAGACAACAACACCGACAAGTTCCTCGAATTCTACCAAGGCATATTGTTGGCGGCCAAGCGTTTGAAAGAACAGAACGTATGGGTTTACCTTCACGTCTACAATTCGGGAAAAACAGAGGCGGACATCAATGCCCTGCTAGAAAAGGAAGAGATGAAGAGCATGGACTTTATGATTGGTCCGGCCTACAAGGCACAATTTGCACCAATGGGCAAGTTCGCGCTTGAGAACAACGTAAAAATGATTGTTCCATTCTCATCGCGCACCGAAGAGATGAAAAGCAATCCGAACATCTTCCTTATCAATGCGCCAAAATCGAAAATGGCACAAGAGAGTGCACACTCGTTCGCCGAAATTTTCAAAGGAAAGAACGTAGTAGTGGCTAAATTTAAAGGCGATAAGCAGAACGACAAGCAAGAGATTGCCGACTCGATAGCGGCGAGGTTGCGGAGCCTTGGCACTCCGGTCAAAGAGATTGAATTCACCAACGCTGACGCGTTGAAAGAATCGTTGAAAGAGAAGGAAGAGAACCTTGTGCTGACCACTAGCACCGACCAGGTGGCCCTCACCCAGCTTATACCTAGCGTCAACTCAATGCTCGTGCAGAAATACGACGTCAAGATTTTGGGCTACAACGAGTGGACCAAATATCAGACCATTGCCAAGGACCTGTTCGTGGCAGAAACCTACATCGGTTCGGCCTACGACATCAACTTTAACGACAGCGCCAGCAAAGAATTCATCGGCAACTTCCGCAAATACTACGGTCAGGAGCCAGGAAATACACAACCTATGTATGGCGCTCTGGGCTACGACATCATGCTCTACTTCGGCAAAGCGGTTGCCCTCTTCGGCAAGAACTTCGAGCACGGACTCAACCAACTGACAAAAGAGAATTTGCACACCATTCAAAGCGACTTCAAATTCAAGAAGTACAGCGAAGATGGCGGTTTCTATAACAGCGATGTCACTATTTCGAGAAACAACGGCACCGACGGACATGTGCTGATGAACAAACAACAGGAATAAAGATGTTAAAAAAAATCACAATCTCCCTTATCGTCTTTTTAGGATGGGCGAGCACCGCAAGCAGTCAGGTCAGAAGTCGGTTTGAGGAAGAAATAAGTGTAGGCGTACAAGGCGGTTTAGCATTGTCGCAAGTCCGCTTTATGCACAACGACGTCACCTACGCCAACAATTTGGGCGACCTGGGCTACCGGAAAGGGGCCGACTTTGGCGCCATGATCCGCTTCATTGCACAAAAACACTTCGGGCTTCAATTAGAGGCGAACTATATGCAAGGCGGTTGGACCGAAAAGTGGAACGACTTTACCATCGTCAACGAGCAACAG
Organism: Bacteroidales bacterium UBA3297; assembly: GCA_002362105.1. Classification (GTDB taxonomy): domain Bacteria; phylum Bacteroidota; class Bacteroidia; order Bacteroidales; family Paludibacteraceae; genus Physcocola. Next base: position 137,922 of record DETD01000018.1, read on the forward strand.
TTCTTAAACGGTACCATAGAGCGCGAGCTTGACTATTTAAGCATTCCGCTCTTGGCCCACATCTATTTTGGCAACACCCACCGGTTGTTCTTCAACTTCGGCCCTAAAATGGGATTGCTGATGGGTACCGGTAAGACCAAGAGCAACCTGACAGCCGAACAAGAACAAGCAATATTGACTAACAACTGGAACGACCCCCGAATTAACGAGGATATTGAAGAAAACAAAGTGGACTTCGGGCTATGCGTGGGTGCGGGCTACGAGTTTCACCTGAACAAACTGTCGGTTTTGGCAGAAGCCCGCTGGAACTACGGATTGAAAGACGTCTTCGAGCACGACCGAAGCGCAGTTTTCCAACGTTCGAACAACCAAATGTTCACCTTTACACTGGGCGTAATGATGCCAGTACTGAAATTCCACAGCAATTAAAACTACAGACATGGGACAAGAAATTCAAGAAACATATTCCAACTTTCACTCCGACTACAACACCAGCAAAGAGGCGATTGAGTTGAGGGGCTACGGAAGGAACATACAGAAAATGGTAGACCACTGCCTTAGCATAGAAGACCGGGCGGAACGCACACGCTGTGCCCTCTCTATTGTTAAGACTATGGAACGGATTCGCCCTATGGGCTACAGCGAAAACACACTATGGGACCACATCTACTTCATTTCGGGCTACCAACTCGACATTGACTATCCGAACGGCTACGTTCCCCAAAAGTTGGGTCGACTAACTGCCGCTACCGACACTATACCCTACCCTAAAAGCAGGTTCCGCTTCCGCCACTACGGCAACAACATACAGATTGCCATAGCTAAAGCAATGGAAATGGAAGACGAGGAGAACCGCAAAAAACTGACGCTGATGATAGCCAACCAAATGAAACGTTGCTACATCCTCTACAACAAAGAAACCGTTACCGACAATAAGATTTTCGACGACCTGAGGGAAATGAGCCACGGTAAACTCGACATTAAAGACGGCGGATTCAAACTGGTAGACGCTCAAACGGTATTGGCAGCACCAGTAACCACCCAGCCGACAAAGTCGTCGAAGAAAAAGAAGAAAAAGAAATAACTAGAAACAGACCTATTTATATTGTGCAGAAAGGGGGCTGTCATTACGACAGCCCCCTTTCCTATTTGTTGTTACTACCTAATGTTTGCAGACAGAACCAGTCTGTCTGTTCTATTTAATTTACTGTGCAATTGCGCTCAACGCTCCCCAGTAACCAGGAACGAGCAAGTCATGTTCAGGGTCAATGTAGTTGTCAGGCTGGGCCGTGCAGCCATAATAAGACTGCAGGTTATAACTGCTATTTGTATAATAATCTACAATCGCATTCCTATTGCTACCCATTGTCACATAAACGTATGCGATTGGATTTTTATCAATACGGACAAAACCAGTCGCTTTTACCAGACCATTTCCGTAATAAAGTTTTCCGTTTTTCTCCTGTTCGTACGAGCAGAGCACCTTACCCGTTTGGCTATGACGATACCGGTAAAGCGGTGCAGTATAAGCTTTTGGGGTTGTATATCCATAACCCACTAGCCACCTTACGTCCGACTTGTTTGTGAACTGGTTAAACTTGGCAAGAACAGAAGCCGTGCCAGAATAAGACCCAGAAAAGATAGGAACCACATTTGCAGGGTACGGATAAAGGGATTTAATAGTCGCAATATCTTTAGCCGACAACGAGTAGTTTTGCGAGAATGTCCGGCCCTGTTTGTTCCATCTAGCCGGAATAGGGTACATCATAATGGAAGAAGGATCAAATTGTCCAGACTCGGAGATGGCGTTATAGACCGCTTGTTGCTGGGTTCCAAACAGATTTTCGTACTGAGTGTTACCTATATCCTGCTTTATATTGGCAGCATTCCAGGTAAGACCCGAACTCCGATTGAAATGCTCGTCAAGAAGACCCAACACATGCCCTAACTCATGAAGGACAGTAGCTCTCTTTTCACTGCTGTTTTTCATCCTATTAGAATAAATAGTCATTGTAGGCTGAGATTTTGGAACCTGGTTATTATAGTATTTTCCTGGCCAAGAAGATCCCTTTGTAGACCAACCGCCTGAAGACGAACCAGAATAGTCGAACTTAATTCTTACACTACAGTTATTACGTCTACTAACATTAAGTTCATTAAACTTAATGTTTGCATATTGCATCCATTCGCACATACAGCTACGCACAAGATTCTGCTCGTCTTCGCTACCATTTTCAAAACAGAAAGAAATGGTCTCACCCACATTCCAAAGGAAATCAGGCATAGCATTTCTATCAAGATAGATGCTCTTCAACTGGTTTGAACTAGAGGCTTGTGTTTCCTCTTCTACAATTTCCTTGTTCTCATCAGAACAACCTGTAGCCATAAAAGCCAATGGCAACAATAGTAAATACTTACAATATTTCATAATACATAGCAATCCATGGTTAATACTGTTTTTTGATGTGGGATTGCAGATTTAACACATCAGCAACACAAAGAAACAGAACTAGACCTGCCACTATTCCCGGGCATAACAGGCAAGCCAGTCTTTTTATTTTGTCAGAATATCAGGCCGCAACAAATCGACAGAAGCAAACAACACATTCATTAATCCATTTATTATTGCGTATACTCATTTTGACATCACAAAAATAAACTATTTAATAATACAATAAAATAGCAAAACAGCCACAATACTGAGCAGAAGAGGACAAAGGATATAAGTCACGACACTTCATCCTTTATATAATCGAAAAAACAGAAAAACAACATCCGCGAAATTATTTTTTAGATTTGTATTCTTTTATTAAAATATTTTAAATACATTTACATTATCAAAAGACAACTTTAATAAAGGTATTATTAATATAACCACTTTTATTTAGTTTTGTTTGAAAAGAATCATAACCGTTTATAGTACTATAACACATTTCATAACCGCTATTCCACAAAGAATCGTTTTTGCTTTGTAGAATAGTAATGTCTAATTTAAATTTTAAATACCATGTTAAGTGAAAAAGTATCGCTTGCGCCTGCTGACGAGCAGTTTAGGCAGACACAAACGCAAGCAGTAGGATCGTCTGTTTCGTTAGACATCGCAACAACCGCAATTATTGAACAACCTACGTTCAAACACCTAAACGATCCAAAATTGGCAGACCTTGTAACGCACCAAGACGAAGCGAAAGAGCTAGCCAATGAGTGGCGTGAAGGCCTACGTCAACAGATTTTTTCTGTCAACCAGTCAATCATTGATTACACGAGGTATTTCAATGAATACTACGGCTATATGGTTGACTTCCTAAACATAATGGAAAATGCCAAGGACAAAGGTGAATTCGACAAATCAAAAAGTAACCTCATCGCAACCCTGAACCAACTAATACTTGAGTTACAGAAACAAAAAGGAACTGTTGAACAAACAAGCGCAGCGATCAAGAGTCTTCAGAAAAGAATGATGGAAAACGAGTCAAAACTAAAAGGAGACTACGACGAGATATGTGCATATTACAAAGGAGAGCAAGGTAAGCTGGAAGACTTGAAAAACGCCATTGACTCATATAATGCCGCCATGTCAAAAGATCTAGCCTTAATTGGAGGAGGAGCAGCTGGAATTGTAGTTGGCGGATTAACAATAGCCGTTGGTGTTGGTTCGATTATTCTTGGAGGCTCAGGGGCTGTTATCATTGGAGTCGGCGTTGCAATTGTAGCGGGCGGAGCTACTTGCTTGACTATAGGAGCAGTTGACTACAGCAAAAAATCACAAGCAAAAGCAGATGCCATAGCAGAGCTTAGCAGTATCAACTCCGAAATTGCCATTGCACAATCATTAACAAGCGATGTCTCAGTCTTGACTCAAAATTTAGATTTAGCAGTAAGTTGCCTTGACCAGATAGACAAAGCATGGAGTGTGCTAATAAATGATTACAAATCTGTCATTGACGCTCTTAAGGAGACCGACGAAAGCACGTCTTCTGAATTAGTATTCATTATAAGAGCAAATCTAGAAGTCTCGAAAAAGGCATGGGAAACACTCGACGAAGATGCCAACACTTTCAAAAAAAACATACTCAATCCAACTCCTGTCGACACATCAGGACTCAACAACAACACGAAAGTTCAATGTACGCCTACCATTCCTCTCAAAGTTGTTTTTGCTAAAAGCGACGAATTGAAAGTCAAGGAACAGCCTTCACAAGAGAAGCAACAGACATCTTTGACCGTTGCCGTTGAAGATTTGGTTGACACAACGAACGTTTTTGCAGATCAGTTGGAAAAACTAGACCAACGATACAATGTACCAGACTATGTAGAAAAAGCAAGTTCGCAATTGAAACCCAATGCGGGGAAAGCGCTGAATGATACAGTTTGTTTTGTAGATAGCAACGAAAAGCTGGCTTCATGTTCTATTTCCATCAATCAAATTCTGAAAATAGAAGACAACGAGGTCTTTTTAGAGCAAGTACACTATGTTCTGGCAGAGACAGACAACAAGTTACAGGCCACCATTGAGTATGGAAATTCCGCTCAAAAGAGTATTTATACATTAGAGAAATCTACAAATGAGACAGACACTCAACTTGAGGCTTGGCTTGACGAACTAAAAAAAGAAAAACAGGTTGACGAGTCGATGCTAAGAGATGCAACAAACATGTATAGAAAACTCAAAGACGAAGAAAGTACATATAAGGTACTTATATGGATTCCTTTCGTAAACATTGCTGCAGCCATCAAATTGCGCCAACTAGACGATGACATCAGAAGATATCAGAATAAAATACGTTCCACAGAAGAATCTCTCTGGAATGTGTCTAATATCATAAATTGCACCGGGTCGTTGGCCATCATGTCTAAATCGCTGCAAACAGATGTTGATGCAGTCTTGTCATCATTACAGTACATTAGCGTTATGTTGAGAAATATCGATACGTCACTAAGCGTTGATCAGATATTCCTTATCAAATCAAAACTTAGTGTTATCGCTAGTCAACTACAAGATCTTGGTGTACTGCGATTGAAAAAAACAGGAATTAGACTATTTCGTGCAATTAAAGGGCAAGATTCAGAAAATAGTTTCCAAAATTTTCTTGAATCGTGTGTGACTTCCGCAAGCCGGACAGACATTTCAGCGCGCACATGTGCGATCCAGCCGGCACTTCAAAACGTAGAAAATCTGCTCAAACAAGATGCCGTGATTTTGAAAAAGAATGCGACTGACTGGATAACAAGCTATTCTACAACTGTCACAGGTGTTCTTTCCTCATACAGAAGCCTATGCAGAAGCATCAAATTATACTCAGAATCAGCCATCAACGCCCTAGACAGAGGTGAAATTAGACAAGCCGAATACCTCTATCAAACTATTGTATCCTGCTTTGTTGAACAGGCAGAATTAAATTACAAGTTAAGAAACTCGCTGGCGATATTCATCAACGCCATTAAAGAGAATGACGCAGAATTCGGACTTATACAAGACATTGTCACAAAAGAACTGGAGCCTGAGGTAAACGAAATGATTTTAGCAGATATGGCCTTTTCTGCGAAAATAGACAAAGCACTTAATGACATCATTAACGAGTCGACCCGTATGGTTGGAGAATACCTCACAGCAGAATTAATGATTGCAGTTTCTGTTGCACTTGGACAAATAGAACTTGGAGCAGCCTCTGCATCAACATTTATCACCTATTTGAAAAAAGGTATTAATACTGCGATTGCCAAGGGTAGCGATAAATTATCGGAGGCTGGGATAGAAAAGTTCAAGAATATAAAAGCGAACGAAAACATCATTGATGATCTAGTAGAAAAGAGATGTGAAAACTTAATGAACATTTCTAGGACAAAATCTGACATATCTGTCATCAACGTACTTCGCGGAGAACTTAGTTCTATGAGCAAGAACATTTCCACCTTCTCTGAATTGATGTACGACAACAAAGAGACTTTAGAAGCAGAAGCAAGAGACTTCATCTACATCAAATCTCTGTTTGACACAGATAGAGAGAAAGCCAAGTCCTTAATTAAAGAGAAATTAGACAATTGGTCGAATATCGAGAAACTTGTAAACATCCTTCTTTTAAACTATATAAACAACTAATTTTTTGAAGGATAAACTCACCACTCGTTTATTAGTTTTTGCTGATAGAACGACTAATATTAAATCCCCGGCTTAAACAAGCCAGGGATTTTTTATGTTCACAACGTCAATAGAATTATCTATACAAGCATTGACAGCATCAGACAGCCCAAAGCGGCACATTATCGAAATGTTCTTGTTGGATGTAAGGTAACATAGAATACCTTATGCCGTGTAAGTCGGGATGTTCAGACAAATAGGCTGAAAAAGAGTTTGCACGAACATTACCTTCAGCCTTAACTTCAATAGGCACGACCTTGCCGTCAACTTGCGTTAGAAAATCAATTTCAAGTCGTGAATTATCGGAACTATAGTAATAAATAGCCCCACCATTACGGCTGACCAACTGTTGCAGCACATACTGTTCGGTAAACCCGCCCTTATACTCCTTTATAGCCTCATCACTTACAAGCATTTGCGAGGCAGGTATTTCAGCAAGAGCGCCCAAAAGTCCGCAATCGCAAAGGAAAAGTTTAAAAGCGGAGAAGTCCTCGTACGCTTTTAATGGCATTTTAGGAGCCTTACAACGATTTACTTTATAGACCAATCCAGCATCAATTAACCACTGTATTGCCGTTTCAAACTCTTTCGCCCTTCCGCCATCTTTCAAGACACCATATATAAACTTTTTATTTTCCTTGAAAAGTTGTGCTGGCATTCCCTGCCAAACCATATTTACCCTTGGCACATCGGCCTTTGGCACGTGTTTAGAGAAATCTCTGGAGTAGTCGAAAAGAATCTGCTTCTGTATTTCGCGTACAGCCTCCAACCCTTCTTTGTCGGCATGGCACTGAACAGAAGCTGGCATCCCCCCCACATAATAGTACTGACGTAAAAAGTTTTCAAACGTATCCTTTAACATATTGATGGAATCATAATCCCTTTTTCTAAGGATGTCAACCAGCAAGTCCTGTCGCATAGCCAACAAAAACTCTTCAAAATTCATAGGAAAAATCCTAATCATATCTACTTTTCCCACAGGAAACGAGAGCCCTTGATGGAGCGATATGCCCAACAACGAGCCCGCGACAGCGATATGGTATTCAGGAGCATCCTCGCAAAAAAACTTCAAGCTCTCCAACACCTTTGGAGCCGTCTGTATCTCGTCAAAAATAATCAGCGTCTCATTCGGACGGATATCCTTGCCTCTGCGAGCGCTCAACTGCATAAGGATACGTTCAACATTAAAGTTGGAAGAAAAAATGCGTTCAATCTCATTGTCCTTGTCGCACATAAAGTAAGCCACATCGGTATAGTATTGACGTCCGAATTCCTTAAGAATCCACGTTTTACCAACCTGACGCGCACCATTTAGGATTAAAGGTTTTCTTTTTTCCTTGTTTTTCCAATCACGTAGTTTTGCTAGTACTAATCTCTCCATTCACGCTAATTTACAGATACCAACACGCAAAAATACACTTTTCCACACATAAACAAAGCAAAACTCACACTTTTCCGCACATAACCCATTCAAAAATTACACTTTTCGACATATATTTACTTCATATTTCACACTTTTCTGCACTTCAGGCGCAAAAAGAGATATTTTCAAGAGCGAGCCAGTCCCCCATTTTTAGAATGGCATTGCAGAAGAAGGGCCGCCAAGCGGGTCTGCATCTGCCGCAATTGGTGGCGGAACATCGCCAACCGACTGAGAAACAAAATCGCTGTTCATGCGGGATTCGCTCTCTACCGCACCAGAAAGATCGTCGCTGATGTTCATAAACTTCGCCAACTCGCTCTTGAAGCGCAAGCGGACAGTGTCGGTGGCACCGTTACGGTGCTTGGCAATGATAATCTCGGCTAAGCCGACCAACGAGTTGCCCTGGGCGTCCTGGGTAATTTTATAGTATTCCGGACGGTGGATAAACAACACCATGTCGGCATCCTGCTCTATGGCTCCAGACTCACGGAGGTCGGCCAACTGCGGACGTTTGTCATCGCCCGTACGTCCTTCAACACCACGGTTCAACTGCGAGAGGGCGATAATAGGTATTTCCAATTCCTTGGCCATCTGCTTAAGCGAGCGGGAAATCATAGACACCTCCTGCTCACGGCTACCATAGTTCATACCGCTGGCATTCATCAGCTGCAAGTAGTCGATGATGATGCACTTCACGCCATGCTCTTTCACCAGACGGCGGGCCTTTGTATTAAATTCGAAAATGGAAAGAGACGGAGTGTCGTCGAGGTATATAGGTTTGTCGTATAACGACTTGGCACGCTGGTTCAGCTGCTCCCACTCCCACTGTTCCATCTTACCCGTCTTAATTTTTTCGCCCGACAGTTCAGTAGCATTCACCAACAGACGGTTCACCAACTGCAGGCTCGACATTTCAAGCGAGAACAAGGCCACCGCATTACCCCTGTCGGCCATATTCTTAGCCATAGAGAGCACGAAAGCGGTTTTACCCATGGCCGGACGGGCGGCAATGATAATCAGGTCGCTCTGTTGCCAACCACTGGTAATCTTGTCCAAATCGTTAAAACCGGAAGGTATACCACTCATACCCTCGCGCTTACTAGCCTCCTGAATTTTATAGAGCGCCTGCGAGACAAGCGGGTCGATTTGCGTATAATCTCGTTTAAGGTTACGCTGCGATATTTCGAAAAGCTTGCCTTCAGCCTGTTGCATCAGTCCGTCGATATCAGACTCGGCATCGTAGGCCTTGCTTTCAATTTCGGTAGCGAAATGGATCAATTCGCGGGCCAGATACTTGTTAGAAAGAATGGTAGCATGGTAACCCACATTGGCAGCAGAGTTGACCTTCGAAGAAAGGGAAACGATGTAGAAGTCGCCTCCCACCTCCTCCAGTTTGCCATCGCTACGGAGTTGTTCGGTAACCGTCAGCATATCAATAGGTTCCTGTTTGGCGGCCAAACTTACAATCGCCTCATAAACAATCTGGTTCTTCTGATTGTAAAAGCATTCGGGTTTAAGGGTGTCGCTCACACGGGCATAGGCGCCCGTATCAATCAGCAAAGCGCCCAGCACAGCTTCCTCCAGCTTAACGTCGTGAGGCGGCATTTTGCCATATTCGCTCAACACAGGGGTGTTGGCAGAAGTGTCTGACTTGCGCGATTTTCGCGGAGAACGGCTTGCTTTTACGGTTTCCATACTTTTCTTTCTTATTATCGTTTACAAAGATAGGACTATTAACGCAAACGGATAGGAATTAACGGGTAGGAATTACAAACTTTTTATTAACGAAAGAGCAACAAATCTCCAAGCAACTTCCACGTAAGAGATTATATAACAGGGCTTAACTTATTTCACAGGGTATAAAGCACAGCTACGCACCCGATTTTCCAGATTATTCACACAATAAATCCGGCCGCCTTAAACAGCATGGCATAGGCCTCCGCTTTCTTTGCCAGCGGCAACGGGTAGGCACGCGAGGTGCTCGGCATACGGTAGAACCGTATTGGCCGGTCTTCGAAAGTAAAAAGGGTGAACTCCCCCACTTTCGGCGACTCAATAGCAAACATAGCCGCCAATTCGTCGGCCGCCTTACCGCCAGTAGTTGCCACCGTGCTACACTGCGGCAATTGTCGGAGAAACGAAGGGACATCCATAGGGACATCAATCTGCAAGTCGGCATCGGCCGCAGTTCCCTTAAGGCGGGTTACCGCCTGAGCCGTATCGCTAAGGGCAATGCCCTGTTCAGAAAGGAAACCAACGAGCAAGTCCTTGTCGAAACGTTTTTCGTCGGGCACACAGAAATGTAACGGATCATTGAAGAAGATTTGTCCTACAATCCGCCACATATCGTTCATCCAATTTGGATAGTAGAACTCCATAGACCACCTTTTCCGGGAAGGCGGGAAGCTGCCCAGCATAAGTAGTTTTGCATTTTCAGGAAGAAAGGGGATAAGCGGATGTTGTTCCATAAGCAGGAATAATAAGGATAAGGTGTTTCGAAAAAGTCCGGCTACGACAAGGCCTGACCACAAAAAGAAAAACCGCCGTCTTCTGTAGAAGACAGCGGTTTGAGAGTGGGCCCACTAGGATTCGAACCTAGGACCCTCTGCTTGTAAGGCAGATGCTC
>DETD01000018.1:148277-212032 GCA_002362105.1 Bacteroidales bacterium UBA3297
TGAACCAGCTGAGCTATAAGCCCGATTTCCTTATTGCGATGCAAAATTAGGGAAAATTCGGGACAAAACAAGCGTTTTGGCGCATTTTTCAAAGATTTTTTCATTCATTTTTTCATCATACTGTATATCAAAAGCCTAACAAAGGCAAAAAAAGAGCGGTTTTCACTCAAGCCTAAGCAAAATGCCTATATTTGCAATACTACTCCATACATAGTACTTATCCCATGAGAAGACAAATTTCATTACTAATAGTCCTGTTGTTCTGTTTTAACACATTTGTAGTTTCAGCAGAGGACTTTTCCAGACAGTTCCTTATCAGAGCGAAAGAGAAGACGTGGCACACAAGGGCTGAAATAGAAGCCCCGTTTTCTTCACGTCTGATTGACGAGAGTTCGTGGTATATCGAAGAGGTTGCTGTCCCTACAATGGAAAGCGGGGACAAGCAAACAGAAGATGCGGCCGAACCAAAGCCTAACGACTCCACTATGGCTGTTTACGAAGAACTGATGTTTGAATTTACCTTATCTCTTCCAGACAATGGCCTCAAATACAAAGACAGCCCCGACCTGCAAGAAGACATCATCGAAAAGATTTCAGCCAGAAAGTACGACCACCCTATTGCGATTGCAGTTTGTAACGCCATTAAGGGAGAGAAAACACTTAAAGGAGCCTTTTCGAAGATTAAGAAGATGAAAGGATTCGACGTATTCTGCGACGACGACATTGAAAAGTTTACCGTCGAGAAGAACAAGCCAGATGTTCTGACATACGCCACGATAGAATATTTCGAATTGGAAGAAAAAAACGGCATTTTCATAGGATCTGAACTTAGTTCTATTTACGATGCCGAAAGTGGTAAAAGGATTCAAGCGACCGACTTAGTAAAAAGCGTAAGAATCCAAAACGCCGAATGCTTTATAACAGGAATAAAGTATATTGAATGCAACCACATAATGTTTAATCTATCGTGTGCCGACCCCAGTTGGAACGAGATTCTAATAAAAAAGGGCGACCCTAGGCTAACCCCGTATGCGGAAAAATTAATGGGGAAGGCTAACGGCTTCAAGACTTCGACCTATAAAAACGCGTTTCCTCCTGACTCCATCAAGGTCTACAAATTCAGTAACGTCAATGGCAGTTATGAGGACAAGAAGGTTTATCTTCCAGAGAAGATTTACGGCTGTAAAAGCACCGAAAAAGTCCGTAACCGGATGCTTGACGTTATGTTCGGGAAGAGCGACTACGACACCGAATGCCGGATTGTGGCAGGCATCAAAAATTGGGTTTCAGACTATGGAAGAGGTTCTAAGATGTCGTTTATATGCGGAAATGGTTTGTTGTCGTTCGGCTTTGAAGACCAATCAAAGCACAACAACAGCAACAACACGTTCATCGTTTTCGACAGAACAACAGGAGACGAGATTAGTGTGAGCGAGTTGATAAAAGACAAAGACGGATTTATGAGATTCGTCAACTCACACAACCTTTATATGGCTGGATACATATTCGACACTACGCGCGTCGAATCTTTCAAGAAATATGGGAGCGAGATGCGCAGTTACCTCAAACATTCGGCGGGTTACTTCGGACAGTTCAACGGTTTAGAGGAATTTCCCACATCGTGGTGGATCGCATTCGGCAAAATGGGGGAAGCCTTCCCTTTGGAATTCAACACAAGGGAAATGCGGATATTCCTAGACTACTATGACATTCGGGAATATATAGACCCTAAATATCTTGAAATATTAGACAAAGAAGCGAAAGCTATCAGCACCAAACAATAGGGGGAAAAAAGAAAAAGCCGCCGCAGAATTGTTCCGCGACGGCTTTTATATCTAGGAGGGCAACTTCTATTCCAACCCAGGAATTTCAGCTACCACATAAGTGCTGCCACCCACAAAGACCACATCGCCCGGTTCGGCATCGCGGCGCGCTGCGGCCAAAGCCTCGGCAACAGTAGGATAACAATCTCCAGGAAGGCCTCCCGCATTGGCTTTTTCTTTCAGCTCCTCGCAAGGCATAGCACGTGGTGTAGACGCCTGGGTATAATAATAGATGGCATCTTGCGGCAAAAGCGGCAGAATGTGGGGAACATCTTTATCCTTCATCACGCCATAAACGAAACGGATGTGGTTGTGCGGTGTACGCTCCAACTGTGCGGTAACGAAACGGATACCTGCCTCGTTGTGGCCCGTGTCGCAAAGAGTGAGCGGATTAGAATCTAACTGCTGCCAGCGGCCCAACAAATGGGTTTGGTCGACCGTATGGAGGAATCCATGTTTCAATGCGTCATCGGATATAGCGAAACCCACCTCGCGCAGATAACGGACGGCCAAGAACGCTGTAGCCATATTGCGGTGTTGGTAATCGCCCAACAAAGTAGTTGCGAACGAGGTGCCATCGATATTGAAATTCAGCACAGCCTTTTCTTCCATAAAGCCATTCTCTACGCTGTTCACCTTCACTTCTTCATCCACAAAATGGATAGGGGCGTCCACAGCGGCAGCCTTATCCAAGAAAACTTTGCGCACATCGGCATCTTCCGCCTCGCCAATAACGGCAGGAATGCCTGATTTGATGATGCCAGCCTTCTCTCCTGCAATTTCGGCAAGCGTGTTACCCAACAGATTGGTATGGTCGAAACTGATGTTAGTAATAACAGAAAGTGCGGGTGTAATGATATTCGTGCTGTCGAGACGACCGCCCAAGCCCACCTCAACCACAGCCACATCAACCTTTTCCTGACGGAAATAGTCGAACGCCATAGCCACACAGACCTCGAAAAAAGAAGGATAGATGACGTCGAAATACTTGCCGTATTTTTCAACAAAGTCTACGACAAACTCGCGACTCATCATCTCACCGTTCACCCGTACACGCTCACGGAAATCCTTCAGATGCGGAGAAGTGAACAAACCAACCTTGTAGCCGGCACTCTGCAAAACAGAGGCCAGAGTGTGGCTGACCGAGCCTTTACCGTTAGTACCCGCCACATGCACGGTACGGAAAGCCTTGTGCGGATGTTCCAGCAACTCGTCGAAAGCGCGCATACCGTCTAGTCCTTCCTTATAGCCAGCAGAGCCAACCACTTGGAAAAGGGGCATCCGGTTATAGATATAGTCGATGGTTTCCTTGTAATTCATATATGTTGTGAAATATATTTATAGTTGTTTGTTTTTTTCGGCTTTATTTCTATCTTTACACAAAGCGAAGTTAATTAAAAAGTGCCGGAAAGAAAAGTTGCATTTTTTGAATTCGCTACTGTAAAACGAAACAAATTAGTATTACCGCACAAGACGGGAACATCTTAAAAACATACAACCATGGAAACTAAAAAGAACTTCGTGCTCGACACCAACGTCATTCTGCACGATTACAGATGCATCTATAATTTTCAGGAGAACGACATATACATCCCGATTGTGGTGCTCGAAGAACTCGACAAGTTCAAGAAAGGTACCGACCAAATCAACTTCAACAGCCGCGAGTTCGCACGCGAGCTCGACACGCTGGCAAGCGCCGACTTGTTCAAGAAAGGGGTTGAGTTGGGTAAAGGCTTGGGTACCCTGCATGTGGTAATGAACGATGCCTACCCTGAAAAGTTACAGAAGGCTTTCTCGGAAAAGATTCCGGACCATAAGATTCTGGCCATAGCCCTCGACCTGCAGGAGAAAGACAAAAAGCACAAAACCATTCTGGTATCGAAAGACATCAACCTGCGCATGAAGGCCAAAGCCCTAGGTATTGACTGCGAGGACTACAAGACCGACAAGGTAAGCAACGTAGACATCTTCGAGAAGGCACAACAAGAGTTCGACCTGCCGGGCGACCTTGTAGACCGCGTTTTCGTCGGCTCGGGACTGCCTTTCATTGAAGTGCTTGAAATGCAAGACAAAGTAGTCAACAACGAATATGTGATACTGAACAGCGAAAAGTCGTCGGTACTGGCGCGTCTCGACCCTGTAACCTCGACCCTTCGCCCAGTCAAAAAGCAGAAATGCTATGGCATTGAAGGCCGCAACGCCGAGCAAACCTTCGCCCTCGACGCCTTAATGAACGACAATCTGAAACTGGTTGCCGTAACCGGAAAGGCTGGTACAGGTAAGACCTTGCTGGCCCTAGCGGCCGCCTTGGCACAGAGCAAGCAATATAGCCAGATTTTGCTGGCACGCCCAATTGTGGCTATGTCGAACAAAGACCTCGGATTCCTACCTGGTGACGAGAAGGCAAAAATATCGCCTTATATGCAGCCACTGTTCGACAACCTGAGCGTCATCAAACGCCAGTTCGGCGCACAAAGTAAAGAGGCGACCTCCATCGACGACATGCAGCACAGCGGACAGTTAGTTATTGAAGCGCTCGCCTTCATACGCGGACGTAGCCTGAACGACACCTACTTTATCATCGACGAGGCGCAAAACCTCACCCCACACGAGATAAAGACCATCATTACCCGTGCGGGTCAGAACTGTAAGCTCGTCTTCACTGGCGATATCCAGCAAATCGACACTCCTTACCTCGACGCCCAGTCGAACGGCCTTGTGTATATGATCGACAAAATGCGCGGTCAAGAGCTGTTCTCGCACGTCAACCTTGTAAAAGGCGAACGCAGTGCGCTGAGCGAATTGGCAAGTAACTTGCTTTAACAACACATATTATCCTAACAATTCTAACCTACAGAGGGTGTATCGGAAAGACACACCCTCTTTTCTTTTACTAAAAAACAAGGAAGAGCAACGCTATTAATTGACATAGTATTCAAAATACTTACATTTCGAGACAACGGTTTTGTAATACTTTGTATGGCTCAACTTCTTAAGTTCCTTGTAGAACTTTCCTTCGAACTTGTTGCTCTTCGGTTCTTCACCCCACCTTTTTTTCCACTCGTATTGTCCGTAAAACCAACTACCCTCACCGCCTTCACCACCAGCACATTTAGCGGAAGCGAGCAGCAAACGGGCCTTCAACTCGTCGTCGTGACTTAGGCGTAGCCCTTCTTCGTAATAGCCAGATGCCGTACTACGGTCAGTATAATCCAAAACAAATTAATCAGTGGCAAATATAGAAAAATTTCCAGGGAATGTCTGATTCGAGAGACGAGAAATACGGGGGAACCGGGCGAGAACATCCGTCGTACAAACAAACAAAAACTGATATCAAATAGCACAAGCTAACAAATAACAAGGCGGCAATAACCGATAACAAGGAAAAAACTGATTATGTGCGAATTATTCTTACCTTTGCATAAGAAAAGGAAACACATACAACAATGGATAAAAAATACGCATACGGGCTCACAGCTCTAGTAGCACTGGCAATCATCGCCATACTTGTCTTCAAATCAGGTAACGATAAGAGCGACAAATACATAGAGTTGGTACCAGCCAACAGCACCATCGTGAACTATACCGACATTATGTCGCTGGTGAAAAAAAGCGACATTGCGAACAATGGTATAGGAGAGAAAATGACAAGCGGTAACGCTATTTCCGACGTTTTGAAAAAATACTTAGACGACCCTAAGAAGATTGGATTAGACGCCCGCAAACCCGTATACATTTTCGCCAACGCAAACGACAGTACCACAGGCATCGCTATCAAGATGTTGGACGACGACGATTTCGGCAACTTCTTGTCGGACCTTCACAAAGAGGACGGAGTCATAAGCGAAGTTTCAGAAAAGGACGGACTGCAAACCGCCTCCTTGGCGGGATACGGCTGTGTGGCCTTTAACGAAGACGCCGCACTAATTCTAGTTTCGGGCAAAAATAAGCCAGAAAAAACAACCACAAAAGCCTGCCAACTTTTCAAACTCAAGCCAGAAGAACAATTCGCAAAGACGCCCGATTTTAAACGGATGAAGGCTGCGAAAGGAGACTCACGCACCTACCTGTCGATGGACCTGCTAATGGAGTTACCCAACCACATCAGCTTCATCAGTCTGCCCGACAGTTCTGAAATCAAAAAAATGCGTTTGATGCTCGACACCCAATTCAACAAAGGCGAGGCCAGCATAACTGGTGAAATATACAGTAACGACACAGCCACTGCCAGACTCCTGACAGACAAATGGAAGAACATCAGACACGTGAAAGGTGACTACCTCAGCCTGATGGACAGCAAAGGTTTCTTATTCTTGACCGAAAGCATTGACGGTGCTACCATTGTAAAGGAGATGGACCGCGAGGCAAAAGCGTATGGCGACTTAGGCAACCTGCTGAAAAGCGCCCACGAGCAAGAACTTTTTGCTAAGATTAAGAACATCATTAAAGAGGCGGACGGTGACGCAGCCCTCTCTATTGGCCTTACACGCGATGGCATGGTACCTATAGCTATACACCTAGCCGCAAAGATGAAAGGCACAAACTTCCTTGCTGACGGCGACTACTGGATGCGCCAGGCCAACCGCTACAGCCATCTGGAATTTGGCGACTTTGACATGGACGATGAACAACCTAGACCCGAGGTGATGACCAAACTAGATAACAACACCTACGCCCTGACCCTGATGGGAATACAGACAAAAGTGGGTGTAGACGGAGGTAACACGTTCTACCTTACCACCAAAGAAAGTGCCAGCGATATGCTGAAACAACCGGTCAACTCGTCTTTAGCCGCACAAAAGAAAGACGTCACCAACAGCTATGGCTACGCCCTAATCGACTTGAAGACAGCAAAACCTCTCATAGAAGAGGTTTATGGGACCCGAACTCCCTTCAGCACCGTTGCCAACGTAATAGAAAGCATAACCCTCAACGTCTGCGACATTAACAAGGGTGTTCTGAAACTGAACATGACAGACCACCAGAGCAACGCGCTCAAACAATTGGTAGAACTTTACCTTAAAGTAGAATAAGCGAATTGCACATGGAAAAAATAGAATTAAAGAAAGTGCAACCCCATGTGTTCAGAGGACGAGATTTGGCACAAAGCAACATCTGGGGGAACGAAGTCAGCTTCAAGAAAGAGAAGTTCTACCTGATAGAAGCCAATTCCGGCACAGGAAAATCGAGCCTGTGCAGTTTTCTGTACGGTTACCGAAACGACTACGAAGGGGATATACTGTTCGACAACGAAAACGCAGGACTTTTCCCTATAAGCCGATGGGTTGAACTACGCAAGCACCACATTGCCCTATTGTGGCAAGAGCTACGACTGTTTCCGGAACTGACCGCTTGGGAGAACATACAGATAAAGAACAAGATGACCGGTTTCCAAACCGACCTGCAAATTGCACAATGGTTCGACATGCTAGGCATAGGCGACAAACGTGATGCGCTTATCGGCCGCATGAGCTACGGGCAACAGCAACGTGTAGCCCTGATACGCACCCTTTGCCAGCCAGCCGACTTCATCCTCGCCGACGAACCCATCAGCCACCTCGACGAGCAAAACAGCCGACTGATGGCCGACCTGCTCACCCAAGAAGCTAAACGACAGGGTGCTGGCGTTATAACCACCAGCATAGGGAAACGCCTGGAACTGAATTACGACACCACCTATACACTCTGAGTCATGAATCTTGTTTGGAAATTACTGAAACAGCATATATCGAAACCGCAATTCGCAGGCTTTTTTCTTGCGAACCTTGTAGGAATGCTCATTATTATGCTCGGCATCCAGATTTATAACGATGCCACAAAAGTTTTCGACGGGAAAGAAGGCTTCATGAAAGAAGACTACCTCATCATCAGTAAAAAAGTCAGCACACTCGGCAACACCATCTTCAAGCAGTCGACAAGTTTTCGTGACGACGAGTTGGCGCAGCTGGAAGAACAGGAGTTTGTAGAAAAGGTTGGAGTGTTCACACCCTCGAACTACAAAGTGCGGGCAGGGCTCAACCTGATGGGCTTTTCACAAATGAGCACGGACATGTTTTTCGAGTCTGTTCCCGATGAATTTGTGGACACCGACAAAAAGTGGGGATTCAAAGAAGGCGACCACTTCATCCCCATCATTCTGCCCCGCGACTATCTGGACCTTTACAATTTCGGATTCGCCCAGAGTAAAAATCTACCCACCATATCAGAAGGCCTTGCCACATCGGTCACACTCGACATCACGATAAGGGGAAACGGGAAAGAAGACCATTACGATGGAAGGATAGTCGGATTCACCAACCGCTTGAACACCCTATTGGTGCCACAGGCGTTTATGGAATGGGCAAACAAAACGTACGCGCCAGGCAAAAAAGTAGAAAAGTCGCGCACCATACTTAAAGTAGGGAACCCGGCCGACCAAAATTTAGTAAAATATCTACAAAACCATAACTACCAGACCGACAACAGCAAGTTGAAAGCCTCGAAAACAGCATATATACTGCGTTTGTGCCTTGTGGTAGTGACGGCAGTGGGAGTGGTCATCTGCCTGCTGGCCTTCTACATTCTTATGCTGAGCATCTACCTGCTTATACAGAAGAACAGCAACAAGTTGGAAGACCTTATGCTGCTAGGATACAGTCCGGCAGAAGTGGCACGTCCCTACCAAACGCTAAGCATAGTTTTAAACGCCGCAGTGCTTCTACTGGCAATCATAGCGGTACTGTTTATCCGTAACGCCTACACCGGAAAGTTGGAAGCCTTCTTCCCCAACTACGAGGGTACAGGCTTAACCACCACCCTATTGGTTGGAGTCGGACTATTTGTGCTGGTAGCAGTATTCAACCACATACTGGTAGCACACAAGATGAAAAGTATTTGGAATCGTAAAGACTAAAAGGAAATGAACATCAGCTACCTTATATACAACCTGTTTCACAACCGTTTCAGTTTAAAGATGTGGAAGTTGGAACTGGATGCCAGCAGAAAAAAGACCAAATTGCGACACTGCCATGTTACAGATTCCGGCAAAAACAACACAATCACCATCGGCGAGTACGGATTGATAAGCGGTGTCCGCTTCTTCACTTCGGGCAACAACAACCACATAACCATAGGCCGGAAAGCCTATTGCAACGGTTCCACACAACAACCCATAAGGTTGAACGCCTGCGACGGCACATCCATTACAATTGGCGACAACATCATACTGTCGAACAATGTCGAAATACACACCACCGACTACCACCGCATAACAGACGACAACGGGAACGTGCTGAACAAGCCAAAAGACATTGTTATAGGCAACCGGTGTTGGATTGGGCTTAGATGCATCATTCTGAAAGGGACCATACTGCCCGACGACACTATTGTTGGGGCTTGTTCGGTTACAAACAAAGTTTATAGCGAATCTGGCACTATTATTGCAGGTATTCCAGCAAAGGCGGTACGTACAGGAGTAAAGGTTGGCGATTTAGGCAACTAAATAAAAAGATTCAGATAGTTTGTATTGAAACATTCGTAAAACTGCTCTTTTTTGCTTAGATTTGCATAACTAAACCAACTTACGAAAAAGCCAGAGCTGGCAGAATAAATTAAACAATACACAAAATGAAAATTCAAAATATGAAAAACACAATACTTTATCCGATTATAGCATTAGGACTGATGGTGTGTGGGGCTGAATGTTCTGCACAGACAGTCAGCGGCAAAGTGAAGGGGCACGCCTACGTAGACCTTGGACTTAAAAGCGGTGTAAAATGGGCCACCTGCAACATTGGCGCAAAAAAGCCTACCGAATACGGCGACTATTTTGCCTGGGGCGAAACGAAAGAAAAGAAAGACTTCTCGTGGAAGAACTATAAATGGTGCGACAACAAAAAAGTAGACAGCAACAAATACCCACAAGACTTCACTAAATACTGTGTCGAAGATAAACACGGCAAAGTAGACGATGTGAAGATTTTAGACTCGAAAGACGATGCGGCCACCGCACAATGGGGAGGCTCGTGGCGCACACCTACCAACGATGAGTTAGGCGAGTTGCTAGACATCTGCAACTGGAAATGGACCAACAACTTCAACGGTAGCGGTGTGGCTGGCCAAATCGGCACATCGAAGAGGAATGGTAACAAGATTTTCTTCCCTGTTGCGGGCTACCAATTTGAATCGGACGATTCTACCATAGGGAAAAGCGGATATTACTGGTCGTCGACACTCTACGACAGATACTCCCCTTGCGCCTACTACATTGAGTTTGGCGAAGGTGGCATAGAATGGGATTATTACACTTTCCGTAGCCGTGGTTTGAGCATACGCGCAGTGACAAAATAAAACGGAATTAACGAATCAAGGGACAATTACCCGAGATGAACACAAAAAAAGAGCAGACCTTTCGGTCTGCTCTCTTTGTATAAAGTAACCTGGAATCAGGTATCGATATTCGCATAAGTAGCGTTTTCCTCAATAAACTTCCGGCGTGGAGGCACATCGTCACCCATCAGCATTGAGAAAGTGTAATCGGCATCGGCGTAGTTCTCAATGGTAACCTGACGCAACAAACGTCTTTGAGGGTCCATAGTGGTTTCCCAAAGCTGTTCGGCACTCATTTCACCCAAACCTTTGTATCGCTGAACCGAAATCTTGTTAGAACCTTCATTACGGCCAGTATCTTCTTCCGAACCACCATGTCGGTGAATAAAGTCGAGGCGCTGCTGTTCAGTCCAGCAGAACTCCTCTTCCTTACCCTTCTTACACAAGTAAAGCGGAGGGTAGGCGATGTAGACGTATCCGTTCTCGATGAGAGGACGCATATAGCGGTAGAAGAAAGTCAGAATAAGCGTGTCGATGTGCGAACCATCGACATCGGCATCGGTCATAATGATAACCTTATGGTAGCGCAGCTTCGCCATATTCAACGCATTCGGATCTTCAGGAGTACCAACAGTAACACCCAACGAAGCGTAGATATTGTGAATAGACTCACTATCGAACACCTTATGCGGTTGCGACTTCTCCACATTCAAAATCTTACCACGGAGCGGAAGAATAGCCTGGAACTTACGGTCACGTCCCTGCTTGGCAGTACCACCCGCAGAGTCTCCCTCGACAAGGAACAATTCGCAGTTGGCTGGATCACGGTCAGAGCAGTCAGCCAGTTTACCAGGAAGTCCGCCACCCGACATAGGGTTCTTGCGGTGCACCATTTCGCGCGCCTTAGCGGCAGAAATACGGGCACGGGCGGCAGTAACCACTTTCTCAACAATCAGTTTAGCCTGTGCCGGATTTTCCTCGAGGTAAGCGGCCAGTGTTTCAGAGACCGCACGGTCGACCATACCAGCCACCTCGCTGTTACCCAGTTTGGTCTTGGTCTGACCTTCGAACTGAGGTTCAGACACCTTAACGGAAATAACGGCAGTAAGGCCCTCACGGAAGTCGGTAGCAGGGTCGATGTTAATCTTATCCTTCTCCAACTGAGCCATCAGTTTGGTATCGGCCTGCATATACTTGTTCAAAGTACGTGTAATAGCCTGACGGAAACCGGTAACATGAGTACCACCCTCGTGAGTATGGATGTTGTTCACATAAGAGAACACGTGTTCAGTATATTCGCGGTTGTAGGTCATAGCCACCTCAACCGGGATACCGAATTTTTCGGTATTAAGATGAATAACAGAACCAATAAGGCTTTCACGGTTCTGGTCGACATACTGGACGAATTCGCTAAGACCATGTTCAGAATAGAACGTTTCGGTCTTAGGGGCAGGATTACCCTCATCGTCTTTCACGCGCATGTCGGTGAGCGAGATGTGCAAGCCTGCATTCAAGAAAGCCAACTCGCGCATACGGGCAGCCAGCGTGTCGTAATTATAGACAGAAACAGTGAAAATAGAGTCATCGGGTAAGAAAGTAACCTTGGTACCCGTCTTATCGCTAACGCCGTCAGTCTTTACAGGATAAAGAGGCTTACCATAGGCATAGTCTTGCACAAAGTGCTGTCCTTCACGATTAACCTCGACATGGAACTCTTTCGAGAGTGCGTTTACACAAGAGACACCCACACCATGCAAGCCACCAGAAACCTTATAAGAGTTTTTGTTG
Organism: Bacteroidales bacterium UBA3297; assembly: GCA_002362105.1. Lineage (GTDB taxonomy): Bacteria > Bacteroidota > Bacteroidia > Bacteroidales > Paludibacteraceae > Physcocola. The sequence continues at coordinate 160,196 of DETD01000018.1, forward strand.
AACTTACCACCGGCATGGAGGACGGTGAGCACAACTTCGAGCGCAGAGCGCTTTTCCTTAGGGTGCATGCCGGTAGGAATACCACGGCCATCGTCTTCAACGGTAATAGAGTTATTTTCGTTGATTGTTACCTCAATGTTTTTACAGAAACCAGCCAATGCCTCGTCGATAGAGTTATCGACAACCTCGTAAACCAGATGATGGAAACCACCCTCACTGATGTCGCCGATATACATGGCAGGTCTTTTGCGCACAGCCTCAAGTCCCTCTAGCACCTGAATGCTACTGGCACCGTACTGTTCGCTTTTTTCCTGTTCGTCGCTCATTATTTTTTTATTAGTTATTTCCTGATACTTAGGAAGCCCTACCCGCAAAGGGAGACGACTTCAAACAAGCAAATTTAACAAAAAAAGGAAAATAAAGCAAAAAAAAGCGTGTGGCGTTCCGAAAATAAGGACATGCCACACGCATCATATAAATATAGAATAATCACCTCATAGCGAGATTTTTCAGTTCCTAAACACAAGCTTTTCGCCGTCGGAATCGACCACAATAGGCCGAGCCTTATCGACCTCTTGCGCAATAAGTTTCTTCGACAATTCGTTCAACAACTCACGCTGCAAGACACGCTTAACCGGACGTGCGCCAAACTCTGGGTCGAAGCCAGCCTCGGCAATAAAATCGAGTGCGCTGTCGCTCACCGTCATTTCCACCTCTATGTCTTTCAACAACTTCGAGATGGTATTGACCTGCAACCTAACCACGTCTCTGATTTGCGGCTTCGTAAGTGGCAAGAACATAATGATGTCGTCGATACGGTTGAGGAATTCCGGACGGATGGTCTTCTTCATCAGGTCAAGCACCTCGTTACGTGTATCTTCTACCACCTGTGCACGGTTTTGGTCGGTCAGGTGTTCGAAACGCTCACGGATGAGTTGCGAGCCCATGTTCGACGTCATGATGATGATAGTGTTCTTGAAGTTGACCACACGCCCTTTATTGTCGGTCAGACGTCCATCGTCAAGTACCTGCAAAAGGATGTTGAACACATCGGGATGCGCTTTCTCAATCTCGTCGAACAAGACAACCGAATAAGGTTTGCGGCGGACCGCCTCGGTCAACTGTCCACCCTCGTCGTAGCCCACATATCCTGGAGGTGATCCGATAAGTCGTGTAACAGAGAATTTCTCCTGATACTCCGACATATCGATACGCGTCATCATATTCTCATCGTCAAACAAGAACTCGGCCAACGCCTTTGCCAGTTCGGTCTTACCAACACCGGTAGTACCCAAGAAGATGAACGAGCCAATAGGACGCTTAGGGTCCTGCAAACCGGCACGGCTGCGTCGTACTGCATCGGAAATAGCCGAGATGGCGTCATCTTGTCCGATGACACGTTTGTGCAGTTCCTTCTCGAGGTGCAACAGCTTGTTTTTCTCGCTCTGCAACATCTTTGTCACCGGAATACCCGTCCAACGGGAAACAATTTCCGCAATATCGTCTTCATCGACCTCTTCTTTAATCAGGTGCGAATTTTCGTGGCGTGACTCCAGTTCGGCCTGAAGGGCCTTAATGTGGTCTTCTGCCTGCTTTATTTTTCCGTATCGGAGCTCAGCCACCAAGCCATAGTTGCCTTCGCGTTCAGCCCGGTCGGCCTCGAAACGGAACTGCTCGATATCGACTTTTTCTTGCTGGATTTTGTTAATCAGGTCTTTTTCAGACTTCCACTGGGCCCCCATGTTAGCACTTTCATCCTTCAGTTCAGCGATTTCTTTCGCCAACTGGTCAAGTTTCTGGGTATCGCCCTCACGCTTGATGGCCTCACGTTCGATTTCCAGCTGTTTGATCTGGCGCTCAACCTTATCGAGGTCTTCAGGCACAGAGTCCATCTCCAAACGCAGACGGGCAGCCGCCTCATCGACCAAATCGATAGCCTTATCGGGCAAGAAACGGTCGGAAATATAGCGGGAAGAGAGGCGGACGGCAGCAATCAGCGCGTCGTCTTTAATACGCACCTTGTGGTGGTTCTCGTAACGCTCTTTCAAGCCACGCAGAATAGATATGGTGCTGGCCTCGTCGGGTTCGTTGACCATAACCTGCTGGAAACGACGTTCCAACGCCTTATCCTTCTCGAAATACTTCTGATACTCGCTAAGCGTAGTGGCACCAATGGCACGGAGTTCGCCACGCGCCAAGGCCGGTTTCAAGATGTTGGCTGCATCCATAGCGCCCTCACCACCGCCGGCACCCACCAACGTATGGATTTCGTCGATAAAGAGGACGATTTCACCATCGGCTTTCACCACTTCATTAATAACCGCCTTCAAACGCTCTTCAAACTCACCCTTGAACTTGGCACCAGCCACCAACGCGCCCATATCGAGCGAGAATATCTGCTTGGTCTTCAGGTTTTCAGGCACATCGCCACGAACGATACGGCCGGCAAGGCCTTCAACAATAGCAGTTTTACCCGTACCCGGTTCACCAATCAGAATCGGGTTATTCTTGGTACGTCGGCTAAGGATTTGCAAAACACGACGTATTTCCTCGTCACGGCCAATAACAGGGTCGAGCTTGCCCGAACGAGCTTTCTCGTTCAGGTTAACCGCATATTTCTCGAGCGAGTTATACTGGTCTTCAGCGCTCTGACTCTTCACATTACTACCCTTACGGAGTTCACGTATAGCCGCCTCGAGGTCTTTTTCGTTCATACCCGCATCCTTAAGCAGAGAAGAGATTGGGCCAGCCTCCTTAAACAATCCAAAAAGGATGTACTCGACCGAGACGAACTCGTCGCCCGCCTTTTTCGAGAGGTCTTCCGCCCTTAAAAGCACCGAATTGGTGGCACTGGAAAGGTAAGGCTGAGCTCCGCTCACCTTAGGCAAGGCAGCCACCTCACGGTCGACGACCTGTTCAACAACCGCCTTGTTCATTCCCATCTTACTGAAAATGAAGTCCACCACATTTTCGCCCACTTTAAGGATTCCCTTCATCAAATGGGCAGGTTCAATGTACTGCTGTCCGTTACCCTGGGCAACCTTCACAGCCTCTTGAACCACTTCCTGACCTTTGATTGTAAAGTTTTGGAAATTCATAGTATCTATTTTTTTATTGTTTACAAAATCCAAGTGCGGAATGCTGTTTTTGCCAGTTCCGCAGACACCCACCTACACGCAAAAGACTTGCCAAGCACCTAAAACTGAAAAGTTGGCAGAGTAAAAGGGCAAAATTCGCCAAATTGGCACTTTAGGAGTCTACAAAACTGACAATCAGTCAGTAAAGCAATCAGCATGCATCCAGCAAAAGTATTTATTTGCCCCACAAAAACAAACTATTGAAGTTAAGGCTAGCGCCTCTGATGCGGTAAACATATAAAACAGCGGGGATACGGGCATGGAGGCCAGAACGCGTTAAATGAAAGTCGCAAAGAAGTATGGTTTCTCATTTGCCTATTTGCCTCCTAATCATTATTTTTGTAAGAGTTTACGGGTAATTATGAGAAAAAGAAAGACAATACAAACGCCCACCGACTTAGTGGACAAGACACCGCTACGCGTCCGTTTCAGCGAAACAGACGGTATTGGTGTAGTATGGCATGGCGAATATCTCCGCTATTTCGAAGACGGCAGAGAGTCGTTTGGCGAGAACTTTGGAGTGCCATATCTGGACGTATTCAAAGAAGGCTACATAATACCAATAGTAGACGTCACCTGCCAGTATTCGCACTCGCTCCATGTTGGCGACCGCGGCACCATTGAGACCCGTTATATTGATACCCCTACGGCAAAACTCATCTTCGAGTATTCGGTCTACAAAGAGCCCGAGCATATACTGTGTGCGAAAGGCAGCACAACACAAGTGTTTGTAAAAAAAGACACCGGAGAGTTGGAACTTTCCATCCCCGATTTTTATTTGAATTGGAAAAAGAAATGGAATTTGATAAAATAGTTTACGCCATAGCCGACAACATCATAAGCGGCCTCGGCGCCACCACCGCCGAGAACACCGACAAAGTGCTTGCCGAGAAGACTGGAATAGGCCCCGTCGACGACAAAAGCCTCTATCCGGAACCCTTCCCCGCACAGCGCATCGACGACCGCAAGCTGACCACCTCGACCGCATACCAACAAGCAAAAGCCAAAGGTATGCACAGGCTAGAGCAACTGATGGTAGCATCGGCAAGCGAAGCGCTGGCACGCACCCCTATAGATGTGGAAGCAGACGATGTCATCTTCATCTTCTCATCGACCAAAGGCAATATCAGACTTCTAGACGGAGCTAAAGGAAAAGTTCCGAACGACGCTTTTCTTGACCAGATGGCCAAACGGGTGTCTCAGTTCTTCGGTGCCAAAAACGATCCGCTAGTCATCAGTAATGCCTGCATATCGGGCGTATTGGCACAAGTAGTAGCTATGCGTCTCTTGAAAAGCGGCAGTTATACGACCGCTATCATCATAGGAGGCGACGAATTGACCGAGTTCGTCATCAGCGGTTTCGAGTCATTCAAGTCAGTCAGTGCAAATCCGTGCAAGCCTTACGACGCCCAACGCGACGGTTTAAGTATGGGAGAAGGAGTTGCCACACTGATAGTAAGCACCAATGCGGCACTAGCAGGAAAGCATCCGATAATGCTGGCAGGCGGAGCCTCGAGCAACGACGCCAACCACATTTCCGGGCCATCGCGCACCGGCGACGGACTCTACTTCTCGATGCGCAACGCCATGGCAGAAGCCGGCGCTAACGCCTCAGAGATAGACCTTATTGACGCCCATGGAACAGCTACGCCATACAACGACGAGATGGAATCGAAAGCCATAGGCCTGGCAGGCTTGAACAAAGCGCCACTAGTCAGTTTGAAGGGCTACTTCGGTCACACGCTGGGAGCATCGGGATTGCTAGAGACCATCATCTGCCTCGAATGTATGCGCCGAGGCATACGTCCACGCACCCTCAACTTCGAGCAACTGGGGGTTCCCGTACCTGTGAATGTCAGCACAAAGACTGAGCCGGCACAACTACGGACCGTGCTGAAGACCGCATCGGGTTTCGGCGGATGCAATGCAGCCGTCGTCATTTCGTCGGAGAAAAGAGGTAAAGATTATACCGCCACGACAGAAACAAAAGCAACAGCAACCTGTAGAATCAGCAACCAAAAAGTACAGCTAAACGGTACAACGGTTTACGACGGTACAGGAGACGCAGACTACGGGCAATTCATCCGTAACGCTTTCAAGGCGATTGCGCAACCATATATGAAATTTCCAAAAATGGACGACCAGTGCAAACTAGCCCTGACCGCAACCGAATACCTGCTAAAAGACCATGGGACAGACGATTGCGGTGAAGAAGATGTCGCCTTACTGCTCGCTTGCAACGCATCGAGCCTAGACACCGACGTACGGCACCAGGAAGTAATAGACATTAAAGATCCCTATATGCCAAGCCCGGCCATATTTGTTTACACGTTGGCCAACATTATGGAAGGGGAAATCTGCATACGACATAAAATGAAGGGAGAGAACCTCTGCCTAGTCACAGGCGGGAAAAAAGAAAGTTCCGGTTTTCTAACAAATTACGCCAACCTCTTATTGGCAGAAGGCCGCGCAAAGAAATGCCTGATTGGCTACGCCGACTACCTGCAAGGCAAATACGAGGCAGAAATTACACTAATAGAAAAGAAACAATAAAAAGTATAAATATGGACAACTTAGTTGAACAGCTGAAACAGCAAATTATTGACGAACTGAATTTGGAGGAAACAACCCCAGCCGACATTGACCCTGCCGCTCCTCTTTTTGGAGACAAAGGTCTTGGACTAGACAGCATCGACGCACTTGAAATAACCATGCTGTTAGAAAAATACTACAACATCAAGATTTCAGACCCGAAACAGGCTAAGGAAATATACGCTTCCGTTAATTCTATAGCCGAATTCATAAAAGCTAACAAAAACTAAATGTCAGCACACGTAACAGGCATAGGAGTACTCAGTTCAATGGGACTGAATGCCGCAGAGAACTGGGAGTCGCTATTGGCCAAACGAACCGGCATAGGTCCGCTTACCCGTCTACAGACCAGGCATAACGTGCCCGCTGGCGAAATTAAGCAGACCAACGAGGAACTGGCCGAGATGCTAGGTTTAGACAGCAAGAGAACCTATTCGCGCACCGCCCTGCTAGGCATGATGGCAGCTAAAGAGGCCATGAACGAAGCAGGAACCGACCCCAAGAAGATGAAGGTGGCCCTGATATCGGGGACATCGGTAGGCGGTATGGACCTCAGCGAACAATACTTCACCGACCAGCACGAGGGGAAACGCGCACGCCTGCGCAACCTTTTCGAACACGACTGCGGAGCAAGCACCCTGCGGATGGCCAACTATTTGGGAATAAAAGACTTTATGACCACCATCAGCACAGCCTGTTCTAGCAGTGCCAATGCCATTATGCTGGCCGACCGCCTGCTTAACTGCCAAGGATTCGATGCGGTAGTTGTTGGAGGAACCGACCCTCTGTGCCGATTTACCATAAACGGCTTCACCTCGCTGATGATTCTTGACCAAGAACAATGCAGACCATTCGACGACAGCCGAAACGGATTGAACTTGGGAGAGGGAGCCGGCTTTCTGGTACTACAACGAGAAGCGAACGGCCACACACCATACTGCGACCTGCTGGGCTACGCAAATGCAAACGACGCATTCCACCAGACGGCCACATCGGCAAACGGAGAAGGCCCCTACCTTGCCATGAAAGGAGCCCTTGAGAAAGCAGGACTGCAACCCAAGGACATAGACTACGTCAACGCACACGGAACCGGAACCGGGAACAACGACTTAAGCGAAAGTACGGCCATGAGCAGACTTTTTGGCGAGAAACTACCTCCCTTCAGTTCCACAAAAGTGTACACCGGACACACGCTGGGCGCTTGTGGTGGCATAGAAGCCGCCTTTTGCGCAATGATGTTGAAAAACGACACCATAATACCAACATTCAACTTCAAAACCCCGATGCATGAGTTAGAGGTCAGACCTGAGACTGAAGTCAAAACCAACGCAGGCCTAAAGACCATAATGTCTAATTCATTTGGTTTTGGCGGAAACGTATCGTCGCTTATTTTTGGAAAATAATATCATGAAGAAAGTCTACATAGCCAGCACCTCGTGCATCAGTCCGCAAGACAGTTTCCGCTCGAACGGATTCTTCGACGAATGGAAGCCGGCCCTCACCGGCACCGACCAACTGCACGCAATAGAGCCCGACTATAAGTCAACCATTACCGACGCAGGCAAACGCCGCCGCATGGCACACCTTATTAAAATGGGAGTCAGCACCTCGCTCGACTGCCTGACGCTGGCCGACGGCAGCTACCTGATACCCGACGCCATTATGTCGGCAACAGCGATGGGAGGTTTGGAAGATACCGAGAAATTCCTTCGCTGCATTATCGACAATGGCGAAGAACTGCTCAATCCGTCAAACTTCATTCAATCGACAGGTAACACATTTGGCGGGCAAACGGGTCTTTTGCTAGGACACCACGGCTACAATGTAACCTACGCGCATGGAGGCTACTCGATGGAGTCGGCACTTACCGACGCCATGCTCCAAATACAGGCAAATGAAATTAACAACGCACTTGTAACAGGCGCCGACGAAATCACAGCCACCGAATACGAGGTAATGCGTAAAATGGGGTTCTGGCGAAGCGGGAGACAGATGGGAGAAGGTTCAAACTCCTTCCTGCTCAACAGCGAAAAGAACGGCAGCCTATGCGAACTGGCAGCAGTAAACATACTACACGAGACCACACCCGGACAAATTGCCAACAGTTTAGAGGACCTGGCGAACAGCAACGGGCTTAAAGCAACCGACATAGACCTTGTTCTGACCGGATGCGACTGCGACAAAGCCGCAGAAAAGGAAATATCTGCCCGTTTCCCTGTAACCGACTACAAACAGTGGTGCGGCCAATATGGTACGAAATCGGGATTCGGACTGTGGCTAGGCTCACAACTCTTAAGCAGAGGCATTGCGCCTAAGGGCAACCAATGGGAGCAAACACAGCTGAAAAGCATAGCAATATATAGCGAATACCGACAAAACGACTATACGCTGATGTTGCTAAAAAAAGACACAGACTAATTAAAGTATTTATCTATGTTCTTACTCGTCACCTCGGCAATAATAGTATTCCTTTCCCTCCTGATTTACCTGTTTTACGCTTCGTATTATATAGGTTCGGGAGTGTACCTGAAGGCACAATGCAAACTTCCTGTAAAGGAGAAGACCGTTTTCCTCAGTTTTGATGACGGTCCGAGTGCGTACACAACCGGAGTACTTGACGTGCTGAAACGCCACAATGCGAAAGCCATTTTCTTCTTAATTGGAGAAAATGCAGAAAAAAATCCAGAGTTTGTAAGAGTGATTGTTGCAGAGGGGCACGAGATAGGCAACCACAGTTTTTGCCACAAAGGGACTTTCCCTCTGATGAGCAGCAAACAAATTGCAGAAGACATTAAACACTGCAACCAGACACTAACTGATATTACAGGCAAAACGCCCAACTTATTCAGACCCCCCTTCGGTGTAACGAACCCTCTAATTTCCTCTGGACTGAAAAAAACTGGCATTCCCTTTAAAACCATAGGCTGGGACGTCAGGAGTTTCGACACAATGGGAGGCGAGAACGCAAAAATTGTAGACCGCATAACCAACCAAATTGAGCCAGGAAGCATAATTCTGCTGCACGACCGAATGGAATTCAGTGCAGAGTTGCTGGAATTACTGCTTACGCGGTTGGAGAATGAGGGTTGGACGATTGGAGTCCCTAAGTTTGAAGAGTGAAATAACAAACAAGATGAAAAAATTAGCAACAATCACAGCAACTGTTCTGCTTTTAGCAGGCTGCAACAGCAATAACACAAGCGAACAGACCAACACTGCCACCGACACTACTAAGCAAGAAACAACACAAGTAGCGTCTGACAGCACCAGCAGCAACGCATCAGAGAGCGAAGGTCAAACTGACGAAACAAAGACAGAAAAGAACTCCGCGTCTACAAACACAGGGGATGTTGAAGAAGCAGAGAGCTACATCAGAAAAATGAACAAGATGGGGGTTCCTTGCTTCATAGACAAAAAAGACAACTCGCTACACATTGAATTGATGGAGAACATCAGTGGCGACTATAACGAGCTGGCCAGATATACACTTCACGAAGCTATAAGCAACGGTGTGAAAGGGATAACTTGTTGCAAGGTCTACTTCGACCGAGAGTTGGTAGGTTCTGCAAGTTTGGACAACAAATAAAAGGAAGCGGCTTGAAAGCCGCTTTTTCTATTTAGCCCCCTACCAAAATTGTCAAAGCATTATAGAGGAATAGGAATCCACCAGCATTCACACTTATTATGCGGGTTATTTTCTTCCAATAGCATAGCGGTTGCCCGGCAGGCGGTGAACCAGTCCACGCATTTCCATAGCGAACATGATGGAAGCCAGTTGAGAAGAAGAGACACCAAGAAACACCGACAGTTCGGAAGATTCCATATCACCTCCACGATGACGGATTTCAGAAACGACACGCAACTCTTGTTCAGACAAATCAGGGAGGTTCAGTTCAGGGAAGGTTGACGATTCGGCATTCTGCACCTTGACATTGTCCCAACCCAACTGAAACTCAACATCGGCAGCCGAGGTCACCAAAGCCGCCTTGTTCTGTTTTATGAGCTCGTTACACCCCACAGCATACACATCGTCAGGACGACCGGGAACGGCAAAAACCTCACGGCTATAACTATTGGCAATATCGGCAGTAGTCAAAGCCCCACCATCGGCAGAACTTTCCACCACCACAACGCCATCGCACAATCCCGCTATAATACGGTTACGGCTAACAAAACAGCCCGGCACCAAAGCATCGCCCCGAAAATGTTCAGTAAGTAGGCCACCCTGATTCTTCATTTGAGAGGCCACCTTTTTATGCTGTACAGGGTAAAGACGGTCGAGCCCCGTAGCCATAACGCCAACAGTAGCAATACCCGCCTCAAGCGCAGCCTTGTGTGCCGCCACATCAATACCATAGGCCAAACCACTTACCACCACCAAGTCGGGATGCCGTTCTGCCAAGTCAGCAACCAGCCGGTGCGTAAAATTCCGTCCCTGCTCGGTGGCATGGCGCGTACCAACCACCGCCAACATTTTCGGAGCACTTAACGAGCAGTTGCCCTTATACATGAACAAGACAGGAGCATCGGCGCACTCGCGAAGCCGGAAAGGATAATCCTTATCGCCAATAAATAGGACCTGCACCCCATTCGTCTGCAAAAAATGTCTCTCTTTCTCGGCAAAATCCATATTTTCGGACGACAACAAATGGCTGGCTACCGTTTTTTCGAGGCCCAGATTCGATAACGAACCCACTGTTTCGGCAAACACAGCCTCGACCGACCCTAAACGGGCCAGCAACTCGCGCGCACGGACAGGGCCAAGCCCCTTGGCATGCGCCAAAGCCAAACGGAGAATCATTTTTTTATCGTCCATAACCGAAAATCCAAAAATACAACGGAATAAAAGTATTAACTTTGCAGAAGCATATACAAATATAAACAAAGAAAACTGATGGATTCTACAAGACAAAGCAAAATAGACAGACTGGTACAGAAAGAATTAGGCAGTCTATTCCAGAAAATGACCAATACACTAGGAGGCACCATCGTCAGTGTGACTAGTGTAAAAGTATCGAGCGACCTGAGCATAGCGCGCGTGCGCCTAAGCATATTCCCAACGAACAAAGTGGAGGAAACAATGGCATTGATAAAGAACAGCGCCAAAGGCATCCGTTTTGAGCTAGGCCTCCGCGTAAAGAACCAGTTGCGGATATTGCCCGAACTGACCTTCTTCCACGACGACTCAATCGACTATATTGAAAATATAGACCGCTTGTTGAACGAAGACCACCAGCGCATCAGCGAGCAAGAAAAGGTAATAGGCAAAAGCAAAAGCGAAGAATAAGCACCCGGCGAATGAAGTTTCCTTTCTACATAGCATTCCGCTACCTGTTTTCACCCAAAAAGCACAGCGCCATCAACATCATATCGCTGATATGTGCGATAGGCATCGGCATAGGAGCACTAGCCCTCATTTGCGTGCTATCGGTGTATAACGGGTTCCAAGACCTGATAAGCGGGACATTCAGCCAGTTCGACCCCGACCTGCGCATAAGCAAAGTAGAGGGGAAAACCTTCGACAGCCAAAACGAGCAACTGCTAAAAGTAAAGTCCCTACCCTGCATTGAGCAAGCCGCCTTTGTTTTAGAAGAGAATGCGGTGGTTAAGTGTGGTGACCGGCAAACCTGGCTCACAATAAAAGGTGTGAGCGACAACTACAAGCAACTGATAAACTTCGGCACGCTACTGAAAGACGGGCGTTTCCTTCTCAGTAACGGCGACACTCCATTCGGTATACTGGGTCTGACGCTGGCTGTAAAACTGAACGCCAGCCTGTATGTACCCAACCCGCTGGAAGTCTACGCTCCCAAACACGACGCCAGCATAGACATCAGCAATCCGAGCAGCGCGTTCAACCAAGAGAACATAATACTTTCCGGCATCTATAGTGTAGAGCAAGAAGAAATAGACGGACGCTACCTTATTGTTTCCCTACAAGAGGCCCAACACCTGTTCGGCTATAACGCAAACGAATGTACGGGATTGGAACTGAAGCTGAGGGCCGGAGAAGAAACAGAGAAGGCGAAACAAGCCATAGCCGAACTACTGGGCAACGATTTCAAGGTAGAAGACAAGAGAGAGCAGCACCAAGACTTTTACAGAATGCTAAAGGTAGAGAAATGGATCTCGTTCCTCATCCTCACTTTTATATTGCTCATCGCTGTATTCAACGTAACAGGCTCACTCTCGATGCTGATTATCGAGAAAAAGAACGACATAAACACCCTGCGTAACCTGGGAGCCGACAATACGACCATCAGCCGTATATTCCTTCTAGAAGGCTGGCTAGTAACCGCCACAGGAGCCATTATTGGCGTCTTAATCGGTGTATTGCTCTGCCTCGCCCAACAGCAATGGGGATTATTACGGCTCGGTAGCGAGGAAGAAAGCGGAATGTTCCTTACCGACGCCTATCCGGTAGTGGTTCAAGCTACCGACATTCTTGCCGTGCTCGCCACCGTATTAATAGCCGGCCTGCTGGTAGCATGGCTGCCAACACGACATTTGGCACAAGGCAAATAGATTTTTTGTCCTAGAACAGAAATAAAAAGCAGAAAGAGGACACCCACCATAAAGCACACCTCCCTCCAAACCAAAAATCATTATCTAGAACCATTCTAAATAATAAAAATTATAAAAAAGGGGGTAAAGATGGGTATAAAGCCCTTAAATTCTAGCAAAACAGGGGTTATTCCAACAAGTTTTGTATAAGAATGTATTAGAGAGTGCATATACCTATTTATCAATAACTTCTGCACCGCAAACAATACACAACAAACTGTTTTTCAAGAAATTACAACAACTCACTGAAAAACAGAAAGATTTTAAAAATCGGGAAAAGCAAATTAAAACGCACTTTTTTTTCAACTGATTTTCCCCAAAATTTGCAACCGAAAGATTAAAGGTTAAATATGAGCGAAAAGATAAATAATGGCAACCAATGTGAAACGCTTTGGGCAAAGTGCCTGCAGAAATTTGCAGACAATTTGCCTGAGACTCAATTCACCACTTGGTTCAAGCCAATTAAGCCCCTACTGTGGGAACCAAGCACCCACACCTTAAAGCTAGGGGTTCCAAGCCCATTCTTCCAAGAGTATTTGGAAGGACACTTCTTCGATTTGCTTAAGGCAACCTTGGTACATGTATACGGCGAGGTAAACTTGAAGTATGTAGCCAACCTCGACAAGGGAGTATCGACAGAGAACGGTGGCCAGCACATGAAGAAGGTTCAGCCGGTGCCAGTAGTAAACCCTGTTGACAATCAAGCTGCAAGAGAGACCAGCCTTAATCCGCAGTTGAACCGCAACTATACTATGGACTGTTTCATAGAGGGCAAGAGCAACAAATTGGCGAAGAGCGCCGGTTTGGCAATTGCGAAAGCCCCAGGCGAGACTCCATTCAACCCTTTGTTCATTTATGGCGGATCGGGTTTAGGAAAGACCCATTTGGCAAATGCAATTGGGCACACCATTCTTGAAAAATATCCGAACAAGCGTATCATCTATGTAGATGCGCTCCGTTTCCAGAACCAATACCAGGACGCGTGCCGCAACAACAGAACGGTAGACTTCATGCAGTTCTACCAGAGCCTTGACGTCCTCATCATCGACGACATTCAGGAGTTGGAAGGCAAAGAGAAGACCGTCAACACATTCTTCCACATTTTCAACCACCTGCACCAAACAGGCAAACAGCTGATTTTGGCAGCAGACCGCTCTCCCAAAGAAATCAAATTGATGGACGAGCGTATGCTCAGCCGTTTCTTGTGGGGTTTGTCGGCCGAGATTTCGAAGCCAGACGAAGATATGCGTAAGGCTATCTTGAAACACAAAGTGGACCGCAACGCACTTGAAATATCGGACGAGGTTATTGACTATATCGCCAAGAACACAAACGGCAACATCCGTGAGTTGGAAGGTATCGTCAACTCACTTCTCGCCCGCGCCACTCTCACCGACGCGAACATCGACCTCGAGCTAGCCGAAGAAGTGGTGGGCAAGAATGACATCGAGACAGAAAAGACCGTAGACCTGAGCGAGATTAAGGAAGCCGTCTGCGAATACTACAACCTCGACATCAAAGACATCCAGACAAAATCGCGCAAACGCGAGGTTGCGCAGGCACGTCAGGTGGCTATGTATCTGGCCCGCAAATACACCAAGAAGAGTTTGTCGGTAATCGGCAGCGAAATTGGCAACCGCGACCACGCCACCGTCCTTCACGCCTGCAAAACGGTTGAGAATTTGATAGAGACAGACAAAACCATCCGTCAGAGTCTCGACACTATAGAAAGCAAGTTAAAATAAGCCACCACTATGCCGCTTTCTTAACGACGGCGGGTAGTTTGTGCGACGAAAGCCAATAATAAAAAAGCAAGTCAACTACTGACTTGCTTTTTTATTTGCATAAACGAGGCTTTTATCCTATATTTACAGATGTTTTAAACATATTGGAAAATGATATTCAAATTCATACTAGTATCGGACGAAGAAGATGAATTCCGACGCGAGATAGAGATAGAATCAGACAGTACATTTCTAGAATTTCACAAAGCAATTTTGGAATCGGTAGACTATACCGACGACCAGATAACCAGTTTCTTTGTATGCGACGACGAATGGGAGCGCTACCAAGAAATATCGCTAGTTGAAATGGACACCGCTAGCGACACCGATTGCTACACTATGGCCGACACACACATCGACGAATTTGTAGAAGACGAAGGGCAGAAACTTCAGTATGTTTTCGACACCCTCAACGACCGCGCATTCTACATTGAATTGAAACAGGTCATTACCGGCAAAGACATCAACAAGCCAGTCTGCACAAAGAAAAAGGGGAAAGCCCCTAAACAGATTGACGACGACTTCCTGACAGAAGACATCTTGGCCGAAATTAACGGAAAAGGCAAAAAAGGCGGCAAAAACAGCAATGTTGACGACGACATCTATGGTGATTTCGGCGACGACAGCAGTTACGACGACGAGGAATTGGGAGAATTGAGCGATGACATCAATTTCGACGATTCTTACGACAGATAAATCAAATAAGGAAAATGTGAAAGGCGGTGCAATGCCGCCATCACATCTTCGCTAAAGCGACCATAAACCGCATTTAGCCCGCACAACACCGTGAAGAGGAAAACAGCCGGACCTAAACTTAGAAAAAGAGCGATTTTGTTGAAATAAGCAGAAAAGATCCAACAAAAGTTTTTATTTTTGACATACAACTTAAAAAAAGAATTTATCATTGTATGAGAAACACAAAAAATATAATAAATTGCTTACTAGTAGCCGCGACGGCTGTATTAGGCACAACTTCATGTTCGAAAGAAGAAGGTAAAGGCGGCGACGCAATCATTCACGGCTACGTGTACGAAGTAGTTAACGACGGCGACATTGTAAGCGACGGCATGGGAGGTTACAAATTCGACACCTACACCGTTCCGGCAATGGGCAAGACGGTATACATCGTCTATGGAGGCGGAATTGGAGCCAACGACGACAAAGTAGCAACAAATTCTTTGGGCTACTACCGCTTTGAGAACCTCAGGAAAGGCGATTACAGTGTCTACGCCATCGGCGACAATGCTACTTCCCTCAAAGAAGGTGTCGTTACTAATATAAACATCGGCTCGTCTGGCGCGTATATGAACGACGCTATTTACCTGAGCGAAGGAAAGAATTCGGCGTGCAGCGGTGTAATTGGCAGCGTTAAAGCACTTTACAGCAATGAAGACGACTACGTTACCGGGGTCGGAATCCGCGTTTACATAAAGAATTCAATTGGTGGGGAGCAAAACGACACCCGCACCGACAACGAAGGCAACTTCCGCTTCGCCAGGCTGAAACCAAACTCCACCTACACCATTTGGGCGGAAACAGAGGTTAAAAAGAACTATGCTGTAACAGCGACAGGCTACGACATTACAACCGGCCCTGCCGGCACAGTAACAAACATGACAGCCTCTCCAATCAAAGTCAGCATTTTCTAAGAAAATAAGTTGGGAAACACATATCATAAATAAAAAACCATGAGTAAACACCTATTCATAGCGTTAGCGGTTCTGCTAAGCATTGGCAGCAACGCATTTGCCGCAAAGACAATAGACGGCAAACAGATAACAGAAATTAAAGAATGGATTGTCACCAATGGTAAAAAGACTATTGACGAAGTCACTAAGTACGACGACAAAGGCAACAAGACAGAGGTGATCAATTACAAAGACGGTGAAATGAAGGAGCGCACCACCTACAAGTACAACGCCAACGGCAAATGTATTGAGGAGGAGCACTACGACAAATTCAACAAGTTGGAAAAGACGGTGAAAATCGAATACAATGCAAGCGGCAAGAAGTCGGCGGAAAAGACATACCAATCCAACGGAAAACTTAAAAGCGAGCACACTTTCGAATACATCACCAAGTAAAAGGTGGCTATGAAAGAAACTCCAGCTGAGACACACCCTACTGCGCAGGGAGATATCACCCCAGTATTAGACGAAATAGACCGAATACTGAGCGAGATGCCCCCCATCACACTCGAGCAGATGAAGGTGATAAAACTGATGAACCGCATCGACAAGAAATACATTGTCAATGTGGAGCAACTCCCTGTCATTTTGCGAATGGCACAAGGCGACTACTACGTGCAAGAAACTGACGGTTTACGCCGGTTCATGTACAAAAGTTGCTATTACGACACGGCTGACGACCAGATGTACACAATGCACTGCAACGGGAAACTGACCCGCCAGAAAATACGCGTCAGAGAATATGTGTCGTCGAACCTCACATTCCTAGAAATAAAAAGCAAGAGCAACAAAGGCAGGACTTCAAAAGTGCGTATAAAAGTACCCGACACAAACGTACTCCAACAAGAAGAGGCATGCAACTATATTGACGAAAAGGCTAGATACAGCCACTCGGAAATCCGTCCGCGCCTGAAAAACCAATTTTACCGCATAACCCTGGTAAACAAAGGCAAAACCGAACGACTCACTATAGATGTGAACATTGAATTTGAGAACTGCCTTACCGGAGACCGAAACGGGAACAAGAGACTCTGCATAATAGAGTTGAAGAGAGACGGAAACGTTCCATCTCCTTTTTTGAACTACTTTATGCAACTCCGCATAAAAGCAAAGGGAATCAGCAAATACTGCTACGGAATGATGCTGACCGACCCTACCCTAAAGCGCAACCGGTTTAAGCCAAAACTCCGCTACATCAGCAAAGTGACAACCGGCTCGTCAAACATCAGATAATGTAAAAAAAGTAATTATAAAAATGGAACTATTAGGTATTCTATCGGAATTAGAGAACATCTCGTTTTTTGGAATTCCCCTTGTTAATTCAGACAGTTTCCGCGAACTTTTAGTCCGCTTCCTGTTCAACACCCTTATTTCGTTCATCATTGTAGGTTATTTCTACTATAAGAAGTCGAAGCGTCAGGACTACACGTACACCTTTATGCTCATTTCAACGACTGTGTTCCTCCTTATTTTCTTGTTAGGACATGAGAAACTACAGATGGGACTGGCGTTGGGCTTGTTTGCCATCTTCGGCATTGTTCGCTACCGTACAGAGACAGTGCCAATCCGTGAGATGACTTACCTCTTCATGATTATCGGCATATCGGTTATCAACGGTTTGGCAACTAGTGTCAGCCACATCGAGTTGGTAGTCACCAACATCGTATTCGTTGTAATGTGCTTCATTATGGAAGGCCGTATGGTGATGCAGACACCAAACTGCAAATTCATTGTATACGAGAAGATCAACCTCATTACACCAGAACACCACGACGAGATGATGGCCGACCTTAAAGCTCGCACTGGTCTTGACATTGTAAAGTTCGAGATTGGCTACATAAACTTTTTAAAGGACACCTGCTTCGTGAAAGTTTATTACAACACCAAGAACGACGAGATTAACACCATTGACATGATTACCAAAACCAAGCAGTTTAATGGATAAACTTAAGCGACACATACTGCTACCCCTTTTGCTGGCAACAGGTTTGCTCGCACCTTCATCCCTTTTGGCCGACGAACAGGACTTTGCGACTGATTTAGGCATAGGTGCGAAGGTCGGCATTACCAAACGTCTGGACGCTGAACTTGGCGGAGGCGCACGCCTCTGCAACAACAGTTCAGAGTTAGACCGTTTGAGCGCTGAAGGTGGTTTCGGGTATGCCGTCATTAAGAAATGGCTTGACTTGGAAGCCGGCTATTGTTTCTTCGCAGACTGGAACGGAGGCAGCAAACAATACTACACTTACCGGCACCGATACAGCATAGGACTGGACCTCAGCCATAAAGTTTTCACTCGTATGGAGATGGATCTGCGTGTGAAATGGCAGTCGACCTACCAATCGACCAAGATGAAGACCTATGCACAAAATCCGAAAGACCTGCTACGTATAAAAATAGGGGCAGAACACAAATTAAAAGGTATCTACCTTTTCCCTTATCTTTCGGCGGAAAGCTTCTTCACAACAAACAGCATAAATGGCAACGATTTGGTTGATATGCGTTACCGAGTTGGCTTAAAATACCAGATGAACAAGCACAACACCTTCGACCTCGGTTTCCAGATTGACGACGAAATGAATGTTGGGAACCCTGAAGACCGGTATATGCTGTGTGCAGGCTACAAATACAAATTCTAAGTCATCCTTATACAAAAATCAGCGAAGGCGGCCTAAACAAGGCCGCCTTCGCTCGTATATTAGAAACTGTTATCTGTCAGGGGAGATGTTTGAAGATTTGGTGCCCCAATTTACAACGAAGGCACTCCTTTTTCTGGCAATAATTCTTCATCTGTTCCAACAATGCCTGAGTGTCGTACGCGTTTTGAGCCACTACGCCATAGTTTTTCCAGGTTTCAATAATAGAATTACTCTCAGCAGGAATGCTTTCCAACAAATCGAACACACGCTCCGTCATTTTCTCATTGCCCGTGTGCTTCCCGTAGGCGAACAACATCGGCACAACACAATTAATCAGGATATTGTTACGCAATGCCACGCCAATAGTTTTCTCCGACCGTTTACTCCACTGTGCAATATAATAGTGGTTCTTCCAGTAATCGGAAGTGCCAAAAGAGAATAGTTTGCACATTTCCTTCGAATCGGCCGTTTCCACCACTTTACGGAACAAATGTTCGCTTTTGAAAGTAAGCATTGCAAACTCCGCAAGCCGCACGTATGGCGAACTAGCAGGACGTATACGCCCCATCCGCCAAAGAGAAGGGTCGATAGGAACCAACGAGTATTTCTGTTTCAAGAATTTGTACTCAGCTATTAATTGGTCGGTATAAGTATCTGTCAGCTTCACATCCTCAAGCAGGCCGGCCTGACCAATAAACAGTGCCTCTAGCTGCAACAGGTTATCTTTCTGTTTTGCTAAAATATGCTGGGGTAACGATTTTGCCAACTGAACAAAAGGGACTTCGTTGACTTTCATACCGAAACTTTTCGCCAGAACCTGGTAAAAGGTTTCCTCCCAATCGTTGTTGTTACTTTTCAAGACCTCTTGAATAGCAACAACCTTATGTTCAAGCCGTTCACACAGCAACCCGTTCATCATAAACTGCAAACGCGTTTTAAGGTGTTCATCCCAATAATGTCCACAAGGAATAGGTTGATGGGACTGACGTAGCTGTTCGGCCAGATTTATGTAACGAGGTTCTATCGGCAGTTGAACCTGTGGAAGGACATCTCCTTTCTGGTTTCTTACTTCGGCATCGCTGTTTGCAACAACGTGAAGAATTACGGAATTATAAGCCGCATCGGTCTCATGCTGATGTCGGAACCAGTCGGAAGCCCGCACATGAATCTCCACATTGCCAGCCCAAAGCGTACCGGCAATGCGCACCTTGGCATTAAAATAGTCAGGTCCGGCTCCATTGTTCGGAAGTCCCACATCAATAACTTCCACCGGTTCTCCAGTAACGGTGGTCAACAAGGCATCACCCCACATACGGTAACGCCAAATATATGACACAAGATCTTCTCTCATAGGTTTTGCGTTTAGTCTATAACAAATATAGATTTAAAAAATGTATTTTTGCAGAAAAGAAAGAAAATTGTGACGGAAGTTTCTGGTTAGAAATCTGAAACAAATACAAAACAAAAAGACGAAAATGGACAAACTGAAGATAGCATTCATAATAAATCCGTACTCAGGAACAACTGAAAAAAAAGCGCTGCCAACATTAATCGACCAACGCATCGACAAAAACAAATTCGATGTAACCACCGTCTTCACCGAATATGCCGGACATGGTAAAGAGTTGGCCTCCCAATTTGCCGCAGAAGGTTACGACGCTGTAATAGCCTGTGGCGGAGACGGCACCATCAACGAAGTGGCGTCGTCACTAACCGAAACAAACACAGCTTTCGGCATTATTCCATTCGGCTCGGGGAACGGACTTGCGCGCCACCTGCACATTCCATTAAAGCCTGCAGCCGCACTCGATTTAGTGAACAAATTCAAGTTACAGCCTCTGGATTACGGAGTTGTAAACGACCATAAGTTCTTTTGTACAAGCGGAACAGGTTTCGACGCACAGATAGCATGGGATTTCGCAAAACAGTCAACCCGCGGAATACAGACATACCTAAAACTCATTCTTAAGGAATTCTGGAACTATGAGCCTGAAACCTATATTATAGAAACCGAAGACAAAAAAATAGAACGGAAAGCCTTTGTCGTCACCTTCGCGAACGCCAGCCAATATGGCAACGAGGGCTATATCGCCCCTCTGGCAAAGACATACGACGGGTTGCTCGACATCAGCATTTTAAAGCCATTTCATTGGTACAACGTACCAAAACTGACCTACCAACTGCTAACCCGTAAATTATACAAAAACGATTTGTTGGAAGAGTATCAGGCTAAAAGTGCAACACTCAAACGCAAACAAAAAGGGCCATTCCACTTCGACGGAGACCCCATTGAGTTTGGAGAAACAATAAACGTCAAGATTGTAGCGAACTCGCTAAAAGTGATAGCGGGGGAATAAGAAAAAAGCCGCACACTCAATACCAACAGAGTGTGCGGCTTATAATTTAGAGTTTCTATACTCAGATTTTCATAACGACAGGAACATCTTCATAACACTCTCCATCGTATCATCCATATCGTAATACTTATACTCGGCAAGTCGTCCACCAAATATCACGTTCGGCTCGTTATCGGCCAAAGCCTTATACTTAGCATACAACTCAGCGTTACGGGCATCATTAACCGGATAATAACTTTCCATACCCGGCATCCATTCTGTACTATACTCCCTGCTAATAACTGTATTAGGGCAATCGTAGACCTGCTGTCCAAACATAGCAAAATGTTTGTGCTCAATAATACGTGTATAAGGAACCTCACGTTCGGTATAATTAACCACCGCGTTACCCTGGTAGTTAGGCACATCAAGCACCTCAGTCTCGAAACGGACCGTACGGTATTGTAGCTGTCCGAACTGATAATTATAGAATTCGTCGATCTTACCCGTGAAAACAATTTTATCGGCCAAAGCAGTCAACTCTTCACGATGTTCAAAGAAATCGACACCCGTACGAGTTTCAACACCTTGAAGCAAACCATCAATTAGTTTGTTGTAACCACCAATAGGCACACCCTGATAATCGTCGTTGAAGTAGTTATTATCGAAGACAAGACGAACAGGTAAACGCTTAATGATAAAAGCCGGCAATTCGGTGCAGCATCTACCCCATTGCTTTTCGGTGTAACCCTTTATAAGTTTCTCGTAAACATCACGTCCAATCAGCAGCTGTGCCTGTTCCTCTAGGTTTGCAGGTTCAGTACGTCCCTCCGCCTTCATTTTTGCTACAGCCTCAGCCTTTTGCTCGTCAATCTTCGCCTGAGCTTCAGCCGGAGTCTTCGCCCCCCACATTTTGTTGAAGGTGTTCATATTGAACGGCAAATTATAAAGTTCGCCCTTATAATTAGCCACAGGGCTATTGGTGTAACGATTGAATTCCACAACCTCGTTAGCCAACTTCCAAACCTCCTTGTTACTGGTATGGAAAATATGCGCACCGTATTTGTGGACATCAATCCCCTCTATGTTCTCGCAATAGAGGTTACCACCCAATTGTGGCCGTTTGTCAACAACCAGGCACTTTTTTCCCTGTTTTTTTGCCAAATAAGCAAAAGTGGCTCCATAAAGCCCAGAGCCGACAATGAGAAAGTTATATTTTTTGGACATAAAAGAATCTGCTAATATAATCAGAAGGACTACAGTGTATTAGCATCCAGTCCCCACTAAAATTTCCCAAATAAGAACTTACAATTCTTATTTAGAAACAAAGTAACAGGGAAACAAGAGGCAATTACTATCACAGTAATAATCAAGCTAAAAAGTATCGATTCTCTAATGGCTTCCGTCTGCATATGGGAAACCTTGGAAAAACCATAAATAATGATTCTTTTCAAAGGATCATGAAGAACCATTATTGCAAGAGAATTCACACCCAACCACTGTAACACTTTACTATTAAGTTGAATAGAGATAAAATATGTACATAAAACCAGTACAGCTCCAATAAAAAAGAAAAGTAGATATGAGCTAGGATAGATATTACACCTCATGCTACACCTAACACCAAAGTTCCATACAAGTATATACGGAACAATTAAAAGCAAAATCCACCAAGGAGATATATTACGAGACTTTTCAGATATACTTTTTTTGTAAAGACCAAAGTATTTTCCAAGTACAAAGAAAGGAGATGCATAAAGCATTTGTGTCAAATAAAAAGGAAATTCTATTGATATAAATGTATCAAATACCACTAAAATAAGGAGTACAAACAAAACGTAGTACGAACTTTTTTTGAATTCGGTTAAATAATGAGAAAAAACAGAAGTGACGAACAAACAAGGTAAAAACCATAGCACAACATTAAAGACGTAAGGGCCTGGCTTCCCCGACATATTCATCGGATAAAATATATTACAGAACTGAGAGAAAGCATCAACTCCAGCTTTTTCAGGTCTAAACCTGCTCTCAATAAAGAACCAATATGCGAAAGACAATAAGGCAAACGCGAAATAAGGAACCATTAAGCTTTTGAATTGATTCCATATATACTTATCTTTCGGCCGGTCAAAAAAACCTGTAAGCATAAAAAAAAGCGGCATATGAAAAGAGTAAATCAAAGTAGACAGATTAGCAAGGTGAGTCACATGACCTAACACCACTAAAACAATTCCAATACCCTTTAATACGTCAAATTCTGGTAATCGCGTTTTCGTCATCTGTATCGCTTTGTATAATAGCTCTATTCTCTTTGAGCTATAAAAATACAACTAAACGTGTCAAACGACACATTCCCTTCAACTATTTTTAATGTTCAAGATTCAACCGTTCAAATTTTTTCTAAGAAACATCAGAGAATGCTGTTTTATCTGTTCTAGTTTATTTACATCTAAATTTGAATATGGCACATATATACTTTTTTCGGTATTAACGACCAAATCTGCCAAGCCAAGCATTATTAATAAAGAATTAAATCTAGAAAGTCCTCTTCCCAAATTTCCAATCACATAAAAAGGTTTCCCGAATACAATAGAGAAAATACATGCATGAAAACTATCTGTAATTACCAATTCTGCATCATAAAACCCCCTTAGCCAAGTTTCAACCTTTGGTTGAATTTCATATTTGGGGGCACGCACATAAAAAGGTTTTAAATTACTTTTTCTTGACATATCCTCCACAAACAACTTTTTATCTCGGCTATCATCTAAAATATACACTAGTAAATTACCATCGCTTTTAGGCTCGTTTTCTATAAATGACATGTAATCATTCTTATTCAAAAGCAATGTGGGATCTAACACATGCTCAACATCCATGCCAAAACCTTTCAACAAACGAACTCCGTCCAATTCTCGAACAGAAATTGCATTAAAAGATTGAAGAAGCTTTTTTATCTCTATTGTCTCTTTTTTAGAGTACTCCCAAAAATCAACACCAAAAGAAGCTGCATATGAAATACGTTTTACATTCCAACCACGTGTAAAAGACAGGAAAGCGAAATCAATAGGACAGTTCCACATTCTAGTAAAATACCTTGGTCTCCAAACCTGGTCGCTTCCAACGATAAAGACATCATAATCACATTCTTTTATATCCGAAAATTTCTCCACATAACGTTTTTTTATATTTTTTTCCACGAAAAGACGCGTATTCTGACTTATAATCGGATACCTTTTATTATAATACCTCTCAGAAAGAATCGGAGTAGAATCTTTTCTTATAATTTTCTTCAGCACCCTCTTTCCTATTAAAACAGGCAGATCATACCATTTGGGTTCTTTCAAAACATAAGGTTTTGAGAGGACTTCAACTTCATGCCCCATACGCTCTAAAACAGTTTGTAAAGCATAAGACTGAAGAATTCCGCCATAATTAACATGAGGGACAAGTGAAAGAATCGCTATTTTCATTTATTTTTAAATTTATTGTAAATAAATTTATTCACAGTATTCCGAGTTCCCGAATCTAATCCAAAAAAATAAATTACAATGAGAGAGGAGAACCAAAAAATAAACGAACAAAAACAAACACTTAAGATTTCACAGGAGAAAGATCCACCATATTTAAAATACATAAAAAGAGGTAAAGGCATAGATAAACCAACAACTTTAAAAATGGTTTCAAACAGATTTACAAAATCACTATATTTATATCCTGCTATCTTCACTAGTAAAATCGGTTTTATAAAACATCCCAATATAAAATAAGAAATAACACAGAGTATAGAGAAGTAAACAGGCGAGAACCCATTTATAAAAAGGACATACGTAATCGGGAAACGCAAAAAACCCACAATTGGTGAAATTAATGCGTTTTCTTTAATTTGTCCCTTTGCGTACAACGCTTGATAAAAAGACAAATCTAAAACTCCAAAAAAATTTTGAATTATTATAAGCTGTAAAAACACAACCGTATATTCAGGAACAACACCCAACCAAAGATTCAATAATTTATCGGCAGATAAAATAATAGGTCCTCCCAAAAGATATACCAAATAGAAAGAATACTTCACGGAACTTAACAGAAGACTCCTTGACCCGTCGAAATCTTTTTGAGCCCACCTTTTTACAATTTGTGGATTTACAGCAGAACGAAAACTATTAACAAACTGATTCACGACACCATTCACCTGCAAAGAGACAGCTCTTGCGGCAACAACAGCTGGAGAAAAGAACATATTCAACAACAACAATATGCCCTGACTGTTAAGCGCTATAGAAGCATTTGAGAATAAACTCCATCCAGAAAAGGCCGCAATTTTTCTGAGTACATCTCTATCATAGTTGAGCGAAAAATGAGTCTCCTCAAAATTATGAGTACAATACCATCGGTAAAACAACTGTATAGAAACATTTACCATTAATAAAAGCACAGCATATAAAACCAATTTATCAGCATGTCCTATAGTCAAAAGGTAGACTATCATTAGCTTCAAAAAAGCATCTACAATACTCACATAGGCGAAAATCCCCATTTTTTCATGTGAAATAATAGATGCATTATATGGGACCTGAGTAATAGTCACCGCAGCAGCAGCAACAGAAAGGTGAAAGCACCAAAGGGCAGAGGCAAAGCGTTCTTCTGGTATAACCATTTTATTATAAAAGAACCAAAGGCCTACGGTTTCGCCTAAAAAAATGACAAATAAAGCAAGTCCAATATGAATAAGCAAAGTGGTAGAAAAAGTTTTTCTTAGATTTTTCTCATCACCAACACCAAGTTCGAACGTTAAAAAACGAGACGATCCTGTTGCCAATGCACTATTCATAAAACTCATAAAGCCAACAATACCACCAACAGCCTGATATATACCATAATCGTCAACACCAAGTATCTTCAATATAACTCTAGATGTATACAAAGATACGCACATGGTCACCATCATACGGAAATAAAGCAAGATGGTGTTTTTTGCCATGGTTTTATTTGAAGTATGCTCCACCATTTTTAAGTATAGAAGACTCTTGTTTACAAATACTTTTTACATATTTTTTTGATAAAACGCACAATCTTCCAATCTGAATAATAGGCAAGCAAATACTTCATCCTGTCTAAACAACTTGCATTTCCTAGATAATCAACAAAATGTACGCAAGCGTGTTGTTTAATACCCTGCTTTTTACACCATAAGGAGATAATTCTATCCGTAGTGCCATCAAACTCCCAATCTATTCCCTTTTGATAATTATTATTTCTATAAGCATCAATAGTCATAGAAACACCTTCACTTAACGGAATTTTTTGCGCAAAAGCAGGCACAACTCTTTTTATTTTTTCATTACTATTTGTAGCATCTAACGCCCGTCCTCCTAGGATTTCTTCCTTTTTTTCCGGGTAATTATTTGAAAAAAAATCAGAATCTATATTTATTTTTCTCACTTCTTTTCCTAATTTTTTTGATATAACATCCAGCACATCATTAAAAGTAGGCATTTCATCACCACATATATTAAAAGCCTCATTATAAGACAATCTATTTCCAACAAGTCCAATCAAACCGATTGCAAAATCTTCCACTCTCATCATATTTGATCTATTCATTCCATTATTCCATGTAATAATAGGCTTGTCTGCTAACACTCTAGCACACAATGTCCAATGGAATCTGTATGGAGGCATTATTCCATAAGGAATTCTCGTGTCATCGTATGTCACACATGGTCTTACAATTGTGACAGCAGTGGATGTGTTTTTTGAAAGAGTCAGAACTGATTCCTCACAAGCAACCTTATTTAAACTATAAGACCATAATTTAAGTCCTTTAGGAGAATCTTCCGATTTTATACCTAGAATAGTTTTATCATAGACAGCACAAGTAGAAATAAATATATATTGTTTTACAAATTCTTTGTAGAACAAAAAACTCCTTTTCGTTTGTTCTTCATTATAACACAAAAAATCTATTACTGCATCAAACACTTGACCTTTTAATGCCTTTGCTATTGTTACATAATCATCTTTATCGGACTTTATCAGATGACAATTATTAGGAATAACTCGATGTCCTCTATTAATCAAAGTGACATGAAAATTATTATTTACAGCCTCTTTCGCAACCGCCGAGCTTAACACTCCAGAGCCACCTACTATTAACAATCTCATACTAATACCATTCAATATTTTCTTTAATCACTTTTGCAGGACTCCCTGCAACAAGGCTGTGAGGAGGAACATCCTTAGTAACGACTGAATTTGCAGCCACCACACACCCTTCTCCAATAGTCACGCCAGGCATAATTGTGCATCCTGTACATAGCCAACAATGATCGCCTATGTGAACTGGCGCATGCGTTCTATAATGATCATTAATGATAACATGAATTCCATTATAATCACGGATGGAAACATTACGGCCTATTCTCACTCCATTTCCTATTGTAATCTCATCAGCGCACATAACCGTTAGCCCCACATTACATGCACCTTGTCCAATAGTCAATTTACCATTGTTTATAATTTCGATACAAAATCCACTGCGTAGCAAATAAGGACCATTCCCATAACGGGTTAACGGACCTCCATGTATACACAATTCTGTACCAGCCCCCATTTTCAAGCAACCCTGATTCCAAAAATTTTTCACTTCTGATCGTCCCACTTGAATAGGCCATTGTACATCAATTTTTGCAGAAGGATGCACATCATACGTCACATTTGGAAATGTTAAAATATAGTTACCCTTCTTAAACGAACTAACCGTATTTTTCCTCAAATTAATTTTTAGTGTTTGATAATAAGCATCCAAATGGAATCCGAGCGAACAAAAAGACATTTTTGCAGTCTTTAAAAAAGACTTTATTCGACATTTTATTGACCTTTTTTTCTCTTTATATGGGAAATACTTGGCAGTAACATAATCGAAATCATGTTCTTCTAAATCTTTAAAGAATGCGGAACGATTTATTTTTGCTGGTTCAATCGACTTACGTAAGGCGATATTTCCTCCCAAAATAGCTTCAAATGGAGTTTCCTTTATTTCCATACGATCCCTGACCAATTGAAAATAAGCATCTCCTTTTTTGGAATTCAATAAAACCATACTGGTTCCTATGTTCATATCTAAATTTTTGTCCACCTTCTCAATTCCCCAGTAGTCAGCAATAGTAATATCTGCTATACGAGGGAAACCCTTGAACTGGCAGTCATAGCAAGAAGGACGACAGAACACATTAGTATGATAACCACGGCGAAAATCGTCTTGCATATACACTCCATAATAGGACTGACCATTCGCAAAGGTCACTTTACGAGTCAAATTACGCCAACCCAACTCCTTGTTTTTTGCTTTGACATACACCACCTTAGACTTGTATCTTTTCTCGAGCGAGTCAAGATATGCTCGGTACACTTTAGGAGAATTCACACCCCTACAAATAAAATCAATAATAATAAGGTTTTCATAATCCCTTCGCAAAAAACTACGCAATGCAGCCATTTGACAAGGTGTACCGCAGGCCAATACCTTCTCTCCGGAGTTAAGAAGCTTACGAATCTCAGTAAAAATACCCTCTGCTTTACTCTGAAGATATTTAGAACTTCTTAGTTTTTCCAATTCAGTAGGGTTATTACTGATATAATTTCGGACTGAAAAATCATCATTATAAATGGCGCCAGACACGAACCCACCCTGCTCGTACATAGCATCAGCAAGGGCTGAAAATGCACCTCCAGAAGTACTATTCCAGCGTACACGCATATTCTTATTAACCGCAGCATAAACATGTATTGGCTTTGGAGCATCATTTTTCTTTAACTCCTCAATATTTAGAATAGGACAAACACTTTCACACATACCACATTTTACACAAGCCGATTGGTCCACTTTAGGATACCAAAAGCCTTCTATATCAGTCTCTAGTGTAATAGCCTTTTTCCCACAGGCATCGATACAAGCGCAACAACCGCAACACTTGCTTTTATCCTTATAGTCTATCATAAAATATCATTCAGTCAAACTCATTTTATTATGTCTAATAACGGCCATTACATTCAAGTTCCCAATAGGCAATTATTAGAATAACAAATTACAATCATCAAACAAAACATAAACCACATAGTAAAACCTCCATATTAACATTCAAAGTTTTTCTCAACAATTGTCATTAAGAGGATGTATTATCCAAAGAAGATTATTGGGAATAGGATTTATCTACAACTTCATTTGGAAACTAAATGGATTATTCTAATGGACTAACAATACTATTAAATCCGCATCTCAAACAATTATTACGAACATCTTTTACAGATTTTCAAACAAGCATTCGTGCTGTTCTACAGTCCGTTTCACATCAAAACGTTCTTTAACGATTTGCTTAGCCTTTTCAGACATTTGGGAATAAAGATTTTTTTCGTCATGTAAACGAAGAACAGCCTTATAAGCAGCTTCATCGTCATCCATATTCACCAACAAACCATTTACACCGTCGTTCACGACTTCTGGTATAGCATCGACATTAGTAGCTACAATTGGAAGACCCGCCACCATATATTCGCACAGAGCCAAACCAAAACCTTCCCAACGCGAGAGTAAAACACCAACATCTAACATTTTCAGAAAAGGAGCCACATCGTCAACCCATCCTGTAATATAAAAAGAATCCTTTAACCCGGCCTCCTCTATATTCTTTTGAACTTGCTCGCGCTCCTTTCCATCACCTATAATTATAAAAAAGACATTAGGTATGGCCTTTTTCAATTTAACAGCCATTCTAACAAAAACATCAGGAGCTTTTTGCTGAGAAATACGGCCATTCATACCAATAACGAAAGCATCTTCTGGAATACCTAAATCAGCACGCTTTAAAGAAGACGATGCTATTCGGTGTTCTATACTCTGAATATCGACACCATTATATATAAGGGTACGTGTTTTTTCGTTACCTATATGTTTTCGTTTTGCATCAATATATTCACTATTGGAGATACAAATAATTTTATCGGTAAACAGGCCAAGAAACCACTCCACAAAAATATAGAGTAAATGCATCAACCAAGCCCCCTTCATATTAAAGGCCCAACCATGGGCATTATGAACGGTTTTTACTCCTAGACCAACGCAAGCCAAGCGTCCAACTGCACCCGCCTTACTACTATGGCAATAAACAATATCGGGATTATACTTCTTGATAATCTTTCGAATTGCCATTACATTCTTTATATCACCAGGGCCAATATTTCTCTTCATTGACAATTCTTCAACAGCAGAAGCCAAGCCAATGAAATTTTCTTTATTAAATTGTTTCGAGCACAACAGCACATTTTCATATCTCGACTGGTCAATATGAGAAAGTAAAGTATGAATATACCTTTCTACCCCCCCAGGTGCTTGTGCTATATGAAGAATCTTCATTATTCTTTTATAGTTTTATCGCTATATACTTATACAAATTTGCCAATAAAATTGTAAAAATAAAACAGATTACAACATATAAGTAAGGAAAGGTTGAAATTAACGTAGTTCCAAAGAGCGAAGCTAAAACCAACATTGGAATACGCTGGTAGATATACAAAGGGAACAGATTTGAGCCTAACCATACTAACACATTATTTGATATCTTCACCCTCAATGTTAACAAAAGAATGACAAAAGCAAAAGCTATTGAACAAAAATTAAAAACGAGGCCTATTCTATCAAATTCTCTAACGAAAAGATAAAGCACAGACAATGTCAAGAACGTAACTGTTGACAACAATAGCAACTTTTTGTAACCCATTCTAATTCTATCGAATGCGAAATCCTTCTTAAAAGAGAAAACCAAACCTGCAAGATAAGCAAACACAGTATTGAACCAATAAGTTTCTTTAAAGAAACACATGGTTACTATAAACAACAACAATCCAACAAAAGTAATATAGAGAGACGTTTTTAACCGTTCGGAATCAGTAACACCACATTTAGAGAAAGAGAAATAAGTAACGATGTAACAAGCAACAATAGTAAAAATATACCAATTGCTGTTCCCTATAGACTCCCAACCAACAAACGCCAAAGCCACTTTACTTAACGGATAATGTTGGCCCATCAGCATTTGGATCAGCAAAAAAAAGCCAACAGCCACCATAAAATTTAAAATGGTAGACAGAATTCTTTTTTGGGGCATTGTTTCAACATATGCAGTTGATTTTTTCTTACAACTTTCCATCACACCATACCCGGAATAGAACATAAACATAACCACAATAAGTTGACCGAGATACTTATCTGACACTTCAAACAGGCGATCAAACCTATTGAAGTTTGTACAATACTTCTCGATATATGGGAATATGTGACGAAGGAAGACTAAAAGAATAAAAATTCCCTTTATTGAATCAGTTCTGTCTTTATTTAACGCTGAAAAATCTAATTCCTTAGAGAAAGAAACTTTATAAAAGACTAAAATTACAATAAAGAGATAAAAGACAATCATTTTAAATGTTTAATTGACAGACAAGCCAGAGAAATCCAATACTCTTTGGCAATAGCCACCATTAGGATACTGGTTTATCAACTTATTGACATCGTTTCTTTCATTAGCAAAAGGGTCTTTGTCTTCTGCTATGTTCAAAATAAACTGCTTCAAATCTTTAAAATTGGAAATTTTTTCACCAGGCATAAATCTGTTTGGATCAAGGGCAAAGCCCCTATTTTTACCATACTCAGCAATGTCATCAACAGTAAATCCAATGGGTCTGTCTAACAACATATAATCAAAATATACAGAAGAGTAATCCGTAATCAATGCATCACACTGCCTCATCAGTGGATACAAGTCCATTTTCTTCTTTATAAATTCCGAATGGCTCAACAGGAGGAAGTGGTCCATATCTACAAGATTATAATTGGCCAAATTCTGTTCAGGATGCAATTTAACAACCACCTTAATGCCGTATTGTTGCAGGAAATTGTTAAACTCGGAAAATTTGTCGGCAGTAAGTATAGGAATAATTTCAGCGTCATTAACAGTAGAGTCCTTCATACCTCTAATAGACTTTCGGAAAGTTGGCACCCAGATAATAAGTTTTTTGTACTCTCCAAAATCATAAGGCGCAGAATTTTCAAATAACAAATCGCACCTTGGATAACCACCCACATATATTCCATCTTCTGGATAGGAGAACCATTTAGAGTAAACTGGCTTTAAAAATTCAGAAGGAGCCAATAACCAAGTGTAATACTTATGTTTTGGTGTATGAGTCAACTTCAATCCCTTATCTGCATCCTTCAAAGGGACACCATGCCAAATCTGCATAACGAACTGTTCTTTAGAAGGAAGTAGCGGTATTCTGCCAACAGAATAAAACACATACTTGCAACAAAAGAATGAAAGGAAGCCCCGACTTGTACTCTCGAAAGACACATTTTCAAGATTCTGTTCAGCAAGTTCTTTATAGTTCTCACACGATACAATAATTTTGTATTTCTTATTATAGCCCTTTTTTATCATATAATCGAAAAGGACCTTGCTACTTTCACGGAAAGAAGAATTAATGTAAAAAAGTATCTTTTTTTCATCGTGTTTAAACAGACGGTTCACGAAAGAAAAGACAGGGAACACATGATTTTCTAAAAAAACCTTCAATTTTATATTATCCATAAAATCAAGTTTAATTCGCTATAATACCATTCTAACTTACAATAGAAAGAAACTTATATCTTCACACGTCCACTGCTCACCTTATAATCGTAGCTATGAAGGCCTTCAGCTCTGAAATCGTTATGGTATCGTTCCAAAACATCTTTAAACACCTCATCGTATAACGGAATAAACAAGTCATCGTGTGCTTTTATACGAGATACAATTTCTGTCGCGAGATCGTGAATAACTGTTAGATCTGTTTTTCCGTTATTAAAACTAGTTCCTTTAATAGAGCCTGGCGAAACGTTAAGGATACGGTTTTGCGTCCCAGATTTCTCCAACTCGACATTTACACTTTCTATAAAGATTTTCAAAGCCGCTTTTGTCGCACCATAGACCGAGAAAAACGGAGAGGTCATAAAGCCTGCAATGCTGACCATCACCCCACAATA
Source organism: Bacteroidales bacterium UBA3297 (assembly GCA_002362105.1). GTDB lineage: Bacteria > Bacteroidota > Bacteroidia > Bacteroidales > Paludibacteraceae > Physcocola. The sequence goes on from DETD01000018.1 coordinate 193,009, forward strand.
GAACGGAGTCGAAGATTCTAATTTCGAGTAGAACCGTTTAACCAAACGCAAAACCGGAATAGTATTGACATTGAAAGAATTCATTATATGCTGTTCTTCAATATCTTTAAAGAGCGACAGACGACCAAAACCTGCGGTAATGACAAGGCCATCAATGTCACAGAACTGGTCAAAGAACGAATAATCGGTATTCGTAAGATCGAATTGAAAACATTGGAATTTAGGCTGCATATACTCAGCCGACACCCCTTGTTTATCTACTATATACACTTTCTCCGTCTCCGAATCTTGTGCCAGAACAGAGGAAATAGCCAAGCCAACGCCATTAGCCCCTCCCACGACTAAAACTCTTTTCATTAATCCGTCCAATAATACTTGTTAAAAGAATGTCCACACTGTCTTTTTTCTACAGGGGGCAATTCCATATAATTTCCATATTTTTCCTTTAACGCCTCATCATATCCTCCCATTATAAAGAACTTGTCATCTTCGAATGGAACTAAAACAACTTCGTCCAAAACATGTTTACTGTGTCGTTCTCGAATACCATAACCTAGAAAAGCAAAATTTGAATAATAATTTTGGCGATTCCAGTCTAAATTGCGACACATCGAAATATGCTTATCATAAATAGAAGAAGAAACAAACAACGACAGAAATTTCCGTCCAATCTGTTTCAACTTATTTTTCAAACCTGACTGTATAGCTATCGTAGCACGGCTGTGCCTTAACATAGTACCTAAAAGCCAGACTTTCTTCATATTATTTACCCGCCTTTTACACTCTTGCAAGTCGTCTTCCGCACCATCGAGGGGGAAGATATCTATCCAGACACCAGTCTTGTATTCTGACCAAGGAGAAAAAGAATCGGACACATACGTCTTTTCCATTTCGCACACGCGCGCAAATGAAAGATATACATTCTTGTCATTCTCGCGGCAAAACAATTTGAAACCGTGTTTCGACTTATAACCGGCAACAAAACGGTCGTAATCAGGACGAGGCATTGCCACATCGATATCATCATCCCACGGAATAAAGCCCTTATGTCGAATTGCGCCTATTAAGGACCCACCCTGTAATGTATATTTGATGTCATTTTCCACACAGAAATCGTGTACATCCCTTAGAATGGACAAGGCGACTTGCTGTATGTCTGAAGTCGACATTTCTCTCATATTATCAATAATAGTTATGTAACAAATATAACATCTTTCCCGAAGAAGAGAACATTAAATTGCCTTTATAATCCCAACACCCTTCTATTTCCCCATTAAATCCGAGTGAGGATAAATCTAAAGTCGTATGCTTTTGGGTATCCATATCAAATTTATGTAAAACAGCGCCCCTCTTATGTAGAGAATCTGAATAAGCCTGTGCTATATATAACATACCTCTCTTAGCACAAGCTCCTTGTGCGTTAACCATACTAAAGTCACTACTAAACGATGACAAGATGTCGGCATCAGACAACCTAACCTCTCTTACAACATTACCTTCACGGTCTCTTAATGTAGGGATTTTGAAGGTGGTTAACTTTGCTTTATGCCTGTTTAAGGCTTCCTTTCTGTTATTCCGGCTATATACATACATAACCTGTTTTGCTGTATCTATCGCCACATTAGGATTACCCAAACAATTAGAGTCACTCATAACCGGGAAATATATAGTTTGAACCTCTTCTAAAGAAAAGGATACCATTTCACCCTCTACAAACTCTGGTTTTACCCTAAAGACAGACAACATAGCACCTTCAGTTGCAGAACGGTTCCGCTGACTGATATACAACAACGGGAACGAGTCGGCCTCTATGAACTTCTCCACGCCAAACGTGCTTTGATTACAATGGAAAACCGTCTGTTTACCATTCATATCGTTCCGAGGCGTCATTGAATAAACACAAGAAACACTCTTTTTCTCTATGTTATATACGGCAACAGAGGCTAATTTGTCCTTAACTAAAAACAAATACTTTCCATAAGCAGCCGCACTTTGGTTACCTTTCGAGTTATTTGCATACGTTTCCAACCTCTGGCAACCCGCATTGAAAAAAAAGGACAGAAAACAGACAATAACAAGCAACAGTTTCTTCATAGTACAAAGAAATTCTTTCGTTCAGCAAACTGTTGCATTACGTTAGCCATACATATACTTTCACGACGACGTAGCCTTGCAGAAGAGAAGCGCTTATTCACAATACAAGACACGAATTCCTGAATCTCGTACCGCAAACCAGCTCCATCCCACTTATAGAAAAACTTTTTGTTTTCGTTTTGGTTCTCATACCGTAACTCGAAATAGTCTGTCAGCCACCAAGGAGAAGGGACTAAGGCATAACCTTTTGTTCCTGAAACGACCAAATTTCCCTCTGTTTTGACCCCCAATCCAACCTTAAACGAGCAGACTGCCTTATCGTAACAGAATATCCCCTTTGTGTATATGTCAACCCCATTCTCAATTCGAGAATAGAGATTTAAGTTTTTATATCCAGTTCCCAACAGTTTAATAATAGGCAAAAGAGGATAAGAACCCAACTCAAACATAGAACCACCAGCTTGTGCCGGATCAAATTCCCGTAAAGATTTATCACCCCACACTTTGGAAAGGGAAGCCTCAACATCGACCACCTCGCCAATAACGCCACTTTTAACCATAGCTATAAGATGATTAAAGGCTGGGCAATGGGCCGTTTTATTCGCTTCCATCAGAATAACAGATTTGCTCTCTGCAATTTCGTATAATTCTTTTGCCTCATCAGCATTCAAGACCATAGGAGTTTCACATAAGACGTGCTTACCAGCCAATAAAGCCTGCTTGGCCAACTCATAATGAGATAGATGTGGAGTTGACACATAAACAGCATCAACATTATCTAATAAATTTTCATACGATCTATAAAAATTAGGGACATTATGTTCAACCATAAAGTTCGCTGCCTTTGCAAAATCAACGTCATAAACACCCGACACACAGACTCCACTCACAAACTGAGACTCAGGAACAAATCTGGATGCAATTCGTCCACACCCCACAACACCGACACGAACCACCAGTTGGCTTTCTTCCCTCAGCATTGTTGAAGAGATACCCTCGGTACGGGGTAGATAAACAACCTTACAAAATTCGTTTAGATAATCGAACTTACCTTCCCAGTCGGAACCAATTGCGAATATATCAACATCATATTTTTGTATATCGTCAATTTTCTGCCCCACATAATCCTCGATGATGATTTTATCGGCATATCCTGTAGCCTTAACAGCCTCAACACGCTCTAACACATTATTTCGGACATTTAGTTTACCACGTTCACGATCGAAATTATCGTTAGTTACACCAACAATCAAATAATCTCCTAAATCTTTGGCACGCTTTAAAAGATTAATATGACCTTGGTGCAACAGATCGTAGGTTCCGTATGTAATAACTTTTTTCATCAAGCCAAATGTTTTTTCAATATACACCTCAAAACATATCCAACAACAGGATGTGTTTTAAAAACCAAAAAGTTCACCAATTTTCGTGTCTTTGAAGTAGATATTTCTTTTAATAGGACATTCGCATCTTTATAATCACAGAATTTATTCCATTCGTATTTAAATTCCACAAACTTGCTTATATCCATCAAATTGTACAAGAAGTTATCTATCAGACGTCGATGGACATTCTGGCGGACTAATTTATAAAAATGACCATGTTTCGACTCTAGATTTATGAATGCTTCATCCTGATGAGACAAATGCCTTTGGAAAGTATCAAAATCCATTTTATACTTCTTCGCCCTACGTTTCTCGTAAAGATGGCAATAGTTAGCAACACCTTTCACAGAAAAAGATTCGATACACCCCAGATACGACAATAAAAAACAAAAATCCTCAGAATAAAACATCTGTTCATTAAATTGCAGATTGTTTTTTTTAATTATATCCAGTTTATAGATTTTACCCCATGGATACCAATAAATAAATTTTTCGACCGTTTTATTCCATAAAGTACCCAAGTCTTTTTTTACGTTGACATATTGTTCAAGAGGGATAATCTCGTCGTGTTTATCTCCAAAACGCTTGAATCCGCCCACCATCATCTCCGTATCAGACTTCTGCATAAGGTTTGCAAGAAAATCCTTTTCTATAAAGTCATCAGAGTCTAGAAATGTCACCCAAGAGCCTGTCGCCATCTGAAGTCCAAAATTCCTAGCGGAACTGACACCTCCATTTTCCTTTCGGAAACACTTCACTCTTGAATCGCCATCTTGAAAAGAAACACAGATTTCTGAAGAATTGTCGGTACTACCATCATCAACCAATACGACTTCAATATTCGTATACGTTTGGTTTATAACACTATTCACGCACTTTTCAATAACAGACGCCGAATTGTACAAAGGTACAATCACACTAATTTTCTCAGTACACACCGATGCCTAGAATTTGAGATTTATATGGAAGGGTTTCTGCACCATTATGCATATATATATATATAAACCAGTCAAGAATAATGACTCCGCAAAAAGCGGCTTTTTCAAAAATGCCAATACGTTTCGAACCAATCAGAAAAGAAGCAAACATCATATCGGGGACACTAAAAAACAAGCCCAATCTGTACAAATAAACCGAGAAAAAAGAAAGGAGGGAAAATGTAATATACGAGATATGGAGCGTACACCAAAAAAAGACAAATGGCAACTTGAGAATCTTCTTACTATACGCCTTGTACATTAGATAGAACATTCCCACAAATATCAATAAAACCGTAGGTCGGAAGGCAGAACGCGCACCATAGTTATCCCCTTCCCCATAACGATCCGAATAAGTGTCAGAAATCAGTCCGATATCGTTAAATTCGGTAAGAAAGTAATAAAACTTCGACGCCAATATAATAGAAGCAATAGCTCCTAACACAGCGAGCCAGGTATATAGTTTCGACTTGCTATAGACACACATATAATAATAAACCGCCACAATAACAAATAGCACTGCCGACGGATGAAAGAAATAGGAAATTACTAAACTTACAAAAAAAGAGCCCCACCTATTCTGCAACAGATAATACAAACCAACCATATTGACGGCAATAGCGCAATACTGTCGCATGAAATTATAGGTCTGGTTATAGAAAATCATTAAATAGACAAAGACAAACAGCGTAAACAGAATTTGAGGATACTTTTTTTTCAAAAGATAAACCACATACAAAATCAAGCCATGCGTCATTAACTGACCTAAGAAATGAGCAACCCACAAAGATTCTAGATAAACAGCGACTAGATTCAAGGACAGATAGCCAATATCACGACCAGAATCTAATAAACTAGCTAAAGAATGAATCTCTTTTGCTGCATAATAGTAACTTTCAGAATATGTTACAGTATCAGTACCAACCCCAATATCTCTGAAACCACCAATCATTGACAGGAACAGAATTAAAAGGGTTAAAAATATTCCCTTGATTACATTATTCTTTATACAGTCAATCCAAACAGAAAGGAAAAGACTTATAAGGAATATAACTATATAAAACATAAACGAATGATTACTATGAAGTTTCCCAAGACGTTTATAAATCAATAAAGTCTTACTGCAAAAAAGCCAAACTCTTCGTTCGGGCATTTCCAAAATTAGGACTTTAATCTAGTATACTCGCCAAAAGACCTCACAACTTAAAAGAAGATTCTAAAAATAGGATTCCACAATTTATAAAAAGTTGTATTTACCTATAAAAAACCATTGGAGTCCAATAAACACATATAACAAAAGCAACAGATAAAGCCTACTAAAACTTTATCACGGTCGCTCTTTCCCATAATTTTTTTTAATCCCTCCGGAAAAGATCTCTTGTATATACTTTTTCCTGCACGTCGTCTAAGCAAGAATCGTAACGATTGGCGATGATGGCCTGCGACTGTGACTTGAACTTCGCCATGTCATTTACGACCAAGCTACCAAAGAACGTTGAACCGTCTTCTAGCGTTGGCTCATAAATAATGACTTGAGCGCCCTTGGCCTTAATGCGCTTCATAACACCTTGAATGCTTGACTGACGGAAGTTGTCGCTATTCGACTTCATGGTTAAGCGATAAACACCTATCGTACATTGATGTTCCGATGTCGGACTGTAGTCACCATGCTGGTTGTAACTGTAATAACCGGCCATGTTCAATACCCGGTCGGCAATAAAGTCTTTACGTGTGCGGTTACTTTCCACAATAGCCTCAATCAGATTTTCGGGTACATTCTGATAGTTGGCCAACAACTGCTTGGTGTCTTTTGGCAGGCAATAGCCGCCATAACCAAATGAAGGATTGTTATAATGAGAGCCAATTCGAGGGTCAAGGCACACACCATCGATGATGGCCTGAGTATCCAACCCCTTTACTTCCGCATAAGTGTCCAGTTCGTTGAAATAGCTGACACGCAATGCCAGATAAGTATTTGCAAACAACTTGACCGCCTCAGCCTCCTTCATTCCCATAAAAATAGTTGGAATGTCTTCCTTGACAGCCCCTTGTGTCAACAGAGAAGCAAAAACGTGAGCCGCATCTTCCATTGCCTTCACATCGGCAACTTTCAATATAGCCTCATTTTCCTCAGAGAATTCAGGTTTGTTTATAATCTTAGGGAAACCGACTATTATGCGGCTTGGATACAGATTGTCGTACAACGCCTTGCTCTCGCGCAAAAACTCAGGTGAGAACAAAAGTTTAAACTTCTTTCCCTTCAAGTTGGAATCTGCGGCAAACTTTTGAGCATAGCGCACATACAGGCTACGCGTATATCCGACTGGAATGGTCGACTTAATAACCATTACAGCATCGGGATTCACACTCAACACCAAGTCAATCACCGCCTCTACAGCAGAGGTGTCGAAAAAATTCCGTTGCGAGTCGTAATTAGTAGGAGCTGCAATAACAACGAAATCGGCAGTCTTATATACAGAAGCACCGTCAGTTGTTGCCGTCAAGTCCAATTCCTTCTCAGCCAAATACTTTTCGATGTACTCGTCTTGAATTGGAGACTTTCTTTTGTTTATAAGTTCAACTTTTTCTGGAACGATATCTACTGCCATCACATGGTTATGCTGTGCTAACAAAGTAGCAATAGAAAGACCAACATATCCTGTGCCGGCTACGGCAACATTGTACTTTTGCATATAAGTGTTAATTGAGTATTTGTGACAGTCATTTTCAAAGAATAAACTGCTTTCTATAAAAAAATTGGTTAACTATAATCGAATTCCTTACTCCTCGTACCCGTTAGGATTCTGACTCTGCCAGTTCCAAGAGTCGCGACACATATCTTCAAGATTGTATTTTGCTTTCCACCCTAACTCTTTTTCGGCTTTAGCCGGATTGCAATAACAGGTTGCAATGTCGCCCGGACGGCGCGGCTTGATGCTGTATGGCACCTTTACACCATTCACCTTCATAAAAGCATTCACAACCTCTAATACCGAAGAGCCATTTCCGGTGCCAAGATTATAAACCGCGACACCACACTTCTTCGCTATGGCCTGAAGTGCAGCCACATGACCGCTGGCCAAGTCGCACACGTGGATGTAGTCACGAACGCCGGTCCCGTCTGGTGTGTCGTAATCGTTTCCAAATACGCCTAACTCCTGACGCTTGCCAACTGCCGTTTGGGTGATATATGGCATCAGATTGTTTGGGATGCCGTTCGGATTTTCTCCGATTCTACCACACGGATGGGCACCAATCGGATTGAAATAACGTAGAAGCACAACGTTCCATTCATTGTCTGCCTTTTGTACATCCATCAACACTTCCTCCAGCATCGACTTAGTCTGTCCGTAAGGATTGGTACAATGGCCTTTAGGGCACTCTTCCGTAATTGGGATGACCGCCGGATCGCCATAGACCGTTGCTGACGATGAGAATATGATGTTTTTGCAACCATGCTTACGCATTACATCCAACAAGACGAATGTTCCCGTCATGTTATTATGATAGTACTCGAGCGGTTTTGCAACCGACTCTCCCACAGCCTTCAAACCAGCGAAGTGAATAACGGCATCGAACCTGTTTTCATCGAACACTTTGTTGAGTGCCTCACGGTCGAGCACGTCTACCTTGTAGAAAGGGATGCCGTCGACACCTATTATTTCAGCAACTCGCTTCAACGACACAGCACTGCTGTTTGACAAATTATCGACTACCACAACACTGTGGCCAGCCTTGTAAAGTTCAATGATTGTATGACTGCCAATATATCCAGCACCACCAGTTAGCAATATATTCATAGTTGTTATTTTATTATTTTTGTATAAGCATCCAACAACTGTTTGCGTATGTTCTCATCGGCATGACGCTTTAACGCCTTTTGACGGGCAGAGGCCGAGAACTTTTCACTCAATGGCAGATTCCTATATAGTTTTATTATGTTATACGCCATCTGCCAAGGATCATTTGCCGGCACCAACAAGCCGTCTTCCCCGTCTGTAACCAACGTCGATATGCCCCCCACATTTGTCGAAACAACAGGCACACCCAGGCACTGGGCTTCACAAATAGAGTTAGGACTATTCTCTATGTATGCCGTATGCACATACATAGAGCTTTCACACAACAACGACTTCAAGTCAGATGGTAGGGTAAAACCTAAAAAGCGAATCCCATTAGCAGCAAAAGTTGTGTTTGTCTTCTTCTCAACAAGCGCCTGCAAATCAGCAGGTATATTGCCCGCCACAAACCATTCGAAATCAAATCCGAAATCGGTTAAAACCTTTGCCGTTTTCAGCATCATGTCAGGCCCCTTCCAAAACGTAGAACAGCCCGTTGTTACCAAACGGCACTTGCCCTCTTCTTTTCTGTTCCATACAGCGGTTTCTGCCAGGAAATCAGGTCGCAAAGCTTCCTCCACATGATAATAGCTACGCTGTGGATTCATCATGAAAGACAACTGCTTGTCCCAAACTGTTCGACCCATATAATGGCTGACAACTTTCCAGATTCTACGTTCCTGCTCTTCCCACGTTTTCATTTTAGACTGCGCACGTAACGCATCTTTAATGCGCTTAGGCCTAAAACTTTTGAATGTATCGTCTAATGAGCTAAACCCTGGAGGGTAGGCCGCATTTCTATAAGGAACAATAGCGCCCTGAATATGAATAACAACAGGGATTGAAGTGTGTTCGGCAATCAGCCCGAACGGCCACTCTGTTCCAAAAATATGTATAAGGTCGGGATTGAAAGTTTTGATAACTTTCAGCATTTCAGGAATCAACTTTTCTGCATTTACCGACCACGTTTTCTTTGCCCGATGGAGTTCTGACGAAGAATAGTGCATACAGAGGGGATAGTAAGTAACACCATCAATGTTTTTAACCACAGCATTCTGGTCAGCCGACTCGAAGGCAACGGCAAGCTCTATGTCAGAACAAGTTCTTGCAATTCGCTCCAGCGAATCTTGCCAACCAGCCAAAACAAAATCGCTACCAGAATAGCGAGACGGCGTTGAAACTTCGAACCAAAGAACCCTCATTTTTTCAAATTCTTCACCTCTTCGACAGAAACATACCTGTCTAAGTCAACAAAATAATGATAATGCTGCGAAACCCGTTTTTCAACAGGAGGCGGGGTCATATAATCACCATAATAAAGCGTCAAGAATCCGTCATAATCCCTTGGGACAGGAATACTCCACCCCTCAAAAGGAACCCTTACCGGATTTTCGAACCATTCAAGCGGAGCAGCACACCGAGGGAGAGAATAAAAACTCTCATACACAAAAACCTTATCGCCTTTTACCGCCTTTATATCATTCTCTATATCGTTTATCCTTCTACGGAAATAAGATTTTCCCCTCATTTTTGCCTTTACCAGTTTCATCGGTGTTGCGAAAGGCTGAACATTAAAGGGGGTATATTTAGAGAGAGAAATTTGGTATTTATATATTAAATTCCGATAGTTCTCTTGTAACTGTTGACAATAAGCCACGTCTTCTGACACGAAATCAAGCGGGAAAACATCAATAAAGACGCCAATCATACATTCAAACTCCTTTATTTCCCAAATAGAAGTATTGGCATCAGAAAACTTAGCATATGGCAGGTAATAGCCTTCATCTGAAATATCCTGTATTTTGCAGTTTTCATTTTGAGCCTCTTTCCTTAATGTTAAGAATCGCTCGTAATCAGGCCGTAGCATATACACGTCAATATCATCATCCCATGGAATCAATCCCTTATGACGAATTGCACCAAGCACAGTACCAAAAGCTGCTACATATTTCAGATTATACCGCGAACAGAACGCATCAAACGTTTTTAATGTCCGCAACAATATATCGATGTATCTATCCTTGTCGTACATTATATAAAGTTTACCTCTCTAACAGATTAATACATACGAGCACCGGAACAGAAATCATATCGTATACAAAAACGAATCACAGAAATGATTGAAGAATTTCGTTGTTTGTCTGCCATAAACTTTCAGGATAGTTTTTCAATAAAATCGGGACTAATATCGGCAACAACAGCTGATATAAATCCCTCTATAGAGACAACCAGGCTCTTGCTGCGCTTTCCTTTCACTTTAAGAAGAACACCTTCGCGTCCCTCGAAAGGTCCGCCATGTATCCGGACACGGGTTCCACGGCTTAACTCGAGTTCTTCAGGAAGGAAAAAGCGGACCTCATCTCCGGCAATATCACATGCAGAACGGAAATCAGCCATCTGCTTTTCCGGTATAGAGGTTATCACATTACGTCCACCCACATGATTTGTGTAGAAATAAACGGTTTGTCCATAGTTGATGCGGACAAACTCTTTTACCTCCTCTAACTTTTTAATAGAAGAGAACACAAAGACCAAACCATTTATAGCGGGAACCATAACACGCTGCTTTCGGTGACGCGCATCCTCACACAATATCTGTCGCATCGGAACATAGCTTTCCAATCCAAACTCAGCAAACCGCTGCTGGGTTTTCACTTCCTGACGCCACAAAACCTTCATCACATACCACCCCACAGCAGTCTTATCTATCGACTGTGATAGAGGTTCTTCCAAAGAAGGTTTACACGAATCGGGTCCCATTGGTTGTTTAGTAGACATACCTTTAGCTCCTTACGAAATATGTATCTGTTTGATTATCGCAAACATACAGACTTCGCGAGTTACAAATAGTGTGTATTTCCGCTAAGAATAGACTTAATGTATGTGCCTTTTGCCGGAAATTCAACAGGCAAAGGTAGTTGTTTTTAAAGAATAGTCCATTTTTTACAAACAAAAAGATACTTTCATCGCTTAAAAAGTGTTACAAGCCCCAACGTCCGTCAATACTATAATTATTTCAAAATAAATCATCATCCCAGAAGATATCTTCCGACACGTGTTTTCTGCATAAGACCAGTCAAAAAAACTGAAATCAGGCCAACGATAGGGGTTAAGCACACGGTAAACAATATATAATGACGTTGGAAAACTGGAGTCAGATACGGACAAAAGCAGGCATTCCAAGCCAGCCAGTGATGGAATATGTAAACGCCAAAACACATCCGGCTAGTTCTGGCAATTTTTTCGTTATAGACAAGCTTGCCATTTCCCAAGAAATGAAGGACGAAGACAAGCAACATAATCGCAAAAAGGATCACTTGGAAAGGCAGTATCGGCTTGAAATAACGGAACACCAAAGCCAGCAACAAATACCCAGCCAACAAAAGCCGCCGGTTGGGCACCAATTTTTCCTTTATTTCCTTTTTATAGTTGAAAGCCAGACCTCCTGCAAAGAAATAAACGAAATAATAACACGCATTGCCTGCACCCAACGTCAGTTTGAACGGCAGCGTCCAAAACAGCTCGTACATACAACATAGGGTTAGGCTGAAAAGACAGAAAATAGCTGTTACAACCTTATTCTTCAATTTTAGCAGCAAGAATGCATACATAAAGCACCAAAACAGCATTGCACAATACCACATATGCGCACCTTCGCCCCACACCATCTTGTTGCAGACAAAATCAACTAAAGTTGGTTGATTATAACAGGTTATAGGTATAAGCAAGCCAAAAACGAAGAAAGGGACCAACAGCCGTTTGAATTTGCCAGCAAGAAACGGGAAGAAGTCCCTATACTTACCTTTTTCTTTATACAAGAAATAAAACAGATATCCACTTATAAACGTGAAAAGGGGCATATCGGCATCTGGTATCAAAAAACTATAGGTTTTCATAATAAAGTGCGAGGTTGCATCTTCTGGCAACAACCCCCACGTTCCAATAGGGCAATAAAAACAATGCCAAATAACGATAGATATTGTTGCGAAAATCCTTAAATAGTCGATTTCATGAACATTTTTTTCCATTAAGGGACGGTTTTGTTTGACACAAAATTAAAGAAGATATTGTATAAAACAATCCTTATGTTCTTTTCTAGAACGAAAAATCTGCCATAAAATATCTCGACTTAAAAATGACGGATTTCAAACAAAGCATCCCAACATTTGACATTTTTCAAGCGAACAAGATACAAAAAGCACATTCAATAACACATTTTACAATATTACGGAAATTTTATAGCAAATAGTCACACTCTCATCCATCAAATGACGGTTTGAGGCTGATTTCAGTAACAAAAGAAAATCGCATTATATCATTTTGAAAGGTTTAAGCACAAAATTCACATCATTTCTAACATTTTAACACAAAAACTAGCAAATAAATAAAAATAATTAAGCAAAATAAGTCCAAAACAAGCATTCAAAACACAAAAACGATTACATTCTGAAGAAAATAAATTAAAAAAAATCTCTAAAAATGTTGCACAGATATGTTTTATAACATAATTTTGCAGTGTCAAAACGAAAGACAAGGCAAAAACAACCATCGTTCGCGGAGACGGAAATAACTTACAAAAAGAAAAAAATATGATCGTTTTCAATTACATCGTAGTTAAGTTAGTAAAGAAGGTCGTTAGATTCTAAAGACCGATAAAAAATCAAGACGCAGTTAAAAACAATATAAAGAGAAAAAAAATGATTGCATTGAATTTACTCGTAGTAAAGTTGGTAAAGAAGGTTGTTCGTTTCAAGTAATAACCCCTTAGCCATCGACAAGGCAGGACCTGCTCGAACTGCCACATCACCAAGAGAATGAATGATACATAGTTTTTATTGAGAAGAGCGAGCAAGAAACGCAACCATACTATATGGTTGCGTTTCTGCGTTTTTAACCACCTCTAAACAGAAAACTCTTTACCTTTAGCAGATAATAAAAGAAGAAAAGCCTATCTTTGCAATAATAAAGCATTAAGACTTATAATGAAAAAGACTGCGCTCTTTATAGACCGTGACGGAACGCTCATAGTAGAACCGCCCATCACCGAACAGGTCAACACACTCGACGAACTGGTATTCCTACCAGGTGTTTTACGCAACTTACACTTTATTCGTGAGAAACTTCCGAATCTAGAGTTGGTGATTGTTACAAACCAAGATGGATTAGGCACGCCCGACTACCCTACAGAAACATTCGAACGCATACAAAACAAAATGCTTGAGGTTTTCAAGGGGGAAGGCGTTGTTTTCGACGATATAAAGGTAGACCCGACCCGAAAAGAAGAGAACAAACCCACCCGTAAGCCGGGTACGGGCATGCTCACCCAATACATGGACGGCACCTACGACATGGAGCACTGCTTTGTTATTGGCGACCGCATTACCGACATCCAACTCGCAAAGAACCTGGGTTGCAAAGGTATTCTGATAAAAAACCGTGAAAACGGAGAAAAAGAGGTGGCAGATAACAACCTGCAAGACAGCTGCGCGCTAGTTGCTGAAAACTGGGACCAAATTAGCGAATTCATCTTCGCTGGCGAAAGAGTAGGCACGGTACAACGCACTACAAAAGAAACAGACATTTACGTCCGTATAAATCTTGACGGAAACGGGAAAACCGATATTTCTTCGGGCCTTGGATTCTTCGACCATATGCTTGACCAAATAGGCAAACACAGCGGTTGCGACCTTACCGTCAAGGTAAAGGGTGACCTGAATGTCGACGAGCACCACACCATCGAAGATACCGCCATCGCACTAGGTGAAGCCATCTATCAGGCACTTGGAAACAAACGTGGTATTGAGCGATACGGCTATTGTTTGCCTATGGATGACTGTCTGTGCCAAGTGGCTCTTGACTTTGGTGGTAGACCATGGCTTGTATGGGATGCCAAATTCAACCGTGAATATGTCGGCGATATGCCTACCGAAATGTTCTTGCACTTCTTCAAAAGTTTAAGCGACTCGGCAAAAATGAACCTGAACATAAAGGCTGAGGGCGAGAACGAGCACCACAAAATAGAAGGCATTTTCAAGGCACTGGCAAGGGCCATAAAAATGGCCGTTAAACGCGACATCTACAAATATGAACTTCCTAGTACGAAAGGAACACTTTAACTAAAACTAAAAAGGAACAAATATACATTCTTGAATAAAATGAAAGCATACGTTTTCCCTGGACAGGGCGCCCAGTTCACAGGAATGGGCAAGGACCTGTATGACAACTCAACCGTTGCAAAAGAATTGTTCGAAAAAGCCAACCAGATTCTTGGTTTCGACATCACCAAGATTATGTTTGAAGGCTCTGCTGAAGAATTGAAAGAGACCAAAGTTACACAGCCTGCGGTATTCCTGCACTCTGTCATCATGGCTAAAGTGCTCGACATCAAGCCCGATATGGTTGCCGGTCACTCTTTAGGCGAACTTTCTGCCCTGGTTGCATCAAACACAGTCAGCTTTGAAGACGGTTTGAGTCTCGTTTCAAAACGTGCAATGGCAATGCAGAAGGCTTGCGAAATGAACCCTTCTACCATGGCCGCCGTTATTGGTCTGGCTGACGAGAAAGTAGAAGAGATCTGTGCCAGCATTGAAGGCGAGGTTGTTGTAGCAGCTAACTACAACTGCCCAGGCCAATTGGTTATTTCAGGCAGCAACGCCGGCATTGAAAAGGCTTGCGAACTGATGAAGGCCGCAGGTGCAAAGCGTGCGCTCCCGTTGGTTGTAGGTGGTGCGTTCCACTCTCCGCTTATGCAGCCAGCTAAAGACGAACTGGCTAAGGCTATTGAGTCTACAACCTTCAACAAGCCTGTATGCCCTATCTATCAGAATGTGTCTACCATTGCAGAGACCGACCCTGCTACAATAAAGGCTAACCTGGTTAAACAGCTGACTAGCCCTGTAAAATGGACCCAATGCGTACAGCACATGATTGCAGACGGCGCTACCGAATTCATTGAAGTTGGTCCTGGTAAAGTTCTCCAAGGCTTGGTTGGACGCATAAGCAAAGAAGTAAGTGCAACTGGCGCTATGTAATCGACAAAAATCAAACTAAAATAAGAATCGGGCAGTTTCTTTCGAGACCGCCCGATTTTTTTTATATAAGCAACATAAGTAAAAGTCCGTATAATGTTTTTACATTACACGGACTTTATTAGTATTTTGAAGAATACTTATTCTGCCTTAGCACCTTCGCTAGCACGGCGACGCTGCAATTCTGCAGTTATAACGTCCATTTGCTTTTGGTCTAGTGTATAGAACCACATACCAATAGCAGCAAAGACGCAAAGCGCTGCAGGAATCCAGCTCATCAAGCCCTTAATGCCTTCTACCGCATTCGCAATAGAGGCCGGATCGGATCCATTGTAACCATAAAAGGCCAAAACGTAACCAATGAGCGCGCCTGCAATACCACCACCAAACTTGGTTGCGAATGAGCCTGCACTGTATACCAATCCTGTTGCACGGCGACCATTCACATATTCAGAATAATCGGCTACATCGCCCAACATAGCAAAGAACAATGTAGGGAAGATGGCTGCGAAAAATTCAGACAACGTACCAAGAACAAAGATAGAAGTAATAGAGTCGGCACTGCAGAAATAAATCATAGAGTTAACAGCAGCAGAGAAAAGAAGAGCGCCAATGAAAACATTCTTCTTACCAAAACGGTTACTTAACGGAGCTGTAAGCATTGCACCTCCAACAGAGGCGAGTGCCAAACTGAACATATAACCTGCTGACAACAACTGGTTCTGGATGTAATGTGTAAAGTAGTACAATGTTACACCCTGTTTGGTATTGTTGTAGATGTTATACATCAATGCGACAAACACAAGCAGAATCCAAGGTTTATTGTAAATAAGGTCCTTCAACTCCTGACCAAGGTCGCTTTTCTGCGCGGCAGGAGGCGTAACACGTTCACGGGTTCCCAAGAAGGTGATGATCAAGAACAAAGCCAAGAAGAATGACAGCAAATATATAGCATAGCTATAACCTGTCGATTGGTCTACGATACGGAAACTTTCGGTTGTAAGTGTTTCTCCGTTAGACTCAACAGTAAAATGGTAAGGCTTGTTCGCAACTGTACTGAAACTCTTAGAGGTTGATGCCACAGAATCGACAGCAGTCTTCTGCTGACCATTAGCGTCAAGAATTGGATTACCTTCTTCATCTTTTACCACGTAGACGACATCAGAAGAAATCATCGTAGCAAAATGCTTTTCAGTTTCGAGTGACAGGCTGTTAACGTCGGTAGGAGTGGTAATCACCAACTCGTATTTCTGATTTGGCTCAATGGTATTGAGTTCAACCTTCGGATTCACATCGCCGAAATAGGCAATCAAGAAAAGCAAAAGGCTCTGTACCAACATACCACCACCAAATGCGCCAACCATACGGAATGAGCCTAATTTTGTTCTCTCCTTATCGTCTGGAGTCATAACTGCAGCCAAAGCTCCATAAGGAATGTTGTTTGCTGTATAAATAAGGGTGAACAGAATATAAGTAGAGAAAGCATAGACAATCTTTCCTGTCATGTTAAGATTTGGACAGGTAAACAACATCGATAGGATTACCGCCAAAGGTAGCGCTGTCCACAGAATCCAAGGACGGAACTTACCCCACCGTGTGTTAGTTCGGTCGCAGATAGCACCCATAGCGACGTCACTTATACCATCGCTAAGACGGACTACCAAAACAAGGGTACCCACAATAGCAGGGCCAAGTCCAAAAACATCGGTGTAATAAATCATAAGGAAGAAAACGACGCCACGCCACGCAATGTTAGCAGCACCGTCGCCAAATGCGTAACAAATCTTTTCAAACAAAGAGAGTTTCCCGTTCTGTAACATGTAATTACTCATTGGTATTTAGAATTAAAATTAGCATGATTAATGCGTGCTTTTCACGCTTGAGCGTACATTCGGAATATGGCTCAAGACTTCTTCATAATAATCTTGGAACTCGGTCCACTGATAGTAAGGACCTGCTGTTTTGAGTGGAAGTTTGACTTCTTCTTCATTCAGCAACACTTTAACCAAGACATTACCCACTGAATTTTTATAGAAAATAAACTGAATGTTTGCCGCCATAGGTATCAGTTTGAAGTCGGCCCACGACTTGTAGAGGTTGTTCAGGTCTGAAACTCTACAATAAGCGTTACCCACATGCATCAGTGCTATAAGGGGCAAAATACCGGTATCGTGTCCGAAACGCAGGGTGGCAGAAGGCGTTTTTGAGGCTATAGCTATCTCTGCCTTGTCTAAAATGTCACGCAACAGATTGCAGGCCATCTCATAATCGCGGGTGTCTTGGTCAGCCTGCAAGCCCAACCAACCGAACCAGAAAGCGTTTTGGCTCTGCCAATACCCGAAAAGTTCGTCGTCGGTGAACAGCGGGAACAGAGAAAAATTGATGCCATCCATGTCCTGGATGTCACTCGCTATATTGAACAGTTTTCTTGACAGAGATTTTGCTTTATCCTCTTTCAAATAGTTCGGATTCGTGAAAAGAGCCTTCATCAACCTTTCCGGATGTGCATTCTGTTCACAGAAGTTGTTATACATCTTATTCCATCTCACCTGACTATCACTTGCCTTATGCGCGCCCAAATGGGTATCGTTGCACATAAAGAACATATCGCGTGCACTTGCGTTATTTGTGATATTCAAATTAGGGTTCAACGATTTTAGTTCTTGACAGAATGCGCCCATACTAAGAATGCATCGGTGTACATTAGTCGACCGCGCATCAATAGAAATTGCGCCAGAAAAAATCTGGGGGAACGAATTGAACATACGTCTTGCTATCGACCGGTGCTGGTTGTGGCCGACCTGTGTTAACTCACCGTATCTGTCATCCATATTGTTGATAATAGTATCGAGGTAAAGCAACGTCTGTTTACCCAGTTTCGTCAGTTTGCCATCGGCATCGGCTTGGCGCATAATATCACGAGCCACCTTAGAATCGACAGCATCTATCATATTTCTAGACCCATGGCGACCATAATGACTAACATAAAAAGGAGTATAACCCGCAGGGACCTCAGTAAACTTGCCCGACGGGGTTGGATATGCGTAATAATTACCGCCTGCCTTTTCTTTAACAGCAGACAATTCTTCTCGCGATGTCTGTGCGACGCTTAAAAAAGAAGATGTGAGAAGAAAAAAACTAGAAACAATGAACTTATTAATATAAAGCATCGTGAAAAAGATTTTGAGAAATACTATTCGTTACCAGTGCGCATTGCAAGCGCATCGTTTTCGTGACCTTCCATTATTTCACGTTCTCCTGGCCCTTTATCATTAATACCACAAAGGTGAAGTATACCGTGGATAATTACACGGTGAAACTCTTGGTCATAATCGGTATTAAACTTTTCCGCATTCGACTTTACAGTATCCAAACTAATGAAAAGGTCACCAGCTATTTTATTGCCCTCTGTATAGTCGAAAGTTATGATATCGGTAAAGTAATCGTGCGACAAAAATTGTTTGTTAACCTCTAAAATGCGGTTATCGGAACAGAAAATGTACGCAATATCGCCAAGTTTATAGCCATGTTTTTCAGCGACAGCCTTAATCCACGCTTTCAAGCCCGTCTTTTTCAGTTTGGGCATTTCAATATCCTCAGCATAAAAAGTAATCATAAAGGTAAACGTTTTAAAAACAAAGATACAAAAAAACTGAGTGTAGGACCAATGTTATACAAGAAAAGTCCCCCGTTCCACGTCA
>DETD01000017.1 GCA_002362105.1 Bacteroidales bacterium UBA3297
GTGGAACGGGGGACTTTTCTTTTTATGCCTCTTTTTGAGATATGCTCACTAGTTTTATCTGTTATTCTTTTTTCTGTTTTGTAGCCAATCTCCAGTCTTTCCCCTTGCCCTTGTAAAGTGTTTTTTCCGCTGGTTCTTGTTGGTCTGTGTTCTGTTAGTTGGCGTATCTTTGAATAGTATTATTTCTCTATTAAATATGAAAAGGCGTTTAAATGTCAATAAGAACTTCTTTGCATTTCCATTTATTCGTTAAAAACTTATGATTTTTTGTCATGCCAAAACTTTTTTCCCAGTTTTACTGTTTTGTCTGAATGCTAATTTGTGCGCTTATTTATAGAGCGTTGTGTCATTTTTTGTTTGTCAAATGAGCATTGTTGATTCGTATTTTCCCGCTTTTTTGCATTTTCTTTAATTTTGTCACTTACAATCTTTGGTAGTATTTTGCTTTTACTCTTTTAATTTGTATTTTTGTATTAATTAAACTCAAGAAGAATTTCTTTTGTGCCTATAAATCTTGACTCAATAAGTAACCTATATTATTTTGTTATTGATGCGTACTCTAATTAGCATATTATTTGTTTTCTTCTCCTGCATGTCTGTATTGGCAGGAGGGGGTGATACATATAAGCATACCTCTACAATTGGAACTGAAAATGGTGAGCGTTTAGAAATGGTCATGGTTCGAGGACGTAATTCCAAAGGTTCAAACGGTATGGTTATCCTTGTCTGTGGTATTAAAGATACCCGTAATTATCGTGCCTTCGTTGAATTCCGAACCGGTAAGGGGAATAATCTTTTAGCGCAGCCAATCACACCTCGTGGTGGTAATAATATCGACCGTCACAAAGATATCGTATTCTTTGAATGCTATTTTAAAGAAGAAGATCTCGATATCATTAAGTACGATAGTGTAGATACTATTATCGTTGGTGGTGTTCATTTCAAGTTGACCGAATCCGGAAACAGGAAATTACATACGATAATCGAGAAGATGTTAAGCGCTGGTTAGTGCAATGAATAAAAAAAGGTGTGCCATTTGGCACACCTTTTTTTGTCTTATACCGAAACCTTGCCGCTAATGTGTGGCCATGGATCATAATCTTCTAGTTGGAAGTCTTCATATTTAAAGTCAAATATGTTTTTCACCTCCGGATTGATAATCATTTTAGGCAACTTGCGCGGAGTTCGTTCTAGTTGGGTATGAACCTGCTCTAAGTGGTTCTGGTAAATGTGCGTGTCTCCTGTAGTGTGGATAAACTCTCCGGGCTTTAAACCGGTGACTTGTGCTACCATCATTAATAGCAGCGCATACGATGCTATATTGAACGGAACGCCCAAAAAGACGTCTGCGCTTCTCTGGTAGAGTTGCAGGCTCAGTTTGCCGTCTGCCACGTAGAATTGGAACAATAGGTGGCATGGTGGCAGTTTCATTTTGTCAACGTCTGCCACGTTCCATGCGCTGACTAACAGGCGGCGCGAATTTGGATTGTTCTTGATGTCGTTTATCAAATTTGTTATTTGGTCGATGTGACCTCCGTCGTAGTCTGGCCATGACCGCCATTGGTAGCCATAAATAGGACCTAATTCGCCGTTTTCGTCGGCCCATTCGTTCCAAATCCTTACTCCGTTATCTTGTAGGTACTTTACGTTCGTCTCGCCCCTTAAAAACCACAGTAGCTCGTAAATAATTGACTTCAGGTGCAGTTTCTTAGTGGTGAGTAGGGGGAAGCCTTCCTCAAGGTTAAAACGCATCTGGTGGCCGAATACACTGATGGTTCCAGTGCCCGTGCGGTCTCCTTTTTCTACACCTTCGTTTAGTATGCGGTTCAGCAGGTCTAAATACTGTTTCATTGTTCTATTTTTATGTTATGCTTCGTGCCAGTCGCCGTTGCTTTTAATTAGTTCAATCAATTTTTCTACAGCCTCTTCTGCAGGAATCATTTTTTCTATGCATTCCTGACCTTTATAGAGGTTGACTTTTCCGACGCCAGAGCCTACATATCCATAGTCTGCATCAGCCATTTCGCCAGGCCCGTTTACAATACATCCCATAATACCTATTTTAAGGTTCTTCAGGTGCCCTGTCTTTGCCTTTATTTGCGCAATGGTGCTCTGCATATCATATAGCGTACGTCCGCAGCTAGGACATGAAATATATTCGGTTTTGCTCATTCGGCAGCGTGAGGCTTGCAGAATGGCGAATGCGCCAGAAGTAACATCTGCCGTAGGCAGGTTTTTGGCCTCAATCCAAAGTCCGTCGGCAATACCGTCAATGAAGAAGGAACCCATATCGGCTCCGCACTTTATCTGGAAGTCGCCTTTCGCACTGTCGTTGTAGTTCTGTTTTAATACAACAGGGTTTCCGAGGTCATTGCTAAGCAGGTGGTGGATGAACGCGCGCTGTTCGCCGACCGGATTGATGTGGGAGCTTTCCACAATAAAGACGCATTTGTTGTCGGCTGCTGCCAGTGTCTCTTCTATTGAGGGGTAGTTCGTCAGTACAAACTTGATGTTTGCCTTACAGCTCTTTATCTTGTTGTAGTTTTGGCTGGTGAAGAGAGGGTAGAGGTTCGCACTCTCTTTCCAGATTGCGTAGTCGACAATTGTAGGAACTACTATATGGCTTGGCAGGGTTTCAGCCAACACGTAGTCGGGCTTTAAAGCACCTTCTGTACTGCTGGCTATCACAATTGGGACATTGGTCCCGCCTATATTTCCCAGTTTTGTGCTTTTCCTGCGGCTGTAGGCGAAAGGATTGACTTTCCCGCTGTCAGTCCCGTTTATTGGGGAGTGGCCGCATCGGCGTGAAACGTAGTCAGCTAGTGCTTTCGCAACCGGAATTTCTTTTTCTGGGTCTTCGCTAAGCGATACACGGATGGTGTCTCCTATACCGTCGCAGAGAAGGGCTCCAATTCCCACAGCGCTCTTTATGCGGCCGTCTTCGCCGTCGCCCGCTTCTGTGACTCCAATATGAAGAGGAAAGTCCATTCCTTCTTCTGCCATTGTGGCGACAAGTAGGCGGACGGTTTCCACCATTATTACGGTGTTCGACGCTTTAATGGAAATAACCACATTGGTGAAGTCCTCTTCACGACAGATGCGCAGGAACTCCATACACGATTCCACCATACCTTCCTGGGTGTCGCCGTAACGGCTGAGGATGCGGTCGCTTAGTGAACCGTGGTTGACGCCAATTCTTATGGCTGTTTTATTCTCTTTACAGATGTTTAGGAACGGAACTAGCCGTTCGCGTATTTTTGCTATTTCCTGACGGTATTCCTCGTCGGTATATGAAAAACGCTTTTGGGTATGTACGCTGTCGACGTAGTTTCCCGGATTGATGCGGACTTTCTCTACGTGGAGGGCTGCCTCGTCGGCTGCTTTAGGGTTGAAGTGGATGTCGGCAACTAGGGGCTGGCGGAAGCCGCGGCGGGTCAGTTCTGCCCTGATGGCTTGCAGGTTCTTCGCCTCTTTTATTCCTTGGGCTGTAAATCGAACCAATTCTCCTCCTTCTTTTATAATACGGATGCACTGTTCAACGCTTCCGTTGGTGTCGTTGGTGTTGGTATTGGCCATCGACTGGATTCTGATAGGTTGGCTGCTGCCCATTGTCAGGTTGCCAATTTGCACGTTGTGCGCTGTACGGCGCTTGTAGTTGAACAGCGCGTTGCTGTCTCTGCCAGGTAAATAGTTCTTCATTTTTTTTACTTATTTTAGAACTGCTTTGTCGGTGGCTACTCGCTCAACCGCATTTATGTCTTTTATCTTTAATATATTCATGCAAAGGTTGTTTACATCTTCTACATCGCGGATGTAAACTGTGATGTTTGCGGTGAAGAGGCCTTCGTCGGTATCTAGTGTAACACGGCTGATGTTGATCTTCAGCATGCTGGAGATGACGTCTATGATTTCTCTTAGAATACCGATTCGGTCCATACCTTTAATCTGGATGGTTGCCGGAAACGACAGGACACGGTGGGTCTCCCACGATGCTGAAACTATCTGGCTGCCGTAGTTCGTCTTTAACTTCATGGCTACCGGACATTGCCGTTTGTGTACAATGTAGACACCGCCCTCGTCGAGGAAGCCCAGAATGTCGTCGCCCGGAATTGGGCAGCAGCATTCCGCAATGCGGTACTTAGGACCGTTTCCGTCTTCGTTCTTGTTGTTCTCGGTTACCTTAAGCCCGTTTTTAGAGGGCTTTTGGTTTTGGTCTTTTAGGTTAGGTTGTGGAGCGTTATTGTTACTGGTCAGCTTGCCGAAGGTTAAATCCCATATCTTTACCCATCGGCTGCTCTTCTTGTCCTTAAACATGGTTTTGGTCAGTTCCTGCAAGTCGAGGCTGCCTTTCCCTATTTTGTACATCATCTCGTCTTTGTTCGGCTCGCCATAATGCTCAATAATGCGGTTTATGGTGTCGTGGTCGTCAGAAATGTTGTACTTTTTCAGGAATTCGTGCAGTCTCTTAACACCCATTGAGATAAGGTTGTGGTATTCCTTGCGGAACATCTGTCTGATGCAGTTGCGTGCTTTCGCTGTCTGCACAATCTCTATCCAATCCGATTTTGGCTGTTGCCTTTTTGAGGTCAGAATCTCCACTTGGTCGCCACTCTGCAGAATGTAGGTGATAGGTACCAGCTTGTGGCTTACCTTTGCACCAATGCATTGCATACCCAGTTCGGTATGAAGGTCGAATGCCAGGTCAAGCACTGTTGACCCTTGTGGCATTGTCTTAATGTCGCCTTTTGGGGTGTAAACGAAAATCTCCGAAGCGAAGAGGTTCATTTTGAAGGTATCCAAAAAGTCGATGGCGTTGCTGTCTGGGTTTTCCAGCTGTTCCTTTATGGTTTGCAGCCATTTCTCCAGTTCTGAATCATCTTCTTCTCCGGTTTTGTATTTCCAGTGGGCGGCAAAACCCTTTTCGGCGATGTCGTCCATTCTCCGGCTTCTTATCTGCACCTCAATCCATTTGTTGTCTGGCCCCATCACGGTCAAATGTAGGGCTTCATAGCCGTTGGCTTTAGGGGTGTTCACCCAGTCGCGAATACGGTCAGGACGTGGTTTGTATAAGTCTGTAACCGCCGAGTAGATAGCCCAGCAGTGTTGTTTCTCTTCCTTCAGGTCGGGGCAGTCGAAGACAATCCTTATGGCCAGAATGTCGTAGACTTCCTCAAACGGAATGGCTTTCTTTTCCATCTTCTTCCAAATAGAGTAGACGGATTTGATGCGCGACTGAATGTCGGCCTTTATCCCCAGTTCGGCAAGTTTTTCCCGAATGGGTTGCTTGATGTCCGAAAACAACTTTTCTCGTTCGTTGCTGGTCGCTTCCAGTTTTTTGCTGAGCTCGACATATTTGTCGGGATGCTCGTATTTGAAGCTGAGGTCTTCCAACTCAGTCTTTATGGCGTACAGGCCCAGACGGTTGGCCAGAGGCGCGTAAATATATTGGGTTTCGCCCGTTATTTTCAATTGTTTGTGTGGTGGCATTGAGCCCAGTGTCCGCATGTTGTGCAGGCGGTCGGCCATCTTTATAAGCACCACACGTATGTCTTCGCTCATGGTGAGCAGCAGCTTTCTGAAGTTTTCAGCCTGGGCAGAAGCCTGTGCGCCGAAAACACCACCCGATATTTTTGTGAGTCCGTCAACAATTATGGCAATTTTGTCGCTGAACAAGTTCCTGATGTCTTCAACGCTGGTTTCCGTATCTTCGACCACGTCGTGAAGCAGGGCCGAACAGATGGAAGTTGAGCCGAGGCCCAGCTCTTCAGCTACAATTTGTGCTACGGCAATAGGGTGCATAATGTAGGGTTCGCCACTTCTACGGCGGACACCGGCATGCGCGTGTTTCGCGTAACGGTATGCTTTGTCGATTATCTCAATGTGTTTGCGGTGGTTCGAATTGAGGTACGTCTCTTTTAACTTAGCGTAAGCCGCCTCGATCATTGCTTCTTCCTCGGGCGTGTTTTTGACTATTTCTTCCATAAGTTTTTGTCTTTGCTCAACCATTCGCAGCCAGTTGTCACAGCTTTCCCTGTTTGTTTTCTCAACATTTGGCGCTCAGTGCTCAATTTTATACAATATTCGGCATTTTCGGCGAGAAAAACAAACAAAAACAGTTCCTTCGCCGATTTACATTCTTTGTTGATAAAAACATTCATCTTTCTTTTTGCTTACAAATGCATTTTCTTACATTTGTGAAAATTAATAAGTCGAAAGGCGATTTAGTATGAACCTTTGTTTCTTTAACTCTTAAAGTTTTGTGGCTATGGCTGAAAAAACAAGATATTCCGATGAAGAATTGGCCGAATTTAAAGCGCTGATTCTTGAGAAACTCGAAAAGGCTAAGAAAGAATACGAGGCTTTACGTGCCAGTATGAATAATACTGACGGTAATGAAATTACCGACACGTCGCCTACTTTTAAAGCGCTTGAAGAGGGACAGACGACTATGTCGAAGGAAGAGGATGGACGTTTGGCTCAGCGCCAGATGAAGTTTATCCAACACCTTCAGGCTGCCCTTATCCGTATTGAGAATAAAACGTACGGCATTTGCCGTGTTACGGGTAAGCTTATCCCTAAGGAACGCCTCCGTGCCGTTCCTCATGCAACCCTTAGCATCGATGCAAAAAATAGTGGTGCTAAGTAGGCATAATGGTTTTTGCTTTGGCTAATCCGGCAAGCTGGCTCGCTCTGGCTTGCCTTTTTGGCGTTATTTAAATACAGATGACTCTCGATATTTCAAAAAAACAGAAAATAGCCCTTTCTGTGGCTCTTTTTATTATTATTGTCGACCAAATTCTCAAGTATTGGACCCGTGTTAATCTTGCCGACGGCTCTGTTGTTGAGATTGCCAGTTGGTTCAAACTCTGCTACGTGCAAAATCCGGGCGCTGCTTTCGGTATGACCTTCGGTCCGAAAATTTTCTTGACCATTTTCCGAATTTTTGCTGTGGGCAGCCTCTTCTTCTGCTCGTATAGGCTGGTTAGAAGGGCCGATTTTTCTTTTTCGTTTGTCGTCGCTTTTGTACTTATAGCTGCTGGGGCTACTGGCAATATCATTGACTGTATTTTCTATGCAAAGATATTCGACGGAGGCGACTGGCTTGTCGGTAAGGTGGTCGATATGCTTTATTTCCCTATCTTCCGTTTCTCGTTGCCCGACTGGCTCCCTTTCTTTGGTGGAAAATCGTATCTGTTCTTCAGTCCAGTGTTTAATTTTGCCGATGCTGCCATTACGTGTGGCACTATCTATATGATGCTGTTCCATTTTAAGGAACTGACCAACTTTACGGATCTTTGTTCCGATAAGATTAAGGAACTCTTTTACAAGTTGACTGGTAAAAAAGATGAATCTCAGAATGAAAAAAATGATGAGGATGTTAAACAATAAGATACTTGTGCTCGCGGCGTTCGTTGGTGCCATCTCTCTTGCTTCCTGTAAGCCCAATAAGGGAGAGCCGCCTATCGGTAAACATGAAATGGCTATGTTGTTGGCCGATGTGCATGTTGCCCAGTCTCTACTTAATAACCAGACGACTATTCCTGCCGACAAGCTAGAACGGAACCGTTATTACAAGTCGGTGCTTGACAAGCATAACGTGTCTGAGGCCGTTTTCGATTCTGCCATCACCTGGTATTCCCGTAATTTGACCGAATACAAGCAAGTATATGTGGAATTGATCGACACATTGAATCACCGTCGTGTGAGAATGTAATTTTCAGGACTGTTTAGCGTTTTATCCTATGTTGAAGCGTGTGGCGGCTCATTGGCTGGTTATTGGAGGAGAAAAGGCGCTTCCTTGTGCGGGTGTGGCGGTTGACAGCGCGGGCGTTGTTACCGAAATTTTTTCGTTGGCCGATGCTCGTTTTGAACCTGCGGAGACTACTTTCGTCGACGGTTTTGTCGCACCTTTCCTTGCCGATGTGTCTGCTGTTGAGCCCGATGGGTTGAAGGTGTTCCTTTTGACTTGCGCTGCCAAGTTCGACGCCTCAATCAGGGTTGGTAGCCCGGCGCAACTTTTCAACTATTTTATATCTGAGGGAGGGCAAGTCGTAGCAACCTCGCTCGATGGTCTTTTAATGAATAAATAATAGCATATAATGATGTATAAATGTCGAACCTTTATCGGACTTTTGGCTGCTTCGTTGCTAGCTGGTAGTACCGCTTATGCCGCAGGCACAGACTCTTCTGCTGTTGCAAAGCCAAAAGAATCGCACGACTTCCAAATATCAAAGAGTCTTGATATATTCAACTCTGTTTTCAAGGAGTTGGACTTGTTCTATGTCGACACGATCAAGCCGGAAGAAACGGTTAAGTATGGTATTGATGCTATGCTTGCTACTGCCGACCCTTACACGACCTATTTCCCGGAAAGCGAGATGAAGGACCTGAAATTTATGACCACGGGGTCGTATGCGGGTGTGGGTGCTGTTATTTCTGCTAAGGACAAAAAGATTTATATTACCGAAATATATGAGGACAAGCCTGCTTACAAGGCCGGGCTGCGTGCCGGCGATGTCTTTGTTTCGGTGGGTGGTGTCGCTACCGACGGAAAAACCACCTCTGATGTCAGCCAGATGCTGCGTGGCGAGCCGCTTACAACCGTGAAAGTGGTAGTTGACCGTCCGGGTAAGGGTACGGTTAAGGTTGATGTCGTTCGTGAGAAGATTGTGATTGACCCGGTTGTTTATTATGGAATGCTTAACAGTTCGGTTGGCTTCATTAATCTTACCCAGTTTACCGACCAGTCTTTTTCTTCGTTCCATAATGCGTTTGTTGCCCTTAAGGCAAAGGGTATGAAGTCGTTGGTTATCGACTTGCGTAACAATCCTGGTGGTTTGCTTTCTGAAGCGACCCGCATTTTGAACATGTTTGTTCCTAAAGGTTCTAAACTTGTGTATACGAAGGGTAAAGACGACAAGTGGAACACGACGTACAACGCTACCGAGGCTCCTGTCGATACTGTTATGCCTATTGCTGTGCTTGTTAACCGCAATTCGGCGTCTGCTGCCGAAATTGTATCTGGTACATTGCAGGACCTCGACCGTGCAATTGTTATTGGTGAACGTACCTATGGAAAGGGCCTCGTTCAAACTACGCGCGATTTGCCTTACGGAGGTTCGCTGAAGGTTACCATCTCTAAGTATTATATACCTTCTGGACGCTGTATTCAGGCTATCGATTATGCAAAACGCGATAAGGATGGTTTCGTTGTCCGTATTCCCGACAGTTTGACGCACGAGTTTAAAACGTTGCATGGACGTATTGTCCGTGACGGCTGTGGCGTTAATCCTGATGTCTTTGTGAAGACGGAGAAAAATGCTCCCATCTCTTTCTACCTCTATTCGAAGAATGTGATTTTCGATTATGTCACCCGTTATCAGCAATTACATCGTTCTATCCCTACCGAGGCTGACGTGAAACTCACTGATGCAGACTATGCCGATTTTAAGAAGTTTGTGAAGGAATCGGGCTTTACTTATAAGACGAAGTCGCAGAAGACGCTCGAAAAGTTGCGCAAATTGGCAGAGGAAGACGGGTGCCTTGAAAAATCGAAGGCGGAATTCGATGCGTTGGCTGCCCGAATCAGCCCAGACCTTGATGCCGATTTGGAGGCGAATCGTGTGGATATATCTAAATATATCTGTTTCGAGATTGCCCGACGTTATTTCTACCAGCGCGGAGTCGTTCAAGAACAGCTGAAGGACGATAGCGGGGTGAACAAGGCTTTGGAAATCTTGCTCGACCACAAATCTTATGTTGGTTTGCTGACGAAGGAGAAGGTTGGTGACGAGGCTGCCGATAAAGAGGAACAGAAGGCTGAAGAAGACGATATGACAGAAGAGGAGGGCGAGGCAGAATGAAAGCCATGATTTTCGCTGCCGGTATGGGAACCCGTCTGAAACCGATTACCGACTCTCTGCCTAAGGCTTTGGTTCCTATTGCTGGAAAAACCTTGTTGGAAAGGGTGGTTACACGCTTGAAAAACGCGGGGTTTGACCATATCGTCGTCAATGTCCATCATTTTGGCGGACTGATTATCGATTATCTCAACGAGCATGATAATTTCGGTATCGACATCCAGATCTCTGACGAAAGGGATGGTTTGCTCGACACTGGAGGCGGAATCCGCAAGGCTGCTCCTTTGTTGCAGGGCGATGAACCTTTTCTGGTCCATAATGTCGATATCTTGTCGAATATAGATTTGGCTAAGTGCTACAACGAACATGTTTCGTCTGGGGCCGATGTGTCGCTCTTGGTAAGCGAGCGCGATACGCAGCGTTACCTCTTGTTCAACGATAAGAATAATATGCGTTTAATGGGGTGGACCAATATTGCTACCGGCGATGTCAGGTCTCCGTTCCCTCATTTCGCTCCAGAACAATATCAGCGTCTGGCTTTTTCCGGGGTGCATGTTATCTCGCCCAGGGTGCTGGGGCTAATGGATCGGTATCCGGAAAAATTCCCGATTATGGACTTCTATTTGACCGAGGCCGATAAAGTGAACATCGTGGCGCAGAAGGCGGTTGACTTGCAAATGGTCGATGTGGGAAAGCTTTACGCTATACAGCAGGCTGAAGATTTTGTGGCAGCCCATCCTGAATGAGACTGAAATGGTGATAACTTTCAGATTTTTATTCGGTTGTTGATAAAAATGTTGATATGTAAGTACTATACAATCGGAAATTCTTATTATATTTGGAGAAAATTAAAAATTTAGAGATATGAAGAAAATTTTTACTGCAGCATTTCTCTTGTTGACAGCATCTTCTGTGTTTGCTCAGAACAAGATTACATACAGGGTGAACGGCCTCAATGTAGGCGATGTTCGCGCTATGAAACAAATTGAATACCAACCGCAGGGAAACGGCGGTGCCAACCAGTATTGGAACTTCTCAACAGCAAAGGAACTCAATGCGATGACCATTTCACAAGCTGAAAATGTGGCTACCCAGATGGGTAACATCGACCTTTCTTCACGCAATACGCTTTTGGCTGTTGACGAGGGTGGTGAAAAAACTACCTATTTCGAAATCACTAACACTGAAAAGCGTTATTGGGGTCTCTCTAACGGTGGGGTGAAGATCGAGTTCGAACAGCCTATCGTTGACATGAAGTTCCCTATGGCTTATAAAGATGTGATTTCTGGTTCAATGAACGGTTCTTATATTACCGGCACTACTGTTGAACCTATCACTGGTTCTTACACTTCTGAGGCTGATGCTTGGGGTACGCTTGAATTGCCTGACGGCAACATCTATAATAATGTGTTGCGTGTGAAGTTGGTTAAGAACTACCAACAGCAGGCTGGCTCTCTCACCTACACCATTCAGACTACCCGTTACCAGTACTATGCCGAGGGTGTCCGTTATCCGGTGTTGATTGTGTTGGAAAACCATGTGTCTAGCGACTGCAATTGCTCTTGTGGCAACTACACCACTGAACAGGCTTATTACCTGCCAGGTGCACAGGCTGAAACAAGACAGCTCCTCAATGGCAACTCTGTTGCTGACAACAACGTGAAGATTAACGTATTCCCTAATCCGTTCCACGACAACCTCAATGCGGCTGTTTCTATTGGCCGTGCTGTTGAAGCAAACGTCGATATCGTAGATGCGGCAGGCCGTAAGATAAAGGACTTCGGTTCATACAATTTGGTTGAGGGTGAAAACTCGCTCAACCTCGAAACTGGCGACCTTGTTCCTGGCAACTACTTCCTTCGTGTGGCTGTCGATGGTGTTAACTACGCTAAGGGCGTATTCAAGAAGTAAAATATAACTGCTTGTAGCAGAAATTGTGTGAGGGGTGGTGTTTTGCCACCCCTCTTTTTTTGTCTCTATGATGCAAACGGCTTTTAGTTGAAGCAATACAAACTTCTGTTTCATTGTATAAATGTCCCTTTTTGAGGTGAAAAGATGGAAAAATATGATGATTAGTGTATGATAAATACTAATTTTCTGTATTTTTGCATCTGCGACTCGGGTAGGGATTAGTGTTTTGTCCTATACCTTATGGGTTGCGACTAACTCAACTATTGTTTTTATATTTCAAATGGGTTTATTACAAGAGAAACTGGCAAAATACACCGAACCTCAGCGTGTAAAGGCTTTGGGCTTATACCCTTATTTCCGTGAAATTTGCAGCGCTCAGGACAGCGAAGTAATTATGGATGGGAAGAAAGTCCTTATGTTTGGTTCTAACAGTTATATGGGCCTTACCAATCATCCTAAAATCAAGCAGGCTGCTATCGATGCTACAGAAAAGTACGGCACTGGTTGCGCTGGCTCTCGTTTCTTGAATGGTACTCTCGATATCCATCTCGAACTTGAAAAGAAATTGGCTGAGTATGTAGGCAAGGATGAAGCCATCTGTGTTTCTGCTGGTTTCAACGTTAATATGGGTGTTATCCCTAAGTTGGTTGGTCCTCACGACTATATCATCTACGATGAACGCGACCATGCTTCTATCATAACCGGTATTCAGTTGGCTATGACTCCATCGAAGAACAAGTTGAAGTTCAAACACAACGATATGGATAGCCTTGAACAGAAGTTGCAGATGTGCGACCCTAAGGCTGTTAAGGTTATTGTGGTTGATGGCGTTTATAGTATGGAAGGTGACGTTGCCAAACTTCCGAAAATTGTAGAATTGGCCAAGAAGTACGAGGCTGCCGTTTACGTTGACGAGGCTCACAGCCTTGGTGTATTCGGAAATCAGGGCCGAGGCGTATGTGACCATTTCGGACTGACTAAGGATGTTGACCTTATTATGGGCACTTTCTCTAAGTCTATGGCTTCTATTGGTGGCTTCTGCGCTGCCGATTCAAGTGTAATCAACTGGTTGCGCCATTCGGCCTATTCTTACATTTTCAGCGCCAGCATGACTCCGGCGGCTACTGCTGCGGCTCTCGCTTCTCTTGAAATTATCAAGAGCGAGCCTGAACGTCAGACCCACCTTTGGGAAATTACCCGTTATGCTATTGAAGGTTTCCGTAATTTAGGTTTCGAAATAGGCCCAACTGAAACACCTATTATCCCGTTGTATATCCGCGATAACGACAAAACCTATATGTTTACGAAAATGGCGTTCGACGAGGGTGTGTTCATTAATCCGGTTGTTTCTCCGGCTGTTCCGCCTGAAGATACGCTTATCCGTTTCTCGCTTATGGCTACCAACACTAAGGAGCAAGTTGATTTCGCTCTCGATAAACTGGGCAGCTGTGCGCGTAAATTGGGTATCATTAAATAATGATTATTTCATCTATTCTATAAAGAAGGCGGGACTTTTAGTTCCGCCTTCTTGTTTTTTTCTATAGAATTACATGTTCATGTACTTGTAGTCGTTTAGAACTTTTTTAATGAAATCGGTGTCACTATACGTTTTACTCTTTATTCCTAATCGCTGTTCCAGCATTCTGGCAATTTCTGCTTTCTTGGTTTTATAGTGTGAAAAGTATAGCACTCTGGTCATTATTTCAATTTCCTGTTCTTTCAAATTTTTTGCTTCCGGATATTTTACCTTGTAGTTGGGGTTGATGTACTTGAACTCGTCGTCGAGGTCAACTTTATCTTGCGATTTGGTAAGGTTGCTGATGCATTGGCAACCAGAAGCCAAATCTCCCAAGCGCTGTCCTTTATAACCGATAAATACAACGCCAACAAAGAAGTCTATCGGGAAGATAAGCCACCTCATAAAGCACTGTAAAAAGGTTGGAGGCACGCATTCGTTGCTGATTATACGCAGGCCCAAAATCTTTTTTCCAACGGTATATCCTTTTGTTATATATTCGAGAAACAGGTTGAAGAATGGCACCATACTTGCAATTACCAGTACTAGTTTGTGGGGCAGTACGTTTCTGTCCATCCTTTCTAAGAACATACAGAACAAAAACAATACAATCCAGTCTAATAAGACAGCGCCAATCCGTTGTGCAAGCTCGGCTTTCTCAAAACTAAGGCTGACATACTCTCCTGTTAGAATGTTTACTTTTTCGTCTTTCATCTAATAATTTTTTTTATCTTTGTTTTGTAAGATTTATTTTGATTTTCACAAAATTGCAAAAAAATAGCTGTTTTGCAAAGAATAGTCTGTCTTACTGTATTTGTTTTAGATGTTAATTGACATCGTGATATGAAAGAAGGTATTTTTATACGAAAAAATAAAGAGAAATGGCAACATTATGAAGAGTGTCTGCATTCTTTCAAGGGTTCTATGAGCGCTGAAGAGCTAGCTACTTCTTATCAAGAGGTGTTGTCTGATTTGGCATACGCACAAACGCAATTCCCGAACTCGCGCATTGTTTATTACCTCAACACCATGTCGAAGGAGTTGCACGAGAAGGTGTATGCGCCTCGTGTGAATACTTTCCAACACTTTATGCGGATGTTGACCGAGGAAATTCCCGGTATAGTGGCCCGTGCCCGATTCGAGTTGTTACTTTCTTTGGTTTTATTCTCTGTTTTTGTTCTGGCGGGGGTCATCTTTTCGATACGCGAAGAAGGATACATCACCGAGGTGCTCGGTGAGCGCTATGTGAAAATGACTCTACAGAATATAGCCGCAGGCAAACCTACCGATGTCTATAGTGGAGGTTCAATGTTAGGGTCTTTCCTTTCAATTATGGAGAATAACCTCTGGGTTACGTTCAAAATGTATGGGTGTGGTGTTCTTCCGTTTATAGGCCCTTTACTCTTTATCAAGCCCAATGGCCTGATGCTCGGCTGTTTCCAGTCTCTTTTCTTTCTTCATGGGGTGGGCTTCCAGTCGATGACCGCAATTTGGATTCATGGCGCGTTTGAAATATCGTCTCTTGTAATAGCGGCAGGCGCAGCATTTCGCTTAAGCCGTGGTTGGGTTTTCCCTGGAACCTATCCGCGTGCGGTTGCTTTCCGGCGTACGGGTATGGAGTCTATCAAAATTCTGGCTTCCGTTGTGCCGCTCTTTATTGTTGCCGCCTTTTTTGAGGGCTTTATTACACGTCAGGTTCAGTATCCCTTGATTGTTAAACTGCTCTTGATATTCGGGTCGTTTTCTTTCATTATTTTTTATTATGTGGTGATGCCTTATAGGTATTACCGTAAATACATAAAAATGCCTCAGAAATGAAAAAAGTATTGTTACTGCTTTTCGCTGTTTGTTTTTCCTTCCTGTTTTGCGCTTGTGGCGATGAAGCAGAGAAAACGACGAAAAGCGAATATGAACAAATTTTAGATACCCGTATCGACTATAGCCCCGATGGCTCTTTCTATCAGGATACTAAGCAAAAAGAGCCAAGCAACTTTATTGAAACCTTAGGGTATTATTGGACGGTTTTTATACGTTATGCCGCCTATATCTTGGTTGTTTTTTTGTTGGTTGTTATTGCTTATGTGGTCGTACGTCAGGTGTCTGTTTCGCACAATATGAAAAATGAAAAAAACAAGGAGGAGGTTGATATTAATTCGAATTCCATCTTTAAACATAATTATAAGAAGGAAATAGACCTGCTAGTCAGCAAGCAAGATTATAAGGGGGCTATACGTCTGCTATATCTTTATACGTTGCATAGTATGAACGAGAATAATGCTGTAAAGTGGAGCGAGTCAAAAACTCCTGTCGAATACTATTACGAACTGAATAGACCTGCGTTGAAGCATGTCTTTTTCCGTGTTACTTCTGCCTTTCTAGGGGTCGTATATGGCGATACGCAGGCCGATGCGGAATTGTTCTCGCAGGTTAGCGAAGATGCGCATGCTATTGTGAAGTGTCTAACCCCAGTAACAAAATAGGTATATGCGTAACATCTTCTATCCCTTGAATTTTATTGTCGTGTTGGCCTTCTCGCTGGTGCTTGGTAGTTGCGATAACAAAAGGTCTTTTTCTCCGTTCTCTAGCATCGACAATGAACCTTTATCTGACAATTTTATCTGCACTCTGTTGAGGGCGCAGTGCGATTCGACGATTGACGAAAAGTACCGTCCTAGAGCCTCTGGCAAGTTTACTTTAATGTTTGATTCTTCAACCGTTCTTCTGTCGAACAAAGTAAGAGTCTTTCTTGATGTAAATATGGAAAGGAACCTCATCGTACTTAGCAGGGGCGAAGTGTCGATTGGCGATTCCATATATAAACGTCTCGATAAAGGTTTAAATACTCTTATTGCTTGCGAGTTCGGTGAACTGAAAACGCCTACTGACTATTATGCGGTTGCTGGCAATTCTTTTTTTGTTGATTCGTTTGTTGCACAATTAAATGCTGGCGAATTTCCAACCTCTTTCATCACTGTCGAGGGCTCTTCTATAACCTATAAGGCCCCTTCTATCTTGTGTACCCGCCATTTCCAAGCGGATATAGACGAGTATTTGTCGCGCACACTTGAACCGTATGGGTACACTTGCAAAATTTTGGCTTATGCCGATGGAAAGCCTATAGCCCTTGCTATCCGGAAAGAGTCGAATGGGGCAGTGTTGACTTTGGTTTCAACTCCTTTGCTTTTTTCTAATTTTGGTATCAGTTACAACCAGTGGGCTATGGCTCCTGTCGTTAGCCAGTTGTTGCGGATGTCTGGTTTCTATTCGGCAGAAAAGGGGAAAACCGACCGTTTGTTGCCAATCTCTTATGTCTGTTGTACTGAATATTCATGGAGTGATGTTTATGAGGGTAAGTACAAAAATAAGCCTCAATTGCCTGTCTCTTATGAGAATGAACGGCCAACATCATCTTCAGATTCTATATGGAGCGACTTTTTTGGAGGGCTTGCAAAAAAAGTGCTTTTAATTTTAGTAGCTGTTTTCTCGGTCTTCGTCATCCGTCGCCGCCAACATGCCATACCATTGTTTGATGGATATAGAAACCGAACTGCCGATTATGTTCGTCAGGTAGGAGTGCTTTATATGGCCGAGGGAAAACTTAATGTGGTGCTGAAGAACAAGATAGTATTCTTCTTTAGTGAAGTGTTCGATCGTCTTCATATTCAGTTGAACGATAAGGAAAAAATCAGTCAGCATGCGGTTATTCTTGCCGATGCGGTTGGTTGTCCTGAGTTGAACTTAGAAGGTTTCCTGAATAAACTTAATCTGGTCTTAGATGAAAATACTAAGGTCGATAACTCTATGTTGGCGCGTATGAGCGACGAAATGAACTTGATTGCCGGTGCGCTGCGTGGCGATTTGGTCCGTGACCAGTTGCTAAATTTGTTTAAAGAAAAAAATATAAAAGATTAATATATGGATACATACAATCCCGTTCCCGTTTCAGAAAATGCTGTCGATGCTTTTTCTCAAAACCTCTACAACGAAAAAATCCAACAGATTCGCGAAAAAGTAGCAGGTGTTATTATTGGTCAGGAATTTGCTACCGACCTTATCTTAACAGCACTTTTGGCTAATGGCCATGTTATGGTTGAGGGCGTTCCTGGCGTGGCTAAAACGCTTACGGCCCGTTTGATTGCCAAACTTGTCGATGCCGAATTCTCTAGAATTCAATTTACGAGCGATATTATGCCTAGCGATGTGTTGGGTACTAATGTCTACAACATGGGAACTAGCCAGTTTGAATTCCACCGGGGCCCTGCTTTTGGTGATATAATTCTGGTCGATGAAATCAACCGTGCTCCGGCAAAAACACAATCGGCTTTGTTTGAAGTGATGGAGGAGCGCCAGGCGACCATCGATGGTACCTGTTATAAAATGGGCGACATCTATACGATTGTTGCGACACAAAACCCAATTGAGCAAGAAGGTACCTATCGTCTGCCAGAGGCTCAAATGGACCGTTTTATGTTTAAGGTGGTAGTCGATTATCCGTCTCTTGAGGGCGAAATCAAGGTGTTGCAGGCGCACAACCAGTCGCAGGTCTTTGCCCGTCTCGACAATATAGAGCCTATCGTCTCGAAATCTGATCTGATGGAGCTCCGTAAGCTGGCAAGCCAAACGCTTATCAACGAGAATATGATGCGTTATATAGCCACCATTGTTCAGAAAACACGTTCTCACAACGCCATATATGTTGGTGCCTCTCCGCGTGCCAGCATCGCTTTGTTGCAGGCTTCGAAGGCGTTTGCCTTGTTGCATGGCCGCTCTTATGTGGTACCCGACGATGTCAAACTTCTTGCTGTCCCTGTCCTCCAGCACCGTATTTCGCTTACAGCAGAGGCTGAGATGGATGGTGTAACGGTGCAGAAGGTTATTGGCGATGTGGTGAATAGTGTAGAGGTTCCCAAATAATCTGGCTTATGTTTTTTACCCGTAGGCTTGCTTTTTGCTTGATTGTAGTGGCCGTAGTCTGCTCACTCGGATATTTGTGGCCTTTCTTTTTTGTGCTGGGTTACATCCTTCTGGCAGTTTTAGTGCTGGCTATTCTCTACAATTTTGTCTGGCTATATGCCCATAAGGGGGCGTTGGAGGTCGTCCGTATTAATCCGGAACGTCTCTCAATAGGCGACGAGAACCCTGTAGAACTGAAGGTGCGCAACACATTCGGCATACCGGTTCATGCTATTATTTACGACGAGCCTCCGTTTACATTCCAGATGCGTGAACTTAAACTTGAGGCCGATATTGAGGCCGGAAGCGAAGCTTCTATGGTTTACTATGTTCGTCCTTCGCGTCGAGGTTTCTATTTTTTCCATTCGGTCAATGCCTTTGTCTCGGTGTGGCCGCGTTTGGTGTTGCGCAGGTTCAAGACCGACCAGCAGTTCAAAACGGCGGTGTATCCTTCGTTTTTCTTCTTGCGTAACTCGCAACTGTTGTCGGTTGAAAACCGCAACCGTATGTGGGGCTCGAAAGTGGTTAGAAGGTTGGGACAAAGCAAGGAGTTTGAAAAAATCCGCGAATATGTAGTGGGTGACGATTACCGTTCTATTAACTGGAAGGCTACGGCCCGCCGTCATCACCTTATGGTGAACGAGAACCAGGAAGAGCAGTCGCAGAATATTTACTCTATTATTGACAAGGGACGTGGCATGCAGCACACGTTTAACCGGTTGTCTCTGCTCGACCATGCCATCAACTCGTCTCTCCAGTTGTCTTACATCGCAATTTCTCATTTCGACAATGCGGGTGTGGTTACTTTCGATAAAAAGGTCGATACCTATATACCAGCATCTCGTTCTTCTTTGCAGATGAACAGGCTAATGTCCTCGTTGTATGATGAGGTGTCGATGTTCTATCAGAGCGACTATTTTTCCTTGTACGAGTTCTGTAAACGTAAAATACAGAAACGAAGCTTGTTTGTCATCTATACTACGTTCGACTCGCTAACGGCTCTTAGGCGCCAGTTGCCTTATTTGAAGCGGATGGCGCTTTCGCATGTGGTCCTTGTGACTTTCTTTGTGGATAAGGACGTGGAAGAACTGGCAACCGAACCTGTCAGCGATACGTTGGGTTATGTTACACAGATGGTCGCGCAGAAGTTCAATTTCGAGCAGAAACTCATCGTCAACGAACTTAGGCGTTATGGTGTTTATTCGTTGCTGACCCATCCCGAGCACCTTACGGCAAATGTTATTAACCGTTATCTTGAATTTAAGGCCCGCCACGTTATTTGATTAACAGCTCAAGTAATTAGTGAAGGAACTCAGATAAAACATAAAAGCGAAAGCCAGTATCTGCACGATACTGGCTTTCGCTTTTTATAGAAGTAGGCTATTATTCGTCTTTTTTGTTTTCTAGGTCTTCTTCTTTTATACGTCCTAGCACAATGGCTACTGCCAGGCAGAAAAGGGTCAGGTAAAATGAAGAGTTGATTTTTGTGGTTAATCCTTCACTGTCGAAGTGGAACAGAAGCAGGCACAGCAACACGTTCGTGGTCCATGTATAGAGACGTATGGCGCTCCATTTCAAGAAATTCTCTTCTCGTTCTTCTTTGCTTTGTTCTTGCTCTATTACATTTTTTTCGTATAACCAGTAGAGTAAAGGTATGTTTCCTATTGTGAATACCATAAGGATGCTTTTATATTCGTAGGGAATTCCCTCTTCCGCAAAAAAATCTGATATTGGTGCGCATATAAAACATATGGTAGCTACAATAAGCGATAAACTGATGAGCTTATGTGTTTTTTTCAGTCGGTTTACGCTTTCCTTAAATTGGTTTTCTTCCATTTTTCCTATCTGTTTTTTTATTTTCCTGAAAAAGGTATGCGGTTCAGAATTGAACTGCCCAGTGTCACTTCGTCTGCATATTGCAGGCTGTCGCCCACCGCTACGCCACGAGCAAGTGTTGTTATCTTTACATTTGTTTCGGCCAGTTTCCGGTAGATGTAGAAGCTGGTGGTGTCACCCTCAATAGTGGCGCTTAGCGCGAGTATGACTTCGTTAACGCCTCCATCTTTCACCCGTTCAATCAGGCTTTCTATGGTAAGGTCGTTGGGACCAATGCCGTCCATAGGAGATATGATGCCACCCAGCACATGGTATAGCCCGTTGTACTGTTGGGTGTTTTCCACACTCATCACGTCCTGAATGTTTTCCACAACGCATAGTGTGTGCGCATCGCGTCGCTGGTTAGCGCAGATGGAGCAGGTTTCCGTATCGCTTATGTTGTGGCACACTTTGCAGTAGCCGATGTTGTTGCGTGCGCTGATGATGCTGTTGCCCAGTCGCTCTACGTCTGCCTTTGGCTGTTTCAGCAAATGCAGCATAATGCGTAATGCGCTCTTTTTGCCAATGCCCGGCATGCGCGATATTTGGTCAACGGCATCCTCTAATAGAGCCGAGGTTAGTCTTTCCACTGTTTCTTATTGGTTGAAGACGTTGCCGTCGTCTGTACGGTTGTTGTTGAAATTCTGGTTGTTGTTGTTTTCTGGACTTTGGTAGCGCCGCTGGCTGTTATTACCAGCATTGTTGTTGGCGCCGTTGTTCGCATTCTGCTGTTGCAGGCGTTCCAGTTGTTGTTGGGCTTTGTTCAGCTGTTCTTGCGCCTGTTGTAGCTGTCTGACGGCTTCGTCCATGGTAACAGTCTGCTGTTCGTTGTTGTTTCTGTTGACCGTGCCGATGGCATTGTTGCTGTTGTTCACCTGTGGAGGCATAGCTCCGTTCAAATGGTATTTCTCCATATATTCCTTGAACGGAATATTGTTTACCGAAATAATGCTGTCTACGACGAACTCGCTGTAGCCGCGCCAAGGCAGGCTGTTGAGGTATTCGTTATAGTGCAGCTGCAACTGCTGGTTGGTCATCGTCTCCATAATTTTGAAGAGGCGGTCGTCGCTCACCGAGAAAATGAACTCGTTGTTCTGTATGGTGCCAGTTGTGTTGCCGCTTTTAATGCCCTCTTGAATCAGGCGGCCTTCAAAGGTTTTGAACACATAGCCTTTGCGGGTGATGTAGTTCAGGTTGCCGGCCTTCACACCGTCTGCTATTACGTAATAGTAGCGGAAGTAGCAGAAAACCGCGCCTATAAGCAGAAGCACTATAAAAGTGAAACAGCCCAGTTTAGCAAAAGAGAATCCTCCCTTTTTCTTTTCAGGTTTAACTTCAGTTTTCTTTGGTTCTTCTGGTTGTGCGTTTGACTCAATTTTTACTTGTTCTTCGCTCATATTCCTAATTTTTTTGTTTGCTTAGTTGTTTATGCCACACTTCTTTTATTTAGAAGAAGCATTCGGGTATCTCTTGCAGAAAGGTATATTGGTTGTTTTCCCAGTTCACCTTGCAGCAGTAGTGGTTGAGCCCATTGCTCACCAGCAGGTAGTCGACGTGCAGTTTCATGTTGTAACTGGCAATCTGGTCGAAAGTCTTCTGCGTTATTTTCACGCTGGGAGCCTTGTATTCGGCTATCAGTTGCGGCTTGCCCTGGCGGTCGTGAATGACGGTGTCGAAGCGCTTGCTCATGCCGTTAAGTTCTACAACTCCCTCGTTCACTATTAGTTGGCTCGGATATTTTTTACAGCCAATCAGATATTTCACGACGTGTTGGCGCACCCATTCTTCTGGCGTCAGTCTTACGTACTTTTTGCGTTGTTCGTCAAGTATGTAGGTTTTGCCGTTTTCCTCTTTGGTCCGGAAAGGGTATTTTGGCAGATTCAGCGTGTCCATTTCTGTAAGTTTGGCGTTATGCAAATTTACATATTTTTCCGCTAATAAGTCTTTCTGACCATTTAATTGTTAGCGGGTTGTACTGGTTCGTGTCGCCTCATTCCCGTTTCTGTCCCTTTTTGGCATTTCTTATTGCCTATTTTTGTATTTTTGTGTAGCAACTCTAATTCTGCGTATGGCAAAAGAAACATCTGATTTCCGCACAATCCTTGCCGACTTGAAGGACGGCATCTACAAACCTGTCTATTTCCTGATGGGTGAGGAACCTTATTACATCGATGTCATCCGCGATTATATTGAGCACAACATTCTAACGCCAGACCAGCAGGGCTTTAACGAAGAGGTGGTGTATGGGGCCGACACCAGTACGCTGTCGGTCATCAATATGGCCAAAGGCTATCCGATGGGGGCTCCCTATAGGGTGGTGGTGGTGAAGGAGGCGCAGAATTTGCGCGATCTCGATAACCTGGTTCATTACCTCGACCATCCGCAACCGACTACCATTCTCTGCTTTGCCTATATGAAGAAAGCCGATGGACGGAAAAAGTATATTACCGACATCGAGAAAAAGGGAGGCGTGCTGTTCGAGTCGAAACCGTTGCGCGACAATATGGTTCCGACTTTTATCAGCAATTTTTTCAGTGAACGAAAACAAGATATTGAGCCGAAGGCGGTACAGCTGATGGCAGACAACATTGGTGCCGATTTGCACCGCATTGTCAACGAGTCGAACAAACTGCTTATCTCTATACCGAAGGACACCAAAACTGTAACCTCTGAGATGGTCAGCCAGTACGTCGGTATCAGCAAGCAGTATAATGTGTTTGAATTCAAGGACGCCCTTCTCCGGCGCGATGTGTTGAAAGCGAACAAAATTGCAAAGTTTTTTGCGGCCAATCCGAAGCAGAACCCCATCATTCCGATGCTGTCGTTACTGTTCAACACGTTTTCCAACCTCATGGTCTATTATTATATTAAAGACAAGAGTGACGGCAACGTGGCCCGCGAACTTGGCATTTCGCCTTATGCGGCTCGTGACTATGCTCTGGCTGCACAAAACTACAATGGTTGGCAGACCATGCGCATTCTTTCCGAAATACGACGTGCCGATGCGGCTGCCAAAGGTATTGAAAATTCTTCGGCTTCCGAAGGCGAAATCCTTACGGAACTGGTTTTCCATATTCTCCACGATAAAAAGTAAATTATTTATTAAATTTGTAAATTAAAACAACTCTGATTTATGGATATCAAGTCGGCCCTTTTTGTTAAGAGTAGCGCTACCGTAGGGCAGTGCCCCGCCTCAAATATGCCCGAATATGCGTTTATAGGGCGTTCTAACGTGGGTAAGTCTTCGCTTATTAACACGCTGGTTGGCAATAAGAAACTGGCTATGACGTCCTCTAAACCGGGTAAAACGCTGCTTATTAACCATT
Source organism: Bacteroidales bacterium UBA3297 (assembly GCA_002362105.1). Classification (GTDB taxonomy): domain Bacteria; phylum Bacteroidota; class Bacteroidia; order Bacteroidales; family Paludibacteraceae; genus Physcocola. The sequence goes on from DETD01000017.1 coordinate 23,442, forward strand.
TTATCGTCAACGACCAGTGGCATTTGGTCGATTTGCCTGGTTATGGCTTTGCTTCTGTTCCGAAAGAGGTCCGTGCCAAACTTGAACCGATGATCAAGGGCTACATCCTTCAACGTGAGCAGCTGACCAACCTCTTCCTTCTTATCGATTGCAGGCATGAACCGCAGCGGGTCGATTTGGAGTTTATGGAATTTTTGGGAGAGAATGGAGTGCCTTTCTCCATTGTCTTTACAAAAGCCGATAAATTGGGCCCTGTGCGCCTGAAAGAAAATATTGAGGCTTACAAGACCGTGTTGCTTGAACAGTGGGAAGAATTGCCTCCTATTTTTGTCACTTCTTCCGAAAGAAAAACGGGCCGTGAGGAAGTGCTCAACTATATTGAAAAAATTAATGCGTCGCTATAATGAAAGATTTTGCCGATAGAATAGCTTATTTCTTTTTCTACCTGTTCGTTCAACTGGTTTCTTTGCTGCCGTTCCGCATGCTGTACTGGTTGTCCGATGTCTTTTATTTCCTCTGCTACTATGTGGTTCGCTACCGTCGTAAGGTGGTTTATTCCAACTTGAAATCGGCGTTCCCCGAAAAGTCGGAAGAAGAGCGCAAGCAGATTGAAAAGGAATCTTATCACTGGTTTTGCGATATTATCCTCGAAAGTGTGAAGGCTTTCCGTATGTCTGTTGAAGACTTGAACGAACGTGTGAAGTACGAAGATATGGATATTATGCACCAGCATATCAACAACGGCAAGTCTGTTTATATGGATATGGCCCACACCGGACCTTGGGAATGGGTCCCTAATATCTATTTGGAGTATTTCAAAGATATTGCCGGTGCTGAATTGTACAGGCACGTTAAAAACAAATACATCGACGAGTTCCTACTAAAGGGACGCAAGCGTTTCAAGACGCTGGTTATACCGAAGGACAAAGCGCTGTTCCCGTTGGCCCGATTGAATCGCGATGGCAAAATTTTTGCGATTGGTCTGTTGGCTGACCAAACGCCTTCTAGGGGCAACCTGCATTTTTGGACCGATTTCCTGAATCACGATACGGCTTTCTTGCAGGGACCTGAACGACTTGCGAAGATGACAAAGTCGGCTGTGGTCTATTTGGACTTCCGCCGTGAAAAACGAGGTTATTATATCTGCCGTTTTATTGATATCTGTGCCGATGCTTCTTTGGAGCCCGATGGCGAGGTGACAAAACGCTATGCTAATCTGTTGGAACAGTCTATACGCCGTGCTCCGGCTATTTGGTTCTGGACCCACCGTCGTTGGAAGTACGACCACCAGCAGATTATTAGGGAAGATGCCGCTAGGGAGGCGGCTAAGCAGGAAAAAACGAAAGTATGAAGACTGCCGTTGTTATTTTGAACTGGAATGGCCGGAAGTTCCTCGAAGACTTCCTCCCTTCAGTTTGCCGTGATTCTGTTTCAGACGATTCCGAGGTTGTTGTGGCCGATAACGGCTCGACCGACGATTCGCTGGCTTTCCTTTCGTCTAACTATCCGCAGGTGAAGCAACTGCCGTTCGATAAGAACTACGGGTTTGCCGAGGGGTACAACAAGGCTTTGGCTATGGTAGATGCCGACTACGTCCTTTTGCTGAATTCAGACGTGGAGACAACTCCGGGCTATCTACAGGCAATGACCGACTATCTCGATGCCCATCCCGATGTTGCGGGGTGCCAGCCCAAGGTGCGTTCGTTCCATAACCGCCAGTTTTTTGAACATGCGGGGGCTTCGGGGGGCTTTATCGATAAGTGGGCCTATCCGTTCTGCCGTGGACGTATTTTTGGCGAAGTGGAACAAGATAACGGACAGTACGACACCGTTACCGATGTCTTTTGGGCAACAGGTGCGGCTTTGATGGTCCGACGTGAAGTCTTTCTCAATAATGGCGGTCTCGATCCGGCTTTCTTCGCACACCAGGAGGAGATTGACCTTTGCTGGCGTTTGCGTGCGCGCGGGTTCCGCTTGGCTTGTGTGCCGCAGAGTGTGGTTTACCATGTTGGTGGTGGAACTTTGGCTGTGAACAATCCGCGCAAGACATTCCTCAATTTTCGGAACAATCTGCTTATGGTCTACAAAAACGAGCCACATTTGTTGAAGGTGATGCTGGTTCGTGTCTTTATGGACTATTTGGCGGCGTTTGTTTTTCTTGCAAAGCTCGATTGGCCGAATTTTCAGGCGGTTGTCAAGGCTCGCTGGCAGTTTTGGCAGATGCGTCCGTCTATGCGTGATGCACGTAGGCAGAACCTGCGTCTTGCCAAGTCTGGCACAGTCCCAGAAGTTTATCCGCACAGTTTGGTCTGGCAGTCGTATGTGCACGGAATGAAGAAGTTTGTTGATTGGAGATAGGGGCATTCTTCCCCCTTCCTCCTTAAAATAGTTTGTTTATGCGAAAATTTATCACATTATTGGCAGTTGCCATATGCTCTGTTGTTGGTGCTTCTGCCCAGTGTTCAACAGAAAACAAAGTGGTTCCTGCCGAAGGCGAAACCCTCAAATATGGTGCGTATTTCAACTGGGGCGCTATATGGGTGAAGGGTGGTGAGGCTATTTTTAAAGCCGAACATGTGGGTAACTATCTGCATTTTGCGGTGAGTGCCTACTCTATGCCGAAATGGCGTTGGATCTACGACCTTAACACTTCTATTGATGCTTACATGAACCGGACCAACATGAAGCCTGTTTCTTATGCGTCGAATACGTTTGAAGACAAAAGGGTGAAGCACGAGAAAATATCTTTTTTGAACGGTAAGTTGAAATACCAGACTTGGAACGATTCTCTCCAGAATATGTATACCGTGGAAGTCGACCATCCCGACTGCTCTTACGATTTGTTGAATGCCGTTTACGCTGCTCGAAATGTCGATTATTCAAAATTTAAAATAGGTGAGAAAATTCCATTCAATGTGTTCTTCACTGAAAAAATGAGCTCGATTATGGGTGAGGTGCTTGGCAAAGAGACGATAAAGGTACGCTCTGGTAAGTCGTATAACTGCTTGAAGTGTAAGTCGAACTCAGTTGCTAACTCTATTTTCGACCCTAAACATCCCGTTTATGTTTGGATTACCGACGACGACCGCCACATTCCGGTGATGGTCGACTGTAAAATAAAACTGGGCTCTATTAAAGTATACTTGGAAGAATAAACTTATCCTCCTTTTGTTTTAACATATTAAAACTTATTTGCAGACAAAAAACTATACACAATGTCTCATCCCAAAGGTTTATATCTCCTGTTCATGACGGAAATGTGGGAACGTTTTTCCTACTATGGCATGCGCGCACTCTTTATTTTGTTTTTGGTAAAGGCAGTCCTTTTCACAAAAGCCGATGCTTCCATACTTTATGGCAGTTTTACGGGTATGGTCTACCTGATGCCGCTGCTCGGAGGTTACATTTCCGACCGTTATTGGGGAAACCGGCGCTCAGTAGTGGTGGGTGGCGTGCTTATGGCGTTAGGCCATTTCCTGCTTTTCGTCAGCGCGTCATATCTTGGTACACCAAATTGTTTGCACTTCCTTTATGCTGGCCTATTCTTCCTTTGTCTGGGAAACGGGTTCTTTAAACCCAACATTTCAACAATGGTTGGCCAACTGTATCCGGAAAAAGACCCCCGCATCGATTCTGCGTATACCATCTTCTATATGGGTATCAATTTGGGAGCGTTCTTCTCACCTTTGGTTTGTGGATATTTGGGCGATACGAATAATCCCGAAGACTTCCGCTGGGGCTTCTTGGCCGCCTGCATTGGTATGTTGGTGGGCGTCGTCTTGTTCCTTTCGTTCCGTAGTAAGTACCTGGTGGCAGACGACGGGTCGCCTATCGGAATGAAACCTATGCGAACAAGGACTGAAGATCCGTCAGCTGGTAAGGCCGGCTTGAATAATGGTGCTCTGACGAAACAAATTGCGCTGTTTGCGGGTTTTGTGGCCTTGTTCTGCCTTTTCCACTTTCCGCTGGAACAAGACAGAATAGGTTCTTTAATCTTCTCTGCCTGCATTGTCATTCCTGTTTTCGTGATTACCGATCCGTCGCTTACGTCTGTTGAGCGTCGTCGTATTTTGGTTATTTACATCCTTGCGTTCTTTGTCATCTTCTTCTGGGCGGCATACGAACAGGCAGGAGCCTCTATTTCGCTGTTCACCGAAGAAGTGGTCGACCGTCACGTGGCCGGTAGTGAAGTGCCAACTAGCTTTTTTCAGTCGCTTAATCCGGTCTTTATAGTGCTGTTTGCCCCCATGATGTCATTCCTGTGGACCAAACTAGAGTCAAAGCATATCCATATCTCTATTTGCCAGAAGCAGGCATTAGGAATCTTGTTGTTGTCGGTTAGCTTTGCAATACTGGCCTACGCAACCTTGAATGTAGGTGTAGAAGGGGTCAGCCTGTTATGGGTGGTATTTTTCTACTATGTCTATACGGTGGGCGAGTTGTGCCTGTCTCCAATAGGCTTGTCGATGGTGACAAAATTATCTCCCGCTCGTTTCGTGTCTTTGCTGATGGGCGTATGGCTGATGAGCTCAGCTGCGGCTCAAAAATTGTGTGGGTCACTTTCCGCACTTTATCCGTCTCGCGATTCGCAAACCGGCCTTATAGTTGAAACCGATTTCTTCAACTACCATATAGCCAACGTTCACGACTATTTTATACTCTTCGTAGCCTTCACATTTGTGGCTTCAATCGTCTTATTCGCACTTTGTGGAAAATTGAATAAGATGATGGAGGAATGATGCGTAAATGCTCTGTAGTATTTGAACTTTTGTGTTCTGCAACATGTTTTTCACAAATGTTCGATTTTATTGTGCATTTTTCGGCGCTTGTTAATAAATTTTCTGCTGTCAGGTTTTGAATTTTGCCCAAGTTTTTCAATATTTGCAATGCTTTACTTAGGTAAGGTGTTTATAGTATATTTTATTCAATATAAGATTAGTAATAGGGCATTGTTAATTTGTTCGATATCCGAACCATAAACAAAAATCGTGTCGCTAACTTATTGAATTTTATTGTTAGTGCAAACTACTTGAAAAAATGAAAGTTATGAGCTATATTTCGAAATTTGGTAAATTCATGTTGCCACTCGCACTCACTGCTGGCGCCTTTAATGCTAGTGCTGGTGATGATCTACCTGAGGGACAATCTTGGAGACGTATATATTTCTTGGATTTCGGTGGAAATTCAAGTTCTGATGATGCTTACCGCGGAAGTGGACTGATGGAGTATGAGGGCTCTACCACTATCGAATTTAGTCCTGAGGTCAGCAAATCAACCAAATATACAATCGCTAAATACGCACCTCAGAACAATGGTGCGGGTTGGATTTCAATGGCAGGTGACCATACTTATCCTAGCGATGTGAACAAGGGCTATTTCCTTATGCTGAACTGTCCGCAGTCGTGCGCTCCTGGCGTTTCAATGTGCCGTAATTACCCAACCGACTATATTTACGAAAAACAGCTGACCAGCAGCCTTTGCTCTGGTGTACAGTTCAAGTTCCAGGCCTATGTGGCAGATATGGAGCCAAAAAATAGTAGTAGTGCAGGTGTAAACTTTATTACATTGGGTATCTACGACGGAAACAACGAACAGTTGTGGCAGTTGGAGCAGTTCAAGATGGAGCCTGGTGGCGTTACTGCTGAAGGTTCCCTTAACTGGACAGAGGTTAAGGGTGTGTTCTCTATTCCTGATAATGCCGACCTGAGTACTATCAAGTTCAGAATCTATCCAATGCTTAGTGGTGTGCCAGGTGCTACCGCTGCTGGTTACGACATCGCGTTAGACGATATCGCTATTTATTTGGCTCAGCCAACGGTGACTTTCTCAAGCACGGAATTCTTGTACAAAGAGCCTGGTAAGATTTCCGCCTCTTTGTCTAACACTTCGTTCTTCTCTGATATGAATGAAGTGGACTACTTCTGGGAATACTCTTCCGATGGTGCTACCAACTGGGTGAAGGTCGGTTCTGGTAGCTATAAAGAGAACCCTACCTTCGATTACGATATCGAATCTTTCGACAAGGATCTTACCGACGGTAATGGTAACGGCTATTACAGACTGACTATTGCTTCTTCTCAGAACATCAACAATATTACCGAAGAGTCGGTTTGCTGCGTACGTGGCGTGTTCCAGATTAACGAGACGAAGAACAAGGTGAAGATTCTCTTGTGTGAAGATGAAAAAGCTGTTATTGATGGAACTACCTTCTCAAAAGCAAATAACGGTCTCGCAGTTGTTACTCCGAACAATTTCGAGGTAACTACCGAGGTCATCCTTGTAAAGGATTCTCTTGACGAGCCAAAGCAGATTTGCGCAGGTCAGGATTACCCTAAGAATTCGGGTATCGTCTATAATGAAGTGGGCGTGTACGAACTCAACAAAGTTGCTGTCCCCTCAAAACGTATTAGTTACGGAGGCTTAACTTGCGACTCTATATTGATTTCTCTTACCCTTGATGTTACCAACGGTAATTATGTGTTAAAGGGTACTGAAAATATCTGCCAGGGCAAGGCTTCTTCTAGTGGCAAACTTTACACCTCAGTAGGCTCGTTCAGAGATACTGTTATCGTTGACGATTGCTTGCGTGATGTGAGTGAGATTGTTGTTCATCCGGTCTATGATTTGGCTTTGGAGGAAACCATTTGTGAAGGTTCAAAATGCAGCCTCGACGGCAAGACTTATAGCGACGGCGGTATTTACACCGTAGGCCCTATAACTCTGAAGTCTTCTTATGGTTGTGACTCGGTTGTTGTGATGAATTTGAATGTTGTATCACGTACCGAGGCTACACTTCCTGATGTCGAAATTTGTCAGAGCGATTTCGGTGAAGACAAAGATGCGTTTAAGTTCGACGGTAAGTCTTATAAAAACACCGGCAAGAAGGATTTAGTGCTTGATTTGGAGGAAATTTCTACTAGTAAAGTAACTGGTTGTGACTCTATTACCAAAGTCCATGTCGTTATTCATCCTCTTGTTCACAGCTCGTTCGATACCCTTATCTGTCGTGACCAAATCCTCTTTGGAAAGGTTTGGAGTGTGGCTGGAGACTATGAGCACGAATTCCGTTATGAAACGGCTTCTGGTTGTGACTCTGTTGTTACTTGGCGTATTAAGGTACTCGATATTCAGTTGAAACTTCGTGCTGAGTATAACAGAACTAGTGTTTGTTCAGGTTCGTCTGCAACACTTATTGTAGACCTCGTTCCTTCGAATGTTCCTTTGACTTGGGAACCTGAACTGACAAGTAGCAACCCGCTTCATCCTATCGTTTATCCTGAAGAGACTACCGATTACGTGGCTCATGCAAGGAACTCTGTAGGCTGCCATGCTACCGATACCATTACAATTACACTCAATCCGAACCCAACTCTTGTTATTGATACGGTTCTTGTTAAAGAACGCCAGTTGAAGATTAATTATTTCGGTGGAACTCCTGAATACAAATTCGAGGTAGTTACCACCAACAAGGCGGGTGTGAGTGGAACTTCATCTTCATTTGTTGAACTTGCAGATGAAAGCACTATTGAGAATATAACCCGAGGTGAACATGTGCTTCGTGTCCACGATGCCAACGGTTGTGTGGCCGAGGCTCCTTTCGTAGTGTTGCCTTCTCCAATCTACCCAGATCCAATGTTCTCACCTAATGGCGATGGCATAAGAGATACTTGGCAGATTGTAGGTATTGAGTCTTATCCAAACCAGCTTGTCAGAATCTATGACAGGTTTGGCCGTCAGGTCTTCGAAATGAAGGGCTATACGAATGAGAATGGCTTTACGGGTGAGTACAATGGTCATCTGTTGCCTTCTACTGATTATTGGTATGTTATCGATATCGAGGAAAACGATGTCCAGTATGTAGGACACTTTACCCTCTTACGTTAGTCAGTTATTATACAGTATATGCGTCGTTATTTAGGTATTCTTCTTATAATTTTTTCCGCTACTGTGTCATCTGTGCGTGCGGGTGATTCGGCTACCGGATACGACGTATTGGCTGTTATTGACCATGGTGATACCATTCCGTTTGAGCTGCTGCCTGTTCAGTTCGTGTATCCGAATCCGGTGAACACCTACGACGAAAAAACGCGTAAGTTCTTCTGGAAGACGGTGAGGGACGTAAAGAAGACGCTTCCTTATGCAAAGCAGATTGCTGCTGAAGTGCATGCGATTGATGAGGCTACCAAAGGAATGACCGAGTCGCAGAGGAAGGCTTACATGAAGGCGCATGAAGACGATTTGGTTAACAAGTTTAAACCAGCCCTGAAGAAGTTGACGCTAAAACAGGGTAAAATACTCATTAAATTGGTCGACCGCCAGTGCGGACAATCTTCTTACGAACTTATAAAGGCTTACCGAGGTGGTTTTAGAGCTGTTTTCTGGCAAGGATTTGCCAAGATGATGGGTGCTGACCTTAAAGCCAATTATAATGCGAAAGAAGAGGAAGTCATTGAGGCGGTTATCAATTTGGTCGAAAACGGACAATTATAAAATATATTATAAATCTTAAAATGGGGGATTAATCGTCCCCCCTTTGTTATGTATAGGAAATACTCTTTAATTTTTGCTTTAGTTGCTGTTGCCGTATCTTTCGCTTCGTGTGAAAAGGATAACGACCGTTGTAAGTGTGTCGACAATAACAGTGGAGAACAGTCTATTGTCTCTGTCGATGACCAAGAGTGTGGCGACCTTTCTACCAGCAAATTGTCTTGCTACCCATCTGAATAATTGAATTTCGAAAATGAACTTGGGTTTGATTTTCTCAACTGGTCGGGTTCTTGTAGGTGTGGTCTTTATTGTATCGGCCATCCTAAAACTCATTTCCATCGATTCTTTTGAACTTTATCTCTATAGTCTCGATTGGTTCCCTCTGACTGTTTGTTTTTATCTGGCCCGTCTTCTACTTGGATTTGAATTTGCGCTAGGCTTGGCTCTAGCTACTTTTATCTACCGTAAATGGGTGGATAGGGCTTCTTATGCGGTCCTCCTCCTGTTTTCGGTGTTTTTGCTTTATCTTATCTCTGTTGGCTACGATGGCAATTGCCACTGTATGGGCAACCTTATCGAATTGCCTCCTCTTCCGTCGTTGCTGAAGAACCTGGTTCTGGGCGTACTTATTTTCTTGTCAGGGCGTGGAACTTTTTATAAAGTGCCTTATGCCGGCAAGTGGGTGCCTGTAGTTTCCTTTGTCGGGTTGGTGGTGATGTTTATAGTTTCGCCTCCCGATGGATTAGCTCCGACTAAAGGGGCCGAGGTGCGTGAAAAATATGTGGAGCGTTTTTTCGAAAACGATTCCACCTTCCAAGCCAGTTATGCCCAACAACCCAAAATGCTCGTCTGTATGTTCAGTACGGGGTGCCGTGTTTGCAGGCTGTCGGCAAAGAAGTTGCAGCTTATGCTAAACAAATACGGTGTGCCTGAATCGAAAATATATGTACTGTACCATGGCGATGACCATGGCCGCAGGGTGTTTGAAGAAAACACCGGTTTGGGAAACCGGTACACTTATGCTATGCTGATGCCAGAAGATTTTGGCCGCATGGTAGGCCATGTGCCCGTATTTATGTTGTTTGAGAAGGGTAGGCTGAAAGCGAGCTATACCTACCGCACGCTTACCGAAGAGGTGGTTTCTGGTTTGAAAGACTGACGATGGCTGTTCACAATGAAATAGGCGCCTTAGGTGAAGATTTTGCCGCATCGATGCTCGAGGCAGAGGGCTACACCATTTTACACCGGAACTGGCGTCCGGAAAAAGGACGGCAGGAAGTGGATATAATTGCTAAAATAGAAAAACAGATAGTGTTTGTAGAAGTCAAGACACGTACTTCTATTTACTTCGGAGAGCCAGAGGAATATGTGTCGCCCGATAAGATGAAAAACCTTTTTCATGCGGCTTCCATGTTCTTTACCCAAAGTGACGGTAACGAGTACCTTGATGTCCGTTTCGACGTTGTTGCTGTTGTGCTGGGGCGTACAAACCATAAGCTTGTCTCGTACCGACATTTGTCGAATGCTTTTCGGCCAGACCCTTGTTTTTACTGAACAACTTGCTGTCTTTTAGACACTGTTGCCTCTATTCTCAGAGTCGGTAGGATGTTTTGTTGGTTCTTTTTTGTGTGTTTTTCCTAAAAAATCTATCTTTGTATCAATAAAAACAGATTATAGAAATTAATAAATTTATATTTATGGACAATGCTGCTTTAATTCAAGAAGTTACAGCTAAGGCTAATGTGTGGTTGAACGGCAACTATGATGCTGAAACAAAGGAAGGTGTTAAGAAGTTGCTTGAAAATCCTGATAAGACTGACCTTATTGAGGCTTTCTATCGCGATTTGGAATTCGGTACAGGTGGCCTTCGTGGTATTATGGGTGTTGGTACTAACCGTATGAATCGTTATACAGTTGGTTCTGCTACACAGGGTTTGGCTAACTACCTAAAAAAGCAGTTCCCTGGACAGCAAATTAAGGTCGTTGTCGGTCACGACTGCCGTAACAACAGCCGTTTCTTTGCTGAAACTACTGCCGATGTCCTTTCTGCAAATGGAATCAAGGTTTATCTTTTCGACGCTCTTCGTCCTACTCCAGAGGTCTCTTTCGCTATCCGTGAGTTGGGTTGCCAGAGTGGTGTGAATATTACTGCCAGCCACAATCCTAAGGAATACAATGGCTATAAGGCTTATTGGAACGATGGCGCTCAGTTTGTAGCACCTCACGACACTGCCGTTATCGACGAGGTTTTGGCCATTAAGTCTATCGACGACGTGAAGTTCCAGGGTAACAAAGAACTGATTGAAATTATCGGTAAGGAAATCGACGAAAAGTACAAGAAACTGATTTGTGGACTTTCTTTGTCGCCTGAGGCTATCAAGAAGAATGCCGATATGAAGATTGTCTACACGCCAATTCATGGCACGGGTATTATGTTGATTCCTGACACTCTCAAGCAATTCGGTTTCAAGAACATTATATCTGTTGACGAACAGAATGTTATAAGTGGCGATTTCCCTACTGTGGTGTCTCCTAACCCTGAAGAACAGGCTGCCATGAATATGGCTATAGAAAAGGCCAAAGAGGTTGACGCTGACCTCGTTATGGCTTCTGACCCAGATGCCGACCGTGTGGGTTCTGCCATTAAGAATGCGAAGGGTGAGTGGATGCTTGTTAACGGTAACCAGATGGGCATGATTCTCACTTACTACTTGCTTCGCCGCTGGAAGGAACTTGGCAAACTTAAAGGTAAGGAGTTCGTGGTTAAGACTATTGTGACTACCGAACTGATTAAGACTATTGCCGATAAGTACAATACACCATGCTACGATGTTTACACTGGTTTCAAGTGGATTGCCGATATCATTAAGAAGTTGGAAGGAAAGGCACAGTACATTGGCGGTGGTGAAGAGTCTTATGGTTATTTGCCACAAGACTTTGTACGTGACAAGGATGCTGTTTCTACTTGCTCAATGTTGGCTGAGGTGGCTGCATGGGCCAAAGACAACGGTATGAGCATGTATGACTTGCTTTGCAAGATTTATGCTGAATTCGGTTTCTCTCTCAATAAGGGTATTTCTGTCGTTAAGAAGGGTAAGAGTGGTGCTGAGGAAATCAAGGCCATGATGGAGAATTACCGTAAGAACGCTCCGAAGGACCTTGGCGGCTCTAAGGTAGTGTTGGTTAAGGACTATGCTAACCTTACCGCTACTTCTGCCGACGGCAAGGTTGAAAAGTTGGAGATGCCGACCACTTCAAATGTGCTTCAATACTTTACCGAAGATGGCTCTAAGGTATCTATCCGTCCTTCGGGAACAGAACCTAAGATCAAGTTCTATATTGAAGTGCTTGGTGAAATGAAGTCTGTTGAAGACTACGATAAGGCAATGGCTGCCGCTACTGCTAAAATCGAGGCTTTCAAGGTTTCTCTCGGCCTCTAATTCAGAAATAGTTATAGCTATATAGAAAAAGGCATACCTAGTGGGTATGCCTTTTTTGTGTCTTTTTAAAGATTGTTGATATGATATAGGAAGATTGCCTCCCGTGAAGAACAAATTAAGAAAGGAGTCGTACTTCCCCTTTTTTCTCTGTTCACCAATTATTACTTGACCGCAATTTTTTCAACGCGTCTCACGTGGCGGCCGCCTTCGAAATCGGTAGCGAAGAACGCTTTCACAATGTCGAGCGCCTCTTCGTTAGAGAGGAAGCGGGCTGGTAGCGAAACGATGTTCGCATTGTTGTGGGCACGGGCTAGGCGGGCTATTTCTGGACGCCAGCTTAGACCTGCACGTACGCCCTGGTGCTTGTTCAGGGTGATGCTGATGCCGTTGGCGGTTCCGCAGATGGCTATGCCCATTTCGCATTCTCCCTTTTCAACTGCTTCGCCAAGCGGGTGGGCAAAGTCTGGGTAGTCGCAACTGTCGTTAGTGTCGGTTCCGAAATTTTTGATTTCTTTGAATGTAGATTTTAACTGTTCCATCAAGTAAAACTTGAGCTCGGTTCCAGCGTGGTCGTTGGCGATGCCAATTACCATGTCTTTTAAATCTTTCATCTTTTTCGTGTTTCTGTTATTTTGATGCAAATTTAATGCATTTTCTCCAACTGCCACTCATTATTGTACGTGTAATTCTAAACTATTACGTACCTTTGTGTTAACCTTGAATGGTGGAGTGGCAAGGTGTGTTCCTATTTGCCAACGTCGTTTATACTTTGGCGCCTCTTCTGAAGAAATAAAATCTTTACGTATGGATTTACTTTTTAGTTTGATTATTTTTCTTGTCGTTACTTTGGTTTTTATCTTTATTGTAACGATTTTCGTGGCAGTGGTCGGCGCCTTGTTTGCCCTTATAGTCAGCAAAGACGAGCACCGGGCAGAAAACAGCATTAACGCCGTATTGTCTTCTTTCGTCTTTGGCGTTGTTTTCGGCATTGGGCTTTTGTTCTCGTATTTTTTTGCTTGCGGAACCCAGACCGATTTCGGTTTCGGCGACTTCCGTTTCGTTAGACTCTATAACTGCTCGCTAGAGAGCATCGACAGTGGCGACTTTTGTTTAAAGGTCGACAACGGCCTTCTCCAGGTCGACAACCTGACGGAAGTGTGTCAGGTCGACAGCTTGTTTTTCGCCAAACAGAAGGGTGACAGCGCCTATTATGCGCTAGACTTGGTCAATGGTAAAATGTTCCCAGACTCGTTGTGCACGGTTAAACCTGACCTTGTCGACGTAGAAAGGTTCTATTATAAGAAACAGGCGGAAATAACGAAGAACACCCGTTCTTGGGGTACTTTCTTGTCGGTTGTTTTGGGCTTGTTGTGTGCCTACATTTGTTTCTTCTCGTTGCGTAAGTCGAAAGATGGCCTGGTAGCTCGATTTAAGCGGACTCCTATCATCAGAAGGCTGTTCGTTTGAACCTCTATGGGCAAAAAACAGAAGGGCAGTAGGTTGCTCTGTTGACAAAAACTAATGCGCACTTCGCTAATTTTCCCTATCTTTGTATAACAAGAATCACCTATAAGATTTAAAATGGAAGATAAATTATTAATTTACAATACGCTAACCCGTAAAAAGGAACTGTTTAAGCCATTGCATTCGCCTAATGTGGGCATGTATGTCTGTGGTCCGACTGTTTATGGCGATGCACACTTGGGCCACGCGCGTCCTGCCATAACTTTCGATACGCTGTTCCGTTATCTCAAACACCTAGGCTACAAGGTCCGTTATGTGCGTAATATTACCGACGTGGGCCATTTGGAGCACGATGCGGACGAGGGTGAGGACAAAATTGCAAAAAAAGCCCGTCTTGAACAGCTGGAACCTATGGAGGTCGTTCAGTACTATACGGCCCGCTACCATAAGGCGATGGAGGCACTCAACGTGTTGCCGCCAAGCATTGAGCCACACGCGTCAGGACACATTATTGAGCAGATTGAATTTGTTGATAAAATACTGAAGGCCGGTTTCGCTTACGAAAGCAACGGCTCTATTTACTTCGATGTGCCTAAATACGCGAAGCAATTCCACTATGGCGAATTGTCGGGCCGTAATATCGAGGAAACGCTGGAAAATACCCGCGAACTTGACGGACAAGATGAAAAACACCACAGCGTCGACTTCGCACTTTGGAAGAAAGCACAGCCTGAACATATCATGCACTGGCCTTCTCCTTGGAGTGAGGGCTTCCCTGGCTGGCACCTCGAATGTTCTACTATGAGCACCAAGTATTTGGGTGAAGAGTTCGACATTCATGGTGGTGGCATGGACCTTATGTTCCCTCACCACGAGTGCGAGATTGCGCAGTCTACTGCTGCTCTCGGACACGAGAGCGTCCACTATTGGATGCACAATAATATGATTACCATCAATGGACAGAAGATGGGTAAGTCGCTGGGTAACTTCATCACTTTGGATGAGTTCTTCACTGGCTCTCATGAAAAGCTTACTCAGGCTTATTCGCCAATGACCATACGTTTCTTCATCTTGCAGGCTCACTACCGCAGTACTGTCGACTTCAGTAACGAGGCTTTGGTAGCAGCAGAAAAGGGATTGGCACGCCTGACCGACACTTACAACCGTTTGTTGCGCATCAAACCGTCGGCTGCCACTTCCGACAATGTTTCTGTCGCTGGCTTGCGTGAGAAGTGTGAAGAGGCTATGCAGGATGATTTGAACACGCCTATCGTAATCTCTCATTTGTTCGATGCCTCTAAGTCTATTAACCTTATTACCGACGGTAAGGCTACTATTTCTGAGGCCGATCTTGCTGAACTCAAGTCTACGTTCGAAATGGTGGTGAACGATATATTGGGCCTCCGTCTCGAGGGTAGTGCCGCAGGCAATAATTCTGCCTATAAGGGGGCTGTCGACCTCTTGCTCGAAATCCGCAAGCAGGCTAAGGCCAACAAAGACTGGGCTACCAGCGACCTTATCCGCGACAAACTTGCCGCTCTTGGTTTCTCTGTTAAAGACACTAAAGATGGTTTTGAATGGTCGCTTTAATCTGATTTAGCAGTATATCAAATACTTTTTTGAATCCCGTTACTCTTACGAGTAGCGGGATTTTTTGCTTTTCCCAATAATTATTACTATATTGTGAAAAGATATAACTAAAACGATTGGCAATTATGAAAAAAGAACTTAAACAGGAATATATTTTCAATAAGGTTCCTACCAATCTGCTTTGGAATAGTATTTCGACCGCTGACGGTCTGGCCGAATGGTTTGCTGACGATGTTGACGTTGAGGGCGATAACTTTACTTTCAGTTGGGAGACGGAAAAACAAACCGCGCTTCTCAAGCAAAGCAGAGTTGGGGTTTACGTTCGCTTCCACTGGATTGATGACGACGATTCTAAAACTTTCTTTGAAATGCGTATTTCTGTCGATGAACTTACGCGCGATGTGATTCTTACAATTACCGATATAGTTGATAGTGATGATTTCGACGATACGCTTGAACTGTGGAACTTGCAGGTAGATTCTCTTAAAGAAAAGTATGGCGTTTGACTTTCGACTTTAAAAGTGCCTCGTAAAAGTAGATAATTATTTATTTTTAATCTAAATTTGCAGTTCGAAGATTTTAATTAGGAGAAATGGGCATTAAGCGCTTAAACATATATCTTATCAAGGGGTATTTGGGCACCTTCATCGCAACTTTTTGTGTGTGCCTCTTCATTGTCCTCATGCAGTTTTTGTGGAAGTATGTAGGAGATATGGTGGGCAAAGGCTTATCGATTTCTATCTTGTTGGAGTTCTTTGGCTATGCTGCCCTTTCTTTGGTGCCTATGGCGTTGCCGCTTTCCATTTTGTTGTCATCGTTGATGGCGTTTGGAAATTTGGGCGAAAAGTTGGAGTTGTTGGCTATGAAGGCTTCGGGCATCTCCCTCTTTAAAATTATGAAGCCTTTTGTCGGTTTTGTCTCTATTATCTCTATTGGAGCATTCCTCTATTCCGACTTTGTTTTGCCGGTTATCCAAGACCGACTCTATATTCTAACCCGTTCTATGGTGCAGAAGTCTCCGGAAGTGGAAATTCCAGAGGGCTCGTTCTATCAGGGGGTTCCGGGTGTCAGTGTGTTTGTTGGCCATAAAGACCACGATACAAAACTGCTGAGAGATATTATGCTTTACGATTTTTCGGGTTCAAGCACAAACTCTAGCAACAGTGTGGCTGCCGACAACATCTCTATTACGTGTGCCGACTCTGGCCGTATCGGCATGTCAGACGACCAGCAGAATCTGGTGCTGACACTGCATAATGGCGTCACTTTCGAGAATATCCGCCAGCAGAACCGCCAACAGAATAACCGCTCGATTCCTTATCGACGAGAAAATTTCAAGTATAAGCAGATTTTTGTCGCTTTCGACAACTCGATGAAGATGGTTGATGCCAGCATCACCTCTAACAAGTATGTGGGTAAAAACTTCAAGCAGTTGACGCATGTGGTCGACTCTTTGGCTGTTGTGTCGAAGGAACTGGCTGATAAGGATGTGAACCAGATGGTCAACGAAAGCTATTTTGAACGCACAGGAAGTAAGCAAAGGGTTAATCTTTCCTCATTGGGCGATTGCCGGAACTTCAATTTCCAGCAGTTGTTCGACAAGCAGTGCCGCGATGTGCAGATTACGGTGGTCGATGATGCGATTAGCCACAGCTATTCCACGTTCAATGTGCTTGAGTATATGTATGCGGAAAAAGACTATATGGTCGACCGTAATGCGCGCCGACACGATATAGAACGCCACCGCAAAGTGACGATGTCTTTGGCCTGTCTTCTGTTCTTCTTTATTGGAGCTCCGTTGGGTGCTATTATCCGAAAAGGTGGACTTGGAACCCCAATCGTAACATCCGTCTTAATCTTCATCCTCTATTATGTGATAGATAATACTGGTTACAAGATGGCCCGTGAAGGTGTTTGGTATGTTTGGGCCGGTATTTGGTTAAGTTCTGTAATATTGTCGTCGTTAGGCGTGTTCTTGACCTATAGGGCAGCAGCCGAGTCTACCGTAAATACAGAACGTTTGAAAGAGTTTGTATTGGGAATTGAGAAAAAATATAAGAATAGGAGACAGAACCCGCTGAGTGGGCTTGTGAAAATATATAATAAAATCGACGATAAATAAAAATGGAAAAAACTTCAAGTGTCAATACTATTGAAGAGGCTTTGGTCGACTTCAAGCAAGGAAAGTTCTTAATTGTTGTTGATGATGAGGACCGTGAGAATGAGGGTGACTTCGTTACCGCTGCCGAAACCATCGACGAAGAGAAGATTAACTTCATGCTTAAGTTCGGACGTGGTGTCCTCTGTGCCCCTATTACTATTCAGCGTTGTAAGGAACTGAATATAACGAGGGAGGTGGAAGATAACACTTCTATTTTGGGTACTCCATTTACTGTTACTGTCGATAAACTGGAAGGCTGTTCTACCGGTGTTTCTGCGCACGACCGTGCCGCTACTATAAAGGCTTTGGCCGATCCTGCTTCTACACCTGCCACTTTTGGCCGTCCCGGACACATCCATCCGCTCTATGCGCAAGACAAGGGTGTCTTGGCCCGTGCCGGACATACTGAGGCTGCTGTCGATTTGGCCCGCCTTGCTGGACTGAACCCTGCGGCCTGCCTCATTGAAATTATGAATGAGGACGGTACTATGGCGCGTATGCCAGATCTTATAGAAGTGGCTAAAAAATTCAATATTAAGATAATCACCATACGCGACCTTATTGCCTACCGTTTGCGGAGCGAACGGACGATTGAGCGTGGCGAAGAAGTGAAAATGCCTACTAAATATGGTGATTTCAGACTGATTCCGTTCCGTCAGACTGATAACGGTTTGGAGCATGTGGCGCTTATTAAGGGTGAATGGGAACAAGGTGAGCCTATCTTGGTCCGTGTGCACTCTTCTTGTGCTACTGGCGATATTTTCGGCTCGTACCGTTGTGACTGCGGCGAACAGCTCCACATGGCTATGCAGCAGGTCGAAAAAGAAGGTAAGGGGGTTGTTCTGTATATGAACCAAGAGGGACGCGGCATTGGACTGATGAACAAGATCAGGGCCTACAAACTGCAAGAAAACGGATACGATACGGTCGATGCGAATGTTCACCTTGGCTTTAAACCCGATGAGCGTGATTATGGTGTTGGTGCACAAATATTGCGCGATTTGGGTATCTCTAAGATGAAACTCATGACTAACAATCCGGTCAAGCGTGTCGGCTTGGAAAGTTTCGGACTCGAAATCACTGAAATTGTTCCTATTGAGGTGGCTCCGAACAAATACGATATCGAGTATCTTCGTACGAAGAAATCTAGAATGGGCCATACTATTTTTAACGTGTAGGGCTGGTTCGTTTGAAAATTTATGACTAAACTTGTTATTAATATTGACAAGGTTGCTACCTTGCGCAATTCGAGGGAGGGTAATGTGCCCGATGTTTTGAAGGCGGCTACCGATTGTCAATTGTTTGGCGCCGATGCTATTGCTGTTCACGCGCGTCCCGATGCAAGCCACGTCAAGTATGCCGATGTGCTTGATTTGAGAAATGTGGTGAACTCAGAATTCCATATCGAGGGTTATCCGAGCAAAGAGTTTATCGATCTGGTTCAAAAGGCTAAGCCTAACCAGGTTACTTTGGTTCCCGATGCGCTCGTCTCGAATGCCGGGTGGAATTTTGACAAGAATATTGACTTCCTGCGTGAGGTGATTGACGAAATGCAGCCTTTCGGGGTGCGTATAGCTTTGTTCGTCGAGCCTGATGCGGCTAGTGTGGAGATGGCTGCAAAAGTGGGTGCCGACCGCGTACAGCTCTATATGGGCGGATATGCCGCGACTTTTGAAAAAAATGCCAATGCGGCTGTCGCTCCTTATATCGAGACGGCGAAGGTCGCCCTCAATTTGGGGCTGGGTGTAAATGCTGGGCATGGATTGAATTTGCGTAACCTGCCTTTCCTGCATCAAAACATCGGTTGGCTGAAAGAAGTTTCTGTCGGTCACTCTTTTGTTTCCGATGCACTATACTACGGCTTCGAAAAAACCGTTTCTCTATATAAAGAATGTTTAAATCACGAATAAAATCAGTTAAAGTAAGTATATGATTAACGTATTGTTACAAGTACAGGACTCTTTGGCTACTGCTGCTGGCACAGAGAGCGCTGCCGCCGAAGGTATGAATCTTTTCGACTTGGCTTTGAAGGGTGGTGTCATTATGATTCCGTTGCTCTTTTTGCTCGGAATGTCGGTTTATATCGCTGTCGAGCGTTTTGTGGTCATTCGTCAGGCTGCAAAGAACGACGATGCTTTTATGAACCGCATAAAGGAATGCCTTACCGAAGGTAAAATTGAGGCGGCTACCGAACTTTGTGAACGTACCAATACTCCTTATTCGCGTATGGTTGCCAAGGGTATCAGCCGTTTGGGACGCCCTATGAACGACGTCCAGGTCTCTATCGAGAACGTGGGTAACCTCGAGGTTTCTAAGTTGGAGAAGAACTTGTCGTTGTTGGCTACTACTGCTGGTGGTGGCCCTATGCTCGGCTTCTTGGGTACTGTGTGCGGTATGATTCAGGCTTTCTACAATATGTCGTCTGCTGGTAACAACGTCGACGTTACGAACTTGGCCGGCGGTATCTACACGGCTATGGTTACTACAGTAGCCGGACTTATTGTCGGTGTTGTGGCTTACTTCGCTTACAACTATCTTGTCTCTATGGTCGACAAGGTGGTCCGCGACTTGGAGGCCCGCTCTCTCGAATTTATGGATATTCTTAACGAACCTGCTAAATAAAACCGATTGCAATGGCTCTTAAAAGAAGAAATAAGCCCGATGCTTCGTTCAACATGTCGTCGATGACGGACTTTGTGTTCCAAATCCTCGTCTTCTTCATGTTGACTTCTGCTGTCGTGCATCCTAACGCAATTAAGGTCAATTTGCCACAAAGCAACACGCAGACCAAGGCTAAGCCGTTGGCTCGTGTCGTGATTGACAAAGACCTCAATTATTATGTTGGTTTTGGTAGTGACAAAGAGCAGCCTATCCCATTCGAACAGTTGGAGTCTTGGCTCCAGAACGAGGCGGTTAAGGAACCTGACATGTATGTCGCCCTTTATGGCGAGACTACTGTCCCTCTGGGTGAGGTGGTGAAGGTGCTCAGCATTGCTAATGCCAATAAGTTTAAACTGGTCATTGCTACTCAGCCGCTCGAATCTGCCGGCAAGAAGTAAGACCTAAATCGTCAGCTTATGCAATTAGAAGAAAAAGCAAAAGTGTGGGGTGGCACGTTTACGGTCATTTTCTACATCCTATTGCTGCTTTTACTCTTATTTTGTTGCTTCGAACGTGTTGAGGTGAAGGAGGAAGATGGTGTGCCTGTCTCTATGGGTATGCCTGATATGGGTGGTGACGACCTCTTCGAACCTACACCTGAAAGCGAAGTCCAAGAAGTTGCCCAGCAGGCGCCTGCACAGGCTCCTACTCCTGCTCCTGCAACTCCGGCTCCTGCTGTAGCTCCTAACGTGGCTACGCAAGACCTGGAGCAGACCGCTGCTGTCCCTGCATCAAAAAAGAAGCAGGAAAAGACTTCTACACAGCCTAATGCTGCTGAAGAGGAGGCTCGCAAACAGAAAGAGTTGCAACGTCAGGAAGAAATCCGCAAGCAGAAAGAGCTTGCTGCCGAACAGGCGCGTATAAAGAAGGAAGAAGAGGCCCGCAAGAAGGCTGAGGCAGAAGCGATCGCCAAGAAAAAGGCTGAAGAGGATGCCATCCGACAGAAGGCTAGCAATGCCGCTAATGTCTTTAAAAAGAAGAACACTGCTTCGGGTTCTGGCACCGATCCTAACTCTTCTGGTACTGGTTCTGGCTCCAAGCCTGGTACACAAGGTTCTCCTAACGGTACTCCTGGTGCGGGTGGTAATGGAGGCAAGGGTAACGTATGGTCGCTCGATGGCCGACAGATTGTGGGTACGCTGCCACGTCCTTCATATACGGTTAACGAAGAAGGTTATGTTATTGTCGATATAACTGTTGATAACGATGGTAATGTGGTGGGTGCTGAAATCAAGAAGAGTTTCGGTATCACCAGTCCCGCTTTGCGTAATGCTGCTTTGCAGGCTGCTAAAAAGGCCAAGTTTAGTAGCAAGTCGGGTGGACATTTCAACCAGCATGGAACCATTACGTATAACTTTAAACTTAGATAAGTATGAAATTGGAAAATTTGAGGAATAGGGCGGTTCGCCCAGTCTTGGCTGCTTCTTTGCTTGCTTTCTCTGCCGCTTCTGCGTCGGCTGTCAATATTGTGGCTGACGGATGGTGGGGGCTCGACACCTGTATGGTTTCCCAACTGCCTAATGCGAAACATCCGACCTACAAGATGGATATCCGTATGGCCGAGGGCGCTATTTTCAAGTTGTCTAAAGACGGTTCGGTTATATCCAATGCGAAGGTAGTCCTTTCGCCGGCTGTATCTGCTTCTTTCAAGTGGGAGACGGGTTCTGACGGCATTACTCCGGCACTTCGCTTTACCGGAAAGGGACATGTTGCCGAACTCTATTATATATGTGGAAACGGAAAAGACACTATCGCCTCAGCCAAGTCTGTGGCTTATGAGAATGTGCTTGCCGTGCCGGGCCGAACATTGGCCGGGCCATATCCGCGCAGAATTATCGATTCCAAGGAGTCGGGTTCTGTTGTGGTCGATGTCACTGTCACTAAGGCTGGTTATGTCGAGGGTGTGGCCATTGTCAAGTCGAACGGTGTAACCAATCCGCACGTTCGTAACGAGGTGTTGTCCGATGCCCTTCATCTTCGTTTCTCTCAGGGAACTGCTGACCAGAAGGGTTCTATTACCTATAACCTCTGTGCCGACGATTATAACGAGGCGCTTGCTGCGCAGCGTAAGCGTGAAATGGATGAGCGCCGCCGTCTGCATAAAGAGGAAAAAGTACGCCAAAATGCCAGCAGTAAGGTGGCTAATGCCTTCAGTAACAACGCTAATTCGTTCGAATTGGCTGGACGTAAACTCGCAAAGGCCATGCCACAGCCTTCTTGCTCGGCGAAACAGAATGGCTGGGTAGAAGTTAATATTACCGTCGACAACGATGGTAATGTGACGAAAGCGACACTGGGTCGTCGCTCAAAAGAAATCAACGACCAGGCTGTCTTCGATGCTGCTATTAATGCGGCGAAGGCGACAAAGTTCAATGCGGTCAATGTTACCGATATGCCTAACCAGTTGGGCACTATCACTTATCATTTTACTGCTAAATAATCATGACAAAAGTTTTTGCATTCCTAATAGACGGCTTCGAACCTAGCGAGGCTATTGTTCCTATCGACTTTATGCGTCGGGCTAAGTTCGACGTTACGGTGGTTTCTCTTATGGGACGCCGTCAGGTCGATGGCTCTCAGGGTATTTCGGTTGTTGCCGATGTGCTTTTCGAAGACGTGAAAGACCAGTTCGCCCAGGCCGACTTGCTGTTCCTGCCAGGCGGACCTCGAACTTCAAACTACCTTAATTACGCGGAGCTGAAGGAAGTGGTTATGGCCCACTACAATGCCGGTAAGAAACTGGCTGCTATTTGTGCCGCTCCTATGATTTTTGGACGTTATGGCATTCTTAAAGGCGAGAAGGCTACTTGCTATCCGGGGTTTGAGAAGGACCTCGAAGGTGCCGAATTCCTGCACCAGCCTGTGGTCGTCTCTGGCCAGTTTATAACGGGAGCGGGCGCTGGTGCTGCTGTCTATTTTGGATTCAAGGTTGTTGAGGCACTTTCCGACAAACGTGTCGCAGATCTTATCCGTAATTCAGTAAACTACCAGAAGGAGGTTTAAATTACTTATTAATTTGATTCGTATTATATGTTGAACATCGGAGAAATGAATACATTAAAGGTCGTCCGTGTCGGAGGGCCTGGTTATTACCTTGATGGTGGTGACGACGAGGGAGAAATTTTCTTGCCGAAAACTGACGTTCACTCTGATGTGGCTGTTGGCGACGAGTTGAAGGTTTTTTTGTACCGTAACGCAAAACGTAATGCGTTGGCTACTACCCACGAACCTTCTGTTATGCCCGGACATTTCGGTTTCCTTACTGCCGACCAGGTTTCTACTTACGGAGCTTTGCTCGATTGGGGCATTTCTTCTTCTTTGTTTATGCCTTCACGCGAATGGAAAACCCGCATACGTGTTGGTGGCAGTTATTTGGTTTATGTCTATTATGACAAGGAAACAGAGCAGATTATTGCCACAATGCACACCGAAAGGTACCTCGACCAAACACAGCCTGCCTATCCGATGAACCAAGAGGTGTCGGTGCTCTTTACCGACTCTCATCCGTTGGGTTATAAGGTTATTGTCGACGATGCCTTCAAGGGTATGGTGTACCATAACGAGATTTTCGAATATGTTGAAATCGGTATGCGTACTACCGGCTATGTCAAATATGTTCGTGCCGATGGTAAAATTGATGTGGCGTTGCAAAAACAGGGGCTGAGTGTTGTCAACACTATTGACGACCTTATTATTTCAGACTTGAAGCGCAACGGAGGTTTCCTTCCTGTTTCCGATAAGTCTGATCCCGATGAAATTGCCGATCGTTTTGGTTGCAGTAAGAAGGCTTTTAAGAAATGTATTGGTGTGCTTTACAAGCACCGCCGTATTGCTATTGAAGAGGATGGCATCCGACTTTTGAATGACAAAAACGAAGGTTCCGCAGATTGAACTTCCGTGATAGAAGTGTCGGTGTGTTTATTATGAATAGATTCTTATCTATTTTACTATTTGTGGCGTTTTATCTGAATGCTCATGCCAGTTCAAAGGAGGTTTCTTCAATAGATTTAGACAGCGAAACCGACATTGAGTTTTGCTGGTTCTATTATGATTTTGCTTTTTATAAAGCATCTGAGCCTGATTTTGTTCGTGTTCAACTAGAGGAAATTGCGGAGTTTATAAACTCATATCCAGACGCTAAGTTTAAAATCGGTGCATATACTGATTCCCGAGGTTCTGAAACATATAACAGGAAGTTGTCGCAAAAGATTGCGGATTATATTAGGGTAGTGTTGATTCGCAATGGGGTTGATCCATATAGGCTTGTGTCTGTTGGTTATGGTATGGAGAATCCAATTGTTAAAAATGCCCAAACAGAAATGGAACATGAACAAAACAGACGTGTGGAAATCAGATTCTTAAAGTGAAAATATCTCCTCAAAAGCCTATCACAATCTTTTTATAGCTCTTAAAATTCTAAAATCGTGTCCCCTCAAAAAGTTGGATGTTTACCTGTTTTGTGCTTCGTGAGAGGTCTGTCTGGTAAAATAGCCGGGTCTGTCTTACTTTTCTCTTACAATTTGTTTGCTTAATTCCTAAAAAATGGTATATTTGGTATATACTTATATTCCACAAGGGAATGGAATGCTGGTACTTTTATTTTTAATATCAGATAACCATGAGCACTTTACTTATAAATAATGTCTTATTAAATGGTAGCCGCCAGAATGTATTGATAGAGAATAATCGCTTCAAACGGATTACATCTGAACCCATTCTGACTGCCGACGAGGTTATAGACGGAGGTCGCTTTGCGATGGTCCCTCCTTTCTATAACGGACACTGCCATGCGGCAATGGTCCTTTTGCGGGGCTTTGCTGATGATCTTCCGCTTCAGGCTTGGCTGAACGATTCTATTTGGCCGATGGAGGCTAAACTCACACCCGAAGATATCTATGCCGGATCTCGGCTGGCTGTCTTGGAAATGATAAAGTCGGGTACTGTCTTTTTCGAGGATATGTACTGGGACGAGCAGGAAACAGCTCGTGCCGTGGAGGAAATGGGCATTCGTGCCGCTATTGGTGTGTCTCTTATGGACCGTCAGTCTGCGGCCGAGAAAGACCGGTTGTTCGACCGCTTGCGCAACTACAAACCAACCGACCGGGTCTCTTACACGGTGGCTCCACATGCAATTTACACGGTTGGGACGGATCTCTTGCTACGTTGCAAGAAGGCCGCCGACGAAAACGGACAGTTCTTGAACATACATCTGGCTGAAACGATGACGGAAGATGCCGATTGCCGTAAGACGCACAACGGTATGTCGCCTGTTGAGTATATGGACAGCATAGGTTTGTTGTCTCCAAAGACGATTTTGGCGCATGTGGTCCATGTCGACCAACACGATCAGGAAATTCTGGCACGTACGGGGGCTATTTGTGTGCATAATCCGGCTTCGAATATGAAGCTTTCGAGCGGAGTGTTCAAAATGAAGGAGTTACAGAAAAACGGATGCCGTATAGCGTTGGGTACCGATGGCGCCTCTTCAAACAACAACCTCGACATGCTCGAAGAAATGAAATTGGCTGCCCTTTTGGCAAAATGCTATGCCGACCCAGAGGCTGGTTCTGCAACCGATGTTTTCAATATGGCGACCCAGTGGGGTGCTGAGGCTTTCGGTCTTGATGCAGGGGCTATTGAAGAAGGCAAACTGGCCGATGCGTTGCTGCTTGACTTGAATAACGAGAAACTTGTGCCGAATTATCATTTGGTGTCGAACCTGGTTTATTCTGCTGACGCTAGTTGCATCGATACGGTTATCTGTAATGGTAAGGTGGTTATGCGTGGCAGGGTAGTGCCGGGCGAAGAAGACATTATTGAACAGGCACGCGAAACGTGCAGAAGTCTGATTGCAAGAAAGTGATTTTTAGTATAATATGTAGGGCAAATGGTGGCAAATGCTGCTGTTTGCCCTCTTAATCTTATAGGTGTTTATAAATTCAGCTTGTGCGCATTATTGACTTTATTGCTTATTTTTTTGTTTTTTTGCTTTCTGTTTAGTATTTATTTGCATTTAATTCTATTTTTTCGTTTTTTTGCATTTGCTAGTCAAAGACTAGTATCTTAATCTGATACTTAATGACGTTTTATTTATGATAACTAAGTGTATTGTTTCAGCCTTTACGCATGTTCGTTGGGTTGCGGTACTGTTTGAATCGAGGTTTTGTAATTGCTTTGCAAAAGGCTTGTTGTTAGTTTCTATTCTTTTGATACCATTCTCGTCGAAAGCCGAGATGACAGGAAAGAACTGGTACGGTGCAGATGGAGCTGTTATAGAGTCGCAGAATAGCTGTAACTCTGTATATCGCATTACACTCACTCCTCAGAACGACGGCCAGTTGCAGCTGTTCAAAGATGGTAAAGATGTCAACAGCACGAATACAGTTTTTGCTAGCGATATTCCTTCTTCCATTTCTTGGCAGACTGGTAGCAGCGGCGACAATGCGGTGAAGTTCAGCAATCCTGACAATAACGAATTTGTACTTTATTTTATTGAAGGTTCTGAAAAAGATACACTTGCTTTCTCAAAGCCAGGTTACGACCTGCTTGGTGTTGGGGGTGTCGGATACGAGTTTATGAACTTGACCACCGAACCAACCTTCACTCCTACCTATTGTAGCAATTCTTCTGCTGAAATTCCTACAACTGCTACTTTCCAGTGGCAGGTGTACAACAAAAAGACAGCTGCATGGGAAGATATTGATGGTGCAACAAATAAAGATTATTCTCCAGCAGCCGGCTCTTTGGACGACTCCACCAAGATTCGTGTCGTTATGACTAACGGTATGAATAAGATGGTGTCTTCGTCGGTTTTGGCGTTTTATAACTCTCCGGGCCTGGGCGTAAAACTAACTGGTACCGAACTGTTTGAAACCATTCAGAAACCAACCTACGAGCACGAAATTGACTACGGCAAACCGTTTGTCGTTGATGTTATCGCGCTGGGTGCCTCTACGCTTAGCTCTATCACTTTGAAGACCCGTTCTGATAATGACGAGGCCTTTACCGACTATATGTCTATTACTGCCCCTGAGTCTTCTTTCACCATTACTCCTTCTCAAAACCTGGAGTACTTGGTTGAGGGTACGGCCATCGATATGCGTCCGGGACATGAGGGCGAGGAACTGACAGTAAAGGATACCTTCTTTGTACGTGTGCGTTTCTCTTGGGACGAGGGCGCAGATGTCGATACACTTTTCTTCGATAATTTCGGTGTGTTTACTGCCGATAATGAATATACCACTTCAAACAATCTGAAGTTTACTGACGAGTTGACCGATACGGTTGGTGTAAAGAACAAAATTGTTAATTATTGGGCTCCCGACTATTATAACTCGGTGAAGAACCACGAGTTCTCGTTGCTTAACCCGTTAGTTGGTCCGTTCGACACCGACGATTGTGCTGCCGACGGTTATAAGCATTATGCTTGTTGGAGCGATAACGGAACTTGCGATGGTTACCGTATTGAAGACGGTTACTATGCTGTCGTTCCTAATCCAGACTATAGTAACTGCGGACAGTCTAAGAAGGACTATTGGAATGGTTACGACCACACCGAGGAATCTACGGGTGTACTTGGCGGTATGTTGTTCGTAAACTGTGCTGCCGATTCTAAGGAAACTATCCTCATTGAACGTGAGATTACACTTTCTAACGAGTGCGAAAACACCCGCTTGTTGTTCTCTGCTTATGTGAACAACGCGACTGCTGTTGCTTCAAACAAGCCGGTTAATGTTCGTTTGAAGGTGCTTGACCAAAACGACCATGTTATTTACGAAACTCCTTCGGGTAATATCTATCCTCGTACGGTAAAAGGTGGTATGTGGGCGAACTTGTCGTTCATGTTCAATGCCGTACAGGGAGGCAAGTATAAACTTCAGTTGGTGAACAACCAGCCAGGTGGTGCACAGAACTTTGGTAATGACTTGCTCTTCGACGATATCCTTATTATTGCGGCTTACCCAACTGTTAATGTGTTCCGCGACAGAATGAAGTCGAGCATGGTGCCTATCGACACTTGCGAGGAAGTTAGTGTTCCTTTGTTTGTGTTGAATAAGGACGATATTAAGAAGTACATCACAACTCCTAGCTACTTGTACCAGTATAGTAAGGATTCTGTAAACTGGGTGAACATTGGCGAGATTACCGATGTTGACTCGTTTATGGTTACACTTAACAAGCAGACTCCTCTCTTCTGGGATACTACTTATTTCCGTGGTATCGTTGCTTCTAACGAGGAGGTTATCAACCGAATCCTCGACGGTAAGGCTCCAGTTCTTTCTTGCGACAGCGTTTATGCCGTATCTGATCCGTTCCGTGTCGTATTCGATTACGGAGGTCCGCTTGATCCTACTTACCGCGATACTCTCTGTATTGGCGAGAAGTTTGAGGTGACTGTAAGTGCGCACAACCGTCCGGTTTACCGCTGGGTTAATTCGCGTACGTTGGAAACGATCAATAACCAAGACTCAACGTTCTCGTATGTGATTACCGAGAACGACCCTGTCGATACCCTCTTCTATTTCGTGACCGAAACCCGTTTGGGTTGTACCGACACGATGGAGGTTTATGTACACCGCCGCTCGTTTGTAGAGTTCAATACTCCAGACAGCCTTGTGGTTTGTTTGTTCGACCAGCCGGTTTCTCTGTCTGATGTAGTTCCTGCTAATGCTACATTCGAGTGGAAGTCGGGTACTGAACTCAATGAGAATACTACCACACCAAGTGTGATGTTGCCTCAAACACTTCCACACCAGGGTGTGATTACGGTGACTGGTTCCGATAAAGATTATTGTAGCACGACCAAGTCGTTCCCTTATAGCATTCATACGCCTATCGAGGTAACGCTCAGTGCAGAAAGAACCGACAGCATGTTCTGTTTGGAATCGCCTGAGGCTTTGTTCAAACTTACGGCCAATACCGTACAGGGTGTTCCTGTTCTTTATTATTGGACTAAGAACGACATTCAGGTTGGTTTCACCAAGGCTCCTGTCAATTATTATTCGTTCGGTTCGCTTACCGAGGGTGAGACTGTCTTTGGTGTTCATGTGGTGGACGAGGTTTGTAACAAGACTTCCGAGTCTGAGTTTAAGGCCGGCATCCCTACTAAACTGCGCGAGCCTATCACTATTGAGATGGCTACTATTGACCGCCTCTGCGAGAACGAGACCGTTTCTGCAGAAGTCACTCTCAACCATTTGTTGGATCCAAGTACAGCTACTATATACTGGGCTGTTCCTTCTAATAATGGTACGCTTGCTAATGAGACGAATCATGTTGATGCGAACTTCAAGGCTGCTAATGTAGTGACTCCGGCTCCTTTGACGAATACTACCGAGCAGATTGTTCTGGCAGCTTCTACTGTCGATGCGGTTTGCCCTAACAATGTACCGACCGTTTCTTCGGTTATCGACCTCTACAAACAACTCGATATTACGGTTACAACCGACCGTTCCGACAGCTTGTTCTGTATGTCTAATACAGGTATCACTTTCACCGCCACTACCAACCGTGGTTATGCGAAAGACTTCTTCTGGTATGCCGATGGCGTGATGGTTGAAAAGACGGGTCACGATGTATATACCTACACCTTCCCAGTTGAGACCGAAGGCAAGCACGTTTACGGTGTCAATGCTGTCGATGGTGTATGTAACGTGCGTGACTCTAACGAGTTTGCATTCTCAGTTCCTGTCGAGACGCGTCAGCCTATCACAATCAGTCTGACTACTGATGAGAATATTTGTGAGAATGCGGTTGCAAATGCCGAGTTGACTTTCGAACATTTGCTCGCTCCTGACAATACAAACGTATTCTGGGCTATTCCTTCTGGTAACGGTACTTTGGCAAGTGAGTCTACCACTACTAGTGGTTCTAAGTCTACCAATGTGGTGACTCCGGCTCCTTTGACGAATACTACTGAACAGATTTATTTGGCGGCTTCTGTTGTTGATGAGGTTTGTACCGACAACAAGCCTGTTGCTAATACCGTCATTGGTTTGTACAAGAAGTTGGATGTTACAGTCACTACCGACCGCGACGACCACTTGTTCTGTATGGGCAGCTCTGAAGGTATTACTTTCAACGCGGTAACAAACCGTGGTTATGTCGATAAGTTCAACTGGTACGCCGACAGCGTTTTGGTTGCTACTACCGATCACGATACTCCTAGCTTTACCTTCCCTGTTACTGTCGAGGGTAAGCATTACTTCGGTGTTAAAATGGTTGACGGCGTTTGTAGTACCGACGCCGCTCAGTATGAGTTCGAGTATCCTGCTGAAACACGGCTGCCTATCACGTTCACGTTGAAGGCCGATACTAGCTTCTGCGAATCGAATGGCTTGGCTGTTGTGGCTAACTTCGAGCACTTGTTGCAGAACCCAACCTTGGTGCTTTGGTCAGTATCTGAAAACGGTAAGCTGTACACCGAAAAGTCTTACACCGATGGCGATTCTACGGTGAACTCTATTATCGCTATTCCTACAAGCAATTATGCCGAGAAGGTTGCAGTGTTTGCTGCTGTTGCCGACCCCGTTTGTCCTGCAAACTCACCTGTTAACCAGTCTTTGCTTGCTACCATGCATAAGAATGTTATCATTTCGCTTGCTGCTGATAACAATATCAACCAGAAGTGTTTGGAAAACAGTACTGATGCAGAAGTTGGTTTGAATATCACCGTTGAAAGAGGTAACCCTGCTTACTACATCTGGTCCGATGGTGTAAAAGATACGAAACTCAGTCGTTCTTATACCTTGGCTCTTGGTGACAATATAATTAGTGTCGACGCATACGATTCTGTCTGCGTTGAGAACAAGGCTGCCGCTACCGCCAACACGTATGTAACGACCCGTGTTCCTCTCCACGTTAATTTGGGTCTGACTAAGGGTACGAACCCAATTTGTGTGGGTAACGAAATTGAGGTTACTGCTTATGTCGATAATAACTTCCCTGGCGATGAGATTTATTACACTTGGTATCCTTCTGTAGGCTCGAGCAGCTCAATCCACTATAGTCCAAAATCTGGTTTCAATGTGATTAAGGTAGGCGCTATCGCAGCGAATGCTATATGTCCTGTTCAGGTTGCTGAATATGGTTTGTCGGTTCAAGACTCTGTTAAGATTGGTATTGATGCGACTCCATATTTGTGTCAGACTCAAGACAGTGCCAATTCCGTACAGATGAATGTAATTGTATATGCTGGTAACCCTCAGATGTTCGTTTGGTCAACCGGCGATACTACTATCGATAATGTCAATTATCATAATCCAACCAAGAACACAGTATATGGTGTTTATGCAATCGATAAGGTTTGTGCAAACTCGTTCACGGTTTACACGCCAGAAGTACAGGTTTCTAACCTTTACACGATTGAAGTAGCTCCTGAAACTGATAAGGTTCAGATGGGTGAGGAGGTTAAGTTCAATGTTAACATTCCTGAAGGCTACACCAACATCAACTTGGCTTGGTACATGATTAACCAGTTTAACGATACATTGTATCTTGGTAATTCTACCGAGGCAGGCTTCTCTTATCCAATGCCTCTGAATGGTGAATACACTTTCTTCAGCACTGCTGACGATGGTTTCTGCGGTATCCTCAGTTCTTCTACTATCTTCATCGATGTAGCCGACTACTACCAGGTGCCTAATGCGTTCACTCCATACAACGGCAATCCGAAGAACGATGTCTTCATGAAGGGTTATCCTGTCAAGATCTTTAACCGCTACCAACAGATGGTCTATGAGGGACCTGATGGTTGGGATGGTCAGTATAACGGTCAGTTGGCTGAGCCTGGTACCTACTTCTATGTTCTCGTTAAGAAGGACGGACGTACTTTGAAGGGTACTATCGAATTGGTTAAGTTCAAATAAAATTGAGTTCTATTAATACGAATATAGAAACATTATGAAAAAAGTAATTGTCGCATCTCTTGCTCTTTTGAGTTGCTCTCAGGCTTTCGCCCTTGAGGGTCGATACGGAACAGGATTCTATGAGTTTGCGTCTTCTGAAAAGAATACAAAGTCTCAAGAAATGCCAATGTCTCTTTACAAGAAAGGTTCTTTGGTTTTCTTTCGTAACGATACGGCCTATATGTTCTATCCGCAAAAAAATCGTGACCTCGATGAACTGATTGTTTGCCCTGAACTAATGGCGCTCAACATTGAGGGTACTTTCGCTTACGACGAGGCTAACAAAAAAATATACTTCGTTAAAAAGACGAACGATGGCGCTGCGGGTACGCAGTTGTATGAGGCAAACGATGAGGGTGACAAGTTTACTGGTGTTAAACTTATGAAGATTCAGGGCGTTATGGCCGAGAAGAATCAAATTAAGGGTTCTACTCTCGCTATGGGCCGTTACAATTTCTCGCATCCGGGTGCCAAGGGCTTCCATAACCCTTCGCTTGCAGAACGTGGCAAGAAGATCTTTTTCTCTGGCGAGTTTAAGGCAGGTAAGGGTGGACGCGATTTGTACTTCATTGAAAAGATAAAGGATGAAAATGGTGAGGAAATGTGGTCTCGTCCTGCTCCTATTTCCGATACTTTGAATACGGAGTATGTGGAAGACTATCCGTTGGTTGTTGGTGACACTGCTCTCATTTTCACTTCCAACCGTCCTGGCGGTAAAGGTGGAATGGACCTCTATTCTGCGCACAAACGCCGTAACGAGTCTATTTGGAATCCGGGCGTGAATATGGGCGATGTGTTCAACTCTAGCGCTAACGATTACAATGTGGTGTATAACCGTCGTTCTATGTACTTCCTTTCCGACCGTGCCGGTGGTAAGAAGGCGGGCGATATCTACTACCCAGAACACTACAATTTCGTTTTCGACCGCGAGTTGGCTATGGACCACACCATCGAGGAGCCTAAAGGCTTCAACTGGGTGCTCTTCTTCTTCGACTATAACAAGTCTGATATGAAGCCAGAGTACGAGGTACAGATGGATGAACTCTACGCTGCTATGCAGGAATATCCGGGCTTCTCGTTCCAGGTGACTGGTTATACCGATAGCCGTGGTTCGGAAGATTACAACAAGAAACTTTCTCAAAAACGTGCCGACTATATTCGTGAGATGTTGATCAACAAGGGTATCAACCCTAAGAAGATTAAGTCGGTGGGTAGAGGTATGGCCGATCCGGTTGTTCCTAATGCCGAAACCGAGGAAGAGCATGAGCAGAACCGCCGTGTTGAAATTAAATTGTTGAACGATTAATGAAGGCTGTTGCTTTAGTCTTAATTTGATAATTACTCATTCGTTATGAAAAAAATACTGATATTGATTTCGTCGCTCTTCCTGGCTCTTTGTGCTAGTGCCCAGCAAGACTTGATGTTGTCGCAACAGTTCTTTTCACGTATTAACAAGAACCCTGCCGGTATTGGTAATATCGCAGATATCGATATCTTTATGCTGGGTCGATACCAGTGGTGCAATATGAAGGATTCTCCTAAGTCGGGTGTCCTTAACGCACAAACGTTTAAAGACGACCTTCATTCGGGTTTCGGTGTGTCTATGTCTTACGACAACATTGGTGTGGCTAAGTCGATGTTCAATCCGAAGTTGGTTTATGCCTATCAGTTGACCCTGGCTGACGAAATGGTCGTTTCGCTCGGTCTTTCTGCCGGTGTCCAGTATGGCTACTTCAATGGTGCGGAATATATTCTCGAAGATCCTACCGAAGCGTATGTCGATGGTGATTTCCCGCTCGACAAGCAGACTAAGTTTAGTCCTGACTTCGACTTTGGTTTCGAGTTTATCACTCCTCGCATTTTGGCGGGTGCTTCGGTTACCCATTTGCAGGAAGGTGAGGCTACTACGTTGAAGAATTCACGTCACTTTTATGTGTATGGACGTTATATTTTTACGATTAACGACAAGTGGGATTTAGCCCCTATGGTGACTTGGATGAACAAGGAAAAGGTTAATGTTGCCGAATTGAACGTTACCGGCTTCTTCAACCGTATGTTCTGGGGTGGACTTACTTACCATCCTGATTTGATCGATGGTCTGGGTACTAATCCTTTGGCTGTCTCTGCAGGTCTTGAGTTCCAGAATTTCCGTATTGGTTATACCTTCGACTATAACTTTGGTAAGGTTGCCAAGTACTCTGGTCAGGCGCACGAAATTTACCTCTCTTATTCTTTGCGTAATAAGAATACTGCTCCTACTTACGAACGTTTCGAGTAATTTGTTTTATCAAGTGCTATAGTACCTACGCTTATGTTAAGACGACTCTTCTTACTTGTTGGTTCTCTTTTCTTATCGGTTAGTTGCAGCTCTTCTACAAAGGTGCTCTCTACCGAAGAAACGGAAAGTGTTAAGGTGGGTAAAAAGTTTGAGGTTCAGTTGAAGTCGAACCCTTCTACCGGTTACAAGTGGATTTGGGTGAACCGGGGTTCGGCCGCTGCCGACTCTGTCGGTTTCGAGTTCGCTGCTTCTGAAAGTAAGACGATTATGTGTGGCGCTGGTGGAACTGAGGTTTGGACGTTTAAGGCGAAAGACAAAGGTGACGATTTCCTGAAATTCTATTACGTCAGACCTTGGGAAAAGGAGAATGTTGCCGATTCGCTGATTTTCCACTTTAAAACCAAGTAAACAAATTCCTTTTATATAGCAAAAGATAGGCCTGGTGCCTATCTTTTCTTTTTTCCCTGCTTGACTTCTTTTATAGGTATTCTTTTGTTAAATTTGTATCGTTATAATTCTTAAACGTATTATGCCTGATTTAGTAAAGAAAGTTACTTCCAAAGATTTTATAGCCATGAAGGCCAAAGGTGAGAAAATCACCATGCTGACCGCATACGATTATCTTACCGCTTCTATTTTCGATAAGGCCGGACTTGACTCTATTCTTGTTGGTGATTCTGCTTCTAATGTGATGCAGGGTAATTCTAACACTATTCCTATTTCGGTTGACGACATGATTGTCTACGCCCGTAGTGTTGCACGCGCCTGCCAGCATGCTTTCGTTTTCTGCGATATGCCTTTTGGCAGCTACCAAATCTCTAAGACTGATGCTGTTGCCAATGCGGTCCGCATTATGAAGGAGACTGGCGTCGATGGTTTGAAGATTGAGGGTGGTGAAGAATATGTCGATACTATTGAATGCATTATCCGTGCGGGTATCCCTGTTTGTGGACACCTTGGCCTGACTCCACAGTCGGTTAAGGCTTTTGGCGGATTTGGTGTTCGCGCCAAGGATGATGCCGAGGCTGAAAAACTGCTTCGCGATGTGAAGTTGCTTGAAAATGCGGGCTGTATTGCCATTGTTCTCGAAAAAATTCCTTCGGCTTTGGCTTCACGTGCGGCTGCTGCGGTTAAGGTGCCTATTATTGGTATTGGTGCCGGTGTTGGCGTTGACGGACAAGTGCTGGTTGGCCAGGATATGTTGGGTATGGACCCTATTTTCCATCCTAAATTCGTTCGTTCATATGCGAACCTTCACGATGTCATCACGAATGCGGTTAAATCATACTGTGCCGATGTAAAGGGTAAGGCGTTCCCTAACGAGAACGAGTCTTATTAATACGAATCTGATTGACTTAAAATAGTAGAGGATGTACGCCAAGTACATCCTCTTTTTTATTTTAACATCTCTTCCAACTTTTCTACGGCATCTTTTATGTCGTCTCCAAAAGTGGTGTGGTTACGTAAGTAGTCCGTTTTGTTCCCCGATATCTTCTCGTAGAGTTCCGGTTCCATGGTGTCGATATACGAACCTATGGCGTATTCAATGTCTTCTTTCTGCCATTCCATGGTGGAGTATTGGTAAACTCGCTGTTTTTGGTGTAGAAAACAGTAGGCGGTTTCTATATTTTCCTTCTTTATCATACTTTTTGCCTGTTTAAGTAGTTTTTATTGGTCGTAGCCCTCCGGACGCATCTGTTTTTGCTCTTCGCTATAAACGTAGCCGTATTTTTTCAAATATTCCTTTATTTCTTCCGGCTCGCGGTTAAAATTGTAGCATAAAGCCTCTAAAGTGTCAAATTCTTCGTCTCGAAGCAGCATGTTTATGCTGGAAACCAAAATGTTAGGATCGTTTGGCAGATACTCCATAATACTTTTTTTGTTTGAATCTGTCACAAAAATACGAAATTGTCATGCAAGTTCTTATTTTTCATTTCTGCATTTTGTCACGTTGACAAATCTTACTTTTTTCACACTTTTTCGGAGTATTTGTCACAAAATGATTGGTGTGGACAAATAAGATTTTAAGATTTTTTTAAGTTAATTTTTGTTTACTACATTTGCATCAGTTAAAACTTAGTCGAAATACCTTAAATTTTGTTTGAAATATGTCTTACGCAATTACTCACGAAGAAGTAGCAAACAGCGCTACTCATTTTTTAGGGGTTCTTTTGGCTCCTGTTATGTTGTTCCTCTTGCTCTATCTTGTTCCTTCTCACACTTGGCAGAGCCAGTTCTCTGTTATAGTCTTCTGTTTGGGCGTTCTTGTCCTTTATTCGTCTTCTACCGTATACCATTTTGTGTTGCCAAGCCACGCTAAAAAGGTTATGCGTTACTTCGACCACATTAATATATATGTGCTTATTGCCGCTTCTTATACTCCTATCTTTATTTGTGGGTTGGGTGGCACTTTGGGCTGGGTTATGTTTGGCGTTGAGTGGTTGCTGGTTATTGCTGGCGGCATCTTCAAGGTCTGCTGTCTGGGCCAGCATCCGAAGCTCTCTCTGTTCCTCTATATGCTGATGGGCTGGAGTTTCCTTATTGTGGTAGGTCCTTTTTGGCATTCTTTGAGTACGCAAACCCTTTCCATCTTTGTTGCAGAAGGGTTGCTCTATACGTTGGGCTCTTACTTTTTTGTAAAAGACGACGCTCACCGCTACTTCCACGCTATTTGGCACGTTTTTGTGCTGGCTGGCACTGTTTTCCACTTCTTCCTGATTCTTTCACTGTTTCATTAAGGAGTGTGTTATCCTAGAGTAATTGTAATTGTTTTGTTTGCTTTTTTATCGGTTACATTACTGCTTAAGTCTAAGATTATCTTTATATTCAGTAGCGGTGGCAATCTTTTCGGGTGACACCGCTATTTTTTTCTTACCCGTGTTGCCTAGGTGCACGGAATGGTGTATTTTTATAGTACGTTGTATCCTTCTAATTTTTACGAATATGAATGTTGGTGACAGAATTCCCGATGTGCTGGGCGTTGACCAGAATGGTAATGAAATTAAAAGCAGCGACTTCCGTGGTCGTAAACTGGTGTTGTATAGTTATCCGAAAGCCAATACCTCTGGCTGTACAGCCGAGGCTTGCTCTTTGCAACAGCATAAAGATGAATTGGAGGTGGCTGGTTATGCCATTATAGGGGTCAGTAAAGACCGCGTTGAACTTCAGAAGAAGTTTGCCGACGCCCATTCGCTTTCGTTCCCGCTTATTGCCGATACCGACACCGCTTTGTTGCAGACTCTAGGGTGCTGGGGCGAAAAGGTGGCTTGTGGCAGGCGTACTGTTGGTATTTTACGCACGACTTATTTGGTGAACGAAGAGGGTGTTATTACCAAGATTTTCACCCCTAAGGAAATCAAGACTAAAATCCACGCTGAACAGATTCTCGACTTCATAGGCAAGTAGGCTTGTCTGTTGGGCTGGTGGTGGATGAGGCGGAGTCTTTCCGTCTCTTTTTTATTCTATCGATAGTTGTTTTATTTTTCTCTTTATGCAGATTCTATTAGCCAACGCTAAAATCATGTTCTCTTCTGCGGCTCAACCTCCACAGTCGCAGCCAGCCTTTCAGGCCGTTGCTGACGTGCTTGCGGCAGAAATGGCCCGGTTGACCGTTCCCGAACTAGCCAAACAGTTAGACTGTAACCGGAGTTTGGCCGCTGAAAACTGGCAACGCTACCGCGATTTCAGCTTTGCCGAGAAACTGCCGGCTATTATGGCCTATAACGGGCAGGCATACAAACACCTGCGTGCCCAGTCGCTGACTGAGGATGCGCTCGCTTTCGGACAAAAGCATTTGTGGATTACCTGCTTTCTTTATGGACTGCTCCGTCCGCTCGATGCCATTGTTCCTTACCGTATGGAACATTGTGTGAGGCTTCAGGCTACGGGTGACGTTGCTGTCTCTCATTTTTGGAGAGATAAACTTACCGATTTTTTAATTGACAGTGTCAAGGCTGACGATGGCGTGCTTGTCCATCTCTCTACAGCCGAATATGAGCACCTGTTCGACTGGAAGCGTGTCTGTGCCGAAGTTCGGGTTATTCAGCCTTTGTTTTACGTCCGTAAGGGCGACGATTTAAAAGTGCAGGCTGTTTGGGCAAAATCGTGTCGTGGTGCTATGGTCCGTTATATATTGCAGAACCAGATTTCCCATCCCGAACAATTGCAGGCGTTCGAACACGAGGGTTTTGTATTCGATCCGCATTTGGGTGACCCTTCGTTCTCTCATTTTGTGCGCGGGTAGTCTGGGTTTATTATTAGTAGTGTAAAATATGATTGTACTGATTACTGGCGCTTCACATACCGGGAAGACGGTTTTGGCTCAGCGTCTGCTCGATAAATACCGCTATCCGTATCTCTCCATCGACCATTTGAAAATGGGACTGATTCGTAGTGGTAATACCTCTTTAACTCCAGAGGACGATGACAAACTTACTGCTTATCTTTGGCCGATTGTGCGCGAAATGATAAAAACGGCTGTCGAGAACAACCAAAACCTTATTGTTGAGGGGTGCTATGTCCCTTTTGACTGGAGGCCGGATTTCGACGACATGTACTTGCAGGCTATCCGCTTTATTTGTCTTGCGATGTCTGACAACTATATCGATACGAATTTTGATTTAATTGTGGAACACCGTTCTGACATAGAATCTAGAATTGAGCCCTCTTCTTGCACAAGAAACAGCCTGAAGGCTGATAATCGGGCATACATCGAGGGCTGTTCTAAAATGGGCGAGCCGGTGACTATTATCGATTCCGACTATGAACAAGCTGTTCGTCCTCTTCTCAACCTGTAGTTTTGTTCCCCTCTATGCGTTCGCATAGCTGTGCATGCCCCCTAACAGGTAGTTTACGCCAAAGTAGGTCATCAGCACGGTCAGAAAGGCCAGTGCCATATACCAGTGGAAACTTTTCTCTTTCGTAAACAGGGCGGCTTCTTGGAAGGCAATGGCTGCCCCGTACACCATCAGGGTTATCAGTGCCCATACTTCTTTGGGGTCCCAGGCCCAGTAATTTCCCCACGACTCGTTGGCCCATACCGCACCCAACAATATGCCGATGCCGATTAGTATCACGGCGGGGTAGAGCAGTAACCGGTTTATCAGTGTCAGTTGCGTTACCTGTTGGCTGTCCTTTTCGC
This sequence comes from Bacteroidales bacterium UBA3297, assembly GCA_002362105.1. Classification (GTDB taxonomy): domain Bacteria; phylum Bacteroidota; class Bacteroidia; order Bacteroidales; family Paludibacteraceae; genus Physcocola. The sequence goes on from DETD01000017.1 coordinate 62,569, forward strand.
CCCGCATCAGTACTAGTGCTAGCACGCTGTTCAGCATTATAAAGGCGAACAGGGCATACGATATCATAATCATCGATACGTGCGTACTCAGCCACGGTGAGTTCAGTACCGGCATTAGTGGCGTTATTTGCGGATTCATTTGTCCCAGATGGGCGACCAGTAAGGTGAAGCCTGAGAGCAGGAAGCCGAATGCCAACACAAAACGGTAGCGTTTGCACAATACTAGTGCTAGCAACATGACGCACATGGCAAGGAACTGCATGGTCTCGAACCCGTTGTTCAGCGGTATGCGGCCGCTAATGTACCAGCGTAGCCCATAGCCAATGGTGTGAACTACAAATGCGGCTAGTAAAACGAAGGGCAGCACATTTAACGAGGTGTTTATCCACTTTTTCCCGTTATGCTTCCCTATACCTTTATAGAGCAGTATTCCGAAGACTAGCAGACCGAGGGTGAGGTTGACCATAAACAGCACTTTTGTGAACGGTACCTTGTTATAGAGCAACTCGGCGTCTATTTTAGTGTCGCTGAGTGGGGGTATGCTTCCGTCGGTTGGTAGGGGCTTTATAAGGGTGTTGTGCCCCAGCATAAGTATCAAGCCCACTTTCTCGTCGGTTTCTGTTATCCCTTTTTCTAGCTTGCTTATTTCGGGACTTTGTTGCTCTTTGTTCCAGATTTCCTGTAGGCGGTATTTCCCTTCTTTGTCGAACAGGTCTCCTAAACTGCAGTAGTTGCCTTCTAGGCCTAGTTGGTGCCTGAGTTCTGCGCTCTTAATCTTTATCATCTTCTCGTTGCGCCATATTTCAGGTGCAATACTCCAACCGCCCACAACCTGTTCAGGTAGCAGTCCTTTATAGTTGGCGCTGCCGTATATTTTCTTTACAAAGTCGGTCGCTACGGTATTAAAGGGAACAACACGGTTCTGATAGATGACCTGTTTGCGTTCCAACTTTTTCGCCTCTTCTTTCGAAAGTACGGGTATCTTTTTCACATTGGTGGTATCGGCAGCTCTGGTTTCGCAGGTGTTGGTGCCCAGTGTCAGTGCGAATAGGAATAATCCACCTTTCTTTAATAGCGGATTTCCCAACAATTTTCGGTAGGTCCCGCTCTTCCAAAACAGCGAAACTATGCCTGCTATTATGAAGAGCAGGTAGCCGGCAAAGGTGGTTTTTATTCCATAGGGGTCGTGGTTTACGCTGAGCCAGCTGCCTATTCCGTTGTCGTCGAAACTCGATTGGCAGAAACGGTAGCCGTCTTTCACGTAGTTGCGGTTCATCGACACCATCTCGTCCGCGCCTTCTATCGTCATATAGCTTACATAGTCCATCGGGGCTTCAGTGCCGGGGTAGTACTTAATGCTGAAACTGTCTAGGGCCATAGCGAAAGGCAATTTGTGGATCTGTTTGTTCTCGTCTTCAAAAGTGTTGACCGAGGCTTCCTTTATCAGGTGCACATAGCCATGTTCGCCGGTGGTGTAGCTCAATAGAGCCCCTAGCAGTATGGTGCCGAGTGCGGTGTGCATCAGCAGGCTGGGCAGGTTTCTCCATACCCGCTGCTTTATGGCGGAGGCCAGCCCTAAAAGGGCAAAAATACTCCATAACGCCACAAACCAGGCATTTCCGTACACATAGCGGTTGGCAAAGTCGGTTCCCCAGTGGTCTTCTATTAGTGTAGCTGCGGCTAGTATTACGACTATTATTGCGTAGGTAGTTCCAAAAACTTTTTTTAGTGTATTGTCCATAATCGGTAGTTTGTTGTAGTACTAAAAAAACGATGCCGCCTTTCGTTTTAGGTAAATGCGGCATCGTCTACTAGTTGTTCCTTTAACCAGAGTTGGCTTTCTGTGCGGTTGGCACCGTTGGCCCGACTGGTTATAGGGGTTTGAATTTTTCGTTTTTCATTTCTTTCACACCCATACATTCCATCTCAATCAGCCAGGTAGGCCGGCATACGGGTGCAAGGACGATGACTTTCGGGGTGGTTGGAAATTTCTCGTCAAACAGCTTGCTGACGGTGGCGTAGTCTGCCGGGTCACGAAGGTATACCAGTATTTGGCCTAAGTCGTCAAAATTCATTTGGCCTTCTTTTAGTAGTGCCTCCACGTTTTCCCACATCCGGTACACCTGTTTCTCTATGTCTCCCACATAAAGCACGTTGCCTTTGTTGTCGATGCTGGCTGTTCCTGATATGAAGATGTGGCGGCGGTCGCCATAGTCAACGTAGGTACCGCGTTCAAAACGGACACCGTAGTCGGCGGTCGAGTTCAGATGGTCTTTGGCATATAGGAAGTTGATTTGTTCGTCCGACAAGCCTTTCACCGCATAGGTGTTCATCTGCACCAGCTCGCGGCTGTCAGCGGTCCGGCCTCCTATGCCGGTGCTGGTAATAAAGTGGTTGCCTGGTATCAGGTTGTGCTGGTCGAAGACGTCGTTTCGTGCCTTTACCATGCCGGCGTAGTTCACATCTACATTCTGCACCATAAACCAAGTCCTTATGCAGTCGTGTTCCAGCGTCATGCCTTCCGCATCTAGTTGGTTAGCGTATTCGTTGAGCAGCTGGCTGGTTTGCTGTTCGCTGTTGCCATTCTGCAGGGTGCGTGTACCGCCCCAGTAGTGATTGTAGTCTCCGTGCTTTACGACCGTTAGTCCGTCTGTCAGTTGTTGGGTTGTTACATTTTCTACAAAGTAGGCCCACAAGGCAATCTTTGTACCGTTTAGCGGGGCTTGTTCCACTACCGAGGTGGCTGTGGCTTGCCCGTTTGTTCCGAGTGCGTCTGCCAGTAAGCCTTCCTGATTGGCGGCGTCGCTGACAAAAAAACGGCGGAAAACGGCGGTGTAGCCGCTTAGCTTGCCTTCAAGCAGCGTTTGGTATGCTGTAACAACCGATTCTATCTGGTCTTTTGCGGCCTGTTGTGGATTGGTAGCGTGTACCATAATATGACGTTCGCCTATTCCATTTGCGGGAGTGTATTCCTGTATTTCTATCCGCACATTTTTGTTGGGCGTCAGTTCTTGGTAGCTCGTTGCCATTTTGTGTTCTTTATAATCGTCTGTTTTAAAAAGCATTGTGATTCTTGGCTGTGCCAAAAAACACAATGCAAAAATACTTATTTTTCAGGTCTTTTCTATACACCTGCCTTTATTATTGGCATTCTCTACAGCGCTTATTCGGGGGCTCCGTTGTTTATCCATTCTTTTATCAGGTTGCTCATGGCGTTCCCATAAAAGAAGTTGGTGTGGTTGTAGTGCCAGCCGCAGTCGTTGCTGTATTCGGTCAGCACTTTGTAGAGCATACTTCCCTTTGCGTTGTTCGGGTCTACACGTTTCAGGCTGTCTATCTTTTTCGAGGTGACACCCACTAGGTTCGAATAGCTGTTCCCTTCGGTCAGGTAGAGTCCTGCGGCTGGCGTCTCTCCCATTCCGTGGCAGTAGGCGCACCGCTTGCTGAAAATGTTTTTCTGTATGTTGGCGAACATACCCGCATCCAGATTGTCGGCTTTGAAGTAGATGGTGTCGGCCAGTTTGTGGTTCGGATCAGCGGTCTTGCTGTAGATGGTTGCTAGTGTTGCCACCCGTTTGTTGATGGGGTTAAGCACACACAGCTCAATGCTTTCGCAGTTCGGGTTGATTCCTTCAAACTTGAAGTCTTGTTTCTTCTCTGTTACGGGCAGACTTTTGGCGAGTAGCGGGTACGAGTCTTGAGCCGAAAAGGCGGCTACCACTATTTGGTATTTTGAACCCCATTGGTCCATGTTCTTTAGCGTGCCACTCACTCTTACCACATAGCCCTCGTCTATATAGAAGTCGTTTTCTTCCCTGATGTTCCCGTCGTCGCAACTGGTCAGACTACCTAACAGCGTGGCTGCCAGTGTGCATCCCAACAATAATAGGTGCTTTATCTTCATTTTCCTTTTTTGTTTATGTCTGCTTTTTTACATGTTTGTTCAGAAACTGTATTGTAACAGCATTACAGCCTTGTGGGTGGCTATGCCCAGGTCGTCGTTGTCGCGGTCTAGCTGTGTGTCGTGGTTCGTGCGTCCTGTGTACTGGTACATGGCCTGCAACTTCAGGTTACAGCTGTTTATGAAGTAGTTTACACCTACTGCCGGCATGTTCAGGTATCCGTTGGCATCCCATCCGTTCCTGTTGTAGAAGTCGTAGCGGAAGGCGCCTTGCAGGTTGTTGGTCAGGAAGTAGCCTACTTGCGCGTAGCCGCCCAGATAGTCGAATTGGTCGTCAATTTTCTGTCGGTCGGTAAATCCCACATGCATAGTGTAGATTTCACCGGCCAAATAGAGGCGTTTGTGCAGCCATGCGGCTTCCAGTCCGAAGCGGCGGTCGTTGGTGCTCTCGTACTCGCTTTCTACGTTAATGCCTCCAGAAACGGCAAACAGTGTTTTGTTGTCGTTCAGGTGTTTGGGGTCGCCTTGTGTGCTTGGCATAACGCCGTTGGGCATGAAGGCCAGGCGTCCGGCATACAGCAGTGACGGAATGTGCCAGTCGTCGCTGAAGGTTTTGGTGGCGCTGTTTACGGCACTGCCTGTTCCGTTCCATACGCCAATCTCGTAACTCATTTTCTGTTTGGCGAATAGTCCGTGCAGTTCTACTCCAAGGTCGAACCCAGTGCCGATGTTTGGTGTTACCGCGTTAAGCGTGTAGGGCATAATGGTCGACGAGGTCAGCGATGTGGGTACGCAGGGTAAAAGTGTGCCGCCCAGCATGGTCAGATAGGCATGAGTGAACGGTGTCTTGAATTTTCCGGTCCTTACTTGCAGCCCGTCGCATACTTTGGCGTCTACCCAGCCTTGTTGTAGTATGTTCCCACCGCTGGCTGCCGCATTCATGCTGACATTGAAACTCAAACGGTCGAAAGCCTTGCCCGTGAAGCCGATAATGGCGTATGGTATGGCAAATCCCGTATTGGCCACATTGTCTTGGTTGTAGGCCTTGTCGAGTCCCTCGTCGTCATACCAGTTATAGTTGGCGGTGGTCTGTACCATCATATAGGGTTTGAAGGCGAACCTGCCGTCTTTACTCTGAAGGGCGAAACCTTGGCGTCCGGCTATTGGTATTACTCCGCAGTCGTTGTCTTCTATAATCTGGCGGTCGCGCTCGTCTGCTGCGTCTTGGCGCTGGACCGCTGTGCCCTCGCTAAAAGTAGGCGTGTGTTGTGTGGCTTGCTCTTGTTCTAATTTTTCTATGCGTTTCAACAGAGCGTCGTATTCCGAGCGTGGAACGTATTGGGTGTTGTCTTGTGCGGTTGCTGTGGTGCTAAAGACGGCTGCCATAGCCAGCGATAAGTATGTTTTTTTCATTTTTCCTTTTTTAGATTGTTTTGTCTTTTATGCTGTGTTTCCTGTTTTTGTTAAAGCGACTGAAGGAAGCGGATTAGCGCATCGCGGTCTTCTTTGCTCATTTTCGCAAATATGTTTTTCGAGGCCTCGCCTTCTCCGCCGTGCCACATTATGGCTTCTACGAAGTTGCGTGCGCGACCGTCGTGCAGGAAGTAGGTGTGTCCGTTTACTACTTTCTGTAAACCTATACCCCAGAGTGGGGTGGTGCGCCATTCGTTGCCCATGGCAAGTCCGCTCTGGTAGTTGTCGTTCAGTCCTACACCGCATATTTCCGACCCCATGTCGTGTAGCAGGTAGTCGCTGTAAGGGTGTATCGTCTGTCCGCCCAGCCAAGGCAGGCGGGTTCCGTTCAGCAGCACAGTACCTCCTGAACGTGTATGCAGTGTGGTAACATGACACAAGTGACATTTGGCCTTGTAGAACATCTGCTCGCCGTGCTTAACGGTTGGATTGTTCACGTCGCGTCTTGCCGGTACTCCGTTGGCTTGCATATACAGGTCAACATCTTCCATTTCGGCGGTACTGGCTTCCAGTTTGTCGTAGAGCAGTCCCATCATGCTCCCTTGGGCCACTTGGCGCTGTCCCCGGCAGATTTCTTCCGGGTAGCGGCTGTTGGTGTAGCCCATGTCGCTGCTGAAGCCGAGCTCAACCGTCAGGTCGGCGTGTTGGGCTTTGTTTCCGCTCACGCCCAGCTGTCTGATTCCCCGTTCGGTGATGTAGTTGCATTTTCCGCTGATTCCGTATTCGGGATAGTTGCTACGGGCTGCCAGGGCTTCTATCTCGTGCTGGTCTAAGGCCATCATTTGGCCCATACCCACGTGGCGGAGGGGTATGCGTACGGTGCAGAACAGGTCTTCGGGTGCTATGCTGTCGGCATACCAGTCGGTTATGTTATAGGTGAACCAGCAAAGTTCGTATTTCTCGCCGTCGGGAAATTTGAATTCTTTGGTGTGTTTCTCAATTTTCACTTTTCCTTCGGCTTCCACTCCGTAAATACTCTGGTCGTGAATTACCCGCCCATAGTCTTGGAAGAATTTGCCGTTTTTGCGGCTGACATACACCAGCATACTGCTGAATCCGTATTTTCCGCTGCCTTCCGCATCAGACCATGCCGAAGGTATGGTTCTGCCTGTTCGGTTGTGGCAGCTTCCACAACTGTAGCCGGCATATACCGGACCTAGCCCTTTATTGTCACTGGGCCCGTCGTCGTAAAGGGTGTTGCCGCGGTTCCAACGCGTTTTGTTGTCTCCACTGAGCCAGTCCGATTCGGTCTCATACGCAAAGGCAGAACTTGAGTAGATGGTCGATGTGCCAGCCGACAGCGCATAGCCGTCGCGCACTTCAACATATTCCTCGGTTATTCCTTCTTTGCTGCATGCAGTAGAGACAAACATCAAACCTAAAATGAAGAAATAATTGCCTGTTTTTTGTCTCATTTATATGCTTTTTTATACCTGATTCTTATACGCATTATTGGGAAAGACTATCTTTTTTGACAGTCTTTCCCAATGGTAGTGTTTTTTTTGATTCCGCTTACTTGATGGTGCGGGCTTTACCTGACTTGTAGATGAGGTATTCCAGTGTGTGGAAGCCACGGATGCTCTGTGCGGCTGCAATTTCTTCGCTGTCTTCGTCGAAGTCTCCGCTCCAGTTCAGACCGTTGAAGTCTCCGTTGACCAATATCCCTTTGATGGCGTTCTGGTCAAGCGGCCAGCTGTCCATGTTAGGGTCAATACCCATGTCGGCTACCGGACCGAACAAGAAGGCCTCGCTCTTTTCCCAGTAGGTACGGCTGGCAACCCACTTCTCGCACAGGGTTTCGAATCCTGCGTTGCTTGGTGCTTTTGTAAAGTCTACTACACTGTTGTAGAGGTCTTCGTTGGCTTCCTTCAGGCTCTTGTAGGTAGGAACAACCACCTTTTCAACATAATTTTTGTTGATGGCCTCGCAGGTCGTTTCTGAGAATTTCGACAGGGCTGGCGTCAAGTCTTTGTCTAGAATGTCCTTCAATTCGGCACAGGCGTCTTGTGCGGCAAGCGCTTCTGCCGATGCGATGTGGTTGCGGAATGGCTGTGGAATAGCCAAAATCTTGTCAATAGCGTTCTGGATGGCATTCTTAACCTTTTTGTCGAGTTTCTCGTCTATTTTTGCCAACTGTCCGCTGATGGAGTTCTTTGCCACTTTGCCGTTCAGACTGCCGTAATAGGCGTTCTTAACGCTTTCGATGTTATTGCTGTAGTCGACACGGCTGTGCCAGCTGTACCACGATTCTACAGCATAGAGGGCCTCGGCATATTTGCCAGACTGCCAAAGGTTCAGCGGGTCGCCAATCTTGGCTTCGCCCACCTCGTTTGCAATGTCCGAGCAGCCGGCTACAATCTGTTCGGTTGCGTTCAGTGCCGATGAGAAGGTTTCGGTGTATCCGCTCTTTCCGGCGTTCTTAAAGGTTTCTGCGTAAGCGTCGCCTTTCTCGTAACTCTCTGTCCAGTCGTTGTAGAGGGTGGTGGCGTCTGTTTTCAGGTAGTTGGCTACTACCTTCATATATGCGTTCCAGTTCTTCTTGTTCTTGCTATTGTATTCCAGTGTGTCGCTTGCATCAATTTTGTTGATGATGGTTGCGGCGTCTGCCCCATTATTCGGGGTCTCGTCGTCATCGTCGTCGCACGATGTCATCATGCCTGATGTCATTGCTACTCCCATTGTCAGGGCGATTGCATACTTGAATTTCATCTTCATTTTATTTTCTGTTAAATTGGTTGATTCTTTATTTCTTGTTGAACCACGCTACGTAGGCCACTCCTAGCGAGAAGTCGTTCTCCGAGTTGTAGTCGGTGCTCCAGTCAAATGCGTTGTGGGTTCCGATGTGGCGTGTGGTCCAGTCGCCTTTTACAACAAGGTATGGCAGTGCATACCAGTTTACGCCGAATGTCCATGCGGCAACCTGGCAGCGTGGATCCTCCACTTCGCCTACCCAGCCGTCGTCTAGTTTCTCTTGCGGATTGTAGTACTCGTAACGGACGAAAGGATAAATTTTCAGTGGTTTTCTGGTGTGGATGAGGTTGCCGGCGTTTACGCCCAGTTCGCCGCCATAGCTTACCGCGTATTTCGCTACCGGTGTGTTGCCACTGTAGGCCGCGCTGGTGCGTCCCAGTGTCGAGCGGGTCAGCTTTGTGGTGTTGCCTATGCTACCGTGTATGGCGTTTGCGCGGGCTGTTATCCAACGGTTAGTGTACTGTACGTCGCCGCTGAAAATATGCACGGGCACTTTGAATGTGCTGTAATAGTGTGGAAAGTTGGAGTTTTTACCTGCATTGTCGCACCAGTAGAAACTTCCCCCTATTCTTAGACCTGCAATTCCTTTGTAGTCTAGGCGTCCGACAAGTGCCGGACTTGAGAACACGTCCTGTTCGAAAAGTCCTTGTTTGGCTCCGCCTAGAAACTTGTATTTGTCGAAACCGTCCACTGTCAGCCCGTTTACCAGTTCCGCACTGTAGTCGAAGGTGCTGTAGCCGTGGCCTAGTGTACCGTAGATTTCGATACCGGTTTCATGCCAGGTCGATGGAAATATGTAGGTTTCGCCTTCCGGACGGCTGGTTCCAAAGAAGAATATAGGCTCGTGGTTCGTGTTTGTAATGCCTACCGGCACTATTATGTGACCCATCCGCAAGTTCAACTGGCGCAGGAATGGAACGGTAATATGGAACTGCTCGAGGGCGACTTCTCCTCCTTTCTCCCATTCGCTTTCCAACTCTCCGTTTTCAGCGCCTGAGCCCGTTTCCTGCTCCCATTCTGTTCCTACACCGCCGGCCTCAAACTCAATTTCGGCTCCGAGTTGGAACCAGCGGCTGAATTTATAGTCTCCGCCTAGTGTGAAGCGGGGTATCGATATTTCCGAACGGTCCATTCTGTAGGTTCCTGTCCCGCCCCAGCGATTATAGCTGTAGTCTTTGTGGCGTACCAGCATTTCGCCGTAGCTGCCAATTCTGTATTTTTTGAACGAAGGGTCGCCATCGTAGTGTTTTGCCTCCTTGTCGTCTTGTTGGTTGTTTTCCGGTGTTGCTGCTTGTGGTGTGTGCACCTCTTTCACAATCACAACGGTGTCTTTGTGTGTGTGTTGCTGCTGACGGATAATAGCCTGTTGTTGTTCTAGGAATTCCAATCGTTTTAGCAACGAGTCATATTGGGTGGGAATCGCCTCTTGCGCAAAAGCTGTCGCTATTCCTAGCGAGGTCAGTACCATAGCGTTTATTATCCTCTTCATCTCTCGTACGGTTATTTTTTTACTCTTTTTTTATAGTGCAAAATTACCGTGCCACCTTCTACTAAAACATCCTAAAAAATGATGATTTGTGCGTCCTGTTATCCCTATAAATGGTGATGCCCTCTGGCTGTGGTGGTATCGGTCGTGTCTTCTTTTTTTGTAACTTTATGAATAAAAAATTCTGATTATGGTTCATGAACTAAATCACGACCTCGGTTTTCTCTCGCAAAAGGCTGAACGCGCTACTGAAGACGATAAACAGGTGATTGCCGATTTGCTCGATACCCTCCGCGCCCATCTCGATACTTGTGTGGGGATGGCGGCTAACATGATTGGGGTGAATAAGAGTATTATAGTGTTCTGCAAGGGGACTAAACAGCTGGTGATGGTTAATCCGGTTATTGTGAAGAAAACCGGACAGTACTTTGTGGAGGAGACTTGCCTTTCGGTGCCTGGCTCGAAAAAGACGGTCCGCTATAACGATATTGAGGTGGTTTATCTCGATGAGAACTTTACACGTAAACGCACTAAGTACACCGGCTTTACGGCCCAAATCATCCAGCACGAAATTGATCATACCAATGGTATACTTATATAATTAAGGTTATGAGAAAGAAAAGTAGAGAGATGGATGCCTCTTTTGCGCTTGAGGTGTTTGCGAAAGCTCCTTTTGTTACGGTTTGTTTTTCCAAGCCCGATGGATCTCCTTATGGGGTGCCCCTGAACCTGGTGGCTACCGACGATAAGACGTTCTACTTCCATTGTGCGCCCGATGGCGAAAAGTTAGATTGCATTGCGGCTAATCCGGTTGTTCACTTGTCGGCTGTTTCACGCTGCAAGCCTACTGTCGGACCTAAGGACGGCAGTTTTACGTTGGAATACCGTTCGGCTATGGCCGTTGGCAAGGCGGAAATGGTGACTGACGTTGCCGAGAAGGTAGAGGCGTTGCGGGCAATCTGTGTGCGTTTCCTGCCCCAGCATATGGATGCTTTCGAGGCTGCTGTGGCCCGTAGCATCGGCCGGACGGCTGTGGTACGCATTACTCTTACCGAACCGCCAACCGGAAAACGTAAGGAATACGACAGGAATGGTGAGGAAATGAAGTGGGGCAGAATGGAATAGAAAATCTGGGTGTGCAAAGTGATGGTGGACTTACGTTTATGCGCTTTTGTTATATCATTTTTAGTTGAATGTGTGGAAAGTATATGATTTTTTATATTTTTGTGCGAATTGTTGAAATAGATAAATTACACAGTTGCTTTGTTTAATTAATATTTAAAAAGAAATGAAAATGAATGTAATGAAACATGTATTCCTAGCGATGGTTGTTTGTTTTTCTGGTATGTTTATGGGTGCTTGTGACTCTGAAGAAGAAAGTTCTATGATTGTTGATTGGTATCCTGTTTCTATTTGTATCTCTGTATACGATGCCCAGGGTAACGACTTGTTAGACTCTACAGATGTTAAGCATTATGTTGCTAGTGGCGCTACTGCTACCTTCCAGGGTAAGACTTACGCGCTGAATGGTGGAATTAACAGTGTCAAGAAAAATTCTCTAAAGATGCTGCCTGCTTTTTTTGAGGGCTTCAAACTAACAAATGTTTATGGCAAAAACTTTCTTGTCTTTGGTGAAATCGATGGTGCTGCCGATATGCAAGAAAATCTCATCATTACATGGAAAGATGGCTCTAAGGATGTTATTACCTACCATTGTTCTGACCATAATGCAAATAAACCTGATTGCAAACGGTGGTTCAAGGTAAACGGAAGGTTGACTGATAACCCGATTGTAATTATCAAGTAATTCTCTTTTATAACAAATTATAGCGGTCTGCTAAATCCAAAATAACAAATAAAAATAGAAACGGGTTCCGATTTTGTCGGAACCCGTTTCTTCGTTATTAGGTGTTGTTTATGTCTTACTTTTTGAACTTACCCGCCAGTGCGTTCAAACTTTCCTGACTGGCCGGTGCGTTCCCTGCCGCGGGCTTTGCCGGAGCAGATTCGGCTTTCATGCTGTCTTTAATCTTGGTCAGTATGGCCTTTGTGTCGTGCGAAAAGTCGTTTTGCATCATCCATCCGTAGTAGCCCGGTTCTGCTTTCAGCACATCGGTCACTTTTTTGCCTTTGTGCTTGCCAAAGTTGAACACGGCTTCGTGTTGGTCGTTGTAGACCATGGCGCCAGCAAAATCTACGTTTTTGTTGAAACTGGTGTAGTCCGACAAAAAGTCAATGTTGTTCTCAATATCGCTGTAGCGGTCCAACTGGGCCTTCAACACTTCGTAGGTCGCTTTGGTGTCGGCTGTGGCGCCGTGTGCGCCTATCAGTTCCGCGTTGCAGTAGAACTTGTAGGCTGCGGTCAGCGTGCGGGGCTCTTTTTTATAGAAAATGGTCTGTACATCCACAAATTTGCGGCTGTGCAGGTCTACTTCCACCCCTGCCCGGTAAAATTCTTCGGCCAACAGTGGTACGTCGAACTTGTTCGAGTTGTAGCCTGCTATGTCGCAGTCGGCCAACTCTTCTTTCAGCATTGGCGCTATCTCTTTGAAGGTCGGACACTCTTTCACGTCTTCGTCGGTTATGCCGTGAATGGCACTGCTACTTTCCGGAATGTGCATTTCCGGATTGACGCGGCGTGTTTTGATGTCTTCGTCTCCGTTCGGATAAACCTTTACGAACGATATCTCTATAATGCGGTCTTTCCCCACATTGACCCCGGTGGTCTCTAAATCGAAAAAGACGAGCGGACGGGTTAGATTCAGTTTCATTTTACCTGATATGTTAACTTCCCACTATTGCCGGCTGTTGGCTTTGGCGACCGTCCTTTTTGCAGAAAACTGTGCAAAAGCGCCCGGCTGGCAGGTCGTGGATAAGTGTAGCTGTTAAATCATGATTGGCATTATCAGCATCAGAAGTTCGCGGGTTTCGCTGTCGTCGCTGTTGAATGGGAATAAAAGTGCCGCGCGCTGTGGGTCCTGCAAGTCGATTTCCACCTCGTCGGTCTTTAAGTTGTTCAATATCTCAAGGAGGTATGGACTCTTGAAGCCGATGGTCATTGGCTGACCGTCGTATTGGCAGACAAACTTCTCTTCGGCTGAGATAGAGTAGTCTACGTCTTGTGCAGAAACGGTAATCAAACCTTCGTTAATGTCGAGTTTTACGAGGTTGTTGTCGGCATTCGAATATACGGCAACACGGCGGAGGGTTCTGATGAACGAATCTCTCTTTACAATCAGTTTAAACTCGTTGTTGGTTGGTATAACCGAGTTGTAGGCTGGATATTTACCTTCAACTTGGCGGCAGACCAGTGTGTATTTGCTCATCTGGAAGTGGATGTGGCTGCGGTCGAAACGCACTTCTACATCCATGTCTTCTTTGGCAAGTATGTTGCGCATCAAACCCGTTGGCTTGCGTGGCAGAATGAACATGGCGTTGTTCTGACCCTTGAGGTTCTTGTTGCGGATGCGTACCATCTTGTGTGAGTCGGTCGCTACAACGGTGGTCATCTCGGTGCTGATGTCGAATCCTATACCAGCCATCTGTGGACGGCTGTCGTCGGTTGATGCGGCAAAGGCTACGTTGTCGAGGTTGAACTGGAGGTCTTTGGCTGGGAAGATGACGGTGTTGATGTCTCCTTCCAATACAGGCAGTTCAGGGAACTGGTCTGCGCTCTCGCCGGTAAAGTCGTAGTGACCGGTCTCGGTTATCAACTCCATACGGAGGTTGTCGAGGTTGATGTCGAAGGTCAGTGGCTGGTCGGCAAACTCCTTCAGGGTGCTCAACAATCGGTTGGCCATCACACAAATGCTGCCTTCTCCTTCCACGTCGGCTATCGGCATGCTGGTTACGATGGTCGTCTCCAAATCCGATGCGGTCATTTCCAACTTGTCGCCCTGAATCTTGAACAAGAAGTGGTCGAGAATTGGAAGGGTGTTTTTGCTGTTGATTACACGGCTGATGTTCTGCAGATGCTCAAGCAAGTCTGCGCTCGATGCGGTAAATTTCATATTTTTCTGTCTTTTATTTATTTTTCTTATTTTCAGTTACTAAAAGTCCATATCAGTTACACAAATATACTATTTATTTTTGTCTCTGTTTATGGCAACGGCCTTTTTCTTTCCTGCCCGACTGCTGGCCGGCGGGTCGTTTGGTCTGCCGTTTTTTATTTTGTGTACTTTCTCTTTCTTGCCAGATAATAGCCTCCGCCGAGTAGGGCGAGCACTACCAGTGGCAGTACTACATTGGCTATCTGCCAGAATTTTCTGATGGTGGAGGCCTGCTTGTTCAACAGGCGCAGTTGCAGTTCGCGCGAGCGTAGCTGCATCCAACCCTCATCGTCTGTCAGGTAGTTGATGCAGTTCATAATGAACTCTTTGTTGCCGTATTGGCGGCCTTCGTAGCGGTCCATGCCCAGTGGCACGATCTTGGGCTGCCCGTCGCTGCCTGGTATGACATCGTTGCAGATGATGTCGGCGTCGGCAATTACAATCATTTTTGTTTCGTAGCTGCGGTTCGACTGTGGCGTCTTGCTGTAGATGCCTTCAGGCTTTAGGCGGTGGCTGAAGTTCGATGCGAAGTGGCCTTTCATGGCTACTGCAATTGGCGCGTTGCCAACGTTGAAGTAACCTTCGCGTGGGTCGATGTTCACAATGCTCATGCTCACAATGCTAGGCATCTGCTGGATGCGGCTGCTGGTCGATGTTACGAGCAGTATGTCGCGTCTTATGTCTTTGTCGTCGCCTACGGCCTTTATCAGACTGGCAAACTCACTTTTGACAGGGGTGATGTTCTTGCTGATAGGGTGGACGGGCGAGGTCAGCAGTAGTGGCGCGTAGTACCATGGTTTTGGTTTCCATTTCGGAGCCTCGTTCTCTGGTGCCGTGTTCACTGGCAGTTTTGAGCATTGCTCGTCTTGTACGAGCACAGGCTCGATGCGTACGCCATAGCGGAACAACTGGTCTTCCAAGTTCAGATTGTTGCCCACTCCTATGGTTTCGCTGGCTGTTCGCAGACTGTCGAGCGAGATGTGTACACCGTCAATCAGCCACATTACTTTGCCGCCGTGCATCACGTACTGGTCAATCAGGTATTTGTCTTTTTCGCTGAACGGCTGGGTCGGACCTGCCACTATGATGGCCTTGTAGGCGAACAAACTGTCGGGACAGTAGCAGGCACGCAGGTCGCCACGGTCTATCTGGTAGTAGTTGCGCAGGTTTTCACACACGTCGTAGGTCAGTATTTCTGGCAACTCGCCGTGCCCTTCGGTGAACAGTATGCGGTCTATATTGGTTTTTGTCAGCTGGCGGATGGCGTCGGTCAGCGCATATTCCAGGTTCGCGCTCGCGTTGTTCAGGTTCTCGTCGATGCTGCGGTCGCGGTTGTCTTGGTAGAGGCTGACAAGCTTCTTACGCTTGCCGTTGCTGATTTCGGCCCATGGGCAGACGATGCGGGTAATGGTTTGGCCGTATTCGTCTTTGTCTTCTTCTTCGCGCATTACGGTCAGCCCTCTGCGTTCCAGTTCGCCATAATGTTTGTCGCGTTCTTCTTCATTAGCACCCTGGGTGGGGTTCTCGAACACCACTTTTATGTCGGCGTCGGTGTAGGCGGAAAACTCTTCCGCCATCTCTTTTGCCGATTTTCTGAGTTGCAGGAAGCCGGCACTCAAGTCGCCGTCCAGGTATAGCTTGATGGTGTATTCCCCTTTCAGGTCTTTCAGCAGGCTTTTGGTGTTTTCCGAAATGCTGTACCTTTTCTCCGAAGTCAGGTCCCAACGGAAGAATAGCTTTTCGGAAAAGAGGTATACGACGAGTAGGGCGGCTATTGCCCCTAATATGTAGATGTTTTTCTGTTTCATTTTTTCCAATTGAAGGTTTCAACCATGCGCATAATGTCGGCCTTTATATATTCGGTTACCGGAGCCAGCGAGTCGGCGTTCGGACTTACGTTGGGGTAGAGGGCCCCACGGAAGTAGTGCTTGCTGCTGTCGGTCAGTACGAACTGTATTTGTGAAGCCGCGTCGCCCTTTATCTCGTACATCACGCCATACACTTTGTGCTCGGCGTTCTCGTAGGGTTGTTCGGTGATGGCATCGGCTTTGATTGCATGTTTGTATACGAAGGTGCGGAAGTCTTCCGATATCTCTCTGAAGTTGTTCTCTACGGGCTTGTAGTCGCAGTAGATAACGCAGCGCAGATACGGGTAGACTATGTTGAAGCCGTATTTGTCGTCGGCGCGTTCTCCTTTTTCCACCACACGGCACAGGGTGCTGTCGGGCAGTTCGAAAGTGAACGGATATTTGTTGTTTTTGAAGGTGGTATAGCTCTTCTCCGGCAGGTCTATTCTAAAGTAGCCGCGCGGTTTGGGCTGGTAGTCGTTACAGCCGCTCAACAGGGCCATACCTGCTAATAGTGCAAGTGCCAGTATGCCTTTTATGTTTCTCATTCTCTAGTCTGGTATGTGCAATTTTACTTTTTTTATGCGGCGGTTATCTGCCGATATTATTTGGAACAGGTAGCCGTCGGCCTCTATCTTTTCGCCTACTGCCGGAATGTCGCCCTTTATTTCAAGCAACAGCCCTGCCAGGGTGTCGGCATCGGCGTCGTATTTCTCGAAAACGGTGCGGTCTATCTTGTCTATCTTGTAGAAGTCGTTCAGCAGCAGTTTGCCTTCCATAATGTAGTTGTGCTTGTCGAGTGCGGTGAACATTTTCTGTTCGTCGTCGTGCTCGTCGCTAATGTCGCCTACAATCACTTCCAGAATGTTTTCAAGTGTGGCTATGCCGCTCGTTCCTCCAAACTCGTCGACCACAATGGCCATGTGTATATGCTTGCTTTGGAACTCTTTCAGCAGTTCGTCTATCTTCTTGGTCTCTGGCACGAAGTAGGGTTTGCGTATCAGGCTCTGCCATTCGAAGTTCTCGTCTTCGTTGATGTAGTTCAGCAGGTCTTTTACATAGAGGATGCCCTTTATGTTGTCGATGCTGTCTTCGTAGACGGGCAGGCGCGAGTATTCCGACTCTTTTACAATCTCCAGCACTTTTTTGTAGTTGTAGGCAATGTCCAAGTCTACAATGTCGACGCGTGGACGCATGATTTCATCAACGCAGATGTTGCCAAAGTTTACAATCCCTTCCAAAATAGCCTTTTCTACGTTCTGCTTCACGTTTTCGGTGTTCAGGGTCTCCTGCAACTCTCCAAGCGATATGCGGTGCTGGGTCTTCACTTCTAGGCGTCGGTCGACAATGTTGGTCGTTTTCCGCAAAATGTGTCCCAGGGGTCTATACAGCAGGCTCAAGAACAGCATCTGTCCCGAAAACAGGTAGAGGGTATGCTGGCGTTTTTTCGTTTTCAGCAGTGCGGGTATAAAGTCGCCTACCAGCATGGTCACCAGCATACTGCCCAGCAGTTCGGCCAGCAGTTGCAGCCATTGTGGCAGCGAACCGCCCACGCCTGTTATGGTTACCAGCTGTTTGGTCAGCAGGGTGATGCAGCAGATGCTGCCTGCTACGGCGGTGTAGTAGCCCGCCACTATGGCCGACAGGGTGCCGGCAGGGTGTTTCAACAACCGTTTCAGCGAAAGGTATTCTTCTGAATTTGAACTTGCAATCCGTCCTAACTCATTCTTGGAAAGCGAGTAGAGCGAATATTCGTAATACGAGCACAGAAATAGCTGGTATAGGAAGACGATGGTTCCTATTGCTGCCGTCCACAGCAAACTTTGGCCGCTGGCTGTTGCCAGAAGGTTGTGGATGTTGTCTATTTCTAATGCCGGTAAAGGGTTCGTGTCCAATTAGTTGTATGTTTTTGTTAGTCGTGCTTCCCCTCTTGTCGAAAAAAAAGCAGAGATGGCAAAATGCCACCTCTGCAAATATACGAATTTTGAATCGTTTTTGTGTTTTTTCAGTGCCTAAATAGCAGTACCGTCTTCCTTAAAAGGGTAGCCCGTCGTCTTCTACCGGAGCGTCTGTTTTTTTGTAATCCTGTACTGGCTCCGAGGCTGCTTTTGGCTGTTCAGGCACGCTTTCTGTCTCTCCTGGTTTCTTGCCCAGTAATTGCATCTCGCTGCCTACAATTTCGGTTACGCTGCGCTGTATACCCTGCTGGTCGGTCCAACTGCGGGTCTGCAGTTTGCCTTCAATGTAGACTGGTGTGCCTTTCTTTACGTATTGTTCAGCTATTTTTGCCAAGCCTCTCCACAAAACAATGCGGTGCCATTCGGTATGTTCGGGTATCTGTGTGCCGTTTTTAGCCTTATAGCTACGGGTTGTTGTGGCTAGAGAGAAGGTCGCTACAGGTAGGTCTTTTTCTACGTATCTTACTTCAGGGTCGTGTCCTACGTTCCCCACTAGAATTACTTTGTTTACTGAAGCCATAATAGTTGTTGGTTTTTGTGGTTAATTTTGAGTTTATTTTGTTTTTAGTCGGAGGCAGACCTCCATTCTTCCTATAAATTTAAATACTTCTTTTTTCTGTGCAAAATGCCAGCGCCTCTTTTTAGTAACTTTATGTTCAATAACATAAATCTATTGTGGCATAGGCTATTTCTTCCCTCCCAGCAACTCTATCAGTCGTGGTATGGCCAGTTGGTTGAACTCGTCTACCTCTACGGCTTGCTCGTTGTCTTTCAGTTCCGCTTTTTCTGCTTGGCAGTAGTACAGGGTGGTGTGCAGGGTTTGGTGGCTGAGCTGGTGTTTCAGGCTTTTGCCCTCACCGGTAACGGTCAGCCCCTTCATCCGCTTTTTCAGTTGCTTGAACTCTTTGCTGGAAAACAGTTCGGCTTGCTCCAGTGCCGACTGGCTTTCTACCATTGGATAGTCGAACAGACCAATCCAGATGTCTTTGTCTTTCCGCTGTTTTACTAGTATGCGGCCGTCGGGGAGTGTGATGTGGAAATAGTAGAAAAAACGGTCGTGAACCTTGGTTTTCTTCTCTTTAACTGGCAACTCTTGCCACTTGTTGTGCTGTTGGGCATGGCATTTGTCGGTTAGCGGACAGCTTTCGCACTGCGGATTTTTCGGTGTGCAGACGGTTGCACCCAAATCCATCAGACCTTGGTTGAATTCGCCTGGCTTGCTCTGGCTGACCAATTCGGCCCCCAGTTGGGCAAACTCTTTTTTCCCGCGTGTGCTGTCAATTGGGGTGTCGATGCCGAACACTCTCGACAGTACACGGTAACCATTCCCGTCGATGGCGGCGTGTGGCAGTCCGTAAGCCAGGGCGGCAATGTCGGCAGCGGTGTAGTCGCCCACTCCTTTCATGGCCCGTAGGCCCTCGTAGGTGTCGGGTATATTTCCTTGGCGGTCTGTGCTGATTTGCTTGGCGGCGGCGTGCAGGTTGCGTGCGCGGCTGTAATAGCCCAGTCCCTGCCAATGTTTCAGCACTTCGTCTTCGCTGGCTTCTGCCAGGTCAACAACGGTGGGAAAACGTTCTACAAACCGAAGGTAGTAGGGTAGGCCCTGCTCTACGCGGGTTTGTTGGAGCACCACCTCCGAAATCCATATCTTGTAGGGGTCTTTGGTCTCGCGCCAAGGCAGTTGCCGTCCGTTGTCGGCGTACCAGGCTAGCAGCAGGTCGCTAAACCAACTGTTCTCATTTTTTTCGCTCATAACGCAATGTGATGCTGGCATAGTCGACTTCGCCGTTAACGGGTGGACGTCTTTTCTGTACCTCGACTTCAAGGCGGTCTATTTCAGGGTAGTGTTCGACGAGGCTCTTGCTGATGCGGTTGGCAACGTGCTCAATCAGTTTCGAGGCAACGGCCATCTCGCCCTTCACCAAGTCGTACACCTCGGCATAGTTGATGGTGCCGCCGAGGTCGTCATTCTCTTCAGCTTTGCTGGTGTCGGTGTCTATGCTGATGTTCACCACATAGTCGTTGCCGATGACAGACTCAACCGGCAGCACCCCGTGCAGCGAGTGGAACTTCATTCCCTGTAGTTTTATTGTCGACATATCGCCTCTCTTTATTCGTTAGTGTCAGTTTCTGTATCGTCGCCAGCTGTTGGCGCTTCTCCGTTTTTAAAGAAGGAGAAGTTTACGTGTCCGTAGTTGCGGTGGTCGCTGAAGTGTTTGTGACCGGCGAAATTATACTCTTTCGGGTGTTCTAGTATGAAGATGCCGCCTTCTTTCAGCAACCCTTTCTCGAAGATGAGGTCGGGTAGGGTTGGCAGCTCTTTCAGCATGTAGGGCGGGTCTGCAAAAATCAGGTCCCATTTTTCGCCGGTGCTGCCCACAAACTTGAAGGCGTCGCCTTTAATCAGGTTAATCTGCTTGGCTACACCCAACTCGCTTATGGTTTTCCGGATGAAGTTGTAGTTGATGTTGCACTTCTCGATGGTAACAATGTCTTGGCATCCCCTTGAGGCGAATTCAAAGCTTATGCCTCCTGTCCCGCCAAACATGTCGAGCACGTTGGTCTCTTCAAAGTCGATCATATTGTTCAATATGTTGAACAGACTTTCTTTGGCCATGTCGGTTGTCGGACGGGCCTGCAGGTTGGTTGGCGGCATAAATCTCCGCCCTTTTAGTTCGCCTCCTATAATGCGCATATTGTTATGTTGAATAAGTCGTAGTATTCGTGTTTGTTGGCCAGTTTCTTGATGTTGCTGGCGTAGTCGAACAGTTTGTTGGGCTCGGCAACCGACACGTGTCTGATGTATTGCTTTAAGAGTTGTAGGGTGGTGTCGGGTGTTTTTCCCCATAGCTCTACATGCACCTCGTTTTGTTTGAACGAGAAGGTGCGTAGGGTGTTCATTACAAAGTAGAGCAGATCGGTGGGTGTTTCGTAGCCGAAAGCGTTGGCCAGTTGCAGTTTGCCGTTGTTGGCCACATACAGGCACATCTGTTTGTCCCTCACGTCCAATCCCATAAATCCGCCCTCGGTGTTCTGGCTACCCTGAAGAGAGTAGGCAATGTCGGCTACCTGTATCGGAAAAAGTCGGGCGTTGGTGAAGCGTTTTTTCAGCGCAAGGCTGTTCTCACCGGCCTCGAACAGGCATTTGGTTCCTGCGGTGGCAATGTCGGCCTCGCACAGTGGCGCGGCGGGTTGTAAACCGAAGTTCAATTTCCAAACGGCGTTTTGGTCTGTCCCTTCCATATTGGCGGGCAGCAGGGTCCATTTCTCACAGTCGTCCAGCACGTATATTTGGCAGAATTCATTCCCTCTTAAACCTATGCGCTCCATTTTGCTCACAACGTCGTCGATGTTTTCGGCAGAAACGTCGTAGAGGGCGGTAAACTCGCGCGCTGTTTTGCTGTATAGGGAAAAACAAAATCCACCTGGCCGAAGCCGGATGGATATTGTATAATCTGTTGGATTTATGCTTTTTAGAAGAGACTGTGTAATCTCTATATCGTGCATTATTATTCCCAGTTACCTGCGTTGTTGTTTGGAATTTCAATGTCTCCAACTTTCAAGCCAGGGAATTTCTCCAAGTTCTTAGCTTGTGCGTTCAGGTTGATGATTTCCTGCTTGTCGAGACCGTTAAGATATACGTTGTTCAAAACGCTAGCCTCGAACAAAGGAATGCTGAAACCAGACTTTTCGTTGAACTTCATCTCAGCCTTCATCTCGAACTTTTCTTTTCCGTTGGTGAAAGGAACGAGGTCGAGGGTGTCGATTGGGAAATCTTTGCCGAACTCAACTTCCATAACGCTCTGGAAAACGGTATCGCGGCGGAAGTACTCCTTGAATGCTTCGAAATCTTCAATACCATATTTTGCAGCATCTGCGCCGTTGTTCTTGTAAACCATCTCCCAAGCCTTCTTTTCGGTAAGGCCCTTTTCCAACTGCTGGTCGGTGATGGTACCCTTCTTTTCAACCACTTTCTTCTGGCCTTCCTTAACAAAAGTCTTCAATGAATCGAAATCTGCGGTGTAGTGGCCATAATTGTCTTTGAAGCATTCCTGTGCTTTGCGGATGTCGACCAACTTCTTGATGACTGCTGTCTGACGCTTTTCCTTAGCGTCTTTGAAGTCGATAGGCTTTATAATACTCTTGCAAAGCAAGAACCCCATTACTAATATGGCAACGACCAATACGGCGTTCAATACTGTTTTAATCATAATTTTATATGTTCTTTTATTTTTTGTCGCTTTTATAATCCTCTTGCAAATTTAGGAAAAAACAAAAATAATAGTCAATTTTACCCACTTTTTATTTCAAAAATATGGTTAATCAGTTTCTGGCTAATAAAATTAAGGCTGAATTCGGTCTCGTTCCTACTCCTCAGCAGGACGAACTTATCGACCAACTGGCCTCTTTTATCTGCTCTTCTGAACAAAATACGGTTTTTTTACTTAAAGGTTGTGCCGGTACGGGTAAAACGTCTGTGGTTAGTGCGCTGATCCGCACCCTGGTGGGCTTCCAGCAAGATGTCGTGCTTCTGGCGCCTACGGGGCGTGCCGCCAAGGTGTTGTCGTCTTATGCCGGTCGCCCGGCCTTTACTATCCACCGGTTCATCTACCGCCAAAAGGTGGTGGGCGAACTCGATGGCGCGTTCGACCTTAATTACAACCGCCATAAGAATGCGGTGTTTGTGGTCGACGAGGCGTCGATGATTGCCAACGGCTCTACCGAGGGTAGTTTCGGCTCGGGGCGCTTGCTCGACGATTTGCTCCAATTTGTGTATAACGGTGAGGGTAACCGCATTGTTTTTGTGGGCGACTTAGGACAGCTGCCGCCTGTGGGAGAACTGGTTAGCCCGGCCCTTGAACGGACGGGTTTTGAAAGGTGCGGCTTCTTGGTCTACGAGTACTTCCTTACCGATGTGGTGCGGCAGACCGAGGAGTCGGGCATCCTCTACAACGCAACCCAGATGCGTTTGCTTATGCCCGATTACGACGGCTCGTTGCCCGATATTGTGACGGAATCGTTCTCCGATGTCCAGAAAATTTCTGGTGCCGAACTTGTTGAGGAAATTGCTTCTGCCTACAGCTACTATGGCATCGACGACACTATTGTCATTTCCCGTTCCAACAAACGGGTGAATGTCTTTAACAACGGCATCCGCAACATGGTCCTTTACCGTGAGGATGAACTTTCGTCGGGCGATTTGGTAATGGTGGTGAAGAATAACTATTTCTGGACCCGCGAACTGAAAGAACTCGACTTTATTGCCAATGGCGACGTGGCCGAGGTGAAGCGCGTGCGGCGCCATGCCGACCTTTACGGCTTCCGTTTTGCCGATGTGCTGCTTTACTTCCCGGACTACGATGTGGAGATTGACGCGAAAATTATGCTCGACGTCCTTCAAAGCCAGGCGCCTTCGCTTTCGTACGACGACAACCGCAGGCTCTATGCCGAGGTGGAGGCCGACTATGCCGATGTGCCGAACAAACGGGAACGCTACAAGAAGATGAAGGAAAACCCTTACCTCAATGCCTTACAGGTCAAATTTGCTTATGCGGTGACCTGCCACAAGGCACAGGGCGGACAGTGGAGCTGTGTGTTCCTCGACAAGGGGTTCGTTCCTGAGGAACAGCGCGATGTCGATTTTCTGCGTTGGCTTTATACGGCTTTTACACGCGCTACACAAAAAGTCTATCTGGTTAACTGGGATGAGAAGTGACCTCTTTGTACCTTTTGTTCAGACTTCTACTTAATGTTATGGGGCGTCTTTTCTATTATGTAACGCAGGCACAGTCCTTCGTATCTGTTCTTGGAAAGTATTCTTGGCTTATTACAGTCGAAACAGAGGTATAAGGCTTTCGATGGGTCGTTTAAGCAAAGAGACGAAGTCCAGTAACATCCTTCATGCAGATCCCATTTGTTGGTGCTCATAGTCGCGTCGCTTTTGTGATTTGTGAGAGGAAAAATTATGACGTTCCCGTTTGTCTTTGAGGTGCCAACCACGAATTTTTTCCAATCTGGAACCCACCAATTGCAGCCGTTGATTAATTCTTTAAAGTCGGTGTAAGTGGGTATCCGCCTTATTATAAGTGTGTCTCCTCTGAAAAATGTGTCTATTTTAATGCGGTCATAATCGTTTAAGATCCTGTCGCATATTCTACCTTTTTTGTCATAGACCGGTGTGCTGAAAACGTCTGATATGTTGTCGTCCTGGTTATTGAATGGAAGGCTGTAATTCTTTTGTGTGAAAGTGTCTTTGCTGGTGGTTCCTCTCCATGCAAAATACTCGCCCTGCTCCCAATATTCTTTTGCCCCTATGTTATGTGCTTCCCATAGGTTGCCGCTGGGTAATCCTAAGTCAACATATTTGTAATATGAACAGCGTGAACTCCACATTAAGTCGCAATATAAGACCTTTTCTTCTGTCTCTATTCCACTTGTTGTTGCCTTTCCCGCTGAATCCGGTCTGATTTTTGTACCAAGTCAACACTGCTGCAATTGTGAGAACCGTTAATACTATCCAGTCTGTTATTCCAAATTTTAATTTTTTAAACATGTTTGTCGGTGCTGTTTATACTTCGCAAAAAGTATGGAAAAACGTTTTTTATTGGATGTATTTATGAAAACAGTTAAAAAATTGCTATTTTAGTAAGTTGTTTAAAGTTCGCAATATCATAGCATAAATCTAACACTATAAAATAAATGAAAAACGCAACCGACATCCTCGTTGACATCTCCGACAATATGGAGGGCAACGGTAAACTTTTTGCTCAACGTGTACTTTTAGAAGAAATCCTGCCGATGGTTGACTTCGGACAGATTACCGGTCTTAAAACCTTTATGGCATCTGGCCCGGTTTGTCTGGTTATCCGTTCTGTCGATTTAGGTGTTAACCAACGCTACGAGTTCGAGCAGAAAATCAACAACCTTCCTATGCCAAACTCTGGTTCGCCAATATCTACCGCTATCCGTGAGTCTGTTGCTGAGTTGAAGAAACAGGATGCCGAAACTAAGCGTATCATTATTGTTACTGCCGGTGTCGACACGCTGGCTGGTTCTTACCTTTATGCTGTAAACGAGGCCGTTGCCGAGGGCGTTCAGGTTTCTGTCGTTGTCATCAACGACGACGCTAGTGTGAAATCGGCTGCCGAGGCTGCCGCTGCTGCCGGTAAGGGCGCTGCCTGCCTCATTAGCGACGCCAGCTACGATATGATGGCAGTCCGCTCTGAACTGGGCAAGTTGCGTGCTGTTCTTAGTGGACAGCCTGTTCAGTCTCAGCAACCAGCACAACCAGCTCAATCACAGCAGTCTGCACAACCAACTCAGCCACAACAGCCAACTCAGCAGACTTCTACTTCCCAGTCTTCTTCGGCCGACCAGTTCGCATCAAGCCAGAAACAGGAAGAGCCAAAACAGAGCAACGACTTCTTCCAGAACGTGAGGGAGGCTGTTGACGATATTAAGTCTGAGGTCCGCCAGAAGTTGCAGGAAGGTGGCATTATCGATATCGACGACTTCAAGTCTACTTTCAACGAGACTGTCAAGACTGTTAGCGAAACGGTTTCTTCTATTTTCGAACCTATCAAGGAAGAGAAGGCCGAAGCTAAAACCGAGCAGTTCGCTAGCTCTACTTCTTCCGACTCTGCAGCTTCTTCTGAAAAGGCTGAAACGGAATCTGTCGACTTGGCCGAGATTATCGCGAAAAATAAGGAGTCTCTCAACAAGTTGCAGGCACAGGCTACCGAAAGCATCGGCTTGCTGATGGAAAGCTGCACAAAGGCTATCAACGATTTGCAGGGTAAGGCTACTGCAAAGATTAACGAACTGATGAACGACCACAATACTTCTGCTTCTAACCTTATGCAGAAGAGTGCCGAGGCGTTCAGCAAACTTTCAGAAGAGAAAGATGCCGCCCTCAACAAGGTACGTCAGCTTATTGCCGACGACAAGGCGGTCATTATCCATACCGACAGCGAGTTGGCCGATAAAATTGAAATCAAGAGCCAGCAGTTCCTCAACGCACACTTGCAGAAGAAGTACCCTGGCCGTGTTAAATGGATGAACGAGAATGGCGATGCTCAGAAGGGTTACGATTTCTTGGTTGAAGATAACGACTTCATCAACGATTCTCACGAATACGTTATCGCTTGTAAGGGTATCCTCGACGATTCGAAGACTTTCTTCATGCGCCAGCGTGAATGGGAGGCTTGCGTGAAGAACTCGCGCAACTACCAGATTTACGTCATTTCTAAGATGAACACTGCCGAACCTTCGCTTACCATCATCGACAATCTGATGGATGCTATTGTTTCGGGTAAGGTGGTTCCTTGCGCTACTGCCAACACTAAGTTGAAGGCGGGCCACGTGGTGCTTACCATCAAGTAAATAGTCTGGTCTTTTACAGCTACTTATATTTGGTGCCATACTGTAAAGTGTGGCACCTTTTTTTGTCGCTCTTCTTTTATCTCTTCCGAAAGCCTGCTCATATAACTTAATTTTGTTTATCTTTGCTCCGCTAAAATAAAATTGAATACTATGAGCAATTGGTTTGAATGTAAAGTGAAATATGGAAAAGTAGATTCCACCGGGAAAGCTAAACGTGTGAGCGAAACCTATTTGGTCGACGCCATCAGTTTTGCCGAGGCGGAAGAACGTATCAGCCGCGAAGTGGCTCCTTATGTTACTGGCGAGTTTGCTATTGCGGGCTTGAAGAAGGCCACTGTAAACGAAATATTCCCTCACGAGGAGGGTGACCGCTGGTTCCGTTGCAAGGTCGTCTTTATCTCGGTCGATGAGGTGAAGGGTACTGAAAAACGCATCTCCAGCACCATTTTGGTCTTCGGTTCCGACATCGACAGTGCTTGGAAACACCTGACCGAGTCGCTTAAAGATACGATGTCTGACTACGAGGTGACTTCTATTGCCGATACCACTATTATGGATATTTTCCCTTATTCTGAGAATGGTGGCAACGGACTCACCCCCGAGAAAAAACAGCTGGGTGTCGGTTCCAATGCCGACGACCTCGACCTCTTGGCTGAGGCCGACGCAGAGTAATACTTTTTTTAAATGTAATTGGGGTCTTATAATTATGAGTATAGCTTCTAAGATTGCTGAAATAACAGCGCAGTTACCTTCTGGTACTCGATTGGTGGCTGTCTCCAAATTCCATCCTGCCGATGCCATCCGCGAGGCTTATGACGCGGGGCAGCGTATTTTCGGAGAAAACCATGTGCAGGAAATGACGGCCAAATATACCGAACTGCCTAAAGATATAGAGTGGCACTTTATTGGCCACTTGCAGACGAATAAGGTGAAGTATATTGCCCCTTTCGTTTCCCTCATACACAGTGTCGACTCCGAGCGCTTGCTCGACGAGATAGAGAAACAGGCGGTAAAGTGCAACCGACAGATTCCGGTCTTGCTTGAACTGCACGTTGCCCAGGAAGAGACGAAGTTCGGTTTCTCAATCGACGGCCTCCGCGAAACGTTAAAGGCTGGCGGCTTTGTTGAGAAATATCCGCACATCTTGTTCTCGGGCATTATGGGAATGGCCTCTCACGTCGACGACGAGGCTCGTATACGTGCCGATTTCCACTCGCTGGCCGCTTTTTTCAACGAGGCAAAGGCTTATGTGCCTACCTTTAAAGAACTCTCTATGGGAATGAGTGGCGACTTCCTTATTGCTATTGAAGAGGGAAGCACGATGGTAAGAATTGGCACCAGCATCTTTGGCGAGCGCAATTACGCATAACGGAGGGTGCCCTGGTTGCTGGCCGATGGAGCCTGTTTTGTCGGATGTCGGCGTTCTGCTTTGTTTTTTTGCAGATATTGTCTAACTTTAGTGAAGTATAAACAAACGAAAAAATATGGCAAAAGAAGAGAACGACGATCTTGAATGCTTCGACGACAAGAAAGCCATCGAATACATTCAGAAGAATATCTTCCCCGATTATAAGGGGAAAGTGACCGACAAACAAATCCAATACATTCTCGATTGCGAATACGACTACTACGAGTCGAAGGGCTTTTTCGAGGGTGACGAGGAACGTGATGTTGAAATAGACGAAGAGGAGGAATTCCAAACGGTATGTAAACATGTGGAAGAGGACGGACGTTCTGAAGAACTCCCTTCTGACCTTATTGGTGCTATTTTGGAAGCAAACTACGCATATTGCGAGGAATTTGGCATTTTCGAAGACTAACGTGGCAACTTTAAACTATAAACGGGTTGGTAAGTGGTAACTTGCCAGCCCGTTTTTGTGTCTGCAAATTATGGTTTGTTAAATGTAATGAAATGTTAAAACGGTCTATATGATTGTTTTTCAGTTGAATTATATATTGGGCTCGTTAAAGTTGTGTTTTTTAACACAATATTTTTGTTAATATGTAGCCTGTTTATATGTTTTCTAACATGTTAGAAATCAGTATAGTCTACCTTAAATCAAAAAAAATGTAAAAATAATTAGTCTTTATGTGAAGATATATTGAAAAAGATATCTATCTTTGCATCGTCAATGACAAGCAAATAAATGTTGTTTAATTTATATTATAAAGAAATGAAAAAAGTAGTTTTATTTTTCGCTGTATGTGCTTCTGTAGCACTTTCTTCTTGTGGTAACACTCCAGCTGCTGACAACAACGCTGCTGATACTACTGCTGCTGCTCAGGCTGACACTACTGCTGCTCAGGCTGACACTACTGCTGCTGCTGACTCAACTTCAGCTCCTGCAGATTCTGCTAAGGCTGATTCAACTGCTGCAAAGTAATTTGACAGAACAGACGAAAAACAGAAACAAAGGGTGTGGTTCTCAGAATCACACCCTTCTTTTTTTGCTCGACCAGTTTGCAATGTGCTTCTAACTAGCGACTTCCCGTTTCAAAAATCTGGCAACGGGGTTGTAGGGGGAATATCTGTTCCCCTTACACTAATCGTCATGGCTAGACCATGAACTTCCCGAACTATAATGCCCCGTCCAAGTTTGGTGGTATGCATAAATAAGGACGGCTGTTTTGCAGTCTGGCAATAGCTCTAATTTGAAATAACGATAATCGTATTTGTAGTCTGACTCCTCTTCCTCCTTTGTTTCTGCAACTTCGGTTTCACTTGCTGCATTATCTTCATCATTCAAATCGTCTTGAGCAATCGCACTTGTTTCTGCAACTTCGATTTCACTTGCTGCATCATCTTCATCATTCAATTTGTCTGAATCTATCGCCTTTGTCGCTGCAACTTCGGTCTCATCATCATCTTTCAAAAAGTCTGGATCAATCGATTCTGAATATCCACGCACAATTGGGAAGAAAAGCACTCTGCCTTTCACTTTTGCAGTCCCGCTTTGGTCTAACTTTTTAAGTTGGGTGCTGTCGATTGGTTCTTCAAACTCAATAACCCATTTCTCGCCTCCTCCGCCTTCGTAAGAAACGACATTGAATTTTGGCAGAACCAGGCTTGAAGCTTCATTCTCGGCTAGGAATTTACGCACGAATGGCTCTTGGCTCCGTTCCTGACGGTACTTTTCATAACCGTGGTCCAGATACGATTTGCAACCTTTGAAAAAGGCAAACGGGAGCACTAGGATGATGAGGAACCAAATGAACATCTTCTTTTTTGATATGTCTTTATGGAACACCTTTTTTAATAAGAATCCGATGATTCCAAAGACTATGGCCAATAGTATGAAATAGACTATGTAGACTATAAATGCTAATTCTAAATATAATTCTATAACTTCTTCCATATAATATGCGTTGTTGGTAGTTTTAAAATTATTCTGTTAATTCGTCTGGCTCAAAGATGCCGTTTCCCCCCTTTGTGGCAATGGACCTCTGGAAAATTATTCATATTGTGCCTATATGTGTGATTTTTACCCATAATGTTATTTTTTGATGTTTGTATAAATATATAGCTTTTTGATGTCAACAGATAAAATCTGCAAGGTTGCAAACTTTCCGCTTTCCTTAATTGTAGCAAAAGTAGGTATTAAATTTCAAATTTTTTATATCATTGTCTAGTTTGCTGAATCTATTTGAAATGGGGTCGTTGTTGTTTATGTCTTGCATAGGGCTCCTGAAATTATCGACCCTTCTATCGACCACACAATTGCCTCTAATTACGACTACCTCCAAAGTAAGGTGGAAGGCATTTCTGAAAAGGTAGATCCTTCCACGCTCTTTAACTCGTCGAAGGCTTTTATCTTGAGTAAACTCGGATTCTTATCGCCTTTCTTGTCGGGTCTGACATACGAACAATTTTCAAAATATGCCAATACTGCGGCTCAACTTGGTAGTAATGTGTCGGGTAAGGTGAATAGCACCTATTCTTATTTGAACAAGTTGCAGGATAGTAAGGACGACCCTGAGGCTTATCTGGTTAATTTCCTTTCGCCAATCAAAGCCTTATATAGAATTCCTATCAACGATTTGAAAGGCAAAGTAAAACTGGCTCTTATTCTTGTCCCTATTTTGTGCTTGGGAATCCGTATTTGGATGAATGCTGACCTTGTGAAGAAAGAACTTTTTCTAATGGAGTCTTGGACGCTAAGGTCTTTTGTTAGTACTGTCAAATAACAAAGGGTGTGGTTCTCTGAATCACACCCTTTATAAAAGGATTTCGTCAACATCCAAATTCCAAAAACCAGCTTGCAAAGCTGTTTGCTGAATGGTGTCGATGCGTGTTCTGTACTGGTAGACCAAGTGGTGGTCTGAAATAAGCAGAAGGGTATCGGCAAAGACCTTTTCTATCGTTTTGTAGTTTTTCTCCCAAATACGCCAGTTTTTCATTCCGTATTTGCAGGCCAATTCGGCCATACAGAGCCGAACGTCTATTCTTCGCTCTACACTTGGGCGCAATGCCTCGAAGTCTTGTAGCGCCTTTTTGCATTTGCTGATGCGGCCCTTAGGTGGGCGCACCCCAGTTTTGGTGTATTCTTTCAGAAACACTGCCTTGCATTTCTCTTCAGCCTTTTCTTCGTTCGGATTCAAGAAATACTCAAAATAGTCTTTCGCTTCCTTTTTAGAATCGTAAAGGGCCAGCACCATTTCCACCAAGTCTTCCTTGGTCATTTCGTTGGCTAACTTTTCAAATTTTGTTCTGCTCATTCTTTTCCTTCTGTTTCTATTCTTCAGGCCACCAGAATTCCTTCAACTCGTTTGTGATGTCATCCCAGTCTTTCATTGTGAACGTGCCAGGCCCCATCATCATCACTGTCATGTCTACGTCGCCATAGGTCCGGTAGACGTTAGTGTCGCGGAATCCGTTGCGTAGATAGAAGTTGTGGCGACGCATCCTTTGTTCCAGATTCGGACATGGTTCTTGACAGGGGCTTTCCATATCGAGTACGCAGGCTTGACCCTTGTATTTCTCTATCAACTGGGTCAGAATTTTCTGGCCAAGCCCTTTCCCCCTCAGTTCGTTACGAACGGCGAAATACCAGTACCAGTTGAACTCTTTTCGGGGATATATTATGGTAAAACCAACAAATTCTTCTCCTGTAAAATATGCAGTGAAGTCCAGCGACATCTGGTCTATTAGGCGCATCAGGTCGTCCCATGGAATCTGTTCGTTCTCGGGGAAGGCTGTCTCGTAGAGGCTGCGCAATACATGGTTGCCGGCATCGGCTGGCGTTATCTGTTTTTCTCTCATATCCCTCTTTTAAAAATAATGGAGGCTCTTATTATGCCGTTTCACGGCTACAAACTTGCCATAACCCGTGCGTACGCGTCGTTGATGCTGGTCATCATCACTTCGCACTCTTTTTTGCGGTTGGCGTTTTCCCACATGTCGGGGTGGTGCTTTAGTGACAGTTTGTGGTATTGGGTTTTGAGTTCCTGCTTTGTGAATCCTTCTTTTAAACCTAGAATTTCGAGGTAGGGTTTTAGCGATGCTGTGGTGGTGTTGTATATTTTCTTCTCCTCGTCGCTATAGTATTGCGAGTAGTCATCTTCTTCGGTGCGGAGTGGGGAGTAGTACCTTGCCCAGTAGTCGTAGTTGCGTTTGTTCATCTTCAACCGGCCCATTGCTTGCAGAATGTAGTCCCATTCGTCGTTCTTTATTCCGTCGCCAACGGCTGCCAGTTGGAAAAGTAGTCTGACAAGGTCGCGGCGGAAGGCAAAATTTTTATGCTTCAGAATAATGTCGTAGTCAATATCTAAAGCCTTACTGCCTCTCGTTTTAGTGAGGATTTCACTGATGAAACTGCTTGGAGATGGAGACATTCCATAGCGGTCGTGGTCTGTGTTGTGCTTTTCGTAGAAATCGCCAATTAGACTGTTAGCTATGGATCTATTTCCAGAATAATTTCCCATTTTCAGTAACTGGGCAATGATGTCTTGGGCATTGCTCATTGCCTCGTTTTGTTCTTTTGTGTATTTAAAGACATAAAAAAGTATATATGCAAGTAAAGAAAATAAAACTCCAATTACTATGTCCCCTGGTTCCATCCCTATTTTTTGTTTAGTGGTTGTCTTGTCTTTTTGTTAGTTCTTTTGTTATTCTCGCTATCTCGGGGAGTAACAAAACGGGTAGGGTGCCTGCCAGTAGTAGTAGCCAGTCGGTGGCCTGCAGGCGGGTTACGTTGAACATCTCTCCGCCAAAGTTCACAATCAGCACTTGGCCGATCAGGATTATGGCCGATATGAAAAGGAATCCTTTACATTCGCCGAGGTGGTGGAAGGCCGATTTTCCCGTCATAAAGGCTTTGGCATTAAACATATTCCAGAATTGCAGGAATACGAATAGGCAGAAGAAGAGGCTCAGCTCTTTCTCGCTCATTCCTGTTCCGCCAACAACTGGGTTCAGCAGGTCGGTCATGCAGGTTATGTCGTAACGGTTAAACACATAGACCAACGAGAACAGTATGGCGGTAAATACAATTCCTACGCCTATTATGCGTTTCTTCATCTCTTTGTTGATGATGAAGTCTTCCCTGTTGCGTGGCTGGGCTCTCATTACGTTGCCGTTTGGTGGTAACGATGCCAACGCCATAGCCGCAAAGGTATCCATTATCAGGTTGACCCATAGCATTTGAGTGACTGTCAGAGGCGACTGTGTGCCTACGAAGGCGCCAATCAGCACAATCAGGCAGGCGGCTACGTTCACCGTCATCTGGAAGAGGATGAAGCGCTGTATGTTCTGGTAGAGCGAGCGCCCCCACATAACTGCTTTGCCGATGCTGCTGAACGAATTGTCGACTATAGTGATGTCGCTGGCCTCTTTGGCAACACTGGTGCCGTCGCCCATCGACAGACCTACATGGGCCGACTTCAAGGCCGGAGCGTCGTTGGTGCCGTCGCCGGTCACAGCTACCACCTCGCGGTTTTCTACCAGAGCCTTCACTAGCCGCTTTTTATCCATAGGCCGTGCCCTGCAGACAATCTTTACTTGTTTTACTGTTGCTTTAAGCTCTTCCCATGGCATCTCCTGTATTTCCTGTCCTGTATAGATACGGCGGATTCCGTCGTCGCATTGGTCGTCATCGTCGGTCCAGATTCCAGACTGCCGGGCAATCTCTTTGGCGGTGACAGCGGTGTCGCCAGTTACCACAATCACTTTTATTCCGGCGGCTTGACACTCTTTCACGGCGTCGGGCACCTCTTCCCTTACGGGGTCGGCAATTGCCGCTATGCCCAACATGGTCAGGTCGTCGAGTCCGGGGGTGTTGTCTGCCTTATAGGCGAAAGCCAGAGTGCGCATACCTTTCTGCTGGCTGTCCTTCAAGAAGGCGTTCATGCGCTCCCGTTCGTCGGGGGCCAAATTCGGACATTTGTCCATCACAATTTCGGGTGCGCCTTTCATGTAGAGCAGTTCCTGGCCCTCTTTTACGCGGCTCTCAACCCTTGTGGCCATATATTTGTGCTCGGTGTTGAACGGAATCTCGTCCAGCACTTTGGCGTTGCGGTAGTCTTCGTAAGGGGCGGCGTCGGGCTGGCCGTTCAGCCAGAGTAGTAGCGCGCCCTCGGTAGGGTTGCCCAGTACTTTGCCGCTGTTGTCGAGCGATGCGGTGCTGTTAACTGCCACATCTTCGTAGACGATGGGCCGGACATCGGGTTGCCCGTTGCAGAAGTAGAACTGGTTCACCTGCATCTTGTTTTGGGTGAGTGTGCCTGTCTTGTCGGTGCAGATGACGGTGGTCGCGCCCATGGTTTCGCAGGCGTGCATCTTCCGTACCAGGTTGTTGTTCTTCAGCATCCGACGCATACTGTAGGCCAGACTCAGACTCACCGCCATAGGCAGGCCTTCGGGTACGGCTACAACAATCAGGGTGACGGCTATCATCAGCGTGTTGAGTGTATAGGCCATCAGTGCCGACAGTTCGGCTTCTGGTATCAGCAGTTCGTGCAGCCAGACCGTTAGTGTGAGGAATACGACAACGTAGCCGGCTATACTTGCTGCTATGGCTTTACGGCTCCATTGGTCAAATTTCTTTACAATGAGGTAGAAGAACACTGCGGTAGGCAGTGTGATGAGGAACGATGGCAGGGCAAAGTGGAAGTAGACCAGCAGTTTGCCGATGATGATGAGGGCGGCAAAAGCATAACTGGCTTTGGTTATCAGTTCGCCAAGCCCGTCTAGTTGTTCGTTCAGCGGTGTTTTGGTGCTGTCGTCTATCTGGGTGTCTTTGTAGACTTTTCCGCTCTCGGTGTGGTCGCCAACGGCAAACACACGCATAATGCCGTGTCCTTCCATCACTTTCGACCCCTTCATTGCATGGTTGGTCGGGAAAGTGGCGTTGGCGTCGAAGTCGTTCTCGTTAGTCGATTTTTCGCAGATAGGTTCGCCCGTCAGGGCCGACTCGTCGACTTTCAGACTAGTAGCCGACAGCAGTTCGCCATCGGCAGCCACCTCTTCGCCCGTGTTAAACACCACAATGTCGCCTACCACCACTTCTTTGCGTGGAATGGAGGTGTGTACGCCGTTTCTAATCACTTCAACGGGCTCGTCGTCGTTCACTTGGTTCAGTAGCGAGAACTCTTGGTCGGCCTTCAGCTCGAACACGAAGGAGGTCCCTGTAGCCAGTAATACAGCTATAAAGATGCCTAGAGGCTCGAAAAACACCGAAAGACCGTGCCCCGGCAGTGTGAAATACTCGTAGCACGATATGCCAATGCTCAGAGTTCCGGCTATAAGGAGGATGATGATAAGCGGATCGGCAAATTTGTCGAGGAATTTTTCCCAGAGTGGTTCTTTCCCTACAGGGGTCAGAATGTTTGCACCGTGTTTCTCTCGGCTAGCCTTTACTTCTGCGTCGTTCAGGCCGCTGTATGCTTGCTTTGTGGTCATCTTGTTTCTTTACTTCGTATTCTTTTACAAATATACGCCCTTTTCCCTACTTTGCCTCGGGTTGCAACCTTGCAACTGAATTTTAAAGATGACTATTTTTCTCCCTATCCCATTTTTTGTGAAATCTCTTGTTTATTTGAATCTGTTCCATATTTCATAATGTTTGTTTCCCAGTACGACTACGTTAGTATGTGGCTGGAGCTTTACTCTCAAGTTAAAAGAACCGCTCTTTTCATCTTTTTGTAGGGCTGTTGCCTTTAGTTTTAGCACTAGGGTATCGCCCAAAAGGACCTCGTCCATTCCTTTGACCACCATGTTGCTGTGCATGCACAATCCCGATAGCTTCAGACTATCGGTTCCTGCAATCGTCTCTACTTTGAAATTCCCAATAGCGTTGTTCTCTAGTGTTTTATCGGACACATTGCACGAAGCTAAAAATACGCTGGCGGATATTATGGTTATCTTTCGCATAAATATGTTTTTTTAAGAAAGCGGGTTTCTGTTATGCTCACCTTTTTGTAGGAGCTTTAACGACAATGGGAACTTTGAACCGCGTGCGGACGGGAATGCCGTATAGTTGTGCGGGTATCCAATTGCCGCTTGTTGCAGATAGTGCTTCGGTGGCAATTTTGTTGAAGGCCGGATGGCTACTTTTGCTAACTTCTATGTTGGTTAGTGTCCCGTCTTTTTCAATGTTGAAAATAACCACTAGGACTGCATCTTTTTTCATCTTATCCTTTAATGCCTTAACAGTGGTGTTTGCCTCTATGCTGGCATAAACCTCTTTGTGCAATTGCTTGAAGCCTCCCTTGTAGTCGGGATTTTTGTCGAATTCCCACTGAATTTCGTTGCTGTCCTTAATTTTTTCTCTTTCTTTTTTTAATTCTTCTGTGCTTAAGTCGGAACAGGGTTCAATTATTGATATTCTTGAACTGTCTTCGTAGTTCTCGTCATAGTCATTAATATCTCCCATTATGTTATTCCATGGGTATAAGTAGAAGTTGATGGCATCGTATGGAGGAGGTGGAGGAAGTGGAGGTGGTACGGAAT
Organism: Bacteroidales bacterium UBA3297; assembly: GCA_002362105.1. Lineage (GTDB taxonomy): Bacteria > Bacteroidota > Bacteroidia > Bacteroidales > Paludibacteraceae > Physcocola. The sequence goes on from DETD01000017.1 coordinate 98,362, forward strand.
CGGTAAAACCGGTTGTCGGAATATATTCTTCTAAGGAGTCTTCTGTAATGATTGAGGAATCTGTAGTTTCGTTTGCTGTTCTTGAGCCGTTGCAGGCCGACAGTGTCACAAGCGAGGTGGCAAGGCCTACGATTTTGACGAATTTCCCTGCTTGTTGGCGGAGTTTGAGCTCGTTCTCAATATAGCGGACTTCCGATTCACATTTTGGACAAGTGCCTTTGCAGAAACCAGTGTGGGTGCATGGTGTCGGGGCGTAGTCGATGCCGTTTGCATCGGCAACTGCCTTGCGTACTTCCCTTAGTTGGTTGCAGATATTTTTCCCTTTTTCCATACGAAATTACAAGTTTCTACTTGCAAATATAGAATTTGTTTAGATTTAATTCAAAATTAATTTGAGGGACCCCTTGCCGTAGTAGTCCATAAGGCCAATATCCACGACAGCTTGGGTATACTGCAAGTGTTTGAGAATATGGTGTTTAAGTATCCTTGTCTTGCAAAAACTATCGCAGACGGAGAGAACATCTGGCCAATGCACTAAAAGCCACCTTGGGGTGCGATTTGGAGGTTGTCCTTCGTCTTGATGAGTATCCTTCAAAAATCCAAGTGGTACCATAACGATGGATTGTTGAAAGATCTTTCGCTTGATTGGAATACTTCAGAAGGTTGGTCGTCGACTACGAGTTTCATACGGAAACCGCAGTGGCTATGATTCAATTAGCCTTCTGTTTTCTGATGCCTAACAAAATAATTTAGAAAAATTTAAACAGCTTCTCAATGTTTTTTTAGCTTTAATAAAATGCCAACGTTGCTATCGTGTCCATAAAATTTAATTTTTTTTGCAGTGAAAATAGCGGAATCTCTAGATAAGCAAAATTTTTCTTCTCCAAATCCAACCCATTGCTTTAATTTATAATAAGGGAACCACTCTTGATAATAAACGACCCTGTGACTTTTTACAAATATAATTCTATCTCCAATATCTATAAAACAATGTGGATTAAAGCCCATTTCTTGATAGATATCACGCCACTCATATTTGTTTGAAAAAAACCATACTGTATCCCATTGATTAGGTAAAAAAACTGAAAATTCAACTTCACAACTATCTTTATTATTATCAAATTGATTCCAAATTGATTCCAAATTGATTGCTCAAGTTCACTTTTAAACCTGTATTCACAAGATGTTAGCAAAAAGGTGAACAGAATTATTAGACAATTTATTTTCATCTAAAATACTTTTAATCTGTCATATTAATATTGTCAAGCCATTCAGTATTTTCACTGGCTTCTTTCATTTTTTGATAACGTATTCTTAGTATAATACTCCCAAAAATTTAGACAACACCAAAGGTACATAAAAAGCGTATCTTTGTAAAAGATCTAAAAAAAGTATGGGAAAAAAAGCAAGTTTCACTGCGTTCAAGACGAAGGTAGTTCTGGATGCATTGAAAGAAAAAGAGACTCTGTCGGAGCTGGCCAAGAAATACGGTGTAGCTCCCAAACAGATCACAGATTGGAAAAAGGAGTTTCTAGAAAAGTCAGGATCGGTATTTGGAGAGGAACATTCAGAAAGCAAAGAACTGAAAAGCCTGAAGGCGGAAAATGAAAGGCTGCTTAAGAAAGTTGGCCAATTAACGATAGAGGTAGATTTTTTTGCGGAAGCCTGCGAAGCAGCCGGTCTGAAGAGGAAGTAAGAAGCCTCGAAAGCCAACGCCCAGCAGGCCTGAGCAGAAACAGATACTGTAGTCTCATGAAGATAAACAGAAGCACCCTTTACTATGAAAAAAAGGGTGAAAGCGAGACAAACGTAGAAATATTGGAGAAATCCAATTGTACGGAACTCTTGGATGAGTGTGTATCCAAATACTGAGCTCCGGAAATAATAAATACGGACCAGGGCAGCCAATACACGTCTCCAGACTGGATAAATGCGGTAAAAGGACACGGTATACAAGTCAGTATGGATGGCAGGGGCAGATGCAAGGACAACATCTGGATTGAGCGTTTCTGGCGGTCTATCAAGCAAGAGTATGTTTATCGATATCCAACGGATGACGTGTCGGTCTTAAGGAATGGAATAGGTGACTATATAAGCTACTATAATGAGCGAAGACCACATCAAAGTCTTGGCAAAATTAAGGTTCCTTCGAAAGTTTACCTTGTAAGTAAGGCGGCTTAACGAGAAATCATTAATTTTGAATTTTTAGAGAAAAAAGTATTAACCAGTTGTCAAAAAATGGGGAGTACTATAAAGAAATAAAATTGAGTTTTTTGACAAAAATAAATTAACTGATATCGATTTGATGTTTATAGATCTGTATCTAGATATAGATAATTACACACAAAAAAAGAATTTGAGACAATATTTCCCGTATCATCGTAGCTTTTCCTGCACACCGATTTCAAACCTGAACCAGATTAACTTTGTGGTAAACTACAACTGCGCACCGAATATTTTTGATAAATAGGCTAGGTGGTAAATCAACGGAACCCGTATAACGACTAAGCAAGGGAGCGGTGTTGAAATAATTGGAAAATTCAGTTAGATTGTAAGTTCTTCTCCCACACCTGCGGTAGAAAAAAAAAGCTGGCGATATCGCCAGCTGTTTTTATTAATATGACATTCATCAGAGTTTTTCAATTTCATCGGCAGAAAGCCCTGTAACGGTGGAGATGATGTTGATACCAACACCGCATTCTTTCATCTTTCGGGCGTTGTCTATTTTTTCTTCTAATTTACCCGCTTCTTTACCTTTCTCCAAGCCGATAACCTCGCCCTTCTCCAAGCCAATTGCTTCTCCCTTTTCCAAGCCGATTGCCTCGCCTTCCGCACGTCCTTCTGCACGACCTTCCTCAAGCCCTTTGTTAAAAGAACCATCTATCAGCGCCTTTTCAGTGGCGGCCATATCCCTGTATTTATCGTAAGTGGCGAGCTGCTCATCGGAATAAGCGCCACGCTCTACGATGGAGATAGCCTTGCTGATTTCGGGATCGTCAAGTAATTCTTGCGGTGCATCTTGTGTTTTCTCGTTGATCTCGGTCAGGAAGCGGAGCCACAGGCGGTGCATCCTGCCTATCGTTGGTGACTGCGGTACGAACTTGGGCAGTTCCACAAACACCATCTCTATACCCTCTATCACCCGCTCCGGATTGCCCTGCTCCGCCATCTGGAAGAGGTGGTAGTGCTCGGTGCCGCTGAAAGCGTTGTCGTTCACAATGCTGAGCGAGTAGACCGGCTGCAGACTGCTGTAGCTGTAGCCCTTGTCCGCCTGCTTGACGTAGGCTTTCGAAGCATTAAATAGTACACGCTGCTTGAACTCGTCGGTCCAGTACATCTGCATCTCCACAATGAACTGGCGGCCATGGTCGTCCCTGCACCGCACGTCGACTATGGAGTA
>DETD01000021.1 GCA_002362105.1 Bacteroidales bacterium UBA3297
GAAGTTGACCGTTATGCCTGGAAGGGACAGCGGAGCGTGTTTGTTGCCAAGTGTATCTGTCACCACCACGTCGTTGACCGTCCACTGGTAGATAGAGCAGTCGCCTGCCACAACAGAGGCGTCTACTACAAGCGAAGCCCCGTCGCACACCACTGGCGGGAAGTCGGCAAACGCCACCTCGGCCGGAGTTTCCACCTCAAACACCACCTCGTTGGAGGATGCTGGCGCACAGACCTGCTGGCCCGTGGTTACCGCCATCACCGTAGAGGTCTGGTCGGCAGTAATCTGACCTTCCATTTCTGTCAGACCCTCCCACGGCTCGAAAGCGGAGCCACCAGCGGTCTTACGCATCCACTTGACACCAGTCGCGTTTTCGGCGGTGGCGTTCAGCGTCAGTGGGTCGCCCTTGCACACCAGCGCGCTCGATACACCGACCTCGACCGAAGGCATTTTCTCAATCTGGACCGACTTCTCCACCTCGATGGCCGGACACTCGGTGCCCTCAACCACCAGCTGGTAGGTAGCGTCGCCCGTCAGCACGTCTGTCACCTGCTTTTCGGCAGACAGCGGCTGTCCGTCCTTCAACCACTTGAAAGAGTTGTAATTCGTCAGCTGCATAGTGGCGTCGAGTTTCACCTCGCCGCCCTCGCACACCAACTGCGGCAAGTCGGCTATTTCAGCAGTGGCCTTCGGCTCCACCTCTACACTAACACTGTTTGGAAAAAAGTCGGGACACATCTCCGTTTCGCGTGAAGTCACCATAAACGAGGTCGATTCTTCCAATCCCCCCAAAGCGTCCACCTCAAACACCTCGAAAGGTTCGTTGCCAACCCTCTTCTTCCACACCAGTTGGTAATTCTTCGGGTTTTGCACCTCCAACTTCGGAGTTTCGCCCTCGCACACCAGCTCTTTTTCGGCCGACAGGAATATATCGAACGGATGTATAACATACACGCTGTCGCGGAAGACCTTGCTAGGACAGTAAGCACCTTCGACAACAAACTCGAACACAGTGTTTCCCTCTGGTATGTATATAAATTGATGGTCATCAGAAACAGATTCAATAATAGTCATAGGAGACATCTTTTCAGCGAAACCATTGTCATAAACAGTCCATTCCCGTCCCTTGTACCATGGGTACAATGAACCATCACTATCAATCGGTGAAAGGTCAAGCGATTTCAGTACAATCTCAGTACCCAGGCATACTGTGTCAGGAATCGGCACCACCTCGAAATGCACAGAGTCTTCGACATAGACATTCAAAGGAGCTGTAACCACACTCTGGCAGGCCAACTGCCCCGTAGAAGATGCAACAATATCAACAGATTCGGTGGCAGAGAACGTCAGCGAGCTACCCGTCTCCGACATCACAGTATACTCGTCATCGTCTTTCTTCTTCTGCATCCATACAAAACCAGGCGAATTATCGACATTCACCGAAACAGAGATCTCCGAGTTAACACAAACCCCTTCATGATAGTGGTCTAGTTCAATATGAGGGCGTTGTTCAACCTTTGTGCTGACACTCTCCTCTACAACCGGACAAATGTCACCTTTAACGACAAAAGTGTAAGTAGCATCCTCGTTCGGCATTTCATCAATACTGAGGTGATCAACACTGACCAGCGTTCCGTTCCTCCGCCACGAGACTTTGTTAGCGTTGGTCAACTGTGCGTCGGCGACCAAATGAACAATTTCGCCACGGCACACTATATCGGGCAATGGTTCAAGCGTTACAGACGCCTTTTTCTCAACTTTTATAGCAACAACAGGAGTATCGCGCGGACAAACCTGGGGGCCAGGATTGAATACGGCAAAATCAGCGTCATTCTTGATATTCACCTTTATTTCGCTATCTCCATCACCAAATTCAGAAAATTTGTCATCGCCCTTCGACTTCCGCAACCATTGCAAAGGAGTGGAATAAAGTTCATTGGCCGTAAGGGTCACTTCGTCACCCTCACACACCTCAGTAGCACTGGCAGACAGTGAAAGTTCAATTTTAGGCTCCACTGTTGTGCCCACCGTTTTTTCAACGACCGGACAAACATCCCCATAAACAGAGAAAGTGTAGGTGGCATCGCTAGTCGGCGTATCAGTAAGACTTAATTCGGAGTCACTGAGCAGCACACCGTCCTTCTTCCAAGCGAAGGTGTTGGCATTCGACAATACAGCATCAGCATTCAGAGAAACCGACGAGCCTTCACAAACCATCACAGGTAACAGAGTCACATTCACAACCGGCATCTTTTCGACAAAAATGCGAACATCCATTACATCAGAGGAGCAGAATCCATCGGTAGCAGACAGCGTCAATTGCATATCGGACATTAAGTCCTCAATAATAGCATCAGCCCCCCCCTCATCATTGGGCGTTGACTCCTGAACAGAGTCCCAAATAAAAGAAGTAGGTTTTCCCGACAAAACGGTAACCTTCAGTTCCACATCACCTCCCTCACAAACCTTCACATCATCGATAGGTTTGAGAATAATTTCAGGGTGAACATTTATTTTGAATATAACCGTATCGGAAACGCACTTACCATCGGAGGCAACAAAGCCGTACCACGTAGTCTTGTCCGGAGAGCCAACCAATAACTTGTTATCGACAGAATTGTCCCAAAAGGTCCAATCGTCATCACCTTCAGCCCTAACGAACCATTCTCGTTTCTCGATAGGGGCCTGGTTTGTTTGCACCGCCTCCAAGCCAACAGCCAAACGTATGTGCGAACAGAACGTGAAATCGTCCTGAAGCGGTTTAAAGGTGGCCACCTGGCACGGTTGTTCGCACTCGATAGAAACTTGATTTGTAATAAGATATCCTTCCCCACAGATATTATCAGGAGTCCCTTTCTCAATCACTTTTTTCAGAATAGCGTCGTTTTTAGCAAGTACAGCCCGGAAAAGGGTTGGACCTTCAAAATTGTCGGTAAAGAGAAATTCTTTGGAAGTTTCATTATACTCGTTCCATGTTTTACCGTTATCGGACGAATACTGCCACAAGAAGGAATAACCCGAAGGATATCTTTTGTTCCAGTCATCAGCAAACAAAACAACATAATGGCTCAACGCATAGCAATCGTATGCCAATTGCTGCGTTTTAGAAATGGCATCGATACCAACTGAAGCAGCAGGCACAGTTTCGGCCTCCACTTGGGAAATAGTATTTGAAATAGAGATATAGTCACATCCATCGCTAAGCACGCCATTTTTCGAGAACTCATCAGCCTTACTCTTAGCCTCAGCAACCGAATTACCACCAACAACCACCAAACGGTACACCTCGCTTCCATTTTTCGGCGGTTCCCTTTCCAACACCGTTTTTTCAATACCACTAGCCTCAGCTATACTACTCCAAGTATAGCCATCGTCAGTAGAAAACTGCCAAAGGAAGTAAACATTGTCATAAACCTTTTTCCATGAGTCTAGAAAGTCTGTATTACTTATAGCATACGAGGGTTGGCACAAAGAGCCAGACAATCCACTAACAATTATCGGTTGTTCGATTTCTACAGCATCATCCCTTTCCAACATGATATCGTCAACAGCAAAATCGTTGCCTCCATATTCAACACAATCATTTATTATTCTAATCTGAAGAACGTCGCCAGGAGCAGCCTCAAACTCAATAGAAGCTTGTCCCCATTCGCACATATCGTGTGCATGCTCAGTAGCAGATTTGGAGTATTTTTTCCCCCATTTGGGAATTTCAGAGTGTGGAATAAAATACGACGCCAACACTTCAGGATTGGCAGGGTCTTTCACATTAACCGCTTGAAGTGTTAGATCCGGAAATATAGAATGTCCTGAAACATTGGCGACATACATACTGAAACGATACTTACGCTTATCACAAACCTCCAAATCGAGGTTATATTCGTACACAGGTAGGCCCGCTCCAGAAATAGCACCATTCACCACAAGCATTGCACCATTGGGGTTTCCCGTATGATCTCCACCAGGGTAAAAATTATAATGCACTTTCGGATTAACACTTTTCTTTTTTACGAAACTCCATAACGTACTATTCATAATTCCATATCGCGCCTCATCCAAATCACTTGTAGCAGCCAATATATAACCAGGCATAGACATATTAGGGTTAGCGAAGTCTCTGACAACAGAGTCTTCCACCACTCCAAAGTCGTCCTGCCACACAATGTTATAAGCAGCATAAGATTTTCTTGGACTAAATAAGACACAGGCTACTACAATTAGATACAGACACAAGACCCTATTACCAAAGGTTGTCTTTTTGCGACAATAATTCATTTTACGCTTTTAACTTTTGTAAAGTTTAACAAAAAACATTTAGGCATATAAAATACACTTTTACAAAGTTAGCAAAATGATTTTATTGTTTTACAAAAAAGCAGGCAAAACAGATTGAGAATCACCGCATCAGGGAGCATGCCGAAGTACTTGCAACCATTTCTTCCTTTACCTACCAAATACAACAGGAAGGTTAAACCACAGAAACCGGGCTCACAAACAATGGGGATTTACGCCTCCAATATCCTCAAAAATGATGATGGAGAGCAATGTAGAAACACGGTAATTTTGCGCCCGAAAAGAAAATATATATAATATGGAAGTAAAAAGACTTGTAGTTGTAGTAGCGACACCTATACTTGCAACGACCAACACGAACGCGCAAAACGCAGACGATGACATACTTACGGAACTGGAGGCGGTTACCGTTGTCGGACATGACGAAGTCCGACAAATGCGGGAAGCTGCTATGCCGATTTCGGTCATTTCTGTCAAACAACTAGAAGGAACAACAACCAACATTAATGATGCACTGGCCCGGACAACGGGCATAACGGTGCGGAACACGGGAGGCGTGGGTAGCGCCTCGAGAATATCGGTCCGCGGACTGGAAGGCAAGCGTATGGGTATTTATATTGATGAGGCTGCCATTGGCCAACTTAGCGACTACATGTCGCTTAACGATGTACCTACCGATATGATTGAACGTATTGAAGTCTATAAAGGCATTGTACCCTACCGATTTGGAGGCTCGGCACTGGGAGGTGCGGTGAACGTAGTCACAAAAGAATATCCGCCAGTCTATCTGGATGCGAGTTACGAGATTGCCTCATTTAACACGCACAAGTTGAACACCGCATTTAAACGAAACAACAAGAAAACAGGCCTCCAGTTCGGCCTTGGAGGCGTACTGACCTATTCCGACAACGACTATGAGATGAAATTGCAGAACCTCGACAACCGTGTAGTGAAACGCGACCACGACCAATTTAAGAAAGCCATGGTCGGCGGCTCACTCAAAGCAACCAAATGGTATTTCGACGAGGCAAAACTAGAACTAATCTATACAGCGAACCGTGCAGAAATACAAGGTATCGATTTCGACATACGGGAAGCCTATACCCATGGGCAGGCTGCCATTTCTGCCCTCACCCTAAAAAAAGACAATTTTCTGGCAAAGGGGCTTGACTTCGATTTCGATGCCTGCTATAGTTACGGACGGAACGGCTTGTACGATGCCGCCCCCTTCAGGTACGACTGGGACGGGAACCGCTATAACGCAGTTTCCGCTTACGGAGGAGAACAAGGGAATTATGCTTCAGACTCTGATAACCGCACACACGACTTTACCTCAAAACTGAATTTGAACTACTTGTTGAACAAGTACAACACTTTCAACCTGAATGTGTATGGCACACATACACGACAGAAACCTGAAAATGAGTTGATGGACAAATCGTTTGGCTACCAGACCAATTTTCCGAGCCACATGTCGAGTCTGACCGTTGGCTTCTCATACGACCTGACACTATTGGACGGCAAGTTCATGAGTGCCACCACCATCAAAAACTTCACCTATACCTCCGACACACGAGTGCTGGAACAGACCTTCGTCAATAACCCTACAGACATCAGCCTTAGCCGTAATTACTGGGGTGGAAGTGAATCGCTGCGCTACAAGTTCAGCAAACGGTTGCTTGCCAAGGCATCGTTCAGTTCAGAGGTGAGAATCCCTACTTCCGAGGAACTGGTCGGGAACGGCTACTCCATTTTGCCTGCCACCAACCTTGAACCGGAGCGTTGCAACGGACTTAACGCAGGTTTGCTCTACCACCGCAACAATAAATTTGGTTTTATAGAGGTAGAGGCCAACTACTTCCTTAACGAACTTCAGAACATGATCCGCTATCAGGCGGATATGATTCCATCGATGGCGCGGTATGCCAATTTTGGAACGGTGGACACCAAAGGTGTGGAACTTGAGTTTAAGGGCGATGTCTCCTCTTTCCTCTATGTCTATGCCAATGGCACCTACCAAGATTTGCGGGACCGACGTAAGCATGAAACAGGTTCAGAGGCCGAAAATCCAACCTACAACAAACGTATGCCAAACATTCCGTACCTGCTTGCCAATGCCGGCATTGAGTTGCACAAAGAGAATATTTTTGGTGGGAAGGAACAGAACAGCCGTTTCCTAGTCGATGCCTCCTACATCCACGAGTATTTCTACGACTTTGAGATGAGCAAGTACCAGGACCGAAAAATACCAACATCGCTCACATTTGACGCTGGCATTGAGCACAGTTTCAAAAACGATATGTGGACGCTCTCTTTCAAGGCTAAAAACTTGACAGACCGCACAGTCTATTCCGACCTTAACCGTCCTCTACCCGGCAGAAATTTCGCCTTCAAGGTGAGGTATGTGATGAAGTAAGAAGCAACAGACTTTTAGAGATAATTTTTAACAATAAGTTAGACATGAAAACGAAGTATTTATTATTAGCTTTAGCCTTCACGGGGCTTTTCACCAGTTGCGAGGATGAAGAGGACGACAACTCACTGCCTGCATCTGGAAAAATCCTTATATCCACCACAGTGACCAACCCTTCAGGTGACAGCGGCAGTGGCTACTTGCAGGCCATCAGCTATTTTGGCGGTGGCGTTAAATACCTAAACAAGAATGCCATTCCGCTCGGTTTTGGCTCCTATCCGTGTGTATGCAAGAGCGGGAACATCTATGTTTTCCCCGATTACATGGGTGGAACTGAGTTGAAACTGAAACGCTATGTGCTGAACAGCGCCCAACAGCTTGAGCTGAAAGGCTCAATGCCCCTTCCCGCCAATTCGAGTGCGGCAATTGTTGTAGAGGCCAGTCCGGAGAAAGCCTATGTTTGTTGCCAGAGTTTGGATTTGATTATAGCCTTCAACCCTAAAACGATGAAGGAACTCAACAGAATAGATGTTTCTTCTCTTCGCAACGATGGGGTTTCAGCCTATCCGGGTGCCATGTATGTTCGGGACAACATTCTGTATGTAGCCTTAGAGCAGTACAATTCGCAATGGATGCCAACGGAGAATGCTATTGAAATGGCACTCTACGATGTTACCGATGACAGTTTCATTAAACGAATCCGTAACACCTCGCTCGGCATTTGCGCTCCAACGCGCCCCATCGATAACCAGTCTATTTTTGAAGATGAGAACGGAGATATCTACATCAACTGTGTGGGTTCTTTCGGCTACATACCAGGGTTAAATGCCGGTATTGCACGTATAAAGAAAGGTGAAACAGAATTTGATGACAGCTATACTTTCAACTTTTCTACAACAAAGGTGGACGGTCTGCCTTGTGACTATCTCGATATTTTGGCAAAGTGCCAATACACGTCCAATGGTATTCTTTACGCCTATGGTTACGCAATCGGTTTAGACCCTAACAACACCAACACCTATACTGCACGTACGGGAGCTCCTGTGATTGTCGATCTCCGCAATAAGACTGTGAAGGTTATAGAAGGCCTTCCACGCTCAAATGGTCATGGTATTGCTATGGGCATACACAAAGGAAAAATTGTTTATGGCTCGGCCAACGAGGCTTACAACGGATTCTGTACGTATGACCCGGCAACCGGAGAAATAGAGAAAAAGGTGATAACTGTAGAGGGTTTCCCATCTTTCTTCTACAGTTTCGAGAACTAAAAAAAGTTTACCATAATTTATATAAAAAAGACTTTGGACACGCCATCAAGGTGTATCCAAAGTCTTTTTTTGATAAGCAGACGCCGTTACAGCCGTCTGTAAACTATACAATAGAGAGCCTTTATCTCCTCAACAAAGTGAAATGTCCAGTGAACTGGGTATCGACCTCAGGCAGGTCAATAACATACCAATAATCGGTCGACGGCAGGTCATTTCCGTGATATTCGCCATTCCACCCGTCAACCGCATCTTTCATCTCGAACAGCAGTTTTCCGTAACGGTTGTATATAAACATGGTCGTATTCGTATATCTGTCGAGATTGCCCACAACCCAATTTTCCTCACCCTGGAAGAAGAAACGAGGAAATTCGAGATTGAAAGGAGGAACTTGTAACAGATAGGTCGATTTACAACCGAAATCGTTAGAGATTTCCACCTCATAAGTCTTTCCGTATCTCACATTACGGAGTATGTCGGACGTAGTTTTTCCCTCACCATTACCATAATCGAAAGAGACAGGCTCCACCACGTTTCCAACTATCATTTGGTAGGCATGGTCGTGCAAATCTTCATGGGCCACAATGTGCGGAATCTCCACAACCCTTACGTTTGCATCCATATCTTCCACACATACCCCTCTGTAGACGATAACATTGTAGGTAGAAGTAGATTCAGGAGAGACTTCGAGCACTGTAGTATCGCTCAGGATAGAGTCTACCCCAACCACCTTCCAAGCAAGGGAGTCGTAAGGCCTGTTAGTAGAAGCCTGCAGATGTGCCACTTCGCCCTCACAAATAATGACATCCTCCACCTGAAGTTCGGCCGGCTCATCGACCAAGACCTCAGTTTCAGACGCAATCTCGATACAACCCAGTTTCGAAGTAGCCGAAACACGGTACATGGTATTGACAAGAGGCGAATGAACCACCTCGTTACTGCCAGATTCCAGCACATGGAACTCCTCTTCGTCGACGCCCTTGCTTTCCCATACAATACCGGCAACATACGGATAGTCGGACGACAGCACGACAGGGTTGCCCTGACACACGACAGGAGCCGAAGCCACTACACCAACCACGGACTTCTTCTCGACCTTGGTGCTGACCTCCTTTTCAATAACCGGGCACTTAATACCATTGACCGTAAACAGGTAGGTTGCATCGTCTTCCGGTACAACAGACGTGACCAGTTCACTATTGGTGATAACAGCACCGCCTTTCGACCAAGAGAATGTGTTAGCGTCAGATAACTGTGCATTGGCCACCAGTTTGACAGACGAGCCATCGCAAATCATTTCAGGAAGCGGTTCGAGTTCAACCCCAGCAATTTTTTCAACCCCGACACTAACCTGGTTAGAAGTAACACTCTCACACACCAGTTCTCCGGTAGTCGACACCTGGTAATCGGCATTTTGTAAGGCTGTAATGGTCACATTCTCGCCCGATTCGTCCATCACCTTATAGTCGGACTCCCCTTCCAGTTTCTGTTTCCACACAAGCGCAGGGGCATGAGTAGCCGCAACAGAAAGAACCACCTCGGTCCCCTCGCAAACCTCACTCTCGCTCACACTCAACGCAAGCGTAGCCGTATGCTCCACTTTCGTAGCCACTTCTTCTTCAATAACCGGACACTTATCGCCAGTAACACTGAAGGTGTAGGTTGCATCGTCGGTAGGCGCATCAACCAAGTTCAAATCCTTGTCGCTGAGAAGCACCCCGTTCCTCTTCCATGCGAAAGCATTGGCAGATCCAAGTTTCGCCTTAGCCTCTAAGTTGACCGACGTGCCCTCGCATATAACAGGCGGCAAACTGCCGAGCGTAACCTCCGCCTTTTTCTCGACACTAACACCAATCTTCAACTTGTTGGAAACACAAACGTCATCGGTAGCATACAACGAAACTTGCTGGTCGCTCTGAACCTCTTTTAACGTATAGCCGGCTTTGGCAGACGACTTCTCATTCCAAATATAAGTGGTAGGCGAACCCGACAACACCTTGACCGACAAGTCCACATCAGTCCCCTCACAAACCGAAACGTCGCTTATTTGGTCTAGCTTGATAGCCTCATTTACCGTCAACTTAAATTTAATGGTGTCGGACACACAGTTTTCGAATTTGGCAACAAAGCCATACCACGAAGTTCTGCCCGGATTATCAACCGAAATGCTATTGTCGGACGTAGACTTCAAAAGCGTCCATCCCTTTTTATTGTCAGACTTAACATACCATTCGCGTTTATCTACTTTTGCAGTGTTGGTAGGAATAGCCGACAGATTGACAGCCGTTTTCTGGTCAGAGCAAATAATCTGTTCGCTCTTGGCAGGTTTGAACTTGGCAATCTGACACGGAATATGGCACTCGATAGACACCTTATCGGTGATATAGTATTTTGCACAATCGTTATCGGCCTTACCATTCTTTGCCACCTGCTTTAAAACATCGTTGTCGGTAGCCAGAATAGCGCGGAAATAGGTAAGTCCCTCGAACGAATCGTCGAAGACAAACGACTTCGACTTTTCGGAATAGTCTTTCCAAGTCTTGCCATTGCTAGAATACTGCCACATGAAGACATACTTAGAAAAATTTTTGTCCCATTCGTCGGCAAACAGTTTGACAACATGGTCAATTTTCGAGCAGTCGTACGCAGACTGGCTTTTTTTGGAGTCAGAGTCAATACCAACCGAAGCCTTAGGCGTAGGTTTATCGTCTAACTGCGAAATAATATCGGAAACAGAAATATAGTCGCAACCATCGTTAAGCGTACCGTATTTTGCGTATTCCTCCGCCTTTTTCTGGGCCTCGGCAGCCGAGCTGCCACCCGTAACAACCAACCTGTACACCTCGGAGCCCTTCTTAGGCCTTTCACGCTCCATAGAAGTTTTTTCAACCCCACTGGCCCCAGAAATCGTCTTCCAGGTATAACCGTCGTCGGTAGAATACTGCCAAAGGAAATATATTTTGTCGTATATCTTTTTCCACGATTTAAGCAAACTGGTATTTTTCACCGAATAAGTCGGCATACAAGAAGAAGACGAACTAGCAACAATATTCGGTTTTTCAACTGTATACTCGTCGTCTCGCTCCAACATAATATCATCGATAACAAAATCATTGCCTGTTGGATTATCATAATCATTTAAGATTCTGATTTGAATCTTGTCCCCCGCGCCAGCAACAAATTCTACAGACGACTTTCCCCAATTCTGTACCACATGTGGAAGTACACGACCTTTGTCATCATATTCATCAGGCTGCTCCCACCGAGGGACATTATCAGCAGGCACATCATACGATTTCAAAATCTCCGGATTATTGGCATCCTTCACATTAAGGACTTGAAGTGTAAAAATAGGAGGTTTATAATTAGAAATAGAAGCTGAATACATACTGAAACGATACTTTCGCTTTTCGCACATCTTGGTTTCTACATTGTATTCATATACAACACCTTTTCTCGCAGCCCCGTTCACAACGAGCATAGCGCCATTCGGATTACCAGTATGGTCACGACCTGCGAAAAAATGCTGCTCTTCAGTTTTGAATCCTTTTCTAATAAAAGACCACTTTGTACTATTCATGATACCATAATGATTCTTATCCAGAAACCAGTCATTGTTAATGGCCAATATATATCCCGGCATGGACATATTCGGGTTTGCAAAACCTCTAACAACAGAGTCTTCCACCACCCCGAAATCGTCTTGCCAGACAACATTGTAGACAGCATGTACCTTTTCAGGAACAAGCAATACACAAGAAACAACAAACAAACACAGCCACTTAACCCTATTACCAATAGCTGCTTTTTTGCATCTACAATTCATTTTTCTTCTTTGTATGTATAATTTAATTAAAAAATCTTTAAAGCACCAAAATATTTAAGTACAAAGGTACTGATTTTATTTTATTGTTGCTTTTAAAATAGTCTATAAAATAAAATCAAACTAAGACAAAACATAAAATTTCCACTTACAACATAAAAAAATCCCTCCACTTGCGTGGAGGGATTACCCAGAAATAGAGAGATAAACCAGAATACCGGCTATACCCCACCTATGTTTTATTCATACAGTTCGCCAACACGAATATCACTTCACATCGACATAAGAAGAAGCCGAGTTGGCACGAACCGACTTGTCGTACATAGCTTCCACCTTCACGGCAGGCAAATAGAAATGTCCGCTATAAGTTGCGCAAAGATTAACGACAAAAGTCTTGCTACCACCAGCATCCAAATCGTTAATGTAACTGTAAACACGGTCATCGCGGAAGTCACGATAAAGATTCTGGTCACTCGACGAAACATCGTCGCTGTAACGTGTATTCAAGATTTCCCATCCAGAAGGGAAAATTTGAGTAACAGCCAGGTTCTGCACCTTCTTTGACCCCGTATTACGCACAACAACAACCGCCTTAAAGTTCTTTCCCTTGTTAAGAGAAGATACGCTGATAGGCTGATTATTATCGTCGACATAATTAACCTTAAGGTCGAGACCATACGCACAAGGAGCAATTTCGCCAGGCTTTGCCACACACTCGGTAGTAACCTTCACAAAGAGGGTTGAACTGCCATTGTTCTTAACAGCCACTTGTTTAGAGCCTGCCGCCGCGTCTTTCACGAAGTTGTCGGTCCACATCACCTTGGCAGCATTCACCTTCTGGCTCTTCGCATCGGCCTTCACATCGGCAACAATCTTGCCATCGACCATATACTTCTGGTTGTACTTAGAAGCAGCGACAAGGGCAAACGCAGTTGACTGTGTAGAAAGCCACTTATCGGAATTGAGTTCATCTGCAATCTGCTCATACAATTCGGTAGCCTGACTCTGCTTATTCTGGTGAACGGTAGCGAGTAACTTGATTGCAGCTGTACGCAACGGACTAGAGAAGCAGTAGTTGTAATAGTCGTCGTTGCCGGCGTTAGGAGCCGCAGCAACCAACTGGTTGGCCACATCGGGGTGACCAGATTGAGCATAAGCAGCAGCCAGCAACCAGCAAGCCTGTTCGTTAAGAACCGATTTGGCCTCCTTCAAACGGTTCATCGCACCTAATTCGGGTTGACCAGCAAGCGCAAGGACATAGAGACGATAAGCCTGGTCGACACTGTTATAGGAATAACTTGCATCGTTAGACTTCCAACCCTTAGCCTTCGATTTAAGGAAGCTAATAGCATCGCTACGCAAGTTAGACGGAACAACATACCCCTTCTTCTCGGCCTCGACCAAGAAGTGTGAGGCATAGGTTGAAGCCCAGTACGAAGTCACATACTTGCCGCCCGGCCAGTAAGAGAAGCCACCACCAGCAACCTGATAGAGTTTCAACCGTTCAATTGTCTGCTTAACAGCGTCGGCGGCATCTGCCTTCTGCGCATCGTCGAGCTGTGTATAGTCACCCATAAAGAGTTGTGGGAACGCTTTAGAAGTAATCTGTTCAACACATCCGTGAGGGTACCCTACCAAATACTTCAGACGGCGGGCCAGATTGATTGGCTTAACCGTACTGATGTCGATATCGAGAGCATTGGTACCATCAATACCCACAAGGTTAATGTTCTGACTCCAACTCTTACCCGCAGGCACTGTAGCCGAATAGAAATTGATTTGCGGTTCGGCAATAGAACGGATAGTGATGTCGGTAGTATAGTCGGCAGAATACCGGCCAGCCTTAGCATCGATACTTACCCGTCCGACACCGGCCTTATCGTTAACCCGAACCCGGAAAGTAACCGTCTGGTCACCCTGAGTAGGAAGATTGACCGTCTTTTTATCAGGTCCGACAATTGTCAGTTTATCGTCAGTTTTCAAAGAGACACTGACATTACCGATACCGTCTTTAGAGGCGAAGACACTAACCGGCACATCCATCTCCTCGCCCACACCAATGGTACGAGGGAGAGTACCCAGCAGCATAACCGGCTTGCGGACGAGAACACTCTTCTCGCTGCTACCAAACGACTTTTCGCCATCGGTGGCAACCACCATCACACGCACACGGCCATTGTAGTTAGGCATGTGCATATTGTGAGTAACCGATTTACCCTTCTTAAGAAGGAAAGGACCTACCATCTTCACAACCGGAGTGAAACGGTTAACGATAGACTTCGGAGCATTGCTGTTTTCATCGTCACCACCAATACTGAACACCTGTTCGAAGCGTCCACCAAAAGCACCAGCCACATAGCTGTACATATCCCACATACGCATATTCATAGCCTCACGCGCATTGAAGTGTTTCCATGGATCAGGCGTTTTGAAGTGGGTCAGGTCGAGCAGACCCTCGTCGACGATAGCCAACGTATAAGCCATTTCCTTACCATTCTTTTCGCTCACCTTCACAGTGAAGTCGCCATCAGGAACAAGTTCGTCGTCCATCTTCACCTCAGGAATCAACACACTTTCAGGATCGCTGACCATAACATTGCGAACCCCATAAATACGGATAGGCACATCGTTGAGCGTATTTCCGTGCGGTTGCAACACCGTAGCACAGAGGTAGGCATTCGGCTGCATTTCAGGTGTGATTTCAATTTCAACAGTGGTTTCACCATCCTTACACTCGTAATTCTTGGTAAAGAGCACCTCGGTAGCGTTGCAGACCGAAATAATCGCCCTACACTCCTTAGAAGAAGGAATAACCACCTTCATTTTGTCGCCCGGCTTATAAGTATTCTTATCGACCGCAAACTTGAACGTAGTAGAGTTGCCATTCTGTTCAACGCTACGGCCCTCCATATAGTCGAAGTAGGCAGTAGTGAGCGCAACATGTCCACTTTCAACGTCACGGGCCACAAAAGCATAAGAACCCCACTCGCCATCGGAAGGAGCGAAATCGACAGCAGCCGTACCTTTCGAATCGGTAACGACGTTCTTTCTAACAATAGGCTTTAAACCCTTATTCTCGATGTAGTTGGCCACATTTCTGCTATCGGACTCATACCACCAGTACCAATCGACCTTGACAATAGAGAATTCGACCTTGTGGTTAGCACAAGGCTTACCCTGCGGATTAACCACCACGACATTGACCTTATGGTTTCTACCGGTTGGCAGATAATAAGAATCGGTTTGAGGGGCAGCAACACCCACGAAACTAGCGTAAGGCGAATACTTTGTAGAGGTTACATCGGTACTAAACTCACCAGAAGGTTCGAACACTTTCGTAACGAACTCACACTTAATCATGGTTGTGGCATTAGCCAACTTCGACGTATTGACAGACACAACCCCCTGACCATTGGCATTGAGTTTGCCATTTGCAACAGCAACATCCTGTTCATTGAGATAATCGCTATTAGCATCGAAAGAATACTTCTCGTAACCTTTGAACGTATTGCTTGTAGAGCGGAAGTTAGCGGTAACATCGTAATTGAGGTTTCCGGCCCTGCCACCATGCAGCCACTCGGAAGAAAGGACAGCAGAAGCTGCCGACTTCGTAAGCACTTCAGGCAACTTCAGGTCAATTTTCAAACGGTTCGGCTTGATTGTCTCCACACGAATCGACTTCTCGAAAGTAGCACCACCAACCTGCACCTTCGCATTCCACATACCCGTAGGCGCATCTTCAGCAATAGGCAGGGTGAACTTATACAACCCCTTAATACCGGCAGAGCGGTTAGACACCTGACGCGCATACTGCTGTCCGGAAGGATTCCTTAAGGAGAGGATGACCGGATGGTTTTCAGGGAACAGTTTCGCCCTGTCGACAAACATAAAACCAAGGTGAAGGGTATCGCCCGGACGACGCACACCACGTTCACAATAGATGAAGCCGTTGACCCCGTCGCGCATAGAGGCACCCGACACATCGAACGCACTCATAGAAAGTGAATTGTTCTCGCCTAACTTGAGGTAGCACTTTTCCTTACCCTTCTGCGCCACCACATAGTACGGAGCCTGACCATTTTCAGACTTGTAGAAGGCGACACCATCGGAATTCGACTCAACCGAAGCAATCTGCTGATTCTGCAAATTGAAGAAATTGACCGTAACCCCCTTCTCAGGAAGAGCCGTCACAAGGTTGTTGGTAAATACAGTCACCGACTCGCTATTACCCAGAGCCGCCAGACCAATGTTGGTAGCCAACACATTACGTCCGACAACATTATCCCTTTCATAAAAAGCCGCCTTCGAAGGGTCTTTAGCATCCTTGTTGTATTCTTCCCAACTGTCGTACTCGTCGTACCAGCTGCTATAGCCATCCTTCATAGTAGAGCCCGTGCTGTACCAAGAAGAATAGCTGTTGAAGCGTTTGCATTCCTTTATAAACTCACGCTCGTCATCGGCAATAATTTCAGCCTTTGTAGGAGCCTCGTAATCGGGATTAGGCCATGCGGAAAGACGCTGGTCGAAAGACAACTCCACACGGTAGACCGCACCCGGCTCCATCTCGATCAGCTTTTTCAAATCGATGGCATAAGTGCCACAACTTGTAAGGTCGACAGACGGATCATCGTCGAAGAAAATAGTTTTACGGCAAAGCGGACGGGCCAGACAGCGCATATTCTCATAATTATCGAGATTACCGTTCTGCATGAAGATACCCATGTTATTTTCAAACACTTTCAATACACGAACGGTAACGCCACGAAGATAGGTAGCCCGGAACGGAATATTAACATGGTCGGACAAAGGCACCACCACGTTGTTGTCTACAAAGCTAACCGCAGGCTCCAGTTTCTTTATTTCCACCTCTTTGGTGACATTTCTACCCAGTCTGATGCCACTAG
Organism: Bacteroidales bacterium UBA3297; assembly: GCA_002362105.1. Lineage (GTDB taxonomy): Bacteria > Bacteroidota > Bacteroidia > Bacteroidales > Paludibacteraceae > Physcocola. The sequence goes on from DETD01000021.1 coordinate 16,699, forward strand.
CGCTCTTCACATCGGCACTAATTTCCACATGGATAAGCGTAATGTTTTCAGAAACATCGGGATAAAGTTTCATTTTGTTACCGTGCACATCAACCGCCTTCGACTGTACGTTCTCCCTGATTTTTGCAAGACCAATCATATTCTGCTTGCTCAAATTCTTAGTGAACGTTACCTCGACATACTTCTCGGGAGCCTGGTTATAGACAACCGAATAGACATCGAACGTCGTCTTTGAGGGGATAGAGACATCGATAAGCGAACCTTTCTCGATACCCAGCTGATTGTCACCCACAGCCAACGACAGATTGTGGTCAGCGTCGCGGGAAAGCACATTAGCGATAGTAAGTTTGTGCGAACGGCCGTCGGAAGTATGCGACCATTTCGCGTTTACACCAGCCTCCGAAATCAGAACCGCACTTTCCACATCGTAGTTCTTTTCGGGCTCAGACGTCACGACCACAAACTCACAAGAGTAGATATTGTCGTCCTTGGCATCGCATTCCAAGTTTACAAGCTTGGCGCGCATAGCCGGTTTAATGGTGCGGAAAGAATAAGAGAACTTATCCACATCATCATCATTAAAAATCTTACCCAGGTTTGTCGTCACGGTGTATTCGGTAGCACGTTCAAGTTCAGTCTCCGGATCAAACACAATTGTGTGTTTATCCTGAAGACGGAAAGTGCCCTTTACACCAGGCTTAATTTCACAAACCTCGTTCAGATCACCACTATAGTTAACCTCTTGAGACAAGATTAACATCGGTTCGGAAAAGCGAGAGATTTGTCCCTCGGTACAGGCAACCACATATTTGTTAGCCACCATGTCATTTCCATCGCCGGAACATGAGTTCAGCGCCGCCAAACTCATAATTGTCATAAAGACAGGCAACAAAAAGATTTTTAAATATTTCATAAAAAAAATTATAACTTTGCTTAAAGTTAGTAAAAAAGCATTTTTTATTGGAATAGCAACTGGAGTTTTTTTCAACAATTCTGTAGCAGAATAAAATGAAACACCTGAAAAAACGTCGAGGTCTGTACGATCTTGTGTATGGAATTCTTATATGGGTCCTAATCATGGGAATATGGATACCCGCCCCACTTTTCACCTCAGACTATTCGACCGTAATTTATTCCTGCGAAGGAGACCTGATGGGAGCGCGGGTGGCCCACGACGGCCAATGGCGTTTTCCGGAAAGCGACAGCATCCCCGAAAAATTCAAGAAATGCATCGTCTGTTTTGAAGACAAGCGCTTCTACTACCATCTGGGAGTAGACTTCATTGCTATAGCCCGCAGTTTTAAGAACAACCTGGCCGGAAACAACCGCCAAGGAGCCAGCACGCTGACTATGCAGATTGCACGAATGTCGAGAGGCGAGAAAAGCCGTAACCTTTGGCAGAAATTCATAGAGATGAACTGGGCGACCTGGATAGAGTTCACCCACTCGAAAGAAGACATTATGGCCCTCTATGCCAACCATGCGCCTTTTGGAGGAAACGTCGTCGGATTGGAAGCCGCCTCGTGGCGCTATTTCGGTACCGACTGCCACAACCTCAGCTGGGCAGAAAGCGCCACCCTGGCCGTACTGCCCAATGCGCCTTCGCTGATACACCCGGGAAAGAACAGGGCACGGTTGCTGGAAAAACGCAACAAACTGCTGGAAGCACTGAACAAAGAAGGCTACATTGACCGGGAAGAGATGGAACTGGCGAAAGAAGAGCCCCTACCGGAAAAACCGCTGGCACTACCCAACCATGCGCCCCACATGCTTGAAAAAATGAAAAAGAAGTACGAGGGATGTTCCATACACACTACCATCAACAACTCGCTGCAAGAAGAGGTGCAACGTGTCGCCAATATGTATTCCCGCCAATATGCAGCCAACCTGGTCAACAATATGGCCGTTGTGGTAGCAGAGGTAGAGACCGGAGACGTGAAAGCCTATGTAGGAAACGTGATGCGCAACCATGGCGACAAGAGCGACAGCGCCAGCTGCTATATGGTAGATGCGGCAGACGCTCCACGCAGTACGGGAAGCATATTGAAGCCCTTCTTATACGCCGCCATGATTAGCGACGGAGAGCTAATGCCCGAAGAGCTGCAACCCGACATTCCGATGAACCTGCGCGGCTTCAGCCCCAAAAACTTCAACAAGACGAACTACGGAGCCGTGTCGGCCCGCGAGGCCGTAAGACGTTCGCTCAATGTGCCGCTAGTACATATGCTGACCACCTACAACACAGGCCGCTTTATGTCGAAACTGAAAGCACTGGGCATGAACACACTCTATTTCAACGAAGACCACTATGGCGCCACCATCATATTGGGAGGTGCGGAGGGCTCACTGCTCAACATGTGCGGCATGTATGCGTCGTGCGCACGCACACTCAACCACTACCGTCCATACGGCAGCCAGTACAATCCGGCAGACATTCACGAACTGCATTTCATCCACCAAAAAGAAGACCCAATAACCAGCATTTCCGACAGCAGGCTAAAGCATGAGGGGACCCTGTCGGCATCGGGCATCTGGTTCGCATTTGACGCAATGAGCGACGTCAACCGTCCGGAAGAGGAAAGCGACTGGCAACAGTTTTCGTCGATGAAGCGAATAGCATGGAAAACAGGCACCAGCTATGGCAGCCGCGACGCATGGGCCATAGGAGTGAATCCGAGGTATGTAGTAGGTGTGTGGGTAGGCAACGCGACAGGCGAAGGCCGCCCGGAAATAACGGGAGTCGGCTACGCCGCCCCTGTACTCTTCCATGTATTTTCGCAACTGCAAGGAAGCGAATGGTTCTACAAGCCACTCGACGACCTCCGCCCCATGAAGATGTGCCTAAAAAGCGGCCTGCCCGCATCGGACATCTGTGGCGACACCGCGACCCAGCTAATGCCCTCGCAAGCCATCAACACAACCCCTTGCCGCTACCACCGGCTGGTCCACCTCAACAAGGAAGAGACCTACCAGGTCAACAGTTCCTGCTATCCGGTAAGCGAAATTGTCACAAAGCCGTGGTTCGTCTTACCTCCGGCCATGGCCTACTACTACAAGCAGCACTCGGCCAACTACGAAGATTTGCCCCGGATGCACCCAGACTGCGACACAGAACAGTCGCCATTAGAAATACTCTATCCGACCCCCAACAGCACACTGTTCTTGCCGAAACTCTTCGCCAACAAAGAGAACAATTTCGTTTTCCGTGCCGCCCACTCCGACCGGGCGGCCACCATCTATTGGCATTTAGACAAACAATATCTGGGAGCCACCACCTTCCTTGGTCACAGCATATCTTGCAAAGCAGAGAAAGGCGTACACCGGTTAACCGTGGTTGACGACAAGGGCGTATCGCAGACGGTGCAGTTCACCGTCAAATAAAATGCGAGTATTCATTTCTATACTAGACGGAGCAGTTTGTTATCCTTATATTTATCCTTAAGCTTAATGTATAGATAAGATAGAATTGTGGTTACAACAAGCGTGATGACAAAACAACGCATTCCATATGTCTTCTGTTGGTAAAGTAGCCCGTAGCAGAATGTCCATATATACATGTGAAAAAAATACACGTAGGTACTCATTTTCCTAAACATCGTATGAGATGTCGCATTCAAGCAGAGATCTTTAACAACAATAAAAAGTACTACATTTCTCACCGCTATCACTATGTTCTTTAGATAATAATCGCCTATTATACAAGAAAGAACAAATAGCAGAATGAAAAGAGTTAATGAGTGCGAAATCTTAACATTGATCAACTTTGTCAAAATCATACCTATAGGTATGTAGAAAAATCCGTATAACAACCTTCCCGTTCCTATCGTCTTTATTATTACAAACTGTATTTTTTCACCTAAAGGGGAAAGATTGGACTTAGTCACGAAATTATCGATAATAAGCAACACACAAAAAAGGAACGAACCTATTATAACCAAATGGTAAGGCGTAAAATTCTTCTTTAATAGAATGGCATAAAATCCAATTGCATAGATGGTGGACAAGAGGTACCATAGCATGTATGAATTATAATGTTCGCCCAATAACACCAGATTCTTGAAATACACAACCACACTCTTTAGCAAAGTATAGTCCTCTGAAACATATAAAAAGATAGCTAGAGGCAAATATATAATCGACCAAATGATGTATAACTTTATCACCTTCTTACAATACTTCCTGATGTTAAGAACCGCCACTTCGGAATTACACGGCCAACCGGACTTTAAGGTCAAAAAGAATCCTGTTGCCATAAAGAAGAAGGGGACCGCACACTTAATTACATTTTCGAATAATTCATTCACTATCGGATTTGAACGTCCATAAAAAGGAAGCGTATGAGCGGCAATAACACAAACTGCCATAAAAAACTTACAAATGTCAATGCTATCGTATTTATTACTCATAATAAAATACTTAGAGAAAAATATTAAATAAGACAAATTTCTTTTGCAAAGTTAATATAAAATAACCAATCAAAACCAAAGGGATGCATCTAATTTTTGAATTAGATGCATCCCTCCCCCATATATGTATTAAATGTCTAGTTCTAGAAAGCAGAATAGTCGTCGGTCATAAACCGCTACAGAGTGGTTATCTCCTCAACAGTGTGAAGTGTCCGGAATATTGGGCATCGATTTCAGGAATATCCACAACATACCAGTAATCGGTCGACGGTAATGGATTCCCATTATACTCGCCATTCCATCCCTCGGTGGCATCAACCATCTCAAACAGCAGTTTGCCGTAACGGTCGAATACCGACAGCGTGGTATTCGTATACCTTTCCAAGTTGCCCACCTTCCAGTTCTCGTCGCCCTGGTAGAAATAGAGCGGGAATTTGAGATTGAAAGCAGGAACCTGGAGTTGGTAGGCCGACGCGCAACCGTAGTCGTTCATCACCTTTATATTGTAGGTCTTGCCGTAAATCGCGTTATTCAACACGTCTGATACGGTTTTGCCTTCGGCGTTGCCGTAGTCGAACATAACAGGTTCTACGGCATTATCCACTATCATGCGGTAAGAGCGGGCGCCAAGGTCCTCGTGTTCTGCTATGCGCGGTATCTCCACCACCTTCACATTCACTTCCTGCTCCTCGCGGCAAACGCCCCTGTAGGACACAACGCTGTACGAGGTTGAGGCCTCTGGCGTCAGGCTGATTTTAGCTTCGGTGCCCAGCACCTCGTCCGTACCGCTCACCGTCCATACCACACTGTCGGACGGCAGCGCGGTAGTTGCCGACAGAAGCGCCACGTCGCCCTCGCAGACGGCAAAATCGTCCACCACCTTCAGCCCGGCAGGCTCGTCGACACGCACCTCCAGTTCAGTTGGAATCTCGACACAGCCGAGCTCCGAACGGGCAGAGACGCGGTAAGTGGTGCTCACCTCTGGCAGCCCCTCGATGCTGGCGGTAGCGCTGCCCATTGGATGGTACTTCTCGGAACTGGTTGGTTTGGACTCCCACACAAGGCCGTCGGCATAGGCATAGTCCGACGACAACTCGATGCTGTTGCCCCTGCACACCACACTGTCGGATACCGACAGGCCCAAGATCTGCTTTTTCTCGACTGCCACCTGCAGTTCCGCCTCGGCTGCCGGACAGACACGGCCGCCCACGGCAACCGCTATGGTGATGTTGTCGTTGAAGTTGACCGTTATGCCTGGAAGGGACAGCGGAGCGTGTTTGTTGCCAAGTGTATCTGTCACCACCACGTCGTTGACCGTCCACTGGTAGATAGAGCAGTCGCCTGCCACTACTGAGGCATCCACTACAAGCGAGGAACCCTCGCACACCACTGGCGGGAAGTCGGTAAACGCCACCTCGGCCGGAGTTTCCACCTCAAACACCACCTCGTTGGAGGATGCTGGCGCACAGACCTGCTGGCCCGTGGTTACCGCCATAACCGTTGAGGTCTGGTCGGCTACAATCTGCTCTTTCATATCTGTCAGACCCTCCCACGGCTCGAATGCGGAGCCGACGGCGGTCTTACGCATCCACTTGACTCCAGTCGCGTTTTCGGCGGTGGCGTTCAGCGTCAGTGGGTCGCCCTTGCACACCAGCGCGCTCGAGACGCCAACCTCAACCGAAGGCATTTTCTCAACCTGGACCGACTTCTCCACCTCGATGGTCGGACACTCGGTGCCCTCAACCACCAGTTTGTAGGTAGCGTCGTCCGTCAGCACGTCTGTCACCTGCTTTTCAGCAGACAGCGGCTGTCCGTCCTTCAACCACTTGAAAGCGTTGTATTTCGTCAGCTGCATAGTGGCGTCGAGTTTCACCTCGTCGCCCTCGCACACCAGCTGCGGCAAGTCGGCAATTTCAGCAGCGGCCTTCTGCTCCACCTCTACACTAACACTGTTTGAGTAGTTTTCAGGGCAAAAATCCGTCTCGCGTGAAGTCACAATAAACGAGGTCGTTTCTTCCAGTCCCCCCAAAGTTTCCACATCAAACTCCTCGAAAGGCTCGTTGCCTACCCTCTTCTTCCACACTAGCGGGAAATTCTTCGGGCTGTCCACCTCCAACTTTGGAGTTTCGCCCTCGCACACCAGTTCTTTTTCGGCCGATAGGCTTATATCGAACGGCTGTACAACATACACGCTGTCGCGGAAAACCTTTCTCGGACAGTAAACACCTTCGATAACAAGTTCGAACACAGCGTTTCCCTTAGGTATATATGTTAATTGCTCGTCATCAGAAACAGGTTCAACAAGAGTCATAGCAGACTCTCCATCAGCGAAATTTTTGTCATAAATAGTCCATTCCCGCCCCTTGTACCAATTACTCCATGGACCAATAACATTAATTGACGAAAGGTAATTCGACTTCAGAACAATCTCTGTATTCGGGCATACCGTATCGGGAATTGGCAACACATCAAAACGCACAGAGTCTTCAACATAGACATTCAAAGGAGCTGTAACTACACTCTGGCAGGCCAACTGCCCCGTAGTAGAAGCGACAATATCGACAGATTCGGTGGCAAAGAAGCTCAGTTTGTTTCCCGTCACCGGCAATATGGTATACTCTTCATCGTTCTTCTTCTTCTGCATCCATACAAAACCAGGCGTATTATCGGCTGCTGCCCAAACAGAGCCCTCCGAGTTAACACAAACCCATTCGTTATAGTGGTCTAGTTCAATATGAGGGCGTTGTTCAACCCTTGTGCTGACACTCTCCTCTACAGCCGGGCATTTGTCTCCTTTTATGACGAAAGTGTAGGTGGCATCCTCGTTCGGCATTTCATCGATACTGAGGTGGTCAACACTGACCAGCGTTCCGTTCCTCAGCCACGAGACTTTGTTAGCGCTGGTCAACTGTGCGTCGGCAACCAGATGAACTACTTCGCCGCGACACACAATATCGGGCAGCGGTTCAAGCGTCGCAGCCGCCTTCTTCTCGACAGCGACCATCACACTGTTCGAAGTTGTGCTTGGACAAACTTGTTCACCAGCAGACGAGACAACAAATTCAGCTGAATTATCGGCAGTTCTTTTTATGTTCTCAGCCGACTCACCCAATTCGACAAAGTCAGACTCACCCTCCTGCTTCATTTTCCAAACTAGTGCCGGAGCGTTAGCCGCCTTAACTGAAAAATCGACCTCAGTCCCCTCGCAGACCTCATTGTCGCTGGCGCTGAGTTCCAGTTCGGCCATCTTCTCAACATTAGTGCTAACCTCACTTACGACGTCAGGACACAAATTACCGTTCACAGTAAAGGTATAGACGTCGTTTCCGGCAGGCTTATCGGAAAGGCTCAACTCTGAATCGGAAAGGAGTTCGCCGTTTTTCCGCCAAGCAAATGTGTTATCGGCAGAAAGTTGGGCGTTAGCCACCAGATTGACAGAAGTCCCCTCACAAACCATGGTAGGCAGCGGTTCAAGTTCTACTACAGCCTTTTTCTCCACCTTTATATGAACAGGTTCGCTATAATACTCGGCACAAGCGAGTCCAGCCTCAACATAAGCCACAAAGTCAACCGATTTTGTTGCGTTAAAGGTGTAAGGATCAGCCATAAAAGGGACGTCGGAATAATCGTCATCGCCCTCAAACTTCTGCTTTATAGACCACATTAGTACATCAGAAGGGCCATAACCCGACACAATTAGAGAGACCTCGTCATTCTCACAAACAGCATTAACATTGCTACTCAGGGAAACTTCAGTCTTCTTTTCCACCATAGTTTTAAAATTCCACTTGGCAGAGCATTCGCCATCTTTTACCACAAACGTGTAATAAAGAGGAGAAAGATACGAATCATCGGTTGCTGCGGCCACATCTGAAGTGGCCAGTTCGTCCTCGGCAATAACCACGTCACCCTTCATCCACGTATACGAATAGTCCGCAGGGAATTTGGCATTAACTTCCAACTTGACATCTTCTCCCTCGCAAACGAACTCCGGCAATTTAACAATCTCAACCGCAGGCATCACACCCCTAGCGATGATATTCACCTTAATTTCAGGAGAGACACATACGCCATCGGTCACCGTCAGGGTAACACTCTCATCCTTATTAATAACAGAGAAATCGTATTCCTTATTCGAACTAGGGACACCATTCCATATATATGTAACGGGCAGTTCGGTTTGCACATTTGCCCGGAAAGCAATGTTGTCGCCAACACAGGCCGTAATATCATTAACAGGCTTCAGTTGAAGTGCTGGATTTACCGTAAGGTTGAATTTCAAAGAATCGGAAACACACTTGCCGTTACGCGCCAGGAACAAATAAGAAGCGTTCGTTTTCGGATTATCGACCGACAACGTTGTACCGTTCTCGCCACTAATCAGCGTCCAGTCATTCAAAGCCACATTCCAAAAATACCACTCCATTTCTTCCACATCTACCGAGTTGGTTTGTTTTACGCTCCATGTAACAGGCTCTTTCTGATCAGAGCAGATAACTTGTTCGGCATCATCGGTTTCAAAGACAGGAACCTCACAAGGTATCTCACACTGAATAGACACCGAATTGGTAACATAGAAATCTTTCACGCACTGGTCGTTAGGCTTTCCATTTTTAGCCACTTGTCTGGCCACATCCATACTAGACGCCAGAATAGCCCTGTAGTGAACCCGGCCCTCAAACGACTCATCGTAAATAAAAGATTTATCCGTTTCGGTATAATCGTTCCAAGTTTTGCACGCATCATCCGAATACTGCCACAAGAAAGAGAACTGACTCGAGAAAGCCTCGGTCCACTTGCTATCCAACAAGTCGATAGTATGGTCGGTCTTGGTACAGTCATACGTTGGCAGACTCACCTTTTTATCGTCTTTGTCAATGCCGACAGAAGCAGTCGGAGTCTCCTTCTCCTCTTGCTGCGCGATAATATTAGAGATGGAGAAATACTCGCAAGCATCGGTAGGAGTGCCGTTTTTGGCGATATCTTCAGCTTTCTTCTTCGCATCGTCGGCAGCATTAGAGCCCGTAATAATCAAACGGTAAACTTCCTCCTTTCCGTTCTTCCCCCGTTGCCGTTGCAACGAAGTTTTTTCTATACCGCTAGCCTCGGGAATAGACGTCCAAGTATATCCGTCATCAGTAGAATACTGCCAAAGGAAATAGATTTCGTCGTAAATCTTTTTCCAAGAAGTCAAGAGGTTACTGTTATTGACCGAATAGGAAGGAATACAGGTAGAGTTATCACTTACCAGATCGGAAGCAATTTCAGGATGCGGAATTTCTTCCTCATCGTAACGTTCAAGCATAATATCGTCGACAGCAAAATCATTACCTCCACCACCGTCTTGATTGTTCGTAATAATAATTTGCAGTTTATCGCCATCCTTCGCTTCAAACTCAATAGAAGCCTTTGTCCATTCCCGTTCTTTATGATGGATACCAGCCCGACCTTTTTCTTCCCACGGCCACTTGGCGACATCGTCTTCAGGAACCTCATACGACTCTAAAACAACAGGATTAAGTGGATCCTTGACATTAACCGCCTCAATAGTCAGTAAGGGGTTTAGTGTGGCCGAAGACACATTGGCCAAAAACATAGAGAGCCTGTATTTGTGGTTACCACACAGTTCCAAATCGAGGTTGTTCTCATAAATGGTAAGCCCTTTGGCATTAAAATCGGCATTAACGACCAGCATAGCGCCATTCTTGTTGCCCGTATGGTCACGGCCAGGTACAAAATGGTAAGCCCTATCAGTATTTACACTTTTCTTCTTGATAAAGCACCACGATGTACTGTTGGTAATACCATAGTAACCATCGCCCATAGCAAAAGTAGCGGCAAGTTTATGCCCCGGCACACTCATATTGGGATCGGCGAAATCGCGCACCACTGAATCTTCGACCACGCCAAAATCTTCCTGCCAGACCACATTATAGCCACCTGCAAGAACAGTTTCCGGATAATATAAGACACCTGCTACAACAAAAGAACAAAAACGTAGAAACTTATTTGCGAATTTCATTTTATCGCATAAAATCTTCATAAGAATACTAAACTAAGAAACCTTATAAACACAAAATATACATTAGCAAAGATAGTGAAATCTTTGATTATTTATAAGATATCTAACAAGATTAAAAAAAGAAAAGGCAAAGACAGCACTTCAAAAAAGATAGACAAGAGACAAAGTATATAGATTATTCGACGTCGGTTTGGTCGATGAGGTTATTAAGCAGCGCATAGACGGTAAGACCGGAAACCGACTTGATACCCGTCTTTCTGGTGATATTTTTACGGTGGGTGATAACCGTATTGACAGAAATATCGTGCTGTTCGGCAATTTCCTTGTTAGTGAGACCCTTTGCAACAGCCACCAAAATCTCGAGTTCACGGTCAGACAAGTTGTAGCTGTCATTAGAATCTGCACTATCGGAATTCAGTTTGAGGGCAGTACGCAATTTCAACAAAACAGACTGAAGGTCGTCGAAAACATCAACCACCACATCGAACTGGCGTAATGTTTTCTCATCGTAATGTGAAGCTACCAGCCCCACAAGAGCGGTACCTTCGGGCAGTGTGAAGAAAGAACGCAACGACGCGCGTGCACTGAAGTCGAATAACGCAGGCGAAACTACAAGCACATCGGGTTGAATATGAGGAGCCCTGATTTCATAGCCGTGCAGGGTATTGAATGTATAAGCCACCTCAAACTCGCCACACTCCTCCAACAATGCCTTAATGCCGGCAACCAATAAAGGAGCAGGTTCAACAACCGCGATCTTGTACTTACTTGCCATAGCGTCCATCTCCTTTCTCCAACTCCATAACCAGAGGGACAAGAATACGGTCTTCGATAAGGGCGTGCCGATTCAAATCTTCTTCAAAAAGGAAGAGCTCGCGCAATGCCTCACGTTGTACGCTCTGGTCCGATTCTGGAACATATTTAATAAGAATATTCTTCAAATCGTCGAGTTTTTCCTCAATATCGGTATGGTTTTTCTCGTATATGCCGATATTATACTCAGCTTGCGGACCATGCGCAACCAGTTTCTCGACATAAGGGAAGACCGTCTTCTCTTCGTAAGAAAAATGTTTGACAACCTCGTTGACGTAGCCATCGAAAAACTTGAGGAGCATCGAGCAATTCTTATCGCATCCGTTAGCTACCTTCATTATTTTTGAGCGAAGATTGGCAATGCGGAGTTTAAGGTAGTCGGAATGCGAATTGCGCAAATAAGCGATTAGTTCGGGCAGCTCTATACGCCTAAGGTCATCGATTTCAGGCAAATAGTCGGGATTGGTATAGACATTGCAGACCTGCAAGAAGAGTGGCATAGAAATTTCTAATTCGGAACAAATATCAGAAACGGATTTCTCACCAAAGCCTAGTCTGACCCCAAAGCGAGGGAAGACATACAACAATTTAGAACTGGCCAACATCATATCGGCCAATTTCATTTTTTCAGAAAAGAGCATAAAATTGTTCATTTACAATCGAATCTAAATTTCGTTCTTTTTTGCGAGATAATTCCAATTTCTGCCGTACAAAATGCATATAGGCAAAATTATAAGGACGAAAGGAGCCAGACAATCACCAAAAATGGTTAAATAAAGCAGGATAATCACCAAAAATAATGATAAAGAATAGCCAAGACTCACGCCCTGGCTATTTCAATCAGGATAAAAATCCCAACGCGGCACACTCATCGCCACGGGGATGGAATTCCAAAAAAGCAAAAAATGAAGTTTTTGTTTAAATATTTTGATACATTATACACTGCAGTCGGGAGACCAACGCAAGAAGAACGCATCAAGAAGCTTTCCGCTTACGGTCGCAGAAGCGTTCACACTGCATACAGATATTATACCCGAGCATAGTGCCCAACATAAAGTCCTCTTCGGGCGAGAGCAAGTTTAAAGGCTTAACCGTCATAAACTTGATAGCCTCGATACACTCTTTGCGACCGAAATAGAGATTGAACTTCGTATCGTCGACCACCTGGACCGCATAATCGATCTGCTGGTTAGAAAGCCTAGTCAGCGCAAAGTCCTTGTACTTAACCGGCATAGTGTAGAGAATGAGGTTACGGACACCTTTCTGGTATTCGTAGATATGGTTGAGGAGCACCCTCAGTTCACCAGGAAAATTGTCGACAGTAGGCATAATACTAAATTTTACAGTGTTATAGATACATTAAACAAGCGTCTTAACCCAAGCGTCGATACGCGAATCGGTAAGTTCAGCCTGGTTCACCTCGTCAAGTGGAAGTCCAATGAAAACACCATCGCGAACAGCAGCCGAGTCACTGAAATCGTAACCATCGGTAGCTACGCCGCCACCAACCATAGTAGCCCCTGCCTCAACAGCGGCATCGTAGATCAGGCCAATGGCATTGCAGTAGGTATCGGCATAAGAGGCAGAGTCGCCACAACCGAAGACCGCCACCTTCTTACCGGCAAGGTTCGCACCAGAAAGAGAAGAGATAGCCCCTTCCCAGTCGTCCTGCAAATCGCCATAGCCCCAGGTAGAAGAACCGAGGAGGATGAGGTCGTAGGCCTGCAAAGCGGCATCGGAAAGTTCAGAAACATTATGAAGTTCGGCACCCAACTTAGCAGCCAGGCTCTTGGCAATGCGTTCGCAGTCGCCAGTAGTAGAACCGTAAAAAATTCCCGTTTTCATCTTTAATAATCCAGTTTATAAGTTTTAGTTTTTACACTTGCAAAGATAGAGGGGACGTAGGCGGCTGTCAATCACCAATAATGAGTATTTTTAGACACTAGAATAACCATAAATGATTAGCCCCCTAACCAAGAAAGATCAGTACTTCCCAAAGGGATATACAGGTCTCTGAACGTCCTAACCAACAGAGGGAAACGAATAAATGAAAATACCAGGGGAATGCCCGTTGCAGAGTCGTCAAGGAATAGGCGCAACGCATCTATGCTTAAAAAGCAATAAAGAAGTTTTATATCTTTGTAGGGTTAACCGGTTTAACAACTTTAATGAGAACAATTATGTTTTATAACTTTCTAAGTTCTTTTCTGTCTGGTAATAAGGAGGTCTTGAGGCGTGCGTACAAAAAAGTATTTGCGGGAATTGTACTATTCCTCTTTAGTTTCGACGCATTTGGCCACCATTCGTACGATTCTCCGTTTGTACACTTTGCTACTGGCGGTGTGCGGTCTGCAGCAAACAATCTGAATGCACCTGCTTATGGTATGACTATAAATGGAACGTTCGTACACGTTCCCCTTCTCTGGCAAGATCCCGACTTATTTTCAATGATGATGCAAGGCGGTTTAGAACTGGATTATATGGCGTCGCATGCAGAAAGAAGTCTAGGCTATCAGGATGTTGATTGTGTCGACCGCTTTCTGTCTGTCGCTATGCCGTTGAATATAGGCATTTGTATTGGTGAAGTTGGTTTCTCAATTGACCCCTATGTGGGGATTGATGCACGATTGAACATGATCGCGAAGTCGCGTATCGATGACTATGGGTGCGTTGACTATTTCGAAGATTTGAACGCAAAACGTTTCCAACTGGGTCTGAATGTCGGTGTCGATTTAAATTTTGAAATCCTTTATATGGGTTACCGGTTTACAAAGGACATGACTGACTTTATCCCTGGAATGTATAGCCGAAACTCTTGTCACAGAATTGTTTTGGGCCTCAACATCTTATGGTGGTGGTAATAGAGAGGACACGCTTCTGCAGGTCCTCTGTGTAGCGTCTTCCAGACGCCTGTAGTGTGTTTGGCATCCGGGCGTGCCTACGTCTTCCAGACTTCGGCACACCCGGTTATGAAGATACCGTCTTCCAGACGGGATAGATACGTTATAATCTTCTCCTAATTACCTCTCTTCCAGGTCTTGAATCTCACGTTTTTTTTATAATATTGCACTTGTCACATGTCCTCCCCACCTTCGGATGAAGGGATTCGAGATGACAAAGTACGATATTCAAATGCCAACATAACCTCGTTATATGTGTGGACAATCAATGTTTATGCCATGAAAAACAAAATAAAAAAGACACTTCCTATTTCAAGAATCACAAGTGTAGTACACCGTTTCATATGTTTGTTCCTTCTCACACTCAGTGTTACATCTGCTCAAGCTCAGATCGAGTTCAAATTCGACCTGAATAATCGCGGTGACCTCGTTACGGAAGACCACTACGGTATCTTCTACGAAGAGATAAACCATGCGGGAGACGGCGGGCTCTATGCCGAACTGGTTCGCAACCGCTCTTTCGAAGAAGAGATGGACAGTCCTATCTGCTGGAGTTCGGTGGGTAATGCGGAAATGAGCCTAACGACAGACAAACTGCTCAACGCCGTCCAGTTACGCGCACTGAAAGTCAACATAAAATCAGACAATGCCGGTGTGCGCAACGAAGGTTACTGGGGCATCAACATCGTCAACGGCCGTGAATATACACTCACATTCTGGCTCCGCGCCGAAGATAGCTACAACGGTAATATTGTTGCGGAACTGCAAAATGCAAATGGACAAAATATAGGAAGTGCGACCATCAGCGTCAAGGCCACACAGGAATGGCAGAAATACACCGCAAAAATCAGTGCCACAGGCACGGATGCCCATGGCTATCTAGCACTGAAGGGCAACAAGAAGGGCATTATCTGCCTGGACGTCGTCAGTTTGTTTCCACCAACGTTCAAGGGACGTAAAAACGGTTGTCGCCCCGACCTGGCTCAGATGCTGGCCGATATGCACCCACGTTTCATGCGTTTTCCGGGAGGTTGCTACATTGAGGGTTCGTGGGGCGACGGACAAACCAACCGCTTTGAGTGGAAGAAGACCATCGGACCAATAGAAGAACGTCCGGGCCATATAAACCGCAACTGGGATTATAAGGTCACCGACGGACAAGGCTATCATGAATACCTCGAACTGGCCGAAGACCTCGGAGCCAATGCCATGTTTGTGGTAAACATGGGCATCGGACACGATTGGAGGGTGGATGAAAACGACATTGATCCGTTTATTCAGGAGGCCCTTGACGCCATCGAATACGCTAACGGCAGCACAGAAACCTATTATGGACGCCTGCGTGCACAGAACGGTCACCCGGAGCCATTCAACTTGAAATACTTGGAAATCGGGAACGAACAGGAGTTCATGCTCAACCGCAACGACTACATGAAACGCTATATGCAGTTCTACCATGCCATCAAGACCCGTTGGCCCGAACTGCACCTTATAGCCGACAGCTACATGTTCGACGACATTACGGAACCCGTGGAACTGAAAGACGAGCACTACTACGATTCGCCCGACTTTTTCATCAGCCAATATGGCCGTTACGACAACCAATCTAAATCGACCACACACATCTACGTGGGCGAATATGCCGTAACAAAGGACTATGGGACTCTTGGGAACATGAATGCCGCCATTGGCGAAGCCGTATTTATGCAGGGGTGCGAAAACAACAGCGAAGCGGTCAGAATGATGAGCTATGCACCGATTTTCACGCATGAGGACAACTTCAACTGGCGTCCCGACATGATACGCTTCAACAGTTCTATGAGCTACGGGACACCTTCGTACTACGTCCAAAAAATGTTCTCCAACAACATAGGAAAACAGAATATCCGCTGGAGCGAGAAGAACAATGGCACCAGCCTCAACTCGAACAAAGGCTCCATCGGGTTTGCCACATGGTCTACAGCCGCCACCTTCACAGGCCTGCAGGCCAAGATTGCGGATGGCACCGTCCTCACGGGCAATAACACGTCCTCTTCCGATTGGGCAACACTACGTGGTTCATGGAACATCAACACCTCTAATGGCTCTTTCAGGCAGACCAATGCCTCACAGACCGATGTCCGCTGCTGGTTGAAAAATGTCTATGACCTGACGAACCTTGACATGACGGTTCACGCCACGAAACAAAGCGGTTCGGAAGGCTTCCTCATCATCTTCAATTACATTGACGAGAACAACTATGCATGGCTCAACCTCGGAGGCTGGAACAATTCGAAACATGCCGTAGAGCAATGTCAGAACGGCTTTAAGAGCGTACTCGGAGAAAAAGCCGGAACGCTGACCACAGGGAAGGACTACACCATCCGAATCAAGAAGGAGGGGCAACATGTGCGCTGCTATCTCGACGGAGAAGTCATCATCGAAGCCAATCTTCGCGCATACGGGAACCGTACGATTTATACCTCGGCCAGCATTGACGATGAAACCGGAACGATGTACATTAAGGTGGTTAATCCTTCCGGAACCCAGAGGGATGTGACGCTCGCCCTTACAGGTGGCAACGCCGAGACAGCAGAAGCAGAAATACTCTCCGCCACCAAAGGTACTGACGAGAACACCACATCGAATCCTCAACGCATAGTACCCCACACACAGCAACTGACCATTGAGGACAACAATACGATAGCCTATACATGTCCGGCCTATTCCGTAGGAGTGATACGTCTGCATGTCAGTGGCACCACACTATCAAAGCCAGAACCTCTGCCGGACCCAATTCTGAGTTTTACCTTCGAAAAGGGGAAAGCCATAGACGACAGCGGCACCTACACCTGCGAACTCGTTGGGAAAGCGTCAATCGTCACTCTCGAAGATGGGAACCATGTGCTCTACACTGGAAGTAAAGGCGAAGGCAGCTATATGGACATACCAGTGGCAGCCGCAAAACAGACGCTTGCTTCTGTAAAAGACTATACCATAAGCATCAACATGCTGCAACGCAGTATAAACAATACGGGCAATTTCTGCTGGGCATACTCTATGGAACAAGGCACCGATCAGTACATAGGCCTTGTGAACACGGGAGGCAACAGCGACTGGTATTACGAAATCAAGAGCGGAAGCACCATAGGAGCGCACTCATATGCAGGCGTCAGCATCGGCGACTGGCATAACATCACCTACACGCAACAGGGCAACGTCGGACGTATCTACGTTGACGGACACCTCAAAAACGAAATAAACGTGACGCTGAATCCATCGTCGTTCATCAGCGACATCACACGTTTCACCATCGGTCACTCGCCATTCACCTCTGACGCCATTATGGAAAACGCCTTGTTCGATGACTTCCTTATCTTCGACACTGCGCTATCAGCCGAACAGGTGATGGAGATTGGACGACGCGCAACGGCAATGCAGTACACCGACTATATGTGTCCTGAAGCCGAGCGCCAAGACTTCAAGAACCTAGTGAAGGAAGTGAAAAACTATGTCGACGACACCGATGATGACAACCTCAAGCAGGCATACACCACGGCAGACCACGTCCTCAACGCCTCAAATTCCACCTCTTCCGCAATTAACCGCGCATACGTAGATTTGAAAGAAGCAGTAGCCAATTATCAGCAAAGTCAGTTGGCGCTCGCTCAAAGCGGTCAGCCAGCCAACCTAACCTTCCTCATCTCCAATAGTTCATTCACACGCTACAACATAGGATGGCAGGGGGCAGACCTCAGTGCCGCCTACAATGGCTATGCCAACGAGACAGCAGAACAGTATTCTCGTCCGTTCGACATCTGGCAGGAAATCGAAGGCCTACCAGCAGGTTCCTATGTCCTCACATGCAAAGCCTTCTATCGAGCAGGCTCAATCAACTCAGGATATGAGGCATGGAAGAACAACGCCAGTTCGACATACAACGCGCAACTCTATGCGAACGGAGCCACCACCCCACTACCCAACTTGTTCAGTTCTTCCGCCTACACTTACAACCCTTACACCTATCCAGACAACCTCAAGCAAGCCTCGTCTGCGCTCAACAACGCAAGTGCTTATGCGCCCGTCTCAGTGAACTTCGACATCAACGAGGGGCAGAGTTTACGAATGGGGATACTCAAACAAGCGATTGTATCGGCCGACTGGGTGGCATACGACCAGTTCCAACTCTACTATGTTGGAGGCACGACAGGCGTGGCAAATATCAGTTCCGACCCTTCCAGCGGCTACATCTATGACCTCCATGGCCGTCTCGTCCGCAAAAATCTAATAGATATGCCTAAGGGTGTTTATATCTTCAAGGGAAAGAAGATATTGGTGAAGTAGTTTTTTCAAGAGATGCGGCACCCCTTGGGAATTAGCTCTGTTTTTCTATTCTTTAACTGTCGTTCTCCTAATACTATTCTCTAAATTCACTGATGTAATGGTAAACAGACCCCATGACAGTGTCAAACACGAGCACATGTTCGAGAGGAGTTCTCGTACAATGATAATACAAAAGATTATTCTGTGGTGCGTTTTGCCACTCTGCAAAGACATTCTTATAGTCATCAGATGCAGGTTTGAAATTTTTCATAGCATAATCTCTATCACATGAACGAAGAACCGTATCTGGTACAATTTCTTCATAGGCGCAAGAATGACCCATTAGAGTTGACTCAACCATAGCCGGAGTCGCTTCATACTTAAAACAATAACAAGAAAGAAATCCTTCACGTCTTATTCCAGTACACGACACATTGTTTAATTCAGGGTAAAGAGAACCAATATGGTAGGCTGTTTCCACTTCACAATCTGTAAGGGTGTCGACTATTTTGTGTCTTATTCTCGTACAGGATGAATTGACGAACATCAAAACGATGCCACATATAGCAAACAAAACCAATCTTGTTTTGAGATAGCCACATATATTCATATCAAAACATTTGAATTAAAGATTAAACAAAGATATACAAACACGTCAGATTGGACAAACTGTTTTTCTTATACCTATTTTCCAAACTCTCTGTCAGGCCATTGCGACGAAGGTGTCACCCTGGGTTGACACGTAGCGTCTTCCAGACGCACAGAGGCCGCGTAGGAATCCGGGCACGGAAACAGACAAGCCCTTTTTCCGTACCCGGTTATGAAGATACCGTCTTCCAGACGGCATGGACGACAAACACGAATATAGCGCATCTGAATCCCAGTCAGGTGGATGCTATCTACAGGGCTAACAAGTTTTGAATTACCATAATTTCATATATGTAAAATCGTCAAAAGGTTCAAATTTGAAAGGTGTTATACCATGGCATACTATGGCACCAATGCTTCGATATAAATTCATATCATGATAAAAATTTGTTCAAATCAACAGAAGTTTCTCCACCTTCTATATAATTCATTTTTAGTATATTGCCATCCAACTCATATGTCGTATATACATCAGGATAACTAAACTCCATTTCTATCTCATGAGTATTAAGATTTATCAGATAAATATCTAATTCTGTAAAAACTATCAATTTATCTTTCACACGAAGGAACTCACAAAAGAAACAAATTGGTTTAATGTGTAAAACAACAGATTTTTTTGTCCGATTGTATATGCACACATCTAAATCAACACCAATAATGATTTCATCATTACCAGTTTCCATAATTTCAGGAGCCACGCCCATAGTTAATTATGCAAATTTTATCAAGTCTCCATCAAATTCAATTTTTGCATATGTTCTGTCTCCATCAAATTCAAAAAGACAAGGACATTTTAAATTGTCATACTCATCTTTTCCTATTTCGTAAAATGCAAACATAATTATTCTTGTTTAGTGGTTATTTTGGGGTATCAATATCTTTTTACGCATTATGTTTATTGTTCGCTAAATTAGAATATATCAATTTGATAGAACACAGTCATATCGAACAGTTGCCCCGTTAGGATATTCCATTACTATCTTCTCCTCAGTAAAGCCGCATTTGCGGTAGAAACCAATCGAATCATCGTCGGTCTGTGCTTTGACGCTTTTCAGATTCTCCGATTCCATTACGCTTTGAATCAGTTGTTTTCCAATTCCTCGACGACGGCATTTACTAGATACAGCGATTCCGATAATCTCCGTGACAGTATCTGCATAACACAGAACCATCATTCCTGTTTTCTTTCTTTGGTGCTCACATACAAATACTTTCACCGATGGATTGGATAAATAGCCCTCCATTTGTGCTTTATAGTCTTCGTATGTCGGATGATACATGCAAGAAGCATAAATAGAGAAAGCATCTTCTGATAGCAGCCAATCTGTATCTCTGCATATTACAACTTTCATAATTATTTTTCACAAATCCCGATTTATCTAACAATCTTTTCAGACATCCGTTTTTATTTTAAAGTTCCATAATTTCTTACATACTAAATCAATTCTGCTGAATACTTAAAACAGAATTGTTGGCATTTGATTCTATGGCCAAAAATACGATAAATCATTGTTTCTGTTTAGATTTTCTGCATAAATCTACCAGTATTGTGCCAAAATACGGGGGATATCCCGAAATTACAAGGCCAGTTCTCCACCATCAAAAAACTATCAGAACACTATTAATTCCACAATGGTTCTGACTGCCAATTCTGGGGAAACCCCATCCTATATGTCGAAACTGCTGGATAGCGTGACAGCAAATCTTTTATTTGGATTTTCAAACTATGACCAACGTTTAGACATTGTTGGATATATGCAATATAACATAGGTGGCTATAGATTTTTTCGGGTCTTAATGGACGATTGGTAATCCATTTAAGGGGAAGACGTTCAGGTATAATAGGAGCCTGAAATTTCTTATTCCAAAGTCTGGAGTGATGTGCACAAGCGTTCCGAAGAACCCTTATAGATTCCAACCAACTTTCTAAATATGTGTAGTTAGGAATTTCAAAAGACTTTGCGACTTCCTTTTTCGAGTTTGTATCAACACTATCTCTGTAAAGAGTTGAAAGAGTTCCAATAGTGACGGTCTCAAGAGCTTTCCATGCAGGAGGGAGATTAGGTTCATCATATTTACCAAAATGTTCAATGATGAAATCCTCTTTTGAACGGCTTATTTCGTTGGTGATTGCAGCTAAAGTATTAAAGAAGTTCCTTCTGTCTTTGAAACACTTCCTCTCTGCAAACCAAAAAGGGCCATTGGCTAAGGAAAAGTAATGTACAATACGTGTACGTATAGCAATCTCAATATCTTGAATAGCAGCGAATAAAATACATCTCAATTCACAATCAAACTTATAATGATAAACGATAGACTCAAAAGTCGTATTAGGAAAAAATTGATTTAAAGAAAAATCAAAAAATGTATGAAAATATGCGTCAAGGCGGAAATAGCCAACTGATAACATATAGGTTTCGGCTGCTTTTTCGTCAAAGAATTTCAAACCTTTGCTCTTAAGGCTTTGAATCTGTTCAGTGATAGTTATAGCTCTCTTAATGTATTGTACCATATCTAATAAAACGAAGACCCACCGTGGTACGCATCGTTGAGAGGCGTGGTGGGTTCTATTACTGCAAAGATATGCAATATAATTAGAATAACAAAGTAGAAGAGCGGACAATTATGTTTTAAAGTCCCATAGTTTCTAATATGTCATCTGAGAGATAACGCAGATAAGCCTCGTCATCAGATGTCGGAACAAGAGAAGTATAAAAGGAACCAGAATAAGATGAGGTGACCTCTATAAATTCACTTTATCGAATTGTCTAGGCTGTAGAGGTCACGTTTTACAGCCCAAACAATTACCATGATGCAAAAGTAAAGTAATTAGTCCAAATTACCCCCCATTTTTTATATTGTACAACATAAACCACGAGGTACATTTACGCAGTTATCCATTCTGAGTTGTATCTCAGAGTCTGCGAGTATCTGCATATGTTATAAACCATGTTTGTAAAGGCGATATTTGCCTTTGCCCTGACGTGCCAATACACCTAAAGATCAAACCACGCATTGACTGCTCCATAAAGC
>DETD01000016.1:0-70998 GCA_002362105.1 Bacteroidales bacterium UBA3297
CTACCACTGAGCTAATTCCGCATTAGTTAACGGGAGTAATTTCCGTTTACAGGTGCAAAGTTAGGGCATTTTTTTAATTCTGCAAACTTCACAACTAATTTTTTAGAAAATTATAATGTGTTTTTTCAAAATAATGCCAATTTTCGGTTAGTATAAATAATGGAACGCCATATTGAGTTTTGATGGTCGCAACAGAACAGGCATTAACTTCATTCCGTCCCTAAATTATCTTCTAGTGCCTGAATCTACTTCACCCTGTCATATTTCTTGTTAGCATCGACGTAAATAAGGTACTTTTCAACATTGTGAACAAATCTGTGTTAATAGTGTTGATAACTGTTGAGAACTAACTGAAAAATAAATTTTCATTTTTCAGAGATTTTTTCAATCAATTTTGGCCATCAACAATCCAAATTTTTTGTGCGTTTTTTTACAAATAATAATCAACCGTTTTTAACCACCTTCACACGTTATTCTACCACCTTTTCACAAAATTGCTTATATTTGTAAACAAAGTTGATAACTATAACTTCATTACTGAAATACAAGACTTTATATTATTGATAAGTTGTTGATAAATGGTGTATCGATATTTTATAACTGCTATGCAAGAAAAAAGTGATTTTCTTACTAACACTATCAACAGCGTATTATCATCATCATTAGATTTTTTAAAAAAGATAAATAAACAAATAATAATAAGAAATGGCTAATACTGATTTTGTGAAAGAAATTGAACGGCTGAAAAAGGAGAAGAACGCCGTTATCATGGCCCATTACTACCAGACGGGCGATATTCAAGATATTGCTGACTATATTGGCGACAGTTTGGCTTTGGCCCAAATGGCACGCAAGACCAATGCTGACATTATTGTGCTTTGTGGCGTTCACTTTATGGGTGAAACTGCTAAGATTCTTTGTCCCGACAAAAAGGTGTTGGTTCCAGACGCTACCGCTGGTTGCTCATTGGCCGATAGTTGTCCGGCCGACGAATTTGAAAAGTTTATTAAAGCGCATCCTGGTCATAAAGTTATCAGTTATGTGAACACTACTGCCGAGGTAAAGGCTTTGACCGATGTGGTGGTTACTTCGTCTAATGCCAAGCAGATTGTAGAAAGCTTCCCTGAAGATGAAAAGATCATTTTTGGTCCTGACCATAATCTGGGTAACTATATCAATAGCCTTACTGGCCGTAATATGGTTCTTTGGAATGGTGCCTGCCATGTGCACGAGAAGTTCTCGGTTGAAGGCATTATTGCACTTAAGCGCGAATATCCTAATGCTAAGGTGCTTGCACACCCTGAGTGTCCGGCTGTTGTGGTTGCCCTTGCCGACAAGGTAGGTTCTACCGCTGCTTTGTTGAAGTACAGCCTTTCTAGCGACGATAAAGAGTTTATTGTGGCTACTGAAAGTGGTATTATTCACGAAATGCAGAAAAAGGCTCCTGAAAAGGTGTTTATTCCTGCACCTCCTGAGGTTTCTGAAGGTAAGGTTGGCTGCGGTTGCAACGACTGTAACTTTATGAAACAGAATACTATTGAAAAGGTTTACCTCGCTTTGCGTGACGAGAAACCTGAAATTATTATCGATAAGGAGTTGAGCGAGAAGGCTGTAAAGTCTATCGACCGTATGCTTGAAATATCTGAAAAGCTTGGTTTATAATGACACCCGACGATTTGGAACACCAGCAACTGACTGTTGATAAACTACAACAGTTGGTTGATAACTGGATTAAGACGTATGGTGTGCGTTATTTTAACGAGCTTACCAACATGTGTTGTCTGACTGAAGAGGTGGGTGAACTGGCCCGCGTTATTGCACGCAAATATGGTGAGCAGTCTTCGAAAGATACAGATTTACAGTATAAACTGGAAGACGAGTTGGCCGATGTGCTGTGGGTATTGGTTTGTTTGGCGAACCAGACAGGGGTTAACCTTACCGATGCGTTTAAGCGCAACCTCGACAAAAAGACACAACGCGATAACGAGCGTCATAAAAATAACAACAAATTGAAAGGTTAGTTTAAAAATAACTTTATTATTTAAATATCAATTATTTATGGACAGATTATCGGCTGTATTGCAGAAATACGACTATTCTCTAAAATTAGAGGATATTACCAAGCGTGTTGAAAACATCATCGACAAACACTTGGCTGAAAATTTGCAGAAATCGGTTTATGCGCAGCTTATTGGTCATGTTGACCTTACTTCGCTTAAAACCGATGATACTGACGAAAGTATTTCCGCTCTGGTTGAGAAGGTAAACGCCTTCGACGATAAGTTCGAGATTATTCCGCACCCTGCCGCTATTTGCGTTTATCCAGCTTTTGTTGGTTTGGTTAAAAGTACACTTACCGAAGATGTTGAAATAGTAGCTGTTGCGGGCGGATTTCCGCATTCTCAGACGATGATTGAGGTGAAAGTGGCTGAAACTTCGCTTTGTGTTGCTGAAGGTGCTACCGAAATTGATGTGGTTATTCCTGTTGGCAAGGTGATGCAGCGCCAGTTCGAGGATGTTTTAAACGAACTGACCGAGATTAAGGCAGCTTGTCATGGTGCACGTTTAAAGGTTATTCTTGAAACCAGCCTTATCCGTGATCCAGAACTCATTAAAGAGGCTGCTGTAGTGGCTATGGTAGCTGGTGCCGACTTTATAAAGACGTCGACGGGTAAGGATAGTCAATGTGCATCGTTAGAGGCCGTTTACACGATGTGTGAGGCCATTGCAGAGTTTAATAAGCTAAATAATACCAAAGTGGGCTTAAAAGTCGCTGGTGGCGTTTCTACGACTTCCGATGCTGTTAAATACTATACGCTGGTGAAGGAAATGCTGGGTGAAGAGTGGCTGACTCCCGATTTGTTCCGCATTGGTGCAAGCCGTCTTGTTAATAACTTGTTGACTTCTGTTTCTGAAAGCGATGTGAAGTACTTTTAAACAGTTTTTCAACAATCTTGTGATACTAAAAACGGACACTCAAAAAAGTGTCCGTTTTTTATTATATGCTTGTTTATAAGCTTAGTTATTTCTCTTAATAGAGTAGTCGAGCAGGTTCTGAAGTGCTTCTTTTGCCTCGTTGTCTTCGAAGTTGGCCAGAATGCTTTCTGCCTCTTTTTTGAAATCGATAATCCGCTTTTCGGCATATTCGATGCCTTTTTTACTGATAACGAAATCAACAATCTTTTTAACATTTTCGTCGGTGAAGTCCTTACGCAGGTAAGTATCCTTTATTTCCTTCTGTTCTGTTTCACTTGCATGTGTGTAGGCATAGATGAGTGGCAGTGTGAACTTACCCTCACGGATGTCGTTACCAACAGGTTTTCCTATTTTTGAAGCTGTAGAAATAAAGTCGAATATATCGTCACGTATCTGGAAAATGATACCATATTTTTCACCAAATTCGTCTAACAGTTGCAGTTTTTTATCGTCTGCTTCCACGCTAAGTCCGCCACAACGCATACAAGCCGCAAACAGTCTCGCTGTCTTTTTTCTGATAACCTCAATATAGCGTTTTTCATCGGTTGAGAGAGTTTGTGCATTCTTTATCTGCATTAACTCACCTTCCGATAGTTCTTTACCTAAGCATGTGATAATCTTGATGATTTCTATGTTGTTTGGAATGGTGGCGATGTTCAGCGCTTGTGAAAGAAGGTAGTCTCCTGTTAAAATTGATATCCGGTTGTCGAAAATTGAATGAACTGACGCTTTTCCTCGTCTTAATTCACTGTTATCAACAACATCGTCGTGAACAAGGCTGGCAGTGTGTAAAAGTTCGAGTGCAACGGCTGCGTGCAGGGTGCTTTGATTGATCGGGTTGCAAAGTTTGGCTGCCAATATGGTCATTGTTGGCCTGATTTGCTTGCCTTTCATGCCCTTTACATGTTGGTTTACAAGCTTTAAAATTTCATTGTCGCTTTCCAGAGCTTTGTCAAACTCTTGGTTAAACAACTCCATTTCTTTTTCTATATTTTTCTTTATGTCGTCGATGGATATCATCTCTATCTTCTTATTATTACAAAATTAAGAAAATTTATTCATTTACTTGTTTTGTTTCTAGTTTAAACGGAAATATGTATTTAAAAACGTATGTTTTCTATCTTTATTTTACCTTTGTAGTAGGGTAGTCGTTTTTTATAAAGTGGCTTTCCTCTTAATTCATCTTTATGGAAAAGAAACTATTTTTAATTGATGCTTATTCACAGATTTACAGGCAGTATTTTGCTTTTATGAAGAATCCGCTTGTAAATTCTAAAGGTTTTAACACCTCTCCCGTTTTTGGTTTCTTCAGAACTATTGACGACATAATTGAAACGGAAAAACCTACACATATTGCTGTTGCTTTCGATGGTAATGTAAGACCATTCCGTTTTAAGATTTATGATCAGTACAAGGCGCAGCGTGAGAAGACTCCAGAAGATATTGTTGCTGCTATTCCTGTTATCAAGCAGATTCTTAATGCTTACAATATACCTATTGTTGAGGTCAATGAATCGCCTTATGATACTGATGATCAGCATTATTCGTATGAGGCCGACGATATTATAGGTACTATGGCCAAACAGGCCGAGGCCAAAGGTTTCCAGGTATTTATGCTTACTCCCGATAAAGATTATGCTCAATTGGTTAGTGAAAATATCTTTATGTACCGTCCGCTTCAAAAAGGAGGTTATGAGGTTTTGGGCATCAACGATGTGAATGAGAAATACTCAATCAGTTCTCCCAAGCAGATGATTGACTATCTTGCATTGGTTGGCGATACTTCCGATAATATTCCCGGATGTCTGGGTGTCGGCGATAAAACTGCTGCTAAACTTTTACAAGAGTATGGAGATATTGAGAATGTAATTTCTAATGTTGAAAACTTAAAAGGTGCCTTACAGACAAAAGTGAAAAACGCTGTCGATAATATTCGATTGTCGTATACCCTTGCTGAAATTTGTTTGGAGGTGCCAATTTCTTTCGACGAAGAAAAATTTAAAGTTCAGCCTGAGAACAAATCCGAGTTGGTTAAACTTTTTCAAGAGTATGAGTTGAAGAAGTTGATGGAAAAACATTTTCCGACTAATGTAAAAAAATCTTCGGGTTATCAACCTTCTCTGTTTGATGTATTGCCCGATAATGAGTCAGATTTTGAATTTCATTCAAATCTCAGCGACTTAAAATCGACTCCACATACTTATAAACTTATTGAAAATAAGGAAGAAATAGACGATTTAGTGGCTAAAATTTCTGCCACAGATTTATTCTGTTTTGACACTGAAACTACCTCTATTGATACTTTTTCGGCCGATTTGGTCGGAATGTCGTTCTCTTGGAAGGAAGGTGAGTCTTATTTTGTACTTTTACCTGAAAACAAAACCGAAGCGCAAAATATTGTCGACAAATTCAAAAATGTTTTTGCGAATGAAAATATTTCTAAAGTAGGTCAAAATATGAAGTTCGACATTATGATGCTTTCTCATTATGGTGTTGATGTGAAAGGACCGCTTTACGATACAATGATTGCGCATTACCTGTTGCAACCCGAAGCCAAGCATAATATGGATATTCTTGCCGAGCATTATTTGGGTTACAAAACGGTTACGTATGAAGAAATGGCTAGGGGTGACAATGGTAAGCTGAAATCACTGCGCCAGGTCGACAAGTCTATCTTGTCTGACTATGCTGCTGAAGATGCTGACATTACACTTAAGTTATGGAACAAGTTAAAACCTTTGCTTGAAAAGGAACAGTTGCTCGATTTGTTCAACAATGTTGAAATGCCACTGATGCAGGTTCTTGTAAGAATGGAGTTGGCTGGTGTTCGTGTCGATGTTTCCAAACTTAAGGAGTTATCTGTTTCTATGAATGAACAAATGAAACAGATTGAACAAGATGTTTTTAAGGAAGCAGGATATGAATTCAATATATCTTCTCCACGTCAGGTTGGCGAGTTGATTTACGATAAGTTAAAACTTGACGATAAACCTAAGAAAACAAAAACTGGCCAGTATTCTACAACTGAAGAAGTTTTGGTTTCTTTTAAAGGTAAGAGTCCTGTTATTGACAAGATTCTCGATTATCGTGCCTATAAGAAACTTATATCTACCTACATCGATGCTTTGCCAAAAATGGTAAATGCTGAAACAGGTAATATTCACTGTTCTTATAATCAAACTGTAACTGCTACCGGTCGTTTGAGTTCAAGTGATCCTAATTTACAGAACATACCTGTCCGCGATGAATTGGGTCGTGAAATAAGAAAGACCTTTATTCCTGAGGAGGGATGTATTTTTGTGTCGGCCGACTATTCACAAATTGAGCTCCGTGTTCTGGCACATCTTAGTCAGGATCCTTCTTTGGTTGAGGCCTTCAATAATCATTTGGATGTTCATGCCGATACTGCATCGAAAATATATGGAGTTCCATTGTCGGAAGTTACCAAAGATATGCGAAGAAAGGCGAAAACAGCAAATTTCGGTATCATTTATGGTATCTCGGCATTTGGTTTGTCTCAACGCCTTTCTATTCCGCGCGACGAAGCCAAACAGTTAATTGACGGTTATTTTGAACAATATCCGAAAGTGAAGGAGTTCATTGACTCTTCAATTCAGTTTACCAGAGAAAATGGTTATGCTAAAACTATGTTGAACAGAAAAAGGTATATTCCTGAAATTAGTTCTTCTAATGGTAACATTCGTGGTTTTGGTGAGCGAAATGCGGTGAATGCACCTATTCAGGGTACAGCTGCCGACATTATAAAAATAGCAATGATCAATATTATGCGTGAATTTGATAAGCAGAATATCCGTTCAAAAATGACGATGCAGGTCCACGACGAATTGAACTTTTCTGTTTATCCGGAAGAGTTGGAAACTGTAAAAAAGATTATTGTTGAGCAAATGGAGGGAGCTATGCACTTGCTTGTTCCGCTTGAAGTTGACTGTGGAGTAGGAGACGATTGGCTTATTGCTCATTAAAATAAAAAAAGGAGGTTTTCAAAACCTCCTTTTTTTATGGATTTTAGTCGAAAGTTGAAAACAGTGTTTCACGTGAAACATCGAAGTTTTTGGAAATACTGTCCATTATATCGAATAATTCTTGTTTTGTGTTTGCTTTCAGCATCGCAATTCTAGTTGACTTGAAGTTGTCGATTCCTTTGAAGAGTGGCGATGTTGCGATGTGTCGTCGGGTATGTACAATTCCCCGCTGTTCACCCAGCATTTCAATATTATTTTCGGCTTGTTCTTTCAGTATGTTCAAATAGAAGTCAAAATCTTTTTTTTCTGCCTTTTCACCGGTTTCCAAATAATGCTTTATCTCTTCAAAAATCCATGGTCTGCCTATACTTCCACGGCCAATCATAATGGCGTCTACACCATACTTGTCGAAGCATTCTTTTGCACGTTCTGGTGTGGTGACGTCGCCATTTCCGATGATTGGAATTTTAATTCTCGGATTCTTTTTTACTTCACCAATCAGTGTCCAGTCTGCTTGTCCGGTATACATTTGTGCCCTTGTTCTACCGTGTATGGTCAGGGCTTGTGCGCCACAGTCTTGAATTTGCTCGGCCAAATCGGGCATTACAATGCTGTTATCATCCCAGCCAAGACGTGTCTTTACGGTAACTGGTGTTTTCACCGCAGAAACTACAGCCTTTATTATTTCCATCATTTTGGGTATTTCTTTCAATAATCCGGCACCACCGCCTTTACCTGCTACTTTTTTAACCGGACAACCGAAGTTTAAGTCTATAATGTCAGGATGTGCGCTTTCTGCCTTTATTGCTGCTTCTCTAATAGGTTCTGGGTCTCTTCCATAGAGTTGGATGCCTACTGGTCTTTCGAAATCTGATATTTTCAATTTATTTTCGCTGTTAGGCACATTTCTGATTAAAGCATCGGCCGAAATGAATTCAGTATACATCATATCGGCTCCAAAACGCTTGCATAATATACGAAAAGCAGGGTCTGTAACATCTTCCATTGGAGCTAAAAACAATGGTTTTTCTCCAAAATCTAAGGTGCCTATCTTCATTTGTTGGGTAATTTGTTATGCAAAATTACTTGTTCTATTCCAACCCGCCAAACTTTGTGTTTTCCAATCCGCTCTAAATTTGTAACTTTGCCGAAATTTAAATGATAGAATATGTCAGAACTAAAACGCTCCGATATTGAAATAATGGCTCCTGTAGGCTCTTACGAAAGTCTTGCTGCAGCTATCCAGGGTGGTGCCAATTCAGTTTATTTTGGTATCGACAAGTTGAATATGCGCTCTCGTTCGGCCAATAATTTTGGTACAGAAGACCTCAGGAATATAGTGCGCATCTGTAAAGAAAATGGGTTAAACAGTTATCTTACCCTCAATACGGTGATGTATAACGATGACCTTAGCCTTATGCGCGAGATTGTTGATGTTGCCAAGGAGGTCGGTTTAACAGCTATTATTGCCAGCGATGTGTCTGTGCTTCTTTATGCCAAACAGGTTGGGGTAGAGGTTCACCTTTCTACCCAGCTCAATATAGCCAATACCGATGCGGTAAAGTTTTATTCTGCTTATGCCGATGTTGTGGTTTTGGCACGTGAAAACAATATGGATCAGGTTAAAGCTATACACGAATCCATCGTTAATGAGAATATCTGTGGTCCTTCAGGAAAACCTATCCGTATTGAAATGTTCTGCCATGGAGCCCTTTGTATGGCAGTTTCTGGCAAGTGTTATTTAAGTTTGCAGAACTATGCTGCGTCGGCCAACCGCGGTGCTTGTTACCAATTATGTCGTCGTTCGTATTTACTTACTGACAAAGAAACTGGTGAGGAGATTGAAGTGGATAACCAGTATTTGATGTCGCCAAAAGATTTAAAGACTATTCATTTTTTAAATAAGGTTATTGATTCTGGTGTAAGAGTACTTAAAATAGAGGGTAGGGCTCGTGGTCCGGAATATGTGAAAACTGTAGTTTCTTGTTATAACGAAGCCGTCAATTCAATTTTAGATGGCACTTATAATGAAGCTAAAATTGCTGAGTGGGACGAGCGGTTGAAAAAGGTGTTTAACCGTGGTTTTTGGAATGGCTATTATTTGGGTCAGCGACTTGGAGAATGGTCAAACGTTTATGGTTCGGGTGCTACTAAGAAAAAAGTCTATGTTGCAAAAATCAACAAACACTTTAGCAAGATAGGAGTAGCAGAAATTTATCAGGAGACTAATGCTGGAATTAACGAAGGTGACGACTTGATTATAGTAGGACCTACAACAGGTGTTGTGGAATGTAAAGCTGAAAATATGATGGTCAACGATAAGGTTGTTAATCATGTTTCACGTGGAACAGTGTTCTCAATGAAGGTTCCCGTTAAAGTTAGACCCTCTGATAAAGTTTATAAAATGGAAGATACTTCGAATAATTAATTCGATTAGTTTGTATAAAGAATAAGAGTATGTACTGTTAGTGCATACTCTTTTTTTATAGGATGTAAATGCTTATACTATGTAGTGTTTCACGTGAAACATCGTTTTATTTTTTTAGAAATGTATAATCTGCTTTATTATTTCACGTGAAACTTCGATATACAGTTAAATAACTTATTGTTTGATGTGCTGCTTAAATACTTTATTGAATTTAAATATGAGTGTTTTATTATGTAATTATCCTCGATTTTATTATGAATATATATTACTTATTGTGTTTCACGTGAAACATGGTGCTTTTTAATTAGTAAATAGATTAGTCTTTGATGAATGTGAATTTATAACTTTCTATACTCGATAGTGTATTGTATATATTTGAAGTTTTTTATTTCTGTTTGTCGTAGATATGAGTCTTGAGGATTTATTTAAATAGGTTTGATAAATATACGCTTCTAAAATATGTGTTTCACGTGAAACACTATTAATTTGTAGTTATCTTTATATTGCTGTTAAGTTGATTTTGCCACTCGAATTTAGGATTTTCTATTTCTGGTTCGTTTGTACCATTTCCTTGAATTGACATATCTGCGTTTAGTCCGGCTATCTTAAACTGGTGGCAGAGCCAAGTGGCCTTTCTTCTTGATCTTCTTTCAGCCTTTCTTGAATCCTCTTTAATGTTGCTGTTGCCTTCTAATAGGTAGCTGTCTTTCCCTATTTCTATAAGTGTTTCTGTAGTTTCTTTTATTATGGTTTTTGTAGGTATGTCTATTTCTTTGTTGCTTTCAATAAAGTAGAGTGTAATGTCTAAATCAATATCCTCAATTATCCGATCTTGTGTAACTAGCTCGCTGTCTAAATTTGGATTGATCTTGTTTTTTGGATAGGCCGTGCTGCTGATTAGAAAAGCACAAAGCAGTAAAACTAATTTAAGTGTATGGCGTTTCACGTGAAACATAGTTTTAATGGTTTATTATGTTGTTTCTTTTTTTAGTTTATTCTCTGTTTTGGGAATCTATCCAAATTGTAGTTGGACCATCGTTGATTAGTTCTACTTTCATATCTGCACCAAACTCACCAGTGCCCACTTCCTTACCTAAATCGTTGCTGACTTGTGCTACAAACTTTTCGTACATCGGAATAGCAAAGTCAGGTTTCGATGCTTTAATGTATGAAGGTCTGTTTCCTTTTTTTGTTTGTGCGTGCAGCGTAAACTGACTTACTATTATTATGTCTCCGTTTTCATCGATGACCGATTTATTCATTACTCCATTCTCATCTTCAAAAATACGAAGGTTGACAATTTTACCAGAGAGCCACTTTATATCTTTATCGGTGTCTCTGTCTTCAATGCCAACTAAAACTAACAGGCCTCTTCCAATGGCCGATTTAACCTTGCCTTCAATTGTGACCGATGCTTGATTTACTTTTTGAATTAGTATTCTCATTTCTGTTTTATTTTATTTGTTCGATGAATAGGTGGTGTTTCACGTGAAACACTTTTTATTTTTTATCTTCTTTATCGTTTGTTACGAGTGCTTCGTAAATAATTTTTGCTTTGCTTGGCCCAACCACTTTTTCTAATTCCTCAAGTGGTTGTTCTTTTATTCGTTTAATACTTTTGAATGTCTTTATTAGTAATTCTTTTGTCTTTTCTCCTATTCCGTTGATGTCGTCAAGTATGGAATGTGTTTGACGTTTACTCCTTTTGTCTCTATGAAATGTAATGGCAAAACGGTGCACTTCGTCTTGTATATGTCCTAGTAATCGGAAAACCTGACTGTCTTTACTCATACCTACAACAAGTGGTGGAAATCCAAATAACAGTTCGTGTGTGCGGTGCCTGTCGTCTTTTGCCAATCCGGCTATTGGTATATCGAGGTGTAGCTCGTCTTCTACGACCTGGCGGATGACTTCCATCTGTCCGGCTCCTCCATCTGCAATTATCAGGTTCGGCAACTGTGCACCTTCATTTACCATGCGTGTATATCTGCGGCGGACTACTTCCTGCATCGATGCGTAGTCGTCTGGTCCGATTACCGTTTTTATGTTGTATTTACGGTAGTCGTTCTTGCTTGGTTTTCCCATTTTGAAAACCACACATGCGGCCACTGCATCGGTACCGCTGATGTTTGAATTATCGAAACATTCAATTTGAACAGGCAGTTCTTTTAGGTGAAGCTCGTTTTTAATGTCGGTCAGCAGTTTTACCGCACGCTGCTCCGGATTGAATTTCTCCATTCTTTTCAACCGGTCGAATCGGTATTGTTTTACATTTTGCATCGACAGATCGAGCAGTTTCTTTTTGTCACCGCGTTGTGGTACGGTTATAACTGCGCCGTCGAAATTGTATTCAATTTCAAATGGCAGCAGTATCTCTTTGCTTACACTTTTAAAACGCTCTCTCATTTCGGTAATGGCAGATGCTAGTATTTCCTCTTTCTCGTCGTCCGTCTTTATTTTATACTCGAATGTGTATGCCTGGTTAATGGTGCCATGCACAACCTTCAGGTAATTGACAAATGCGTTGTCGTCGTCGATGTCAATTGAAAATACGTCGATGTTGTGGAGCGTAGGACTTACAATAGTGGATTTTGATTTGAAATTGCCGATTTGCTCGATTTTTTCTTTGATTTCTTGGGCTTCTTCGAACTTCAGTTCTTCGGCTGCTTCCATCATTTGTTTGGTCAGATATTCTTCGAGCGTATCGAGGTCTCCTTTTAGAATATACTTGATTTCTTCGATGTTTTTGTTGTATTCCGCCTCTTTTTGTTTTCCTTCACAACAACCGTAGCATTTCTTGATGTGGTATTGTAGACAAACCTTGTATTTGTCTTCCCATATTTTCAGGGGATCGAGGTTGTAGTTGCAGGTGCGTATTTTATATAGGCTGTGAATTAGTTCCAGCACAGTCTTCATAGCTGGTATATAGGTGTAGGGACCGAAATATTGCGAACCGTCGTGTATAAGCTGACGTGTATAGAAGATGCGCGGATAATGCTCGTTTTTGATTACTATCCACGGATAAGTCTTGCTGTCTTTTAAAAGAATATTATATTTTGGCTGATGCTTCTTTATAAGTGCGTTCTCAAGCAGCAAAGCATCTTGTTCGCTGTTTACTACCACATATTTCAAGTCGCAGATCTGGCTGACCAAAACCCTTGTCTTAAGGTTATGCTGGTGGTTCTTGTTGAAGTAACTGGAGACACGCCTTTTCAGGTTGACAGCCTTACCCACGTAAATAATTGTTCCCTCCTTGTTGAAGTATTGATATACGCCAGGACTTTCAGGTAGCGATAGTACTATCTGTTTAAGATTGCTGGGAAGAACTTTGTCTGCATCGCCGTGCAGTGCGGCACCTTCGTCGCTGCTTGCTGCATTTTTTTCCGTAGGTGTATTTTCCTCTTCTCTCTCTTTTTCGTCTTCAGTCATATTCCAAATTTTCTTTGTATAGCTTTCAACTTTAAAATTACAATTTTATTTTGGTTGAACTTCCCATTTTAAATTTCAACCTTTAGCCGAACTCAAAAAAATGGAACGACAACACAAATTTTCGTGCAATGCAACTCTTTTTTGAAGATTTTGTGCGAAAAATAGAAAAAAACGATGAAATGGACGTTTTTTTGCTTATTTCCTCTAAATTCGTATTGCAGTAAATTTCTTATTTTTTTTATTTAACTTATTAGTATATAATTAAATAAAGTAAAAATTACCTAATTTTAACCCGTTGAGGTTAACGAATTTGACGCTGTTCTTTGTAGCTGTTCAAATAAAATAAAAAAATGGGAGTATGGAGGACGGAGAAAATATCATGATGTTAAAAAAAGAGTAAACCCAGTTTTGAAAAATCGATGGCTGTTATTTGGTGTTTATCGTCGAGAATGTTTTTTGTCTGTTTCACTTAAAATTGTAACTTTGCGTAATCTCTGCATTTTACTTTAAACTTTTACAATTTGTATGAAAAAGATAATCTCTATTCTATGTTTGATTATTTGTCCGCTACTATCATATTCAGCTAAACATGTTTTGTTCTCGGGTATACCTATGGGTGGACCAAAAGAGCAGTTTTACGAAAAAATACAGAAAAAGGGATTTCAGCGCATACCTTGTCCTGAGTGTGTTGAAGACACAACTAACAACAAAGCTTATTTTTGGGGTACTTACCGTGGTTTTTCCAATTCTATTATTCAAGTTTCTGGTTTTAGAAAAGAAGGAAAAAATGTAGATAAGGTGGTGGTTATGCTAGATGCATGTAACTCATGGAGAGCTCTTTACGATTACTATGCCAAGATTAAGCAATCGTTGGCCAAGGAATACGGACATCCAAAGGAATGTAGGGAAATGTTTCACATAAATGGGCAGCCAAAAACCGATTCCGACCTTTTTATCGAAGTACAGCAAGGTAATTGTGAGTATGTTTCTATTTTCTCGTCAAAGCGTGGAGCTATTATGGTTTCCATTGTTTATGTAAACAAACAGGCGAGGGTTTATGTTACCCATATCGACAAGGGTGATGTTGAAAACACCCTTAAATATAATAATCCAAGAAATTAATTGGCTATCAGTTATATAAATACTCAATCGGTTAGTCTGGTTGGGTATTTTATTTTATAGATTCGATAAAAAAGTATTAGTTCTCCTTTCTTTTTTTAATAGTGTATGTGGTCTTTTTCTTTCGTTTCTTAAAACTAATTATGCTGATTAAAACTACGTCATCTATCATTCTAAGTATTAAAAAAGAATACTTTTGGTGATGATTAATGTTTCTTTGGTTATGAGGTACATTTTTATTCTTTTATTACTTCCTCTTACGCGTCTTTTGTTTGCTTCTGGTGCTACAGATGTAGCATTTAAAGGATTAAATGGCCCTGTAAAGTATAGAGAGGAGGGTTCGGAAAAATTCTGGTTCGACAAGGATGGATATCTGGTTTGTGCTTTCAAGTGTAATACAGTTGGAGTGTGTTTTTCAAGGTATGAGTATTACAAACATTTTTTCGATAAAAACGGTAAAAGAATTAAAACCATCGTATACACTGATAGTCTGTTTACCCGGAAACGAGACTATCTTACTTACAAATACGATGAAGAAGGTCGGTTGGTAGATATCCGATCAAAATACTTTACTTCATCCTTCATTGCTAAAGAAGAACCTTCTCCAATTACGTACTATAAGAAATATGCTAAAGGTAAGCCTAATTCATCGGCTGTATCTAAGAAAAAGAAGAAGATGGTTTACTGTCATTACGACGGAAATGGGAAGTTATGCCTCGTTAAAACGGCTTATGATGGTGGTGTCAGTATTGAGAGAACATTTGAAGACGATAAATTGTTGTGTTTCGATATTTTACGAAATGATAGTTTGATTTATACTGAAAGTTGGGTTTATGCTAAAAATGGAAAACTATTAGAGTATAATTTGGGTTGTGATACCTGCACTAAAGATTTTGTCCGTGATAAATGGACTTATAATAACGAAGGACAACTTATTGAAAAACAAATAAATCATAAAAATTATTTTAATGGTATCTCAACATCTAGTCAGAATTGTATAGTTACTTATCTGTACGACGAATGGAAAAACTTGGTAGGCGAGGAGTGGCGGCAAAATGTAAGTGGTCATATTATTCAGAAAAAGTTTCCTATATCCTATTATTGATTTTTTCTATCTGAGCGTTTGTTTTTTTATAAAATGTATCTGTACTAAGCTTTGGTGGTACAGTGCCGTTAGAATCAAAGAAAATAGCCTTATTTTGAATTATTCTCCGATTTAATCGGTGCTTATTTGTGTTAAGGACGACACTTTTGTTTATCGATGTGAAAATAGTACCCGTTCGGGGCTAATTTTTATTAAAATAAAAAATATAGACCCTAACGTGGCTAAAAACCGAAATTTAACTAAAACATAATCTTATTCCCCAGTCTTCCCAATCTTCTTAAACCATTCGGCTATGGCTCGCTCGTAGCGGGTTTCACCTAACTGCAGAAATTGGCGATCGGCCAATTCATCGGGTAGCATCTGTTGTTTTGCATAGTGGTTCGGAAAGGCGTGAATGTCGGTCAAGCCCACGCCATGACCTAAATTGTGCGCACCGGCATAGCTCTCGTCTTTTAAAATCATCGGTATTTCAATATGACCGCTACGTTTTACTTCTTGTTCAGCCAGCATGTATGCCCTGCTTACTGCGTCCGATTTTGGCGCACAAGCCACATAAACGGCTGCGTGAGCCAGTATTTTCTTTCCTTCGGGCATTCCTATCCTTTCCACCGCCAAACTTGCGCTGGTGGCCACATTTAGGGCGTTGCTGTCTGCAATACCTACATCTTCGCTTGCACAGACCATAATTCGGCGGGCAATGTATTTCGGATCTTCACCTGCCTCCAACATTCGGGCCAGATAGTAAAGGGTAGCATCGGGGTCGGTGTGCTTCATGCTTTCAATGAAGGCCGAAATGGCGTCGTAGTGGTTATCGCCGTCTTTGTCGTAGCGGAGTGCCTTTTTCTGTATGCATTCTTGCAAAACAGCCAAATTCAGCTCTCTTTTCCCGTTTTCATCGGAATCGGTGGTCAGCACGCCCAGTTCAAGGGCGTTTAGCGCCTCGCGTGCGTCGCCTTTGGTAGCTTCGGCCAGAAAGCGTCGGGCTTCGGGCGTGATGCTGGCGTTGTATTCACCGAGTCCGCGCTCGTTGTCGGCTAGTGCTTTGTCGATAAGGTGTTCGATGTTTTCGGAAGAAAGCGGTTTAAGTTCGAAGATGCGTGAACGCGATAAAAGGGCGCTGTTCACCTCAAAATACGGATTTTCGGTTGTGGCGCCAATCAGCACCAGTGTTCCGTCTTCTACAAACGGAAGCAGATAGTCTTGTTGTCCCTTGTTGAAACGGTGGATTTCATCGATGAAGAGGATTGTCCGCTGGTTGTATTGTCCAAGGTGTTTTTGTGCGGTGGCCACCACCATTTCCAAGTCTTTTTTACCCGCAATGGTGGCATTTAGTTGTTGGAAATGGGCAGCTGTTGTGTTAGCTATAATCCGGGCTAGTGTGGTCTTTCCTATTCCGGGTGGACCATAAAAAATGACCGAAGTGAGTTTATCGGCCTTTATGGCACGGTAGAGCAGTTTGCCCGGGGCAAGAATATGCTCTTGGCCGACCAATTCATCGATAGTTCGAGGTCGCATGCGTGCCGGTAGCGGTGATGCGTGGCCAATGTGCTGGCGGTAGTTTTGCTCGAACAAATCCATCGGGATGGGTGTTTATTTGTAGAATGTTTTTTCGAAGGCTTGAAATTCGTCTTTCCCTAGCACACAGCGTTTCCACCAGGCTTGCAGGAATCCTGTTCCGTAGCCGGTTAGCTGGATAAATGAAGCTATTACACTGCGCAAGCCAATGCCGATGCTTTTATATTGGAGGGCTGAATCGGCGAAGATGATAACCGAGAACAAGACGAGTGGTAGGAGTGACGCCATTGCCAGGTATTTGCTGATAGGGCAGAACAGCGTGCCCACAAGTCCTAGCGCGAAAAGCAGTAGCAACAGGCCTGTACCTACTGTGAAAACAGCTGGCAGCAGGTGGACCAGTTTCAAACTTTCGGGGTATTTTTTATAGAGGTTGATGCGGGCAATGCCACTGTTGAAAACCTGGCGGAAAAACTTTCTGAAGTCGGTGCGTCGTTTGTGCCACACCCATGCTTCTGGAAAAAGTCGGCACTTGCAGCCGTTTTTGAAGATGCGGATGCTGAAATCGATATCCTCGCCAAAACGCATTTTCGAGAATCCACCCAGGTTTTTGTATACATCAGCGCGTATACCCATGTTGAATGAACGTGGGTAGAATTTGTCTAGTTTCTTCTTTCCACCGCGTATTCCACCTGTGGTAAAAAAGCTGGTCATGCTGTAGCTAATGGCTTTCTGTGTGTCGGTGAACGACTCGTGTGCGCGGTCGGGACCGCCAAAGGCATCGGCTGGTTGTGAGTTCAGTTCGTCGTCTACAGCCTGCAAATAGCCGGCTGGCAGCACAACATCGCTGTCGAGGATAATGAGGTACTGGCCATTGGCACGTTCTGCCCCATAGTTCCGGCTTTGTCCGGGACCGCTGTTTTCCTTTGCAAAATAGTGAAGGTTAAGTCGTTCAGCGTATTTTTGACAGACGTCGCCGCACGGCTTTTGTGAGCCGTCTTCCACAATTACCACCTCAAAATCGGTCAGTGTTTGTGTGGTCAGACTTTCCAGCAGTTCGTCTACTTCGTCCGGACGGTTATAGACAGGAACAATGAAGCTGTATTTCATTATCGTTTTATTTTTTCGTTGAAAAGGGTAAAAACGTTAATTCTCGTTCTGTTTGAAATGGCGGGGCACGAACCACGATGCGAAAAGGTACCCCAAAATAGCGCCTATTGCATCGGCTAACAGGTCGAGGGCATCGCCTGTTCGGCTGACTGTAAACTTGTCTTGCATAACCTCAATCAGGCCGCCGAAAAGGATTGGGATAACCACTGCCCACATCACCATTGTCATACTTTTGTACTTGGTGTACTCTTGGTAGAGGTTCAAGCTGATGGTGAACGAAAGGACGAAATACATGACGGCATGCACATATTTGTCCATATTGGGGATTTTAATGTCGAAGTTCGAATCATTTCCTGGCATCATACACAGGTATAAGATTGTGAGTGCCACACAAATGGATAGTCCATAGTGTCGGAAAAAACGTAAGATGTTATCCATCATAGCATTATTTTTTTAGTGGTTTATTTTTTGCGTTTCTTATTTTGCCATTTCAGTTTCCAGTAGTCTCCGTTAAACATGCGTCGCAGTTTGTTCCGGTGGAAAATGTAATTGTTGATGACGTATGCCACACCATCTTCGTCGTTAGAGAGTGTGATGAAATCGGCTGCGTCGAGCACACCATTCTGTGCGTTGCCCATTGCCACACCCAGTCCGGCAAACTGTATCATCGACAGGTCGTTGTAGCCGTCACCGCAGGCCACCACGTTCTCTTTTGTGAGTTTCAGTTTCTTGATGAGGCGGTCGATGGAAAGGGCTTTATCGATGCCTGGTGGCACACATTCTAGGAAGTAGGGCGCCGAGGTGAACAGGTTGATGTTGGATCCAAACTCTTGTTTAGCTAGTTTTTCCACTTCTGCCAGTTTTGTCGGTTCACCTACAATAAGGCACTTGGTAACAGGGTGTTGGATGGTTGCGAGAAACGATTCAACACCGCGGATTGGCATATTGTTAATTTTCGCTTCGATGATGACGTACTCGTCATCCGGATTTTCGGTAACAATGTCGTTTCCATCGTAACTCATAATTGCCAGATTGTGCTTCTTGGCAAATTCGTAGAGGTGCGGTATTTCGTTGGCTGGCAACGACTGTTGGAAGAGCGTCTCGCCAGATTGGTAGTCGATAATCTGACCACCATTATACGACAAGATGTAGCCTCCGTAGTCTTTCAACTGTAGTTGCTTCGCAATTGGTTCAATGCCGAAGGTAGGGCGTCCTGATGCCAGAACAATTTTCACACCTGCTTCTTGTGCCTTGAAAAGGGCTTTCAGTGTTTTCGGGGTAATCACTTTTTGGCTGTTGGTGAGTGTACCGTCGAGGTCAAGCACCAGTAATCTGTATTGCAACATGGTCTATACAATATATCTGCAAAATTAATGATTTTTGTCCGTATAGTTTTGACTCCGACGGTTTTAATTGTTTTGCACTCCGCTAATATCGTCAGGAAGTGCCAGCTCGTCGAGGTTCTTGCTTCTACGTACAAAACGTATATTACTGAAATTTAGTTGTTTTAAATCGTTGCGGGGTATGAAGTAGTAGAGTTGGCAGGGCAGTTCTTCCCATTGGTTGAAGAACTCCCTGTTTTGGGCTCCGTTGTTGTGCGACCCCAGGTGGTAGGCCAGAAAGTCTTCTTTGTGCAGGGTCAGTTGCATCAGTAGTACCATATCGTCGTTGTCCTCTATCTCCAGCTCGCGTCTGCTGTGGAAGGTGGGGTTTCCAAAAAACTGCGCCACTTCGCCGTTTGTATTTTCACTTTTCATCTGGGTCTTTTTAAAGCGCCAGCAGGTGTAGTTGAAAGTCTCTTGGCTCGATAGGGCTATGCTTGGCTCCAAATTGCCTGCTTCTGCGAAGTTGGGCATCGAGTTTTTCCAGTGAAAACGCAGTTTACGCTGGCGGAGCAGGTAGTTTTGGTCGATGATTCTTGTCGATTCTTTGTGAAAGAAAAGTTGGTCGTTGGCCACATTGCTGTAAACAACGCGGGCGCAACCCTGGTTGCCTTGTTCGTTGAGCAGCATTTCCTTCATCTCGTAGAAGAAGTAGAGCATACCGTCTTTCGGAAGCAGGTTTTCGGTGTCGAAGGGTGCAAGGTCTTTGCAGTTTATCTGGGCCAGAAACGACAGTGGAAGTTTGTGGTTCACTGGCCAGCGGA
Organism: Bacteroidales bacterium UBA3297; assembly: GCA_002362105.1. Taxonomy (GTDB): domain Bacteria; phylum Bacteroidota; class Bacteroidia; order Bacteroidales; family Paludibacteraceae; genus Physcocola. The sequence continues at coordinate 19,809 of DETD01000016.1, forward strand.
AGTTCTTTGGTACCGATGGAATGGGCGCTATATACGATTCTCCCAAGTGGAACGAGTTCCCTTCCTCGGTGCTGACGCCTATTGCGCTTTTGCATATCTTTTTCAAGATAGCGGGGTAGTTCTGCAAGTTCAGCACGTTTTTTACCTGGTGTGGTTGACGGTAATAAGCGTTCACCATTTTTTTGAATTGTGCCAGTTGGGTGTGGTTGTCGGCAACAAGGTATTCTTTCAGATTGTTGGAATAGTTCACTTCAATGTAGGTCTTGTAGAAGATAATTTCCCGAATCGCTGCCCAGTCGTTGAATGCGGTGTAGATGTATACGATGTTCTGTCCTTTCTCGGTGGAAAGGCGTGGAATAGCTCCAAGCATTCCATTTTTGTTGAAAATAACCAACAGGTTTGTTTTCCTGTAGTTGCTGTGTATTTCGCAGAATTCGCCGTAGGTTGCTCTGAACGACAGCCCGTATCTTACCAGTTGTGTAGCCAACATTACCAGCGTGAAAAACAGTGCATAGCCTTCAACAGCGAAATAGGTTAGCAGTACAGTGATGAAGAGGTAGGTCCATGTTTTGGTTGTGGATGCAGAGGGGCAGAATAGTGTTTTTTTTAGAAACTCTTTTTGTGAATAAGGTATGCTGAACACTATTTCATCGGCGTTTTCTTGTAGCTTTTCCTCTTCGGTAAGTTTTGGTACGTATCTTCCGCCAATGTGTTTCCATGACCTCCATAGTAGTGTAAGCGACCAAAGTGTGAAGAGGAAGAGGGGAAAGACGTAATGGAATCCCTCGTGCGCCACCAATACCGTAACTGCTACGCACAACAATGTTAGCAGTGTTCCAAGTGCCAGCTCTATGATGTCTTTTTTCTCCATCTAATCGAATAAAGTTAGTTGCCGACCAGAATGGTCGAACCGGTATCTCTGCAGTAATAGGTTCGCAGCATATAGTTGTTCATGCTTGGTCCGCTGGTGGCTATGCACGAACCCCATTGAAGGTTGAAAACCGAGTTGCACAGAGTGCAGGTTGCCTCTAGCGAACTGTTCGGTACAATTTCCATTTTCAGTCCCTTGGTTACATAGCAGTAGGGACAGGCTAGGTCGCAACAGCGCGCCACACCGTCGAAACTTCTGTAAACCAACAATCCGCCGTAGCCCAAATAGGTATTGGTTTTGTACACGCCGTTACCGTTGGTGTACGTTTTATAGGTACCGGTGTTTTGCAGTTGCGTATAGTCGGCATACGGGGTCTCAAAATACACGCGGTAATTAGGAATGGGCGAGTCTTCTTCAGCCTTGGAGCATCCTGTCAACGCCAACAACGTCAAACAACCGTAAATAAAAATTCGCATAAATCTGTGTTTTTTCAAACCGTTTAAAATAAAAACGGCCGCAAACACAAAATGTTGCAGCCGTTCGTGGACCCAGTAGGGTTTGAACCTACGACCAACTGATTATGAGTCAGCTGCTCTAACCACTGAGCTATGGGTCCTGATGACGTAGTATTGCCATAAAAAAGACAACTTGCGTAATCGTTTGCAAAATTAGAAGAAAAATGGTGGAAAACAAAATTTTTAGCTCTTTATTAGAAGCTGTTGTTAAAATTTTGTTTTTTATGAACTAGCGGTAAATTCACTTCTGCATTCTCGAAGGCAGTGTTCTTGCTTTGTAGTAGAGTTTTGTGAAGTGTGGTGTCCGCAAAGTGTTGTAGACCGATTTTGCCCAATAGTTTCTGTAACCGAAACCACCTGCCTCGCCTGTGGCCTCCCACTTCTCTACCACCTCTCGTGTGGCAATATCGAAGAACACGTATTGGTAAGTGCCTACCTGGTCTTTTTTGTTCAGGAAATCAGCGAATATCATCAGTCCATAACCGGTGCTGTCTTTCAATTCCAGTCTGTTGATTACGGATTGAATGGTGTCGAATGAAAGTCGGTCGTCCAAATTGTATGTCTCCAGTGTTTGGGGGTCATTTGCCAGAGTCTGTTTGACCGACACGTCCACATCCATACTTTTTACCTTCATTTTCAGAAATTTCTGTATGTCGTATTTGTTCATTTCAGAAACAAACAGTTTGCTGATTTCCGATAATGCGCCTATTGTCCGTTCGGGATCTTTGCCCCATCCGTAGGTGTGGCATTTCGAGTAGTTGATTCCATAAAATGTGTATGCGTCTATAACTGAGTTCTCTTTTTCCGCATAACCGCACATAATGGTTGCCGCAAGCAATACCGTTGTATATAACTTTTCATGTGTTTTTGAAGAATTGTTTTATTAACCAAAAATAACCATTTTCTCTTTAGTGCCAACTAAAAAGTAAAAGTGTAATTTGCAAATTTGCCGGATTTATCTAATTTTACTTGTTACAATGTCATATAATGAGGCGGCGGCTTACGGTTGTGTAAAGTGACCCTACAACCTGGTCGTCTTGTTAAAATTCAATGTAAGAGGTCACTTTTATAGTCTGAAAATAGTATGACTAATTTAAAATCTGTTTCGTTAATAGCGTTGTTGTTAGCTTGCCAGTGTACCAGTCTGCTTGCCGACACTCTGACGGTTAATTCCGTTATTGACGGTGTCACTATTTACAAGAGGGGGGCGATGGTCAACCGTAAGGCCAAAGTGAGCGTCCCGGCAGGTGTGACGGTGGTGAAAATTCCTACGCTGAGCTCTGTGTTGGTTCAAAAATCGTTACAAGTGGGCATTAGTAATGCCGACGTTGTGCTGGGTGGGGTCAGGTTAGATTTCGAGGTTCCTGAAAGTGGGCAAATCTATGCTGAGGCTGATTCTCTGACAAGGCGGTTGTCCGTTTTTAAAGACTCTACCGTTCTGATTAATTCATTCTACAGTGTTTTGCAGGATGAGAAGCACGTGTTGCTTAAAAACGACAATATAGGTGGAAAGAAGGGCTTTACTGCTGACCAGCTTTCGGGTGTTTCTGCCTATTTGCGCGCTGACCTTAACGACATTTCCGACAAACAGTTAGACTATAAACGGCGTTTTGAAGACTACCGCCAGTTGCAGATGCAGGCGCAACAGCAGATTAAGTTGTTAGACGAGTGCAAACTTTCACCCAAAGGTGTGCTGTATATGTCGCTGGTCAGCAAGGGTGCCGCTAAAACAGATATCGACATCAGCTACTTGGTCGACAAGGCTGAATGGAAGCCGTTTTACGAAATACGCATTTCTGAGCCAGATGCCCCTATGGTTGTGAAGAAAAAAGTGGTTGTCAGCCAGGAATCGAAAGAAGACTGGAACGACGTTAAGATGACGGTGACGAAAACCAACCCTTCCAGTAACAGCGAGATGCCAGAATTGCGCCGTTACAACCTGCCCATGAAGTACTATGGCGGACAGGGCAAGGGTAAGGCGATTAACGACAACAATATGGTTAAGGTGCTGGGAGTTGTGAGAGACCAAGACGGACCGTTGGAGGGTACATTGGTCTCCTGCCATAAAACAGGGACTTCTGTACAGACCAATTCATCGGGATATTATGAGTTATTGGTGCCAGTGGACGGTAGTCTACAGTTCTCGCATGCTGGTTATTTACAAATGACTGAACAGGTGGGTAGGGACAATGCGAAACTGCTGAACGTGCGGCTTTCGTCAAATAAAGTTTCTACTCAGGATGTCGATGTTAAAGAGAAAAAAGAGAAAGAAGAGGTGGTATATGCCGCGTGTTGTGCTACCATTGGCTCTGCTGCAGGCTTGAATGAGTCTGATTTGAAGAATGCTCCGAGCGCTTCTGTCGACAATGCGTTGCAGGGTCGTGTGTGTGGTGTGCAGGCTTCTATTACTTCTGGTCAGCCAGGTCCTGCGTCTAAAATCACTATCCGTGGTGCCTCTAAAACTCCAACACCGCTGTATGTGATAGACGGTATGCCTATTGACGGTGGAAGTGGAAAAAATAATCCCTTGGCTACTATAAATCCTGAAGATATTGAGTCGATTGACGTGTTGAAAGATGCAAATGAGACTGCCATTTATGGCAGCAGAGCTAGCAACGGTGTTGTTGTTGTCACCACGAAAAAAGGTGCGAAAACAGGAACCAGCCTCTATCAATCGACTTTTTCCAGTTTGCAGGATTATACCGCAGAGGCCAGCGGATTAAATTCCATTCCTGCCGATGGTGCAGAGCACGAGGCTTTTCTCCTCGAAAGGGACATAAAGGCCAGTTACTCCTACTATGCCGCTCCGAAAATTTCGCCTAGTGTCTACATGCTGGCGCATGTGCCTAACTGGCGCGATTATAAGTTGCTTGGTGGCGATGTGAGGGTCTTCCTCGGCAATGCTTTTGTGGGTAACACCCATTGGACGCCTTTGGCGGTGAAAGACACTCTGACTTTCTCGGTCTGCATTGAGAATGATGTTGCTGTAGAACGCCGGTTACAAACTTCAAAATTGGAAAGGAACATGGTCAGAACATCGAAGAAAGCGCAGCGTGACTGGCTGATTGTGGCCAAAAACAATAAAGATGTTCCTGTTAGCCTGCAACTGCAAGACCAGTTTCCGGTTTCAATGACCAGCGATGTTAAGGTGGTGCTTGTTAACGACGGCGGGGCAAAGGTCGATGCTAAAACCGGCATCCTCACTTGGGACGTGAAACTTGCTCCGGGCGAGCGCCGCGAGTTCAAGTTCAGCTACGAGGTTTCTGTTAAAAACGGTGACCAGCGTATTCTTGAAGAACTGGAATAATTTAAACGATAAAATCAAGAAAAATGAAAATAAGATATATTAAAATCCGGCACATTGTGCTGGTTGGCATGTTGGCGTCAAACTTTGCGGTCTGTGCCGAAAATGCAGTGAAGGCAGAGTCTAAAATTAAAAGTGTGGTGGTTTACCCCAATGGTGCTATGGTGAGCCGTACGGCAAAGGTCAACCTGAAGGCGGGTACCAATTCGGTAAAGGTGCCTCTGCTCACTCCGTTACTCCAACAGCGCTCTGTGCAGGTGGGGGTGCAGGGTGGTGCAACGCTGGAGTCGGTCAAGTACGATGTTGAGGTGCCTAATCGCGATCAAATCACCTCTGGTGTCCAAATCTTAACTAAGCGTGCGACCCTATTGCGTGATTCCATCGAAATTCTGAAGTCGAAAATCGCTGTTTTGGACAGAGAGAAGGAATTGTTGCGCAAAAGCGACAATATTGGTGGCAAACAGGGCTTCACAGCGCAGACGTTACAAGGGGTGACCTCTTATTTGCGTAAAGACCTAAATGAGATTGTATCGCTGCAATATGCCTATCAGCGGCTTGTAGACAAATATCAGAAGGAGTTGACGCTCAATGAACAGCAGGTCAACTTGTTTTACGATAAGCAGATTGAACCCAAAAGTTGTTTGAACCTCTCGCTCAACGCTCCTGCGGGCGGAACCTGCCAACTGGAAATACAGTATCTGGTCGACGATGCGTCGTGGATGCCTTTCTACGAAGCGCGCATCTTGAAAAGGGATACTAACTTGCACCTTATCCAAAAGGCTTTTGTCAGTCAGGGTAGTAAGGAAAAATGGACCGATGTAAACGTCAAACTTTCACAGAATGACCCTAACATCAGCAACGAGAAACCTGAGTTGCAAAGATACAGTCTGCCTTTTTACGGTTCTGCGGGCAACCATACGACCAACGATGAGGGACGCCAAAAATACGTCAAGGTGCTGGGTATTGTCAGCGATGCGAAAACGCCGTTGAAGGGTGCGCTGGTGACATGCGGTGACCTCAAGACCGAGACCGATGCCAATGGTTACTACGAGTTGCTGGTGCCAGTCGGTGAAAAGGTGAATTATTCCTATTTTGGCTATTATCCCACTCACACTCGTTCTAAAAATGCCAATGTGGATGTAAAGAATGTGCGTTTGGGTGAGTCTGACTCAAAAGTGCAGGAGACACGGAAAAGTGGGGCGTATTCTAACTATTTGGTTCAAAACAGATTGTCGGTAAACAATTTCTCAGACTTAAACTACATCAATTCCGTGTCATCTTCTACTTCAGATGTGCCTCAAATGGTGGTTCGGAATGTAGTGTCGGATGTTCCGGGAAAATACACTGTGCCAGACGATGGTGCCGACCATGAGGTGGTGGTAAAAGACATGGCGTTGAATGCCGATTATAACTATTACGCTGTTCCAAAGTTATCGAAAGACGTCTATTTGGTGGCTACCGTTCCAAATTGGAAAAAGTTAGATTTGATCGATGGTTCTGTCAAACTCTTCCTGAACAATATATATATGGGCGAGAGCTTTATCAATGCCCAGCAAACTGAAGATACTTTGAAGTTGTCGGTAGGTAAGGATAAAGATTTGGTGGTCGACCGTAAGGACCTGAAGACTTACCACTCGAAAAATCTGACTAAGACCACAAACAAGGTGCAACGCGACTGGCTGATTACCGTCAAGAACAACAAAACGGCTCCAGTGAAGATTACGGTTGAAGACCAGTTCCCTGTCTCTACCGATAGCGACATCAAGGTGGAGTTGCTTGAAAGCAGTGGCGCAATTGTCGATGAAGTGGAGGGAAAGCTGACTTGGAAGCTGAATTTGAAACCGGGTGAGAAACGGGAATTAAAACTGTCTTATTCTGTTAAATCGAAACGCAGCATCTCTGTAGAGTAAGCCAGACAGGTCTATAGAGCATAAAAGGCACCCATTCAACGGGTGCCTTTTTCATTATCGTGTTGCCCTTTTAAAACGGTAGGAAATGCTGAGGCGGAAAATCCTTTCCCATGTATCCTTTACTTCGTACTCGTTACTGCCAATATGCCTTTATATGGGATGTTATGACGCTTTTTTCACTTCTTGTTTTTTTTTGACGTGATTAGTGTTATATTTGTATATAGACTATAGAGTTCAAACATGATTAGGAACATCTTCCTCGATTTGGGTATGGTGACTGTGCGGCTCGATATGCTGCGTTGCATCAGTGCTTTTAAGGCGTTGGGAATAGATGATGTGGACCGGCAGATTTCCAACTGCAGGCAACACGGTATTTTCAATGGCATTGAGCTGGGACTTGTTTCGGTAGACGATTTTCACCGGCACGTCCGCCTGCATTACGGGATTAACGCTTCTGACGCACAGATTGATGCGGCTTGGAACGCCTTTATTCTCGATACCCCTGTCGCCTTGCAGCAGATGGTCCGTCGTTTGCACCAACGCTACAAGATGTACATACTTAGCAACACTAACCAAATCCACTACGATTTTTGGGCACAGCAGTGCATGGGTGGCGTGGCTGGCTGCAGTGTGGAAGAGTGTTTCGACAAGTGCTACTTGTCGAATGACCTGCATCTGGCTAAACCCGATTTGGAAATCTACAAGAAGGTGTTGGACGACTGTGGCGCAATGCCTGGCGAATGCCTTTACCTCGACGACAATCTGGCCAATGTAGATGCAGCCCGACAGTTAGGGTGGAATGCTGTTGTCTCTTCGTCGCCTGAGCAAACTATTGAGATTCTCGGCAAGTTTGAACAGTCTGGCTCGTTTTGATGAATAATTGAAAGACATGAAGAATACACCTAAATTTTTTCTGATATCTATCATTTCATCGGTGTTCTTGTCGGTGGCGGCAAGTGCGCAGGTGAAGACGGGCATCGATGTGCTGCAGGAAAGTGGTTTCTCGATTCTTGCCGGTAAAAGGGTGGGATTGTTGACGAATCCGACGGGTATTGACCGCAATATGCGTTCAACTGTCGACATCCTTTACGCTGCCAAAGAGGTGAACCTGACAGTGCTTTTTGCTCCGGAACACGGAATCAGGGGTAATGAGCTCGCAGGGGCGTTGGTGGCCAATACGGTTGACAAGTCGACCGGACTGACCGTCTACAGCCTTCACGGAAAAACCCGCAAACCTACTGCCGATATGCTGAAAAACGTCGATGCAATCGTATACGATATTCAAGACATTGGTTGCCGCTCTTATACGTTCATCAGCTCGTTAGGCAATTTGATGGAGGCGGCCGCCCAATACAACAAAGAGGTTGTTGTGCTCGACCGGCCTAATCCGTTGGGGGGTGAAAAGGTTGAGGGACCTTTGGTCCGCGATGGCTTTTATTCGTTTGTCAGCAGTTTCAACATCCCGTACATTTACGGCCTTACGGTCGGTGAATTGGCGGGTTTGATTAATAATGAGCGGCCAGTTGACAAACGCTGCCGGCTGACTGTTGTGAAAATGGATGGTTGGAAACGCAACATGACGTTCCGCGAAACGGGACTTCCGTGGGTGCTGACTTCACCGCAAATTCCTACTCCCGAAGCGGCTGTCGCCTACCCGATGTCGGGTATAGTGGGCGAGTTGTACGCTATTCAGATTGGTGTGGGTTATACTCTGCCTTTCCAAGTGTTTGCGGCCGAGTGGATTGACGGCGAGGCGCTTTCGAAGGCGATGAACAGGCTGGCCCTGCCCGGGCTTTATTTCCGGCCCATCACTTTCAAGCCCTATTTTGGAATCAGTAGCGGAAAGTCGGTTTCGGGCGTACAAATCTATATTACCGACTATTCGAAAGCCATGCTTACAGAGGTGCAGTGGTATGTGGCGCAAGAATTGCACCGTATGTATCCGAACCACGACTTGTTTAAGTTGGGTAACCTGAAAAACTATTCGATGTTCGATGATGTGAACGGAACCAGTCAGGTCCGCCTGTTGCTGACCAAGCGCTACCAGGTGGCCGACCTGTTACCGCTTTGGCGGGGCGACGTCGAGACGTTCAAGGTACGTTCTGCTGAATATAAACTATATTGATTACACTTAAAGAACTATATTATAACACTTAAAATTTATCTGAAGATATGATAGTAGATGGAGTCGGTCTGGTACTTGAGGGCGGTGGTATGCGCTGTGTGTTTACTGCGGGTGTGCTCGATTATTTTATGGACCACGACATAGAGTTTCCGTATGTAGCCGGTGTTAGTGGCGGTGCTTGTGCTGCGGCATGTTACATTTCGCACCAGCGGGGCAGGCAGAAAAAGGTGTTTATCGATCTTTTTAAACGATTCAAGGTTGTAAGTTTATCGCAATTTTTTACAAAAGGGGCCATTTTTGACCTCGACTTGGCAGTAGACCGAATCAGTCACAAAATACTACCTTTCGATTTCGACGCATTCTTTGCCAATCCGGTTGAGCGCGAATTTGTTGCCAGCAATTGCGAGACGGGCGAGGCGGTTTATTTCGACGAGCGGAGTTCAAGCGAGCGTCTTATAAAAATTTGTAAGGCTTCTTGCGCGGTACCTGTGGTGACAAAAAAACAGTTTATCGACGGTGTGCAGATGCTTGATGGAGGTGTTTGTGACCCTGTGCCGATTAAACGGGCAATTGAGAAGGGTTACAAGCGTAATGTGGTGGTGTTGACACGCAATCCGCACCGACGCAGCCCGTACACTAATCTGCCCATTCCACCGGGTATTTATGGCTCTGCCATCACCAAGAAGATGCGTCACCGTGGCCGTGATTACAACAATCTGATGCAGTTTATCGAGGAAAAGCAGAAAACAGGAGAGGTACTGGTTTTGCAACCGCTGAAAAAGTTGAAAGTCACCTCCATCGACAAGAATACCGACCACATGCGTGAACTCTACCAGGAAGGTTACGAGTGTGCAAAGGCCATTCACGCCTATTTGGGCATATAAGGGACAAGAAATCTAATTTTAAGTGTTTTTTTGTACTTTTTCCATTTTTCTTTCTTAATTTTAAGTCCTTGGGATTTTTCTGCCTGTTGGCAGAGAATTTTCCACACGAATTAAACTATAGGTAGTGATGAGGTTTGGTACAGTGAAAAACACTATAGGGGCATTGGGAGCGGTGGCGCTTTTGATGCCGGGTACCTTATTGGCCCAAAAAAGAATGAACTTCGACAATTTTACAACTTCCGACGGATTGAGTTCGAACTTGGTCTATTCGCTTGCCGAAGATTCACTCGGACACGTTTGGGTGGGTACCGACTTTGGCTTGAACTGTTTCGATGGAACGGTTTTCAAATCGTACCCAAAGAAACAGTATCCGCAGTTGTACCGAAACGATATCGGCCATTTGGCTTGTCTGCCGTCCGGCCATGTTATGATGGGTGGGGGGAATGGTTTTCTTGCGGTTTATGACGGTAAAATTGACCGATTTTCCGACGTGGCACCTGCCAATTACGACTCCTCTTACCAGAAGACGGTTACTTCCTTCTGTCTGTCTCAAACCAGCGGCCGCTTTTTAGCCGCCACTTCGAATGGTATTTACGAATTTTCCCACAAGCAGTACCGTTTCCTCCCGCAAGGCCCTCTCTACAAGAATACCGAGCCTTTTTCGATTGATGCGATGTCGTCGGACACAAGGGGGCGTTATTGGATTCTAACAGACGGCAGCATGGTTGTTTACAGGGAAGATGGGAAAGAGGTTTTCAACCAGCCCATCGGAAACGACGAGCAGCATGCCATCATTTCCAGCATTTATCCGGTTTCGCCGAGTCTTATGGTTGCCTACGGCTTGGCCGACCGTCTTTCCTTTTACAGCATAGCCGCCAATGGCGAGGTGGGCTTCAGCCACCATGTCCTGCTCCCGTTCCGTAATGTGCGTAATTTCGTCCGCGCCAAGAACGGGTCGTTCTGGTTTATTACCGATGGCGATGGGCTGTGGATGTCGAAAGGGGTGCCTACTCAGATGTCCGACTTCCAGAAAGTTCTGCCTTATGGTGCAAACGAAGAGGCGTTCAGTAAACTGTATGCGGTTATGGTCGATCGTTCCGGCGACTTGTGGGTGGGGTCCCAGAATTCGGGGTTGTGGCGTTTGCGCCTCAACCATAACAACGGCATTTTCACCGCAACCGAGTTGGGGCTGGCCAACTGTATGGCTACCGGGTTTGCCGATTTGAAAGACGGACGTCACTTGGTGGCCAGCGATGGAATCGGAATTTTTTCTTATTCCGACCATAATCCGACTCCGTTCCTTTATGGACCCTCTAACGGCTTGACCAACAAAAATGTCACTTCTGTACTGAACGACGGGTTGGGACGCATCTGGGTGACGACCTGGGGGGGCGGCCTCTATTCTTCGCCTACCGATAACATCCATTTCACCAACATACCGTTTACCGGCATCAATTCGCCAAGGTCTAACCTCTTCAGTGTTGTCCGCCTGGTTAACGGAGACTACTGGGTGTGTGCCGGTGGCGACGGCATCTATGTGCTGCACAACGGGCAGTGGAGTCTCAAGCTGTTGCAGCACCCCAACTATGGCGATGCCCCCGACCGCTGGCCTTACTTTGTGGTGGAAGCCAGTTCGTCGCTTCTGTGGATATTTACCTCTACGACCGTCTGGATCGACAACAATGGCGTGGTGGCCCCTATCAAGGTTCATTACCATGGCTCTTCAAAAGACCAGATGATTTCTATTCACGACGCCTGTTTTGTACCAAATTACGGGGTTTTGGCGGCTACCAACAACGGGTTGCTCCTGTTCAAGGCCGACGGCTCGGCCTATTCGAAACTCAACTACTGCCCCAGCAGCTATTTTTCTTCTGTGCTTCTTGCTGCCGACGGTGCTGTTTGGGCTTCGGGCACCGAGGGTATTGTCAAAGTTGACCTGAAAGCGCAGAAGTGTGTTTCTTACCCCTTCGATTTTAGTTCGAAAGGGCAGAACTATTTCAAAATACGCTCGAAAATTGTCGATTCCAACGGAAGAATCTATTTCGGTAACCGCGACGGTTTCTTCAGTTTCAATCCGAACACTTCGGTCATGGATATGGGCGTGGGCCATGTGGGCATTTCAAGGCTGCTCATTAACGGCGAGCCTGTCACTTTTGACTATGAGGACGCTGCTGACCCCAATTCCGAGGTGTTGGCCTTTTATGGTAAACACGAGTGTGGAAACTGGAAAACATATGGCAATGGCGGTGAGCTTAATCTTGGTTATGGCGAGACCAACCTCGACATCCAGTTCGATGTGGTCGATTTTAACGAGTGTTCCAGCCGTCTCTTCTACCGCCTGAACGGACTTTACGACTCGTGGACCATGGTGCCTGCCGATAAGAATTTCAATTTCTCCTACATCCCGTCCGGGTCCTACACTTTGGAACTGGCTATGCAGAGTGGGTTGGGGGCTGACTATAAAACACTCTATTCGCTCTCTATTCTGGTGTCGCCACCGTGGTGGGCCACTTGGTGGTTCCGGTTGTTGCTGCTCGCTCTTGTTGTCGGCCTCGTTTACCGGCGCTACCGTAATGTTGTGCGTGAGAAGATTGTATTGCAGGAAAAGGTGAACGAGCGTACGCTCGACCTTAAGACTAAAAACCAGCTGATTGAGAAGCGTAACTCGGAATTGAACCGCGTACTCAGCTATAAAGACAGGCTGATTGCTGTGGTGGCGCACGATTTGAAGAATCCGATGTTTGCCATTGTGGGGGCTTTGGAAGGTCTGCTGAGGAAGGATGCGTCGATGAACCCTGAGGAAAGGCAAAAGGTGGTTGGCGACGTGTTGGGCAGTGCTCGCACCTTACAGACCGAAATGAGCAAGTTGCTCGCGTGGGCTACCTCTAGCCAAGATGATATCGAATACCGGCCTTCCAATACCGATTTGGCGCAAATTATCGACAGCGATCTGGCGCTGTTGAAGGCAACCGCCGATGGAAAGGGGGTTAAGGTGCTTTCCGAGGTCAATGTGCGTAACTACTGCTACATCGATGCCCGTATGGTCAGCACTGTCATCCGTAATGTGGTAAGCAACAGTATCAAGTTCACTCCTTCTGGAAAGGCTGTCTCGCTGAAAGCCTGGCAGGAACATGACAGGGCGAAAATACAGATTTCTGACCAGGGTGTGGGTATGACGGCCGAAAAGATTAAGGAGCTGCAAACCGAGGGCAGGCATACTTCTACCGAGGGTACACAGGGTGAGAAAGGTACTGGTTTGGGTGTAGCCATTGTCCGTGACTATGTGCTGCAAAACAACGGTACGTTCAACATCGAGAGCACGCTGGGCGTGGGCACCACCACTACCATCACACTGCCGCTTACAGACGTTGAACTGGTTGAAAGCCAGTTGTCGCCTGTTAAGACTGTGCCCGATTTCGAGGTCGATACCGAACTCATGTCTGGAAATACGGTTCTTGTGGTGGACGACGATCCGCTCATCTGTCAGAATATTAAGAATATGCTCGACGCCTATGTCAGTGTGTTGGTGGCCAACAACGGAAGGCAGGCGCTTGAACTGATGGCACAGAATGCCATCGACATTGTGGTCAGCGATGTGGAAATGCCGGTAATGAATGGTATTGATATGAGTATCGAGCTCTCGAAAAACGAGGCCCTCAACTATATCCCTATCCTGTTCCTTTCTGCCAAGAGCTCGGAGAGCGACAGGCTGCTTGGTCTGCTGACTGGCGCTATCGACTACATACCGAAGCCGTTCAGCCAGAACGAACTCCTCATTAAGTTGAACAACATCTTGTCGCTCCGTCAGAAACAACAGCAGCGTCTGTTGTCGGAACACATTGCGAACACCACCAGTGTGGGGGCTGACGATCATAGTGAAGCTGGTGCTGATGTTTGGAACGATGCCCAGACTGCTGACCCAGTCGCTGAAGGTAGCCCTGTGGTAGATGGGCAGAAACAGGAGCAGATTAATCCGCTTTTGCGCGAAATGCTCGATGTCATCGAAAAACACTATACCGACAATACCTATTCGGTTGAGCGTTTGGCCGACGATATGTGTATGACTAAAATCACCCTCTACCGACGGGTGAAGACCCTCTCAGGGCAGACTCCGGTCGAACTGCTCAACGAATTCCGGTTGCAGAAGGCTATGGCGTTGTTGAAAGAGGGGAACATACAGGTGGGCGATGTGGCCTTCCAGGTCGGTTTCTCCGACCCGGCCTATTTTACCCGCCGGTTCCGCAATTTCTTCAATTTCCCGCCAAGTGCTGTAAAACCAAACAAATAGTCGTATTTGGAAAAATATTTCACTATTGGTTGAAAAAAATGTACAATTCTTCTGAAAGTTTATTATATTTGAGGCAGTTACCCCAATTAGTGCTTTTGAGGGTAAGTTTGTTGATTGTCTAGTAACACTAAGATTTGAGCTACATGAACCGTTTTGCTGACATATTGAGAAATAGGTTGCTGCTGTGTCTGCCCTTGGCGGCAGTTGTGGCGGACAACGCTTTTGGCGCCACGGTGAGTGTCTATCCCGATAAGGTCGGTCAAACCGTAGGCGGTATTGGCGGCGGTATTGTTTATTTTCAAGACTGGTTGACCAATCATCCGAACCGTGAGGCTGTTTACGATACTTTGTTTAACGGCTTGGGCATTTCGTGCCTGCGTATGGGCAACTGGGCTGTTGAAGACAATGCCGACGATAACCTTATCGCTTCCAACGACGCCATTATTTATAAAGCCGCCAAAGAGTATTGTGGCGACAAATTACCCGTTTTAATGACTTCCTGGTCGGCTCCGGCCTATCTGAAGGCGAACAACAGCCGTCACGGCTCTAACAACTGGGCCAAAGGTACGCTCAAGAAGGAGAACGGACAGTTTGTATACGACAAGTACGGGCAGTGGTGGGCCGAATCGTTGGGCCGTTACCACAAACTTGGTGTGTTCCCCGACTTTATCTCCATTCAGAACGAGCCCGACTGTGACCAGCCCGATTACGACTGCATGGTGCTGAACCCTACCGAAACGTACGACGTGGCTGGCTATGGAAAGGCGTTGTCGGCGGTCAGCGCGCAGGTCCGGAAAATGCCGAATGCTCCGAAGATGATCGGTGCCGACAACATCGGCATCGGATGGAACCAGACACAAGACTATGTGAACAACCTCGACAGGAAGTTGCTCGACGGATACTCTTTCCACTACTACCACAGTGGCAAGAACGACCATTCCGACCGCTACAGCTATCCGAACGATTTCATCGAGTCGATGAAGGGGCTGGCTAACGATCTTAAGGACAAACCCATGTTTATGACCGAGAATTCGGCTTTACGCGAGTCTGTTCCGATGGATGCCGTTTATACCGCCTGGTTTATTGCGAATGCTTTCAACATCAACAGGGTCCAATACTATTTCCACTGGAACCTCATTTGGGGCGATGGTGGCGAAACCTGCATCAATCTGCAGAAGTGGGACTCTACCTATAAACAGCCATGGAATGGCGGTTTCCGTACACAACCGGCCTATCACGGGCTGAGGCATTTCTCGAAGTTTGTCCGCCCGGGTATGCAGTTGATCGACACGTGGGCGTCGACCAACCAGATGACGACCTGCGGTTTCAAGGCGGCCGACGGCTCTGCCTATACGCTCATATTCATCAACCAGGGCAATACCGAGCAGACTGTTTCGCACGACCTGCCGGTCGACGATGTCAATTTCGATTCGAGAGTGGTGCTGACGGCTGCCGATAAGGATATCTATAGTCAGGATTTGGGTGCCTACCAGGGTTCGGTCACCATGCCGGCCCACAGTGTGGTCACCATCGTATACGAGAAAGCGCATGCCAATGTGTCGCCTTATGTTTTCAAGTTCGACCCTGCTACAAACAACGGTCATTGGACCAATCCGGCTAACTGGAATACGGGTTGCAAACCTTGGCCTACCGACTCGCTTGTCCTTTTCGACGGCGAATGCAAGCTCAGCAAGTTCCACCATAAGGCCCCTATTGTAGTGCTGAACAGCGCGCTGTTCAGTCTGCTTGGCGACGTCTCTGTCGACAGCACTATACACATGCACGGCGGTGCCTTGAAACTGCACACCGACAGTACCAGTTACGCCCTGCGTGGCAGTGGCATCTCGGTCGAACAGCCGTCTACCGTTATTGTTGCCGACAAGGGTAGCAGTCTATACTTGTACGACGAGTTGTACGGCTCGGCTTCGTTAAACAAGGTGGGTGGTGGTGTGCTCGACCTCTACACAACCAACCGCGACTTCTCGGGCACCTGGTATGCCCGCGACGGAATCATTGTAGCCAATGCTGCCGATGCTCTCGGTTCGGGCAATGTGGAGGTGGCCGGTGCCGGACTGTTGCAGGTCAACTTCCCGTGTGCGCTGACCAACTTGCGTTTGGAACACGACTCCACACTTCTATTGAACGACACGCTTAGCGTTGTTAACGCATATTTCGATGAAATGACCATTCCGAACGGAAAATACACCAAGGAAGACTTCCCGAACTATATCATGGGCGACGGTGTGCTGGTGGTTGAGCATCCTTATCCGGTGCTGTTCAAACAAGATGGTGGCGACAGCGTGCAGGTGGTCGGCATCGATTCGGCTATTGTGTCCATCTCTTACACGTGGGAGAATGCCGAAACTGTCGATGTTGACTGGAATCCGCACCAGCCCGATGGCATCAATGTCGAGATAGCCGAGTGGAACAAGACGGTGTCGTTCGATGGGAAGCCGACTGAGGTGGGCGAGTTCGTTTACCACATAGCTACCGTCAGCATCGAAGACAGCATTTTCGTTAAAACGGGTATGATTAAGGTGCTCGACTCTACAGTCTCTCACAACGTAAAAGTAACGACTGTTGGTGTTGGCGATGCGGTGGTTATTCCGTCGGTGACTCGTTGCGGCGAAAAATCGGTATTGTACTTCAATTCCCCTTCTGCCACTACTGTCCATTTGACTGTTTTAAGCGCTACAGGCACGAAAGTGGCCGAAATGGATATAGACGCCGTCGAGGGTTATAATAGTGCCGTATTGCCGCTCAATAGGCTCTCGTCGGGCATTTATCTGGTAAAGGTGGGTGCTAACGACTATTCAAAAGTTTTGAAAATTCAGATTAAGTAAACAATCGTATAAATACAGGGTTACACATTAACAGGTGGTCGTCTGTAGGATGGCCGCCTGTTCTTTTTGTATGGGTGTAATAAATGCCCCCTTGGGCCGGCTCATAGGTTTTATGATGCTGCTTTGTATATTTCTGTGGCCGTTAATTTACCCCTGATGCGGTTTATTAACCGCAAAATTTGCGGCTTATTGTCCGCAAAGGACTAAAAGTGATTATATATGTTCCAGGCCCAGCTGAAGATGTAACCTGATGTTATATAAAAACCCCGGTGCGTTTCACGGCATCCGGGGTTTGGTGTTTTTGTGGCTTATATCAAGCGACAAAAACCATACTAACAAATACAAAACCTTATGGCTATTAACTTCTTAATTACAATGCAAAGTTAGAATGCCGGCCGATTTCTTGAAATACCAATTTTTAGTGATTTTGTATACCATCGTTCCTCAAAATTTGGTATAATTTGTGGTAGGTTAGTATGGTACTTATTGCTTTTTCGATTTGCAGGTCGGGCAGATGCCTTTCAAAACATAGTTGATACGTTCCACCTCGAAACCGTCGGGCAGGTCGACAACTGGCGCCGATATGCCTTTCAAACAGTAGGTGTGTTGGCATTCGGTACAGAAGAAATGCGTGTGCTGGTCGTTGTCGCCCACTCCGTCGTGGTTATGGTCGTGGCAACAGGGCTCGTACTTTACCGAGCCGCTGCCGTCGTCAATTTCGTGAACCAGATGGTGCTGGCTGAAGGCGGTAAGGCTTCGGAAGATGGTGCTTTTATCGACGGTTACCAGGGCATCTTCCAAGTCGCTCAGGCTCATTGCGTCTTCCGAGTCCAGCAAGGCTTTGAAAACCAAAAGGCGCGTGGCAGTGGGTTTTATGTCGTGCAGTAGCAGGCGCTCTTCTATTTCGTTGTGTTCGTTCATAATGGGCTGTTTGTAGGCAAAGGTACATAAAATAAAACGGAAACAGGTTTAGACTGTTTCCGTTTTATTTTGCGGATGCTAAATACATTTTTAATTGATGGCCGACTCTTAGTGTGAATACTTTGCAGGAACCGCATGGCCTTGCCTCTCTTGTTTGCCATCTCTTACACCTTTGAATTCATCTTTTCTGGTAATTTCATTAGCCAAAAATGTGTTCAAATGAACTGGTAGGTTTAGTAACTACAGGTGTTGTTTCCTTACGGTCAGCAACAAGACTGGTCTCGTCAATCCACGCAGTCTTCACAGCATTGTTTCCCATTGTTACGATAGGTTGGTCTTCTTTAAAGTAGTATTCCATAGTCGCCTCCTTTTTTAGTTAGACATTTGAGTTTTCTTCTTTTAACAAAGTTATGTAATAGTTGTTGTTTTTCCTAATTTTACGCCTATGTTTGATAATATGGCTGTAAAATCTTGTTTTACAACATCTTTTTAAGTTGTTTAGGAATTTTCGCTAATATAGCAACTGTTTTTGAAAACACAAACTGATGGACGAATTTTCTGGGAAAAAACTTCTTTTCTTGCCCCTGCCTGCTAATGATACGTGGTTTTTACAGCCACTCTAAAAAGTACTGCCGCACTTTTTTCATCAGGTGCACGCGTTCGGGTCCGCGTACGTTGTGCGGATGTCCTACATATACGGCATAGTCGATTTGTTTGTCGTTTTTAACAGCCTGTTGCAGTATGTCGAGGCTGTTCTGCCATAGCACAACGGGGTCGGTGTTGCAGTGGATGAGCAGCAACTTCCCTTCCAGCTGCCCGACATAGCGGGTCAGGTCGTGTTGGTTGTAGCCCTCGGGGTTTTCTTGCGGGGTCTGCATATAGCGTTCGGTATACATTACTTCGTATAGGCGCCAGTTGGTGACTGGGCCGCCGGCAACCCCCACTTTAAAGAGGTGCCCCACTTTCAGCATAAGGCTGGTGCTGATGAAGCCGCCAAAACTCCAGCCATACACGCCGATGCGGTTACTGTCTATTATTTTTTCTTGTTGGCAGATCCATTCAACCGCCGTTACGTAGTCTTCTATTTGTGGACCACCGATGTTCCTCCAAATTTCCTGCTCAAAGACCTTCCCCCGGTTGGCACTGCCACGCGGGTCTATGGTGAAGACCATATAGCCTGCCTGAGCCATCATATATTCAAATCCGGCGGTGCCGCAGTTCCAGTCTTTACGGATGAGTTGCACGTGCGGACCTCCGTAAAAATAGCAGACCAATGGATATTTCTGGTCGGCTTGGTAGTTGGTGGGGCGCACCAGACGGTAGCTGATGTCGTATCCGTTTTGTCTAATGCTTCCTATTTCCACTTCGGGGACGGCATATCCCTCTAGCGGATTCTTACTGCTATATAGGTCGTAGCCCTCTTTGTTGCCCAATTGGCGAAGGGTGACTCTGTAGGGCGTTGTAGGCGACTCCATTTCGTCGATGTAGTAACCGTCTTGCAGTAGGGTGCCCTTGTGGGTCGAGTGTGTGTCGCCCAGTAGGGTAAGATGCCCTTCCAAGTCTGCCGCCATCAAACTTCGGGCAGTGCAGTCGAAAGCATTGCATTCGAAAAATAACTGCTCTGTCTGTTGGCTGTATCCCACAATCCTGGTTACCTCGCCGTCCAAATTAGCAAGCTGGCAGACTAGTCCGTTACACATACTGTAGAGGTAGGGCGTGTTATAGCCGTTGCGGCGGCTCTGCCATATAAACAGGTCGTCTTTGCCGGGTATGAATAGCGGAGTGTGTTCGGGTTCGCTGTATTTCTGGTCGTCTTCCTGTAGCACCGTCTTTTGGAACCGCCCCGTGCCGGCGTCGAACAAGTTGACGCGGCAGTGCTGTTGGTTGCGGGTCAGTTCGGCGGCAAGCAGTTGTTGGTTGTCGGGTGTGAACGTAACGCAGCAGAGGTAGTCTTCGGGTGCGCCTTGTTTGTCGATGACAATGGTTTTGCCGGTGTTAAGGTGGTAGATGCCGATGGTGGTTTGCTCGCTTGCCGCACCTGCCATAGGGTAGCGTATGTTGCGGAGGGTGGCAATCGGTTTTTCGATGTCGACTAGCGGATACTCGGTAACCGGACGCTGATCGGTGATGAAAAAGGCCAGTTTTTCACCGTCGTTGCTCCAGTAGGTGCCCTTCTCGATGCCAAATTCGTCTCTAGCGGCTGTTTGGCCTGCTGTGACAGCCTTTTCTTCCGATTGGTAGACAAGAGTACTCTTGCCTGCCGAATCGAGCAGGAACAGGCCGTTTTCGTGCAGGTAGGCGAAGCGGTTTGCCGCTGGGCTATAGTCAAAACCTTCCCAGTCGGGGTTTATGGCAATCTGGACATTGATGTGGGGGGTAAGCAGGTCGGCCACAACAATCTGGTCTTTCAGTTTGAGCCAGAAGCAGCCCGGCTGCCCCATTATGGTGTGGAGCGGAGTGTCCTCTTTATAACCCGAACCTTCGCCAAAGAGGGCCATGTAGGTCCCAACGTCGTGCTTGGCCAGTAGGTTCGGGGTACCGTCTGTATAGCGGTAAAAATGGAGAAAGTGGTTGTGGTAGTAGGTTACCAGACCGTCTACCGCTTGCAGTTGCTTGAACCGGTCGGGCTGGAAGTTGTTATAGTCTTTTCCTCCAGGAATCAGTCCCTCAAGGGGTATGTTTTGCAGTAGTTCCATTAACCTTTAACAAATTTGCTTACCATTGTCGTCGTGTGGAGTGGCTGGTTTCCGGGTTCTTTGAATAACAGCTCCAATATGGTTCATCACATGTTCCCATCCTTTTTCGCCTTGGTGGGGAAGGTTGCAGTAGGTGCAGTCTTTCACACCGTTGGCCGTATACCTGAAGTTGCCGCCACATTGGTCGCCCAGGGCGTAAAGCGGGCAGAAGCAGAACATGCAGTTGAAGTCCGTTCCCTCTGTCTCTGCGTGGCAGGGGAAGTAGGGGCACTCTTTATTGGTGAAACACTTGTGACTCATTCGCTTTGTTGGTTAGTATGCTAAGGTAGCCAACCTCTGCTTGTGCGTTTTTGCTAAAATCCAAGGCAGAGTTTTTTTTCGCACCTGTTTATTCGCCGCCGAAGTCGTTGTATTCTTCCACATCGTCGCCTTCGTTGTTGTTACCACCTCTCTTCTTATTGCCGATGGTGCCAAAGTTGTAGCTGATGTTCAAGAAGATGGTCGTGCCCATAAAGCGGAACTTGTTGTCTTGGTAGAAGTCGTCGCCATAGTTGGTTGAGTGGAACTGGAAGGTGTTGAACAGGTCGCGCACACTGAGCGATGCGGTAAGTTTGCGCTGCATGAACGAGCGTTTCAGACCTGCGTTCATGGTGAACATGTGGTGGCGTCTGCCCTGTATGGTGGCTCTTGGCGAGTTGTAGTTGGCGGTAATTTGTCCGCTCAATTTCCATGGCAGCTGCATATCGGCACTCATTTTCCCTGTCCAACTGAAGCTGGACTCGCCATCTAGTTTTTCCTTACTGTTGTCTATTACAACCGAGGCTCCATTCAGGCTGTAGTAATACAGGTTGATGTTGCTGGTGAGTGTCAGAAAGCCTATGTGGTTTTTGGCAATCAACTCAAGACCCTCTTCCTGGCACTTGCCCGTGTTGAAGAACGACGAGTTCGATATTTGGGCGTCGTCGAGCCAGGTAAAGCGGCTGATGACGTCTTTGGTGTATTTGTAGTAGACCGAAGCGGTGTAGAGGTCGCCCTCTACGTTACGCACGTAGTTCAACTCGAAGGCGTGGGTCTTTTCAGGTACCAGGTCCGGATTACCGTAGCTCAGGTTCTTTGAATCGCTGATGTTTCTGTACGGATTGATCAGGCGCATGCGCGGACGGGTCAGACGGCTGGTATAGTTGAACTGCAGCTCGTCTTTTTCTGAAAGGGTATAGCTTAAGAAAGCTGAAGGGAACGGGTCGAAGTAGCTTTTCGAGTTCTTGTCTCCGTTCAGGTGCTCTTCCCAGTTCATGTCGGTCAATTCTCCGCGAATACCTACGTTGTATTTGAAACGTTTGTTAATCGCACTGCTGAATGTCATGTAGGCCGCATAGATGTTCTGGTTCATCTCGAAGTCGTTATCCCTGTTTTTCGGTTGGCTGTTGTCATCTAGCGCCGAGTTGTCCATCCCTGTCAGCCTCATGCCCTTGTTTTTGAACTGCATATTGTCGGTTTCAAGGGTGTTAGAGGTAACGTCGGCCTTGGCACCTACTTCCAGTTTGCTGGTTTTCCCCATAGGCAGGGTATAGTCTGCCTGTCCGCTAAACTGGTTGAAGTGCGTGTCGCTGTTTTCAAACTTGTAGGTACGCGCGCTGTCGATAGAGTTGCCGAACTGGTCGAGGAGGTTTGTACTGTAGCCTTTCTCGTTGTTGTTGCTGCTGGTATTGAAGGTGGCCGCAATACGCAGTTTCTCGCCTTCGCGTGCAAACGAGTGGTTATAGTCTAATCCGGTATTGAACATGGTTCTTTTGCCGTCGACGGTGTTGTAGTCCCATTCGGTGCCATAGTCGACGTCAGTCTCCGACTTGTTGTCGCGTTGTGCGAGCGAAGCCATTCCGGTCCACGAAACCGAATTGTTGTCGTTGATGCGGTAAGTGGCGCCCAGATTCAGGAATTCGCTATTGCGTTTGCGTTTGTTTTCGGTTTCAGAGTCAGAAAAGTAGGTGCCGTCTGCCGTGTAGCGTTCAAGATAGCGGTGCGAGGTGCCGTTGTTGCAACGGCCCTGCCAACCGGCAGCCGCATTCAGCATCCATTTCTGGGTGTTATAGGTGATAGATGCGCCAAGCGAGCCCGATGGTTTGCCGTCTATAGGCACGTTCAGGCCTCCGTTTACCGATCCGTAGTAGCCTTGGCGGAAGTCTTCCTTCAAAACAATATTGATAATACCTGCGCTGCCTTCGGCGTTGTATTTCGAGGAAGGATTGGTAATCACTTCCACTTTCTCGATGCTGTTGGCCGGTAGCTGTTCAAGTATTTCGGCGGCGTTGCCGTCGTTCATACCGGCAGGTTTGCCGTTGATATAGATTTCTACGCCCTCGTTGTTGCGGAGCGATACGTTTCCTTCAACGTCGACATCGACCGACGGTATTTCGCGTAGAAGGTCGCTGATAGACACACCTTCAACCACAGCTCCTGCATTCACCAAAAATGTCTTTTTATCGGCATCGACGTGTAGCGCCGTGCGTTGGCCAACCACCTCAACTCCTTGTATAAGCTCGCCATCGTCCTTCATGTTCACCTTCATGGCCTTAATGTCGGGTTTGGCCTTGGTTAGAGATACGTTTATCTTCTTGGTTTTGAAGCCTATGTATTCTACTTTCACCATATAGTGCCCGTTCGGGAGGTCGTTGAAAACAAACTTTCCGTCGTCGGTGGTCATGTCGGTGCGGAATACGCTGGTGGTGTCGCTCTGTTTGTAGAGGATGACATCGGCGTCTGGCAAGACACCCGATTCGTCACTGACGATACCTTGGATAGAGCCGGCAAGTAGTGCTACTGGTATTTCGACTAACAAGATGGTGGTTAAGATGGCCTTTTTCATATTCGATGTTTTTAGAGTGTGTTTTTATTGTGTAAGCATAACGCCACTACGTTGCCTGGTGCTGTGCGCGTAGTGGCGTTTTGGTATGAATTGTTTTGTACAATTGTAGTTCTGCTAAATGCGATTAGACATCCTGATTGCTTTTATCCAGGTCTTCGCTGTTACCGTTCAGACCTTCGTCTTTAGCCTCAATGGATGGAATTTCGTCTGGAACTGCTTCAGAATCACTATCGGAAGGATTATTCTTTTTCTCCGACTCCTCTTTTTCTGCAATCAGTTCGTCGGCACGGCTCTGCCATTTGCGTTTGCCGAAAATCTCCTCCAGGTTTTCTGCGAAGATGACCTCTTTTTCGAAGAGCAGGTTGGCCAGTTTTTCGTGGCCTTCCTTGTTTTCGGCAAGTAGTTGCAGCGCGCGCTGGTATTGCTCGTTAATGATGCGTTTCACTTCGGCGTCAATAATCTCAGCGGTTTGGTCGCCGTATGGTTTGCTGAAGCCGTAGTCGTAGGCACCGGTCGAATCGTAGTAGCTGACGTTGCGTAACTTGTCGCTGAAACCGTAATAGGCAACCATCGAGTAAGCCATCTTGAAGGCGCGCTCCAAATCGTTCAACGCTCCGGTTGATACTTTGTGGAATACGAACTCCTCGGCGGCACGGCCACCCAGCAGCGAGCACATCTCGTCGAGCATCTGTTCCGAGGTGGTCAACTGTCGCTCTTCTGGCAGGTACCAGGCGGCACCCAGTGCCTTGCCTCGTGGAACGATGGTGACTTTTACCAGCGGATTGGCATATTGTAGCATCCAACTAATGGTAGCGTGTCCGGCCTCGTGTACGGCAATGCTTCGCTTTTCCTCTTTGGTTGTAATTTTGTTCTTCTTTTCCAAGCCGCCAATAATTCGGTCAACGGCATCGAGGAAGTCTTGTTTCTCAACGTTCTTCTTGCCACGGCGTGCGGCAATCAGAGCGGCCTCGTTGCAGACGTTATGGATATCGGCACCCGAGAAACCTGGGGTTTGACGTGCCAAGAAGTCGATATCGAGGTTCTCGTCGAGTTTGAGCGGACGAAGGTGTACCTGGAAGATTTCCTTGCGGTCGTGTACGTCTGGAAGGTCAACGCTAATCTGTCGGTCGAAGCGGCCTGCGCGGAGCAGGGCCTTGTCAAGGATGTCGACACGGTTGGTTGCCGCCATAACGATGACGCCGCTGTTCGATGCAAAACCGTCCATCTCGGTCAAAAGTTGGTTCAGTGTGTTTTCGCGCTCGTCGTTGCTACCCATGTTCGGGTTGCGGCCACGTGCGCGGCCCACAGCGTCAATCTCGTCGATGAAGACGATGCATGGTGCTTTCTCTTTTGCTTTCTGGAACAGGTCGCGGACGCGTGATGCACCCACACCCACAAACATTTCTACGAAATCGGAACCTGCCATCGAAAAGAATGGCACATTTGCCTCACCGGCAACTGCCTTCGCAAGCAGGGTCTTACCTGTTCCCGGAGGGCCTACCAAGAGGGCGCCCTTTGGAATTTTTGCACCCAGCTCGGTGTATTTCTTAGGGTCTTTCAGGAAAGAGACTATTTCGGTCACCTCTTCTTTTGCCTCGCTCAGTCCGGCAACGTCTTTGAATGTGACTTTAGAGGCAGAGTTCTTGTCGAACATCTTGGCCTGGCTCTTGCCCACGCTGAAGATGCCACCACCTCCGCCGCCACCGCTGCCCATGCGGCGCATCATAAAGATCCAAAGGATAATAATCAGCAAAATAGGACCGAATGCCCAAATGAAGTTGCCCAAATAGTCGTGGTCTTCCTCAAATTTGGTGCTGATGTTTACCTTCTCGTTATCGGCCTTGTCTTTGTTCAATTCGTCCTGCCATCTGGCCAAGTCTTCTGTGAACTTGTCGGCAGAAGGCAGCTTAACGGTCATGTACGGGCTGTTCTTGAATGCAGACGAGTCCGCTCCAAAAGCAACACCGAGTTTGTTCGCCTTGATGCGTAGTTCGGCGGTTCGCTTGTTGGTGGTAACGGTAATTTCTTCTACCGCATTCTTCTTAATCAGAGTCGATATTTCATTGTAGCCAATTTCTTTCGCGGCAGGCGAACCGTCAACAAAGTTGAGTACTACCAAAATGATAGCAATCAATGCGAAAACCCAGTTCAGGCTGAAGCTGAATTTTGGTATTTTGTTATTGTTTTCTCCCATAAAAAGTGGTTATGTTAGACTTTAATTAGTCAACGTCCGGTATTTCGTTGAGTGACGCATCTTCCCATAACGTTTCGAGTTGGTAGAATGCGCGGGCTTCTGGTTGGAATACGTGTACAATAATGTTTCCGTAGTCCATTGCTACCCATTCCGCATTTATCATACCGTCGACGGCGAAAGGTTTAACGCGTAGCTCTTCGCGAACGTGGTCCTTGATGTTTTCGGCAATTGAGTTGACCTGGGTGTTCGATTCGCCTTCGCAGATGACGAAGTAGCCACAGGTGTAGTTCTCGAGTTGGGTCATATCAACGATGACTATCTTTTTGCCTTTAACGTCTTGAATGCCTTCAACTATCTTTTCAATAATTTTTTTGTCTTCTACTGTATTACTCATATAAATTTTTGTGTCGTTTTTATTTAATAAGTTTTTCTACGGCCTGTTCTACCTTTTCAAAGTGGAATTCGCCGATGGTCTTGTCCATAAGAGCCTGAATGCGGTCGTTGCAAAGGTTGCCTATGCTGCCCTCGTGGGTATGTTTGATGTCCTTATTCGGAGTGAAGCGTCCGTTTTCACAGTCGAGACCCACTTTCTTATAGGCGTCGCGGAAAGGCATACCCTCTGTTGCAAGACGGTTCACCTCTTCCACACTGAAGATGAAGTCATATTTAGGGTCGTCGAGGATGTGCTCGTTAATCTTAACCTTGTCCATAATGTAGGTGGCCATTTTTAGGCAGTCCTTCAACTGGTCGATTGCAGGAATGAAGATTTCTTTAATCTGCTGCAGGTCGCGGAAGTAACCTACTGGCAGGTTGCTCATAATCATCATTATCTGCTGCGGAATGGTCTGGATTTGGTTGCATTTCGCACGGGTCAGCTCAAACACGTCAGGATTCTTCTTGTGTGGCATAATGCTGGAACCTGTGGTGCAGTCGTCTGGCAACTTCATGAATGCGAAGTTCTGGCAGGTGAACATACACGAGTCGAATGCGAGTTTCCCGATGGTGGCGGCAATGCCGGCCATTGCCATAGCAACCGTCTTTTCCATCTTTCCACGGCCCATTTGTGCGTAAACCACATTATAGTCCATACTGTTGAAGCCGAGAAGGTCGGTCGTCATCTGTCGGTTGAGTGGGAACGACGAGCCGTATCCGGCCGCTGAACCCAGCGGATTTCGGTTGGTGATGTTGTAGGCTGCCAACAGCAGCTCCATATCGTCGACCAGACTTTCGGCGTAGGCGCCGAACCATAGTCCGAAAGAAGATGGCATGGCTATCTGCAAATGGGTGTAGCCAGGCATCAGCACGTTTTTATATTTTTCGCTCTGTGCAATCAGCACGTCGAACAATTGGCGGCAGAGGTGGACCAATTCCTTAATTTCGGCACGGGTATACAGCTTCATGTCGAGAAGTACCTGGTCGTTTCGGCTGCGGCCGCTGTGTATCTTCTTGCCGAGGTCGCCAAGTTTGCGGGTGAGCATCAGTTCCACCTGCGAGTGGACGTCTTCAACACCGTCTTCAATTACAAACTCGCCCTTTTCGGCTATTTCGTAAATGCCTTTCAGCTCTTTCAACAAAACAGGAAGTTCGTCTTTACCAATCAATCCGATGCTTTCGAGCATGGTGATGTGTGCCATTGAACCCAGCACGTCGTGCTTGGCCAGATATAAGTCGAGCTCGCGGTCGCGGCCTACTGTAAAGCGGACGATATCTTCGTTAGTGGTTTTACCTTTGTCCCACAAATGTTCTGCCATATTTCTCTATTTTCGTTTAATCGTGTACTAAATTACAAATGTATGAAAACTTTGTTTACATATTGTCGGTAATGATGAAAAACGCCATGTCGGCCGCCACAATTAGGGCGTAGACGGCTATACCGGTAAGTATGGGAACGAAGTCTTGGAATTTTTTCCGCTTTATGGTGTAAAACGTCATAAAGGCGGCACCCAGTGCCGCTAGTCCGGCGTTGATGCCAAGAAGGGAGTTTCGCATCCAGCTTTCTCCTAGCAGACGCTGTAGGCGGATGGCCAGAATTATGGCTGCCGTAATAAGCAGTGCCGCAAAGACAAGGTTGGCTATTTTTCTGATTTTGTTTTTTTCTGGTGAATAGAGTTTCTGCATCCGTTCGTGGCGTTGCTGTTCTTCCAACTCTTCCGACGATATGCAGATTTCTTTCAAGTATACTTGGAAGTTCTTCCCCAGGTTCTCTTTCTGTTTGCGCCAGTCTTGGTAGTTGTTTTCCAGCTTGTTCTTGCAGTTAGGACAAAGCATCAGAAACTCGGTCTTAACCTCCACCAGACTGTTGCATTTTGCGCATTTAATCAGATACATGGGCGTTTTCTATGTTTTTTCTAAATAACAAAGTTAATAAAAAAATGCATACGCAATGAAAATTGCGGCAATGGCTCCGCCTATGTCGGCCACTAATCCTGCGGTTACGGCGTAGCGGGTTTTCTTGATGCCCACCGAACCGAAGTAGAGCGCTATAATGTAGAATGTGGTGTCGGCTGCGCCTTGGAACAGGCAGCTCAAACGGCCGGCAAACGAGTCTACACCGTAGGCGTTCATGGTTTCAACCATCATGGCTTTCGCTCCGCTGCCGCTCAGGGGTTTCATTATGGCGGTCGGTAGCGCGTTTACAAAATCGGTGTTCCCTATCCAACTGAAACAATATCTGATAAGGCTGAGAATGAAGTCGAGGGCTCCTGAGTCTCGCATCACGCCAATGGCGACCAACATACCTACCAGGTAGGGTGTTACTTTTACCGATGTGGTGAAGCCGTCTTTGGCTCCGTCGATAAAGGCTTCGTACACGTTGACCCGTTTGTAGGCGGCTACCCCGATGAAGGTGATGATGATGCCGAACAACAGGCAGTTGCTGACAAGTTTCGAGGCAAATACCATGTTTTTCTGGTCCATGCTTGTAAACAGGTACAGCAATACACCTAATAAAATGAAACTACCTAAAAGTGTGCCGATTACAGTGCCGTTCAATAGGTTGAGTCGTTGCTTTATTCCGACAAACAAGATAGCTATAAGTGTTGATGCGAAGGTCGATAAAATTAGCGGTATGAACACGTCGGTTGGGTCGGTGGCGCCTAGCACGAAGCGCTGGGTCATGATTGCTACCGGTATAATGGTCAACCCCGATGTGTTAAGGGCAAGAAACATTATCTGCGCATTGCTGGCGGTGTCTTTGTTGGGGTTCAGCTCTTGCAGGCTGTTCATGGCCTTCAAGCCGAGGGGGGTGGCGGCATTGTCTAGCCCGAGCATGTTGGCAGAAAAGTTCATCACCAGTTCTCCGTTTACCGGATGGTCTTTCGGAATTTCGGGAAAGAGCTTTGAGAAGAATGGGCCGATGATGCGCGACAGAATGTTGATGGCGCCTGCTTTCTGCCCGATATTCATTATGCCGAGCCATAGCGTCATGGTTCCACAAAGGGGTAGCGCAATGTCCATGACAGACATCTTTGCCATGGTGAATGTTCCGTTAATGATGCGCTCGTACACTGTCCAATCGTTGAATACAATGCTCTGTAACAGTGCACCTATGAGAGCGATAAGAAAAAAACCAACCCAAATATAGTTGAGTGCCATTTTAATATTTTTTTACAATGCAAAGTTAGTAATAATTAAAAAATAGAACGATATTTGTACATTTAGTAAAAATAAATTTTAAATTATGGATAATAAGAACGAAGGAAATTTTTGGAACCCTGACAACAACATGGTAGAGAGTGAAGATGTGAAGTCACTCGAAGGTAATACTTATACCGACCCTATTCTTGCTAATAAGATTATTTCTACCTATTTCAGTAAAGTATATGGCTGGATGGCTTTCGCTCTCCTACTTTCTGGTCTGGCTGCATGGCTTACCGGCCACAATGTGGCAATTCAGCAGGCTTTATTCACTGGTTATACGCCAATGGTTTTGTTCGGTGTAGAACTTGTGTTGGTATTTGGTATAGGTGCTGCAATCAACAAGTTGTCGGCAAGTATGTGCACCTTGTTGTTCGTCATTTATTCTGTGGTGAACGGTTTGACGCTGGGTGTTATCTTCTTGGTTTATACTGAGGCTTCTATTATGTCGACGTTCTTGGTGACCGCTATCACCTTTGGTGTGATGAGTGTATACGGATTTACCACTAAGTCCGATTTGTCAAGTTGGGGTAAGATCCTCTTTTTCGCCCTCATTGGTCTGATTGTTGCCTCTTTGGTGAACTTCTTGCTGAAGAGCTCTATGTTCCAGTTTATTATAAGCGGAATTGGCGTGCTGGTATTTGTAGGCCTTACTGCTTATGACACTCAGAAGTTGAAAGCTTTGGCTTTCTCTGCTAACGATGAGGAATCGTTGACAAAGTTGGCTGTTTATGGTGCTCTCGATCTGTACCTCGACTTTATCAACCTCTTCCTTTATCTGTTGCGAATCTTTGGCAGTCGTCGCGACTAAAAGAGTATACACCGAAAGGTTGGTCAATTTACCCATAACGTGAGCTATAGATAAATTTTATCAGATTGGACTATAAAAGTTTATTCCCTGATTTTTCAACAATTAATCAGAACATCTTATATCCTGACTTCTCGTTGGACGATGTCCGTCAGTATTTGGGGGAAGGTGTTAAGTTCAAATTGTTGAAATCAGTACATAATGCATTCCGAACCGCATTGCAGTTTTGTAATGTGGCAGAGGGTGACATTGTCTTAGTCCAATCGATGGGAGCTAGATATGCCCTCGATACGGCTCTTTCCTTAAGGGCTTCCCCTATACTGATTGACAGTGAGGCCTCTAACTGGAACATCTCGGCTATGATGGTCGAAATGGTGATTAACCAGTGTGTGGCGCTGAGGGGGGTACGGCCTAAAGCGGTGGTAGTTAAACACCACTTGGGTGTGCCGGCCTTTATGGACGAGGTGTCGGCTGTCTGTAAAAGACATCAGATACCCCTTATTGAAGATTGTATTGGGGCAATGGGCGCACGTTTTGAAGACAAATTGTGCGGAACGATGGGGCAGTATGCTGTCTATTCCCTTGCCAATCCGCAGAACCCTGCCGATGGCGTTGGCTTGCTGATACATGCAGTTCCTGAATTTGAAGGGTATCTTGACATGCATCTGAAGCACGACCAAGTTGAATTTACCGACCCTTTGGGGGGGACTTACTCGTATGCGGACTTCACTTCCGACTTGGAAAGGAGACGCCAGATTTACGAAAAATATCTGGCCGCCTTTATTGATGTAGAGGGGTTGGATTTTTTCCAAAAACGTTATTCCTACATTCATCCGAATAACGCCTACTCTCCGTTGGTTATCGACCAGTCGAAGACGAATGTTAACCGCGACGATGTAATTGCCGCTTTGGAGGAGGCTGGTTTCAAGGGCTATTGTCCATTCCTTCCTTCGCTCAATACAATCGATCGTTATAAAGATGTGCCTTTTTATGGGTGCAGGGTCGGAAAATATGTGTCTGGAAGCGGACTGATACTCCCTTCGCAACCGTCGTTAACCGACCAAAATGTTGACGATATTATTCAAATAGTACTTGATACGCTAGATAAAAAGAAGTGACACGTGCCCGCCTGGGTGGGCGCTTTGCCTTCTTTTTCTTTGCGCTGTCAGTTTTTAATGCTAATTTTGTGGCAAATTTCTGTTTCAAGTGATAATGAAAAAATTACTTTTAATTCCGTCCGTATGCTTGTGGCTGGCGTCTTGTAATGCCCGCAAAGATATAGTTTATCTGCAGAACAACAAGGTTGACCAAGTCGCTGCCATTGCAAATCAGTATACCATTAGAATTGAACCTGGAGACCAGTTGCAGATTGTTGTCTCGTGTAAGGACCCAGAATTGTCTGCAATTTTGAACATGCCGCTTGTTTCTTTCCAAACATCAACAAGTACTGTTAATTCCACGAACTCAATTATCACTTATACCGTTAATTCTGACGGAACAATCGATTTCCCTATCATTGGTTCTATCAAGGTTGGCGGACTCACCCGTGAGGAAGCACGTACTCTGATTGCGGCAAAAATCAAGGAGTCGGAACTGATTCAGGATTTCGTCGTTACTGTGAACTATGCGAATTTGAAGATTTACATTACCGGTGAGGTGAACTCTCCGGGGGCTTATTCTATTACCGATAATAATGTAAATGTGTTGCAAGCCATTTCAATGGCTCGCGACTTGACTATTCACGGCCGTCGTGACGAGGTTTTTGTAATACGTGAGCAGCAGCAGCAGCGTGTTTCTTACCGTCTCGACTTGCGTTCCGATTCTATCTTCCAGTCTCCTGCTTTCTACTTGAAGCAGAATGACGTGATTTATGTGGCTCCGGGCAAGATGCGTGCTAATCAAAGCACGGTTTCTGGAAACACTTTCCAAAACGCACAGTTCTGGGTGTCTGTTGCTAGTGCATTGACTTCTGTTGCAACTTTTGCGTTTGCTATATGGAAATATAATGATAACGGAAAATAAGAGCAACAACGGTAACAGATCTGAGAATAAGCAACGAAATATAAGAGAAAACAAAATAATATATGTTTGAAGAAAATAACCAGTACATGTCTGCCATCCAACATTCTGAGAATGAGGAGGACAGCCTGGAGTGGAAAAACATAGTCGACATAATAGTTAATAACAAACTGTGGATAGTTTTATCCATAGTTTGTTTCTTGTTTTTAGCGCTTGTCTATCTTCGTCATACGCCGAAGATGTATTCCAGCACGACTAGCTTCATTGTGAAGGATGAAAAGAAGGGGGGCGCTATGGGAGGCATTTCTTCCGAATTCTCCGATTTGGGTCTGCTTTCTACAAAATCGTCTGTCGATGACGAAATTGAAGCGTTTAAGTCGCCATATCTGATGTATATGGTGGTCAAACAGTTGAAGCTGGATGTCAGTTATACCAAGAAGCAGTTCCTTAAGTCTACTGACCTGTATACGCTGACCCCTGTTACCGCTACTTTCCCACAGTTGCGCGATGAGGACATCTTCAGTTTCAAGGTGAGGTTTGTTTCAGTAAACAACTTTGAAATTTCCGACTTTAGGAAATACGATAGTGAAATCGGCGACTATGTCGAGTTTGAGAATGTCGTCAATGCCAGACCGTTCCAGAATGTTAAAACTCCTATCGGTGACGTTAGCTTGGCTCCTTCTGCCGAGTTCTCGACCGACTGCGTGGGTGGCGAGGTGGTTATTTCAAAAAACGATGCCTATAAGTTGGCTAAAAACCTCTCGCAGAACCTCAATGTGGAACTTGTTTCCAAAAAATCGTCGGTGGTCAATATCGCTTACAAGGATTTCTCTCCGAAGAAGGCGACCGACGTTCTTAACAACTTGCTGGATATCTATAACCGCGAGCGTATTGAAGATAACCGACAAATGGCTGCCAATACCTCGAAATTTATTGACGGCAGATTGTTGATTATTGAACAGGAACTGGGTGGAATTGATAACGATATTGAACGCTATAAGAGTACCGAGCTGTTGACGAATGTACAGGCTGCCGGTACTTCGTATCTGGGTGAGTCGAATGCCTATTCTGCCAAGTCGCTCGAGGCTAACAACCAGTTGAGCATTGCGCAGTTTATTAAGAACTGCATTAAGGCTCCTACCGATAAACCGACCATGCTGCCTGCTAACGCCGGCTTGGCTGACGAGGGCATAAGCAAACAGATTACCGAGTACAACTCGATGGTGATGAAGTACAACCGGTTGATGGCAAACAGTAGCGAGAAGAACCCTTTGGTTATTGAACTCAAAAACCAGATGAACTCTTTGAGCGCTTCTATCGATAACACGCTCGACAACCTTATCCAAGCCTATACCATGAAGGTGGAAAGCCTCAAGGGCAAGGAAAACCAAATTCACCAGAAGATTGCCGCTAATCCGCGTCAGGAGAAGTACCTTCTCTCTATCGGTCGCCAGCAGAAGATTAAGGAAAGCCTTTATCTTTACTTATTGCAGAAACGTGAAGAGAACGAATTGTCTGGTAACCTGATGGTCAGCAATTTGCGTATTCTTACTCCTCCACGGGGTGAAGACAAGCCAGTGAGCCCTAAGAAACTGCAGATTCTGATTGTTGCGCTGGTGCTTGGTTTCGTTTTCCCTGTAGGTTTGTTCTGGTTGCTCGATGTGCTCGATGGTACCGTCAGAGGTAAGAAAGACCTTGCCTGCCTGTCGTTGCCTTACTTGGGCGATATTCCGCTGTGCGGGCGAATTAAGGATAACTCGAAGTTGCCTCTGCCTGTTCGCATTGTGGTGGCCGATAAGAAACGTGATGCGGCCAACGAGTCGTTCCGTGTGCTCCGTTCAAACCTCAATTTCATGATTGCCAACAAAGACAGCCATGTTATGATGTACACGTCTTTCTTCCCTAACTCGGGTAAGACTTTCGTTGCTGCCAACTTGGCTGTGGGTATTGCCCTGACTGGTAAGAAGGTAATCTTGATTGACGCCGATATGCGTAAGGCTGAGTTGAGTAAACATATGGCCAATAAGCGCCAGGGTTTGTCTACTTATCTGAATGGTCAGTCTTCCGATTTGAAGCATCTGATTGTGAAATCTTCCGAACACGAGAATCTGAGCATTCTGCCTTGTGGCGCAATGCCGCCAAATCCGTCTGAGTTGCTCCTTACCGACAAATTGGAAAAACTCATCAACGAGTTGAAGGGAATGTACGACTATATCTTCATCGACTGTACGCCGCTCAACATTGTGGCCGATGCCTCAATTGTGGGCAAATACGCCGATTTGGTACTCTTCGTCATTCGTCAGGGTAAGTTCATCCGCCAGGCGTTGCCTGAATTGGAGGCCTTCTACAAGAACGGTACGTTCAAGAGTATGGCAACCATCCTCAATGGTACGTTCGATGCTCATTCTTATGGTCGCTATGGCAATTATGGCACCTACGGCTCTTATGGCAGCTACGGTAGCTATGGCACCTACGGCTATTATGGCTCAACTAGCGATGAGGCTGAAGAAGACTAATTTTGTTTTGCTGTAAAAATTATTGAATAAATGAAGGGTATTATTCTAGCGGGCGGTAGTGCAACACGCCTATACCCGCTTTCAAAGTCTATTTCGAAGCAGATAATGCCGGTTTACGACAAACCGATGATCTATTATCCGCTTTCTACCTTAATGTTGGCAGGCATCCGTGAGGTGCTTATCATTTCAACCCCTCGTGACCTTCCTATGTTTCGTAGTCTGTTGGGCGACGGTAAGCAGTTGGGTATGCGGCTTGAATACATTGTTCAAGAACGTCCCGATGGATTGGCACAGGCTTTCATCCTCGGTAAGGATTTCCTTAACGGCGATGCCGGTTGTCTGATTTTGGGCGACAATATGTTCTATGGCCAGAACTTCTCGGCTATGTTGCGTAAGGCGGCTGCCCGTGAGTGCGGTGCCTCTATTTTCGGCTATTATGTTAAAGACCCAAGAGCCTATGGCGTGGTTGAGTTCGATGCCGATGGTAAGGTGCTCTCGCTAGAAGAAAAGCCTGAAAAACCGAAGTCGAACTATGCTGTGCCTGGTTTGTATTTCTATGATAAGACAGTTTGTGAAAAGGCTGCCTCGCTGAAGCCTTCTCCTCGTGGCGAACTGGAAATTACCGATCTGAACAAACTCTACCTGAACGAGGGTTCGCTTCATGTTGATCTGTTCGGACGTGGTTTCGCTTGGCTCGATACCGGTAATTGTGACTCTTTGCTCGAGGCTGGCAACTTTATCGCTACTATTCAGAACCGACAGGGCTTTTATGTGGCCTGCATCGAGGAAATTGCATGGCGTAACGGCTGGATTAACGATGCCCAGTTGCGTCAGCACGGCGAAGACCTGAAAAAGACCCTTTACGGTCAGTATATACTTTCGTTACTCGAAATGGAGGGTAAATAATAAAAAACTAAAAATAAATGGAATTTATTGAACAGAAAATAAAGGGAGTTTGGGTTATTGAGCCTAAAGTGTTCGGTGACGCACGTGGATACTTCTTTGAATCGTTCCGACAGGAAGAGTTCGATAAGCACATCGGACACCATGTCGAGTTTATCCAGGACAACGAGTCTAAGTCTTCTTACGGTGTGCTCCGTGGTTTGCACTACCAGAAGGGCGAATTTGCACAGGCTAAGCTCGTTCGTGTGGTGAAGGGCTGCGTCTTAGACGTTGCTGTTGACATTCGTAAGTCTTCTCCTACTTTCGGACAGTATGTGGCTGTGGAACTTTCTGAAGACAACAAGAAGCAGCTCTATATTCCGCGTGGCTTCGCACACGGATTCGTAGTGAAGAGCCAGGAGGCTGTTTTCTGTTATAAGGTCGATAATGTTTACGCTCCGCAGGCCGAGGCCGGCATCGTTTACAACGACCCTACCATCAATGTAGAATGGGGTGTGCCTGAAAAAGACGTCCTTCTTTCTGCCAAAGACACTGTCTCTCCAAAACTGCTCGATGCAGAAGTATTCGAATAAACGCTTAAGACAATGAATATTCTTGTAACTGGTGCAAATGGTCAACTTGGCAACGAAATGCGCCGTGTGGCCGTTAAAAGCGCCAATAACTATATTTTTACCGACGTTGCAGAGCTCGACATCACAAATGCGGCCGCTGTTCTCGATATGGTGAAGGCTAATAGCGTTAACGTGATTGTTAACTGCGCTGCCTATACTAATGTCGACAAGGCTGAAGACGATGTGGAGTTTGCCGACCTTTTGAACAATAAGGCTGCCGAAAACTTGGCTGTTGCTGCTAAGGCTGTCGATGCGACGCTCATCCATGTTTCTACCGACTATGTCTTCCAGGGTGACAAATGCACTCCTTGCAAGGAAGACTGGCCTACTTGCCCTAATGGCGTTTATGGTAAGACCAAGTTGGCTGGTGAATTGAGCATTGCTGCAACTGGCTGCAAGCACCTCATTTTCCGCACGGCTTGGCTTTACTCTCCGTTCGGTAAGAATTTCGTGAAGACGATGCAGACACTTACCCGCGATAAAGACAGCCTTAAGGTGGTTTTCGACCAGGTGGGTACTCCTACTTATGCTGGCGATTTGGCTGCCGTTATCTATAAGGTTATCGAAGAGAATATGCTCGACAAGCAGGGCATTTATCACTTCAGTAACGAGGGTGCTATCTCGTGGTACGATTTCGCACAGGAAATCTGCGAACTTAGTGGTAACACTTGCGATATTCAGCCTTGTCATAGCGACGAGTTCCCTTCTAAGGTTAAACGCCCAAGTTTCTCTGTACTCGACAAGACTAAGGTGAAGGAAACTTTCGGCATTACCATTCCTTACTGGAGAACTTCGCTCAAGAAGTGCATCGAAGAGTTGAAGAATATGTAATTCCGACGTTTAGTCGTCAATAGACATAAAAGAAAAAGGACAGTCATTTGGCTGTCCTTTTTCTATTTATTGTTGGTCGGTTTTTATTAATAACCGATGTTTACGCTCTTGTTGTAGATGCCTAGCTGGCAACTCTTGGCAGCGGTAAGTCCGGGTGTTTTAAGCACCTTGTTCACTACGCGGAGGTCGAATGGCTCCGGATAGGCTAGCAATAGCAGGTGGTCGGTACCGGCAGGCTCCGCAAAGGAAATAGGGTAGTCTTTGAGGTCGATGGTGCTGTTTGCTGGTATCAGCAGGTGGCTGAGGGTCATACCTTCATCGACAGGCATACAGTCGTAAAGTTCGCCTTCTGCGTTAATGTCGATTATGTTGACATACAGGTCTACGTTGCTGGTGTTGCTTACGCGGAAGTAGGCTTCTTTGCCAATATACACTTTACCGTTCAGCACGGTGTCGGCTTTCCGGTCCATAATGTCGAAACGGACGCCATAATCGCTTGTGCCGTTGCTGATCTGTACCAGTGAGTTGTTGGCCTGCTTGAAGGCTAATGCGCGCGCCATGTCGTTCTCTATCGATGCGCCACGGTAGCTACAACCGGCTGCGTTGTGGCTAACGGTGCTGCTGCTGCCGTTCATAAGGGAACCGACCATGTGGTCGAAGTATTTGCCCGATGCCGAGTTCTGGCTGCCCTGGATGCTGGCAATCAGACTTGAAACCTTTTGTGCGTTCGACTGCTTTAAGGCGTATACCTTGCTGGTTTCTTTGTTCAATATGCTCAGGGCCGAGTTCTGGCCGACACGGACAACATCGTTCTCTTGAAGCACCTCGCGTCTGGTGAGTTTCTTCCACGCGCCGGCTTCTTGCTTTTCGGCTGTTCCGGTCACGTTGTATACAATCAGGTTTTGTGCGCCTGCCAGTTCTCCCAGGCAGAGAAGCGCGGCTATTATCAACTTTTTCATATGCTTGTCTTTTTAAGATGTGACTAAATGGGTTTCGTTAGACGAATATACATTTTGTTGCTCTGAAACGCATATCTTGCAAGGTTGCAGCTGTGGCCCTTCTCAGGTCGTTTTCAAATCCACCTTGCCCATTTCGGGCCTTTCTCCCTTTCGGTAATAATAGACTATTCCGTATTCGCAACAGCGCTTTAAACGCTCGTCTTCGGGCAAATTCGAGAAGTTTTTCTCTATCTCGTTCCATATTTCAAGCAGCAGGTGGTCCACCTCGTCGTTCATCTCCACTATGCTTTTCGATGTGCGGTTGGTGTTTTCCTGAAGCACGCGCTGGTTGCTGTATTTGTCCATAAACAGGTCGTAGTAAACGCTGACCTTGGTTATAGGTGGATTGTAGATAGGTACTCCGCCCTGTATTTTCCGTTGGTTCTCGCCTTCTATAATCTTTTTACCCCATATCGACAAATTTTCATCGCTTGCAATATCTGGTACGGTATAGTTTTCCGGGTCGAGGCCGTAAAGCTGTTTCGCTTCGGGCTTTATCTCCCCTCGTTGTACGCACATGTTAAGCACCTGTATGAAGTGAGAGACATACATACGTGCCATTTTTGACTCGTTTGTACATCCGCGGCTGTTTTCCGACTGGCGGGAACGGCTTTGTTCGTACTCCGAGACTTTTCTTCTGTATTTGGGCAGCACCATGCTGGCCTGTTCAAGCAAACTGTAGGGGAAGGCCAAATCGTAGGCATCGTCGTATTTCCTGCCTACGTTTACCAACTCTGAGAGCGCCCTCAGGCGCGCCCGGTTGGTATTGGGTAATCTTCTGTAAGGCATCTTATTATCTTTTTTAACAACACATACTAATTGTATTTAAGACTCTCGCTTCAGTAAGTCGTTGGCCAGCTTTACCAGGGCTGACTTTTGCTCGTCGTTAAGCGTGGTCTTTTCCAGAGCTTTGACCGCAACTTCATATTGGCGGTTCATCTCGTCTTCGGTCGCCTTCTTGACATTCAGTCGGTTGTAGATGTCGGTAACGGCCTTAATCTTCTTGTCTCTGTCGAATGTCTCTTTGCTAAACCAGTTTATAAGGGCTTCTTCGTCTGGGGTACCTTTTGCAAGTTCCAGTGCCTTTAGGTATAAATAGGTTTTTTTGTTCTCTACAATATCGCCGCCAATGTTCTTGCCGAAGACTTCTGTGTCTCCGTATACGTCGAGAATGTCGTCGCACAACTGGAACGAAAGTCCGACGCCAATACCGAAGTCGTAGAGGGCGTTGGCGTTCTTCTTGTCGGCACCGCCACAAATAGCTCCTATTTTCAGCGAGCCAGCCAGCAGAACAGCGGTCTTCAGGCGTATCATCTCCATGTAGTTGTTAATCGACACCTTGGTGCTTTTCTCAAAGTTCATGTCGTACTGCTGGCCTTCCATAACGCCTATCACTGTCTCGTTGAAGTGTTTCAGCACGGCTGGCATATACTTGTTCTTTGTCTTGGCAATCAGCTCGTATGCCTTTGCCATCATAGTGTCGCCCGAAAGAATAGCGGTATTCTCGTCCCACACTTTGTGTACGGTTGGTTTGCCTCGGCGCTTGTCTGCGTTGTCCATAATGTCGTCGTGCAGCAGGGTGAAGTTGTGGAACATCTCCAAACCTAGTGCGGCCGACAAGGCGGGTTGCACTTCTCCACAATAGAGTTGGCAGGCAAATAGTGTGAATGCCGGACGCAGGCGTTTTCCTCCTATCTCAACCAGTTCGTATGCTATAGGCTCGTAAAGGCCTTGTGGTTCCTTCTTGAATTTGTATTTTGCCAGCTGCTGGCGAACATAGTTCTGTATTTCGCTGAAACTCATTTCTTTCTTGTCTGCATTCATCTTCCCGTTATTTAAGATGGTTCTGGCATCGCGTCCGAAACTGCGGTAAGTGTCGAACTCTATTTCAACATCGGGTTCGGTAAACGAGTTGCGGTCGTCGAGCGGAAAGGCCAGGTATTTTATGGTTATACCTCTTCCCAACCATTGTTGCTCGTAATAGGTCTTTATGCTTAAAACCGGGTCGTTTGCTTTGGTCGACGCGTAAAGGTCGGTTATGCGCTCTATGGGCTGTATGTTGTTCGCCTTTAGCAACTCGTCGGTATAGGTGAACATAAACTGGCTGTCGGTCTTCAGGTTCATCGTCCCGTTGGTTGCCAATATCTGCTGGTATAGGCGCAGGAAGGTTGAACTGGTAAGGCGTTTGTTCACTTTCTTCATTTGTGGGTCCGGAAAGGTCAGCCATATTTCGCTTATCTCGCCTTTTTCAAAGAATGCGCTAATCATCTCGATGCTGGTTCTGATGAATGCCACATTCTTCAGGCCTTTCTGTAAGGCTTGTTTGGCGCCTGTCCACATACGTGCCCCTTTAATGTCGACTCCAATATAGTTTTTGTCGGCATTCTGTTCAGCCTGGGCTACTGTGTATTCGCCTTTCCCACAACCCAGTTCAAGAACGATGGGGTTGTTGTTGCCGAAATAGGTGTTCCATTGCCCTTTTTTCTCGAATGGTTTCCCACTTTCGCGCCATACGCCGTAAGTGTATTGGAATACGTTTTCGAACGTTTCCATATCGCTGAATTTCGCCAGTTTACCTTTTCCCATGTTGTTTTACTCCTTTGTGTTGGTGTTGCTTGAATGACAGATGCGGATGCCTATGTCGCTTATTCCTTTCAGCGAGTCGGTGCGCATTCCTTGAATGAGCTCTAGACGGTATTTGCCGCTCTTCGGAAATTTGACTTCCTGCAGGAACGAGACAGGCAGATGGTGTACCGAACCCATGCCTTCGCCTATCCAGCGCCCGTTGTTGTCGGCTAGAACGCACTGCAGCGTGTCGCGGTACACTTCGCCATCCGGATTATACAGGTTGGCGAAGAGCCAGAAGTTCTGGAACGGATAGTTGTTCTGGTTCCTTATGTCTATCACTACATCGTAGGTGCCGGTTGTGTCGGCCCAGTCGTAGTTGAAGTTCACCACGCTGTCTTTCATCCAAATAGCCTTTGGCATGCTTTTGCTGGCCTGGAAGGCTACATTTTCTGTGCAGGCACTTGCCACAATGGCGGTAAGAACGAGTGTCAGGTATTTCAACTTATGCATTTTCATTCCCTCCATTGTTTGCGTTACCTTGGTTGTGCCGTTCTTGTGGCTGGTTCGGGTTGTTGTCCCGGCTGTCGTTCTGTTCTCTTCTGTCGCCCCGGTCTCTTCTGTCGCGGTTATGGCGGTCACCCCGGTCTCTTCTGTCGCGGTTGCGTCGGTCACCGCGGTCTCTTCTGTCGCCCCGTTCGTTGCGTGGCTGTTCGTTACCGGTCTGTTCGCCTTGGTTGTTGTTTTGTGCGCCTCCGTTGTCAGGGGTTTGTTGGTCTTGTCCGTTCTCGCCCCGTTCGTTGCGGTCGCGTCGGTCACCGCGGTCCCGTTCTTTTCGGTCACCCCGGTCCCTTCTGTCGTTGCGGTTGCGTCTGTCACCGCGGTCTCTTCTGTCGCCCCGTTCGTTGCGTGGCTGTTCGTTAGCAGCCTGTTCGCCTTGGTTGTCTGGGGTGTCAGGGTTGTTATCTGGTTGAGCGGGCTGGTTGCCTTGTTCTTTCTTCTCGTTGCGGTCTTTTTTGTCGCCCTTGTTCTTGTGTTTCTTTTTCTTGTCGAAACGGGTGAGGCTGTCTTGGCCGACAACATTCTGGTAGCCTTCGGCATTCTTGGTCTCGCGTTGTTGCAGCTGGCTTTCCTCGTCGAGCAGTTCGTCTACTTTCTCACCACGTTTGTTCAAGGCCTGTATTTCCCTTACACGGTCGGTCGAGAGTGTAACCAAATTGGCTGCGAAGTGAGGGTCGCTCGAATACTGCATGGTCTTCGCAAAGACGTCCGTCTTGAAGTGGTAGAAGGTTCCATCTTTGGTTTCCAATGGAATGTCGCGGGCTGGAATCTCTTTCTGGGCTTCAATATAGCAGTCTTGCTCGAAGTTGAGGCAGCACTTCAGTTTCGCACATTGTCCTGCCAGTTTTTGCGGGTTCAGCGATATCTCTTGGTAGCGGGCTGCCGAGGTTGAAACCGATACGAAACTGCTCATCCAGCTCGAACAGCATAGAGGTCTGCCGCATGGGCCAATTCCTCCAATGCGCCCTGCTTCCTGCCGGGCTCCAATCTGGCGCATCTCAATGCGCACTTTGAAGGTGTCGGCCAGTACCTTGATAAGCTGGCGAAAGTCGACGCGCTCGTCGGCTATGTAGTAGAAAATAGCCTTGTTCCCGTCTCCCTGGTACTCAACATCGCCGATTTTCATGTTCAAGTGCAGATCTTCCGCAATGCGGCGACTTTTCAGCATGGTCTCATGCTCGCGGGCTTTCGCCTCCTCGTATTTCTCTAGGTCAACCTCGCGTGCTATTCGGTAGATGCGTTTGATTTCTGAACGCATCGGGTCTATTTTGTTCTTCTTCATCTGTAGAAGCACAAGTTGCCCTGTAAGTGAAACCGTACCGATGTCGTGTCCGGGTGACGATTCAACGGCTACCATGTCTCCCTTGTGCAACATCAGGTTGTTGGTATTGCGGTAGTAGCCTTTACGGGTATTCTTGAATATGACTTCTACAAAATCGGTGGCTGCTTGTGCCTCTGGTATGTCGCACAGCCAGTCGAATGTGTCTAACTTATTATTTGTTCGCTTGCTGCATCCGTTAGCGTTCATGTTGCAGCCTTGGTGTTTGTTACAACTCATAAAGTATTTTAGAATGTATGTGAATCGGCCTGTTGGGGCCTACTGTTTTATTAGCATTGTCATTTTGAGGGCCAGGTCGAAGAAGACCAGTTTTGCCTGTGTGTTCTGTTCTATGTCGCGTTGGGCCAGTTGGAGCTCTTGGGCCAGACCGGCTATGTTGCGTTCGTTTACAAATGGACCAAATTTGGCGACAAACTCGCTTTCTTCCTTGGTCATATAGTTCAACTCCGGATTCCGCAGATTCGAGATGAAACTTTCGCGGATCATACGCTGGGCGTATTCCAGAAAACTGATATGCCTTTTACGGCCAATGGCAGCTATTTCTTCTGCCCATTCTTTCATTTGCTTTGCGTTTCGTGAATACGAGGCGCGCATCACTTTCTTGAACAGCTCCAAGTATTCGCGGTTATCGCTGCTTCCTGTCACGCTGCCCACTGCCTCTATCAAGCTACCGTTGCCCAGGTGGGCGGCATCGTTGACCAACTGGTGGTCGAGGGTGGGATAGCGGTCTTGCAGAAAGTGCCTGATATCTTCTTCGCGGAGTGGTGGAACCGGTATGCGCTGTGTACGCGACAATATGGTTCCGAGCAC
The DNA here is from genome assembly GCA_002362105.1 of Bacteroidales bacterium UBA3297. Classification (GTDB taxonomy): domain Bacteria; phylum Bacteroidota; class Bacteroidia; order Bacteroidales; family Paludibacteraceae; genus Physcocola. The sequence continues at coordinate 62,820 of DETD01000016.1, forward strand.
TTCTTCTGCATTGTTGCTAACCAAGAGGAATAGTGTTTTACCTAGGGGCTCTTCTATTATTTTCAGCAGCTTGTTCGCACAAACGACGTGCATTTTTTCTGGCAGCCAGATGACCATTGTCTTGTAACCGCCTTCGTAAGCCTTTTGCGACAGTGTGTTGTTTATCTCTTCGCTCTCGTTGGCATAGATAATCCCCTGCTTGTTCTCCGCTCCAATGAAGTCGAGCCATTGGCTGAGTGTGAATGGCGAATGCTTGGTGACCATTTCGCGCCATTCTGCGGCATATTCGCTGCATGAGGTCTCTTTGTCTCCCTTTTTTACAATCGGATATGCAAAATGCAGGTCGGGGTGGATGAGTGCCGACATCTTCTTGCACGACGGACAGGTTCCACACGAGTCGGTGTCCGTCCGGTTTTTGCAGTTGACGTATTGTGCGAATGCCAGTGCCAGCGATAACTTTTGTGTGCCTTGCGGACCGCATATAAGTTGGGCGTGAGGAACTCGTCCCTCACGTACCGATTTTATCAATCGTTCTTTTACGGCTTCCTGCCCATAGATGTCTTTAAACTGCACTTTTCCCCAACTAAGGTAATATTATTCAAAAGTACTTAAAATATGCGTCATAAAAAAATGTAGCACTTGCTTTTTCAAACGCTATATTCTGCAACTATTCGTAATGTATTGAATGTAAATGTTTTGCTAAATGCGAATAGAATGTGTTAAATTTTGTGGGAATTATTTCGCAGTGGAAACTGTCTTCAATTTGGTGCCTGTTTTGCGTAAGGGTTCCTACTGGCTTTTTCTGCAGTTTTCCCGTCGTTGTCAGTCGCACTTTTCGCCTTCCTCCAAATGCTTGAGCAGGCGGTTGCACATGGGGTAAATCAGCCAGAAACTGACTAAGCCCGAAATGCTTGCACAGAGGGTGCTGATGAAGAACTGCAACGATATTGTCAGGGTGTTTTTGGTGACCTCTATGCCGAACCATTTCATCAGTTGTTGGATGAACTTGATGGCGACTAAGCGGTTCCCTGCCCTGGCGCTTATGTGAAGGACCGTCCTTCGTGCTGTTGCTCCTACGGCGCTCTTCATGGTCTGGCTCAAGCGGTGTGTGCCAATCATGATGGCGCTTACTGTGGCTATGATAATTGTTGCCCGGCTCGAAATGGCGTCGTTCTCGTCTTTAATTTGGTAGCCGTACAAATACATCAGTTTTTGTGCTACGATGTAGATGACCAGTTGGAATTGGATCAGGTCGAGTGGCAGAAGTACCCACTGGGCGTAGTCGTTTGGTGGGGTAACGGCAAGCGCTGAAAGCAGGCTGGTAAACAGTGCGTGCCTCCATATACAGCGTTTGGCGGTTTTGTGTACGGCCTCTTTCCCCAGTACACTGAGTGGCGACGCCGCTATGGCCTGCCTGACTTCGTCGGCCGTGCAGGTTTTGCTTAATGTTTTTGTAATGAATGCCGTCCTGTCCACTCTTACGAAGGGCAGTTTGAAAGCCAAGGCCTGTACCTTGTCGAAGGCAGATAGCCCCCAGTTTATCAGTGCTTTGGTTTTTGTGGCTATACACATGTTTATGCTACATCGGTAAGGGTGTCTTCCCTGATTTTGTCGCTGATGGTGTCTACTCCGTTGGCCTTTATCTTCCGGTTCAGCCGGTTACACATCGGATAGAATAGCCAAAAGCTGATAATGGCGGCTAAAATGGCGCACATAAGGGCTATCGTGATGGAGGCAGATAAGTTGATGGTGTCGCGTGTCGCGCTGATGCCCAACCATTTGAATCCCTGCCTGAGCAGGTTGGTGAGTATGACGCGCCCTCCAACTTTCGTGTAAGTCCGTACGGCTTTTTTCGCTGCCGATTTTGCCAGTTTCTTAATTGCGTTTCCTACCTTATGGCGTCCTACCATCAGCAGACTGATGGCGCTAATCATCACCGTAGCGCGTTCGCACAGTTGTCCTTTGCTGTTGCGCAGGTCGTGGTAGCCGTGCAGGTAGAGCAGTTTCTGTACCACTATGTACGTCATTATCTGGAATTGGATAATGTCGAACACAATAAGTATTATCTGCATGTAAGTGTCCGATGCAACTGCCGCTGCTGCCGAGAGTAATGCCGTAAAGATGGAGTGGCGCAGTATGCAGCGCTTTATCACCTTTTTGGTGTTTTCCTCCCCTATTGCGTCCGTCGGACTGGTTGCTATCGCTTTTTCTATCTCTTCTGGCGTGTATTCGCCGAGTCTGCGTCTGAGGTATTTTTCGCGGTCAACATATACAAGTCGGGTTTGGAACAGCCAGTCGTGGTAGCGGTCCATTAGCTTTTTTGCCGAGCGCAGACACTTTTTCACATACTTGTTGTTCAGTAAGCGCTTGGCTAAGTTCTTGGGTGCCTTTAAAGCTGTTGCAATCCCCATAATCTAACTATTTGAATGTTAGTGTTGCTTTCTTGTCGTTTACTGTTAGTTTAACAGTACGTCCAAGGTAGAGCGGCAGGTTTTTGGTGTCGTGTCCGCTCTGCAATCCGTACATGACTGGTATACCAAGGTCGCCCAATTTTTCTTTCATTATTTCTTCAATGCTCTTGTCGTTACCCTGGGTACAGTTGATGAATTCGCCTACTACAATACCGCGTATTCCGTCAAGTTTTCCGCTCAATTTCAAGTTGGTGAGCATTCGGTCTATCGCATAGTTGGCTTCGCCGGTGTCTTCAATGAAGAGTATTGCGCCTTTGGCGTTGAGGTCGTAAAGTGTGCCGCCTTCGCTATAGATAAGTGAGAGGTTGCCGCCCACTAGTCGGCCTTCGGCTGTTCCCTTCACGCAATTGCTGTTTGTGTTTACGCTCAAGCTCTCGTAGCTGTCGCCGAACAGGGCTTTTTTCAGTCCTTCAGCACTCTCTTTATCTTTGTTGAAGCCTACCATCATAGGGCCGTGTATGGTTTCAACGCCCAAGTTGTTAAGGGCAATGTGTAAGGCGGTGACATCGCTGTAGCCGATTACCCATTTCGGATTGCTCTGCATAACTTTCAGGTCGAGGTAGCTTAATATCTGCGATGCACCATATCCGCCGCGGGCCATAAATATAGCCTTGACGTTAGGGTTGTCTATCATTTTCTGCAAGCCTTCTACACGTTGGGCAATGGTGCCAGCGTAGCGGCCGTCGCTTTTGTAAAGGTTGTCGGCCAACTTCACGTTCAATCCCCACGATTTCAAGGTCGAAATGCCATCGGCAACATCTTTTTCCGAAACAGCGTTCGAGGCGGCGCATACGGCAACGGTGTCTCCCTTCTTCAGGTAGTCGGGACGTACGTCCATCGTTATTTCCTCTTGGCTGTTGAGAATGGTGGAGTAGTATTCCGCATCGTAGGTGTTCGTTACGTACTCGTTGTTGGTGATGTATTCGTTCGTGATGTATTCTTTCTTACAAGAACTGCTGCCTAGTACGACTAGGGCGGCAAATGGCATGCAGTAACGGTATTTCATCTTTATCCTTTGTTTTTTAGTTAGGTACAAATATATAAAAAAGCGTTTTCACTTGTTCTGGCTATTGGGGAAATATGCCTAAATGGGCAACAACCTTGAAGAGGTGGGTAATGGTGCTAATCTCCACTTCCTGGCTGTCGAATTCCTTGTTGTCGGCTTTGAGCAGCAGAAATCCCTTCTTCCTGCTTTTTTCTATGCGTTTCACTGTCCTTAGTCCGCTTGATGTGACAATTGCGTAGATTCCGCCAAAAGTGGGTAGTGCTCCGCTTGTTGGCAGTTCTTGCAGGGCAATCCGTTCCCCGTCGGCTATTGTCGGCTCCATCGAGTGCCCTTTCAGGTTGCACCAGTATTCAACGCCTTTCAGGCTTTTGCACTCTACGTATTCGGCGGGTGTTTGGGTTTGGTCGTTATAAAATTCGTTGAATCCTCCCGAAAAGTCGACGTCGAAGTACGGGGCTTTGGTGCTGGCCTGGTCTAGGGTGTCTTCTGTATTTAACATACTGCCGTTGCCTGTTACAAGCCATACTGGATTCAACTCGGGAAACTGCTGGACCATTTTGGTGAGCCACTGGCTCGATATGGAAGAACCTTTGACGACGGCATTGTGTATGGTGCCGTTCGACATTCCTAATGCCTGCTCAAATTTGCGTACCGACAGTTTTTTGTAGTCGATAAAGGCTTTTATTCTTTCCAGCATATAACTTTTCCCGCTTTATTGTTGTTGTACAAAAATACGTTTTTTGTTTTAACTGGCAAAAGTTTTTTAGAGTCTGGTCTATATGCGCAGGGGGCAGTCTACCTGTTCCACCATTCGTCTATCAGTTTGTACCCGTTCTGGTTGCCCTCTTCGTCGTAGCTGGCTTCGGTTTCGTTTTCCGGGTTCAGGTAGTTTTCCCAGTCGGCGTCTATGTATTTGGGGTTCGGGTGCTCGCCAATCCCTATTTTGAAGTCTAGTGGGAAGGGGAGTTGGTTGTCGCCCCAGATGGCTTTCAGTTGCTCGCCGGTGGCGTAACTGGTCCACGTCCCGACAAAGTTGCGGTTGCTGTATCCGTATTCGGGTTCGCCCTGGTTGTTGTTCCATATCTCGCGTTTAAGCGAGTTTTTCAGGAAGTCGTATCGCAATTCGGCTTTCACGTTAGCTGAGTATATACCTTTGAATACACCCGCTCCCTCTTGGCTTTTGTCTTCTTTAATCACGTACGAGCCAATCAGGGTGTAGCTTACGGTATCGCCTTTGGCTTCGTTGTCGTTCCGCCTGCGGCGCAGTATCTTTTCAATTTTCACCGTGCCTGTAAACTGGTGGATCTGCTTGCCCCGTTTGCTTGCCCCGTAAATGGTGATGCTCTGGTCTTTGTCTTGTTTCGAGAAATCGGAAATGTAGATTTGCAGACGCTTGTAGAGCGGGCCGAACACTCCGTTTTGTGGAGATGCGTTGGCTGAATTTCCCGTGTACGACGAGAAAAGGTCGACTACGTCAATGTTAAATCCGCGTAGGTCTTTTGTGACGTCGTTCCCGTTTTGTGAATAGTAGTCCCAAATGAGGTAGTTGTAGTAGTAGGTACTGAAGTCTACGGTCTCCCACAGTGCCGACCTTTCCGATGGTTGTTTCCACATGGCGTCTCTCACGTCGTAGAAGATGCCGGTGGTGTCGAAGTCTAGTTCTATCGGTTCGGCTGCATGGGTATAGCTGCTGATGATGACTGCTGCTAATACAATTTTTTTCATTTCAGACTCCTCCTTAAAAAGGATAAAAGCCTTGGCATTGCAAGGCTTTTGTTTTTATTTGAATATGCGTTGTTTGTTAAGTGAGTTGTGGTAGCGCTTTGCGTTTGCCTCGTGTTCGGCCGATGTTTCCGCAAAATTGTGGTAGCCGCTGAAGTCTTCTTTCGCGCACATGAAGATGTAGTTGCTCTCTCTAAAGTTCAACACATTGTCAATTGCCTGTATAGAAGGGATGCGGATTGGGCCTGGTGGCAGTCCCGCATACATGTAGGTGTTGTATGGAGAGTCGGTTTTAAGGTGCACACTGAGTACGCGGCGAATGCTGAAGTCGTTCACTGCGAACTTTACTGTCGGGTCGCTTTCCAGCTTCATGCCCTTGCGAAGTCGGTTGATGTACAGACCGGCAATAAGGGGCTGTTCGTCGTATTTTTGGTTTTGCTCTTCCTCAACTATCGATGCCAGTATCGAAACTTCTTTCTGGGTGAGGCCTGTGCGTGCCAGTTTGGCCTTGCGTTTGCTGTCCCAGAATTTGTCGTACTCTTTTTTCATCCGTTCCATAAGTTTGGCTGGTGCTATGTCCCAATAGATCTCGTAGGTGTTCGGAATGAAAACGCTGATGGCGTTGTTGCTGTCGATTCCCCATTTGGTGAGCAAGGTGTCGTTTTTGATGGCGGCAAGGGCTGTGAGTGAGTCCATCTCAAGCACTTCTGCCAGGCGGCCTGCTAGTTCGGGTGCTGTACGCTTGTTGTTGAACGTGAGTTTGATGGGTGTTTGGTTGCCGCTGGCAAGCAGGCGGACCAGTTCCAAACTGCTCATTCCGTCTTTCATGATGTAGCGCCCGCTTTTAACGTGGCGGTCATATTTTTTCAGCTTGGAAGTCTTGACGAATGCCCCTATGTTCTTAATGGCCCCAGTCTTCTCTAGGTTGGCAACCACGTCGTCGAAAGTGTCGCCGTGGCTGATGTAGAGTTCTGGTCCTGCTTTCTTTAGATCGACGTTTGCCGAGAAAAGAAACGAGTAGGCATAAAGTGCGGCGCCAACGCCTAACACGATAATTGCGGCCAAGCAGCCCAATATCTTACTTTTTTTGTTTTTTGCCATTTGTTCTGTTTTGTCTTTTTAGGTGTTTGTACCCTTAAGTTTCCTATTTAGGGTCAAAAGTAAAGAAAATATCATAAAAAGTGGCCCGATGTTTTGGAAAGTTGAAAAAGTAATGTAATTTTGTGCCACAAAACGGGAAGATGTCGAGCATTTGTCTCTGATTTGGTGAGATGGGTGAGTGGCTGAAACCACCAGTTTGCTAAACTGACGTACGGGCAACCGTACCGGGGGTTCGAATCCCCCTCTCACCGCTTCTTATTTTATGGCGCCTATTGCTTATGCAGTTGGCGCTTTTTTATTTCATATTTCGTTTATGTCAAACTCTCTGGCCAATAATGTTGAACTTGAGACCGACGGTCTGCCTATGCCCCGCCGTATATATGCCATTGTGGGTATATGGTGCGGCATTTTTTTGTCGGTTGTCAACAACAGTATTGCGAACGTGTCGTTACCTACTATCGCGGCAAACCTCGAGGTTGAGGCCTCTACAGTCGTTTGGGTAATCAATGCCTACCAGTTGGCTACAATTATGCTGCTGCTGCCGTTCGCTGCTCTTGGCGAGATTTTGGGCTACCGGAAAATTTATCTGGTGGGTATTGTCGTTTTCTCTTTGTCGAGTTTGGCCTGCACGCTGTCTACCGATTTCCCTATGCTGGTTGCGGCGCGTTTCCTGCAAGGGGTGGGCTCTGCCTTTATTACGTGCGTCAACACTACTTTGGTGCGTCTGGTATACCCGAAAAGTCAACTAGGGCGGGGCATTGGCCTCAATGCGGCTGTGGTGGCGACTTCGGCTGCGGCCGGGCCTGCTATTGCTGGCGCTCTTCTCCTTGTCTGCGACTGGCATTTCCTTTTTGCGGTCAACATTCCTTTTGGGGTCTTGGCGTTCTTGCTTGGCTGGTTCTTTCTGCCACGCACGCAAAGCCGGAATAAGGGACAGCGTTTCGATTTTAAGGGCGGATGCTTGAGCGCGGCAACCTTCGGTTTGCTTATTCTGACGGTCGAGAGCTTCTCGCATGGCTGGGAGGTACCCATCCGGCTCGTCTTGCTGGCGTTGTTCCTTGGGGTGGCGGTTGCCTTTGTCCGGACCCAGTTGAAAATGGAGTTCCCCGTACTCCCGCTCGATTTGCTCCGTATTCCTTTGTTTTCGCTGTCAATTGCAACAGGTGTGTGTTCTTACCTCGCACAAATGATGGCGCTTGTCTCGTTGCCGTTCTTCTTGCAGCACATGCTGGGATACAACGAGTCGGAAACTGGACTGCTTATGACCACGTGGCCGTTTGTGATTATCTTCGTTGCCCCAATGGCCGGATTTCTGGCAGAACGTATTCATGCGGGATTTATGAGCTCTTTCGGACTTTCTGTTTTTGCCTGCGGTATGTTCCTGCTTTTCTTTATGCCAAAGCAGCCGTCTTCTATCGATGTCGTCTGGCGGCTGATGGTCTGTGGTTTTGGTTTCGCTATGTTTCAGTCGCCCAACAACAGCACCATTATCGCGTCGGCTCCCCGCGAAAGGAGTGGCAGTGCCAGCGGTATGTTGGCAACGGCGAGGCTTTTCGGACAAACGACCGGGGCTTCGCTGGTCGCACTCATTTTTTTGCTGAATCCGGTCGACGGTCCGAAAACTGCGTTTATGGTAGGTGGACTTGTGGCTGTTTTTGCCGCGTTGGTTAGCGGCTCGCGTTTGTCGTTTAAGTCCCCTTTGACGGGAAAAAAGGGCGCATAAAGCCGAATTTTGTGTTTTTTTGCCTCTTTTTTGAATATTTTTCGCTTAATGTTTTGCGGTATTCGAAATTTTCTCTAATTTCGCACCGCAATCAAGCGTTACCGTATGCTTAATGCCCAGATGGCGGAATCGGTAGACGCGCTGGTCTCAAACACC
>DETD01000016.1:71068-145708 GCA_002362105.1 Bacteroidales bacterium UBA3297
CCGGTTCGATCCCGGGTCTGGGTACTAAAGCGGAATTTTCAGAGACTTCTGGAATTTCCGCTTTTTTTGTGTGTTTCCCGTTAAAGTTAAAGTAGTGCGCTTCTCCTTCTCGAGAGAGGGGGCGGAGGCTTTCTACGGTGTTAATTGTGTATATGCAGTTTGTTTCCCATTATCAATCTCCTATTGGCCCTGTTACGCTGGTTGCCGAAGGCGACGCTCTGGTGGGAGCCTGGTTCAATGACCAGCGGTTTTTTGGTAGTACGTTGACCCCTTCCGCTGTTGCAGGTGTTATGCCAGTCCTTAACGATGCGGCTCGCTGGCTCGACGACTATTTCAAGGGAATGCGTCCGGAATATCTTCCGGCTCTTTCTTTAGCGGGTTCTGACTTCCGCCTGAGGGTTTGGAGGCTCTTGGTGGAGATTCCCTATGGCCAGACGACCACCTATTGGGATTTGGGTGAGAAAGTGGCGCAGAACGCCGGAAAAAGGCGTATGTCGGCTCAAGCGGTCGGTGGCGCTGTCGGACATAACCCCATCTGCATATTCGTGCCCTGTCACAGGGTGTTGGCGGCCAATGGTTCACTGGCGGGTTATGCGGGTGGACTGGAACGTAAGGAGTTCCTGTTGCGCCTCGAGGGTATAAACATAAAGAGGGTGTACTGTCGTTAGTACACCCTCTTTCTATGCTTGTCTTGTTTACTTTTTTATACGAGTTTTGCTCCTAGTCCCGAATAGTCTACTTTCGTCAGCATATCGGCTAGTTTCTCAATGCCGTCTTTTATCTTCGAACCAGCCATCATCTTAATCATAAACGGAAGGTCTGCTTTCAGGGTTAGTTTAATGGCGCTTTCAGTTTCGCTGGTTTGCTTCATCTGAATCCAGAAGTTGAATTCGCAGGGAGCTGGGTTCCCACCGAATTTTACAACTTTATTCTCTTCACGCTCAACAACAACAATGCCCATACGGCCTACCATTGGTGCCTCGAAGTATACCGAGTCTGTGTCGCATTCCATGGTTTCCAGCACTTTCAGCTTGTCGCCGTATTGTTCCTTCATGCCGACTGGAATCATGTTTTTCATCTTTGCGATATTGTTCAGATCCGACACCAGTTTGTAGATGTCTTCCGCTTTTGCGAATACTTTCTTGACGCTGCTTTCGTAGGTCTCCATTTTCTTGCTCTCTATTAAGGTATTAAAGAAGAGACGCAAGCTAATTGTCTTTTATATGCCGACAATTGTTTTGCGTCTCTGGTTATTTTGTTATGGCATTATTGCCGTAAGCCCCTTGTCTGTTTACTTGCCCCAGGTTTCAGGGGTCTTTCTCCATTCAGAAAGGGTTGCTTTGTCGTCTTCGCTGATGAGCTCCTTCTTCAAGAGGTGTTCAAGCACAGCCTCGTAGTTCGAGAGGGTGGTGAGTTCGCACTTCTCTGCTTTGAACTGTTCTGCTGCAATTGGGAATCCGTAGGTGAAGATGGCAATCATACCAAGTACTTCGCAACCTGCCTTGCGGATGGCTTCAACGGCCTTCAAGCTGCTTTTACCTGTCGATACGAGGTCTTCAACCACCACCACTTTCTGAGCGTTCTTGAGGTCACCTTCAATAAGGTTTTCCAAACCGTGGTCTTTCGGTGCCGAACGGACGTATACGAATGGCAGTCCAAGCTCGTCTGCTACCATTGCTCCCTGGGCGATAGCGCCTGTGGCAACACCGGCAATCACTTCAACATCTGGATATTTCTCGCGGATGATGCGGGCGATTTCAATCTTGATGAATGTGCGGATGTCGGGGTATGAAAGGGTTTTGCGGTTGTCGCAGTATATTGGAGACTTCCAACCAGAGGCCCATGTGAATGGGTTTTGTGGTTGTACTTTGATAGCCTTGATTTTAAGCAGGTTTTCTGCTACGAGATTCTCGAGTTTTTCCATTGACTGATGTATTTTATATTCTTTTTCTTTCTCCAAAGATAAATGAAAAAGGAATTATAAATGTAATTGTTGTTTATTTTGTTTTATTGTTCTTCAACATCATTTGACGTCCTCTTTCCTGCCCAGAAAGTACAGTATAACCGACATGATTATGAACAGCAAAATGATAGCCGGTATGGCTGCCAATTGCAGTACGGCTAGCAGAACGACCGATGTGCCCAGCAAGATGAACTTTGGCTCGTTGCCTTTCCAGTGTAGGTGCTTGAACTTCAGCGAGAACATTGGCAGTTCGCAGATCATCAGATACGAGAAGATGGCCACATAGGCGAGTATCACGTATGGGTTCGATGCTATGTTGCGCAACCATTCCACATTGTATGTGCCGGCAATGTTTTCGTCGAATAGGGCGATAAGCGATGCGGTGAGCATGCTGACTGGCGGTGTTGGCAGTCCGATGAATGAACAGGTCTGGCGCTCGTCAAGGTTGAACTTTGCCAAACGCAGTGCGGCAAACGCACTCAGAATAAAGCAGAAGTAAGGGAGCACACTGTCTAGCCCGGCCCCTGTCACTTGCGACATCCATGAATAGAGTATCATTCCTGGTGCCAGTCCGAAACTGATGTCGTCGGCCAGTGAGTCTAATTCTTTTCCGATTGGTGATGATACGTGTAGCAGGCGCGCTGCCATTCCGTCGAAGAAGTCGAATACCGATGCGGCGTAAATGGCCAGCGATGCGTAGAAGTATTGGTGGTTGAGTGCTAATACGCAGGCTACTGAACCTGAAATCAGGTTCAAACAGGTAATGGTGTTTGGAATATGCTTCTTTATACCCATATTCACGAGAGTTTTTTCTTAATTTTCCTTTTTCTTCAATCTGGCAATCACGGTCTCGTTACCACGGACCGACTGTTTCAGATTAACAAGTATTTCGGCGTCGAGCGGAAGGAAGAGGTCGACGCGTGAGCCGAACTTGATGAAGCCTACCTGTTGGTTGATAGAGCAAGGCTCGCCTTCGCGCGCATAAGTGACGATGCGGCGTGCCAAAGCTCCGGCTATCTGTCTCATAAGCAGGCGGGTTTTGTCTGCAGTCTCAATTATTATGGTAGAACGTTCGTTCTCGTTGCTCGATTTTGGCAGGTTGGCACTCATAAAGTGTCCGTTGTTGTGCACATAGTAGGTTACTGTGCCATTTACTGGGTACCAGTTGGCGTGCACGTTGAAGACACTCATGAAAATAGATACCTGTATGCGTTTCTCATGCAGGCACTCGGTTTCTTCGGTCGGCTCTATTACGACTACGGTTCCGTCTGCCGGTGCTAGAATCATTCCCTCTTCGTAGCCTTCGAATACGCGTTTTGGGTTACGGAAAAAGTTGATGAAGAACAGGTAGATACCGATACTGCCGGTAATAACCGACTTGTATACAATAGGAGATTCGCGGAAGAAATAATAGACGATAAGGTCGGCTATTATGAATAGGATAGCCAATGTTATCAGTATGCCTTTACCTTCTTTGTTGATAGTCATCCTTTTTTCTTTTGTTTTGCAATTGCAAAATTAATAAAATGCTTTTATTTGTCGCTTATTTGAGTTCACTTATTCCGCAGTGGTGTTCCAAAACTCCTTTATGCGGCTTCGGTGCATAGCTTTATGGCTTCAAGTAAAGCGAGTGCGGCTGGTGCGCCTAAAAGGGCGCTGTCGAATCGGTCTAGCACTCCGCCATGGCCTGGCAGGAATACGCCCGAATCTTTTATGCCGAGGTAGCGTTTGAACAGCGACTCTACCAGGTCGCCCAGGGTGCCGATAACGAACGACACCACTGCATATACCATCCAAAGGGCAGTGCCCAGGTTGAGTGGATTGTTGCCTTCTGTTATGAGGTGGGCTGCCAGTGCTCCTGCTATGAGGGCAAATGTCAAGCCTCCGCCAATTCCCTCCCATGTCTTCTTAGGAGAGATGCGTTCCGACATTTTGTGCTTGCCAAACAGCTTGCCCACACAATATGCGCCAGTGTCGCTTACCCACACAAAAATGTAGAAAGCCAGTAGGTAATAGTTGCCTAACTGCATAATCTGACTCATGCAACAGAACGGAAGGGCCACATACATCAAGCCGCCAAACTCAAACGAAATGTTGTGCATGGGTTGCTCTTCTTTGCGGAACAACTCTGTGATGAGCAGAATCAGCCATATTGGAAGGAAGGCCCATAAACCGACGTTTACTGATGACATGCATGACAAAAATGCGGCCAAACCTCCAACAATTGAAAGCGGTATCTGTGGCTTCACACCCTTAATCCTGCTGCTAAGTGTGTAAAATTCGCGCAAACCCAGTGCTAAGACTACTGAAAATACGCATGCGAATACGATTGGATTGTTGCAGACAATGGATGCTACCATTACGGCAACGTATATTGCGCCGAATAGGGCGCGCGTTACGAGGTTGTTCACGGTGTTTTAGTGTCTTGTTACCTGTATACTTTATACATTCGGCAAATATATTCATTTTTTCTTTTATTGGCAAATGGTTAACTTTGCCTATGGTTAGTATTTAAGTTTATTTAATTTTATAATGAAGTATTTCGAAGGGGTTAGGGTTTATGCGGTGCCGGTTTATCCGTTTACCAGCAGACGCTGTGCCATTACCTGGCCGGGGGTCGGTATTTTCTGCAGCCCTTGCCTGGTCGACAATATCCCGTTGCTTCGTCATGAGTTCGGTCATGTGCTGCAACGCCGTTATTTCGGATGGTGGTTCTACTGGTTCCGTGTGGCTCCTGTCAGCTTCTTGAGCGCTGTTAGGGCGGCTTGCCGTTGGATGCGGCCGTTCTTCCATGCCGACACTTGGACCGAGTGGAGTGCTAACCGTTTGTCGTATGCCTATTTCCACCAGCCTGCCGATTGGTCCGACGTCCTTTTCCCGCGCAGGGTGAAGTTTAAAGAAAGGCGTTGGGCTACAAAATTTCCTTCTGCCTGATCTGTTTGCAATTTGGTTGCATCTTCCTTTCCATAATTTTGTTCGTGTAATAAGTGTGATTTAATAGAACGTCCCGATTATGGAATACATGAAAAAATACTGGTTTATTGCCGTCTCGTTTGTGATGCTGGCCGTTGGCTTGCTCGACGAGTGGCATTTGGTCGAATTCGGCTGGAGCGGCTTTGTCCGTTTGGCCTGGTACCTGCTGGCTATCCTCCCTGTTGGCGTCCCTGTGGTGAAGGCTATGCTCGATGAATGGAGGCATGGCAGTGTCTTCAACGAATTCTTCCTGATGGTTTCGGCGGCTGTTGCTGCCTTTGTTATTGGAGAATATCCCGAGGGGCTTGCTGTAATTCTGTTTTACACTGTTGGCGAGAGGTTGCAGGATGCGGCAGTCGACAAGGCGCATGACGAAATTGAGTCGCTGCTCAATGTGTGCCCGTCTGTAGCGGTTGTCGTACGTGGAACTCTTACTGCCGAGGTCGATCCTGCTTCGGTCGCTGTTGGCGAAACGGTGCTCGTCAAGGCTGGGGTGAGGGTGCCTCTCGACGGTGTCTTGTTGTCTGAAAGGGGCAGTTTCGATACAAGTGCCATCACGGGCGAGAGTTCGCTACGTGTTGTTGAAAAAGATGGCTCCGTTTTAAGTGGTATGATTGCGGTTGGCGAAAGCGTACAAGTCAGGGTTACAAAGTCTTACGACGACTCTACGATGAACCGTATTTTAGATATGGTAGCCACTGCGAACGAGAGAAAGTCGAGTTCCGAACTTTTTATTCGCCGCTTTGCGCGCCGCTATACGGCTGTTATTATAGGTCTGGTCGTGTTGGTCAATGTGGTGCCTCTGTTCCTTCATTTGGCGGGCGCTTTCGATGCGTATAGTTGGAAGGAATGGTTGGGCAAGTCGGCTGTGTTTATGGTCATTTCTTGTCCGTGTGCGTTGTTGGTCAGCATTCCGCTTGGCTATTTTGGCGGTATTGGGGCGGCGTCGCGTCATGGCATTCTGGTGAAGGGGGGCAATTACCTCGACGCTCTTTATAAGGTGAAGGCTGTTGCTTTCGATAAAACGGGTACGCTGACCGAGGGACAGTTCCGTGTGGTGGAGGTTTCCGCTGCTACTGGCTATACTGCCGACGCTTTGCTAAAGGTGTTGGCTTCGGTCGAGCAACTCAGTTCGCACCCTATGGCTAAGGCGGTTTGCCGGTATGCTGCTGACAAAGGTGTTGTGTTGGCGGCTCCTGTGTCTGCTGTCGAGGTGCCTGGCCGTGGTTTGAAGGCTGAACTCGATGGTGCTGTGGTGTTGGCTGGTAACGATAAATTCCTGATAGAAAACGGTATAGCTGTTCCTAACGACTCTTCTGCCTCAAGCGGTGCGCTTGTCTATTGTGCCGTGGGGGAAACTTTTATGGGGTGCGTCGTGCTCGCCGACCAGCCTAAGGACGGTGTAGGACAGATGGTTGCCGATTTACGGCAGGTGGGGGTTAACGAGGTGCACCTGCTTTCTGGCGACCGACAGACTCAGGTCGACCTGTTGGCTCGCGAGGTCGGTATTGGCTTTGCTTATGGCGACTTGCTCCCGCAAGACAAAGTCGACTATGTTGACAAACTGCACAAGCGTATGCCGGTTGCTTTTGTTGGCGACGGTATTAACGACGCTCCAGTGCTGGCTTTGGCCGATGTGGGCATTGCCATGGGGGCTATGGGTAGCGATGTGGCTGTGGAAACTGCCGATGTCGTTATTGAAGACGATAAGCCTGAAAAGGTGGTTACGGCGCTGAAAATTGCCAGAAACACCCGCTCGGTTGTTTGGCAGAATGTGTCGATGGCTTTGGGCGTGAAGGTGTTGGTAATGGTTTTGGCTCTATTCGGTATCGCAAACATGTGGATGGGTGTTTTTGCCGATAGCGGGGTGGCACTGCTGGCGGTGTTGAACGCTATTCGCATCCAACGGCGTAACTTTGGCGGGGTGGCTCCTGTCGAAGGGTTGCATAAGCATTACCATGCGCACGGGTGCTGTTGCTCGCACCACGGACATGGCGACGAATGCCATAACGATGATGGCTGCCACCACGGTCATTCGCACCACGACGGACACCATCACCATTAAACTTATAACGACGCTGATTGTCGGGTGAAAGTTAGGGCTATTCGCCCTAACTTTCACCTCTCTTTTTTTTGCTTAATCTAAGTTATTGCTAAATTTGTATCTATGATTAAGAAATTGTTTGTCGCTGTCTTTTTGTCGGCTTTTTCATTTTTAGCCGTCAATGCTAAAGTCTATACAGTCGAAAGTCTTCCTGTAACAACTTCAGGTGTAAAAAAGTTTGTCTGCAACCCCGACGGACTCTTGTCTCAGCAGGTGGTAGACGATATGTGCCGTATGTTGCAACAACTGGAAGACAGCACCCGTGTGCAGGTGCTGGTTGTTGCGGTCGACAGTATCAGTCCACAAGACGATTACCGTTTTGCGGAAGATGTTGGTAATCATTACGGCGTTGGTAAAAAGAATATTAACAGTGGACTGGTCATTCTGCTGGCCCGCAGTATGGGGGCTGTCCGTTTTGTGACCGGTGAAGGACTTGAGGGCGATATGCCCGATGCTATCTGTAAGCGGATTATCGAACTGAATATGATTCCTTATTTCAAAAATAGGGATTGGGACGGTGGTATGAAGGCTGGCGTTGACACGGTATACGACCGGCTTATGGGTATTAACACTTTCGATGGCTATGAAGAAGAATACGAGTGGGATACTACCTCTACGGTTATTCTGATTATTCTGTTCGGCTTCCCGCTTTTGTTGTTTATCTACTCTATATGGCGTGAGGGCCGTTGCCCTTACTGTAAAAAGCGGATGACCAAACTGGGCGTTGACCGCTACCGCTCTGGCTATAAGGAAACCGTTGTTACCCACTACCTTTGTAAGAACTGCGGTAGAAGGCTCTCTCGGAAAAGCTATATCGACCATACTCCAAGTCGTTCAAGTGGCGGCGGTGGTTGGTCGTCGGGTGGCGGTAGCTTCGGTGGTGGCTCCAGCTTCGGTGGCGGTAGCTTCGGTGGTGGCGGTGCCGGTGGCCGTTTCTAATTTTTTATGCTGATTATTAACTAAATATTAATTTATATGAAAAAGAGTACAATCTTGCTGTTAGCTGGCCTTGCTGTTGTTGCATTGTGGTTCATCTCTACACGCAATGGCTTTGTTTCTCAAGATGAGAATGTTAACAAGGCTTGGGCTAACGTTCAAACACAGTATCAGCGTCGTCTCGACCTTATCGGTAACTTGGTGAATACGGTTAAGGGCTACGCTAAGCACGAAAAGGAGACTTTCGAGTCTATTACCAATGCGCGTGCGAAGGTAAGTTCTGCTATCAATATCAACGCCGAAGACCTTTCTGAGGAAAAGTTGGCCGAGGTGCAGAAACAGTTGTCTGAGGCTTCTGCCCAGATGAATTCTGGTTTGAGCCGTTTGATTGCCGTATCGGAAAGTTATCCTGAACTGAAGGCCAGTGAGCAGTTCAAGGAGTTGCAGGCTCAGTTAGAGGGTACCGAGAACCGTATTGCTGAGGCGCGTAACAAGTTCAACAGCGCTGTGCAGGAGTATAATGTGCAGGTTCGCTTGTTCCCTGGCAATTTGGTAGCTTCTATTTGTGGCTATTCTGCAAAGGCTATGTTCCAGGCTGATGCTGGTGCTGAGCACGCTCCAACTGTCAATTTCGATTAATAGCTGTTCCAGATAAAAATGTGAGCGGTGCCGTTTTCTGCGGCACCGCCCATTTTTTTATTGTACGGTTTCTGTTTGCGTAACCCCGTTGTCGGGTTGTGGTACCCGCACTACTTTCCCGTCTTGTTCCACATAGCCGTATAGCTTCTTGTAGAACGGGTGCCGGGTTAGTGTGTCGGCTGCTCCTACTATAATGAGTTTCATCTTAGCGCGGGTTATTGCCACGTTCATACGCCTTAGCTCGCGCAAGAAGCCGATGTCGCCGCTTTCGTTCGAACGTACTAGCGAAATCAGCACCACATCGCGTTCTTGTCCTTGGAAACCGTCGATGGTGTTGATGGTTATACACTTCTTTATGGGTTTTAGCCCGGCGCTCTGTTTCACCAGCTTCCGAAGCAGTTGTACTTGGCTTTTGTAGGGCGATATTAGTCCGAAGTCGATGCGCTCGTCCTGTATGCGTTTGATGCCTACCTGCTGGGTGTAGTCTTCCAGGGCTTTTACTATAAATTTGGCCTCTTCGGTGTTATAGCGTCCACTTTGGTCTGTGGTGGTCTGCTCGTTGTATTCCAGGTCGCTGGTGTCGAGCCATACCATAGGTGCCTCGTAGGCCAGTATGTTGCGGAAACCCACGCTTGGGGCCGACTTCAACTGCCCTTGGTAGAACCAGTCAGACGGGAACTTGGCAATCGATTCGTGCATGCGGTACTGGGTGTCGAGCAGTTGCACGCAGTCCGGACGGTGTTTTACCACTTTTTCCATCAGCGTGACGTCTAGTCCGGCTCGAGCGGCTTCCATACACTTTATGGTTGGTGGCAGCTGACAGTGGTCGCCGGCAAATATTACACGGTCGGCTTTCCGGATGGCTATCCAGCTGGCGGCTTCCAGTGCCTGAGCGGCCTCGTCGATAAAGACCGATTGGAACCGGACTCCATCCAGTAGCCGGTTGGCGGCTCCAGTTAGGGTGCAGGCCACTATTCTGCACTGGTCGAAAAGGTCGTGGCGGATGCTTAACTCCAGATTGGTGCACCGGTCGCGCAGACTGTTGATTTTTTCGTGTAGGGCACGCCGGTTTCCGCTTTTGGCCTGGCTGCGTAGTTGGCGCATGGCCTGGCGTACGCTCCACAGTTCGGTATATAGCGGGTGTGCCTCAAAACGCCGCTCGTAGGTGAACCCCAGCATCTTGTCTGTTACACGGGTCGGATTGCCTATTCGCAACACGTTCACGCCGCGGTCGTTCAGTTGCTCGCTAATCCAGTCTACGGCCATATTGCTTTGTGCGCAGACCAGTATCTGGTTCTCGCGGTTCAATACTTCGCAAATGGCTTCTACCAGTGTGGTGGTCTTCCCGGTTCCCGGTGGTCCGTGCACTATGGCCACGTCTTTTGTGTTCAGTACTTTGTTGACGGCTGCTTCCTGCGAGGGGTTCAGCCAGGGAAAACTCTGGGGTGGGTTGTTTCTGAATGTGGCGGGCTGGGTGCCCAGCAAAATGTCGCGCAGTTGGGCGGTCCGGTCTCCTTGGGCTTTCTCAACGGTGCGAAGGGCGTCAAACATCAGCTGGTAGGTGGTCTCGTCAAAGTAGAGTTGTACGCCCAGGTTCTCGGCGGTTTTCAGCACGCTTACCTGTTCTTCACGGTTCAGCACCACTACCATACGGTCGCCTTCCACGTAGCTGATCTGGCCGGTTACGCCGTTTAGTTTGGCGTCGCCCAGTCCGCTCTGGGTGAAGAAACTGACGGGTTTGCCGTATTCGAAGACGTTGTCTTCTTCGGGTTGTTCTTCGTTGGGTGTGTTTCTGAACACGTCGACGCAGAACTGGTTGATGGCGTTGTAGTAGGTACGCCCTACGGTAAGCGGAAACCAGCAGATGCCTTTTTTTACTTTCCAGGCTATGCCTGTCAGTTTCGACTTCTCTTCATACGCCTTTTTCTCAAAGTCGTATTCCATTTTCAGAAGCTCGCGCTGGCGTTGCAGGTTGCCGGTTATGTTGTATTTGTCTTTCATCTCTCTATCTTTCTTTTGCAAAAGTACGCAAAAAACAGTGATAGAAACCGTTCTTTCGTTTCTATACAAGGTCATATACAACCTATCCTTGTTTCCCGATGCGCTCTTTTTGCCTTCTTCTAGTACTTTGCCTTTTATTAAAACATATTCTATATTTGTAATTAGTGAAGATATTTCTCTTTATTCTGACAGCCTATGGACAAAGTCTTACGTTTTATTTTATTTGTTGTGCTATGGATTATCGGATTAGATGTTTCTGCGGCTTTGAAACAGCAGCAACTCTCTTATTCCGACGCTTTGTTGTCGCTGAATAATAACACGGGACGCGGATTTTACCGTACCTGTGCGCTACACCTTAAACCTGCGGAAAACAAACCGGCGAATACCTGGGGCGATTTAGTCCATTTGCGTGTCGATATTTCCGAATTTAGTGAAAATGCGGTGCTGTCGGTCGAGGGTCCCGACACGTTGTGGGGTGTTTCGCAACCTCTGACCCAGGATGCCCTCGATGCACTTGACCAAACATTCGCTGGTATTCGTAAAAGGGGTAAGATGGTGGTTGTGCGTGTTTGTTACGATCCATGGTATAACGGGAAAACTAATGCGGAGCCAGGTGACCAACGTCTGATTCTTAGCCATCTGAGACAGTTGGCTCCTGTCTATAATAAGAATGCTGACGTTATTTTGGCAATTGAGTTGGGCATGTATGGCCCATGGGGCGAGATGCATTCAAGCCAGATCGGAACAAATGCCAATATAGCTGGCGCGTTGCAGACGCTACTGGCTTGCACCTCTCCGGAAATCAATGTTCTGGTGCGACGGCCTGATATTATTGCTACTTGGCTGGGGCTGTCGAAGAAGGAGTTTGTTGTGGAAACACCGCTTTTTAAGGCCGCTGTGGCAGCAAAGGGCGATACCATGTTCCGTGCAGGTATGTTTAACGATGGTTACCTCGGCTCTTCTTCCGACTTGGGTACTGTCGATGGAAGTCTTACGCGTGAAATGATGGTCAACTGGTTGCAGAACTATTCCAAGAATACCCCATATGGCGGTGAGTTGGTCGCTAACTACAACGGCGACCATCCGATTAATACGCCCTCTTACTTGTCGTTTGAGGGATTCAAAACCCATACGTCTTATTTAAACTACGAGTGGCACCAACCGACTATACTTGCAATGAAGGACTCTGTAATGACTAGTGTTGATGCGGAATATGAAGGCGTTTCGGGCTACAAATATCTTGAAGACCATTTGGGCTACCGGTTTGTGTTACGCAATTCTCTGATGTCTGATACTGTTTACGACCGCAAACTCGATATGGAAATAACTATACAGAATGTGGGTTTCGCCGGTATGTCCGGAAATAGAAAAGCGTCTTTAATTTTGGTGGGTGCGACTGACACTGTCGAAGTGCCTCTCCCTTCCATCCAGGTTGGAGCTTTCTTTTCTCGTGATGGTGAATCTGATGGTTATTCAACTTCTTCTCTCTCTCTCGATTTGCCACAGCAGTTGCCTAATGGTAACTTTAAGGTTTATTTCCGAATAAGTCGCAATGCCGATTTCAGGTCCGATGGTAATTATCAGTGTGTTCAGTTCGCAAACAGTGCGGAACAGTTCGATGCCGTTTTGGGAGCTAATCTTTTGGGAGACTTTGTCTTGAATGCGGCTGTGGCTTCGGTGCCAGATAACAATGTGTCGGTGGCGTCTTGTTGGCAGTGTGGCTCCAAACTCTATACGAAGGGTGTCAAACGCCTGCGGGTTTGGGACGTGCAGGGCCGCTTGTTGTTCGACCGCCAGCTTTCCGACGGTGAAACGGTAGAAGTCGGTAACCGCCGCGTGGTGTTTAAGGTCGTGGCGGTATATTGACCTCCTCTAAACCTTTTTACTGTAAA
Organism: Bacteroidales bacterium UBA3297; assembly: GCA_002362105.1. Lineage (GTDB taxonomy): Bacteria > Bacteroidota > Bacteroidia > Bacteroidales > Paludibacteraceae > Physcocola. Next base: position 83,577 of record DETD01000016.1, read on the forward strand.
AGGGTTCTTGCTGACTATATCTGTGTGTGTCTGTATATTTCCACTAATGATAATAGTTGCTGTCTTCATCCCTTTTTTGTTGCCTATTTCCATGTGAAATGATTCCTACTAAGATGCGTTAACCGAAGAGGTGATGCTCATAACAAATAAAAGGACTACATACTTTTATTTTTTACCTAATATCGTATGTTTCATGTGCTAATGTCTACCTTTTAATGATTTTGAAATTTTTTTAATACCTTGTCTTGATAGTCTGGAGCTGGGAATAGATCGAAGAAATGTTCTCCTATAGTCCATTGGATACTGGTGTTGCCCCATTCTCTCAGGTATTCTATGATTTGGGTGTCAAACCATTCTTGGCTCACTTTTTTTACTACTTTCACATTGTTCTTGATGAAAAGCATCTCTGCGGCCCAAATGTACTCTTTCTCAGTGTCGAGGTACTCTTCGGGACACTCTTCTTCGCTATGGTAGCAGTGGCAAAATGATTTTATTTTTTCCTGACATTCTGCTAATAGTTTGTTGTTCTCTCTGTTCTTTATGGCCTTTTTTAAGCGTCCTTGAAGTTCGAGCTTCTCGTATTCCGTATACGCTGAGTATTCACCCTTGAAAACATTACTCATCGAAACATAGGCATAGCCGTCCAAAGTCAAGATTTCGAATGTTTTGCCTTTCTTCAGAAGAATACCAGTGATGACTTTATTGTCGTTCTGGGCTACGGCCACATATTCCCCCTCGTAAAACCGTTTTTTCATAACCGTTTCACTTCCTTTTGATATGCTTAGCAATTCCCCATTGTTGTCATAAACTCTATGTGAACTTGGAAAAACCTCGAATTGTGAGGGTTTGTCAACTCTATATTCCTCTACGCGAAAGTAGTCGCATACTTTTTTGCTGTCAGCTATTATCTCTTCTGCCTTTTGTAGTGATGAGGCGTAGGCTGCGACTCTTCTAAATATATATCCGCCGCTTGGGTTCATCAGATAACCTGTGATTTTATATATGTATTTCATAATATATAGCTTATATGTTTATGTCAATAAAAATAGCAAAAAACTATGTCTTGCAAAACTTTAAAACCTGGTTTATGGTGTGAGAATATATTATCAACAGATTTTGAAGTATTTTTTTATATATTTGACGGAATCTTGGAACATAGATAACGTGCAGGTTACTAAAACTAACGCATGACAACTAAAATCTTTAGTGAAAACAAAATACAAGACCATGAAAGTACTGTTGATTAACGGAAGTCCCCGTAAGGGCGGAAACACCTTCCTTGCACTCGGCGAGGTGGCAAAAACTCTAATGAAAAACGGTATTGAGACCGAAATTGTGCAAATAGGTACCAAGCCTGTCCGTGGCTGTATCGCATGCGGACAGTGTGGCGAGAGACAGCTGGGGTGCTGCGTATTTGATGACGATGTCTGCAACCGCATTATTGAAAAGATGGAGCAGGCCGACGCTTTGGTCGTAGGTTCGCCTGTCTATTATGGTCAACCTAACGGAGCGGTGCTGTCGGTTGTGCAGCGCATGTTCTACGCTGCGGGTTCTAAGGTGAAGAACAAACCGGCTGCGGCTGTCTGTGTCTGTCGCCGTGGCGGTGCTACTGCTGCCTTCCAAACCCTTAATATGGCGTTCGAGATGATGAATATGCCAGTCGTTACCTCTCAGTATTGGAACATTGTGTATGGTAGGGCCGAAGGGGAGGCTGCCCTCGACTCCGAGGGTATGCAGACTATGCGTACTTTGGGAGCAAATATGGCGTGGCTTCTGAAAAAGATACATACGGGAGGAAATCCCGACTACCCTGAACGCGAACCTTGGCAACCCATGCATTTTATCAGATAATCCATTCTATGACTGCCGGGTCGATAATAAAAACGCCATCGTCGGTTTTTACCGGCAATGGCGCTTTTTTATAGTCGTTTGTTCGCTAAATTAGCGGATAAACAGCATTTCGCGGTATTTAGGCAGTGACCACATCTCGTCTTCTACGATTTCCTCGAGTTTGTCGATATGTACACGGACCGATTCCATGTATGGCTCAACTTGGTCGTGGTAGGCAATGGCCTTTTCGCGTTCGTCTTCAATCTTGTTTGCAACCTTGCGTGCCTCAATCATCTTGGCAACGTTTTCAGCGATGAATGCGTTGTGCTCGGCAATCTTTTCGATGATGGCAATGTTGTTAGCGTTCAACTTGTCTGCCTTGTCACCGAAGATGGACTTCATCTTGGTTACATTGTCGATGAGCGCGCTCTGGTAGCGGGTTGCCATAGGAATGATGTGGTTGGTAGCCAAGTCGCCGAATACGCGGGCTTCAATCTGTATCTTCTTGGTGTAGGTTTCCCACTTGATTTCGTTACGTGCCTCCAGCTCGTTCTTTTCCATAACCTTCATGTCGTGGAACATTTTGATGCTCTCTTCACTCAGGTAGTTGTCGAAAATGAGAGGGCAGCTCTTTTCGCAGTCAAGGCCGCGCTTTGCTGCCTCTTTCTGCCATTCGTCGCTGTAGCCGTTACCGTCGAAGTGGATTGGCTTGCAGGTCTTGATGTCTTCACGTAGTACGCTCAAGATGGCGGCTTCCTTGTTTTCGCCCTTCTTGATGCGTTCGTCTACGCGGGTCTTAAAGTTTGTCAAAGCTTCTGCTACTGCGGTGTTCAAAGCAATCATTGCCGATGCGCAGTTTGCTTCTGAACCTACTGCACGGAACTCGAAGCGGTTGCCTGTGAAGGCGAATGGTGAGGTTCGGTTGCGGTCGGTGTTGTCGATCATCAATTCCGGAATCTGTGGAATATCGAGTTTGTAACCCTTTTTGCCGGAAACCTTTAAAATGTCTTCGGTGTCGTTTTTCTCGATATGATCGAGCAAACCTGAAACTTGCGAACCAAGGAATGAAGAGATGATGGCAGGTGGCGCTTCGTTGGCTCCCAGACGGTGTGCGTTGGTTGCGCTCATGATTGAGGCTTTCAGCAGTCCGTTGTGTTTGTATACACCCATAAGGGTTTCTACAATGAAGGTGGCAAAACGCAAGTTGCTGGCTGCATCTTTGCCTGGCGCATGCAAAAGTACGCCAGTGTCGGTGGTCAGTGACCAGTTGTTGTGCTTACCTGAACCGTTGATGCCGTCGAATGGTTTTTCGTGAAGAAGGCAACGGAAGCCGTGCTTGCGGGCTATCTTCTTCATAAGGCTCATCAACAGCATGTTGTGGTCTACTGCCAAGTTACACTCTTCGAAGATTGGGGCTATTTCAAACTGGTTAGGGGCAACCTCGTTGTGACGGGTCTTGCATGGAATGCCGAGTTCGAGTGCCTGTATCTCAAGGTCGCGCATGAATGCGGCAACACGTTCTGGTATTGAACCGAAATAGTGGTCGTCCATCTGTTGGTTCTTTGCAGAGTTGTGACCCATCAGTGTGCGGCCGGTCAAAACCAAGTCGGGACGCGCTGCATAAAGGTCTTCGTCTACCAAGAAGTATTCCTGTTCCCAACCCAAGTTGGCTGTAACTTTGGTTACGTTCGGGTCGAAGTATTTTGCTACGGCTGTTCCTGCCTTGTTTACTGCGGCCAACGCTTTCTTCAATGGCACCTTGTAGTCAAGTGCCTCTCCTGTGTATGATACGAAGACAGTTGGTATCATTAAGGTATCACCAATCACGAATACTGGCGATGTTGGGTCCCATGCTGAATAACCGCGGGCTTCGAAAGTTGAACGGATACCTCCTGATGGGAATGAAGATGCGTCTGGCTCTTGCTGTACAAGTTCTTTGCCGCTGAAGTCTTCCACCATACCGCCTTTCCAGTCGTGTTCCATGAATGAGTCGTGCTTTTCGGCTGTTCCTTCTGTCAGTGGCTGGAACCAGTGGGTGCAGTGGGTAACGCCAAGCTCCATCGCCCAAGTCTTCATTCCTTGTGCTACTTCGTCTGCGATTGTGCGGTCGAGTGGAGCACCATTCTCGATTACGTCAACCATTTTCTTGTAAACCTTCAGTGGAAGGTACTTGAACATTTTCTGTTTGTTGAATACGTACTTCGCAAAGAATTCTGAAGGACGTACTTTGGGGGCTGCCATTTCAACAGGTCTCTTTTGAAAGGCTTCCTTTACAACTTTGAATCTTAATGATGCCATAAACTTAGCGTTTTTATGTTATTATTATTTCTTGTTTGTCTTTTATCAATTTGTCATTTGTTACTGACAATGCAAAATTATACCTTTTTCCTCTTATGACGCTAAAAATACGGGAGTAACGCATATTTTTTTTGTCTTTATTTTAAATTGGAGCGTTTTTTATGGTGTTTTCTTCTAATTTGAAAGGTTTTTAAGGTGTTTTTATACTAATTTTTAATTTTTATGGATTTTGTCCCTCTAAAAATCGATTTGACTTTTTGCTTGTTCTTTTGCCGTGTTAGCTACTTTTTGCTTTCTTATTGCTGAAAAATGCAACTTATAGGTGACTTTTTGAATTTCTCGAATCTGCGTGAGATGGGTAGTAGGTAATAGGTCTTAATTAAGCGGTAACAATGCAACCGGGTGGGGTGCGGCACTGTCGCCATTTTTGGCCCCCAAAAGGATTGTCCCCAGTGTTGCCACGTAGCGTTTTCCAAACGCACCAGCACCGCATAGGAGTCCGGGCACGGGGAAAGGGATCAGCCCTTTCCCCGTGCCCGGTTATTGAGATACCGTCTTCCAGACGGTGTTCGCGTCCCGAGGGGGCAGTGTTAATCAGTCTAGGTCAAGCGGACTTTATTCTTTCACAAACCGATCTATCTTGCAGGTGTGTTCCTTGGTTTTTTCGTCGTAGTTGATGCCTACGAACAAAAGGTTGTCGTAGTAGTGGTTGAGGGCCTCGTGGTAGCTCCTGTCCTTTATTTGCTGGAGGGCGCTTTCCGTGCTCTTGTTGTGCTTCAGCTCTATGACCATTGCCGGTATGTTCGGCAGGTAGGGAATCAGCACCAGGTCGGCATAGCCCTTTCCGGTCGGCAACTCCTTGATGAGCGTGTAGCGGGTGTTGGCATAGAAATAGGCCAGGCAGATGGCACTCTGGAAGCAGTGCTCGTCGTTGTAGGTCAGCGGATTGGTCACCTGGGTGTGGGCGGCATCGAGTGCGGCGGCCACCGCCTCGGCGTTCCCGTTGATGGTGTCGTCGAGCAACCGCTTTGAGGCGTTGATAATAGCGAAGATTTGTTTGTAGTCGTCGTCGAACTTCACCGCCTTCACCCACTCTTGACGGACTTCCTCGTTCGGTATGCGGCAGGTCATGTCTTTGTCGTTATATACCAGGTAGCCCAGATGGATAAGGTAGGTGAACACGTCGTCCTTGCCTTTGAAACTGTTGAGGGTGTTGGTAAACGAGGACACCTCTACCTCCACGCTACTACCGGCCAGCATGCTGACCACATCGTCCCTTATGCCATCGAAGTTCATCCGCAAATAGTCTGAAATGGCCTCAAAAGAGCCGGTTGTCGACCAATAGTTGGCCATCTTCTTGCGCTCGATGGCCGAGACCACCGATTTCGGATTCAGCAGACTCACCTCGTCGCTGAGGTCGTAACCGTCGTACCAGCGCTCCATATCGTCAAACGGCATTCCGTAAGTTTCACAGAGGTAGCGCACCTCCTCTTTGGTAAATCCGATGTAGGAGGCGAACTGTCCGGCATCGAGCATGGTGTACTCCGAGAACTCGTTCAGCTTGCTCTGCACTTTGTCGCGTACAATCGGCATAATGCCGGTGATGTAGGCCAAGGCAAGGGCGGGACGTATGGTAGTCCCTTTGAATAAGCTGTTCAAGAAACTGAGATAATTTCCAAACAACTCTTGTGGCACGTTCTCGCGCATCAACACGTCGTACTCATCTATGATAATAGCGAATTTTTCGCCAGTCCTACCATAAACTTGCAATATACAATCAGCAATAGTACTGTTTTCCTCAAAATGAATAGAGGGATATTGTTCAATAAACTCTCCGAGTAATTTCTGGTTTACTAGGTTTATCATATTGTCCAACTGTCCCTTTATGGCTGTGTTTTGATACCACTCGTTCAAATCTAACTTGATGACGTTGAGTTTGTTCAAGTATTTGTCGAAGTTGGGCGTCTGTCCAATCTTCATATTGCTGAAAATGGCGCGAGTGTCGCACCCTTTCGAGTAGTAGGCGGAAATCAGGTTACCCACCATACTCTTGCCGAAACGGCGCGGACGGGACATGCAGATAAAGTTGCCCTGTGTGCAGGCAAGTTTGTTTAACTCTGCCAACACTAGAGATTTGTCTATATATATTTCTGAGTTCAATCCTATTTGGAACGCATCAGCGTTCGGATTCAAATACAAGCCCATGGTGCCTCCTTTTCTTAATATTACAAATTTAGCAATTAAGCGGTAACAATGCAACCGGGTAGGGGTGCGGTACTGTCGCCGTTTTTGGCCCCCAAGGATTGTCCCCAATGTTGCTACGTAGCGTTTTCCAAACGCACCGACGCCGCATAGGAGTCCGGGCACGGGGAATGGGCTGGCCTTTTTCCCGTACCCGGGTATGAAGATATTGTCTTCCAGACGGCAAGGCTTCACTTTTGGAAGTAACGATTTTATCGCTCAAAAATGTGCAGTTCTTCAAGCAGTGGTATGAATACGTAGACCCTGTCTTCGGTGACGATAGGTGCCTTTGATAGACATACCCCCTCGTCGTAAGTGTCCAGTTCTACCTTTTCCTCAATCGTCATTGTGTCGAGGTTAACTACGCCTATTGAGCTCAGCCCTTTCTTTTTTCGCTCAATGGAAAAATATAGTTTGTTGCCGTAAAGGGCAGTTGAATTTGGTGATATATACGCTTCGGAAAAGGGGAAGTCGCTGCTTATTTTATATTCTGCTAATGTTCCGTCGTTCGGATTGACCGTTTCAATGAAAAATGGTCCGTTGGCTTGACATGCTGAATAAAGCATGTTGTTTATACCAACGTGGAAGCTGGGTGCAAAGTCCAATTCTTCATTAGACCACAACTTTTGTCCAGTTAAGATATTGTAAGCCACAATGGAATAAGTATAGTCAAAAACCCCCTCTATTTGCTTACTCCTAAGAATTATAACAACGTCTCCAACAATAGTTATGTCATTTAATTCGATATTAATATCTGGAGCCTCTGTCTGGTACTTCCAAAGGAATTTCAGGTCTCTGGTGTAGAAAAGTATGGTCTGGTAGTTGCATTCCGGGAACAGGTAGAGCTCGTGTTTTTTGTCGTAATCATGGAGTAGCATTCCCGAATCTGTCTTTATCTCAAACAGCGTTTCTTTCCCGTTATCGAAGATGGAATATCTCGATAAATGAGCTTGTTTATCATTTTCTCTAGAATAATATAAATTCTCGCTAAAATAAAAGAATCGGGAGTATTTTGGGTGTTCATCGTGCCATTTTCCGTCTTTATAAACGAATTGCTTCTTGAAATTCTCTCTCTTCTTTAAAACATCATTATCACAGAAAACATCATCGTTAGGATTTGAGTCGATATATTTATCTCCAATCTGAATCTTATCTTCTGTCACAATCACTTCTTCTCCTTTTAACAGGTAGAAACCTTTTACACGCTCTATCTTCTTTATAAGTTTCATGCGCTATTCTCCTTGAATAAATATTTCGTTAAACCATTTGTCTTTTATAAACTCTCCAAATTCATCGGCATCATCAGCCTTGAGCTTTTTTAGAGCTTGATCTGGTATATCCATACTCTTAATACTTTCAATAACGCACCGGCGCCGCATAGGAGTCCGGGCACGGTGTAAGGGCAAGCCCTTTCCCCGTGCCCGGTTATGAAGATACCGTCTTCCAGACGGTGTTGGCGTCCCGGGGGGGGCAGTGTTAATCAGTTTAGGACAAGCGGACTTTATTCTTGCACAAACCGCTCTATTTTGCAGGTGTGCTTCTTGGTTTTCTCGTCGTAGTTGATGCCTACGAACAAAAGGTTGTCGTAGTAGTGGTTGAGGGCCTCGTGGTAATTCCTGTCCTTTATTTGCTGGAGGGCGCTTCCCGTGCTCTTGTTGTGCTTCAACTCTATGACCATTGCCGGTATGTTAGGCAGGTATGGAATCAGCACCAGGTCGGCATAACCTTTCCCTGTTGGCATTTCTTTGATGAGCGTGTAGCGGGTGTTGGCGTAGAAATAGGCCAGGCAGATGGCACTCTGGAAACAGTGCTCGTCGTTGTAGGTCAGCGGATTGGTTACCTGGACGTGGGCGGCATCGAGTGCACGGGCCACCGCCTCGGCGTTGCCGTTGATGGTGTCGTCAAGCAACCGCTTCGAGGCGTTGATAATAGCGAAGATTTGTTTGTAGTCGTCGTCGAACTTCACCGCCTTTACCCACTCTTGACGGACTTCCTCGTTCGGTATGCGGCAGGTCATGTCTTTGTCGTTGTATACCAGGTAGCCCAGATGGATAAGGTAGGTGAACACGTCGTCCTTGCCTTTGAAACTGTTGAGGGTGTTGGTAAACGAGGATACCTCTACCTCTACGCTGCCGCCGGCGAGCATACTGACCACATCGTCCCTTATGCCATCGAAGTTCAGGCGTATATAGTCTGAAATAGCCTCAAAAGAGCCGGTTGTCGACCAATAGTTGGCCATCTTCTTGCGCTCGATGGACGAGACCACCGATTTCGGATTCAGCAGACTCACCTCGTCGCTGAGGTCGTAACCGTCGTACCAGCGCTCCATTTCGTCAAACGGCATTCCGTAAGTTTCACAGAGGTAGCGCACCTCCTCTTTGGTAAATCCGATGTAAGGGGCGAACTGTCCGGCATCGAGCATGGTGTACTCCGAAAACTCGTTCAGCTTGCTCTGCACCTTGTCGCGTACAATCGGCATAATGCCGGTGATGTAGGCCAAGGCAAGGGCGGGACGCAAAGTGGTGTCCTTAAACAGCCCGTTCAGGAAGCTGAGGTAGCTGTCGAACAGGTCTTGTGACACATTCTCGCGCACCAAAACATCGTACTCGTCAATAATGATGACGAACTTTTCGCCAGTTTCTGCGTATACGTTCTTTATACACCTCGCTACAGACGAATTGGTTTCAAATTGGATGTCTGGAAATTGTTTGCGAAATTCCTTTAGTAAATCGCTGTTGATACCTCCTATCAAGAATTCAACGTTATTCTCTACTTTGGCATTCTGGTACCATCCGTTCAAATCCAGTTTGATGACGTTGAGCTTGTTCAGATACTTGTCATAGTCGGGCGTCTGCCCTATTTTCATCTGGCTGAAAATGGCGCGGGTGTCGCACCCTTTCGAGTAGTAGGCGGAAATCAGGTTACCCACCATACTCTTGCCGAAACGGCGTGGACGGGAGATACAGACAAAATTTCCCTGCGTGCAGGCAAGTTTGTTTAACTCTGCCAACACTAATGATTTGTCTATATATATTTCTGCGTTCAACCCTATTTGAAGCGCATCAGCGTTCGGATTCAAATACAAGCCCATGGTGCCTCCTTTTCTTAACATTACAAATTTAGCAATTAAGCGGTAACAATGCAACCGGGTGGAGGCAGGGTTCCGCCACCGATTTTTTCGACTCCGATGAAGCCACTCGGTTGGCACGCAGAAAAGTGACAACTGGCGTGTTGGGCCGGGCTTTACTACGGCATGCTGTAAAATACGCTGGCTGGTGCGAAAACGATAAACTTTCTGTTGTCTTCCTATTTGTAAGCATTTAAGTGCTTTCCTACCAATAAAATCATTATTTTTGTAGAAAAATGGGTGGCTGCGCTTTTCTGTGGCTCCCTTATAGCTTAATTACAGATGGCGGATATAAAAGTGGAAAAGGTATTGCCTTACGAAAGTGAGGGCAACAATAAAACGGCACAGGTGGAGGAAATGTTCGACAAAATTGCCGGACAATACGATACAATGAATCATCTGATGTCTCTCTTCCAAGACCGGAACTGGCGCAGAACCGCTCTTAGGTCGCTGTTAGACCTGAAACCGATGCGTTTGCTCGATATCGCTACTGGTACGGCCGATTTTGCCATCAGCGCTTATGAAGAATTAGAGCCTCAGGAAATTGTCGGTATCGACCTTTCGAAGGAAATGCTCGAAATCGGCAGAAAAAAGGTGGAGGTGAAGGGACTTGGTAAAATCGTCTCGCTGGAGCAGGGCGACAGCATGAAGTTGCGCTTCGACGATGCTTCTTTCGATGCTGTGACCGTCGCTTTCGGTGTCCGCAACTTCTCCGACCTGAAACAGGGCCTTTCTGAAATGAACCGTGTCTTGTGCAATGGCGGTAGGGCGGTCATACTTGAACTTAGCGAACCCACCAATCCCCTCTTTAAGTTAGGTTACAGCTTCTACACCAAGTGCGTTATTCCGCTAATGGCGAAACTGGTCGCTAAGGACCTGAGGGCTTACGAGTATCTGCCTGAAAGTATTGCCGCATGTCCGCAGGGACAAGAAATGGCGGCTTTGTTGAAGGAGTGCGGTTTCTCCGATGTTAAGGTTCGCACGTTCACTTTCGGCTCTTGTTCGCTATATGTGGCTAAAAAGTAGGTTTGTTTTTCTGAGTAAATTTGTATTATGAAGATATTAGTTACCGGCGCTTCCGGCTTTATCGGGAGTTTTGCTGTTGAAGAGGCCCTTCGGCGCGGACACGAAGTCTGGGCTGGCGTTCGTGCCAGCAGCAGCCACGAGTATTTGCAGGTGCCTGGCACTAAGTTTATCGACCTGCCTTATTCTTCTCTCAACCAGATGATTGCAAAACTGGAAGAGGTAAAGAATGAGATTGGACGATGGGATGTTATTGTGCACGTGATGGGGCTGACGAAGTGCAAGGAGAAAAGCGACTTCGACCGTGTGAATTTCGAATATACGAAAACGCTGGTCGACGCCCTCCGGCAAACGGACATGCAGCCTAAGCAGTTTATTTATATGAGCAGTCTGTCTGCTATGGGGTCTGGCGACCCGGTTACTCTGAAACAAATCGACTACACCGACACGCCGAATCCGAACACGCTGTATGGTAAAAGCAAGCTGCGCACCGAGAATTTCTTGCGCTCGCTGCCCGACTTCCCGTTCACGATCCTTCGCCCGACTGGCGTTTACGGACCGCGCGAAAAAGACTACTTCGTTATGCTGCAGACGTTGCAGCGACATATCAATCCGGCTATCGGCTTCAAACCGCAATACATCACCTTTATATATGTAAAGGATTTGGTAAAGGTTATTTTTGCCTGCATCGACAAGCAGAAAATCCACGAAACTTATTTTGTTGCCGACGGTGATGTGTGGACCAGCGACGACTATGCGGCACTGGCCAAACAAAAACTGGGCATTAAGTGGACCATTCCGTTGCGGGTGCCTTGCTTCCTGGTGAAGGGCATCTGCGCTGTTATGGAAGAGGTGGGCAGCTGGTTCGGCAAGTTCCCGACCCTTAATAACGACAAGTACAACATCCTTTCTTCCCTTAACTGGAAGTGCGACACGAAAAAACTGGCCGATGACTTGGACTTCAAGGCCGACTATAACCTTGACGCTGGCCTCGACGAGTGCATCGCTTGGTACCGCCAGCAGGGATGGATTAAGTAAATTTCTGATAATAATTAATTTGAATATATATGAAGATTGAAAACAACAAGTATGTTGCAGTTACTTATAACCTGATTGTTGGTGAGTCCGATGGTGAGGCAACCATTATGGAGTCGGCTACTGCTAACCGACCTTTGGAGTTTATTCCGGGCTTGGGTATGATGTTGCCTAAGTTCGAGGAAAACCTTCTGGGCTTGGAGCAGGGTGCTAAATTCGATTTCACAATGTCGCCTGATGACGCCTACGGACAACACGACCCTGAGCGTGTCGCTAGCATCCCGTTCGAAATTTTCCAGGACGAGAAGGGTAAAATTGACTTCAACACTGTTGCGGTTGACCATACCCTGCCTATGATGGACCAGGAAGGCAACACTTTCCATGGTACGGTTACCGAAATCGATCAGAAGAAAAAGGTGGTGGTTATGGACTTTAACCATCCGTTGGCGGGTGAGACGCTTCACTTTGTTGGTGAGGTGATGCTGGTTCGCGAATGCACTGCCGAAGAAATGGCGGCTGCTACCCAGCCTCATACCTGCGGTGGTTGTGGCGGCGGCTGCAAGGGCGGCTGCGGCAGTAAGGACAATAACGAGGGCGGTTGCTGTGGTGGCGAAGGCGGCTGCTGTGGCAAATAGTTCTTTTTTCCCCGCTTCTGTTTAATACTTCACTCTTTTTTTGATGAGCAATACTTTTGGCAATATTTTCCGTCTGACGACTTATGGCGAGAGCCATGGGGTGGCTGTTGGTGGTATTATCGACGGTGTGCCGGCCGGGCTGGAACTCGATTTGGATTTTATCCAGAGCGAGCTCGACAGACGTCGTCCGGGGCAGAGCGCTATCACTACTGGCCGTAACGAGGGCGACAGAGTTGAATTTTTGTCTGGCGTTTACGAGGGCAGGTGCACGGGTACACCTTTGGCTTTCGAAGTGCGTAACACCAACCAGCATTCTAACGATTACGACGAGATGAAGTCGGTTTTCCGTCCCTCTCATGCCGACTATACCTACACTGCGAAATACGGTTTCCGGGACCATCGTGGCGGTGGCCGCTCTAGTGCCCGCGAAACGCTGTCGCGCGTGGTTGGTGGGGCTGTTGCCAAACTGGCCCTGAAACAGCTGGGTATTTCTGTCCAGGCCTATACGTCGCAGGTCGGTAACCTGGTTGTCGGCAAAAGCTATCAGGAACTCGACCTCTCGCTGACCGAAAGCAATGCCGTGCGTTGCCCCGATGTGGAGTTGGCGGCTCAAATGGAAGAACTCATCAAACAGGTGAAACAAGACGGCGACACTATTGGTGGTGTTATCACTTGCGTGGCGAAGGGGGTGCCTGTTGGTTTGGGCGAACCAGCCTTCGGCAAGCTGCATGCTATGCTGGGTAACGCTATGTTGTCGATTAACGCCTGCAAGGGCTTTGAATACGGTATGGGCTTTGCCGGTGTCGGCTTGCGTGGGTCGCAGGTCAACGACATCTTCACCGGAAAGAATGGTAAAATTGGCACCCTGACCAACTATTCGGGTGGTATTCAGGGCGGTATCTCAAATGGAGAGGATATTTATTTCCGTTGTGCCTTCAAGCCTATTGCCACCTTGTTGCGTGAGCAGCCTACGGTCGACTTGAACGGAAACGATGCCTGCATCAAGGCGCGTGGCCGACACGACCCTTGTGTGCTGCCTAGGGCGGTGCCTATCGTCGAGGCGATGGCGGCTATGACGTTGCTCGACGCTTACCTGATGAACAAGTGTACGCATATTTGACTTTAAAGCGTGATTTTCGCTGTTTTTTCATACAATTATTGCTGAAGTTGCGAATAATCAGTTTTTTAATTATTTTTGTCGGTGTGCTTTAAATAAGTAATAATTCTTATCAATGAGAAAAAGATTAGTTGTATTGGGTTTCGCTTTGAGCCAGTCTGTTGCTATGTTTGCAACAATTGAAGACGCGCAGCCGGTTAGTGATAGTACCGAGGTGCCCGCAAGTCCTATACTTGTTGTCGAGGACCCGGTCAAGAAAACCAGTGAGGTCGCGCTCGACACGACTGACTACTTCGACGAACAAAACGATATTGTTGAAATGGATGCGGCTAAACCGTTGCCTGAGTACCGGTGGACGACTATTGGCGTTTCGTTCGGCGGTGGTTTGGCTTGGTATAACAGCAAACCAGTAAACAACCGTTTCGCTCCATGCCTGCGTGGCGGTCTGAATTTCGATGTGCCTATCGGCCAGTGGTTCTCGTTGCAGCCTGAACTGCTGTTCGCTGTCCGTGGTGGCGGTTTCAAGACCGAAGTCGGTTACAATATTGAAGATAACCTCTTCTATTTCGATGTGCCGATTAACTGCAAATTCAGTAAACGTATGAATTTCTCAAAGACTTGCACCGGACGTGGTTTCGTTTCTGTGGGTCCTGTCCTCAGTTTGGGCGTGTTCGGTAAGTCTACTGCAAAGGGTTTCGACGATAAGGAACCTGTCGATAACAAGTTGTTCCAAAATAATCCGGACGAGGAGACTGAGCATGCTATCTACCGTAGTTTTGATTTCAGCTTCAACTTCCGTCTGGGTTATGACTTCGATTCCGACTGGTCTTTCGCTATCGGTTACCAGCTTGGTGTGGTTAATTTGATGAACGACGCTAATTACGATCCGAACGAGGTAAAACAGTATAAGACGGTTTACAGCGAAAACTTCCCTACCCTGACCAACAGCTCGGCTTATATGACGCTTAGCTACCGGTGGTAGTCTGAATCTTGAAAAATAAATAACGGAACCTGCGGTTGTGGGTTCCGTTTTTGTGTATTTACGAATGGTTAAAAAACTGCATATTGTATGGCAATGAATTGGAAACAACTGCTTTCTTCAAAGCGTTTTGGCCTGGAGCACTATCACGATCCGAACAAACACGACCGTACGGAGTTCCAGCGCGACTACGACCGCCTTATTTTTTCGCCTACTTTCCGGCGTTTGCAGAACAAGACGCAGGTGTTCCCGCTACCTGGTAAGATATTTGTGCACAACAGGTTGACACACAGCCTTGAGGTGAGCTCGGTGGGGCGTTCGCTGGGCGAGATTGTAAGCCGTTACCTTGTTGAGAAGTATGGCGAATCTCAGGGACCGTTCATTGCCGAACTGGGGTCTATCGTCCCTGTCGGTTGCCTGGCGCACGATTTGGGCAATCCACCTTTCGGCCATTCTGGCGAAAAGGCTATTTCCAGCTATTTCAGCGAGGGGCCTGGCTTGCCGTTGAAGGAGAAGTGTGGACTCTCTGATGCCGAATGGCAAGACATTGTTAACTTTGAGGGGAACGCCAATGCGCTCCGCCTGCTTACGCACCAGTTTCACGGGCACCGCCCGGGTGGATTTGTGCTGACCTATACTTCGCTGGCATCTATCGTGAAATATCCTTACGAGTCTTCCTATATTAGCAAACTCGGCAAGGCCAAGTTCGGCTTTTTCCAAAGCGAGAAAGACGGCTATAGGCGTATTGCCTCTGAACTGGGCATTACCGAACTGGAGCCCGACCGCTATGCGCGGCATCCGCTGGTGTTCCTTGTTGAGGCGGCCGACGATATCTGTTACGAGATAATGGATATGGAGGATGCGCACAAACTGAAAATCTTGTCTACCGAACAGACAGTGGAACTGATGCTCGGCTTTTTCGACGAGGAGAAAAAACAGCGTCGACGTGAACACATGGCCAGCATTCAAGATGTGAACGAGCAGATTGCCTATCTGCGTAGTAGCGTGGTCGGTGAATTGGTCAGGGAGTGTACACGTGTGTTCTGTGAGAACGAGGAGGCTATCCTTAACGGTACTTTCCAAGACAGCCTCATAAAGCACGTCAGTGAGCGGGTGTATAACGCATACCAGAATTGTGAGCGGATATCTGTCGACAAAATCTACAGGTCGCAGGCTGTAGTCGATGTCGAAATTTCGGGTTATAATATTATTTATAAGCTTATCGACCAACTTGTTAACGCTGTTCTGGAACCAGGAAAAGCCTACTCTAAGCAGTTGCTTTTGCGCGTTCCGCAACAATACGAAACAAGCGCGGGACCTTATTACCAGCGCATTATGGCGGTGTTGGACTATGTGTCGAGCATGACCGACATTTATGCGCTCGAACTCTACCAGCAGATTACGGGCATCAGTTTGCCCCATCTTTAACCGAAATGCCGGATATGGCCTTTAATTTCACATAAATAAGGTATACCGGGTGCCACTTTGTCGCTTTTTGATGTATTTTTGTGGAAAATTTATAGACAAGAGATGATAACTTTTATTACGGCATTTGTCCTCTTAGTACTGGGCTATGTCATTTACGGAGCTTTTGTTGAAAAGGTGTTTGGCGCAGATGCTACGCGCGAGACTCCTGCCTACAGTAAGCAAGATGGTGTCGATTTTGTTCCAATGCCGTCTTGGAAAGTGTTTCTAATCCAGTTTTTGAATATCGCAGGTACTGGACCTATCTTTGGCGCAATTATGGGCGTCTTGTTCGGTCCTGCGGCTTATCTTTGGATTGTTTTCGGCTGCATTTTTGGTGGTGCCACACACGACTACCTTGCCGGCATGATTAGTCTTAGCAAGGGCGGTGCCAGCCTGCCGGAAGTGGTGGGCGACGAGTTGGGCAGCACTGGTCGACAAACGATGCGCTTTCTGTCGCTCTTGTTGATGATTATGGTGGGTGCCGTTTTCGTTACTACGCCTGCGGGCTTGTTAGACGGACTGCTGCCTTTGCAGGTGCAGGGCTTCTCGGCGTGGCCTATTATAATTTTCTGCTATTACATCTTGGCAACCCTTCTGCCTGTCGATGCGCTCATTGGCCGTATTTACCCTATTTTTGGTGTGGCGCTCATCTTTATGGCGCTTGGCGTGTTGTTTGGTGTGTTGACCCAGCCAGGCAACCTGCCTGAAATCGACGAGGCCTTCACCAGCCACCATCCGGCTAACCTGCCTATCTTCCCAATGCTGTTCATCACTATTGCCTGCGGTGCTGTTAGTGGTTTCCACGCCACCCAGAGCCCGATGATGGCGCGTTGCCTGAAGAACGAGAAACTGGGACGACCTGTGTTCTACGGGGCTATGATTACGGAAGGCCTGGTTGCCCTTATTTGGGCGGCTGCGGCTATGAAGTTTGCCGACATGCTCAATACCGAGGGCGCAACTCCTTACGAAAAACTGGCCGCCTTCCTGAAGGCGAACAATGGTAATGTGGCCGCTGTGGTCAATGCTATCTGTAACGACTGGCTGGGCACTATCGGCGCTCTGCTGGCTGTGTTGGGTGTTGTGGCGGCTCCTATCACATCGGGCGACACTGCTTTCCGTGCGGCCCGCCTTATCGCCTCCGACTTCCTGAAGTTCCCTCAACTTACCATTAAGAACCGCCTCCTGATTGCTATTCCGCTCTTTGTGGCTTCTGCGGTAATCATGAACTTGAATTTCGATGTCCTCTGGCGCTATTTCGCTTGGTTGAACCAGAGCCTTTCCATCTTTACGTTCTGGGCAATTACAGTTTGGCTCTACAAGAACGGGAAGCCTTACTACATTACGCTTGTCCCTGCCCTTTGGATGACGCTGGTTTGCTCTACTTATATCATGATTTCTCCAAAAGAGGGCGTCGCTGTCCTGATGCAGGGAGTGGAGTGGTGGCCTACCGCTTCGTATGCGTTCGGTTTGACCGTTACTTTAATCTGCCTCTACACTTTTGTTAGCTATATGCGTACCGTAGCTTCTAATAAAGGTTTTAAATCTTTAGACTAAGATGTAAGAAAACAGCTGTTTTCCCGTTTAAGCCATAGAAAGCATTTTGTTTTCTATGGCTTTTTTCTTGTTTATATATCAATTAGTTGTGAAAACACATTCTTTGTGACGCTTTTGTGGAAGAATTGTGTTATTTTTGCATAAATTATCTAATATATGAAGTTTAAATACCTTTTGGTGCCTGCTTTGTTCGGATTGGCTTTGGGAAGCTGTCATAAAGATGACGACAGCAGCGAGTATTCCGACACCGATCCGCGTATCCGTTCCGTCTATATCGAGGGCGTGAATGTCCCTTTCATAGTTAACGACTGCGAACACGTTATTTATAACTACGATTCGCTGACTTATGGAACCGATGTGTCGCACATGATGATCTTCTTCTCTGATTATGATGTGAAAGACAATGGGCTGACTTATTTTGTTGATGAAGGTGACGGCTGGAAGTACTATACGAACAGAAATGCCGACTCTGTTTATCTCGATCTCAGTAATCTTAAGGTCGCTACCATCTCGCTCGACCAAAAGAATACGACACATTACCGCTTCGATATCCGTGTACATAAGTACGATATTAACTCTTTCGACTGGGCTAAGCTTTCTACCCTTTCTTTCAAGGGTGAGGTCGATTCATACAAGGTGGTCGAAATCAGTGGTAAATACTATTATTTCTACACGAATAAGAGTGGCGACAGTTATGCGCTGTCATCTGCCGATGGTAAGAAGTGGGCTTCGAAAAAGTTGGCGAAAAACAGTTATGACTGGGCTTCGCTGACTGTCTTTAATGACAAGGCTGTGGCTTTTGTTGACGGTAAAATCGCTACAATTGATGTTGCCAACGCCTATGCGGTCTCGTTGAACGACAACGAGGCAGGCTTGAAGGCTTTGCTCTTCTCGCTGGGCGATAAGTGTTGGGCGCTTGGTGCCGACGGTCTCTATGCGGCCGAAAACGGTACTGACTTCCAGAAATCGATCGATATGCCTGCCGGATTCCCTACCGACGATATAACGACGCTGGTTACTCTTACCGGTGCCCGTACGCGTATTGGCTATATCTATGGCTCTGCCGATGGCGAGGCTTCTATCTGGGCTCTCGACAAGGGTGGAAATCTGATTAAGACGGCCTCTTCTTCGATTACCGGTCTGCCTGTCCTCTCGAAGACGGCTATGGTGCACGTCGATAACGAGATTGGCCTGGTGGGTGGCGTCAATACCAGCAACAAGTACGTCAATACCTTCTATTCGTCTAGCGATGCCGGTATCACTTGGAGTGAAAACTGGCATAAGGAACTGCCTAGCAGTATTGGCCGCACGGCTAATCTGGGCGCGTTTGTCACCGAAGAGGGTAAACTGCTCTTTGTGTCGGGCGAAACTGCCAAGGGCATCTCCTCTGCTGTTTGGACGGGTACTCTGAAGGGCTCGTCTAAATAATCGGAAGGAAATACTGAAAAAATAGAAAGCGGCAACTGGTTTAACCGGTTGCCGCTTTTGTTTGTAGAACAAGTCTACTTCAAACGTCAGTTTAGGTACTTTAAAAACTTACAAAGTGAATTCGAAGGTCTCGTTATCGTTAACCTGAGCTATGTATGAGCCGTGTTGCCAGTCGCTGAAATCGAGTGCCTGTACGTTTTCGTTGTAGAAAATAACGTGGCCTTTTTTGTCAGAGATGACTAGCTTTGAACTTTTACATAAACTCAAAAGGTTGTCCTTAATTGAGAAATTTTCGACTGGTGTAACTACATCAGAGGTGCTAACTTCGCTCACTTCGTTGTTGGCTGTGCTTGTTAAGAATATTAGCATAGAGCCAACAATCAAACTTAGCTTCTTCATGACTACAATAATAAAATGATTTGTGTGTTCTTTTTTTATAACATTACAAAATTAACAATTCATTTTTTATTTTATATGGATTTTTTATACAAAAAATGAAATAAAAATACTAATTATCCAGGTTGTAACTTGCTGATAGAGTTTTTATTGATTTAGGTCAAGAAAAAAGGTATGCATACAATTATGCATACCTTTTGTATATTTATTTTATCTAGTTCCCTTTTTAGAGTGCCTTTGCCAATTCGCGGAAGAGGGTAGAAAGGTTTTTCTGTGCCTTTAGCGAATTGCGCTGCACGTCTTCGTGGTTGTTTTCTACTACTCCTGCTTCTGCCAATACGTTCGATACGACCGATACGCCGAAGCATTTAATGCCGCACCAGTGGGCTACTATTATTTCGGGAACCGTACTCATACCACAGGTGTCTCCGCCAATTAGTCGGAAGTATTTGTATTCTGCCACGGTCTCGAATGTAGGACCCTGTGTGCCTACATACACACCTTTCCGGTAAGGAATGTCTAGCTGCTTTGCTATTTCTTCTGCCTTCGCTACCAGGTCTTTGTTATAGGCGTTGCACATGTCTGGGAAACGTACGCCAAGCTCGTCGCAGTTCGGTCCGTGCAGTGGGTGTTCTGGAAAGAGGTTGATATGGTCGGTAATGATCATGATGTCGCCCGCATTGAAGTTCGGGTTCAGACCTCCTGCTGCATTTGACACGAACAGGTATTTTATGCCGAACATCTTCATCACCTTTTCTGGGAAGGTGATGTCTTCCATGCTGTAGCCTTCGTAGTAGTGGAGGCGGCCCTGCATGGCCATCACGTTTTTGCCTGCCAGTGTTCCGAACACTAGTTGACCTTTGTGTCCAGCTACGGTGCTGGTCTTGAAGTTTGGTATCTCGTTATATGGAATGACGTCTTTTACCTCAATTTCCTCTGCCAGCTTGCCGAGTCCGGTGCCCAGTATAATGGCGATTTCAGGACGCTCTTTGGTCCTATTCTTCAGAAATTCGCAGGTACTGTTTATTTTTGTTAACATACTCTCTGATTTGTTTTATGAATAAATCGTCGTTATTTACCAATTTAATCTCTAACGGAATATAGTAAATCTTCTGTTTCAACACTTCTGGCAGATTTTCGTCGCACTTCATGCGCATGGCGTCCTTTTCGGTGGTCAGCACTATGGTGTCTTTGGTCTCTAGTGTCGCCAGTTCGTCTATCATCTTCTGGTAGTTCCGTTTCTTGAAGTTGTGGTGGTCGGCGTAGCGCAGTGGCTTGGTTTCCTTGCAAAGGCTGCCGGCGTATTCTTCAAATAACTCTGGTTTGGCAATTCCGCTTACGCAGAGGGCACCATAAGTTGCCAGATCTTCGTTTGTCAGCGCTTTCGCCTGCCCGGCAAACAGCGGGGTTACCTGCTGGTAGTCGATGGTGGTGAAGTAGAGCGTTTGGTAAGGGTAGAGGTTCAACTCTTTCCCAATTATGCGGAGGTCGATGGGCTTCACGTCGGCCGGACACTTGGTTACGACTACGATGTTCGCCCTGTCTTTCGCGCTTAGTGGTTCTCTCAAACGGCCTATCGGGAAGATGTGGTCGTCGGTAATCAGGTTATTATAGTCGACCAGCAGAATGGTGATGTCGGGTTTGACATAACGGTGCTGGAAGGCATCGTCGAGCACAAATACGTCGGGACGCGGATAAATGTCTTGCAGCATCCGCTCTATTCCACGGGTACGCTTGGCATCGACTCCGACCGAAACATCCGGAAATTTCTGCTTCATCTGGTAGGGCTCGTCGCCTATCTCGCTCACTGTGCTTTCTGTGGTGGCTAACCGGTATCCTCGTGTCTTGCGCTTGTAGCCCCTGCTCAGTATGGCAACATTGTTGTCTTCTTTCAACATACGGACAATATGCTCGGTGAATGGGGTCTTTCCCGTTCCTCCCATACTGATGTTTCCGATAGAGATGACGGTCAGGTGCTCGAACTTTTGTTGGCTCAGTACGCCTATCTCAAACAACCAGTTGCGGATAGATGTCCCCAACCAGTAGAGCATTGCGAATGGCGCAAGCAACAGTTTTATGGGTAGCGGTTTGTCGTTTGTCATATTGCACTAGTCGTTTTTTCTTTTAAAAATAGGTCTTATTTGGTTGTTCTGCAAGAATTTTCCCTCTTTATCGCTAAAAATTGAGTTTGTTGTACCGTTTGGCGTATAGTGGGTAGATGTCTTTGCTGTCTTTTATGTTGGCTACAATGTTGTAGATTTCCAGCCGTTCGCCCTCTGTCAGTGGTGTCCGGGGTATTATCAGGCATTTCCCGCAATGCCAGTTTCCTCGGCCGTCGCGCTCCACACAGACCATTTGGTGCTCGTAGACTTCAGAACTGATGCCGTCGGCGGTTACTACTGGTGTGCTGGTCTCTACCTCGTCGCGTGGAATGATGTCGTAGTAGCCTTTGTCGCCTATGCGGATGTCCTCAAGCGAACGGTTGTTCTTGAAGCGCTCAGACTTGTTACGGTCAGGTTTGCCGTTGTTGCCCTTCCCCTTCTCGGCCGGACTCTTTCCTTTCTCTTTGTTCCCTCCCGCTTTGGTCGACTGGCACCAGCGCCGGTTCTTTTCACGGTCGGGGTGTTTCTGTATATATTTGCCGTACCATACGATTACATCGCACAATTCGAGGGCGAAACTGTACAATTGGCGGTCACCTCCAATGGTGTCGAGGTAGTCGACCACGTTCTTCGATTCGTCCGGATTTTCATCTGCCGTGTGTACGCAGGCGTTGGCTGTGTTCAGTATCTGCTGCAGGTTTTCGCTGACGATTTGTGGAAACAGGTGGTCGCCTTGCTCGTATGAACCGTATCTGACACCCAGGTGCTTCGTGTTCTCGCCAGACAGGTAGCGGAGCGACTCTTGTATGTTTATTTTCCCGTTTAGTGCGCATTCATCGGGTAAAAGCCCGGTCTGGTTGCAGGCTCTGAACAGGTATTCTATCACCTGCCTCAACTGGGTAAAACTCGATAAATTGGCGTTATCGGTGGTCGTTTCCGGAAAATGGAGGGCAATGAGCACGGGCATCAGTATGTTCTCGATCTCCTTGTCCAGTTTGTTGTTCTTTTCCGCTATGGTGCGGAACACGTCTGAATACAGTGTGCGTATTTTGGTTTGGTAGCTGCTGTCGTCAGACTGGCGGATGTTCAAGAACAGTTTGTCGAGGTCGGTGGTGCCGTCCTCGTAACGTTTGTCTTTGAAGTAGAGCAGCGGGCCCCAGTCTTCGTTGTGCTTCTTTCTGTCGTCGTTGTTCACCATTTGCAGCACCAGGTCGAACTCGTCCATAGTGCCGGCGCTTAAAACATACCAGGGTATTTCGGCGTGCTTCTCTCCGAATAGTTTCGAGAGGCGTGGCAGCACATAGGCCAGAAAGGTCTTGTCTTCGACACTGTCGGCGCTAAACTCGCAGTTCGCGTCCAGAATAATGGCGGAAAACTCGTTGAAATGGTCTTTTAACTCTGTTTCTGCCGCTTCCCAGTTGGGAAAACAGGGAAGGTCGATATTGTATTGCTCTGCCCTTTGTTGCGTTCCTTCAACTACCGACGGGTCGTTGTCGACCCAGAGCACTTTCATTATTTCGTTGTTTGCCATAAGCGTATGTTATTTATACGATATACAGTTGTGGAATGTCAGCAGATAGGCGAACGGGTAGGCGGCGTTGTCGTCGCATTCTATGGTCGCACTGCCTCCGAATCGGCTCATCAGGTTCCTGATCTGAAAGGCGCCCAGACCGTTATGCCCGTCTGTGCCCACCGCGGTGCTACCGCCGTACATAAAGACCTTTTCTTCCGACATGCCTTTCTGTAGCGGTTTGCCGTTGTTCGACACGGTCACTATGCAGGTGCTGCCTATGCTGTTGTATTCTATCCGTATGGTGTTGTTCTTGTCTTCAATGCCCGAAAAACCATGCGAGCAGGCGTTGCTGACGATGTTGTCGAATATCTGGGTGAGGGCTTGCCTCGGAAAAACCAGGTAGAGGAGTGGGTCGCCTTTGTGCAACACTACTTCGCCCTTTATTTTGAAGTCTTCTACCGCATATTTGCCCATTTCATCGAACTCGAACTTGAACATCGGACTTTGGTGGGTTGCCATGTACTCGCTAATGAATGGCGCTAGCGCTATGTCTTCGGTCTCCATTCCATCGCCTATTGTGAAGGTGTTGATCTGGTTCGACAATATGTTGAGCGACTCGCTAATCCGGTTGTAGATGTCGCCGACCGAAATGGGCCTTAACTTGCCGACTTGGGTCTTGTCGTCGAGTGTGCCGTTGTGTTCTGCCCGCGCTTTCAGCAACGTGTTCCACCAGTTGTTCAGGTTGAAAAGGGTCTGCCCAACGGCGTGTTTTTTCAGGTGTATGTCTTTCTGGTAATTTTCGAAATCTTCCTGTTTTTCGGCCATCAGGTCTTGTAGAAGGGTCAGTATGTCGTTTTTCACCAGCACGTCCTGCACTTCCAGGCTCGGCAGTTTGATGACTAGGTTAAGCAGGTCGTTTTTATCGATTAAATCGTCTATTTTGTGCGCTTGCTCGTTCGTTTTCGCTACGCTCTCCAGCTGTTCGCTCAAGCGGTCCGATATCAGTTCGCGTAAGAGGTAGTCCTCGCTGACCAGGTTGTGGTTTTTAATGCGGAAGGCAAAGTAGGGTATACGGTCTACCCAAACGCCGTCTTCCAATCCGCTCATTGTGCTGAGGCGGGCCACCCGGAACCGGTTGCCTGTTAGGGCGGCCATCAGGCAGGGCTCTGTAATGTGTGAGCTCACAAGGTAGTTGCCCGGCCCTATGTTCTTGTCGGAAATGTACGACAGCATGTACTGGTCGGTGAAGTTTTCCAACGACATGCACCATTTTTGGTTGTCTTGGTTGGTGACATCAATCTTCCAAAGGTCGAAAATGTCGATTAAATCGCCTAAACGGTAATCTTTTTCTGTCGTTTCTTGTGTCTTTCCCATGGCTCTTTCCCTTGTTTATAATTAAATATAAACATTTTTCCCGAATTTTTAGGCGGCTCACTTACTTTTTCCTATAGGTTGTGCATCAGCCATTTCGATAGGTCTTCTTTTTTGCTGCCGCTACGTCGGGCATAGTCTTCCAGTTGGTCGTCGCCTACCTTGCCTACCATAAAGTAGAACGATTTCGGGTGCGATATGTAGAGGCCCGATATAGAGGCGTTGGGCTGCATGGCTCCGTTTTCGGTGATGGAAATGCCTATTTCCTCCATTTTGAGCAACTGGTTGGTCTTGAATATGATGCGTTGGTCTGGTATCGACGGGTAGCCGATGGCCGGCCTTATGCCGTCGTATGGCTTTTTCATCAGTTCCTCTGGGGTATAGTGCTCGTCGGGGGCGTACCCCCAGTAGGTAGTGCGGACTTGCTGGTGCAGCCATTCGGCTGTGGCCTCGGCAAGACGGTCGGCTACGCTTTTTATGAGTATGGAATTGTAGAGGTCGTTTTTCTTTTTGTAGAGCTCGCTTTGTGCATCGGCTCCGTCGATGCACAGGCTAAATAATCCGATGAAATCGGACTTTGGTGAAATAAAGTCGGCAATCGACACACATTTGCCCGACAACTCCCCCGGGTGTTGCTGGCGCAGCATGGGCAGGTAGATTTCTGCTTGCCCTTCAGGACTGATGACGATGCCTTCGTTTTCGCTATGGGCGGGGCAAAACATAATTTTTGCCTTTATTGTCAGGCTTTTTTCGCTTTTTGCCTTCAGCAGCGTCTGGCGGGCGTCTTGATAGAGGTTAAGGGCTTCGCGGGCTTTGTCGACTCCGTATTTCCTGTTTTTTATCAGAAAATTTTGAATGCATTGCTCGCATCCGCAGAAATTGTCCATTCCATCGAATCTTCCGGGTAGCCCCCACGCTTTGAAAAAGAAGACCCAGTCGATGTAGGGGACAACTGTCGATATGTCGATGTTGTCGAATATTTTCGCGCCCTTTAACTTCGGAATGTCCATTGCCTATAGCTGGTTTTTAAACTGGTCTGCAAAGTCTTTTGAAATATAGTTCTCGAGGCTGGTGCAGACAAATGAACTGAACTCTATGCCGCAGGCCATTACTTTGTCCCAAATGACGGTCGGAACGCATCCGGTCTTCAGGTTGTCGTAGGTGATGCCGTATTTCAGCAGTCCGTATATTACGCCTGCATTGAAACTGTCGCCTGCCCCTACGGTGCTTACTGGCGTAACGGTGTGTGCCGCATACGATTTGGGCTCGTTGCCGTTGCTGAACAGGGTTACTCCGTCTGCCCCTTTGGTGTAGATGAAGTTTTTGGTGAAGAAGTCAATGTGCTCTTTGTAGGTCAGGGTTGGGTCCTCTTCGTTGAACAGGTATTTGAAGTCTTCGTCGCTCCCTTTGAATATGGTGACGTATTCCATGTTTTCCAAGAACGACGGCATCAGGTGTCGGACTACAGGCGCCAGGTTTTTGCGGAAATTCACGTCGTAATAGACAATGGCCTTTTTTTCGCGTGCTATACTCAGTAGTTCGATTAGTGGTTCGCGCAGGGCTTCGTTCAAAGCGAAAAACGAACCAATCAGTATAATGTCGTTCTCCTGTATGTCGGGCATCATGTAGTCGAGGCGCCCTATGCTCGGATAGTCGGTGTAGAACATATAGTCGGGGTGCTCGTTCTCGTCGAGAAAGGCTAGGGCTACTGCCGACTTGTGCTCGTGTGGAAGTGTGCACATTAATTCGGTCGATACGCCGTTCTCTTCCATACACTGGCGAACCAGCTGGCCCACGTTGTCGTTGCCGACTTCGCTGATGAAGAGCGGGTGCTCGCCCATACGCCCTAGCGATACCATAGCGTTAAACACTGAACCGCCTGGCTTGCCGCTGATGGGCTGGCCGTTTTTGAAAATGATGTCGAATACTGTTTCGCCTATTCCTATTACTTTTCGCATGTTGTGTTTTCTTGATTTACGGGGCAAATATAATCAAATTTGTTTATATGCTTGTGGCGTTTGCGGTGGGTTCTGGCAGGTTCACCCCGACATTCTGTTAGGCTGTCTTACAATATGTTCCCGCTTTTTCCCGAATTATTGCTACTTCAATATCTTTTGTACTTCTTTTTTGCGTTTGAATATGACAAATTGAAAGCAAATATGGAGTATTTGTAGCAGAATGTGCTGCGCTGGCCGCTTAGTAGGTTTTTCTGAAAGTTTGAATTTGTTAGTTGTTGGTCTAGTGAAACAAAAAAATGTGCTTTTGTGGTGTGGTTTTTGTTTCAGTTTGAAAGTTAATGCCAAAAAAATACTATTTATCAACAGCTGTTGCCTCGTTGTAGTGCAATATATAAGTAATTTTGTGAGCGATTAACAACCAGCCGGCTTTCACTACTCGCTGAGGCTGGCTTTTGAAACAGATAACTAACAAGATTTTATAACTGGCTATAACGTTGAGCCGCAAAAGAAACAAATTTATGCAAAGCAATTATCCTACGCAGGGGGGACTTTACAATCCCGAGTACGAGCACGATGCGTGTGGTGTCGGAATGTTGGTTAACATTCACGGCAACAAGAGTCACGAGCTTGTGGATTCAGCATTAAAGGTTCTTGAAAACATGCGCCACCGTGGTGCTGAAGGCGCTGACAACAAAACTGGCGACGGTGCGGGAATCATGTTGCAGATTCCTCACGAATTCATTCTTCTTCAAGGTATTCCTGTCCCTGAGAAGGGTAAGTATGGTACCGGTCTCGTTTTTTTGCCTAAGGACAAGAAAAAACAGCAAGACATCCTCAACATCATGATTGAGGAAATTGAAAGGGAAGACCTTACGCTTATGCACCTTCGCGATGTCCCTACTAATTCCGAGTGCTTGGGTAAGGCTGCGGCTGCCGTTGAACCCGATATCAAACAGGTGTTTGTAACGGGTGTCACTAACGAAAAACTCGATTCTTTCGACCGTACGCTCTACATCATCCGTAAGAAGATTGAGAACCGTATCAAGGACGAGGATTTTTATATTGTTTCTCTTTCTAGCAAGAATATCATTTATAAGGGTATGCTTACCTCTATGCAGGTTCGCGAATACTTCCCTGATTTGAGCAATAACTATTTCACCAGTGGTTTGGCTTTGGTGCACTCTCGTTTCTCTACCAATACCTTCCCTCGCTGGTCTTTGGCTCAGCCTTTCCGTTTGCTTTGCCATAACGGTGAAATCAATACCATCCGTGGTAACCGTGCTTGGATGGAGGCGCGCGAGAGTGTGCTCTCTTCTGAAACGCTGGGCGATGTTAAGGCTATTCACCCTATCATCCAACCGGGTATGTCTGACTCGGCTTCCCTCGATAACGCGCTCGAGTTCTTCCTTATGTCGGGTATGAGCCTGCCTCACGCTATGGCGATGCTCGTTCCTGAACCTTTCAACGAGAAGAACCCTATTAGCGAGGATTTGAAGGCGTTCTACGAATACCACTCTATCTTGATGGAGCCTTGGGACGGTCCGGCCGCTCTTTTGTTCTCTGACGGACGTTTCGCCGGCGGTATGCTCGACCGTAACGGCTTGCGCCCTTCTCGCTACCTCATCACGAACAACGATATGATGCTGGTGGCTTCTGAAGTGGGTACTATTGAGTTCGAACCTTCTGAAATTAAGGAAAAGGGCCGCTTGCAACCTGGTAAATTGCTCCTTATCGATACGGAAGAGGGTAAGATCTATTATAATGGTGAAATTAAAGACAAACTCTGCCACCAGAAACCTTATCGCGAATGGTTGTCTACCAACCGTATCGAACTCGATAAGTTGAAGAGTGGACGTAAGGTTAGCAACGATGTGGAAGATTACGACCGCAAACTGCTCCACTTCGGCTTCACCCAGGAAGATATCCGTCGTACAATCATCCCAATGGCTTCTAACGGTGCAGAACCTGTTGCTGCTATGGGTAACGATACTCCGCTGGCTGTTATCACCGAGAAGCCACAGTTGCTTTTCAACTACTTCCGCCAACAGTTCGCACAGGTTACCAACCCTGCTATCGACTCTATTCGTGAAGAGTTGGTGATGAGCCTTACCGAATATATTGGTGCTGTGGGCATGAACATTCTTTCGCCTAGTGGCGAACACTGTAAAATGGTCCGCCTGCCACAGCCTGTGTTGAATAATACCCAGCTCGATATTCTCTGTAACATCCGTTATAAGGGCTTTAAGACCGAAAAGCTGCCTATCCTCTTCGAAATCTCTAAGGGTGAGGCTGGCTTGAAGGCGGCTCTCGACGATATCTGTAAGAAGGCTGAGGCCAGCGTCGACGAGGGTGTTAACTACATCATCTTGTCGGACCGCGATATCGATGCCGAACATGCGGCTATCCCTTCTCTGCTTGCGGTGAGTGCGGTTCACCATTATCTGATTTCTGTTCAGAAACGTGTACAAACAGCCATCATCATCGAGTCTGGTGAAATACGCGAGGTTATGCATGCGGCCTTGTTGCTCGGATATGGTGCTTCTGCCCTCTGTCCTTATATGGCTTACGCTGTTATTGCCGATCAGGTTAAGAAGGGTGAAATTAATGAGAACTACGAGTCGGCTGAAAAGAAATACATCAAAGCTGTCGACAAGAGCCTGCTCAAGATTATGGCGAAGATGGGTATCTCTACAATCCGTTCTTACCGTGGTGCCAAAATTTTCGAAAGCCTTGGCTTGAGCGAAGACTTGTTGAATACTTACTTCGGTACCAAACAGGCTACTATCGGTGGTATCGGTCTGAAGGAAATTGCGCGCGACGCCATCCGTTTCCACAATCAGGCGTTTGCTTCTAAAATCAGCCCTGTTCTACCTAGCAGCGGTTTGTTCGCTTACCATAAAGATGGCGAGAAACACGCTTGGAATCCTGAAACCATCGCTAACCTCCAGTTGGCTACCCGCTTGAATGACTACAATCGTTACAAGACTTATGCTAAACTGGTCGACGAGAAAGAAGATCCTATCTTCATCCGCGACTTCTTCAACTTCAAGAAGAATCCTATCGACATCAACAAGGTCGAGCCGGTTGAGGAAATCGTTAAGCACTTTGTAACTGCCGCTATGTCGTTCGGTGCCATCTCTAAGGAGGCGCACGAGGCACTTGCTTTGGCGATGAACAAGCTGGGCGGACGTAGCAACACCGGTGAGGGTGGTGAAGACAACGAACGCTTCCACTCTTTTGTCAATGGCGTTTCTTTGAGCTCTAAAACGAAACAGGTTGCTTCTGGCCGTTTCGGTGTAACTACCGAATACTTGGTCAATGCAGAAGAAATACAGATTAAGGTTGCCCAGGGTGCTAAACCGGGTGAAGGTGGTCAGCTGCCTGGTTTTAAGGTCGATGCTGTCATCGCTAAGACCCGTCACTCTATTAAGGGTATCTCTCTGATCTCTCCTCCTCCTCACCACGATATCTACTCAATCGAAGACTTGGCACAGCTTATCTTCGACTTGAAGAACGTAAATCCTAAGGCTGCTATCTCTGTGAAGCTCGTTGCCGAAAGTGGTGTGGGTACTATTGCCGCTGGTGTGGCTAAAGCGAAGGGCGACCTCGTAGTCATTTCGGGTGCTGAAGGTGGTACTGGTGCTTCTCCGGCTTCTTCAATGCGCTTTGCGGGCATCTCGCCGGAAATCGGATTGAGCGAGACTCACCAGACTTTAGTTGAAAACAACCTCCGTGGTTACATCCGTGTTCAGGTCGATGGTCAGTTGAAGACCGGACGCGATGTCATTAGTATGGCGCTTCTTGGTGCTGAGGAGTATGGTTTCGGAACAGCTGTGCTGATTGTCTTGGGCTGCGTTATGATGCGCAAGTGCAATACCAATACATGCCCTGTGGGTGTGGCTACGCAAGACCCTAAATTGCGTGAGCGTTTCCGCGGTCACTCTGAGTATGTGGTGAACTATTTCCGCTTTATTGCACAGGAAGTTCGTGAATACTTGGCCGAAATGGGCTTCACTTCTTTGAAGGATATCATCGGCCGTACCGACCTTATCGAAATCAAACCTCGCAAAGAGGGTTCGAAGGCGGCTACTATCGACTTCAGCCGTCTCCTCCACAAGGTCGACAATGGTGCCGACATCGTTTGTACCACTCCTCAGAACCACGAAATCGACAATGTTCTCGATGTGGATATGATTGCTGAGGCTAAGGAGGCTCTCGATAACAAGAAGGAGGTTTCTCTCAACTACAGTATCAAGAATACCGACCGTGCTGCCGGTGTCATGCTCTCGGGTGCGGTTGCTATGAAGTATGGCGAGGCTGGTCTGCCTGACGAGACTATCAATGTCCGCTTCAAGGGTTCTGCCGGTCAGAGCTTCGGTGCTTTCTTGATGAAGGGTATCAACTTCAAACTCGAAGGTGAGTGTAACGACTACTTCGGTAAAGGTTTGAGCGGTGGACGTATCTCTATCATCCCTCCAATCCGTAGTAACTTCGCTGCCGAAGACAACATCATTGCCGGTAACACGGGCCTCTATGGAGCTACTTCGGGCGAACTTTACGTAAATGGCCGTGTCGGCGAGCGTTTCGGTGTCCGTAACTCTGGTGCGATTGCCGTTATCGAAGGTGCTGGTGACCACTGCTGCGAATATATGACTGGCGGTCGTGTGGTTGTCTTGGGT
This sequence comes from Bacteroidales bacterium UBA3297, assembly GCA_002362105.1. Lineage (GTDB taxonomy): Bacteria > Bacteroidota > Bacteroidia > Bacteroidales > Paludibacteraceae > Physcocola. The sequence continues at coordinate 114,330 of DETD01000016.1, forward strand.
GAAACCGGACGTAACTTCGGTGCCGGTATGTCGGGCGGTGTTGCTTACGTTTGGAATAAGAACCAGAACTTCGACTACTTCTGTAATATGGATATGGTTGAGTTGACCCTTATCGAAGAAACTGCTTCTCGTAAGGAGTTGCACGAACTCATCCGCCAGCACTACCTCTATACGGGCTCGAAGATTGCCCGCACTATGCTCGACGACTGGAACCACTATGTGGAGGAATTCATCCAGATTACTCCTATCGAGTACAAGCATGTGCTTCAGGAAGAGCAGTTGGCTAAATTGCAACAGAAAATTTCTGATATCAGCCGCGACTATTAATACGGCAGTCCATTCATTATATTTCAAAAACTTCTAAAAGGTTACTAAAATGGGAAATCCTAAAGCATTTTTGACTATACCAAGAAAGGACGCCGGTTATCGTCCTATCAACGACCGTATCAACGACTTTGGTGAGGTTGAACAGACTCTTAACGACCACGACCGCCAGTTACAGGCTTCACGCTGCATGGAGTGTGGTGTACCTTTCTGCCACTGGGCCTGCCCGCTTGGCAACAAACAGTTCGATTTCAACGACGCTATTTATAAAGGTAAGTGGAAAGAGGCTTACGATGTGCTCCGTCAGACGAACGACTTTCCTGAGTTTACCGGACGTATCTGTCCGGCCCTCTGCGAAAAGAGCTGCGTCCTTAACCTGACCATCAAGGAGCCTACCACCATCCGCGAAAACGAGTGCTCTATCATTGAGAAGGCTTTCCAGGAAGGCTTTGTTGTTCCTGAAATTCCTGAAAAACGCAATGGTAAGAAGGTGGCTGTTATTGGTGCCGGTCCTGCCGGTCTTTCAGTTGCCTGCCGTCTGAACCAGATGGGTTACACAGTTACCGTTTTCGAAAAGAACGAGGCTATCGGCGGTTTGGTCCGTTTCGGTATTCCAAACTTCAAACTTAACAAGGCTGTCATCGACCGCCGTCAGACTGTCCTCGAGGCCGAGGGTATTGAGTTCAAGTGTAATCAAGATATCGATATTAAGAATCTTCCTGCCGGCTACGACGCTTATGCGGTTTGTACCGGAACTCCTACCGCACGCGATTTGAATGTGCCAGGACGCGATTTGAAGGGTGTTTACTTCGCGCTTGAAATGTTGTCGCAACAGAACCGTGTGCTCGCCGGCCAGTCTTTCTCGAAAGACGAGTTGGTGAACGCCAAGGGTAAGAAGGTCTTGGTGATTGGTGGTGGTGATACGGGTTCTGACTGTATCGGTACTGCACACCGCCAGGGTTGCGTAAGCGTTACCCAGATCGAAATCATGCCTAAGCCTCCAGTTGACGACAATCCGGCTACTCCTTGGCCTAACTGGCCTGTTGTCTTGAAGACGACTTCTAGCCATAAGGAGGGTTGCGACCGCCGCTGGTTGCTGACTACCAACAAGTTTATTGGCAAGAATGGCAAACTGACTGGCGCTGAGGTAGAAGAGGTTGAATGGAAACCAAATCCAGATGGCGGACGTCCTGTCATGGTTCCAACTGGTAAGAAGGAAATTATCGAGTGCGATATGGCCCTCTTGGCCATGGGCTTCTTGAAGCCTGTTCAGCCTGAGGTGGCCGAAAATGTCTTCTTCGCTGGTGACGCCGCTTCTGGTGCCAGCTTGGTTGTAAGGGCTTTGGCTTCTGGTCGTGATGTGGCTCAGAAGATTGATGCCTATTTGAACAAATAATTAACTGAATACATTTCAACAAACGGGGGACTTACCTTCCGGTGTCCCCCTTCTAATAAGATTTATCTATGTGTGGAATTGTTGGAGCATTTGAATTGAAGGAGTCTGCTCAAGACCTCCGTCCCCAGATGCTGGAGATGTCAAAACGCATTCGTCACCGTGGCCCAGACTGGTCTGGCATTTATTGTGGTGACAAGGCTATTCTGGCTCACGAGCGTTTGGCTATTGTCGACCCTCAGTCTGGTCGGCAACCGCTTTATAGCCCCGACCGCAAATTGGTGCTTGCTGTAAACGGTGAGATATATAACCATCAGGCTATCCGCGACCGCTATAAGGATTACGATTTCCAGACCCGTAGCGACTGCGAAGTGATTTTGGCCCTTTTCCGCGACAAGGGTGCCAACTTCTTGGAGGACTTGAATGGTATTTTCGCTTTCGCCCTTTACGATGAGGAAAACGATGCCTACCTCATTTCACGCGACCCTATTGGCGTAATTCCGCTCTATTACGGACGCAATGCGAAAGGTACTCTTTTTGTTGCTTCTGAACTGAAGGCGCTGGAAGGCTATTGCACCGAAATCAGCGTTTTCCCTCCGGGTTACCTTATGTATAGTGCCGATGGTGGTAAGTTGGTGAAGTGGTACAAGCGCGACTGGGAAGAATTCAGTGCCGTTAAAGACAATGCTGCTAACGTAGACGATATCCGTTCTGGTTTGGAAGATGCGGTTAAGCGCCAACTGATGACCGATGTGCCTTATGGTGTGTTGCTTTCTGGCGGACTCGACAGCTCTATCATTTCGGCTGTCGCTAAAAAGTTCAGCGACATCCGTGTGGAAAGCGAGGGTACACAGCGTGCCTGGTGGCCACAGCTCCATAGTTTCGCAATTGGTTTGAAGGGGGCTCCCGATTTGAAGGCCGCTCAAGAGGTTGCCGATGCTATCGGTACCATCCACCACGAAATCAATTTCACTATTCAGGAAGGTCTTGACGCGCTTCGCGACGTCATCTACCATATCGAGACTTACGACGTGACTACCGTCCGCGCCTCAACTCCTATGTACTTGCTGGCCCGTGTCATCAAGTCAATGGGTATCAAAATGGTGCTTTCGGGTGAGGGATCTGACGAAATTTTTGGCGGCTACCTCTATTTCCACAAGGCTCCAAATGCAGAAGAGTTGCACAAAGAGACTGTACGTAAGATTGGCAAACTCTATATGTACGACTGCTTGCGTGCCAACAAGGCGTTGGCTGCCTGGGGTGTGGAAGGCCGTGTGCCATTCCTCGATAAGGAATTCCTCGATATTGCCATGCGTTTCAATCCTGAAGCTAAACTGAGCGGACGCGCAGGTGGTGGCAAGATGGAGAAGTATGCGCTTCGTAAGGCTTTCGAAGACTATCTGCCACAGGGTATTGTTTGGCGTCAGAAAGAGCAGTTCAGCGACGGCGTCGGCTATTCGTGGATTGACTCTTTGAAGGAATACGCTAACCAGCATGTTTCAGACGAACAGATGGCGAAGGCTGCTGTCCGTTTCCCAATCAATACTCCTATGACGAAGGAAGAGTATTACTATCGTTCAATCTTTACCGAATTGTTTCCTAGTGGCACTGCCGCCAGCACAGTCCCTTCTGAACCTTCTGTCGCTTGCAGTACGGCTGCCGCAATTGCTTGGGACGAAAGTTTCAAAAACTCGCTCGATCCTTCAGGACGTTCCGTTCGTGGAGTACACGAGCAGGCTTATAAATAATTGACATTGACAAAAGAATATATAGGCGTAGGCTTACATAATAGAATACTACATCTTGTTCCCTATTGGGAATGCCCGTAGTGTTATTTGTTTCTTGTCGTGAGCGGTGTGGAACGTGATGTTTCGTACCGCTCTTTTTTTGTCTATAGGTCTATGCGTATGTTTTTTGTGGTACGGATGATTAAAACTATATTTGTTCCCAATATGGTATGATATTTAAAGACTCCTAATTTAATGAAGATGTTTACTACTCCTAAAAATAAGATTGAATCTCTAAATGAGTTTAGTTATTGGACTTTTATTGAGGAAAACCTGCACAACTATTATTCGGACGATCGTGTCCTTAAAAGCGATATTCTTTTACGATATCTTGATGGTGAAACTATAGAAACTGAAGATCTAGAATGGATTAAAGCCAATTACGGTTCAAAGTCCGATGTGCTGTCTGACTTGCAAAATATAGAACAACAGTTATTCGCTGAATCGTTGGATAATTTCTATAAAATGCGTTTCGCTATTTAATCTTTCATCCTCTGGTAGGCGAGGTAAGTTACACGGTACATGCTAGTGCTGTAGGCACGACAGTATTTAACGTAGGGCGTAAGCCCTATGTTTTAACCGACTATACTGCTGTAAGTACGACAGAACCCACTCATCTACTCTGTCCTAGCCTCGTAGAGGCGAACGCTTGTTAGCCGGGGATGTAAATCCTCGGTATTAAAGCGCACCACATATGCTGTTATCCTGCCACAATGCCCGTCTGGAAGACGGTATCTCTATAACCCCCGACGTGATGGACGGCCGTCCATCACGTCGGGGGTATTCATGTACAAGTGTATGCGTCTGGAAGACGCTACATACATGATAGGTATTACTTATTCCCTCTCACCTATTCCCTATAACCTATTACTTATTCCCTCATCCTCTGGTAGGCAGTGTTTATCTCTTTGAGCTTTTCGGTCAAGACCAATTTCAGCATTTCGTCTTGCACGGTGTCGGGGTGGTAGCGCTTGGCCAACGAAGTGTATGCTTTGTGGAGTTCTTCCTGAGTGGCCGATTCTGTTACCCCCAGAATGGCGCAATATCTCTTTTTTTGTTCCGCTCCCAAAGCCTGCTTCTGTTGCTGGCTTTGGCTGTTAGCTTGTTGCCCGTCGTTTTGGTTTTGTTTACTGCCAGTTGAAGTTTTTTTGGTTTTATTGAATTTCTTCGTTGCCTTTTGTTTGGACTTAAATGCGAAAAAGTCGTCGAATTTGTTGTTTAAGTACGACCAGTCTAGGCTTGTAAGGTTAAAAAGGGAGACAATCATCATCCATTCTTTTTGTTTGATGCCTCCGTTAAGTGTGGCAACAGTTAGCAGTAGTTCAGCCAGTGCGTATTGTTCTTCTTTGCTGTAATGACATTTAACATAACTTTTCCAGTCGTAGTTAAAATAATTCTTTGAAAAGTATTTGAAGTTCGCGTTCTTTAATCCCTTCTCAAATTCGTTGTATACCCTTTCGTCTTTTATGAAATTGTGCATAAGCGCGCAAACCATCTCCTTTTCTTCGTCCGATACACGGCCGTCTGCAATCATGACTTTGCTTACGATGTGGCTAAGCGAAGTCCCCGATTTGCTGATGGCCTCTTTTTCTTTTTTCTTAGTCTCTTCACACCGCTTTTTATGCGCACTAATTTCGTCTGTTATTGCAATTACAATACTGAATAAAACAGCCACAATTATAATTACGTTCATCAGGCCTAAATATAAATTTTCGATTCAGCAAACAGCGTGGCTTTCCCCCTGATTAGGAGTCTTTCTTCGTCGATAATCTCACCTTGTAAGGCCCCACCTCGAGCCGATGCTTCCCATGCGTTTATTACTTTCTTGTTCAGCCTTTTCGCCCAATAAGGAATAATCTGGCAGTGGGCGCTACCACAAACGGGGTCCTCCAGAATGCCGATTTTCGGACCGAAGCAGCGCGAGCAACAGTCATATCCGTCGGTACCGGGGGCGGTAATGTGCACCATTCGGCCCGGTAGCTTTTTCAGTGCGTCTGCATAAGGCACAAAGGATTTTACTTGTTCCGCATTCTGCAAAACGCAGATGAGGTCAAGCCCCTTTCCCATCCTCACATCGAGGGGGATGGAGCCGATGGCCTCCATTATGTCTTCTGTCACTTTGGCTTTTTCTAGAGGAATATTCGGAAACTGCATTTCAAACAAGTCTCCTGTGCGCTTTACTTCCAATGCCCCTCCCAGGGTGTGGAAAGTAACGCTTTCAGCCTCCTTCTCATAGTAGTTTAACAGTACGAATCCCGATGCGAGAGTGGCGTGTCCGCAAAGTCCAACCTCGCAAGTTGGTGTAAACCAGCGTAAGCGGTAGCCCGTTGCTTCCTTCACTACGAAGGCTGTTTCCGAGAGGTTGTTTTCCATGGCAATGCTCTTCATCAGCTGTTCGTCTGGCCACTGGTCCATAACGCAAACGGCTGCGGGGTTGCCGTGGAAGGGTTTGTCGGTGAAGGCATCTACTATATACTGGTTCATACGGATGATTTTTGGGTAAAGATAGACAAATTAATGTTAGAATAGGTCCTTTGGCTGTATTATGCAACTTGTTAAGGAGCTGCCGACCCTATTTTCCCTTGCAGGATGGCGTTTAATTTGCATATACTCTAAATTTTTCGTTTCTTTGAAGAATAAATTGGCTAGGAGTGCCCTGTAGGGGGTTCTTCACTTGAAATCTTAGTGAATGAAGAAACGTTTATTTGCATATATTGCTCTCTTTCTGTGTCCCTCTTTCGGGGCGGTCGACGCAATGGCCGAAGCCTCAAAGAAAGAAATCCAGCAGTACGAGAAAGCGGTTATTCTTATGAACGAAGGTCGCTATAGCGAGGCTTTGCCCATATTCAAACAGTTGGTGCGCAACAACAAGAACTTTGTTGATGCTTCTTGGTCGCTTGCCGAACTGTATGGCCTGATGGGCGATGACGGAAAGCGCATACAGGCTTTGCAGTATGTTGCTAAACCTAAGGTCGAACGCTATTGGAACTCTATGATGCGCTTGGCTGCGGCTTATCACGAGACGTGTAACTATCAAGAGGCTATTAATGTCTATAAGCAGGTTCCGTCGTCTGAATTTGGCTATTATAAGATGGCACAGCCGAAAATTGCGGAATGTGAGGCGGCTATCAAACTGATGGAATCGCCTGTGCCTTATGTTGCTAGCAATATGGGCCCGAACATCAATACCGAGTTCGACGACTATTGGCCTAGCATTACTGCCGACGAAGGCTTGTTCTCCACCACGGTGAAGTTGAACAAGCGTGAGGGTGAAAGCTCTTTTGGCAAGAATGTGCAAGAAGATATATTTGTTGACAAGAAGTTGGCCGATGGTAGTTGGCCTAAAACACAGAATGCGGGTTCTTGCATTAACACCATACATAACGAGGGGGCACAAAGCTTCTCGCTTGACGGACGTTACATGTTCTTTGTGGCGTGCAACCGCCAGGGTGGTAACGGTAGCTGCGACATTTATTATTCGGTTCGCCAGGGCGATGGCTGGAGTAAGTCTATTGTGCCTGTAGCTCCGCTCAATACCAAGTATTGGGAGTCGAACCCGTCGTTAAGCCCTACGGGTGACAAACTGTATTTCACGAGTAACCGACCCGGTAGCATTGGTAAGAACGACATCTGGGTGGTCGATGTGACGATTAAACAAGATGGACTTCTTGAATTCTCGAATCCGAGAAACCTGGGTCCTAAGGTGAACACGAAGGAAGATGAAATGTCGCCTTTCATCCATGCCGATAACCAGACGCTCTTCTTCTCTTCACGAGGCCGTGGCGGTTTGGGCAAATACGATGTGTTTGTTTCGTATAAAGACGGCAAAGGTGGCTGGACCGAGGCTAAAAATATCGGCTATCCGTTGAATACCTGTAAAGATGAGATTGGCTTTGTGGTGAACGCCTATGGCGACAAGGCTTATTTCAGCAGCAACGGACAGGAGAAGAACGGACGAGGAAGGGACATCTACGAACTGAAACTGCAGGAAGGTAATGCTCGTCCCGTTAAGCGGATGAAGTTCGCTAAGGGAAAAATTGTTGATGCCGACACTAAAAAGCCTGTTATGGCACAAATTGATGTTTACAGCATCAAGAATAACGAAAAGGTGTTCAAAAGCGTCAGCGACAGCAAGACGGGCGAGTTCATCAGCTGTGTGCCCGAGGGTGAGGATGCTGGCGTGAATGTCGACCGTAAGGGATATTTGTTCTATTCGGAATACTTCGACGAGAACCAGAAGGTGAAGTTCCCTGAAAAGGGCGTCGTTATGGAGAAAATTGCGGTGGGTAAGAAAATCACCTTGAAGAATATCTTCTTCGACTTCGACAAGTTTACCCTTCGCCCTGCTTCCCACCACGAGTTAGACCGACTGGTTCAGTTCTTGAAAGATAATCCACAAGTCCATATCCGCTTGGAGGGGCATACCGATTCTAAGGGTAACCACGACTACAATGTTACTCTTTCCGAAAACCGTGCGAAGGTGGCGTACGACTATCTGGTAGCACGACGTATTGCTAAAGACAGGTTGGAATACAAGGGCTTTGGACCTGATAAACCGATTGCGTCAAATTCTACTGCCGAGGGGCGTGCGCAGAACCGCCGTACCGAGGTTATTATTACTGCTAAATAGACAAAAAGTCTAACTGATTTTTATCCATGGATAATGTTTTTATAACTCAGACCTCTCATTTTTATCCGAACGAGCCTGTTCCTAATGACGAAATGGAAGACTATTTGGGATTGGTAAACAATAACAAATCTTTGTCCCGACCCATCGTCCTTCGTAACAATGGTATCAAGTCACGTTATTATGCGCTCGATAAGCAGGGCAATATGACTCATTCGTCCATCCAGATGGCGGCTAACGCTATTCGTGGACTAGAGGAGGAAGGGTTTAAGTTGTCTGATGCGGATGTGCTTGCCTATGGAACCGCATCGCCCGAACAGTTCATGCCTTCGCCTGCCGCTATGGTGCATGGCGAGTTGCCTGAAGCTGGAAATATGGAGGTCGTTTCGTTCCAAGGTTCATGTTGTACTAGTGCCGAAGCGTTGAAGTATTGTTGCTATGCGTTGGCGTCTGGCGATGCCGACGAGGCTATCTGTGCCGCTTCTGAACGAACTTCTGCCCTTTTGCGTGCCGAGAATTTCAAGGCCGAGGGTGATGTTATTGCTTTGAATAAAAGGCCGATTCTGGCTTTCGAAAAAGATTTCCTGAGATGGATGCTGAGTGATGGTGCTGCTGCCGTTCGCTTGTCTAGAAAACCCGCCGAAGGACGACTCTCGCTCAAAGTGGAGTGGGTGGAACTGACTTCCTTCGCTAACGAACTTGAAACGTGTATGTATTTGGGCGCTGAAAAGAATGCCGATGGCACTCTGAGGGGGTGGAACATGTTCCCGCAAGACGAGTGGCTGCCTAAGTCGGTCTTCTCGCTTAAGCAAGATACACGTTTGCTGGGCGACAATATCGTGAAACTAGGCGGGCTCTTCCTTGAACGCATTATGAAGAAGCGTAACTTCTCTGGCGAAGACGTCGATTGGTTCCTCCCACACATGTCTTCTCTCTTCTTTAAAGACCAGATGAAGCAGAATATAGAGGAACTGGGACTTGTTGTCGACGATGACCACTGGTTCTACAATTTGCCTCGTATAGGTAATGTGGGCTCTGTTTCGGCGTTGGCAATGATCGACGAACTCTACCACTCGGGCAAACTGAAGAAGGGGGAGCATTTGTTGGTCGCTGTTCCTGAAAGTGCGCGCTTTACTTATGGTTATATTTATTTGACAGTTTATTAATCACTATATTATAATGAAAGTTGAAGATGTTCCTCAAGACGGCAAGTTCCTAGTGGATTCGGTTGCCCGCGACGTTTGTTATGCTGTAGACGAGCAGGGTAACTATCAGGCGGTTGTCAGTAAGGGATGGGATGTAAAGGCGGACGCTTTGCAGATTGTGCTCGACGATGTTATCGAGCAGTGCGAGCCGATTCGTCAGCGGGTGTTGCGCCACGAGGTTAGCCCCTTGGCCTACCACATGGAGAAAAACCTGATGGATATAGATATGTTGGCCGATAATTCTGGCATTTCAAAACGTAAGGTGAAAAAGCATATGGAATACGACGAGTTCCAGAAACTCGACCGCGAAACGCTCGAAAACTATGCCTATACACTGCGTATTACTGTCGATGAGTTGGTTACTGTGCCTGAAAAGTAAGTTGATGTTATGGAGTTAGATTTTATACACAAGCCTGCAGGCCATTGCGAAAATGGCGTTACTGCTAATATGATGCGTTTTTATGGGTTCGATTTGCCCGAACCTCTTATTTTTGGTATCGCCTATGGTATGTTTTTTTCGCACATACCGTTTATAAAACTGGCCGGTTTACCGGTTTCCTCTTTCCGTACGTTCCCTGGTGCCTTGTTCGGACGTGCAACTAAAGCGTTGGGCTTTAAATCCACTACAGAACGCTTCCTGATAGAGGAGAATGCAATGAAGAAGTTAGACGAGAAACTGGCCGAGGGTATTCCGGTCGGTTGTGTGGTGGGTATGTATTACCTTCCTTATATGCCGATAGAGTACCGCTTCCCTTTCAACGGACACAATATCTGCATTGTGGGACGCGACGAGGCGGCCGGTACCTATACGGTGAGTGACCCGAACTGCATAGAAAAGGTCACTATCAGCCGAAAAGATTTACAGAAGGTGCGTTTCACCAAAGGTGGAACTTATCCGCTTTTCGGCCAAATGTACTGGATTAACAAGGTGCCAAAGCAGTTGCCAGACCTTAAGCCGATTGTGCTGAAGTCTATACAGAAAAACTGCTGGTTTATGACTTCCGAGCCTTCTGTTATTCCGTTCTTCGGATGTAATGGTATCGATTATTTGGCTTCACGTATCCCGACTTGGAAAGAAACCCTTGGCGAACGTAAGGCTGCCCTCAATCTGGCTCAGATTATCCGTATGTTGGAGGAAATTGGTACTGGTGGCGCTGGTTTCCGCTTTATGTATGGCGCCTACCTGCAACTGGCGGCCCAGATTACTGGCGAGAACCAGTTTAAGGAATTCTCTGAGCGTATTACGGCTATTGGTGACGATTGGCGCACTTTCGCGTCCGATGCGGCCTCTATCTTTAAACGTAGGAAAGATGCCTGTACATACGATCATGTGGCTGCCCAAATTGCCGCAATCGGCAAACAGGAACGTGCTTTCTACAACGACTTGGTTAAGGTAGCGAAAGCGGTAAAATAATCACGATGTAATAACGAAAAAGGGCGACTCCTGAGAGTCGCCCTTTTTCGTTTATTGTTTGCTGGCTTTTTTCGCTTTCCACAGAAAGTAGATGATGAGGAAGAGTATCAGGGCGAATAAGCCCCAATAGGTGAGCACTGTCCTTATGCTGGTGCTTTCGCCTGGCCACTTTACGCTTTTTTGTTCGTGGTCGTAGTAGAGCTCGTTATTGGGCAGTTTTACACCTATGCCTGGGTTGACCTGGTCGTAGACTGTAGCCGGTACTTCTGTCAGATAGAGCGAATCGGCATAACTGACGGTCAGTAAGTAGCCGATGGTAACACTGCCTTTGCATTCGGTGTGCGACACGCGTTTGTCTACGATGCTGTAGTCGGTAAGTGTTTCACGATGTATGCTCTCGTCGATGTAGTGCGATGTCACGCTTATTGTTCTCGAGGTCAGTCTGACGCCTAGCGCTGCACAGACAACCGCCATCAGGATGTAGATGTATTTGTTCATTTCTTGATCTATGTTTCTGCAAATATACTTAAAAGACCTTTCTCCTAAAGTTTTTCTGCCCGTATAAGACTTGCCCTTTTTGTCGCCTGTTGGACTACTGCGGTGGCTGATTTGGCGTTGATTGATGTGTGAATAGATATACTTGCACTTTTTGTGGTAATATTCGCATTCGCTTCTATTCTGCGCCAAGTACTGCAATACTGCAAGTTATGGGTTTTTGAGTAGGATTTTTCTGATTTTTCGGAAATAATTGCTCCTAGTGGCGCTGTAAGGTTTGTAAGAAGGCTCAAAACAATAAAAAAAGCGGAACAGATGCCTGTTCCGCTTCCTATTGTAATTGCTCTTTACTTGTGCAGTTGGTCGAAGATGTACTTGCCCGATTCGGTCAAAATGCTCTTGTCGAATGGCTGCATGTTGCCGTCGTCCCACTTGAGGGCGGCGCATACACCGCCGTCTGAACTGAAGCTCCAGTTACACCAGCTAACCACTTGTTTGCCGTCGTTGTTACCGTTGAAGATGTCCATCCACATATCCGACAAGTCTGGGCGGAAGTTGGTCCAGCCGCTAGCGTCGGTGGTTCCCCATTCGGTGACGAAAATAGGGAGTGTCTTTAACAAGCATGGAATGGTGTCGCAACCGTTCTTGAATATCTTCATAAAGTCAATATCCCAGAATTTAACAGCGGTCTCATCGTGGCGGCCGTCGTTATGGCTGGCTGCATAGAAGTGGAAGGTATACATCAGGTTGTTGTATGCCTGGCCCTTTTCGTCAACTGGCTCGTGGCCGATAACGTCTTGTGGACGTTGTGACCAGTGTGGTGTACCGCAAATGCAGACAACATCTTTGTCGTACGAGCGGATGATTTTCAGCATCTGTTCGCAGTGTGGTTTGATGTGTTCTAGCCATGTAACGCGTGGGTTCCAGTATTTCGGACCGTTGTCGTTGTATTTCTCGTTTTCGAAGTTTAAGCCGTTAGGCTCGTTGCACAATTCATAGAGAATGTGCTTTTGGTTCTGGTAGCGGCGCGCGCAGTAGGTGAAGAAGTCAGCGGCAAGGTCTTTGCCGGTGCGCGGGTGCTTGCGGTAAAGGGCGCTCATTGGGTTGCCTGGCGAGAGCACGTGCCAGTCAATCAGCAGGTACATACCCTGTGCTGCGGTCCATTTTACCAAACCGTCTACATATACGTCGCGGTGGTTGCTGTTGTAGGCGTATCCGCCTTCTTCATCAACATAGATGGCGATACGGAAAATGTTGGCGTTCCAGTCTTTTCTGAGGGCGGCCATGTTGGCTTCTGTTACGTTGGCTGCACCCTTCCATTGCAGGCCGTGCGAACTCATACCGCGCAGTTGTACAGGTTTCCCGTCTGCGCTGCACAGGCAGCGGACACCTGCCGCGTTGGTGTCTACTTTCAACTTGCCCCATTGGTCTACTGGCGAACCCTTCGGATAGGTTGGGGTTGGAAGTATTTCTACGTTGGCCGAAGCGCTGTCTATGGTGCCGAATGAGGTTACTGAGGCGTTAACGTCAAGTTCTCCGTTCGACTGCTGTGGCTGTTTTGCGTTGTCGCAGGCTGTTAGTGTGAGTGCTGCGGTTGTCATTGCCAAAAAAAGTCTTTTCATGGTTGATGATGTGTTGATTATTAGAAAGGCAACCCGCACAGATATGGGTGTGGGTTGCCTTTGTTTGTTTTGTATAATAGGTTACTGTTTTGAACCTTTTACTACTGTATGGTACTTCTCGTGGAATTTCTTGTAGATATACTTACCCGATTCGGTAAGGATCTTTTCGTCGAATATATCCATGTTTCCGGTGTTCCAGTTCAGAGCAGCACAAGAACCGCCTTCTGCGCTGAAGTTCCAGTTACACCAGCTGACTACCTGCTTGCCGTCGTTGTCGCCGTCGAAAATCTTCAACCAGCGGTCGCTGAGGTCAGGACGGAAGTTTGCCCAACCGCTTGCGTCGGTAGTTCCCCATTCGGTAACGAAGATTGGAAGTTCTTTCAAAATACAAGGTGTTTTCTTGTCACCTTTCTGGAAGCGGGTCATAAAGTCGTTATCCCAGGCCTTTACGGCTGTCTCGTAGTGCTGGCCGTCGTTGTGGGTTGCTGCGTAGAAGTGGAAGGCGTACATAATGTTCTCGTATACCTTTCCGTTCTCGTCAACTGGCTCTTTGCCGATAACCTGTTCCGGATTTTGGTCGTACATAGGTGTTCCGCAAACTACCACTACGTCTTTGTCGTAGGTGCGGATAATCTTCAACATCTGCTCGCAGTATGGCTTGATGTGGTTTTCCCAAGTAACGCGTGGCTGTTCGGCCCATGCCCATTTGCCACCGCCAAAGTTTTCGTTCTGGTAGTTCTCGCCGTTAGGCTCGTTACACAATTCGAACAATACGTGGCTTTGTTTCTGGTAGCGGCGGGCACAATAGGTGAAGAAGTCGGCGGCTACGTCCTTGCCGTTGTCGCGGCGGTTACGGTAAACGCGGCTCTGTGGGTTGCCTGGCGAGAGTACGTGCCAGTCAATCAGCAGGTACATACCTTGTGCTGCGGTCCACTTTACGAGGTCTTCAATATAGCGGCTGCGGTGGGTTGGGTTGTAGGCGTAACCGCCTTCCTCGTCCACATAGACTGCAATACGGAATACGTTGGTGTTCCAGTCATTACGCAGGGCACGGATGTTTGATTCGGTCAGACAGGCTACGCCGGCCCACTGCATACCGTGCGACACCATGCCGCGCAGCTGGACGGGGTTGCCGTTCTTATCGCAGAGGCAGCGGACGCCCTGCTTGTTTTTCCCAACTTTCAATTTACCCCATAACTGTACGGGTGAGCCGATTGGGTAAGTAGGTGCGGTTAAAATCTCGCAATTGATAGATGCGCTGTCTACCCATCCGAACGATGGGGCGTTTTCAGTGTCAAGTCCTGGTGGAACGTAGTTGTTAGACTGCTGCGCCATAGTTAGCGATGCACAGAAAGTCAGTGCTAATGCCGATAGTCCAAGTCTGTTAAGCATTTCGTATTGTGTATTTTTTAGTTTGTCGTTCTATTGTTGCAGTTCATTCTGCCTTATTTTTGCAAATTTAAGAAAAAAAGTAGAATAAGAACCAAAGAATAATTACATCTTGTTCTCGGCATTTGTTAAATTTGCACAATAGAATTTATTGGATATGAAACAGTTTTTGAAAATGGTATTGGCCGCTTTTGTGGGAATGTTTGCTTTCCTTTTTGTCGGCCTTGTTATTGTGCTTGTTTTTTCGGCTTCTGCCTCTGCACCTTCTGCTGTGAAAGAGGGTTCTGTGTTGCACCTCCGCCTGGAGGGTGAGTTAGACGAACGCTCGCAAGAAAGTGTCTATACTTCGCTGGGTCTCGCCGACTATAAAATAGGCCTCGATGATATTCTGCTGGCTATTTCTGCCGCTAAGACCGACGATAATATCGAGGGTATCTTTTTGGAGCCTGGGGCGCTCGTGTGCGGCTCGGCTTCTCTCTCCGAAATCCGTTCGGCTTTGCTCGATTTCCGCTCTTCCGGCAAGTTTGTCTATGCCTATTCGGGGGCCTATACACAGGGCGCCTATTTCCTTTCTACGGCTGCCGATTCGGTTTTCCTTAATCCGTCTGGTACGGTCGACTGGCGGGGTATGGCTTACCGTTGCAGTTTCTACAAACGCTTGTTAGAGAAGGTGGGTATTGAAATGCAGGTTGTGAAAGTGGGTGTCTACAAGTCGTTCACCGAACAGTATACGAACGAGAAGATGAGCGATGCCAACAGAGAGCAGATGAAGGCGTTTGTTGGTGACATTTGGAAGACGGTTTCCGATTCGGTGGCTGTTGCGCGTAACATTCCTGCCAACGTTCTGCAACTGGCGGCCGACAGCATGCTCTCGTTTCAATCGGCCGACAGTGTGTTGGCTATGGGGATGGTCGATGTATTGGCTTATCGCGACGAGGTGCTCAAGTGCTTGAACAAGCGTCTGGGAAAGGATTCTACGGCTAAGATTCCGACCATTTCTCCTACCGATTATGTGGCGCAGTTGCTCCCTTCCGATAATGGGGGCGACGAAGTGGCGGTTGTTTATGCTGTGGGCGAAATCGATAACGGTAACACCGACGGCATCAATACCGAAAATCTGTCGAAGGAGTTGCTGAAACTGGCGAATAACGACGAGGTGAAGGCTGTGGTGCTGCGCGTGAACTCTCCAGGTGGAAGCGCCTATGGTTCCGAACAGGTGTGGCATGCCTTGCAGGTTCTGAAACAGAAAAAAACGCTGGTAGTCAGCATGGGCGACTATGCGGCTAGCGGTGGTTACTATATTTCTTGCGGTGCTGACCTTATTGTGGCTGACCCGCTTACCATTACTGGTTCGATTGGTATTTTCGGTGTGATTCCGAACATCGGGCCTCTTGCCGATAAAATTGGCTTGGATTACGACGTGGTTAAAACGAGTGAGGGTGCCGACTTCCCACGGGTAATGGGACCGATGACTCCTGTACAACAGCGACGTGTGCAGAATTATGTGAACAATGGCTATGCTTTGTTCACCAAACGCTGTGCCGACGGTAGAAAAATGGACCCTGCAGCTTTGGAGGCTATTGCACAGGGCCGGGTGTGGAGTGGTTACAGTGCCGTTCGGATTGGATTGGTCGACACGTTGGGAACTCTTTCTGACGCTACCAGAATTGCGGCCGATTTGGCCAACCTCTCTGACTATCATGTTAAGGACTATCCGGCTAAGCCTACTTTGTGGGAGTCGATGATGGAGACGCCTTCGCTGGGTACGCAAATGTTTGCTCCGAAGGAGTTCGAACGCGAAAAGAAGGCCATTGAGCAGTCGCTCAAACTCGATATCCTTCAGGCGGCTTTGCCTTTCAATCTGGTCATCGAATAAAATAAGCCCCCGATAACTTTTTTGTTAAAGGGGGCTATTTTTTTTAATTCTTTTTGTGCTGGCTGAACCGCAGTAGGTCGGGACGGTATTCAAAGTGCATGGTGTCGTAGTGGTACCAGCGTGCACCCGATACAAAACCGTGTTTCTCGAAGATGCGGATTATCTCGTGGGGTATGCGGTTGACGTACCTGATGTCGTCTTCCTCTTCTTTCCCCGGATTTGACCAACGCCAGAAGTCGGAGTACTTTGTACAGATGTCGATGGTCATGCCGTAGCTGTGTGCGCTTAGCCTGTTGCTGCCTCGTACCGCACGCCAGTTAAAGGTCGACGATTGCGAAAAGTATTTCTGGTAGGTGGGGGGCAGGGTGGCGGCCAAGTCTTTTGCTACCGTTCGCAAACTGTCGGCGGCGCCATTGACGGCCGTAAACAACAGTTTTTGTCCAAACCAGTCTACCTTCACTAATTGGCTCAATACTTTCTGTTTGTTTTTACCATACATGTGCTTGAAGATGGCCTCGTTCCGAATTCTCCCCGGGTCGTAATTCTTTTTGGGGTGCCATACGTTGGTGTCGTAGGGTTGTGAGAACATGTCTTCGGGGTCGGCGTTGTCCATCTTTTGGGTGTGCGTTTTTTGCTGTCCGTCGTCATAGACCAGCGTACTCCCATCCGAAAGGATCAGGCAGTTGTCTTTATACCCTTTCACAAATTGCGGGTAGCACGCAATCAGGCATTCCGCTCCAAACGGTATAGTGTCTTTGGCCACAGGTGTCACCGGTGCCTCTTGCCGAAGCGCCTCTTGCTGGTTGGGTGCGTCTGTCACCTGCGCGCTTGTGCAGGCACTGTTTGCCAGAAGCGTAAGCAAGGCCGTTGTTAGATGTAGTTTCCCTGTTTTCATTGTTCTGTTTACAAGTCAGTCCACCGCATAACATGTTTGCCATAGAAGGGCCATTCGGGCGTGTCTATTGGCAGGTCGGGGTCGTCCACTTTTTCTAGCTCGAACCAGGGCGAGTTGTTGTCGTAGCGGTTGGCCAATATCTCTATTTCTTGCGCGGGCATATAGCTTTGGCTGAACATCAGTTTTATTTTTTGGCCGCTCTTCTCGTGCAGAACGTCCATTATGGTTACTGCGTGCCCTGGCGAGTTTCCGTACACGAGCATGTCGCCTGGTTGTACTTCGCTGAGCTTTATTTTGCGTAATTCTTTCGAAAGCGACAGCGTTCCGCAATAGGTGAACACGAAGGACAGGTATTTCCTGAAGTTCTTGTAGCTATAGTCTGGCTGTGCGTCTTTGCTCCACGATGCCTTCCAGTTCTTGTCGAAGTGAACGCGGTAGCCGTCTGCCCACTTACGGTATCTGATGTCGAACCCCGGTGTATTCTTAAAGTGTATTTTGTCGTACATCTTTTTCTCCCACAGGTATTCTGCCCGCAACCTGATGCAGGCATCGGCGCACTGTTGCAGGTCTTTGCCGATAAGGTCGTAGTTCAGTACGCCTATTTGACATTTGTTGGCCTTTTCTACGCCGTTGTAGTAGTGCGTATTGTAGTCAATGGGGTGCAGACTGCGGTTTAACAACCAGTTCCCATAGTCGTCGGTCGCTCTTCGCTCGTAGCGCGGGTCCAGATTGGTGTACCGTGTGGCTATAGTTGTGCCTTTGGGATTTATCTGGTAGGTGGACTTGTCAGACTGTTCGGTCGCGCTCTCGTTGTCGACGAGGCTGTCTGGTAGGTCCTTTGCCGGCGTGGTGTTCGATGCGGTGCTCGTATTTACGGAACATCCGCATAGCAGTGTCGTCAGCGAGCATCCGCATGCTATGGTTAGTTTGAGTAGGTTGTTCATAAGCATTGCCTGTTTTTTATATTCTCGACACGCTGGTAACGCCCTTTACCGATTTTATTTTCTGTATGAGCGATTCCAAACTTTCGGCATCGTTCAGTCTGACGCTGATGTGGCCTTGGAACAGGCCGTCTACCGAGTCTACCGATATGGAGCGTAACGATACGTCGGGTTCGCGTTGTATAAGTGACGAAATGTTGGTCATGATGCCGATATCGTCTTTCCCGACTACCCTTATAGTACCGATAAACTGTCCGCCGACTGATTTTCCCGACCAACGGGCCCTAACGACACGATAGCCGAAGCGGCTGATGAGTTGTGGTGCGTTCGGGCAGCTGTCTTTGTGGACTTTGATCTTTCCCTGCGACGATACGAACCCGAATATAGGGTCTCCGTAGATGGGGTTACAGCAGCGGGCCAACTCGTATTGGATGCCTTTAAGGTCTTGGTCTATCACCAGCACGTCGTCTCCGCCAGTCTTGTCGAAATTGTTGTTCGACTTCTGTTCGAAGTTCGAGGCACTCTGCGTGGTGGTCACTTCGTCGAGGTGCTTCTCTTTGCGGTAAAACTCAAGGTATTCCTCCCTTATTTTCGCCAAGTCGCACTTCTCGTTGGCCACATCGGTGTAAAACTCCATGATGTTGTTGTAGCCGACACGTTTGATGTATTTGGCCAGAATGGCGTCGTCTAGCTCTATTTTCCAGTTGCGGAATCGGCGCTGGAAGGTCTCTTTGCCTATTTCGGTGTTGGCTGACTCTTGTTCGCGCAGTAGCTGCCTGATTTTCGATTTGGCTTTGCTGGTCTGCACTATGTTGAGCCATTCTTTGGTAGGCTTTTGTGCCGACGAGGTCACTATCTCTACTTGGTCGCCGTTGTTCAGCATGTGCCTTATTGGCACATTCTTACCATTGATGCGGCCGCCTACGCATTGTGCCCCCAGGCGCGAGTGTATTTGGAAGGCGAAGTCGAGAATGGTGGCTCCCTTCGGGAACTTCCTGAGCTCGCCGGTCGGCGTGAAGACGAAGACTTCTTTGTCGTACAGGCTGAGTTTGAACTCGTCCATAGCGCTGTTTACGTCGTTGTCGTCTTGGTGTTCCAGCAGTTCGCGCACGTTGGCCAAGAATTGGTCGAAGTCGTTTTCGCTCTTTACTCCCTTGTATTTGAAGTGGGCGGCCAGACCTTTTTCTGCAATCTCGTCCATTCGCTGCGTCCTTATCTGCACTTCCACCCAACGCCCTTGTGGCCCCATAACGGTAGTGTGCAGGCTCTCGTAACCGTTCGATTTTGGTATCGACAGCCAGTCCCTCAGTCGTTTGGGGTTAGGCTGGTACATGTCGGTCACAATGGAGTAGGCCTGCCAGCATAGACTTTTTTCCTGCTCGTATGGCGCATCAATGATGATGCGTATGGCAAACAGGTCGTAAATATGTTCGAAGGTGGTGTTCTGTTTCTTTATCTTGTTCCAGATGGAGAAGATGCTCTTGGTGCGTCCCTTCATGCTGAACTTGAAACCGGCGGCCTCCAGTTTTTTCTGTACGGGCTCTATAAATGCGGCGATGTAGGCGTCGCGGGCACGCTTCGTTTGGTTCAGCTTGCCTGCTATCTCTTTGTAAATGTCGTAGTGGAGGAATTTCATCGACAAGTCTTCCAACAGCGACTTCACATGGTACAAACCCATTCGGTGGGCCAACGGCGCATACAGGAACGAGGCCTCTTTGGCTATCTGGTCTTGTTCTTCCGGACGGTAGCTTGCTATGTTCTGCAACAAGTACAGGCGGTCGCAGATGAGGATGACGATAACCCTTACGTCGTGGGCCAATGCCAGCAGCAACTGGCGGAAGTTGTCGCTCTCGAACGAGGTGTTGTGCTGGTTGCTCAACTCTTCGGTCTTTACCAGTCCGTCGAGCAGTTTGCTGGTCAGCTCGTCAACCTGCTTGTTCACTTCTTCTAGCGTGGTGAAGCCGGCGCGCACGGCCTCGAACATGATTTTTGCCTCTACTACCTGTTTGCCCAGGTTGACCTCTTGCTCTAGTATAAGGGCTGTGCTTGCTGCTCGCAACATGCTGTCGAGTGCAGATTCTGGAACTTCTGCATCTTCTGTATGCTGAAATATGGTACGGAGTCTGTCTATCTCTTCTGGGGTGAATTTATCTTCTGCTGTCTCTAGCACTTGCCGGAACTTCTCGGCTATCTCTTTCCTCTTTTCTTCCTTTTCCATGGGGAGTCCTTTCTTTTGGGGATTTTATTTTTGAATTCCTACTTTATGTAAAGATACAATTTTACGGGAACTATTCAAAATACCATTTTTATGGTAAAGACGCTGTTTTTTCAAAAATAACTTAATTTAGTGCCCCAAAACCTGCTTTTTATGCTTGAAATAGTTGGAATGGTAGCCCTTTCTATGGTGGCGTTTTTTCTTGCTGACATGGGCATGACGCCTGAGGGTGATGCCTCTATGCCCGTAGGGTGTCGCACAGACGGGGGCTGGAAAATAAAGAGGGAACAGCTGCAACTGAGTGCGGTGTTCCCTCTTTTTTTTGTTTACATATCGTCGAACAACGAGCCTTGCATCGGTTTTCTGCGTTTGCCCATATGCTCGTAAGCCAAAGTGGTTACTTCGCGTCCGCGTGGTGTGCGCTTAATGAATCCTTCTTTTATCAGGTAGGGTTCGTACACGTCTTCCACGGTACCTGGGTCTTCGCCAAGAGCGGTAGCTATTGTGGTCAAACCCACCGGACCACCATTAAATTTGTCGATGATGGTGTTTAGCAGCTTGTTGTCTATCTCGTCTAAACCGTATTTGTCGATGTTCAACGCCTTCAGTGCGTATTCGGTAATTATCATGTCGATGGTACCGTTGCCCTTTACTTGGGCAAAGTCGCGTACACGGCGTAGAATAGCGTTGGCTATACGTGGCGTGCCTCGGCTGCGGCGGGCTATTTCAAAAGCTGCGTCGTAAACACAAGGGGTGTTCAGCAGTTTTGCCGAACGCTGGACGATTTTGGCTAGCACGTCTGCGTCGTAATACTCTAGGTGGCACTTTATTCCGAATCGTGCGCGGAGCGGAGCAGTTAGCAAACCGCTACGGGTGGTGGCGCCTACCAGAGTGAACGGATTCAGGTCTATCTGGATGCTTCTCGCATTCGGACCTTTGTCTATCATTATGTCGATGCGGTAGTCTTCCATGGCCGAGTAGAGGTATTCCTCTACAACGGGGCTCAGACGGTGTATCTCGTCAATGAAGAGCACATCGTTTTCTTCCAAATTGGTAAGGATGCCGGCCAAGTCGCCCGGTTTGTCCAATACAGGACCCGAAGTTAACTTGAATCCTACACCCAGTTCGTTTGCTATAATGTTTGAGAGGGTGGTCTTACCCAAACCCGGCGGACCATAGAATAAGATGTGGTCAAGTGGCTCGCCGCGCATTTTGGCGGCTTGCACGAATATCCGCAAGTTCTCTATTATTTTGGCTTGGCCCGAGAAGTCGTCGAAGGTTAACGGACGAAGGGCGTTCTCAAAGTCCTTCTCGCGTTCGCTGGCGCTGTCTCTTATGTCGAAGTCGTTTTCGTCCATGTGCGGGTGTTTAGTTCTCCTGCTCGTTATCGCTTTCTATTTTTACCTCTACTGCCGACTCAATGCCGTTTTCGTGGTCTTTCTTCAGACGGGTGAACAAGTCGCTGATCTTGTCTGCAATCTGGTCGGTAAGGTTGTCCTTGGTGAACAGGTTCTTAACTCGTTTGTAGAGCGTCTTGATGTTCCACCAGTAGTGGTAGGCGAAATAGTACGACAATGGCAGCGAAACACAGAAGCATGCGGTTTCGAGGCCTCCGAAGTGCTTGTAGATGAGTGTGCCGCCAATTACCATTAGCAGGAAGTGGTAGATAGGGAAGAACAGCATGTGTGCGCCCAAAGCTACCGATGAGTAGAAGCCGGTGCCTTTAGCCCATTTGTTGCACGCCCATTTTACGAATGCGAATATTGGTGAGTTGATGAGGGCACTGTACAGCGCGGGCAACGACCAGCATATTGCATAGATGATAAGGCCGAGGAGGTGACCGTCGAACGACTTTGGCATTTCTTTAATGCTGGCCCATTCCTCTATTTCGCTGTATTTCTTTCTCCATTGTTCTACCAGGGTGTCCAACTCTTTCAACTCGTTGTCGTATCTGCCCGATGCGGCCAGCTCGTCGAGGTTGCCCACTATGCGTTGGCGGGCAGCCATACGGTTGGTCTCGTTGTCGTCCCATCCCATCTGGTCGAGCATGTCGTAGTTGTAGATGTAGCTCGATGCGTAGAAGGTGTCGTAGTGCTCGTCGGTGCGTATGTCGAGCATAAGCGGACTCATGCGTCTGTAGAGCTCTGCCCTTACCTCGTTGTAGGCTACTGGGGCGTTCTCTTGGTACTTGGCATAGTACTCGCGCATGTTGATGGGTTTGCCGAAGTTTACGATCAGGTGTCCGCCACTATGGTCGTAGCTGGCATAGTCTATACCGGTAGGAACGATGTAGACGTTGTCGTTTATGCCTTGCTCGTGATAGTGGTCTTGGACGGTGAAGCCGATGCGGAACATACCTTTAACTAGCGGACGCAGTTTGCGGCGCTCTTTCTGTCCGCCTTCCGGCATCAGACAGAAGAACTCCTTGTGCTCGAGGCACTGGGCTGCCTGCTCGAACGAGTCGGCGTTCTTTTTCAGGTTGCTTATGCCGTTACGCATACGGTAGGCTGGCATTATTTTCAGCCAGCGCAGTATCTTGTCGAAAATCTTTTTCTTGAAAAGGTCGGCACGGGCCAGAAAGATGACTGGTTGTGGCGATGCTGTCAGCAAAGCCATGGCATCGGTAAATGCGTTCTGGTGGTTTGGTGCATAAATAACAGATTCTCCTTCAGGTATTTTTTCTTCTCCATTGATTTCTACTGATGAGAACCAGTGGTTATAAAGAAAACCCGCATGTAATTTAAGTATCTTATAGCCGAGAGGTATTTTATATATTTTCCCCATTTTGTTTTGTTATATTTTTATACAAAAATAGCAGTTTTTGTCTTCCTTTGCAATTCCAATTTGTTCTATTTGTCGAATTTGGGCGCTTCCACGTATTTCATGTTGCGGATTATGCCGTTGCGGTAGCGCGTCATTTTTCTGTCGGGGTGGGCAATGTTGCTTTTTAGCGGCGAGCGTAGCGATGCGGCTATGGTCGCGGCTTCTTGCTTGGTCAGGTTCATGGCCGATTTTTTCAAGTACTTGCGCGATGCGGCTTCTACTCCGTACACCCCGTCCCCCGTTTCTACTATATTGAGGTAGACTTCCAATATGCGCTTTTTCGGCCATGCGAACTCTATCAAGACGGTGAAGTACGATTCCAGACCCTTCCTCAACCAGGTCCGTTTGGGCCAGAGAAATACGTTTTTTGCGGTTTGCTGCGATATGGTGCTGCCGCCTTTCTTCCGACCGCCGTTGGCGTTGTTCTCGTAGGCGTCTTCTATCGCTTCCCAGTCGAAGCCGTTATGGCTCATAAATTTCGAGTCTTCTGCCGCTAGTGCGGCGTGGTACATGTTGGGCGATATTTTCTCTATCGACTTCCATTTTTTCTCGCAGCAGACTGGCTTGCCTTCCTTCCACTGCTCATAGCTGCGTATGCACATGAGCGGCGTCAGGTAGACGGGCACGTACCGGTAGACGAGGACGCTTAGTACCGAGGTGGTGAAAAACAGGATGAGGGCGACCTTGACTATCTTATAGACTAGCGCCTTTATCTTTCCTGATAATAAAAAGGAGATGTCCATATCATTCTTAAATTCTCTATTCTATTGTAGGGCGCACATAAACAGCATACAGAATCCGACCAGGAAGCCGAGTAGGAATCCGGCATAGATCTGTACCAAGTTGTGCTGTCCCGATGCGATGCGTGCCGATACGACCACGCCGGTTATAAGCACTACCATCGATAGGGTCAGACTGTTGCCGCTGGTGAAAAAGCCGAACGGCCATACAACGTGCAGGTGCAGCACGCAGCCCAGCCAGCAGCCTATGGCGGTGGTGTGGATGCTGATTTTCCACCAGAAATTGATTAGCGAACAGATGATGAGGCTGATGGCGCCGGAATACAGGGTGGCGTATACAACCGGATACATGCTGTTGTAGGCTAGCACGATGGAACATGCGGTCAGGCTGGTCGCACAGATCAGGTAGGGTATCACACGGTCTTCCTGTCTGGGGATGTCTACGCTCGAAATAGCCCCTTTGGCGTGTAGCCAGTGTAGCGAGAGCAGCGGAATGAGCAACGAGAACAAAATGGTGTAGGTCAAACCTATCAGCGTGTGGTAGAGGTTGATGAAACCCAACACGTAGAACAACAAAATGTTGTAGATGGGTATCAGCAAGGGGTGGAACAGCCGCAAGACTGTTCGCGCTAAATCTGTTTTCTTGGCTCTCAAATAGGTTACCATCATGTTCTTCTAGATCTCCTTACGGAGCGATGCTACTGGTATGTTCAGTTGTTTGCGGTATTTTGCTACGGTTCGGCGGGCAATAACGTAGCCGTGCTCTTTCAGTATCTCTGAAATGCGGTCGTCGGTCAGCGGGTTGCGCTTGTCTTCGTTTTGCACGCATTCTTCCAATATCTTCTTTATCTCTTTGTTCGATACCTCTTCGCCGTCTTCGGTGGTCATCGACTCGGAAAAGAACGATTTCAACGGGAAAACTCCGAAGTCGGTCATCACATATTTGCTGTTGCTCACCCTCGATATGGTCGAGATGTCGAAGCCCGTTGCGTTGGCGATGTCTTTCAGAACCATCGGACGGAGTTTTGCCTCGTCGCCGGTCATAAAGAACTCTCGCTGTTTGGTGATGATGGCCTGCATGGTTTTACGCAGGGTTTCCTGACGCTGTTTCACGCTGCTGATGAACCATTTGGCCGAATCTACTTTCTGCTTGATAAACAGGGCCGCGTTCTTGTGGTCTTCGGTCATGTTTTTACCCTTGCTCAGGCTTTCTAGCTGGTTGGCATAGTCTTCGCTTATCCTTAGTTCGGGTATGTTGCGGTCGTTGAGCGACAAAATGAGTTCGCCGTCTTCACATTCTACGGTGAAATCGGGAATTATCTGCACACTTGTGCTGCCCATCGAGCTGTCGAAACTGCTTCCTGGCTTCGGGTTCAGTTTCACGATTTCCGATACAACCCCGCGGAGGTCGTCCTCGCTCAGGTTGTATTTTTTCATGATTTTATCGTAGTGCTTTTTGCTGAAGTCGTCAAAATTGTTTTCCAGTATCTTCCGGGCGTTGGCTACCTCAGCACTCTGCTTTTTGCGTTCTAACTGTAACAGCAGGCATTGCTGGAGGTCGAACGCGCCTATGCCGGCGGGCTCTAGCGACTGGACTGTCTTCACGGCCTCGTGCATCTTCTCGTCGGGCACCTGCTTGCCGGTCTGGAACATATAGTCGTCTACCATCGACTCGGCTTCTCGGCGAAGGTAACCGTCATGGTCTATGTTGCCGATGACGTATTCGGCCAACTCTTCAACGTCGTCGTCGATGTTCTTGAGGCGGAGTTGGTCGTGCAACAGGTCGTGCAGCGACACCGATTCGGCCAGTGGCGACTCTTTTCGCTCTTCGTCGCTGTAATTGTCGGCATTCAGTTTGTAACTCGGAGTGTCGTCGTCGGTCTTGTAGTCCGACATCCGGAAGTCGGCATCGTCGTAGGCCGAGTCGGTCTCGTCGTGGTCTTCGTTCTCGCTCGGTAACTCTTCTCTACGGCTGGTCTCGCCCTCAACTTCTTCCAATACGGGATTCTCATCCAACTCTTGTTGGATGCGTTCTTCTATTTCCAGAGTCGTCGACTCTAGCATTCTAATCATCTGAATCTGCAACGGCGACAATTTCTGTTGCAGGCTCTGTGCTAATCCTAGTCCCTGTTTTGGCATAGTTGTTATGTTTTGACTACAAAAATACAAAAATTAAGGATATTCATTTTTGATTTACTGCACGATTTCATTATCTTCGTAACAGAAAAACAGTGGTATGGAAAAAACAGGAATGGAATCACTGAGTCGGGCTTTGGAAGAAGCCCGTGCCGATCTGGAAAATCCCAACTATTATGGAACTTGTCCTGATAAGGACGGACAGCGGGAATTTGCTGTTCCTGAACCTCTTCTGCATCTATTTACGGCTTCTGCTGGCTCTGGTAAAACCTGGAGGCTGGCTTTCGAGTACATCAGCCTGTTGCTGAAGGATGCCTATCTGCCTTCCGAAGGGAAAAATTCGTTTGCGGTTCTCGACAATTACCGGCATATTTTGGCCATCACTTTCACCAATAAGGCGACGGCGGAAATGAAGGACCGTATTCTCCAAAATCTGGAACTGCTTTCCGAACCTGTTCCGTTCGACGACGGACTGGCCGCGGAGCGCGAGGCCTATCTGAAGCATCTGGCGTCTCGCTTGGGGGTGAGTTCTGGTGTGGTGGCACAAAGGGCTAAACTGGTCTATTCGAATTTGTTGCACGACTACAGCCACTTCCACGTGCTTACTATCGACTCGTTTTTCCAGTCGGTACTGCGTAATCTGGCCCAGGAACTCGGTATTGGCTCGTATTGGGAGGTTGAACTCGATTCCGAAAGTGTCTTGAAAGAGGCGGTTCACCGCCTTCTTAACAGGGTTTGTGCCGACGACGACTTGCGCCGTTGGGTGACCGACTATGTGAAAGCCCGCATCGACGATAACAAGAACTGGAACGTGGAGGGCGAACTGGTGGCTTTTGGCTCCAACCTCTTCTCGGAGGCTGTCGTGACTAACGAAGAAATGGACGTTTTTTTGTCGGAACCCTCTGGCGCGTTGCGTGAACGCATCAACCGCATCAAGTCGGTGCTATACGGGGCCAAACATACTTGCTGGGACGCTATTAAGCGGCAGGCTGGCGCTTTCATCGACTTTTGTCAGGCCAACAATATCCCTTCTTCTTCGTTCTCGCAGAAACAGACTATCTTCACGTTTGTCGCCGCTTTGGCACAGGGTAAGCAGAAGGAGCCTTCCGATACGGTGCTGAAGTTTATAAATGCTGAAAATGCCGATGAAATGGTGAAGATTGGTGTTGCTGCCAAGGAACGTGCGGCTGTTCTTCCCTTTATCGGTCAGATTCGCGACCTTGTCGCTGCGGCGAAGGATTCGTTCGACACAAACTACGGCCTGGTTATTGTTTTGGAACAGATTCTGAAAAACATCAACCAGATTGGTCTGTTGGCCGATTTGAAGGAAGAGGTGGCTAACTTGCAGGATGAACAGAACATCTTTATGCTGGCCTATGCACAGCCTTTATTGCACAAGTTTGTCACTAACGACGATGCTCCTTTTGTGTTTGAACGCATTGGCGAAAGCCTGCGCTATATGATGATCGATGAGTTCCAAGACACCAGTAAGGTGCAGTTCCAGAACTTCCGCCCGCTCATTTTGAATTGTTGTGCCGAAAATTCTGGCAGTCTGATTGTGGGCGATGCCAAACAGGCCATCTACCGCTTCCGTAATGGCGACTGGTCGCTCATTGAGTCGCTTCGCAGCCAGTCGGAGGGAAAACGCGAGCCCGACCCGCGGTTACAGATGGGTACTGTCATCTGTGGACACAACATGCAGTTCAATTACCGTAGTGCCCCTGTCGTCGTCAATTTCAATAATGCGTTGTTTAAGTCTGTCGGTTCTGATGAAATCGTCAGTTTTTACGATAGAACGTTCAAAAATAGTCTGGTCTCGCTTCTTGCTGGTGCCGATGACGAACATCCCGGTTACCTCCGCCAAATTTATTCTACCAGCCAACAGTTCTCCACTAAGGGCGAGGGTGGTTATGTGCGGGTTTGCTTCCATAAGACGGAAGAGGCCGATAAGAATGCGGAAACCGATTGGTCGCTGACTGCTCTTTTGGCCGAAATTAACAGACTGCACGAAAATGGGGTGGAGTATAGCGATATTACCATTTTATCGAGGTTTAACAAAGAGATTCCTCCTATTGCTGAGTTCTTGAGGCAGCAGGGCATTCCTGTGGTCTCCGACTTGGCCTTCCTGCTTATGGCCTCTATCAGGGTGCGTATGATTGTCGATGCTCTTCGTTACATCGATTCCCACTTGGTGTCTTCAACCATCAAACCGTTAGACACGTTATACAAGCAGGAATTGGTCTGCGACTACTTCCGCTTCAAGTATGCGGTCGAACAGGTCGACAACCGGCTGAACGAGCCGGCTCCCGTGGTCGATGAATGGTGTCGTTATCTCGATGGAATGGTAGGTTTCGACGGTTCTGAGCAAGGCGACCGGCTACCAGACCTGCCTATCTACGATATGGCCGAACAGGTGTACCACCTTATGTTCCCCGGTCTGCCTACCGACGTCTATGTGCAGTGCTTTTTCGACCATCTTCGCGATTTCTTGTCGCGTAGGGTGGCCTCTCTACACGATGTGCTCGATTATTGGGAGAGCAAACTGTCGGTGGTTAGTATTCCTGCCGATCCGAAAATGTCCGATGGAATCAGAATGATGAGCATACATAAGTCGAAAGGCTTGGAGGCTCATACCATCATTCTGGCCAACTGCGCCTGGAAGGCGACGAACGACCGTATGTTCTCGTTCTGGTGTCAGGGACGGGGCAAACTGGGCGAGGACCTCGCTGATGCCGAGCTCCCTTTGGTCCCTGTCGATTTTTCCGAAAAACTGAAACTGACGTCTTTTGCTAGCGAGTACTGGGAAGAAATGGCCCAACTGCATGCCGAGAATGTCAACCTGCTGTATGTGGCACTGACCCGTGCCAGAAACAATCTGGTTGTGCTTGACGAGTATAGCATCCCGAAATCGGAAGAAAAAACGGGCCCTAAACTAGCAAGTGCCACTATGGGACGCCTGTTGTACGAGGTGGTTGGTACTTCGCCGTTGGAAGACGAATATGTTGATGTTCCTGGTGCTGGCGACGATGGTGGGGTTACTTTTGCAAACCAGGTTTTCCAGTATGGCACAATTGTCTCTTCAGCCAAGCAGGCAGAACAGGCTTCGCCTACCGAATTTGTCGATAAAAGCGATACTTTTACAGTGAAAGGACGGTTCCGGCAGTCTACTGCTGCCAACCGGTTTGTCCGTAGTGGGGCGCTCGATCCTGACGAGTATACCGAATATGGTAATACCGTGCATGAGCTACTGGCTAAAATAGGTGCCATTCCCGATGCTGGCAGTTGTGCGGCTGTGGTGCATAAGGCGGTGGATGTACTTTTAATTGAAGGCGGTCTTGGCGCTGCTGAGGCTCCTGGCATCGAGTCCGATTTGTGCGCGGCTGTGTCTGCTCTTGGTGGTGAATTCCTGCACCAGTGGTTTGGACCTCATTTGCAAGTATATGCCGAGAGTGGTATCGTCTTGTTCGATGCGGAGGCTGGCGACGACGATGCTGCCGATTATTTGAGGGAATACCGGCCCGACCGGGTGGTGTTCGATGCCGCTGCAAATACCTATACTGTGGTCGACTACAAGACGGGTGCCTGTACTGCTGCCTGCTTTGAGAAACACTCGCGGCAGGTGGCCAACTATATGCGGTTGGTGGCTCAAATCAATCCGACTGCCAATGTCAGTGGATATGTGTGGTATGTGTGTGCAAAACAAGTGAAAGAAGTATTATTAAATAACTGTTAGAATAATGAATGTAGGCATTAAGGGCGAGCAGAAAGTACGTGTCGATGACACTAATACGGCGGCTGCTCTGGGTAGTGGTTTGCTGAAGGTGTTCTCTACGCCTTCGGCTTTGGCTTTAATTGAAAAAACGTGTTGGATGAGTGTCGCTCCCTTCCTTGAAGAGGGACAGGGCACGGTGGGCACACGTGTCGAACTCGACCATGTGGCTACTAGTCCTGTCGGTATCGATGTGGTCTGTGTGTCTGAACTGGTGGCTGTCGATGGACGCAAACTGGTGTTCAACGCTGCTGTTTATAACGGTGGTGTTGGGGGCGAACTGGTGGCTAGGGCGGTTCACGAACGGTTTATTGTCACCAATAGCAAATTTCAGGCGAAAGCCGATGCTAAACTTGTTGGTTAGGGGGTATTTATAACTGTATATTTTTGTTATAGATGTAGATTTCTGGGTTGGCACGTAGCGTTTTCCAAACGCACACACGCCGCATAAGAGTCCGGGCAGGGGGAAAGGACTGGTCCTTTCCCCCTGCCCGGTTATGAAGATACCGTCTTCCTGACGGGTGTTTACTGTTGTTTACAGGTCCTGAAGGGGGTGTAGATGTCGGTTCCTGCCTAGGGCAAGCGGACATTATTCCTTCACAAACCGCTCTATCTTGCAGGTGTGTTCCTTGGTCTTCTCGTCGTAGTTGATGCCTACGAACAGCAGGTTGTCGTAATAGAGGTTGAGGGCCTCGTGGTAGTTCTTTGCCTTGATTTGCCCGAGGGCGCTCTCTGTGCTCTTGTTGTGCTTCAACTCTACCACCATTGCCGGTATGTTCGGCAGATAGGGCACCAGCACAAGGTCGGCATAGCCCTTGCCGGTCGGCAACTCCTTAATCAGTGTGTATCGGGTGTTGGCGTAGAAGTAGGCCAGGCAGATGGCACTCTGGAAACAGTGCTCGTCGTTGTAGGTCAGCGGACTGGTGACCTCGGTGTGGGCGGCGTTGAGCGCGCGGGCCACGGCCTCCTCGTTGCCGTTGATGGTGTCGTCGAGCAACCGCTTCGAGGCGTTGATAACCTTCATCACCTGTGTGTAGTCGGACGAGTCCTCAATAGAGTTGATCCACTCAATGCGGACCTCCTCGTTCGGAATGTGGCAGGTTTTCTCTTTTCGGTTATATGCCAGGTACCCCAAGTGTATCAGGTAGGTGAAGGCGTTGTCTTTCGAGTTGATGCTGTCGAGCGTGTTCTGGAACTTCAGCACGTTAACTGGCACGCTTGCGCCCGATATCATGCTGACCACGTCCTGGCGGATGCCCTCGAAGTCCATCAGTATATAGTCGCGCAACGCCTCAAACGAACCGGTTGCCGACCAGTAGCTGTCGAATTCGCCCCGAGTGACGGCGTTAACCACCGACAGCGGGTTGCACACTTTAACGGTGTCCGACATCTTATAGCCGTCGTACCAGCGCAGGCACTCGTCGTAATCGACACTGTATTTCTCGCATAAGCCTTTCACTTCCTCTTCGGTAAAGCCAATCATGCCCGCAAACTGTGCCGGCCTCAGCATGGTGTATTCCGAAAACTCGTTCAGTTTGCTCTGCACCTTGTCGCGCACAATCGGCATAATGCCGGTAATGTAGGCAAGGGCGATGGCGGGACGGATGGTGGTGTCTTTAAACAGGCCGTTCAAGAAACTGAGGTAGCTGTCGAACAATGCTTGTGGAACCTTCTCGCGCACTAGCACATCGTATTCGTCGATGATGATGACGAACTTTTCGCCAGTTT
>DETD01000005.1:0-145 GCA_002362105.1 Bacteroidales bacterium UBA3297
GGTTAGAGCATCTGACTGTTAATCAGAGGGTCTTTGGTTCAAGTCCAAAAGGAAGAGCAAAAGTCGGCAACGGCTTGGCAGCAGGAAAGGCTGCAAACATATTCTTCCTTAGCTCAGTCGGTTAGAGCATCTGACTGTTAATCAG
>DETD01000005.1:280-55991 GCA_002362105.1 Bacteroidales bacterium UBA3297
GGTTAGAGCATCTGACTGTTAATCAGAGGGTCTTTGGTTCAAGTCCAAAAGGAAGAGCAAAGGTTAAGAGGACATATCGGAAAGATGTGTCCTTTTTTCGTTGTTGGGATTGCGGAGGCCAAACCTACGACCGTTTTTATCTGATGTGACTTTTTGGGGTTGCTGAAAATCTATCTTTGCGTTTATATCGTATCAAGGGGAAAGAATACGCCTACCGATGTGCTAAAAATCAGCCACTACGCAATTGGTATTATGGATACCACTAAAGTCACAGAGATTGAGAGTATGAAATACAATAAGCTTGACTATATATGACTAAGGTAAATTACAAATTATATATCTGAGTCCAAGATTTCGGACGCCTGTCAATGTAAAGAAGAAAAAAAACGGCATCCCTCTCGGGCGACCGTTTTTCTTCATAAAATTCAATTCAAATAAGGTTCAAGAAAAAAAATCAATATATATTAAGTATGAGCATTTAATTAGTTCGACAACAAAAATACTATTTTATCCCAATAAGGCTATACGTTTTTGAAGATTTTTTAAGGATTGGGAGAGAAAAAACTTATTAGCTAGTCACTGTTCGTTACAACCCATCCATTCAACATTTTTCAAAGCGGTAACCAGACCATTAAAATCGAGGGAGGGCAGGCTTACCTTGCTTGGGCTATAACTGCACGAACCGACTTTCTTATTCCACGTCACAGAGGCGAAATTGGCCGGTCTTGAACATTGGAGTAGACACGACGGGCTTTGGAAAGGTCTTCCAGCAGCCACCCCGGCTATTTGTTTCGGAGTTGGCGTGTTACCGTACCTTTGAGGAATGAGTATAATCTGCTCGGGAGTCAGCACCTCCATAAATTTAGTGTAAACCGTTCTTGCAAAATCAACCTTATCGGCACCGACCAGCAAATTCAATCCGGGTTTAATGCCAGTAGGCGCCAGCCTCTTCACCAGTTGCAATACCCTATCGACCTCACCATCGCAATCGGGTTGGTGTATGGTGACGTGCACCTTATCGGGTTTATGCCGCATCAGCTGTTCCCAGACAGCCTCATCTGCCAAAGGCAGGCCATTAGTCGTTACCGACAAATAGCAGAGCGGGAAGAGGGCATCAATCACATCGAACACGCCTTCGTACTCAAAAGGCTCTCCACCACCCAATGACACCGACTTCACACCGTTTTTCACACAGTCGGAAGCGAACGACACGACTTCCGAAGGTTTCCACAAAGTAGCCCCTTCCATTCTACTATGATTATAGCAGAAAGGGCACTGTTTCGAGCAGTAGTTGCTCAAATCTATAGAAAGGAGTTCAAGCATTATTAATCCAGTTCTGCTTTACCTTTTTTCACAAGTTCCTTCATTTGTTCCTTCGTAATCAACATAGGATGCTCTTTCCCTCGATAGGGTTGGTTGGCGTAGTTCCACATTTCTTCTGCGCTTATTTCAGAAAAACAATATGCAGGATACGAAACGCCTTCAAAAGAAAAGCGATTATTTTGGAAATCAAAAATAGACGAGAATACTTCATAGGCAACTGTCGAGAACAAAACCAGTCGAGGTTGGAATACACTTAATGCTTCAGAAATTCTATCGAGCAACTCTGCATTGTTTGCTTCATAATAACTTTTTTCTCTATACAGAGTTAACAACATGCTCTTATTCAGGACCTGCTTAAAAATATCAATCGGTTTATATTTTTCACTTTTAAATCTTACGCCAAGAACCGTGGGTCTATAATTATAGGTATCTGCATAAGGAACACCCGCAAAAGTATAAACCTTTGTTTGATCTGGAAGTTCATTTTGCTGATAATAGCATTCGTCAACAATATAACAGTCTTGTTCTTCACATTCACATGGATAGTATTGGGCGATTTGTAGCATATCAACATCCTTGAATTTCAATGGGACTCTCTGCATTAATGGTCTGAAAGGTTCAGGAATTTGGTCTATTGTAACCGGAATATTTGGAGTTTTCTCCTTTTCAGCAGGTTCAGAGCCAACAAAACCTTGTCTAAAGATATAATAAGGATACGGACAACAGCCATTAACATTACCATAATCACGTAATTCGTAGAAAGCACTTATCAACTTCTCTTGCCTCATTATTTTCAACGTTCCAGATATGATTGTTCTCACTCTTGTCTTCTCTTCTATACATTTACGAACTTTAGCGTCCTTAGAAAAAAGACGAACTCGATAAGACTTAAGCGTCATACATTTTCGAGCATTTATTCGGTAAAATCCAAATTTATCAGAGATACAGAAAGGAGCAAGCTTTACAATATCGTCATTTTCACAAAGTTCAAGAAACCGATTTGTTCTCTCATTATCAACTTTGACCACAAAATCGAAGTCATAACTCTTAAGAGGCTTTAACAATGACATAATTTGGTCATCCGTTAATTCGAAACGTACAAAGCCATCAGCCAACTCGTTACACCCAAACAACAGATCATCGAAATTAATATCGTATGGAACTGATTGGAGGTTGGGACCTTCATAACCATATTTCAAAATTCCCACATTTCCATCTTCGTCAACAACGTACCACGAGGTTGCCATTGAATGGGTGGCAGGATATTCCTTATCTATAATCATAAGCCATTTTTTACAGATTATACACAAATTAAAAGAATACACAAAAAGAATACAACAGAAAGAAGCAATATATCGTTATAGTTATTAGACGACAAAAAGAAAAACATCGGGGATGGCTGGAATCCAACCCCAATGTTTTCTTAGAGATTGACACCGTCTTACAGACAAGTATCTCTGCGGTAGCAAACAAAATATGCAAAGAGACTCCAACGACGGTCTCAAAATTGGAAGGGAGGACTATTTTTAATTTTAAAAGCGAACTCTGAAACAAAATTTGAGTTCATATATAATGAAAGTCAGGTTATGTGGTCAAGTAGAATCTAAATCCCTCCAATTCAAACATTCAACAATTCTCACAAGGTTTGTTTTAACCTTGCAATGCAAAGTTCAAAAAAAGCACGGAATTGCCAATGACGAAAAAAAGGGTACATGTGACAAAGGCTTACTAGCCATGCCCCAAAAACGTACATTAAAACTGCAAACTTCGTACATATTTATGTATAATTGTGAAAAATCATATTGACGATTTATCATAACAAACAGATTTTCAATATCTAAAATTTGGCATATATATGCATAAGGATTTTTTCGGCAAAAGTCCGGTTTTTCCGATTAAATGGAGCTTTTTCTAAGGGAAAACGTGCTAGCACAAAAAAATCCGAGTTCATTTTAAGAACCCGGATTCATAAAAATTTATTCTGTTTTTTTATTTTCCGCTAAGAATAGCAGGCAATTCATTTCTAGAAAGGTCTTCATTCACGATAGGGAAATCTCCTTTATAGCACCAGTGGCAATTTGCGATGCCATATTCATGGAACACGCTGCAAATATCGCTGTACCAGCGCAAGCGGGTTTCCTTGTCAATATACTTCGGATAAGCGCCAAACTCACCACAATAGAGGTGCAAGCCCAAAGCATTCGCCTTGTCGATGGCCTTCTTCATGTGCGCATACATGGTGTCGCGGTTATAAGAGTCGTTCATAGAAGCTATTTTAGCTCTTTCCTTTTCAGGAAGACTAGCCAAGTCGGCGCTATCGACAGGTACACCCGGATAATTAATTTTGCCCTTATAGAAGCTGTAATCGGTCCAAGGAGCCTGGTGGTGGGTCACTAAACTAGGTTCGTAGAAGTGGAAGCTCAACACAAGGTACTTGTCATTTTCAGGAACACGGAGAGAATCGAAAGTGCTAGGGATCTGCCACAAATTAGAACCCACAATAAGCGTACGTTTTGGTTCCGCCTCGCGGATACCTTTAACGGTCTTTGCGATCAGTTTATTCCAAGCCTCGTGAGTAGGAGCCACCGGCTCGTTCATAATCTCGTAGGCCAGACGGTCGGTCGGATACTGCTGCAAATCTTTCTGCATATCTTTCCAGATAGCGACAAACTTGTCTTGCGCAGCAGGGTCGGTAAACAACGTATTAGGATGCTCGTTTTCGCTATTGAAATGGTGCGAGCGAACAACGTGAAGATCGATAACGATGTTCATATTGTCTTCAAGCGCCCACTTGATTGCGTTGTGCATAAGACGGAAACCAGCGGTATCGCGGTTCATATTTTCGTCATAAAGATGCTCTTCGTCGACAGGAAGGCGTACAAAATCAAATCCCATAGCAGCAATAGAATCGAAATCGCGCTTAGTAATCTGATTATTTCTTTCCTCGCCCCGGCTCTTCGACTGCGACAACCAGTGGCTTACATTCACACCATTTTCCAGACGTAAAGTTTCGTACGGATTCTTTCCGGCAGAAGCATTTTCATTGGTAGAGCCCGCATTAGAAGAGCCCTGATTTCCGCCACAAGAGGCAACCAAAATTGCCAACAAGGCTGAACCTAAAATTTTTTTTCTCATAATAGTATAATAGAGTGTAAGTAATATGCAAATATAGTTGATATGACCGACGATGCAAAAACGAAATGCAAAAGCCGTTAAAAGCATCAGGTTGTTAACTATATTACATGTCTTACGGGTTAATATTTAACAAATTTCACATATCCCATCCTGCCCCCAGTAAAACAGCGGACTTCCCCGAAGCTAACCTTTCTGTTTTCTGCCTGAAACAGGTTGTCCGAACACATCGTGCAACCGTCCCATCAGCTAACAGCGAAAAGGGTTGAACCTCTAACCAGTTCGGCAATCGACTAGTGTCATAACAAAAGTAAAACCTACCAACCAAACTAGATAAGAAAAAACGGGCAGCGACTAAGAAAAATCGGGCATGCGCAGTTTCCACACGAAGATTGACAATTTCTTAGCAGTTGATGAAAGAAATACGACACCACCGGAAAGTCGGCGAAGTTGGCGTTACATATTTCAGTGTAAAGAACTGGTAACTAAACCTTTTCCAACCGCAATCCACCAAGCTACCGCGAACCAGCGCCACACAAGACCACAAAAAAAGACCGGTTGCCACACGGCAACCGGACCCTTCAAAATCTGAAAAACAAATATATAAAGTCGGATAATACAGGCAGAGCGGTATTATTCCTTATCAGAATATTCGGCAATTTCACGTTCGGCAACATCGGCCAAGCCGTAATGCTCGTCGTGCTGGCTCAAATCAAGACCAATCTTCTCACTCTGTAAAGAAACACGCATCGGAATCATCTTGTTAGTCAGCCAATACAAGCCGTAACTAACCACAAACGTGTAACCGATGACAATAACAAGCGCCAGCAAGTGGTTGAGGAATACGATCAGCCCCTCGTGCGTACAGGCAATCAGACCTTCTTGGATAAAGATACCAGTCAAAACGGTACCGACAATACCACCCATACCGTGCGTAGGAAACACATCGAGCGCATCGTCGACCCGGAAGCGGTTGCTCCAGTGGACACAGATGTTACAGATAATAGTGATAACCATAGAGATAAAGATGCTCTGTCCCACAGTAACATAACCCGCCGAAGGGGTAATAGCCACCAGACCGACCACACAGCCAACAGCCGCACCCATAGCCGAAGGCTTGTGACCACGCAGACAGTCGAAGAAAATCCAGGTCATCATAGCGGTAGCCGAAGCCGTGTTAGTGTTCAGGAAGGCCTTCACAGCCTGGGCATCGGCATGCAGAGACGAACCACCGTTAAAGCCGAACCAACCCAGCCACAAGAGGGCCGCACCCAACAAAACGAAAGGCACATTGGCAGGTTTCACATCCTTCTTCTGACGGCGACCCAAGAAGATAGCACCGGCCAAAGCAGCCACACCCGAAGAAGCGTGCACGACGATACCACCAGCGAAATCGACTACTCCCCACTGGCGGAAAAGGCCATCGGGATGCCAAGTCATGTGGGCCAACGGACAATAAATAAGAAGGCAGAACAGCATCATAAACACCATATAGGCCGAGAAACGGACGCGCTCGGCAAACGAACCGGTAATAAGCGAAGGAGTGATGATGGCAAACTTCATCTGGAAGAGCGCATACAGCGCCAAAGGAATAGTTGGTGCCAGGTTTACATCGACGTGTCCGTCAACATCTTTAAACATAAAGAAGGTAGAAGGATCACCCAAGATGCCCAAGCCACCCAGGTCGTCGCCAAAAGAAAGGCTGAAGCCCACAACCACCCAGATAACACTGATAACACCCATAGCGATAAAACTCTGCAACATGGTAGATATGACGTTTTTGGCCCCCACCATACCGCCGTAAAAGAAAGAAAGACCCGGGGTCATCATCAGCACAAAAATGGTGGCGGTTATCATCCAAGCCACATCAGCGGCACAAACACGCGGGTCCATTTGGAAACCGAAGGACCCCTCATCGACAAATAGTCCAATAATGGAAATAATCACCATAATGGACATTAAGACAATCCATCTCTTCTGCATAATATATTCAATGTTTTAAAATTTGGCGTTTTAATATCATTTTGCTCCTTATCGGAAACAAAACACGGCACAAAATTAGACAAGTGAAGATTTTCCGAGCAAAAAATAGCAGACTGCTTTAGAATAAATTGGCAAAACAGAACAGAACAAAAGGAATACCGGCAAAAAAGTTACAGATTGCAATTCCGAACAACGCGCCACTTTCAAATTAAAAGCCGTTCGGTTTCAAAAAAGGAACAAGCTCCGGCCCTGACAACAAGCGCAATATGGAATAAAAACTAGCTCTTTTATACTTTTTTCGGACAACTACACCGAGTTTATTTGCATATTATGTGTATTTTACCGAATATTGCATTATACTAACACATTAGGAGTTAATACAAGGGAAACACATGTTACGAAGGGAGACCTTCCTACGATTCTATTTTTAAGTTGTGGCAATTGCCATTGAGCATTTAAATAGCATAAAGGGTTACATAATGATGAAGCATATTATTAAAAAGGCATTACTGCCTTTGCTATTAGGTTGCATGTACCAGAGCGCAGGTGCATCTGTTGTGATAAACGAAGCGATGCCCTGTAATTTGAACACCTATATGGACATGGGTACTTACGAGTACAGTCCGTGGGTAGAGTTGTACAATAATGGCAAAGACACTATAAACCTGAACGGTTACACCTTCGTGTACGAACCAACAGAAGAAACGACCGTAAAGGAGCATACAATAGACTACGACTACAAGCTAGCCGGAGGCAAATATGTATTGTTCTATTTCGACAAAGTAGCCGGCAAAAGCCGACACATCAGCTTCAAGCTAGACGCCGACGGCGGTTCGCTATCGCTACAAGACGCCTCAGGCAACGTAGTTTCATCATTGACCGTACCCGATATATGCACCTATGTTTCGTTTGGAGTGAACGGCAAAAGCACCGGTTACATGGAGCCTACCCCAGGAGCGGCCAACGACACCGCGTACGCAGCCAACACCCTGGCTGCCTTCCAAAGCAAACAACAGTGCGCCACACCGACCTTCAGCAAGACTGGCGGTGTGTATAAAGACGCAGAATCGATAAACATAACCATAAGCTGTGCGACAGCAGACGCCAAAATCTACTACACCACAGACGGTACCGTGCCAACCAAAGAGAATGGAGAACTCTACAGCAAGGCCTTGGAATTCAGCAAGACCACAGTGATTAGAGCACGCGCCTACGTGAAAGGCAAGGTAAGTAGCCCAATTGCCACAGCAACGTACCTCTTCAACGACAAAAGCCACAGTTACTGTGACGGTGTCGGCAAACTGCCTATCGTGTCAATCGTAACAGACATAAAGAACTTCAAGGACAAAACCATCGGCATGGCTGTCAAAGGCGAGAACGGAGTTAAGGGCAAATGCGGATCTTTGGGTTCGGCCAACTACAACCACGACTGGCACCGCCCTATGAACTTCGAGTTTATTGAAAACGGCAAAACGGTGGTGAGCCACGAGTTGGAGGCAAAAGTGATGGGTGGCTGCTCGCGCCAATACGACACCAAGTCGCTAGCCCTTATAGCAAACAAAAAGTGCGGTAGCGGTAAGAACAAGATGAAATATGCCTTCTTTACCGACAAACCCGACAACGTCAAATACAAGAGCCTGCACCTCCGCAATGGTGGAAACGACTACGACGGACTGCGATTCCGCGACGGCTTTATGCAGAGCATCATCCATGGCGAGAACATCGACTACCAAGCCTACCGTCCGGTTGGCTACTACTTAAACGGCGAATACCAGGGTCTGATGCTGCTGAACGAGCATGTTAACGAAGACTACGTCTATACCAACTACGGCATTGACGACGAAGATGTTGACCTTATAAAGATTTCGCTGAACAAGATTAACGTTTCGTGCGGAACGGTAGACGCTTACGACAACCTGATAAACGAGGCACAAATAGGCCAGAACACCAGCGGCTACTACGAGAAGATGAACAAGTTGATGGACATTGACGAGTACATCACCTATATGGTTTACGAGCAATACCTTGTGAACACCGACTGGCCAAGCAACAACCTTAAAATATGGCGCCACAAAAACAACGGACGCTTCCGCTGGATTGT
The DNA here is from genome assembly GCA_002362105.1 of Bacteroidales bacterium UBA3297. GTDB lineage: Bacteria > Bacteroidota > Bacteroidia > Bacteroidales > Paludibacteraceae > Physcocola. The sequence continues at coordinate 8,820 of DETD01000005.1, forward strand.
ATACGACACCGACTTCGGTTTCGGTTTGTATGCCGGCTACAGTCCGAACTTTACCACCTACACGACCGACATGATTAAATTTGCGGCAGGTGAGGGTTCGGCCGTCAACTGGGGAAACGGCTCTAGCAGTTCGCCATACTCATTCACAAGCGAGAGCAAATGGAAGACCATCTTGTTCTCGAGCCTGATGAAGAATGAGGAGTTCCGCAACAAGTTTATGACCAGAAACCTGATGCTGTTGGCAACCCGCTTCAAACCAGAAACTGTAAAAGCGAAACTCGACAGCATTGCACACGACGCATTCCCAGAATACTGTGCAATGACCGCAAACGAACATTGGAAACCAGACTTCGCAGACAACGACGAGATGAAGACGATGAAAGAGTTCGCCGAGAAACGTCCGTCGTACGTGCTTGAGCACCTTGCCGACTACTACGGAGGCAACCAGGTGAACCTAAGCATCACCTCGAACATAGAAGGCACCGACTGGATTATTAACGGCCTCTACTGGGACAAAGACAAATACGACGGCAAATACGTCAGCAACCAGCCTCTTACCGTTACAGCCATGGCTCCAGCAGGCTACACGTTCAAGAACTGGAAACTGTCGTCGGCATCTTCGTCGAAACTGATTACCAAAAATCACGAATGGGACTACCTCTACACAGAAGAGGGAGCCGCAAAAGGCTGGAAAGAATGCGGTTTTTCTGCGGAAGGCTGGCTGAAAGGCAGTGGCAAATTCGGCTTCGGTCCGAACGACGACTACGACACCGAGATTGACTACGGCCCCGACAGCGAAGACAAGCCAGTGACCGCCTACTTCCGTACGACCGTAGACATCGACGATTTGACGAACTACGAGAAATTCTCGGTTAATATTGCCTACGACGACGCCTACATCATCTACATAAACGGCACAGAAGTCAGCCGCGACAACCTGTCGGAGGAGTCAGTCACCAACACTACCCTGGCAGACGATTATACCAACGACGCCCAAAAAGAGTTGTCGATAGCCAGCAAGTACTTCAAAGAGGGCGAGAACACCATAGCGGTAGAAATTCACCAGAATACCAAGTCAAGTGGCGACCTTACATTCGCCATGACCTTGAACGCAATAGGCAAGTCGACCGGAATAACCTCGACCCACAAGACCTACACAACCACCATCAACGACGACTACAGCATGGAAGCCGTCTTTGAGAAAGCGACCGTTGAGCAACAGATCTACATCAACGAAATCTGCTCTTCGAACCAGCCATCGGTTCAGAACAGCGAGGTACAGGACGGATATGTGTTGGGCTATGCCGACGAATACGGCAAATACGGCGACTGGATTGAGCTTTACAACGCCAGCGACGAAGATATAAACATTGCGGGCTGGTACATTACCGACAATGCGTCGAAGCCTACCAAATACAGAATACCAACCACCGACATGAGCGCTACCATTGTACCGGCACACGGCTACAAGATGATATGGTGCGACAACGACATTTGGAATGGTCCGATGCACGTAGACTTCAAGTTAGGCGACACCAAAATCAACTCAATCGTTCTGTCGAGTTCACCAAAAACAATCGTAGACTCGCTGACCGCCATCATGAACATCGGTACCAACCAGTCTTATGGTCGCGAAGTGGACGGCAATGGCAAGACACGTCACTTTATAAACAACTGCAAGACCCCAATGGCAGCCAACGGTTCTCTGACCGGTTGTGCGACCACCGAGTTGAACATCGAGGCACAGAAGCCAAACACCATTGCCCTCTACCCTAACCCGGTAGACGACCAGTTGAACATCATTTCGACAGGCGAAGCAATAAAAATGGTACGTATTTACGACAACCTTGGGCGTGCAATATCGGCCAACAGTTTCAACACAAAAGAAGCCAGCCTCGACACCAACTATCTTGGGAAAGGCATTTATCAGCTAAGTGTTGAAACAGAAAGCAATACCGTACACCTGAAGTTCATAAAGAAATAAGTAGCAAAAAAGTTCCATATCGGGAAAAACTACGTACATTTGCATAAATAAGCTACGAACAATAGTCTACAGCCGGTTTACAGCCGCACTGTAGACTTTTGCGGTTAAAAAAAGAAGATATTCACATCATACGCTACCTTATGGCACAAAGAACAAAAGGCACCGTTATAACTCAGATTCTAAAAGTTTTTGCCACAGCAACAACTGTGATAGTGGCACTTGCCTCAGAATCGGTAACAGCTCAGAACTACTACGGTCTATTCCCATCGAGCGAAGTCGGCGACGGCTTCCGCAAGATGAAGACAAAAGACGAGACAAACGTCATTCACTGGAAAGCAGACGAGACAGTGACAACAAAAACATCGATCTGCTTGCGCAATTCCGACTCGGAATTAAGTCCGTACAACCAGACTATACCAGAGTTGTCGAACCAGGTACCAATTGCCTGCGTCACCCCCAACCGAGAGTTCAAGCTTCAAAAGCCCACCACTTTCCGTGATATGGGTTTAAGCCTATGCGATACCATCAACAAACTGAACATTTGGCTGACGTTCAAACCAAGCGGAGCACCAGACACCCTTTTTGTAGGCGTACGTCCGAGCTACCGCCACATGTTCACGTTTCCACGGCCAAAAATCATCTACCATAGCGAGAAGATCGACAACAACGGAAAATTTACCAAGGGTGCGGCCATTTCCTTTGAAGCCGAGCCACCACTTGGCGTAAACAGCGACCTTCTGCAATGGGAGTGGTACGTCGACGGCGAGCACATGACCGGCCGTAGCGACCGCTGGTTCGAGACCTATTCAAGAACCAAGTGGAACAACGGCAAACACACCATAAAGTGCCGTTATAAGAAGAAAAACGGGCAGCGTTTCAGCGACTTCGGTGAAATTGACATTTGGCAGCTGAGTACCAAGGAGAAAGGTATAAGGGCTGTGCCATATTGGGGAGCCGACTGTACAGACGAAGAGAATATCGATTCGACCAACTTCTGCTACAATCCGGAATCGCGCTGGGGTAGCTTCACACTTCATCCGCTGGAAGACTACGTACACTTCTACATGGAGTTCCTGAACGAAGACATCCAGACATCGACCATAACAAACACTGCCAAGGTCAAGAACTTCGAGTTGTTGGAAGCCAGTCCGGCCGACCTCGACTACCGCTTCTTCTTCCTGCCAACCAACTGTAAAGGTCACGCCCGCGAGCCATACTCGCCAGTAACCATATACTTCCGCCTGCAAGGCACCAACATCAACTACTCACTGATTCCATACATCAGGCCAACCGTAAAGATAGCGCCAGACAGTGTGGAAATCTGCGAGAATTCGTTTGAGTCGGCATCAGAGAGTTCCATTTTCACCGCAACGGCATCGGGATTTCCTAACAACAACTACAGATGCCAATGGTATTACAGCAAGACCAAGAACGGCCAATACGAGCCTGTAGAAAAAGGCGATAACGCCACTTATATACCAGACCATACGGGTTACTACAAAGTAGTAGCCACCGACGGTGTGTTCTCGACCACCTCAGAGCCCGTAAAGGTAAAACAGCGTATGAGCGACTGTTTGAGTGCAGAAATCTACACGAAAGACAAACGCGACTATACCTGTATTAACGGCACATTGGAATTGAACGTTTCGCTGACCAATTCGGTGTATACCTACCAGTGGTACATTGGTCCAACCAACGGAAAAGACCTGAGAGCCATTGTTGGCGCGACAGGCCCTATTTTCTACGGAAGTGCCAACAAGCCGAACGAATCATACTTCGTAGAGGTGAAATATGGCAGCCGCCATGTCATCTCAAATCCTTTCCACATCCGCCAGTTGGCGAAATTACAGGCTGGTACATCGAGCCTGATAACGGAAGCGAGTCCGACCGAAGTTTGCCAAGACTACAACACCACCCTGAAGACCCGTATCAACAGCAAGCGTAAAGACACGCTACCAGTTATCTACCGTTTCTACAGGGCCAGCTACAACAACCCGATATTGTTGGGAGAGATTGAGAGTCGCGACGAAAACGTATACCTGTCAACACCCGTAAACAGCAATGGTTCGAAGTACTACGTAGTAGCCGTAGGTTGTGACCAGCAGCTCCGTTCGAAAGAGAACGTGACCATCAACATTAGAAACGACGAGTCGTGCGGACGCGGCCACTTCTACGTAAAGAAGACCGGAGACGACTACCGCGACGGAACCAGCTGGAAGAATGCGTTTGCGACCATGAAAAAGGCCATCGAGACCATCAAGTCGCTGCGCAAATCACAGTTGTATGCCAACACCCCAATGGCTATCCATATTGCCGCAGGTGTTTACCAGCCATACGACAAGGACGGATTTGACCTTCCTGACAACGTGACAATTTATGGTGGTTACGACGAGTTGCCAACCGACCGAAGCATCAGTGGCACCCACCGCAACCCTATCTCGCCAGCAAATCCTAACGGTTTCGCCACCACCTTCCGAAGTGACTCGTCTTCACAACGCATCATCAAGTTGGAAGACAAAGCCAACATCAAGATAGTCGGAATCCACTTCGACGGAGAAAAGTACGCCACCTCAATAGACGGCCGTGCTATTTACAGCGACAACACCATACTGACCATAGACTCTTGCTGGTTCACCAACTTCAGGATTTCGCAAGCAACCCGTGGTCCGCTGGCAGCCGTCTGCGTACTGCACACCGAAAAGTGCAAACGTATGGACATCAAGCCAGAGATCAACGTTCTACACAGCACATTCTCGAAGAATGCCGGATATGAATGGGGAGGTTGCTTGAACATTATGACCGACGCAGAAGTCAACATAAAGAACAGTACCTTCAACCACAACACCAACCGTTACAAAGGAGGTACGGCCCTGCTGACCTATAATGCGAGTCCGAACGTGACCATCATGAACAGTACCTTCTACAGCAACCAGATAGTGGGAGAAGGCGGTTCATACGGAAGTTCGGTAATAAGAATGGCGGGTGGAGAGCCAATCTGCAACATCTACGCCAGCACCATCTGCGACCACTTCTACAAAGAGAACGGAAAACTGAACATCTACCACTCTATTGTTGAATGTGCCGGAAATGCCGACATTTACCGCAACAACTTCCCTAAAAAGTCGCCATTTGTGGCAGAAGAAAAAGACAATGCCTACAATCCGCGCAAATTCGGAGCAAACTTCAAGGGAGGCAGCTTCAACAAGATAAACAGTGTAGACAACTGTATAACCCAAGTGCTGATACCAAGCAACAAGTTGTCGATAGTAGGCCAGGCAGGCGCACCAAACGCCAAGTGCCTCTACGACCAACGCGGCATAAAGCGAAACATCATCGCCAGCACCTACGGTGCCTATGAGGAAGAATACAGCGTAGCCATCGACTACAGCAAGAAAGAGGAGTGTACAAACGGAGAAACCCACGCCTCACTAACCTCAGCCGTATCGGGTCTGACCGACTTCACCTACCAGTGGGTCAACAACTACAGCGACATGCCAGACCAGAAAGGTCCGAACCTGACCAACGTAGGTTTGGGTACTTACTGGCTCGACATAAAAGGTAAAGACCGTCATGGTAAAGAAATCACCATCAGTTCAAACGAGATTCGCGTATCGGACATCTGTGAAGTTCCTGGCGAGTTCTTCGTAAACGCCCACGACGGAAACGACAGTTTTGCAGGAACCACCTGGAGCAAAGCGCTAGCCACCCTGGACCGCGCCCTTCAGATAGCCCGCGAATTCCGAGAGAAGAACGCCAACCGCGCAGTCACCATCAACCTGACTGCCGGCACTTATACTCCAAGTTCATCGTCAGGCTTCAAAGTTAAAGACCTTACGGACGTTGTCATTCGTGGCGGCTTCCCAGAAAGCGCATCACGAGACGACAAGAGCGAGCCAAAAATGTTCCAACAGGGAGAAGGTTATGAGACCATATTCAAGCCGAAAGACGTGAAAGGCCGTGTATTCGACCTGGGCAACAAGGTGAAGAACCTCCGCATTGTGGGTATACACCTGAAAGGCGTAAAGAACCAGATTTCGTCAGGCGGTGCCTTCAACATCAATGGAGCCGAAGTCAGCATCGACTCTTGCTGGATAACCGGCTTCAACGACGCCAGCGTCATCCAAGACGGTAACAACAGCTGTATTGCCATTGGATCGACCTCGAAAGTGAGCATCTGCAACAGTTTCTTCGCAGGCAACCTCGGCAAACAGAGCGGTGTTATTGGCATAACCGGCAACGGAAACACTACCGAGTTGAACGTGTACAACAGCACGTTCCATGCGAACTGGAGTTCAAAGAGCGGCGGTGCCGTCCTCTACGTGAACAATGCGGCTAGCCCTGCAATAAAGATGATGAACGTGACCTGCTTCAGCAACCGCACGTCGAACGCCGAGATGAGCGCCTGCAGCAACATCCGCCTTATCGGTAAAGAGACGACCAGCCTGCAAATGTACAACTGCAGCATGTTTGGAACCTACCTTGTAGAAAGCGGAAAGCTAGAACTCTTCAACTCGCTGGTAGAAGCAACAGGAGAAAATGTGGTACTGAACAACAGTTTTGTATCATACCCACACCTGAAGAAGACTACCGACGATATGGACCTCTACAGCCACCGCAAATTTGCCGACAGTTTCAAGTATACCCTTTCATTCGACTGCGGCTTCCTGCCTGTTCTCGAAATCAAGAAAGGCGGCAACGAGGAAATCTGCAAGAAGGTGCCTACCCTTGAAAAAACGGGCGACTTCGACCTAAGCAAAGACGAGTGCGGCAAGCCTCGTGAGGCCGAAAGCTGTATGGGAGCAACCCAATACAATGAAGAATAATCAAACGCATTTATAAACGAAAAAGGAGCGCAAAAGCGCTCCTTTTTCATTTTTTAGACAAACAGCATTAAGCGGAATTGCCAGATTTTACGTTTTTTAGAGGAAACAAGCAAGTTGAATTCCTCCATATTTGCGTATGTAATTATCAATTTTGGGTTCTCTCCTTTTTTCGGGAAGCAGTTTTACTACATTATATAACAAATTCTTCCTAAAAGCGAGAGTTCGTCCTTTACATGGTTATAGTTGTCTTCAGTGTCGATAATCCACAACAGTTTCGAACGTGGAGGCAAGTTTTTGCTAGGGACCTCCGCATAACCATCGGTAAAGATGATTAGCGCATCGTAATTTCGGTGTTTATGGTAATAATCGACGACTATTTGAAAATCAGTACCACCATTGCCAAGACGATTGAATTCTTTTAGCTTCTCGCTAGCCTTGTTGAGCGGGAGGACCTCCTTCTTTATTTCGCAGTCGAACTGTATGACGTCGGTGCTTTCTACGCCATATCTGAAGAAGTGTGTAATAATGCGGAAGAATTTTGCAAACGCCCTGTTTTCGACCGAGCCGCTGACGTCTACCGCCACCAACAAGCGCGACTCCATATCGTGTTTGCTGCCCATCGCTTTGTAGCCCAACCTGCGGTTAGGGCGCATACGTGTAAACACACGTTCAGACGACACAACACTAGTCGAGAACGCCCTTAGTATTTTTCTATAATCAATGCGACCCTCTTGGGCAACCATAATGGCTTCTTGTGTGTCGTGCGGAATCGAGCCCCAGTTGGTTATCTGCTCAATGCGCTCCTTAATCTCCTGCTGCATTTCCTCGTCCTCTTCCCAAAGTTCCGCCTCTTCCAGCCCTTCAACAATGAGCTGCTCAATAGGAGTAAGCTCCCTTACGTTCACGTTCCCATCGTCTAGCCCTACCTTGATGATGCCACTTATATTCTTCATGGCGTCTTTAACCTGATCCATCAATTTGTAGGCATACCACTCAAAATGTTTTTTTACGGGCAGACCGAAATCATTCGGATGGTAGAGCCGGGCATATTTCAGCGTATAGACCGGAGCGAGAACAAGATCGCTGGCTGCCTTCAGCACATTGGCAGAGCAGCCGTAGGGTTGGCGCTCGTAGGGATGCTTTAGGCAGATGCGCAGCACCATAACCTTCAGTTTTTCCTCCAAGGCTGGGTCCGACAAAAGGTTGATAAGCTCGGGGTTGTACTCAATCTTACGTTTGCCCACGCGCATATAGCACTTCATTGAATCGTTTTCCACCAGTGTGTGGGTGTAGTAGACGGAGGTAAGAGCCGGCTCGCGTAAGGACCATTGTTCCAGTATTTTCGAAATGCGCTGGCTCATATCGACTGCACGTACTTAATTAAATTCATGTAGTGGGTCATCAGTTTTTTCGTAATAAAAGCCACAAACTTCGGATGTTCACCCGAAATGAGGGTCACGAAATAGGCAGCCCCCTCGTGGTTCTCGTTTCCCAACAGGTCGTCGATAAACAAGCCCAAGTTCTTAGCAGCATCTTTCGGTTTGTCGACTTCCATATGTCCATTCTCAATGTACAGACACACGCGGTCGCACAATATAGAAAGTTCATGCGGCTTATATTCTTTAACCAGACTCTGGTGTTTTGCATAACTTTCGAACAACTGTCTGGCGGTTATAACCTCGTCTTTTGATAGAGACAGGAAGAAAGCACCAGCCGCCTGCACGCCAACTACACCGGCAATCATTTTACGCATAAACTCGTCGAGGTTAGCCTCATCCTTAATCAAGTTCGACACCTTAGCCCAACCGCGTCGGTCTGGGGTCTTATCCAAGCCGTTCGACTCGATGTCGGTTTTCACGCCCCCCTCCAGGAACTCGGGCTTACCCTGAATAAAGTGTACAATACGTTCGTCAATACCATTCGAGTCGGCCCAACTAATCCATTCCTTTACAGAAGGACGGAAATTGTAGATATTGAAACGGCTGACAAGTGCGGGGTCAAGGTCGGTTAGCTGGTATTCTTCGCCGTCGTTTACGGCCGAAATAATGCGGCTACCTTCAGGCAACTGTCTGCCAGCCAACTTGCGGTTCAGCGCCAAGTCCATCACGGTCTGCAACAACTCGGGGCGGGCACGGTTCAGCTCGTCAAGGAAAAGGACGATAGGCTTGCCATCTTTAGGGAACCAGTAAGGTTGTAGAAAGATGGTCGACTCACCCTTCTCATCTTTTTCAGGAAGACCAATCAGGTCGCCCGGGTCAGCCATCTGACCTAAAAACAATGGCACCACCTTCATGCCTTGCGCTTCGAAGAACTTTGTTAGTATTTCGCTTTTCCCAATACCGTGTTTTCCGCAAAGCATGATGTTTTGATCTGCAGGGGTTTTCTTCAACACCCTCATCAATTCTTCTATATTAATAGATACTGCCATTGTTTGTTTTATAAGTTTATGAATAATTACTAATTTAGGGAATATTTCAAGGCTACACTTTATTTTAAAGCCGATTTTACGCAATCAAACCTATGTTTTATTAAAACATTTTGAAGCAGGACGCTTATTACTGAAAAGAAAATGCATTTTGAAGACGCAAGGTTAAAACTGTTGGAACAAATTGCCGACGAAGGGGTGCAGACCGAATTGTGGCTGGCCGTGATAAAACTCGAAATGTTTGTAGGCGAAGTCGACTTTTCGCTACAGCTAGAAGACTTGCTTGCCGACGGCGCATTGGCTTATTGCTCAACAACCGACAATACCATCATCCTTAGTGGAGAATACTTTGCCCAAACATCGCTACAGACCCTACAGAAAATGATTGAGCAGACCCAGAAAAACAAGCTCCACCCTGCAAGTCACCTTTCCATTGGGAGTGTGCTTATCCACGAGCTGTGTCATGCGGTTTGGAATACCATCTGCAAAAAAGGAATAGACCTTAAGGGCGAAGTGGAAGTCATTGCGAAAGAATGGGACCAGTGGATGACCAATAATAACAAAGATGCACACAAAACTTACGCATCAACATCGCTAGAGGAATTTTGGGCAGAAATGCTGATGCAGGCAGTCGATGGCGACACCGAGCACTGCCCGGATATGGATTTCGCAAAACGTGTGCTGGATTTGGCAGTTAAGTACCACCTGCATTAAAACACTATGCTAAAACTTTATTCAAGTCATTATGCGCCAATTTAAGAGATTATGACTACTTCTGATTCTCAAATGTTCTATATAAATAACAATGTCTACGAAAGAACGTCTAACTCGACGTGCAAGGTTATTGGCTACATCTTGAGCGAAAACACAACAGCAATACCAGCGTCAGAATTATCGGAGTGCAAATACCTTAAGCAGGTAAATTCCGAAGTTACCATTCCCGAAAAGGTGGAATTTGAAGGTAGTACATATACCGTAACCGAAATAGGACTGAAAGCTTTCGAAAATAGTTCTAACCTATCAAAAATCAGTATTCCAGAAACGGTCGTCAACATCGGTTCCAACGCTTTTCGCAACTGCACAAACCTCACCGTCGTTAATATTCCAAAGTCCGTTACCAGCATAAATAAGAATACGTTCTATGGTTGTAGCTCATTAAGCAGTATTGATATTCCCGACACCATTACCTATATTGGTGAATGTGCTTTTTTTAATTGCAATAATCTGACAGGACTTACCCTACCCCCGAAACTCCAATCGTTGGGCAGTTATGCATTTAAGAGTTGTTCGTCCATGAAGAGCCTAGCACTGCCATCGGGCATAACCTCATTAGGAGTCAAAACATTTGCCGATTGTACTTCTTTAACAGACATTCAGCTGCCCGACAGCCTGACAGCGATTGGCGAAAACGTCTTCGAGAGTTGCAGAAGTCTGGCAGAAATCACTCTACCCGCAAGACTCACCTCAATAGGACACTATGCATTCTGGGGCTGTATAAGTTTGAAGAGTATTTCAATACCGAACACTATCACCAGCATTGGCGACTCCGCATTTTCTGGTTGCAAGTCCCTATCTGCAATAAACCTGCCAAACAGCCTAACGGAGATGGGCAGTAACGTCTTTACAGGCTGTAAGCAACTAAGCCTTAACAAGGGCTTATTACTATATGCCAATGGCACAAAGTGTTACGGCTATGTGGGCGATTACAAAAACATAACCGAAATTACAGTCCCAGAAGGAGTGATTTACATAAACGAAAATGCCTTTAAGGGTTGCACGAATCTGGAACACGTTTACCTTCCAAGCTCACTTACTGCTATTGGAAGCGGGGCTTTCTCGATGTGCAATAAGCTGACCGACATCAAGTTGCCAGACTCTTTAATGGACTTCAATCCAAGAAAGATTCCTTTTGCGTTGAAATATGAACGCATAAAGGAACTGAACCAGTTTGCTGTAAAGGGCTATCTCGACAAATTGAAGAAAGAACCTGGTTGCAAATACCTGAAGCAGACGAGGTGTGGGCACGCTTGTTGCGAAATTTCGCTGGTTTTCCAAAAGACCACCCTATGGAAAGGGCTGTACAAAATCTCAGACTTAGCAGACAAAGTTGAAGAAATAAAAGCCGTCGCCGCCAATTACGAGCAGCTAGATACCGAAGCTACAAAACTGGTATAGAGCGATTTCGGACCGGCATTTCCAGACCTATAGACCAAAATGCCAGCTAAAAATAGTACGCAAAAGGACAACAGATTCCCTCCAAAACGCTATTTTTACAATAAATTATTTAACATTGAGAACAGTTTTTTCAAAAAAGGACTGAACATAACAAAGCAACATAATCTGAGTATAATATGAAAACTGCCTGCGAAACTCTAAAAAACATTCGAAAGCGAATAGCTGAAGCCAACTAAATAGAAACGGAGTTGGCGAAGCAAGAGAGGAACGGGGCTAAAAAGAAGGAATAGCCACCAATTTAAAGAAAGACACAAGCGTCCAAAGATAACAGTTCACGTTATTTTTGGACGCTTGCTCTTTATAAAAAAAGCGGCAGGAAAAAATCCCGCCGCTTCATATACAGAGACTAAAGACTTATTCAATCTTCACTACTTCGATAGAGCCCTTGAACACATTACTCTGAATGTCGCAGTTGTAATAGTAAACACCAGGGTCAACTAACACACCACGGTAAGTACCATCCCAACCATCGTTGCCTTCGAAAATCATCTGTCCATAACGGTTGAAAATAATCACATGGTGACCGCGCATAAAGTCGTCGTTCATACCGTCCTTCGTGTAAGGAGTAATAGCGGTAGGAATCTCGTTAAGCACATCAAGGCTAACCATGTTAGAGGCAACAGCCGGACAAACATCGTTGCTGACTACCACATAGTACCTAGAAGAATCGGTAGGTTCAACGGTATAGACGTACAAGTTCTGTCGCTCGTGTTCCTTTAAGAATACAGAGTCAGGAATTGTTGTATCGCGGTTATTCCACAACTCGACAAAGAGGTCAACATCGTCGTTTTCGCCAACCGTATTGTAAACGACCTCGCCGTTTCGGTTGTAAACCGCACCAGTGGTACCATCGAACAAACCTTCAACACGACGCCATGAGATGGTAGCAGGCTGGTAAGGGAGTGTCAGGATAAGGTCGGCAGACTCTCCTCTCCAGATACGAGCCTTATTCTGTGGTTTGGTAGTCAGGAGAACCTGAGCCGGATCGTAGTGCGTAAAGACGTCAACCTTCACACTGTCGGAAGCATAATACTTGTCTTCCTTCGCCAACTTCACATTCTCTTCTGAGCCAAATACCTTCAAGCTATCTTCGTGGGTAAGCAGAGGGCTACCACACGGCGTATAGAGAGAAGACAACGAAGTGGTAGTACCACACTGGTTGGTTGCATAATAAGCCAACATGTGCGAAGCGCCATCGTCGTACACAATAGGAGTGTTAGGCACGTATATCGAATCGTTAACCAACCAGCCTTCACTGAGGATAGGAGAACCCATCTCGTCGACACAAACACTGAACGAAGAACCGAAATCGCCATTGAGAGTGAGCGAATCGCCATCGCACATCTTCCACAAACCTGAAGCTAAGTTAACACGTGGACGCTCACGTACGTCAATATACACTTTAGCCGTATCGGTACAACCAGAAACGGTATCCATAGCTACGAACCAGTAGTCGCCGCTCTGCGACTTGCGTAACAGCATGAGGTAGTCGATATAAGCCTGCTGTGCAGCGAGTTTCTGCTCTTCTGTAGCTTGGAAAGGAGGAGTGATTGGTTTGAAACGACTTTCGTAAGTAGCCGGATTGTTACTATACAGCAGTTTCGACTCGTCGATTTCATCACGATAATAATCCCAAAGGACAGTAGTCGTTACATCAACCCAAGAGCCATCCCAGTCGATAACCCAAGTGATACCATAGCCCGAGCAGATACTTGCATTAGAGAGAGTGTTAGGACTGCCATACACATCTGCCAGTGTTTCGTCGCCACCACAGACTACAGCAGTGTCTTCACGTATGATTTTTACAATATCATCCTTCTGCTGTACAGACACAAACTTTTGAAGAGTTGTCTTTTTGCCGCACACATCCTTAAACTCAAGGGTGACATAAATAGATTCGGTAATTTCCGTTCCTGCTGCAGGAGATTGGGTAATCTCCAGATACTCCAATCCGCCACATGGCATTATTACAGAATCGAGAGGGATAAGACCCGTAATATCAGGAACACCAAACCTACAATTCTTCAAATAAAGCGGATGCAACGCATCGCCCCAGTTTGCAGGCGGATTGACGATAGGAGGAATAGAATCCTTCACATGAACTGTGAACGTTACAGGTTCAGCTGTATTTCCACAACGGTCAACAGCCGTCCACGAGTAAATGAGGTCGTAAGTATAATAATCGCACTTGCTAGGATCGAGACCCTGTGTAGAAGTGAAGTTCATTGTAACAATAGGGTTAGGGTCACAATTGTCTTCAGCACCCACATTAGGCAACTCGTAATTAACATCGAAACAAGCGACATTTACAGATTCGCCCACCGGACTAATGCCCACATAGGTTGGCGCCACATTATCTTTCACGTAGAACGTGTCAGGACCATTCGAGCAAGTCACCAAATCTTGACGAATAGACAAGAGATGGTAATCGCGGATAACCATCGCCTCACAAGAATCGCCGACTACCTCGGTAACAGCCTTAAAGGTAGACAAATCGGCACGAGAAGGGTCGTCGAGGTAACCACCGGCAGCCACAAACTCGTTGTAAGACATCTCGGCAGGCACATCGGTCAAGCAGGCATAGGTGCCACCCACTTTCGGACAAACCTCCTTAGGAGGAATCATGTCGGAAACCTTAATAATCTGCGAGCAGACATTATCGTTACCATGGTCATCAGAGAAGACGAAGGTAACCACCGTCTCACCATAAGGATAATTATCCTCCAGCTTCAAATTATCGCTACGTGTAACCGTAGTCTTAACCTCGCAACAAGAGTCAGTTACCACAGGAATGTAGAAGCCTGCGTCCTTCACCTCGTCGTAAGTCACATAGTTAACGTCGGCCACCTTAAAGGCCACGTTGATAACCGGTGTAAGCACGCTACACTCGAAAGGAGGAGCAACAGTATCAATCACCTCCACATTCTGGTAACAAACCATTGTCTGGTTGTTGGAAGGGAATGTAAACTTCCAGATGATGACATCTTTACCCACCTCGAATGGCTCACTCATAGACTTTCCGCTTTCACGGGTAGTGTCGAGTACAGCCACATCGCCATTACACTTGTTGACAGGCATAGAGTCGAGGAACACCGGAATTTCAGCAAATTCAATAAAGCAGTTCTCAGCATCCAAATAACGGGTAACAGCAGGGAACGACTTCTCGCAATCGACAGGAGGTTCGTTGTTGTCGCCCACCTCAACACGCTGATCGCAAGTAGAAACAGGGTTCAGCAATGTTTTGGTTGTATCGGTAAAGGTCCAAGTGATAATCGTCAGACCAATCGGATAATTATCATCAAGCGCCTTACCGTCGCTACGCGTAGGCACACCCTTAATAATCCAAGTGTTGTGACAAGGGTTAACAGCAGTATGCTCGTGAATCTTTTCAAGGATTTGTGCAGGATCAACCTCACAAACACCGTCTTCAACAGCCACCTTGATAGTAGGATAGTTTTCCTCGCCACACTGAGCATCAATTTCAAGGTCAGTTACCACGTGTATAACCTGGCTACAAACCTTATTCTTCTTGCTGTAAGGAGAATCGAACGTCCAAGTAAGGGTTACAAAACCCGTGCTATAAGTACCATAAACACTACCACCGTCAGCACGGCTCGCAACGCCAGGCACATCGGTACCCGTACAAGAATCCTTAGCAACTGGAATAGGAATGCTATCCTCAGTCAGAACAATAGAGCATGCGCCATGTGCAACGTATAACAACGTATCGAGCGAGTTACAGTCGAAGATTGGCTCAGCATTGCTGATAACAGTAACCGGCTGACGGCAAATCCTCGCCTTGGCATTAACCAGCGTATCGATGAAGGTCCACTTAACAACCACAGTATCGCCCACCTTAAAGGTAGCAGGGAGGTCAGACCCATCTTCCAGAGAAGGCACACCCTCAATAGAGTCGCCCGTACATGTTTCAACAGCGACCGGATAAGGCTGCAACAGTTTCAGCACAGCATCGAGCGGAACCTCACACTGGCCATCTTCAGCCTCTGCCAAAACCAGACCGAGCTTAGAGCAGTCGAATACTGGTTCAACACTATCCTTTACAGAAATGTGCTGTTCGCAAAGGAACTCGTTACCGGCAATGGTGTACAGCCAGAAGATGGTATCGCGACCCACACCAAAGGTGCCGATTTCGCTAACTTCGGTAGTAGACCATCCCTTCTTCGAAGCACGCGTAATGAGCGGCTTAATCTCGACAGGTTCACCGTTAGGGTCACCATTCGGACAACGGTCGATGACCGGAGGCACATTGAGTTCGAAGTCTGCAAAGTCAATCAAGCAGTCGCCTTCTTTCAGAACCTTGCTGATGTCTGGCATATTCTTACAATCGACTGGTTCAACCTCAACATCACCCACCTTGACAAACTGTTCGCAGATACCAACAGGATTAACCAAAGTGTTGGTAGTATCGGTGAAGGTCCAAACCAAACGGTTCAAACCAATGTTATAAGGCGCATTCAAATCGGAAATGCCCGGACGGGAAAGAACAGCCCAAACCGTGTCGAACGTACATGGATGGAGGGCATAAGGTCTTTCGAGAGGTACATCAGCGGCAGGAACTGTACAAGCGTCTTCCGGAGCAGCAACAAGCAAAGTCTCCATAGCGGCAGTGTCGCATGGCTTGATGAGGTCTTTTTCAGTAAGTACCAAAACCTTCTGACGGCAGGTATCGGTAATAGCACCCGTAGCGTCGGTAAACGTCCAAGTAATAATTGTAGGACCGAGAGGGAAGTCAGCGTCAATAGCCTTACCATCGGTACGAGCTACAGGCACACCGGTAATAACAGTATCTTCAACACATGGGTCTGGAACCTGTGGATATACCAGCACAATATTCGGATCAGGTCCACAGTCAGGAACCGTATCGTTAATTTGTGGAGAAACCACGTCACAATCCAAATCGAAGTGCTTGTTACCATCGACCACCACAACCTGATGGCAGAAAACTGTATCGTCGATGTTGAACGGACTCACAAACGTCCAAGTAATAGAAGTCTTACCCGTTGGATAGTTATCGGTATACTTCAGACTGTCGCTACGGGTAGGAACACCATAGATGGTGTCGTTAGCACCGTTGGCCAACGCACAACTGTCGATAGCAAAAGGATGAGGCAGATTCAAATCCTCTGCCGGTATATAGCACTCGCCTTCCAAAGCCACCGACTTAATAGAATCGAGCGTGCTACAATCGAAGTTGATTTTGTTGCTATGACTAGGGATAACCACCTGCGGACAATAAGCGTAGTTCTTATCCTCGTCAACCACAACCCAGTACACTGTGATGGTATCGCCCACATTGAACTTGAGGTCTTTCGGTACAGGAATAGCCTCAGGCACAGGAGCCATCAACAGCTTAGCCTTGATAGAGTCGTTAGAACAAGCATCGAAGCCATAATAAGTACCAAATTCGAGGTCGTTGAACTCAATATAGCATTCACCCTCGAGCGCCTTCGGACGCATAGGGTTAGGCTGGATAGAGTCGCAAATAAAGCTAGGGTCGGTGCGGGCAATAACCTTCAACGTCTTAGCACAAGAATCAACATTGCCAGACCGGTCGCTGAACACCCAAACCAAACGGGTTAAACCACGTGGGAATGGGTCGGCACACCATGCTTTATCGTCGCCCGTGCTGACAGCGACAAGTTCACCATTGAAATAACGGCGGATTTCCAAAGGATCGATAGGAGAAGAGCCCGTACCATCGATCAATTCCTGACACTCGTCGAACGCATTCGGAATAACAATCAATTTAGAAAGGTCGGCCCACTTTGCGTAACAAACACCATTCGACATTTCGTATACGGCATCGTTACCCGTTTCACAGTTGTTGATAACAGGAGGGATGCTATCGTTAATGGTCAGCGTCATTTCACAAGTGCTGGTCAAACCCGCATGATCGGTAAAGGTCCACTTAAACTTATTGACAGTACCCGCATAATACTCCAAATCTTGGAACTCTTCCATAGAAGAAGGGTAAACGGTTTTGCCATTAGGCTGCTGAATCTCACCCGTCAGTTTACCAACAAGCACGCCGTCGCAAAGGTCGTTGACCGAGAGGTTTGGAATATTGAGTTCGTCGTACGTAAAGGTACATTTAACGTCAGCATCGATCACCTTCACAGGGTCAGGACAAATACTGTTATCTGGAGCAGTTGTATCGACAACAGAGAGCAACTGGTTACATGTAGCCTCGTTGCCAGCCTCGTCGGTGAACACCCAGATTATAGTGTAAGTTGTGTCTTTAACAAATACGGAAGGAAGAGCTACACGCGAAGTGCCATTCTTCAACAACATATATGGAACGCCCACAACAGAGTCTTTATCGCAATTGTCCTTAGCGACGTGTCTTCCTAACAACACCTTGATTTCAGACAAAGGAGCCGAACACTGGTCAGACGCCAACACATATTCAAGCGGATTATCTTCAAAAACAGAACAATCGACGTCTGGAGCCGTTTTGTCGTTCACGATAATGAGCTGACGGCAAACCGTCGTATTATTTGAAGTATCACTGAAGGTCCATACCACGTAAGTCAGACCCAGCGAATAAGGATCGTTCATCACATCGAGCGGACTTACCACCCCATTGACGTCCTCGCGGTGACCAACGCCTCGGATAGGTTCCGCAGACGGAGAGCACAAATCGGCACTTGGGTCTACAACCGGAATCTTCAATCCGGCGTCAACCAAGACATCCTTCTTTGCCAAACAGCTTTCGTCGGCATCAACTGAGATAGGGTTCACCAGAATCTTATCGCAATCGATGTTAGGACCAGTAGAGTCGTTAACCGTAATATTCTGTACACAATACGCCTCGTTGCCAGCCTCGTCGGCAATAATCCAAGTAACGACAGTAGTACCCTGTTCGTAAGGATCGTCTAACGAAGTGTATTTCTTATTCTTCCAAACACGAGAGAAAGAAATAACAAGATTGTCGACATCGGTACAATTATCGGACGCATTCAACTGCTTAGCAGTAGGCTGGGTCAGTTTAACAACAGCCTGACATGTGAGTGAATCGGACTTGGTAACAATATCCTTACCCCACTCGCCACACTCTACAGTAGGAGCAGTAGAATCTACGACAGAAACAATAACCACACAGCTGTCTTGGTCGCCCTGTCCGTTATCGTAATACCATACAATTTTATGACGACCTTTCGCAAAGGTCTTGAAATCGGCAGTAAACTCTTTTGCAAACGTCTTCGTCTGCAACGAAATGGTCTTATATACCTGATCAATTATAGAAGTTGGCTTTTGCCCAGGGCCAACACCAGGGCCAACACCAGGGCCAACACCAGGGCCAACACCAGGGCCAACGCCAGGACCTCCCATGCCAGGGCCAAAAGGTCCGACAGGACCCGCCCCACTATAGAACTGGTGCTGTACAAGTTTCCAATCGAGTTCCTCCAGTTCAGAAGTGTTTTTAAGGACAACAACAGTTGAGCTATCGGTTTCGCCACCCTTGTCATCGACATAAGTAACCTTCTTCACCTGATAAGGATAAACAGAAACCATACGGTTCGACAAGCCACCCTTCATAGAGTCTTGCAACGTCTGGCAGTCGTCGAAACCATATTTGGTAATAATACCGAACATATTGGTTTCACTCTTATCCTGGGTTACAGGCTCGTAAGTCAATCCGGTAAAGGAAGTGTACATCTTATATTTGTACTGACGTACGTACGAAACCATAGCAGTTTCGACGGTAGCAGCCGTAACATCGAGGTGTCCGACACAATTTTCATCGGCTTTCAAAACGAGTTCGTCTTTACAGTTCATCGCAATACGCTCGTATACGATGATGTTCTGCTGACAGGTAGACTCGTTACCAGCCTTGTCGGTGTAGACATACAAGACAGTAGACATACCGACAGGGAAATGGAATTTCTGCAGTTCGTTGAGAAGTTTAGCAAGACCATCGTTCTGCTTTCCAATAGCAGTCGTGTTACCATCTGGCGTAATAACCGATATAACAGGATTAATCACCCCACTACAAGCGTCGACCGCAATCGGTATTTTCTTAAAGAAGCCCTTCAGGGTATAAGTAATATAATTACGCATTGGCGTGTCTGTCGCAGACGCATACGTAAGGTCGTCACCCTGCGAATTGAGGTTCACGGTAACAGCCGTATCACTCAACACACTACAGTCTATAACAGGCGGAACCTTATCGACAATAGAGAAGGTACGGATACACTCGGCATAGACCGAGTGGTCAACCGTTTGGCCAGAACCCTGTTTGTAGAAACGCCAAGCCACCTGGTAAACATTACCCAACGCAAAGACGAGTTGCTGCTTGTCGGTAATTTCAGTCCACCCCCCGCTATAATTATAAGTTCCCGAATTAGGGTCACCAGAAGTCGGAGCCCTACCTATGTAACGGTAGAAATAACGGACCGAACTAATCTTTAATTTAGTCGGACAGATTTCATAAGCCATAGGGAAATCGGCCGGATCCATAGCCGCAATCAGGCTATCGAGCGAAAGACCACACTCGTCGGTGTTACGCTGAACCGAAATTTCCTTGATTTCGGCATCAGGACACTCAACAGTTGGCTTCGAGTCGTCGATAACCGTAATTTTCCGCATACAGTAAGAAGCGTTACCGACAGCGTCGCTAAACCTCCACAATATGTATGTATAACCCGCAGGGACAGGGTCGTTCAAAGCAATCTTACTTTTTGAGAACAAAGCCTCACTCATTGCAGGGGCAGAGCTCTGCATATCGAGTCGACCGACAAACTCACCCGTAATATAGCCGTCGACACCGTTTTGGTCAAGCAAGGTTGGAGCCGACATCACAGGCAACAAGTCAGGACGTATACCCTTGCCAGGGTAAGCCTCACACGTATCCAGACCATCATTGACATTCACATTGAAATAAGAAAGTCGGGTCTCCAAAGGTTTCAGCTGAGGGTCATTACAATTGACATCAGGACCAGTCACATCACGAATTATGTAAGTCACCATACAGGTCGACGACATTTTATTACAGCCATCAACCACATAGTAGGTAACCACAAGACCATTGTTGTCCTTCTTTCCTGCGGTAGCCGGAACAGTACGCTTCATAGCAGGAACCAGCCCCTTTTGCAAGCTGTCGAGTCGGGCCACAATCTGGAACGACAAATCGTTGCCCTTGGCATCGTAACCAGCCCCCACAATATAAACAGTTGGATAAGGGTCGCATGTACCCTCAACCTTAGGAACATTCAAAGTAATAGTAGTCGTCTTCTGGGTAGGCCCCAACTCCACTTCCTGCTTCGAGCTACCCAACGAGCTACAATCGATAGTAGGTCCGTCTGGTTTCTTCACGCTCAAAATAGTATCCCAAGTGGCCTTACAGCCAACACCGGCAATCTCGACAGTCTCCCAAATCTGGTGTTTGTTCTTGATGCCAAGACACAGGGAATCGTGTACGGCATTCGACCAAGAAATGAGCGCCGTTCTACCATCGGTAGTGACACCATTGGCATTCCGCCATGTGTAGATATACTTGTATTTGTTGTTAATCTGGGTATTGTCGTAAGCATATATCTCACGATGATTGTCGGACGGACAGATAGAGTCTTTACCCGTACCCGAGAAACCGTCAACTGTAAAATGCGCTTTCGGAGTCCGATAAACGTGTATACGCTTCGTCTTTATGTCGCCGACAGGAACAGCCACTCCTTCATCACCCTTCTTGGTCATAAATACCTGCAACTCGTACACACCCTCCAACGAAGTTTCAGGCATACGCAAAAATACGTGGGTACCTCTTGTATCAGAAACCTCTTGATAGACGATAGACTTGTCGGTAATCTTGTTGTGCTGAGGGTCGTAGAGCGTCCAAACATAAGACACATTCTCGTTTACATCGACCGGAACAACCGTCATTTTCACACCCCCACCAACAGTTGGCGCACAAATAACGCTGTCGCCCAATATAGTATCAATTGGGGTTGGATTACAGTCTTTACCTGTAACGGTGAATTCGATAACAACCTGCTCGTTTTGCTTCGTCAGGTTATTGAATTTCTTGTTGTTCGGATTATCGTCGACAACTCGGTAATAAGATTTACCGATAGTTTTAACCGGAACCGACAAGCGGGTAAACTGGTTACCCCTTTGTGGAATACCACCCACAACAACCGTCTGCCACTGACCGTTGGAATCGCGATACTGCCAGTGATAGATAGCGTCTTGAGGGAAACCAGCCGCATTGATAGTAGTAGTTTGACCTACACAAGTTGAACCCTTTTCCATACAAACCGACTCAATTTCGGCAGAGATGTAGTCAATAGCGACTTTAAAGCATCCATCAAATTGCTGGAAATATGGATCAAGCGTAAAATACTCCAAACCATTATACTTTCCTGTATTTGGATCATATTTGTCGACAGGGAAGTATCCATAATAATTCACCTCTATACGGAGCAATTTACCAACAGGGGCACTACCCAACCCAAGGTTGGTTTGTCCGAAAGTCGTATTAATCTCAGGTTTACCAATAGTATCACCTGTCGCATCGTCTATAATAACAATCGAACCACGGTCGGTCGTCTGGTTACCATGTCCAGTTTCCAACTTGATAGCCGCAGAACCGCCACAATTATACTGCGTTTTCATGACATAAAAACGCATCGTGTAACGGTAGTTCTTACCCGCATAAGTAGAACAGAGGAAACGGTAGAAGAAAGGAGTACTACCTTTTGTATTCTCATCGTAGACGTAATAGTAGTTATTACGTTTTCCTTCGTCTAAAGCAGGTTCCTGATCATTAAAAAAGTTCCTTAAATCGTTTGTTATAGTATAGGCCGACTTGTCAGTATGTGTAAAAGTAATGTCATTTTCATCAAAGAAATCGACAATCTGCTCTGGAATTTGCGGTGACTTGCTGTTCACACCACGCTCAGGGTCAAAATCAGTACCAGAAAAATAATCGCCAGTCGAGGTAATATGGCAAGTTTTAGCACAAGCGTCAGACTTGTCCTTTTCAACAAAGATAACTGGTGATGAGTTACTAGCGTCAGTAACATCCACCACCTTATAATATACCCCATTAGCAGACGGATTGTCTGTCATATCGGTAGCGATACGGCGTGCCACAGTATAACTCTGGCAATCGTACCATGTCACCTGGTCTAACGACCACTTATAGGCCAAATAATGACCAGAGGTAGTACCACCCGCATCAAGCACAATAGCCTCACCCGGACACGCCATTTTCACATCCGAACTAAGCGACATGGCCGCAGATACCCTTATAACGGACAAAACGATGAAAAATGTTAAAGCGGACAAACGCTTTACCCCACCTATTTTTAACATAATATACTAATTTACATTCTAGAATAACATCAAAGTGTGAACCAATAAGTTACAGCACAATAATGCATATACACCCAAAAAAATGTTAGGTTCAGCCTATTTGAGTCTATATGTATTCTCACAAATATAATTAAATTTCACAATAACGAACATAAATCATCAAAACAAATTGTAATTGTTGAAAAGTAAAGACAAAAACAGGGGCAATTCTCCGTTTGTGGAGAATTGCCCCTGATAAATCAAAAGTAGTTATATTTCGCGTAATAAGTCTGTCTTCTCCGTCTTAGTTAACCGACGGGTAGCAAAGCGCCATCCTATTCGATTTTAACGACCTCAATAGAGCCCTTGAAGTTAGCGCCGTTCTTCATATCGCAACTGTAGTAGTAAACGCCTGGGTCTGCCAATATGCCACGATATGTACCGTCCCAACCATCGTTACCCTCATGAATCATCTGTCCGTAACGGTTGAAGATGATTACATGATGGCCGCGCATAAAGTCGTCGTTCATACCATCCTTCGTATAAGGAGTGATGGCAGTAGGCAACTCTTTAAGCACATCGACATTAACCAGGTTAGAGGTTACAGCCGGACAAACACCATTACCAACTACAGCATAATAATATGAAGTATCGGTTGGAACAATGTTGTAACGGAAGGTCAAGAGACCACGCTTAGCCAAATATACCGAGTCGGCAACAGTGGTATCGCGCGAATTCCACAACTCATGGAAGAGGTCAGCATCATCGTCTTCACCACTACCACCATAGATAATGTTGCCAAGTTTGTCGTATTCAGCACCTGTACGTGCGTCGTACTCACCCTCAACACGTCTCCACGACAAATAAGAAGGTTCATATGGCAGCGTGAGTATCAACTCTGCTTCCTCACCCGTCCAAACACGAGGTTTAGCCTGCGGCATTGTGGTCAACAACACCTGTTTAGGGTCGAAGTGGGTAAACACTTCAATGTCGACACTATCGCGCAAAACCAAACGGTCTTGACGGAAGAGTTCCATGTTCTCTTTAGATCCGGCAACAGCCAAACTATCTTTATAGGTTTCAAGTTCGCCATCGCAAGAGGTATAGAGCGAGTTGAAAGTCGTGGTTGTACCGCAATGGTTGGTTGCATAGTAAATTGCTGTATGCTTGATGCCACCCTCGTAGAGGATAGAATCATGTGGATGATAAACAGAATCGTTAATCAACCAACCTTGCTTGGTAATAGTACCACCCATGTTGTCGATACATACAGGGAAGTTGTTACCAAAGTCGCCATTCAATGACAGCGAATCGAATTCACAGACTTGCCAAGAACCGCTAGCAAGCTGCAAACGCGGACGCTCGTCAACCTTTACGTATACCGAAGCGGTATCGCTACAACCAGAAACGGTATCCATAGCCACGAAGTAGTAGACATCGGACTGGTGCTGGCGGAGCAACATGAGGTACCGCGCATAAGCAGCGTCGGCAGCCGCCTTCTCTTCAGGACTACCCTTAGAAGGAGCGTTAACAGATTCAAACCTAGAAGCATAAGTTTCTGGGTTGTTACTATAAATCAGGTGTTCCTCATCGAAGCTAGTACGGTAGTAATCCCAGAACAAGGTTGTTGGAACAGGCTCCCACTTACCCAAGTCAATTACCCAGGTAAAGCCGAACGCATTACGAATCTTAGTCTGTGTCAAATCGTTCTGGCTTGAACGAACCGAATCGAGCGTCTCGTCGCCACCACAGACAACAGGATTTTCACCAGTAATAATAGAAACAATCTCCTTGCGGTCTTGAACCTCTACCACCTTCTCCAGATCGGTATGGTTACCACACACATCACTAATAGAGAGCGTAACAACGGTAGTTGCGGTAATTTCAGTACCAGCAGCAGGTGTCTGCGTGTAGGTCAGATACTCGTTAGAGCCACAGTTCTGAGATACCAGTTCCTCAGGAATAAACTGAGTCAAGTCTGGAATACCGAATTTACACTTCTTCAGATAAATTGGGTGTGCAGGGTCTCCCCAGTCATCTGGCAGATCGATAGAAGGAGCCACTGTGTCGACCACATGAACCGTGTAGCGAACCGAGTCAGCCTCGTTACCGCAACGGTCGGTAGCCACCCATGTATAGATGACATCGTAGTTGTAGTAGTCGCACTTAGAAGGATCGTCACCCTGGGTTGAACGACTAAACATCTGCAACTTAGGTTCTGGGTCGCAGTTGTCAACCGCAGTCACAACAGGAGGGTCAATTTCGAGCTGGTCACAAGTGGTCTTTCTCGAAGCGCCCTTAGCAGGAATACCCTCGTAAGTAGGAGCAATAGAGTCCTTCATATAGAAGTGCTGCGGAGTTTCGCAATATACATCTACTTCAGTAACCGAAGTAACTATATAGTTACGGGTAACAACCGCGTTACACTTGTCATCGCCAACAACCTTGTCTTCATGACGGAAAGTCAGAAGATCGGCCTTGCTTTCAGGCTCAATCGAACCACCGGCAGCAACAAATTCCTCGTACGAAGTAATAGCCGGAGTTGTATCGGTAATACAAGCGATATGGTTTTCAAGAGTAGGACAGATGAGTTTAGGAGGTATCATATCGATAACCTTGACAACCTGCGAGCAGATGGTATCGTTACCATAAATATCGTAGAAGCGGAAGGTAATGGTCGTATTACCGAACACATAATCGTCTTCCAGTGCCTTGTTATCGTCACGTGTCACCTCGGTGAACACATCGGTACAGATGTCGGTCACTTCTGGAATGAAGAATCCTCTAGCCTTCACCTCGTCGAACGTTACAGAATTGCCGGCAGTCTTCAATTCCACATAAATGGTATCGGCCAGCATTGAGCAGTCGAACGAAGGAGCAATCGTGTCTCTCACCTCAATACGCTGGTAACAGTAGACAGGGATGTTGTTGCTAGGGAACCAGAGTTTCCAAACAATGGTGTCGACTCCTACAGTGTAAGGATCAAGAACTTTCAAACCACTGGTACGAGAAGTGTCGATAAGCATATTCTCGCCCGAGCATGGATGTGCAGGAAGCGGATCGATATTCACAGGAATCTTAGAGAAATCCAAGTCGCAATTGTCCGCATCTAATGCCAAATTAACAGCAGGGAATGCAGTAGGACAATCGACAGGAGGTGTATTCACGTCAACAACAGTCACAGTCTGTTCGCAGACAGAAACTGGATTTACCAACGTGTTAGTCGTATCGGTAAACGTCCAAGTAATGGTTGTAACGCCAATCTCGTAAGGTTCACTCATATCCTTGTTATCGCTACGAGAAGGTACACCGTCGATTTGGATATCGGTGTTACAAGGGTTGAACGCAGCATGCTTCGACAACTTCTTATCTACCTCTTCAGAAGGAACTGTACAGTTGCCATCGCTAACCTCGTAACTCAAAGCCGGATAATTCTCCTCGCCACACTTTGCGTCAATAACCTTAGTCGTCTTCACTTCAACCAACTGGTCGCAGTACTTGGTCGTCTTGCTGTCTGGACTTGTGAAACTCCAAGTAATGACGGTCTGTCCGAGCGGATAAGTACCGAACACATCACCACCATCGGCACGGACACCCACGCCAGCGACTTCCTTACCCGTACAGCTATCGATTGCCACCGGAGTAGGAATAGACTGTTCGTTCAAGTCGAGTGCGCACTCGTCGGTAGTGAACTCAAGCATCGACAAAGAAGAGCAATCGAATATAGGAGCGGCCGTTCCAATAACACGGACTGGCTGTTCACAAATCTTGTCCTTCGTAGAAAGGCCAGGAGCAGAGAACGTCCATTTCACCACTATAGAGTCACCCACCTTAAGGGTTTCAGGCAAAGCATCGCCATTTTCCAAAGTAGGCACACCAACAATTTCCACGTCGGTACAAGACTCTTTAGCAACAGGATATGGTTCAACAATAATATCAGCCACATTCAACTCACATTCGCCATCAGGGGCTTCAGCCAAAATTGGCAGAATATCGTTACAGTCGAACTTAGGCGCTACGCTGTCCATAATATGGATAGGCTGTGCGCAGACGGTAGAGAAGCGAGGATAAGACCACCACAAGGTGTCGTAACCCACACCAAACTCAGCCACTTCAACCACATTCGACGAACTCCAACCTGGTTGAGAGAAGCGGGTGATTATAGGCAATACCAATTCAGGCTCGGCGTCGGCGGCACCATTCGGACAACGGTCGATGATGGTAGGCGCCTTGATACCCAATTCAGCGGCATCGATTGTACAATTACCCTCAGCCAAAATCTTCTCTATAGCAGGGAAACTGTCACAATTGACAGGTTCAACCTCAACAGAGCCGACACGGACAATCTGCTGGCAAGTATCGGACTGGATAACCAAATTATCGGTCACATCGGTAAACGTCCATATAATGATGTTCTTGCCAATTCTGTATGGAGCATCCATAGCCTCGCCGTCGAAACGCGAAGGAACACCCCAGATGGTGTCGCGTGTGCAAGGGCTGATAGCAAATGCTGGTTCAAGCTTGACTTCGTCAGCCGGAACAGTACAAGCATCTTCAGGAGCAGGAACCTCTACAACCGGCATATAGGCGGTGTCGCAAGGCTTCTCAATTTCCTTAGTGGTATAAACGTGCACATTCTGCTCACAGACTTTCGATGCCGTAGAATCGACATTCCAGAACGTCCAAGTTACAGTAGTTTGACCCAACTGGAACGGAGCATTCAGTTCAGTCTCGTTATCGCTACGGACAAACGAGCCTGGAATAGAGTCATTGAAGCAAGGGTCATAAGCCTTAACAATAGGCAGTTTCAGCTCTTGGTCAGGTCCACAGTCGTTGATAGTATCCTTAACGGCAGGAGCAGCCACCTCACAATCGATAACAGGCACGACATTACCCTTTACGATAACCAGCTGATCGCAGTAAGTTGTATCGGCAAAGCGGCTGGCATCTGCAAACGACCAAACCACATGGATGGTGTCGCCCGCAACCAACTGTGTTGGTAAGGTATCAACATCGGCCAGTCTGTAAACGCCAGGAATTGGGTTTTCGGTGTCGCAAGGGTCGGTCGCAGTCGGATAAGGAGAAAGGGCATCGAGCACTTCTGCCAACGACTTCTTGATGACGCACTCGTTTTCATCGGCAGTAAGCGTAATCGTATTCAAGTCGTTACAATCGAAGACTGGTGCCGTATCGCGCAAAATGATAGGCTGAGCACATACCGTAGTCAAGCCATTGTGCGGATAGGTGTAGGTCCAGTATACGGTATCGTTACCGGCCACATAGTCGTCGTTGAAGTCCTTTCCACTGAAACGGGTTGGAACAGGAGTCATCGTGAAACCACACTGGGTAACATCAACAGCCTTCAAGCCAAGGTCGTCGGCTGTAGTCTTGCAATTAGCAAGTATCTGGTTGATGCCTTCATAAATGGTTTCACAATCGACCTTCGGATTAACCGTATCTTTCACATCAACATACTGCTTACAAATAGCCACGTTGTTGACAAGCGTTTCGGTTGTATCAGTATACGTCCAAGTAATGGTAGTCAGACCAATTGGCCAAGCCAAAGTCGTGTCGCGATCTGGCACACCAGCAATAAGCACAGTATCGATACATGGGTTCTTACCAACAAGCGGATTAAGTGTAATGGTATCGGCCGGAACCTCACAAGCGTGAGCCGGAGCAATAATAGTAATCACATTATCGGCCGAATCTGGGCAGGCAAGATCAATGCCCTTGGTCGTCTTTATATCAATAGGCTGTTTACACCATACGGTGAAAATACCCAGATGACCAGGATTGAAATCATACTTCCAGATTACAGTATCGCGTCCAGTAGTAATGGCAGGAAGGTCGGCAGGGTCGTGCACAACTCCCTCAGGGTTTGAGGTCAACCATATTTCAGGGATAACCTTCTCACCCGGATCACCACAAAGCTGGTCAGCAATAACACCGGTATTCTTCAAATCGACTTTAGCAGCAGGAAGTTCACAGAGGTCCTGAAGCGTAGTGTCAATCTTATCGTTCACACAAGGAACAGGAGGCACATTATCGTTACCCACTCTGATAGAGTCGATACAGGTATCGATAGGCGCCGCCAGCGTATTCGTCTGGTCTGTGAACACCCATGTAATATAGTGGGTACCCGCAGGCAACTGAATATCGAGAGAAGGAAGCGCTGTTGGCGAACCATTCAGATAAGGAACACCGTCGAACTCTTTCTCATTGTCGGCAACAGCGTCAGGACATGGATGTTTAGCAGTACGCTGGTCGAGGTGGATATTCTTCAAACACTCGTCCTTATCCAATGCATAGACAGCCGTAGTATCGGCACAATTGGTAATAAGCCGTTGCTCGGTGACAATGTTCACTTGCTGGTTACAAGTAGCTACTGCAGCGCCAGTAAAGTCGGTGAAACTCCAAGTAATGGTTGTAATACCCAACGGATACAGATCGTCTATTTCCTTACCATCGCTACGGGTACCGACACCCTTAACCGACTTAAGGTCGTCGGTAGGCGCACAATTGTCAATTGCGACAGGAACAGGAACTACAAGCGTCTGCTCGGCAATATCGCAAGTTGCAATGGTATCGCGCAACACTACACTCTCAATGGTATCGCAATCGATTTCTGGTTTAACGCTACCCTTCACAAATACCAACTGGTCGCACGAATCGGTATTCAGTTCATTGGTGTCTTCAAAGTACCAACGGATAACCGACTTACCTGTTGGGTAAGGATCAGCCATGGTCAAACCATTCGGCAAATTGGTCAACGTATCAATACGGACAGGACGACCGGTAATGGTACCACAGTTATCCTCTACAGTCGGATAAGCGATATTGGCATTTTCTGCAAGAATAAAGCATTTATCCGCGTCGGCAGTCAACTCAATGTCTGGAGTCAACACTTTACAATCGATAACCGGCTTCTGGTTGTCGACCGCTTTGACTTTCTGGTCGCAATATGCCGATATACCCATCTGTGAAGTGTATGTCCAGCGGATGTAAAGACTGTCGCCAGAAGTCAACGTAGCAGGAATAGGGTCGGCAGAAACAGTAAACTCATCGCCATTCTGCACAAGCAGAGCAGGAACTCCTTCTATAGCCACGCCCGTACAAACTTCTTTACCCTTGTAGGTATTGAGTTCGACAGGATTAATAGCAACCTCACATTCACCATCTAACGGATTCAAAACCACATCGAGAACTTCCTTACAATCGTTCAGATAAGGAGGATTGATATCCTTGACAAACACTTTCTGGCTACAACTGTCGGAATTGCCGTAGTTATCAGTAAAGATGAAATGAATTTCATAATAACCGGCCTTAAACGGAACATCGTCGTTCCACTTGATGTCGGCACCAGCATTCAACTGGCGAGTTGGAATAGAATCGCCCTCGCGTCCCAAATACCAGCGGTTGCTAGTCATAACAGGGGCTTCGTCCTGACACTGGTCAGTAGCGGTAGGGAGGGTTATATTATCAATAACCTTTTCGGCAGGGACTTGACATTCGCCAAGTTCAGTTTCCACATTAATAGGCGATGCCGTATTCGAACAATCGACAACAGGCATAGTCGTATCGGCAACAGAGATTTCCTGTTTGCAGACAAAGACATGGCGCTCGTCTTCTGGCAACAACAGGTTCACCGAGTCGGTATAAACCCAAGTGATAAGGGTCTTACCAACCGGATAAGGGTCAGAAATCAGTTTGCCATCGTCACGAGTACCTACAGGGATAATCTCCTCGGTATCGCACACATCTTTAAACTTATATGCCTCAGGCGAAATGGCAGGAATTTCGGCCTCACAAGTGTTAACCGGCGCCTTGATGTCCGTCAAATCGGCAGGACACTCAGGCTTAGGACTTACAGTGTCGAGAACCGTCACCTTCATTGAGCAGGTAGACGCATTGCCCGCCTGATCCTTAACCGTCCAGGTTACAACAGTAACACCAGGAGCAAACGGAGCCAAACTGTCGACAACAGCACCATTGAACTCACGTTTCAACCAGAACTTGAAATCGTCGGTCGAAGATGTACAGTTATCTGAAACAGAAGGTCGCTTCAAGTTGATATCGGCAGGAGCAGCAGAGCACTCGCTCTGAACACCGTTAGCATCGTAACCAAGGTAATAGGTGATGTCTTCTTCACAAGCCACCTCCGGCTTAGTTTTATCGGTAACCACCACCTTCTGCTCGCAAGTAGCAACCGAGTTGGTCAACGTACCCGTCTCATCGACATACTTCCAAACCACGGTAGTAGTACCCAGTTCAAATGCCTTTGTGAATTTATTATCGGCAATCTTATTACCATCAATATAGGCTTGTGCAGCAATAGACACATCAGCATCGCACGGATTCTTAGCATCTGGAGCGTTGAAAGTCACTTCATCGGCAGGAACCACACAATTTTCATTAGCATCCTTATCGATTTCGTTAAATGCTGCAGCATCGCAATCGATAACGATTTCTTTAGTCGTGTAAATTTCAACCGGCTGGTGGCAATATGCCTTCAATTCGGCACCCAATCCGCTCGGATGGAAAATATATTCCCAAGTCACCTCGTACTTGCCAGGCTTGAAAGAGCCCAAATCTTTCGGATCGTGAACTGGAGTTGAGTTATTACCGTCTTTATCGGTCACCCAGATATTAGGAGTAACGAAATGACCGTCCCAACAGATTTCGTCAGCAATAACACCCTCATTCTTGAAATCGAGATCTGCGGCATCGACCACACATTCGTCGATGATCTTTTCAACCTTTACGCCGTCCTTACAAGGCATTGTCGCACCGTTTTCATCATCAACGATAACTGTTTCAACACATTCGTCTTCGTATGTTTCGAGTGTATTCGACACGCTCTTAAACTTCCAAACAATATCCCAAGAACCGGCAGGGAACTGAACAGAAGCGTATCCTGAAGGATCAACCTTACTGCCGAACACATAAGCCACACCCCTGATGTTCTCGTTTTCGTTACAAGGGTTCGTTGCCCAACGCTGTGTAAGCGGATAGTTAATCATACAGTTGCCGTCCTTCAACTTAAGCGGAGCAGCAGGACTCTGGCAATCGGTAATCAACTTTTGGGTTGTAACCACATGGACAGTCTGCTTACATGTTGTCGACTGCGTATTATCGTGGTTAACAAATGTCCAAGTAATGACGTGGTCACCCAAAGGAAGCGGTTTGATGATATCGATACTAGGAGTACCATCCACCTTGCCATAACAAGGGTCAGTTGCCTGAGGAATTTCGATAGAAGAGATGTCAACAGGACCGCAATCGTCTGTCTTGAACGTAACAGCAGGAGCATCCTCATCGCAAGTGATTTCCAAAGGCACATTACCTAACACGTTAACGACAGTTTTACAAGCCTCGGCACGCGAGTTCACACCATCGCTCAACTTCCAGTAAACGGTATGTTTACCCACCTCAAGAGGAAGAGACAAGTTACCAGAAGCCGCATTATATTCGGTATCGCTATCCACCCTGTACATGTACGTAACCGTATTGCCACAGTTGTCTTTAGCCTTAATATCGTCTAACTTAACCACCACATTGGTGCTACAAACATCATCGTCAGAAAGCACATCGCCCATATCCTTATTGGTACAGGTAGGAGCCGTTTTGTCGATAACGGTTACAGTAGTCTTACAAGCTTGCGGCTTAGTGACACTACCGTCAGACAACTCCCAATAAATGGTATGCGTACCCGCCTGCAACGAGAGTCTCGTTTCAGCAGAGATGTCCTTATAGTCGTCGTCATCGAGCTTATAGCGGTAGGTAATATCATCAGGCGAGCAGTTATCGGTCGCATTTTTAGCCAAAGGAAGAGAAACGTTCACGAAGCAGTCGGTATTGTTATCTGCCGACTCAACATCAGGCAACACTTCATCTTCACAAGTGGCATAAGTGCCGTCTTCCACAAAAATAGAAGTCATACAGGCATTGGACTTGATGTTGCCCGACTCGTCGGTCAACTGCCATTTGATTTTGTGCGTACCCACACTCAAGCCCTTGAATGTAGTATCTTTCGTTACAGGCACGAAAGCTGTTGCCTCGTCTAACTTATACTCGTACTTGATATCTCCACCACAGTTGTCTGTCGCACCAATACGGCTCAACACAACTTCAACATCGGCAGCACATTCGCTAGACACTGCTGGAGTTTTTACAGTAAGCGAATTGGACGTACATTTAGGTTCGGTTCTGTCGACAATCGATACCACCTGAGGGCACACCGTTTCGGCACCAGTAGCCGAAGTGAACACCCAATGGATGGTAGCCGACTCGCCCGACTTAATAGAAGTCTGGGTGAACACCGTAGACTCACGGGCACCATTCGCATAAAGGTAAGGAACAGCACTAATTTCAACTCTGTCGTCGCAATACTCGTAAGCCTTCGTATTGGTCTCACCCAAATCGGCCTTCGTTACTGTAACCTCACATTCATTGTCGCCAGTAGCGAACTCCTTGGTTTCATCGGTCAAGAAGTCAGAACAAGTAACAACCGGAGAGTTAATATCCTTAATAAATACCTCAATGTCGCATGGTACCGACTCATTACCCTCGTTATCGGTAAATACAATCCGGATGGTGTAATAGCCAGGCTGGTAAGGAACAGAACCATCGTTCCAAGCCACCGCCTTACCTTTTGCGTCTTTTACCAACGTAGGTGTTTGTTGGCCATCTTTGCCCTTAAAGTAACGCACACCCGACATAACAGGATCGTCGTCCTGACACTCGTCATAAGCGGTAGGGAGCGTGATTTTCTTAGCCACATCGGCAGCAGAAACAGCACACAAACCAGCAGGCACCGTTATTTCCTTCGGTTTAGAGCTAGAAGAAGGGCAAGTCACAACCGGAGGTGTAGCATCGTGCACATTAACATTCTGGTAGCAATACTTCTTGTTACCAGACTTATCTGTATAAACCCAAGTGATGACCGTAGTACCCACAGGGTAAACAGCAGAGAGCGCCTTACCGTCGCTACGTTTTGAGAAAGCAGGCTTCAACTCTCCGTCACACGGATCGTTTATCACATAGTCGGCAGCATCAATAGAAACCGACGCCTCACAGGCTCCAATAGGAGCATTGACATCAATATCAGGAGGACAAGAACCCTTAGGAACAGCCGTATCTTTAACAACCACCTTCTGGTCACAAGTACTAGATAGGCCACGCTCGTCGGTCACTGTCCATGTTACGATATTGGTACCGATTTTGTATTCGGTTGGAGCATTATTCGAGAACTTCAGTTCATCCGTCGGAGTACAGTTATCGCGAGCACTAGGCTCTTTAAGCTTCACTTGCGCCTGAGGCACCGTACACTTGTCAGATGCTAGCGTCACGGTTATAGGTGCCTCCAAATCAGAACAATCGAGAATAGGAGCAGTGTTATCTTCCACAATAATACGCTGAGGACACTGTGTCTTATTGCCAGCAGCATCAACAAACGTCCATGTAATGGTGGTGATACCCTTATAATAGCCCGAGAAGACATCCAACGATGGATTGTCGTCACGTACGCCAGTACCCGAAATCATAATAGGCTGAGTACCAGAAGGGTCGATATAAGGCGAACACTTATCGTTAGCGAACTGTGGAAGTTTAAGACCGGCTCTTATCACCTCAGTAGCCGGCGTACGGCACAATTCGTCTTCAGGGTCAGCGTCGACATGAATATCATCAAACTGGCCATCCTTACAGTCAATCGTAGGTCCGGTTTCGTCTTTTACAACAATCGTACTTTTACAAGTGCTTGTATTACCATCGGCATCGGCAACCGTCCAAACAAGAATGGTAGTACCCATTTTGTAAGGGTCGTTGTATTTACCGCCAGTAGAAGAAGGAGTAGCAGAAATACTTCTACCCGTCTCCCAGTACTTCCGGTCAAGCGTCAAAGTAAAATCAGCGGCATTAGTCGTACAATTATCGGTAACATTCAATTCGTCGACAGTAGGTTTGCCAAGCGTAGCTTCGTGCTGGCAGTCTTCGTCAGCAGGCAAAGTATAGTCCTTGCCCCACTCGCCACAAACAACACTTGGCGGGGTCTGGTCTTCAACCTTAATAATAACCGAACATGATTTCTCCTCACCCTGTCCGTTTTCGTAAGAGAACACCAGTTTGTGAGTTCCCTTATCGAAAGTCATGAACCCGCCACCGAACTGCTCTTTGATACCAGTTCTTAACTGAATCTTTTTCCATACCTGTATAGCATCTGGTCGAGGAACATCAGCATCAGATCCTGCACATGCCTTTCTGAGAAACTGAAATGATTGCTGACTGTTACTGTAATACATATGTTGTACTACCTTTAAAACAGCCTCAGACAAGGTATTATCGTCAGAGTTGGAAAAGATTGAAGTTTGTGAAGAAGAAGTAGGATTTCCATCTTCATCAACATTGGTGACCTTTTCTATCTTGAACGGATACACAAACACCTTTTTTGTCGCTAATTCCGGAGCCATAGAGTCGGTAAGTTGTCGCAAATCCGCGTATTCATCCTCATCCGCTACAGGTACAACTTCGTAACACTTGTTATTAGGCCCCATAGAATCATCATGATCATACCTCTTACGTTTAACCTCACGGATATAAGTCACCTGTGCCGTTGGAACATCCTTAGGCTTCAAATCGTAAGTCGCCTTACAATCTGCACCTGCAGTCAGGACAATCGGTTCAGGACAATGCGCATAAAGCCCGCTATAAACCACAATAACCTGCTGACAGACACTCACATTACCCGACTTATCGGTGTAGGTATACTTGATAATAGACCTACCTTCCTTGAACGGACGGTTACGGAGTTGATTTAATATTTGCGCTTCCGTTCCGCTTATAACCTCTTCCTTATTTTCAAACACAACGGAAACAACTGGGAACAACTCCCCATCGCACGCATCTACAGCTTTTGGAATCACATTGAACAAACCTTCCAACGTATACGTGTTGAAATCGTCCCAATACTTTTTGTTTTGATCATCGTAGTGAGCAGCGTCATTATAATGAACAGTATCTTCTGGTAACTGGTACGACGCATAATTAAATGTTCGGTATTCTTTCGAGTTCGAGTTAAAAGGCACAACCACGTCCTTCACCAGACTACAGTCTGTTACAGGAGCGACAGAATCGACCACCGTAAACTGAGATTGGCAGACACCAAATACCTCTTTATCGACAGCAACAGACTCACCCTGCTTGTAGTATCGCCATTCAAACTCATAGGTATTGCCGTATTCCTTACCTGCCGAGAACAGGTTCTGGTTATGCATCGACTCTGTAATCTCAATCCACTCTTCCTCTCCTTTCAAGCGGTAGAACAAACGCGCATTTTCAGTCGTATACTCAAAATTGCCATTCGGACATGGGTCCTTGGCAGTTGGCAACTCGGCAGCAGGCAGTTTGGCGAACAACTCGGCATAAGAGAGTTCACAATTGTCGTCGACAGAGAACTTGCCGTAATCGTTTGAAGGACAAGTCACTTCCGGCTTTTTGTCGTTGATAACCGACACGTGCTGCATACAGTATTTAGCATTACCCGCTTCATCGGAAAACTCCCAAAGAATGTAGGTCGTACCTGCCACATACGGCTCGTTAAACATGACATCGTGGTTAAACAAGCCCACCGAGGTAGCGACAGCCTCTGGCTCAGAAGCCGGATTTTCGAGACGACCAATATAATTAACGGTCACTTCATCTGCCCCATTCAAGTCAGGAAGGTTAGGGACCGACAACAAAGGCAGTTCTTCGTTATTATAACCAGGGACCGCCACACAATTATCGTCAGGCTGTTTAGACAGATGAACGTTGTCGTACGACTTTATCTTGCTACAGTCAACATTAGGAGGGGTCACATCACGTACAATCACCTTCTGGGAACAAGGTTCAGAAGTCCGACCACATCCGTCTGTAACCTTATAAGTAAAGGTGATACCGTTAGAAGAAGTGGCATCGGCCGTAACCGGAATCGTCACATTCAGATCGGCAGCGGTGTATTGGCTTCTCTTCTTCGAGAGGGTTGCAAAAACGAACGTATTCCCCAACACATCTTTACCCGATGCAGAAATAGTGATGACAGGATCAGGATCGCAGGTAGCCAAAATGGCCAATTCCGCAAGAGGCAGTGTGATGGTATAATTTTTCTTGTCAGCAGGCAATTCAATACTGTTATAGCCCTTCATGCTCCAGTGCTTGCCCAAAGGCGCACAATCGATTCTCGGAGCGGAATTGTTTACCGGCACGTTCGAGACAGAAGCGTCACCGTAACAGGTAGGCATATCGGTAACCTTCACACGTACCGCGATAGAAAGAGCATCGAGCGAACAAACGTCGTTCGGCAACTTTATACGGCCCTGGTTAGCAGCGCCAGCCTTTTCCGCGTTAGTGGTATATTCGTAGGTGTAAGTAGCCTTGTTTGGAGAAACTGTGAACAAGTTCTCGGTGAACGGACATATAGTAGAGCTCGCCAAATCGATTGTAGGTTTAGGCTTCTGGTAGACATTGATCGTCTTGACGACAGGATTACCGACCGCTATGCCATCGAAGAACAGGGCGGTTTCGAGTTTGTAAGCCCCGTCAGGATAAGAAGCAGGAATGGTAAGAGAAACCTTACCAGAAGAAGGATGCAACAAATCGGCATTCTTAAGAATTGTAGCATCGTCTGTTTCATCATCAACATTCAGCGTAGCCAAAACAGCACCCGAAGGCGATTTCAGCGTCCACTTGTATACCACCTTGTCACGGGTATCGTTAAGGATAGCCTCGTAAGTAGCCGAATTAGGCGCACAAATTTTCTCGTCACCCTTAATGTCATGAGGAGGTTCTGGCGCACAATTCTTGACCGGAATAACAAATTCTACAGAGACTTTATTTCCGGAACGTACACGATATTTATTTACACCTACTACACTAGGTGTAATAACTACCTCTTTTTTCCCTCTTAATCCGGCAATTTCTGTCCAACTATCTCCTCCACCATTAATTTCCCATGTGTAATCCGCATCTTTCGGGAAACCGGCAGCATTAACAGTCTTCGACTGCCCCAAGCATATAGTACCCTGCTCCAAACATACAGACTCCACCTCAGCAGAGATAAAGTCAATAGCAATCTTGGCACATTGCACATTTTCAAACATCGGTTCAAAAACGAACTCTTCTTGCAGTTTGTCTGGGAAAGTACCATAATAGGTTACATCCATCCTCACCATATCGTTGCGGCTTTGCCACTGTGCCGGTGTCAAAAGACCATCGGACCCATCTTGGGCGCTACGATTCCCAGTTTTCGCTAAGAATATACGGGGCGTTGTTCCACGTCCAGTTACAGAACCCAACAAGGAATTGGTTTTGTCATCATAGAAATCAGCCTGAATGAAGTCTGTTGTAACCGTACCATGAGCCGTACGCGCAATAAAAGATGCAGAAGACCATTGGTCACAATTTTTATTCGGCATGATATATAAGCGTGCGACAAACCTATATGTTTTCCCATGATACAAATTTTTAGGGAACCAGATTTTATAAGGATATGAATTGCCAACAGCAGGTTTGTCAATAACATAATACCAGTTGGTGCCCGCATTATCTTTTTTATCTAAAAAGGGCTTTTGAAAACCGTATTGAGTAATATCCGAAGAAATCTTATAGCGTGTTTCTTCTTTTTTATCAAACGTCAAACCATACTCACTAAAGAAAGAAATAACCCCATTAGGAATCTCTGTACCAACTCCTGTCCCATTTATCGGGTCAAAATCGGTACCCGAAATATAATCACCAGTAGAAGAAATATGGCAATTGCTAGGACAGCCAACCGTTTGGAGATTAACTTGAACTATATTAGATTTCTCCGTTTTTTCCTTACCATCGCTACCATAGTCAACAAGTTGAAATTCCATAGAGGAAGCGCTTGCATCCATATCTACAATGAAATCAGTATCTTTCGTAGGAATCTCAGAACTATTCTTCCATGATCCTCCATTAACACGATACTTTAGCATTGTATAATTCGAAGACTGAGCCCCAGTCTTCGTTGCTTTAATCTCCACCGGATAGTCAGGACAAACCTGAGTCTTTGCTGCAGAAATAGTCAATTGAGCCTCTGCGTTTGCAAACGACAACAACGAAAGAGCAAACAAAATGCTTGCCTTACCAAAAGAATGCAAAATGGTTTTTGTCTTCATATACGTACAATACACCTACTCCCTTTAACAAATAGAATTCCTTGCAAATAGGTTAAATACAAATGGTTAGCAACAACCTTGCATGCTAAATCACCCGAAACTACATTTATTAAAGGGCCAATTTCCTACAAAAATAGGCAAATAGCGACATTATTACAAAAGTTTTTCTTATTATTTAAAACGATTTTTTCAGCGTCAAAACGGCTTTTTAAAAGGCTTTTTCAGCACTTCGGAGAAATGTTAGTTATCCTTAAACAATCTTACTTATAGAAAGTTTTTTCTTAAAAAAGAATTCAGATAGAATTAATTGGACTAGCGTCGTTCCAGATTTCCCGCATAACAATCTGACAATGTTTCCTAATCAAAATCAAACAAATAAAAAAAGGTGCCTGGAGTTCCAGACACCTTAGAGTTTAGGTAAAAAAGATGTAAATCAGTATAAATGTTATTCTATTTTTACAACTTCTATCGATCCTTTCGAGATACCACCCTGCCAGTCTACACTGTAGAAGTAAACTCCAGGGTCGACAAGAACACCACGATAAGTAGCATCCCAACCATTATCACCCTCGAATATAACCTGACCATAACGGTTGTAGATGATCACATGGTGACCCAACATAAAGTCGTCGTTCAAGCCATCGCGGGTATAAGGAGTAATTGCCGTTGGAATTTCCTTAACTATGTCAACCTTTACCACATTTGAGACTACGGCAGGACAAAC
The DNA here is from genome assembly GCA_002362105.1 of Bacteroidales bacterium UBA3297. Classification (GTDB taxonomy): domain Bacteria; phylum Bacteroidota; class Bacteroidia; order Bacteroidales; family Paludibacteraceae; genus Physcocola. The sequence continues at coordinate 48,502 of DETD01000005.1, forward strand.
ACCGTTACCTACCAAAACGTAGTAGAACGAAGTATCGACAACATTTGGAACCACGTAATTGCGGACTACAGTAGAGGCGACGTAAATAGAAGAATCGCCAGCGGTTGTATCGTGAACCTGGTAGAACAACTCTCGTTCAAGGTCAACATCGTCGTATTCGTGGCTTCCTCCACTAATAATCTCACCATATTTATTGAACAAAGCGTTGTTCTCTCCGTCGAACTCGTTTTCAATGCGCATCCATCTAGTAATGGCAGCATCGTAAGGCATGGTCACATTCAATGTAACGGCATCGCCCTTATAAACTCTAGCCTTATCTTGTGGCTTAGTCGTCAGAAGAACTTGTGAAGGCTCGTAACGAGTATACAGCTTAACACGCAGGCTATCGCTAGTATAGAGCGAGTCTTTTTTCAACAAGCGCAACTTCTCGGCCGAATTACCGACAAGGTTCAAACTGTCGAGAGTGGTTTCAAGTGGAGGCCAGCAATGGGTGAACAAAGTATGCTGGGCAGTTGTGGTACCACAAGCGTTAGTTGCATAGTAGACTGCCGTCTGTTCCCAACCATCTGCAGAAGTAACAGGAGTTCCCTCAACGTAAACACTATCGTTCAACAACCATCCCTGCTTGATGATAGGAGAACCCATATCATCGATACAAGTAGGGAACTTCTGTGCCAGTTCACCATGAACATCAAGAGGTTCACCATCGCACAACGGATAAGGGCCAGAAGCTATCTCAATACGCGGACGTTCGTTCACAGTAATGTAGATAGTAGCAGTATCGGAACAACCCGAAATGGTATCCATCGCTACAAAGCTATAGTAGCCCGACTGGGTCTGACGAAGCAACAAGAGATACTTGATGTACGCCTCTTCCGCAGCTTTTTCCTCTTCTGGAGAAGCACCATAAGACGTTTTAATTGCAGGGAACAAATGGGCGTATGTAAGCGCATTATCACTATACAACAAGTTTTCAGGACTTACAGATCCATGATAATAGTCCCACTGAATGGTTGAAGGTATCTCTACCCAATCACCGAATTCAGGCTCCCAAATAGTACCATTTGCAGTACGAATAGACAACTCTGAAGTCAAAGAGTTCAACGCAGAACGAGGACTCTTCTTACTCTCGTCGTCGGCACAAACCACAGGATCTGGTACTGGGACAATTTTCACGACATCATCCTTTGATTGATAGTCAAGAACTTTTGTCAAAATAGTATCATTTCCACAAACATCGGAAATATGCAACTTAATCACAATACTCTCGTATATAACCGTTCCAGCAGCAGGTTCCTGCCATTTTTTCACATAGCCATCACCACAATCTTGATGAATAGAATCATCTGGAATCAGACCAGAAATATCAGGAACTGTGAAAATACAATATTTCTTATGATCAGGATGCACATGAGTAATATCCCAATCCGCAGGAAGATTAACTTTAGGCGGAACAGTATCACGTACATGAGCCTTAAACTGGAGAGGCTTAGCACTATTGCCACAGCGGTCACTAGCCCACCATGTACAAACCACGTCATAATTGTAGTAAGAGCACTCCCAAGGGTCATTACCCTGCGTGCTAACACGCTCGAACACAACTGTCGGATTAGGGTCACAGTCATCAACCGTCACAGTTGGTGCAACAGTGTCGGTTTCAGCACAAGAAGTGGTATATTCCATTCCGTGTGCAGCACCTTCCACATGGAATACAGGCGGAACATCGTCCTTCACATCAAAAACAGATGGTTTAGCACAACTTACAACGCTTCCGTTGATGGCAACCAAAGTGTATGTGCGGATCATCGATGCCACACAATCGTTACCTATAATTGAATCTTTATGACTGAACGTATTCAGGAAAGCACGGTCTTCAGGAATAACCCTACCACCAGCTTCCACAAATTCGTCGTACGTTGTCCACGCCTTAGGCGTATCGAGCATACAAGTCAAGTGACTAGACAAATCAGGACATTCCACTCTTGGAGGTATCAGGTCTACAATCTTAATATATTGCTTACAAGTCTTGTAAGCCTTACTACAATCGTTGGTGAAAATCCAAGTGATTTCAGTAGGAACACCATTCACAGAGAACGGATAAGGATCCTCAAGAGCCAAACCATCGCTACGCTCATATGTAGTAGTAGTAGAGCAACATTTTGCAACCGATTTAGGAATAATCAGTCCCGAATCTACCAACTGTATATAAGGGAAACCCTTATAAGCAGAGTCTCTCATCTCGGCCACAATGGTATCCTTTAACGTTGAGCAATCGAAATAAGGCGGAACAGTATCAATCACCTCAACATGTTGTACACATACCGTCTGCAAGCCAGTAGACTTGTAGGTAAAAGTCCAAGTTATCGTTTCTGGACCCAACTCATAAGGTTCGTGCATACCCTTTCCGCTTGCGCGGAACGTATCGACCACAGCCTTGTCACCATTACAAGGGTTCACAGGGATAGAATCCAAGTACACAGGAATATCAGCGAACTCAATGTTACAGTTAGCCGTATCCATTTGCACTTTGCTATTAGGGAACGACTTCTCACAATCGACAGGAGGTGTATATCCGTTCGAAATCATTACAACCTGTCTACATTCAGAAACAGGATGCAAAAGCGTCTTGGTCGTATCGGTGAACGTCCAAATAATCTCAATGGTATCAATAGGGAAATCAGCCGTCATTGCCAAACCATCGCTACGGGAAGGTACACCAGGAACTTTCACATCAGCAAGACACGGATGGTCAGCAAAGTGTTCAGTCAGTCTGTCCAACACATCCTTATTAGGAGCTGCACACTTCTCTGTCACCGAAATAGTGATGTCAGGGAAATTCTCTTTACCACAATGTGCATCCAACTCTAAATCGGTCTGAACCAACAAAGGCTGTGGACAAACCTTGGAAGAGTCAATGCTATATGGGCTGTAGAAATGCCAATCGAGCGTTGTGATACCTATAGGGTACTCGCCGTATGGATCCCCACCATCTTGACGTGTAGGAACACCATGGACTTTGAAACCTGTACAATAATCCTCGCCAACATGATCAGGCAATTTTGCAGGATCAATAATCGCATAACATGTTCCCTTTTCAGCTTCAATCTTTATAGTATCATGCGCAATAGACTCGCAATCGAACTTAACAGGAGAACTACCAATAACGGTTGCTTTCTGATAGCAGACTTTTTCCTGAATAGAGTAATTAGGGTCGTAGAACCTCCACTTGATGACCAATGTGTCTCCCACCTTCAATTTTTCAGGTAGAGGAGATCCATCAACCATAGTAGGATCACCCTTAATATCTTTACCCGTGCAAGAATCCTGTGCAGTTGGATGCTCCTGTAATTTTAGAATCTGGCTGAGGTCGGTCTCACATTCCAAAGAGTCAGCAACAGCTACTAGGAGTCCAAGACTGCTACAATCGAAAATCGGCTCACTATCAGCATTCGCATGAATCTTCTTGTTACAAATCTTGACAGAGTCGGTCAACGTTGTATCCTTGAAGGTCCAAATAACATCGATAGTATCGCCCGTAGCGATAGAATCAGGCAACTCAGAACCATCAGGGAGCGTAATCTCACCCCTTATGCTATCTTTGGTACATGCCTCAACTGCATACGGCCAAGGTTTAAAAATCGAATCAAGGTGGGCTGAAATTGCAACCTTGCATTTTCCTTTTTCAGCTGTAACCGTAGTCACATCAGGAATAGAAGAACAATCGAAATAAGGCGGAACAGTATCAATCACACGGAACGACTGCTGGCAGAACACGTATACATTCTTGTTAACGAACTCGTCGCCCACCTTGTAGAAGCGCCACTGCAAATTGTAGAGAACGCCAATATTGAACTTAGTCGCATCCTCGAAAGGAATCCATTCAGAATCGCCATCCTGCTGGTAATAGTAAGTAGGCTGCAATGTATCGCCATTCTCGCAACGGTCGGTAGCAACAGGCGGTTCAAAGCCCTTCTTATTCAACTGGTCCTTTATTTGGGCAATCAAGCTGTTTGCAGAAACAGTACATTCATCCTTATCAGGGTGAACTCTGAAATAAGTTATATCAGGACACTTCACCTCAGGCTTCTTATCATCGATAACGGTGATCGTTTGTTCACAATAAGACGGATTCTGAGCATCGTCGAGGAACAACCATCTGATCACAGTCTGTCCGACACTGAACGGATCGTTCAAATTTGGTTTACCGTCACTTCTGCTTTCCATTACGCCATGGATATAGGTACCAGGTTTTAGCAAGTTTTCCACATCAGGCTCTGTAAGGACAGGCAACAGCATTGGGTTACCCTGTCCTGGAGTAGCCACACACTGGTCGAACGGATAATGCGAAAGCGAATCAATATAATTAGGAATCTGTGAACAATTTGGCTTATCAGGGAAGGTATCGCGGATGTAAACCATAAACGCACAAGTGTCAGAAGGCAGACCACAACCGTCTTTCGCCACATAGGTCACACGTATACCGTTATCACCTTTCTCATTTTCCTTTTTACCAGCCGTAACAGGGAAAGTAACCTTTTTGATAGAAGGGTTTTGCTCCAGTTCCGACTTTTTATTAATAATTTCGAAACTGAATTCCTCTCCATTCGCCTTGTGTCCCTTACCTCTGATTTCAACAGTAGGGTCACCGTCGCAAGTTTCCTTAACAATAGGGACAGGCAGATCTACCACATACTCGTTAGCATACTCGTCTTTAGTATAGAAAGAGGTATCTCCACCCAAGGCCTCACAATCGATAACAGGCCTAGTCTTATTAATTTTGAAAGTGATAGACTTTGTGTCAGAACAACCATCAAAATCGGTGAACGCAGTATGTAATGTTGCATCGAAAGTGCCCAATTCACAATGGTTGGCAGGGACAGCAACATTAGCCTTATATGCTTCTGTAGGAGTCGGAGTAGCGTTCGTCCAAGTGTAAGACAAACGGCTATCGACTTGGTCAGCTTTAAATATTACGTCCATAGAGTAAGGACATATAGTATCGCCACTACCACCCTGATCTACGGTAAAAGCAGCAGAAGGCTTATGGTAAACGGTTATGGCATGAGAGGTATCGCATATGACGGACCTTACATTCTTTGCCTTATCAACAATCTTATAAAGTTTGCTATTTACCAAGTACTTTCCTTCAGGAAGATTTTCATCTGCAAAGAAAGTCACCTCATACGATTTCGTACTATCGGCCACAAAAAGGTTATGAGGCGCAGTAACCTTATTACTATCCGCATCCAGCAACTCCCACTCATATACATAAGCAGAATCTACAGTAAACGGATAAGGAGCAAACTTGATAGAATCTTTATTTGGCACACAAACCTTATCAGGTCCTTTGAATGTGTCTGCACAAGGAGGTTCGCATTCTTTAGTGATTATAGTAAATTCTTTATAATCCTGTGTTTTCCCAATTGTATTAGAGTCATACACACGATATTTAACCTTACCCACACTCGTAGGTCGAATATCGAATTCACTAGCATTAGGGCCAGTATAAGGCACGCCATTGATCTTAACAGGTTGCCAGGAAGACCCATCCCAATATTCCCAAACATAATTAGTTTGAAATGGGAAACCAATTGCCTTGACATTTGACAATTCTCCGAGACAAACCGGATTTGCCGTCACACAGACAGATGCAATATCTGCTGAAATATAGTCAACAGCAACCTTTGCACAATAGAACTGTTCAAAACGTGGCTCAAACGTAAAGTGTTCCAAACCGTTTCTTGTTTCAGGGAACCAACCATGATAAGTTATTTCAAAACGAAGGAGTGTATTTGGTTTTACTTTATCAAAATTCAAAAGGCTTTTTGACCTATCTTGATCATCCCAAAAATATATTGTTGCAACATCATTTGTATTTGCCTTTACTATAGTATCTCCTGTATAGGTAAGTATTTCGCCTGTCTCATCGTCAAACACTGCAGCCACCAGATAGTCGGTAGTCTGGTTACCGAAATCGGTATTCGCTTTGAATTTAGCAGACCTCCAAGCTGACAACATACTAGTACAATCACCTTCAGTTGAAGTTGGATCAAACTGCAAATAAAGTCGCATATGATATTTGTATGGGTGACCTAACACCTTTGGGTCATAAGGGTCAAAAGTCAAATTGCAAATAATGTTACTAGGGTTTTTCATCGTATAATAATAGTTCTCACCCTCCACATTTGCATTTTTATCAAGTGTTGGTGTCCGTCCAAAGAAGCTCAGCAAATCATTAGTAATCACATAATCATCAATTTTACCCTTATCAAATTTTATGTTATAATCGCTGAAATGCGATTCCACACAATTTGGTAATGAAGGCTGAGGGCACGAAGGGTTAAAGTCAGTACCCGTGAACTGGTCTCCAGTACTAGTGGTATGACAAACCTTGGAACATTCATCAGACTTGTCCCTGTCCACTCTAACCACATTCGACATTTCCTTCGTGTTGTCGTCCACTACACGGTACTCGATATAGTCAACATCAGGCGGCATATTGTCGCCCATACCCGTCTTCATAGTTACTGAAGACATAGAGTTTTCCCATTCACCATCGCCGTGTTTTTCTTGGTATTGCAAGTAATGGCCGAATTCAGAACCCGTAACGGTAAGGAAAATACCCCCACCGCCACAAACAAGAGTCTCGTCCGAAGACAATACCAACGGACCAGCCTGGGCAGACAACGGCAAAAATAAAACAGAAATTAGGAAAGCCAACCCTATGCGAAATCTGGCATATCCTGATAGTTTTGTTGTCATATAAATAAAATTCTATAAGTCATACAATAATCCAATTCAAACACTCTGTTTTTTCATTTAGTCCTAAATTACAGCAAACAGCGCCACAGACGGACCGCTGAAACAAAGCAGAGTGCAAATTAGAAACAAAATACATCGTGTTGTGCCATTTGCGACACTACCGCATCGCAAAATAGCCTCTTTTTATAGTTTTATATTCACGCAAAAGTAAAAACTTGTAACATAACTTACAAATAGTTAGAAAAAAAAGTATGCACTTTTAATATGTTTTCACCCTTTTTGAATGAAAAATCCAACGGAAAGGATTAGCGAATGCAAAAAAAGTCTATCTAATCTTTCCCCCTCTTGCTATAAAACGAACGTCGGGATGCTGTGTTCAGCACCCCGACGTTTTATTGAAGATTAACGGTATTATCGTCTAATCAAAGTGAAATGACCGGTGAAGACCTTGTCGATTTCGTGGACAGTCACCTCGTACCAGTAGTCGGTTGATGGCTGTTCGGCACCGTTGTACAAGCCATCCCAACCCTCATCGGCACCGGTGAACGATCCGACCTCCTTACCATAGCGGTTATAAATCTTGATAACGGCTTCAGGATAGGTCTGCTGGATGTTGACTGGAGACCAGACTGGCGCTGAATCGTCACCATTTGGAGAGAACCAGATTGGGAAGACGATTGCTGGCTGCTTTACATAGAACGGCAACGCAGCTACACAACCCACAGCAT
>DETD01000007.1 GCA_002362105.1 Bacteroidales bacterium UBA3297
GGCCTTTACACCGCCTTTTTTCTGCCCATTTATTGCATCACGACCTGTGCACCTAAATATCTGAGAGAAAAGGCTTATGGTGGTGCTGTCCATGATAAATAGCGGGCCTGCTGTCCGCTAAAACGGCTGAATAACGCTCATAGAGAGCTTTGTACACGGATTCAAAGAATGCTGGGGTCCTTCGTGCATTCGCATCAGAAAGCGTGCTCCGCCTCACCATGTAGTCTATTCCGAAATGGTTCATGCGCGAGGCAGCACATAAGAAACCAAGTTCCACTTCCCTTAGTGAATCGAACTGACCGAGTTGGGCGTACAACATTATGACGAGATGCTGGTATGCGTCGAGACGTTTTGTGTATCGATTCACATTCATTTTTTCGGCTATTGTTTTAATTTCTTGCTTGTCGAGCAACTTTACTATCTCTCTGAATACTGGAATTCCTGAATTTGTGCTACCTTTGTCCATGGTTTGAAATTTTATGTTTGGTCACACAAAGTTGCAAACCTCTTGGGAAATGGACTTTTGTTCTTTTCCCTTTTTTTTATTGGTCAAACGGAAGTTTATCGGACAGCAATAATAAGAAAAAAATAAGCCTCTTGTGTAACGGTTAGGCATGGTAATAGGCAGATTACTTCTTTGTAGTCTGCCTTTTTTTGTGCGTTCGGCAAAACGCTGACGGGTGCGAGTTTCAAGTGTGTCCTTGTGTCGTTCATCCAATGCGTTGGAGGTGTTTGTCGTGAGGACCTTTTTGTCGAAAAAATTCAGAAGGTGGCAAAGTCGGGTTAATCTTTTTCTTACTTTTGTGTAACTAAAAAACAGAATAACTATGCCCCCATTAGCAGAACGAATGCGTCCGCGTACGCTCGACGAGTACATCGGTCAGTCGCACCTTGTGGGTGAAGGATCGGTTCTCAGGCGTATGCTGGAGTCGGAACATATATCGAGTTTCATCCTTTGGGGACCTCCCGGGGTTGGTAAAACCACTTTGGCTAATATTGTCGCCCACCAGCTCAACGCTCCTTTCTTTACCCTTAGTGCCGTAACTTCGGGCGTGAAAGATGTCCGCGAGGTGATTGACAAGGCTCGTAAGACACGCTTCTTCAATTCGCCTACGCCTATTCTGTTTATCGACGAAATACACCGGTTCTCCAAATCGCAACAAGATTCGCTGTTGGGCGCGGTCGAGCAGGGCGATGTGGTGCTCATTGGCGCCACTACCGAAAACCCTTCGTTCGAGGTCATTACTCCGTTGCTCTCGCGCTGTCAGGTTTATGTGCTCAAACCACAGGAACCGGAAGACTTGCTCGCATTGGCCAATAGGGTGGTGACTACCGATGTGGAACTCTCCAAACTACACATCGAACTGAAAGAGACGGAGGCCTTGCTCCGTTTTGCCGGAGGCGATGCCCGAAAACTCCTCAACATCATCGAACTGGTGGTCAACTCTGAGGCGGGTAACGACCCTATTGTTTTCACCAACGACAAGGTGGTGGCCAATCTGCAGGCGAACCCTAACGCCTATGACAAGGATGGTGAGATGCATTACGATATTATATCGGCTTTCATCAAGTCGATTCGTGGTAGCGACCCCGATGCGGCTATCTATTGGTTGGCGCGAATGATTGACGGAGGGGAGGACCCCAAGTTCATCGCCCGCCGTCTGGTGATTTCTGCGTCGGAAGATATCGGATTGGCCAATCCGAACGCATTGCTGATTGCTAACGCCTGTTTCGACGCACTCACCAAGTTGGGGTGGCCCGAAGGCCGCATTCCGTTGGCCGAGGCAACCATCTATTTGGCTTCCAGCCCTAAAAGTAATTCGGCCTACCTTGCCATCAATTCGGCCCTCCAGTTCGTAAAAACAACGGGCAACCTGCCTGTGCCGTTGCATTTGCGCAATGCGCCAACCAAACTGATGGAAAATTTGGGCTACGGGCGCGACTACAAATACTCGCACGACTATCCCGGACACTTTGTGGCGCAACAGTTCCTGCCCGATGCCATTCCAAACTCCCGCTTCTGGCATCCGCAACCCAATGCCCAAGAAAACAAGTTGGCCGACTATATGCGTAACTGCTGGGGTGACAGGTTTGACAAATAAAACAATGTATTATGAATTTGAATAGAACAATTGCCCTTGTTTTTGCTGCTTTCCTGCCTTTTGCAGAAGGACAAAACCGAAAAACTGTGGTTCAGGAAATGGTGGTAGGTTTTGCGGAAAACGATGAGGTCGGGGTAAAGCCTGTTGACGGGGAGGATGACGCTAGCGACAATTTCAGGCAAACTGTCGCTACTCCTACTAGCGAAAAAAATCCCGAGCCGTTACCTGATTACACAAAAAAGCAGGCGGTTGTTATTACTAAGTGCACATCTGTTCCCCGAGGAAGCAGGTTCGAAGCCGACATCCTGATGCTACATGCCGACACCAAATGTTCTTATAAAGTGTATGTGGCAGGCGTTGAGGTTCCCGATGGCAGATATTCGGTGAAGTGCCAGGCCGTTGGAAAAATGACTTGTAAAGGTTTTATTGTTGAGACAGATAAGAATGGTCGTACGAAAGAGTTCCCCCTTTCTTTCGAATATGCGGTGACTGAGCCTGTCGCAATAGTAACGCCAAAAGAGTCGGGTGTTTTGTTTGCGGGTGTGTTCAACACGGTCGATGTCCTTGTTCCTGGTTTCTCTTCCTCTGACATTAAACTAGAGGTTTCAAATGCAGTGGTATTGAGAAAACCATCGTGGTTCGATATTAAGCCTTTAATACCAGGACGCCCTTGCATTGTTTCGGTTTTTGTTAGAAGTGGCGATGAATTCCTCTGCATGTGCAATAAGGAGTTCCGGACGCTGCCCCTTCCACGTCCTTCCGCTTCTTTAGACCTTGCCACCATACGTTTCGACGGTGGCAAAATTGATAAGGATTCTTTGCTCACTGTACAAAAAGTGGCGGCTTATTTAGATTCAGACCTCATTGAAGATGTCCGATACGTAGTCCTTGGGTTTGATATGAAGTTCGCTGATGGTAAGGGAAGTTTCAAGGTCCTGCACTCCGATTCAGAGTCCTTTACGGCTCCTATGCTCAAAGAGATGAAAAAGGCACGTTCTGGCACCACGTTTTTTGTGACCGGTGTTAAGGTGAAATCTCCCGACCATGCAATGTATACGCTGTCTCCTATAGAGGTGGTCGTGAGGTGATATGTAAACAAACTGCAATGAAATTTGTAATACTTTGTACTTAATCGTAAATAAACTAATAAATATATGTGAGCTATTTCTATGAAAAATGTTAACTTTATATTTTTTTATAAATATACAATCGTTAGCAGACATTTATCTATCTACTACAATCGTTTTATTTATCTGTAATTAATAATACAAAAAATGAGAAAATACTCTCGTGAAAGACATCTGAATGCGTCTTATGAATTTAACATAGATGTAGTAAAAAAACACTGCGCAGACAAGAGTGATCCTAATCGTGAAGCCTGGCTTTACCTTAACAGTGCAATGTGTACACCTGATTTTTTTCCAAATGAAGGAATAAGGACTGGTAGGTATCATAATATGCTCTATCCTGTTAGTATGAATGAGACAAAAGAAATGGAGCACCGCTTGGAATTGGCACAAAATGCGCTCAATGAGCCTGACGCGGAGTTCTACGACATCCATTCAGAAATGCGGGACATAGTTCGATGGTCCAAAAATAAACAGTATATTTTCCAATGGAAACTTGTGGTTGTTTATTGTATCGTATTGTTGGCATCCACTTTTTTTCTTCGTAGTAGTATTGATATTAAGAAGGTTAGAAAAAATATGGCTGACATAAGGAGTTGGGAAATGGTCGATTCCTATTTTACTCCTAAGCAGACGCATGAAGTTAAGGTGTTTGAGGAGGATGAGTTTAAAAGCGCCTACAACTACAAATATCGAGTTCTTAATGTTATAACTGAACGTATTGAACGTGAACGTGCAGATGTTAAGAGCGAAAAGGATCCTGTTAAATTGAAAGAGGTGAAAAAGAAGCTTGAAGAGGATTTGGCGCTCTACAACGAAAAAAATAAAATGACCACGAAGGAAATGCAGGATTGTCTTCTTGGCGAATTTCAAAAAGACGTGGATACTTTCAATTCTGAGGATACAAAGCATAAAGTGATTACTGGTCTGATGTACGCCTTTTTTGTCATCTACCTTTTATCATGTTATCAATATGGATATAACCTCAATCGTTTCCTCCATTTCCGAGAATCATTGGATGGCTTGTTCCGCGTTGGAGGTGCTCTTGCCGCTGTCGGTGCCGCATCTGGAACAGTCTTAACGATAAATAAATGGAGTAGTAATCGTATAGAGATTCGAGATGAAGATGATGGAGGTTTGTTATTTATATTAATTGGAATTTTCATTTTTATCTTATGTTCTGGTATTATATTATTGTTTTCGTCCATTAATGGCATCTATTATAATTACTTAAAAAAGGAGAAACCATATATTCCACAAACTCCTAAATTCTTGTTTGATGAAAATGGTTTTTTGCTGAATACTGATGTCCAAGAAGAACCTAAAAAGAAAGGTTTTTTACGAGGAATTGTGAATATTATATCTCGCAACATGCAAAGTATTCTTTCTCCTGATGGTCGTGAGGGTAGGTTAAGTTATGTCGTTTTTCTTGTTTTCCTTGTTTTCCTTGCGATAATGATAGCTCATGTTTTGTATTGGATTAAAGGAAGCACTATGCTGTATGTCATAGCCATGCTGCTTTTGGTCGCGTTGCTATACACTTCAACAGGTCGGCGTTTGCATGATTTTGGAGTCAATTCGAAATTTGCGGCTGTGATGTTTGTTCTTCTGATTATTTCACCTGTTATGATGTCTATTTTACCGCTTATTGTGTCGCTTGTTCCTGGCATCAAAAGTGATAATGAATATGGACCAGAACCTGAGAGTGATTTCAGTTGATGTATTATAATTCATAATTGTTAATAAACCTTTCATCGGGTAGGCTTGATATAATCAAAATTTTCGTATCTTTGTCTAACAAATTATTTAAAACAATTGAAAACCAAAATGAAAAAGACATTTAAACTTCTAGCTGTAAGCTTTGCTGTTGTGGCAATGGCTTCTTGTAACTGCAATAGTAACAAGTGTACTGATGGTGCTGACAGCACAAAATGCTGCGACACAACAAAGAAGTGTGGTACTGATTCTTCTGCATCTGTTGCTGGTGACTCAACTGCAAGACCTGAAATCAACGCTAACGACATCTTCGCTAAGCGTATGGAAAGATATACCAAGGAATTGATTCTCGACGATGCCCAGCAGGCTAAGTTGGCTGAAATCCTTACTGTTGGTGCCGACAGAATTGAAAAGTACATCGATTCTAACGAACGCCCAAGCATCGACCAGGTAAAGGCTTACCATGCTGAAGAAGTCGCACAGGTGAAGGCTATCCTCAACGCTGAGCAGTTTGCAAGATTTGAGAAGATGGAAGAGGAAATGGCTAAGAAGTTCGCCGAAAGAGCTGCCGCTAAGGCTGCACAGGCTGCTGCTAATGCCGCTAAGTAATTCTTACATACTGAATTTATAAAGGCTCGATTTCTTAAACCGATTTCGGGCCTTTGCTATATATTGGTCTTTTAATTCTTTTTAGGTTGTAATATGAGAAACAATCCCATCCCGGTTACCCTCCTTACGGGTTACCTCGGCAGTGGTAAGACGACGCTTCTTAACCACATTCTTGGAAATAAAAAGGGCATTAAATTCGCTGTTATCGTCAACGATATCGGTGAGGTGAACATCGACGAAACACTCATTCAAAAGGGGGGTATCGTCAATACGAAGGACGACAGTCTGGTGCCCCTCCAAAACGGTTGCATTTGTTGCACCCTGAAAGAGGACCTCATTAAACAACTTACCGATATTGCCGAAACCAACAAGTTCGACTACATCGTTATTGAGGCCAGTGGCATCTGCGAACCTGTCCCTATTGCACAGACTATCACCTCTATGGGCGATATGGCTAAAAAGTATGGCTTGCCTGATATCTGCCGCCTCGATGCTGTCGTTTCTGTGGTCGACGCTCTTCGCATGGCGCAGGAGTTCGGGTGCGGTAGCGAACTGGTTAAGGAGAACATCGATGAAGAGGATATTGAAAACCTCGTGATTCAGCAAATTGAGTTTTGCGATATCATCCTTCTTAACAAGGTCAGCCTCGTTTCGCCAGAGGAATTGGCTAAACTGAAAAAAGTTATCAAGACACTGCAGCCTAATGCCGAGATTATCGAGACCGATTTCTGCAATGTTGATGTGGAGCGCATTGTGAACTGCAAACGCTTTAATTTCGAAAAAGCGGTGCTTTCTGCGGGTTGGATTGCCGAACTCGACCGCCCTATTGAGGAAGAGGAGGACGATGAACACGAACACCACCACCACCACCACGATGGCGATGACGACGATGATGATGACGAGGTCTGCCCTCATTGCGGACACCACCATCACCACGACCACGAGTGTGAGCATGAACACGAACACGACCATGAGCACGAAGGACATGAACACCACCATGGCGGACACTGCCATTGCCACCACCATCACCACGATGGAGGCGAGGTGGAAGAGTACGGCATTGGTACTTTCGTCTATTTCTGCCGCGACCCGTTCAACCGTAATAAGTTTATCGACTGGGCCTCTAAAAAGTGGGACCGCAGCATTATCCGCTGCAAGGGTGTAGTCTATTTCGCCGATGAGACGAATATGTCGTACTTGTTCGAACAGGCTGGTACTCAGAAAAACCTGCAAGAGTCCGGACTTTGGATTGCTTCCGCTCCGGAAGAGGAGAAGCAGAACATCCTTGACGACAATCCTGATATGAAGAAGGAGTGGAAGGAGCCTTATGGCGACCGTATGGAAAAACTCGTCTTTATCGGGCAGAAAATGGATAAAGAGGCTATTTGCAAGGCGCTCGATGCCTGCTTGTCGCCTGTCGACAAATTTTAAGGCTGTTAGTCCCTTTTTATAGATTGGGAGGGTGTGCCGAAAACGGCGCACCCTCTTCTTTTTATGCAGATGTTGTTTTCACTTTTACGCCATTTTTAAAACTTATAGTTTCGATTTTACGTCCAAATGTGAGTATTTTGCTGCTCCCAAACACTGTCGTTATTATAAAAGCAAACGAGCCGTCTGGAAGACGGTATCTTCATAACCGGGTACGGGGGAAGGGCTAGCCCTTCCCCCGTACCCGGACTCCTATGCGGCACCCGTGCGTTTGGAAAACGCTACGTGCCAACCTAGGGGAACACCCTCGTAGCAAAAAAAAGGACGGCTAGAGTTAGCGCTCCAGCCGTCCTTTTTTAAAGGATCCTTAAAAAGAACTATTTCTTCAAATAGTACTTCTTGTCGTTTACAATATAGAGACCGTTTTTCAACTCGTTCATTACATCTTTGAAATAGACATCTTTTCCAACAACAATGCCCGAAGGGGTGTAGATGGATACTTTCTTTTCGCCTTGTTCATTCGCTATAACTGGTGATGAAACGACTATCTCAAATGTAATTTTTGATATTGCAGTGTCGGAGCATCCGCTTGCCGTGTCTGTCGCCACCATATAGTAGTATCCGCTATCTTCTGGCGAATCTCCTTTCACCGTATATGGATACAAAATTTCTATGTCTTCTCCGTTTTCCACTTTCTTGTAGAATTTCTGTAGTATTGTTGCTGGGACAGGCTCACCGTAGATGTAGCTTATACCATTGGCTTGGAATACATCTATCAGAGAAAGAGGCTCTTGATCTGGTATGTATCCGTAGGCTGTCACGTAGTTGAATGATTCTGGAGCAGTGGCCTTGATAATCATGTCGGGTACAAAGACTTTCACACTGTATACAGTACCATAGTTTTTGCATGCGTCTGCAAAACTAATCAGCAGGCTGGTATCTTTTGTGATAAGTGTGCCAGGGGCGATGTTCTGCGAAATTTTCAGGTTTGCTCCGCAGAATTGCTGTGAACTGAAAAGGTGGTTTTTGGTCGCATCTGGAATAGCAAATTCACACGCTTTCGCGTAATCGGCAGGAATATCGATTAATTCGTTGCTTACATGTGGCTTTTCGTAGTTGACGTGAAGAGTGGCAACCCAAAGCGAGTCTATATTACCGCAGCTGTCGCTTGCCTCAAGGTAGTATCTGACGTTGTATATATAGTGGCCGCATGCGCTATCCGAAGGGTCTTGGTCGCTTACGGTTATAACACGTATAGCTACATCAGAGCAACTGCTCTTTGCTATTGCCATAGT
This sequence comes from Bacteroidales bacterium UBA3297, assembly GCA_002362105.1. Classification (GTDB taxonomy): domain Bacteria; phylum Bacteroidota; class Bacteroidia; order Bacteroidales; family Paludibacteraceae; genus Physcocola. The sequence continues at coordinate 8,278 of DETD01000007.1, forward strand.
GTCGGGCAGTAGTAGGTCTACTGGTTGGCAATATGGGGTTTCAATTTCTTGGTATGCCGGTCTTTTAATCCATACAATGCCACTTTTTATTTCTACAACGTTAATGTAGGTCGCAGCGGTGTCGGTACAGCCGGTTGTGGTGTCCATCGCCACAATGTAGTAGTAGTCATTCTGGGTGCTGTCTTTCAGTGTGAGCTTGTCGATTTTCTGCTCTGGGGTTAGGCCTGCGAACTTGTTGCCGTAGGTCTTAATGTTGTTGCTGTACACCAGACTGTCTTCCCAGACACCTCCTTTATAGTAGTCTGTCAGAATGGTCGATGGCACGGTTAGGTATTCTCCTTGATAGTATTCCCATACATACCCTTCTGTTTTGGAAACCCTTTCCGATGCCAGGTTCAATGGCTCATTCCCGATAATGTGGCAACTGCGCATGGTCGTCAGTTTTACGATGCTGTCTTTTTTCGGAACGTTCACCTTGACTTTTAGTGTCCCATAGTTTTGGCAGAAATTTCTTAGATTAACGTCCACTATAAGCGTCTCTGTTAGCGGTTTGCCTGCCTCTATGCTCTGTTCCACGAGAAGCATACTGCCGACTCCACATTTTGGTATTGCGAATAAATTCTGAACGTTAGGCATCAGGAACGTGCAGTTCCCACCGTAGTTGGAGGTTATCTCTATTGTGTCGGCTGTTATCCCATCAATTTCTCTGAACCCCTCTTTGGTTTGCATGCCCGTTTGCAGCGGTGTGGTGTCAAGGCCTTTGCCGTAATGCTCGGTGAGTATAGGCAGGGTGTCTGTGTTCCCGCACTCGTCTGTGGCCACAACGGAGTAATACACATCGTATATGTAGTGCCCGCATTCATCGTACTTTTCCGACTGGGTGCTCGTGACAAGGGTGTCGTAGCTGATGACTCCCTCACAGTCGCTCACTGCTTTCGGATGGCCGAGCTCTGTTATGTTTTTGCTGCAATCATTTTGATAAGTAGTCAAGGGTTGGAACACACCTTCCCATGTGATTCCGTTTTTGGCAACCGATGTCATCGCCGCGGCAAGACAGCAGCTTGTTAGTAGTAACTTTTTCTTCATATCGATTAAATTTTAAGTTTGTTAGTCAAATAGATTTGGTTCGGTCTGTTTGTCTTTTTATGACAATTTTGTGCCCTATCATTTGCCTGTGTATTGATTTTGCAAATATATATTTTTCCCTTAATATATTCATTTTTCTCTTGCTAAGTTTTTTATGGGGAATACTGCCAATTTGCTCTTTTTGAACTGCTCAGACTGAAAAACGTATGTTTGCCGGTATGAAAATGGCTGGTGAAAAAGTTATCCACAATTTGGCTTTTGTCCGTTCTGTCTACTTGCATGGTTAATTTATTGTATCTATATTTGTGAAAATAGGATAAAGGGAAAGTGATAATGAATGTTAGACATACCTTGTTGGTTTTTGCGGAGGTCTGTTCTGCATGCGTTCCTTTTTCCTTTAGTTGGTTGCGTTGGTGATGTTATCCCGACGCTTTTTTTTTATAGTACAAGACAAGAAACAAATAAATAAAAAATGGTAGAAGGTATTAAAAAAGTGGTCCTGCTGGGTTCCGGTGCCCTGAAAATCGGACAGGCGGGCGAGTTCGACTACTCTGGCTCGCAGGCTTTGAAGGCTATGCGCGAGGAGGGTATCAGTACAGTGTTGATTAATCCGAACATTGCTACTATCCAAACTTCAGAAGGTGTGGCAGACAAGGTCTACTTCCTGCCTATTACGCCTTTCTTTGTGGAGGAAATCATCAAACGCGAGAAACCCGACGGCATTCTGTTGGCTTTCGGCGGACAGACTGCCTTGAACTGCGGTACCGAGCTCTACACTAAGGGCGTTTTTGAAAAGTACGGTGTGAAGGTGCTCGGCACTTCTGTCGATGCCATCATGATTACAGAGGACCGTGACCTCTTTGTTAAGAAACTTAATGAAATTGAGGCCAAGACTCCTGTCTCACAGGCTGTCGAGAATATGGAAGACGCCATCAAAGTGGCCAACCGTATCGGTTTCCCGGTTATGGTGCGTTCGGCTTATGCTTTGGGCGGCCTTGGTTCGGGTGTGTGCGAGAACGAGAAGGAGTTCCGCGAACTCTGCGACAGCGCTTTGGCACACTCGAAGCAGATTCTAGTAGAAGAATCGTTGAAGGGTTGGAAGGAAATAGAGTTTGAAGTTATCCGCGACAAGAACGACCACTGTTTTACTGTTGTGCCTATGGAGAACTTCGATCCGCTCGGCATCCATACGGGCGAGTCTATCGTTGTGGCGCCTATCATCTCCCTTTCCGACGAACAGGTGCACCTGTTGCAGGAAATATCTAAAAAAGTGGTACGCCATATCGGCATTGTGGGTGAGTGTAACATCCAGTACGCTTTCAATGCTGAAACAAATGACTACCGAATTATTGAAATTAACGCCCGTTTGAGCCGTTCTTCGGCTTTGGCGTCTAAGGCTTCCGGTTATCCGTTGGCTTTTGTTGCCGCTAAATTGGCGTTGGGCTACTCCCTCGACCAGATTGGTGAGATGGGAACCCCTAACTCGGCATACGTGGCTCCGTCTGTCGACTATATTATTGTTAAGATACCTCGCTGGGACTTGACCAAGTTCGTGGGTGTCGACCGCGAGATTGGCTCGTCTATGAAGTCGGTCGGCGAAATTATGTCTATCGGTAAGTCTTTCGAGGAAATTATGCAGAAGGGCCTGCGTATGATTGGCCAGGGTATGCACGGTTTTGTCGGTAACAAAGACTTGGAGTTCGACGACCTCGACAAGGAACTCTCTCACCCTACCGACTTGCGCATCTTTGCTATTGCGAAGGCGTTGGAGAAAGGCTATACGGTTGAGCGCATCGAGCAACTGACTAAAATTGATGTGTGGTTCATCAACAAACTCAAGAACATCGTCGACTATACCAAGGTTTTGGCCCAATACAACAAGATTGAGGACCTGCCTGCCGATGTTGTGCGCGAGGCTAAGCGGATGGGCTTCTCTGACTTCCAGATCGCCCGTTATGTGGAAGACCCTGCCGGCAATATGGAGAAGGAGGTGCTGCGTGTTCGTGCCCTCCGTAAGAAGCAGGGCATTGTTCCTGCCGTCCGCCGTATCAATACGGTCGCTTCCGAACATCCGGAGCTGACCAATTACCTTTATATGACGTATGGCGTTCAGGAACATTCCATCAGCTACGACTATAAAAACGACAAGTCGATTGTCGTGCTTGGTTCGGGTGCCTACCGCATCGGTTCTTCTGTCGAGTTTGACTGGTGTTCGGTCAATGCTGTGCAGACCGCACGCAAGTTGGGCTATAAGTCCATCATGATCAACTACAACCCTGAAACGGTATCGACCGACTACGATATGTGCGACCGTCTCTACTTCGACGAGTTGAGCTACGAGCGTGTTCTCGACGTGCTCGACCTTGAGAACCCTAACGGTGTCATTGTTTCGGTGGGCGGCCAAATCCCTAACAATCTGGCCATGAAGCTGTACCGCCAGAATGTGCCTGTGCTTGGTACTTCTCCGGTCTCTATCGACCGTGCTGAAAACCGCCACAAGTTCTCGGCTATGCTCGACCAGCTGGGTATCGACCAGCCTCGTTGGAAGGAGTTGACCAGCTTCGACGAAATCGACTCGTTTATCGACGAGGTGGGCTTCCCTGTCCTCATTCGTCCTTCTTATGTGCTTTCTGGTGCTGCCATGAATGTCTGCTACAACAAAGAGCAGATGCACACCTTCTTAAAGGCGGCTGCCAAAGTTTCGAAAGAGTATCCGGTTGTGGTGTCTTGCTTTATGCAGGGTGCAAAAGAAATCGAGTTCGATGCTGTGGCTAAGAATGGCGATGTTATCGAGTATGCGATTTCTGAACATGTCGAGTTCGCCGGCGTTCATTCGGGCGATGCCACTCTCGTGTTCCCTGCCCAGAAGATTTATCTGGAAACGGCTCGCCGCATTAAGCGCATCAGTAAGAAGATAGCGCAGGAACTCAACATCAGCGGTCCTTTCAACATACAGTTCCTGGCCACACACAACGATGTGAAAGTTATTGAGTGTAACTTGCGTGCTTCGCGTAGCTTCCCATTCGTGTCGAAAGTGTTGAAGCGCAACTTTATTGAGACTGCAACCAAAATTATGTTGAACGAGCCGGTAGTCAAACCCGATTCGTCAACTTACGACCTCGACCGTGTGGGTGTCAAGGCTTCACAGTTCTCGTTCGCGCGCTTGCACAAGGCCGACCCTGTCTTGGGTGTCGACATGTCGTCGACTGGCGAGGTGGGCTGTATTGGAGCTAATTTCGACGAGGCTCTCCTAACCTCCCTCATTGCTGTGGGTTACCGCATCCCTTCAAACGGAGTGCTGGTTTCGTCGGGCGATGCCAAGGGTAAGGTCGAACTGCTAGATGCCTGCAAACTGTTGGCAAAGAAGGGCGTGAAGATTTACGCTACCGAAGGCACGGCCAAGTTCTTGGGCGAAAATGGTGTGAACTCGACTGTGGTTTCATGGCCAGACGAGGCGGCCAACGGCAATGCCAACGTGGTAGAGTTGATGGCCGAACATAAAATCGACTTGGTTATCAACATCCCTAAAGACCAGACCCGTCGCGAGCTGACCAATGGTTACCGGATTCGCCGCTCGGCTATCGACCATAATATTCCGTTAATGACGAATGCCCGTCTGGCGAGTGCGTTTATCCGCGCTTTCAACGAGAAGGGTGAGAAAGATATCCAGATTAAGACTTGGCAAGAGTATTAATCGGTAGATAGGTATAAATAGGGTAGCGGGTAGGCCTTTGGCCTGCCCGCTACTTTTTTTGTGGACCATCGAAAAATTTAGTTTTTTATTTCTTTGAATATCTGTGCGTTTAAAAATATTTTAATTTTCTTATTCTCTATATATAATAATTTTTATATATTTGCGATGAAAACAAAAGCACAATAATTACAAAGTGCCAAATTATTGTGTTTGAATTAATCGGCACTTGAACACTTAAATATTTAAAATTTTTATGAAAGCAAAATCTTTGATGGTTGGCGTAGCTATTGCTATGTCTGCTCAGTTCGCAAACGCACAGTATTGGAACTCTTCCAACAACAACCTCCTGACTGCGAAAAACAACTCGGCTGGTAATAACGCTTATGTGGGTATCGGTACCAACGCAACTTCAAATTATCGTCTTGATGTGTTGGGTAATATCTCTTTTGGCTATAGTGCATCATCAAGCTCATCTGGTAGTAGCGTTATTATTAAACCTGCCGATTCACAAATTCCTTTAACCGTTTTGACTTCAAACAGAAAGAATGCGCTTAAGGTATGGAGCAATGGTGGTGTTACTATAGGTTCTACTACACTTTCTCCTTCAGGCGACGGTCTGACTGTTACTGGCAGAGCTTCTGTTGGTTCTTTGTATGTGTCTGGTGCCGCTAATTTGAACAGCACGCTGACGGTTAAGGGCAAAATCACTTGTAAGAACGAAATTGAGGTTACTGCTATGAACGCTGGCTCAATCAATGCTAAGGACATCAATGTTGAACTTCCTGCAGCTGCCGACTATGTGTTTGAAGACAATTACAACCTGAAGAGTCTCAGCGAGGTGGAATCATTCGTTAAGGAGAACAAACACCTTCCTGGCATGCCTAGCGCTTCTGAATTTGCTGAAAAGGGAATGAGCGTTAGCGAGATGAGCAACAAACTGTTGGAGAAGGTGGAAGAGTTGACTCTTCACATGATTCAGTTGGAAAAAGAAAACAAGGCCCTCAAGGCTGAAATGGAATTAATGAAAAAGTAAGGAGTAGGATATGGGAAAAAGATTATTAACAATCGGCCTCCTATTCGCTGCTACAGTCTGTCAAGTTTCTGCTGCCTATACTTGTAAAAAATGGTTTGATAAGACAGGAAAGACTTGTAACGACTATGCTATTATTTTGATAGGAGGAACCGAAGAACCCTTTATGCACGAGGCTGCTAAGGCATACCAGTATTTGATAAATGTTAAAGGTTGCAACAAAAATAAAGTCAGAATTTATGGCCAAGATGGTTTAGGTTGCGACTTTGATGGCGATGGAAAGAACGACAAGTGGGCTTCCTCAGCGGATATTTATAGAGATCAGGCTTTCGATTTCTTGAAAAACAATTCCACTACAAACAACGATATTTTTATTACTGTTATCGACCATGGAGATCCCGATGTTATAACACTATGGAAAAGTTCGCTTACTGCAAAGTATTTGTCGGAGAAATTGTCGAAAATAAAGTTCAAAAAAGCGACCATTGCTCTAAGTGCTTGCTATAGCGGCTCGTTTATCGATGACATTAAGCGTAAAAACGTTACCATTATAACTTCTGCTCCTGCTGATAGATATGGCTGGTTCTCTACTTACGGCGACTTGTTCATGCATGAGTTTTACAAGGCTTTAGGTAAGGGGTATAAAGGTGAGGCTACGGTTGATGCTGACTATAACAGAGATGGTGTAATCTCTTATGAGGAGGCATTTGTATATGCGAAGGACCATGATACGAATACAAAACCAAGTAACGCCCACGAATCTTGGTACACCATCCCTCGTTACTGGTCTTCCGACACACCTTGGCGTTTCTGTCGCGATACCGACTGGGGTGTGGTGACTCAGGGTTACCTCAATGGAACTGTGACTAAAGAAGCAATGTATTTGTTGATCGGTAATGGCACTATCGCAAAAGGCTCTAATGTGACTTTTAACAGCGGAAAGACCATTCGTTTGACTAAGGGCTTTAAGGTTGTTCAGGGCGCTAAATTCCGTACCTCTCATTTCGACTGCGAGGCAGAGAAACGTGCGAACGAAGCTGAACTCCGCAAGTTCGAGATTGTTGACCAGGAGGTTGAACGTGAGAATGGCGCTGCCGACATCACGGTTTCTCCTAACCCTTCTACCGGCCGCTTTATCGTTACTTTGGGCGAGGTTGAGGCCGATGTCACTGTTCTGGATATGCAGGGCCGTGTAATCAGACAATTTGCTAATGCTTCTGGCGATTTCGAATTAGACATCACCGATTTCCCTAACGGCGTGTATGTGCTCGCCTTGAACTCGGCTAATTTCAAACTCACCCAGAAGGTTGTGAAGTATTAGTCAGACAATTCCTATTACAATTGTCTCAAAAGTTTTTGTTTTAGGACCTTAATAAGCGCCACTGGCAGTAGTTCTGCTGGTGGTGCGTTTTTGGGTTTATGGATATTCGAAAATTTAAATTCTTGAAAAATAAAGCACTGCGATTGTCAGTACCGAATTGTGGTGTTTGACTTGTTATGGTACTATAATTAAATAATCTAATTTTTTAATTTGTTTATGAAAACAAAATCTTTAATGGTTGGTGTGGCCGTTGCTATGTCAGCTCAGTTCGCAAACGCACAGTATTGGAACTCTTCCAACAACAATCTCCTAACTGCGAAAAACAATTCTGGTGCTAATGCCGTTTATGTGGGTATCGGTACTAATGCTTCTACTAGCAACCGTTTGGCTGTGTCTGGTTCTACAAAATTAGATGGAAGCCTTACCGTAACAGGTACTTCTTTCCTTTCTTCTGTTACCGCTTCAACTAACCTTTACTCAAAGAAGAACCTTACTGTCGACGGCTCCACCTTCTTGAATGGTACTTCTACTTTCTTGGGCAAGGTGACTATGCCTGGTGGCTTTACATCTACAAGCGCAAGTACTTTCAATTGCAACGTGGGTATTGGTACAGCTCCTGACGCTTCAAGGAGATTGTCTGTTTCTGGTGAATCATATTTTGACGGTAAAACAACGTTTAGAGTTGTCAACAAGGATTTCTTTATTGTAACCGGTGGTAATACTGGCATCAGCATCGCAAATACCAGCTCTTTGAACACTATCACTTCTGAAGTTCAGAACACTTATGCCAAGCTGGCTATCGTTTCAAGCGAGTTGCAGCTTAAGAGAGGAGATGTAAAGGTTGACAAGAACCTTGACGTTGCCGGCAAGATTACCTGCCACAACCAGATTGAGGTTACCGCTATGAATGCGGGTACTATGAATGCAGGTTCTATCAATGCCGATGGCATCAATGCCAAAGACATTAAAGTAGAACTTCCTGCTGCTGCCGACTATGTGTTCGAAGATAACTACAACTTGAAGAGCCTCAGTGAGGTGGAATCTTACGTTAAGGAGAACAAGCACCTCCCAGGCATGCCTAGCGCTTCTGAGTTCGCTGAAAAGGGTATGAGCGTTAGCGAGATGAGCAACAAACTTTTGGAAAAGGTGGAAGAGTTGACCCTTCACTTGATTCAGTTGGAAAAGGAAAACGCTTCTCTTAAGGCGCAAATGGAAGTTATTAATAATAAGGTTAAATAATGAAGAAAATACTGTTAGGGTCCCTTTTGTTCATTGGCTCTGTCGCATATGCGCAGGACAAATACCTATCGTTCCCAGATGGATATGTAGGGACCACCAATTTCAAAGTGCACAAATCAATTACTGAGGGGTCGTCTTATATAGACGTGACTTACTCTTTCGATGGTGCATATATTGATAATTATAAAGGGAACGGGAAAACTTATCAAAAGGTCTATATGCCGGAAGGCTACCTCCTAGACGCTAAGGGAGAACCCGAACTCCCTTATTATAGCGATGTTCTTGCCCTTGGCTCGAACAAAGGTGTCAAGGTAACTGTCAAATCGTCGAAATATAAGGATTACAGCTCTTTCTCGGTAAAGCCTTCCTCTGGTAACGTGTTGCCTGGAACTGCCGGTGGTTTGGCAAACGAATCGTCGGTCTACAAGTCGAATGGGTTGTTCCCTTCCTCTATCGCTGAACTGGCAGAGGTGGAGAACCTTCGCGGTGTGCCTTTGGCCACTGTAAAGTTGTATCCAGTCCGATACAATCCTGTATCGAAGAAGTTGCGTTGCTATTCAAGCATCACTTATAGAATCGACTTCTCTGGCTCGGCTTCTACACCAGCGTTGTCTAGGTCTATGGCCGATGTGATAAAGAACATAGTTTCTAATCCGTCGACAGTGGACAGAAACCAGGCTTCTTCTTTGAAGGCTGCAAGAACCGCCACTCCTGAAAACTTCCTTATTGTAACCACTACCAAATACAGGTCGGCAGTTGAAAGGTTCATGAAGTGGAAGTCTATGCAGGGCTATAACTGTAAACTTATTTGCAATAGCTCTTATACCATTAGTTCGCTGAAGAGTTTGTTGAGAACCGAGTATAACACTAAGGTGCCCGAATACCTGCTTATTTTCGGCGACAACGAAGATGTGCCGGGCATACAGTTCTCTATCTCACACACTCGTACCGATATTTCGAATCCTTGTGTAATGTACACCGATAACCTTTATGCAAATTCCACTTACATTAAAGGTAATATGTCGGTTACTTCTGTAACGCAGTCTTCTGCCAATAACTATAATTTTACTCCAGACATTATTAATGGCCGTATTTCTGTTTCTAACGCAACAGAGGCTGAAAATGTGGTGGATAAGATTATTAATTACGAGAAGAACCCTCCGCTCTCAGAACGTTTCTACAACAATGCTGTGCACACCGCCTATTTCCAAGATAATGCGGATGACCATGGCGTCTACGATGGTTATGAGGATATGGCCTTTACCAGATCTAGTGAAACTTCATATACTACGGTGACTGGTAATACTGACATTCAGGTAGAACGTATTTATACGGTGGCTCATCACAATACGCTTCCAAGAAACAGCTTCCTGCCTGCGGAATACCGAAATTCTTGGAATTTGTGGAATTACAGCTCTGCTTCTAATACTAAGATTGTGTCTGCTATAAATAATGGCGTGGGATATGTTCTTTATTCTGGTCACGGCGGCCCTAGTGGCTGGGGTAGTGTTGGATTCTCGTCTAGCTCAATTTCAAGTTTGAATAATGGCAAAAACCTTCCTTTCTTATTTGGAGGTATTGCATGCCAAACAGGTATGTATGAGTACGCATCATGTTTCGCAGAAACGGCTTTGCGTAAGTCAAACGGTGGTGCCATTGGTGTGACTGCCAATTCCCAGTATGGTTGGATTCCTACATGTACTTATCGTTCCGAGGACTTGATGAAGTGCATTTTCCAAGATAAGGAAACCAATGTGGGTAAGGCTATGCACGCTAACTGGTTCAAGTCGTTGTCTAATGGATCTGACTATCCGTATAAGGCGCATATCTGCCTGAGTGCCCATTTGTTTGGCGACCCAAGCCTTTGCATTTATACGCAAGAGCCTATTTGTTTCAGTCCTACTATCACAAAGAGTGGAACTTCTGTTAGGGTCAGAACAAACGGTGTGGCCGACTGCAAAATCACACTGACCAGCCTGACTAATCCAGGCGACGCTTCACGTATGAAGGTTATGGTTGGCGACGACGTGACCTTCTCTGGCATCAACTATCCGTATGTGGTTACTATTCAGAAAAATAACTATGCCCCTTATGTTGGCAGTGCTACGAATGTGTACATCCAGAACTACACTTTCGCGAGTGCGACAGAAGTCGCTGGTACAAATATCTATGCGGGCTCGAATGTGTCTACTAACCCTATTATTGGCTCTTCGTCAACTGGTTCTGTAGTAGTGAATGCCGGCCCAGTCTCTTTCAAGGCGGCTAACAAGGTTATCTTAAAACCTGGATTCATATCTAAGCCTGGCGTGCCTTTTATTGCCTATATTGAAGACTGTATGCATGGTGGTGCTGTTCGTAACAGTGCTCTGCGCTCTTCTTCTGTGATTAGTGATTATTTGTATTTGCCAGATTCTGAGGAAGACTTGTATAACAACGACGATGAGAAGAATGCCTTCGTTATCTCGCCAAATCCTACAACTGGTCGTTTTAGTGTCGACCTGGGCGAACTGTCGGGTAGTGTTTGGTTATACGATACCCAAGGTAGGGTGGTTGGTGTATACAATGCAGCAGAGGGTGTTGCCGAGTGTGACCTTTCCGATAAACCTGCCGGCATTTACATCATAGAAGTAAGAACACCTGATTTCGTTGTAAACAAGAAGGTTGTTAAGCAATAGTAAGTATTGATCCAAACTCTTTATCGGGTGTGATTTCACAGTTGATATAAAGGTTATGTCTGACACCGCTGGTGGCTTATATGCTGCCGGCGGTGTCTTTTTTTATTCGTCTTCTATATTGCTTCCCACTTCTTTCGAAGGGTAGTAGAGCAGGTCGATTCCGTCGCAGAAGTTGAAGGTTTTCGATAGCCCGATGCGGTGCACAGGCATATATTGCTGGATGAACTGGCCTTTGAATATAAAGCCGTCGACTGTCGCCTCGCCTTTGCGGACGTCTGCCTTTGTCGCAAATTCTTTCGACAGGTCGTTATATTTCGGCTCGCGTACCTCTAGCTTGCCCGATAGCCTTCTCGACACATATTCCTTGTCGGTGTTGATAAAGCCCGACAGGCGGATAACCATACATTCCCTGCCGTCGAGCGAGAGCGCCAACAGCGTTGAACCGTCTTTGCCCTGACCCGCAAACACAATACTCGTACGTCTGGCGTGCTGACAGTATTGGCGGAAGAAGGTGCATACGTTGAACATCAGCTGCTGGTAGTTGTAGACGCTGTTGCCGTATTGGTTCTTCTCGTAAATGGAGTATGAAAAGGTGAGGTTCCGCGTTATGACGCGCATCTGGGGCGAAAGCTCCGCAAACTGCAATATGCGGTTGTTACATTGGATGTCTTTTCCCAACTTATTCCAGTACTGACTTATCTTGTCCAGGTTTTTAGGTGTGGAGTCGGCAGCATACTGCTCAGTGAGCGACACCAAGTCGTTCAATGCGCTACTTATCGGCTCGACCAGCCTTTTCTGACTTTCGGGAGGGGTGAAGTCTCCGTCGATTATGATAGTTTTATTTGACATAGACTGTGTTTTTATGGTTAGTGCTTGCCATGCACTATCGCATAAGATTTTGATATATTTGTGTTTGTCCTCGAGAGTAATTTACAAATATAGTATATTGCAATAAAGAAACAATCGAATGTGTTATGGTTTTCGCTTCTTACGGACCATAAAATTATAAAAAATAAATTATGAATGAAAAAACAAATACATTTTTGATGATATATGCTTATCTTTGTTTAAGTAAATGTTGTTGTTCTTGAATTTGTTTTTGAATTCATGAGGTTTGTCTTGGCATTGTTTTTGTATAATGCTCCACTAGACTCAAAGTGGTATTTGACCGTTTGCTTTCAGAATATTAAAATATGTTTTAGTGCTCTTTGGCGATATTGGGACACCAGAGGGTATCTTAGATTTTCCTAATGCCCCCGATCAATAGGCAGACAGAATAACCTTATTCTGGTGTCTATTGATTTTTTTATTACTTCCCTTGTCCCGGTATCGTATGCCGGTTTTTACAATTTAGTGAAAAAATGGTGTTCTTACTATCGATTTAATGCAAAATCTGTGCCTTTGTTGCAGATTTTTCACCTCGGTAGGGCAATGACGATTATTGGGCGGTGATTTGAAGTGTTTAAATTTCATATTTCCGCAAAAATTTCCGAAATTTGCACGATTTTAGGTATTAATAGACTTATGCAAAATTACAAACCACTCAATTTGGTTCTCGAGGATGGAACCGAATTTAAAGGCTACTCTTTTGGTTACGACGCTCCGGTTGCCGGCGAAGTTGTTTTCAACACCGCAATGGTGGGCTATCCCGAAAGTTTGACTGACCCTTCTTATTCCGGTCAGTTGCTTACAATTACATTTCCTTTGGTTGGTAACTATGGTGTTCCTGCCGATGAACTCGACGAGAACGGTTTGTCTAAATATTTTGAATCGGAAAAAATTCAGGTCGCTGGCTTGATTGTTTCCGATTTTTCTTTTGAATACAGCCACTGTGAGGCCGTCCGCGACCTTGGCGACTGGCTCAAATCGCAGAAGATTCCAGCCATTACTGGTGTCGATACCCGCGAACTGACCCGCATCGTCCGCGAGAAGGGTACTATGATGGGTAAACTGGTCTTCCCGGGCGAGGATATTCCTTTCGTTAACCCCGACGATGAAAACCAGGTGGCTAAAGTCAGCTGCAAAGAGGTCGTTACTTACGGTCATGGTAAGCACAAGGTCGTTTTGGTCGACTGCGGTGTGAAGAACAACATCATCCGCTGCCTGCTCCGCCGCGACACTACGGTTACCCGTGTGCCTTGGGATTACGACTTCACCGGGCTCGAATACGAGGGCTTGTTTATCTCTAACGGCCCAGGCGACCCTAATTATTGCGACGCTACTGTTGCCAACATCCGCAAGTCGATGGAACTGAAACCCGAGACGCCGATTTTCGGTATATGTATGGGTAACCAACTCCTCTCGAAAGCGGGTGGCGCTAAAGTGAATAAGTTGAAGTACGGACACCGTGGACACAACCAGCCTGTGCAGTTGGTTGGCACTACCACTGCGTTCATCACTTCACAGAACCATGGCTTTGCTGTCGATACCACCACTCTTGGTGCCGATTGGGAGCCTTTGTTCGAAAATATGAACGATGGTACTAACGAGGGTATCCAGCACAAAACCAAGCCTTACTTCTCGGCACAGTTCCATCCGGAAGCCGCTTCTGGCCCTACCGATACCGAATTCTTCTTCGACGAGTTCGTAAAGGTGATGGACAAGCCTGGCTACCGTCCGTTCTCCGATGTGCGCCGTAACGCGTTCCAAGGCCGCAAGCAGTACAAGAAGGTGCTTTTGCTCGGTTCGGGTGCGTTGAAGATTGGTGAGGCCGGCGAGTTCGACTACTCTGGCTCTCAGGCGCTGAAGGCAATGAAGGAAGAAGGCATCAGCACTGTCCTTATCAACCCTAACATCGCAACTGTACAGACTTCCGAAGGTGTTGCCGACAAGGTTTACTTCCTGCCGGTTACCCCTGATTTCGTTGAGAAGGTCATCGAAAAGGAACGCCCAGACGGCATCTTCCTTTCTTTCGGTGGACAGACCGCGTTGAACTGTGGTGTGGCGCTTTACCGCAACAAGGTGCTCGAAAAGTACAACGTACAGGTTTTGGGTACACCGGTTCAGGCAATTATCGATACCGAAGACCGTGAAATCTTCAACGAACGTCTTTCTGAAATCAATGTCAACTATATAAAGAGTGAGGCTGTTACCGACCTCGAGGGTGCTGTTTCCGCTGCCCACAAGCTGGGCTATCCGGTCATCGTCCGCGCGGCTTATGCGCTGGGTGGCCTCGGTTCCGGTTTCTGCGACGACGACGAGCAGTTGAAGGAACTGGTTGAAAAAGCATTCACCTATTCTCCTCAGGTCTTGGTCGAGAAGTCGCTCAAGGGCTGGAAGGAAATCGAGTACGAGGTGGTGCGCGACAAGTACGACAACTGTATCACCGTTTGTAACATGGAGAACTTCGACCCGCTCGGCATCCATACCGGCGAGTCTATCGTTGTGGCTCCTTCGCAAACCCTTACCAACCACGACTTCCACCGTCTGCGCGAATTGGCTATCCGCATCATCCGTCACATCGGCATTGTGGGTGAGTGTAACGTGCAGTACGCATACGACCCTAACAGCGACGACTACCGCGTCATTGAGGTGAATGCCCGTCTGAGCCGTTCGTCAGCTTTGGCGTCGAAGGCTACGGGTTATCCGTTGGCGTTTGTTGCTGCCAAACTGGGTATGGGCTACGGCCTTCCTGAGTTGAAGAACTCGGTTACCAAGGTAACTTCTGCGTTCTTCGAGCCTGCACTCGACTACGTGGTCTGCAAGATCCCTCGTTGGGACCTTGGCAAGTTCCAGGGCGTTTCCCGCTTGTTGGGCTCTTCTATGAAGTCGGTCGGCGAGGTTATGGCTATTGGCCGCAATTTCGAAGAGGCTATCCAGAAGGGTCTCCGTATGATTGGTCAGGGTATGCACGGTTTCGTGGCTAACAAGCACCTGCATACCGACGAACTCGAAAAAGCCCTCTCACAACCTACCGACAAGCGTATCTTCTTCATCGCGCAGGCTTTGCACGAGGGATACTCTGTTGAGAAAATACACGAACTGACCAAGATCGATAATTGGTTCTTGCTCAAACTCGAAAATATCATCAAGCACGAGGCGGCTCTTGCACAGTACAACAAGTTGGAAGAGGTGCCCGACGCTTTCTTGCGTGAAATCAAGACGCTCGGTTTCTCAGACTTCCAGGTGGCTCGTCTGGTGACCAAATGTCCCGACAACGACCTCGACGATGTTGTGCTTGAAGTCCGCAAATACCGTAAGTCGCGTGGCATTGTGCCATGCGTCAAGCAGATCGACACGCTGGCTGCCGAATATCCGGCCCAGACCAACTACCTCTATGTCACCTACGACGCTGTTGAGAGCGACATCAAGTTCGAGAACGACAAGAAGTCGGTAGTGGTGCTCGGTTCGGGTGCTTACCGTATTGGTAGCTCTGTCGAGTTCGACTGGTGCGGTGTCAACGCCCTCAACACCATCCGCAAGGAGGGGTACCGCTCGGTAATGATCAACTACAACCCTGAAACGGTTTCTACCGACTACGATATGTGCGACCGTCTCTACTTCGACGAACTCACCTACGAGCGTGTGATGGACATCCTCGACTTCGAGGCGCCTTATGGCGTGGTGGTTTCTACCGGCGGTCAAATTCCTAACAACCTGGCGGTTAAGCTGAGCAATGCCAACATCAACTTGTTGGGTACACAGGCTGTCGACATCGACCGTGCCGAAGACCGTCACAAGTTCTCGTCGATGCTCGACGAACTCGGTATCGACCAGCCACGCTGGAAAGAGTTGACCACGCTGGAAGATGTCGATAACTTTGTCGACGAGATTGGCTTCCCTGTCTTGGTTCGTCCTTCCTACGTGCTTTCGGGTGCGGCTATGAACGTCTGCTACGACAAGAGCCAGTTGAAGAACTTCCTGAAGATGGCCGCTGCAGTTTCTCAGAAGCATCCGGTTGTCGTTTCCCAGTTTATGACCCGTTGTAAGGAAATTGAAATCGACGCTGTCGCTAGCAAGGGCGACATCGTTTGCTACGCTATATCGGAACACGTCGAGTTTGCGGGCGTCCACTCTGGCGACGCTACCACCCAGTTCCCTCCACAGAAACTTTACGTCGAAACGGTTCGCCGTATCAAGAAGATTGCCGCACAGATTGCTGCTGCGCTCCACATCTCGGGTCCGTTCAACATCCAGTTCCTGGCCAAGGAGAACGAGATTAAGGTTATCGAGTGTAACCTCCGTGCCTCACGTTCGTTCCCATTCGTTTCAAAGGTGCTTAAAATCAACTTCATCGAGTTGGCAACCCGCGTCATGTTGGGTCTCCCAGTCGTTAAGCCAGAAAAGTCGGCGTTCGACCTCGATTATGTTGGTGTGAAGGCTTCTCAGTTCTCTTACGCCCGCTTGCAGCAGTCCGACCCTGTGCATGGTGTCGACATGGCTTCTACTGGTGAGGTAGGCTGTATTGGCGACGACTTCAGCGAGGCGCTCCTCAAGTCGCTGCTTTCTGTAGGTTACAAAATGCCTCGTAAGAAGAAGGTGCTTGTGTCGAGCGGTGAAACCAAGTCGAAGGTCGACTTGCTCGATACTTGCAAAATGTTGAAGAACAACGGATACGAAATTTTTGCGACTGGCGGTACCTACAAGTTCCTTTGCGAAAACAACGTGGGCAGCACATTGGTGGGCTGGCCTGACGAGGAAGACGCTCAGTTGAAGGCGCTTGAGATGATCGAGAACCAGGAATTCGACTTTGTGGTCAACATTCCGAAGAACAGCACCCAGCGCGAGCTGCAAAACGGTTTCAGAGTCCGCCGTGCGGCTGTCGACTTCAACACGCCGCTCTTTACCAATGCACGTTTGGCGAGCGCGTTTATCCGCAGCTGTTGCGAAATGACTTTCGACGACATCAAGATTAAGAGTTGGGATGAGTATTAATCCTTCCGCTTATACCTAAAATAGAACCGCCCCGGGTACGTTAGTGCCCGGGGCGGTTGCTTTTATGGTGACGTCGGTAGTTTGCAGGACGGTGTTTATCTGTCAGGGTAGACGGTGGTTATAGTTGCTCTATTTCGTTTTCTTTTTGTTTGGCAGACCGACCGGGCCGCTAGCTACGGGTGCCGGCGACTAGGCGGCGCAGAGGGCCGATACGTTCTTTTTTTCGCCTGTGTCGGCTAAAAGTTGTTGTGCTATTGTAATAATTTCCCCCCTTTGGCGTTATTTGATAGAATTTGTTGTTTTGCTATCTAAAAAAGTTACATTCACTATTCGACAACGTAACGACCTGATCGATTTTAAAAAGTAAAATATATATGAATAAACGAATTTTTATTATTTCATTAGTGCTTGCCATTTCAAGTCTGGCTGGTTTTGCAAAGAAAAAGGGAAACGAATCGTCGGTAGTCGATTCCTACACCTTCTACGGAGTTAACTTCTCAAAGTGCCATACTTATGGTTGGGGCGAGAATCCCGAACAGACCATTAGTGCATTGGCTGAAATCAGCCGCTTGTTCGTCTCCGAGATGAGTAAGTACGACTTGCAGAAGTTCCTCGAAAAACGGGTTGACAACTACGATGTTGAAGTTTCCGTCAAACAGACGCTGGCAAAGGATCCGAAAACATTGGAAACATACAACCAGGGCGACCGCCTTTCCATCGATACCATTCAGGCTGTTGTCAGTGGGCTTGAACTTAAAGATAGCACTGGTTACGGACTGATGATATTTGGCGATTTCTTGAACAAGAAAGACCAGGTCGGCATCTACCAGTACGTGTTTTTCGACATCGCTACCCGCGAAATCGTAGAAAAGTGGGAAGCAGAGGGTGAATCTGGCGGTTTTGGACTGCGAAACTATTGGGCAAAATCGGTCTATAACACACTGAGGACTCCACGTTTTACCAAACTCTATTACAAAGTAAGGACACTGCCTGCAAGAATGCAGAAGTAACCTCTAAAAATAAGTAGAAAAGCCGTCCATTTATGGATGGCTTTTTTTATATTGTGGAAAAATATTTTTGCCGTTGACGTTATTTGGCAAAATTTCTTGCTATATTAGCGAATTGTCTGAAATATAGGTAGTTAAATAAAGAATGGAGGCATGATATGTTTAAATGGTTTCACGATCTTACAACCGGAGAATCTGATTACTTTAATGAAACAGATTCCAACGACAGTTATGTAGAGGGCTACGACTCTAATGGCGACTTTCACCACATCAACAAGTGTGGAAACATGGGCATCGACTCGTATACGGGCGACGTGTATTACAAGACGGGCAACTTTATCGAGAGGCACGGTTCTTCGCATTCCACCTTCTCGTCGTTTGATGATGATGACGACGAACTGTTTTGATTTTTAACAGGATGTGTTGCTAGAAGGTCCAGAAAAGTTTCAATTAAAAAATATGGGAAAAGAGTCTAGAAAACAGGCTATCGAGTCTTTGAAAACGGTTATTAATGGATTCGTAGCTTTGGAAAATGATATTGTTGAGAGTGGCACGGTAGAAAAGGATATGGAGGTGTTCTATAAATTACAAGAGCTCCACCATATATATCGGGATGCTTATGCTTTTTTGACGAGGGATTTGACTCTAAAGTTTGATGAGCAATTTGAGGATAAAGCAATTGCCCCAAAGGGTGATGCCGTAATAAAACTTAATGATAAGCGTTCTGCAAAGAATGTCCCGAAGGATGATGCCGATAGAAAACTTGATACAATGGGCGCAGCTTGGTTTGTTTCATATGCTTATTATAATCTCTGTGATAAAAACCACAAGAATTGGGAAAAAGCGGGGACTATACAGCCAAGATTGTCGTCTTACAAAAACGGTCAAAAGTCTTATTTGAAATTATGGCTGAATAAGGTGTTGGAAAAGAATGATAAAAAATTAAAGAATAATCAGATCGATCTTGATCCTACAGAAGTTAAAAGAATGGCTTTGGAGATTCTTTCAAAACTAAAATTTTAAAGGATGGGATACTTCACGCACTATAAAACTTGGACTATTGACCAGAAGGTGAATAAAGCTTTAGTTGAATTAGCTGATTTATATCGTTTTGGAGAAACACAAAAAAGAGAATTTATGGCTAGTTTACAAGGACTAGTTCTTGAAAAGAATTATAGATATATCTCAAAAGGGGCAAAAATCTTAGTAGAGAACAACTGGGAAATTAAAAATAAAATTTCCAAAGAGTTAAAAGTAAAAAAGCCCTTATTGTGTATAGAACATACGGTGCCAGCAAAAGTCCTTTCAAAAATGGTTATTGAAAAAGCCGATGTACTTGGATTCAAGCAAATAGACTGTATGCAACTTTATCGAGGAGATTCTGCTCAATGTGAGCAACTTAAGAGTTTTATAAAAGTACTTCTTGAAGAGTATGGCATTGTTTCTTTGATAACAGCCGAAGAAAATAAAAGACTAAATGATAATCATCTTAGAGATTCTATGCCAAAAGGCGTAACCAACCCTCTTGCAAGATATGATGCAGTGAAAATTGAAGTGGAAAGAATGCCAAATGATTGGATTTATAAAGAATCATCGCATAGAATTATTTGTATTGGAGAATGAATAAAATGTAGTGTTTGTAGATTAAACGTGTCATCACCAAAAAACTAAACAGAAACAAACGAGAGGACGATATCGTAAAGTGAGAGTTGTCGCACCTAAAAATGATTATTCAATCGGCATTATTTAATTTAGGAAAAGGTTATTTTTGTGGATAGTTATAGTTACCGCGCATCATATAATTGTAATAATTGTTCTAATATCAAGGTAAATGTTATTGCGAGAAGATATAAAATCGAATTTCCTCAATCTCTTTACAAAGGCAATTGAAAACGAGCCTTTGGAAAATGACAATAAGTTGAATGTTTTCGTTTTGAAGGTTGCAAATAATCGTCTTGATTATGGTGCATTAACTGAAGAATTACAAAATGCTTTAATATTTTATGCACTTTCTCGTCGTACAGTTGATGAATTAATAGAGCATAGAAGATATGGTAACATGGCATCCTATGCAAAGGAGAAACTGCGTAAAGCGGATCAAAATAAAGGTGAATTGGGTGAATTGTTGTTGTATTGCCTTTTGGAATCTCATTTGAATGCGCCAAAATTGCTCTCCAAACTTGAACTAAAAACGTCGCCTAATGATTACGTAAAAGGTGCTGACGGTGTACATTTATTAAAATTGGATGAAAAATCTTTTCAAGTTGTTTTTGGTGAGTCAAAAACTAGATCTGGTTTAGAAACAGGAATCCGTGAAGCGTTCGCCTCTATCAGCACAATGCTTGACAACAACGTAGGAGGCAAGATGCTATTTGAAAAACATCTTATAGGTAATAATCTGTTGAAAGAAAATGTTTCGGAGGATGAATTGTGTTTTTTGAAAAAGATTCTTATTCCGTCTGAAAATGATGAAGACTTGGCAGTGGATATTTCATTTGGTGTTTTTCTCGGTTTTAATCTTCCAATCACCGATGATGAACGCAAAGTGAGCAATTCGCAATTCAGAAGTAACATCATAGATAAAGTAAAAAAGGCTGTATTTGATGAGATTGATATGATTAACTCTTATTTAAAGGAAAAAGACTATGTTGGTTACCAGTTTTACTTTTATGTAATGCCATTCGATGAGTTAGATAAAATCAGAACTGAAATTATAAAGAATTTAGTTTCGTGATTATGATAGTGGCGGAAGAAATATCAAAAGCCGTTAAAGAAAGTTCATACTTTCAACGGCTTTTCAAAAAGTGTATGGAGTTTTCGTATTCTGAAACTCTTGGTTTGGAGAGTGAAGTCTCTAACTATACGACAAAGGAATACCATGATTTGCTGCGTTTTGCCGATTTGCTGTCGTCGGCAGAGGATTCGCAGTCGAGAAACTATGCCTATAAAATAATCACATATCTCAATTCACATTATAAAGACGACCCATATTACCATATCATATCCAAATCGGTGTACTACAATTTAGGCAATTTTCCTGCGGTCAACTACCTTGCACAAACCGATGAAAATAAAGCCGAACTTCCTTTCGACAGAATGTTGCAGATAGAAGCAAAAAAACTGATTCAGGAAGTTCCCGATTGTAATGGTATATATTTTACTGATACACAATACAATTTATTTTCGCAGTTGAACGATTCGCGGGAGTTTAGTTTTTCAGGACCTACATCTATGGGCAAATCATTTATTATCAAGGCGTTTATTAGTAAAATAATGCAAAACACGCCGCCTGAAAACATTGTGATTGTTGTACCCTCTCGTGCGTTGATTAATCAGTTTGCAATTGAAATTCATCAGGAGTTAGGGCAACAACTGCAACGGTTTAATTATAAGGTTTTCACCAATTCTAATGTTTCGGAATTGGTTCTTGAAGCCAACGTCAAGTTGATTCTCGTTTTAACTCCCGAACGTTTGTTAAGTTACTTGTCGCAAAACGAAAATCCGCCAATAGGTTTCCTTTTTGTAGATGAGGCGCACAAAATAGCCCAAGATGATGTCCGAAGCATAACTTCTTATGTTGCGGTAGAAAAAACACTCAGAAAATATCCTGATGCCAAATTGTATTTTTCATCGCCAAATGTTACAAACCCCGAAGTGCTGTTAAGGTTGTTTCTACGAGGGGAACAGAACTGTTTCCAAACCGACGAGACCACGGTAGCGCAGAATATGTTTTTGGCCGATTTAGAAAAACAAGAACTTTCGTACCTTTACGAAAGCGAGTTTAACCGCATTTCGTCAACAATTCCGCAATCAGCGGCAACTGTCAATGGTTTTCTTACAACCTTTGGCAAAGAAAGCAATTTGGTCTATTGCAAATCGCCTAATTCAACAATCCAATTTGCTAAAGAATTTGCTGAATCAATTGCTGTTTGCGATAATGCGGAACTACGGAAAGCTTCAAGTCTCATCAAACAATATGTCCACCATGATTATTATTTGGCAGAATTAGTAAAGAAAGGTGTAGCGTATCACTTTGGCAATATGCCGCAGTTGATACGCAACTTGATTGAAAAATTATATCGAAATGGAAATATAAGATACGTTTTTTGTACCTCCACGCTGTTGGAAGGAGTTAATATGCCCACACAAAATCTTTTTGTACTTGATGATAAACAAGGTCGCAAATTTCTAAAACCCATTGATTTTTGGAATTTGGCTGGCAGGGCAGGGCGTATGACAAAAGAACTGCAAGGCAATGTCTTTTGTGTCAAACATTCACAATGTGAATGGAAGAATATGAAATCTATTACAAATAAAAGTATCAAACTTATTCCTACTGTTTATGATAAGATAAATCGCAAGTTGAAATTGATTGAAAACCAGATTAAAAATAATGAAATAAAAAAAGGAACAGAGGAAGAAAAGATTATTTTAAAATACATTGCCAACATTATCTGTATAGATACCATGCAACTGAATACAGATTATAGAAGTCCAGTTATCAGTCAATTGATTGAAAACAACAAGGATGCAATAATTCGATTAGCCAAAGAATGCACCAAAAATATTGAAATACCTCATTTATTGCTGGGTTCTAACGAATCTATTGATATTAAAACTCAAAATTCTG
The DNA here is from genome assembly GCA_002362105.1 of Bacteroidales bacterium UBA3297. GTDB lineage: Bacteria > Bacteroidota > Bacteroidia > Bacteroidales > Paludibacteraceae > Physcocola. Next base: position 30,834 of record DETD01000007.1, read on the forward strand.
TATATCAACAAATTATACAAAAATATAAAAATGATGAAGATGTGAAATTTCCTAGATATGTAGAATACTATTCATGTTTGGACTTATTGCAAACTTTCCATGGTTTATACCATTGGGAGAATAGTGTTAAGGAGTTGAAAAACATAAATAGTATGGAGTATTACGCTATGTTGATGTGTAAATGGATTAATGGTGAAAGTTTGAATCAGATAATAACAGAGTCTATAAAATATTATTCGGAGAAGTCAAAAAACATACAAATTAGTTATAATTGCTATGAATCATTTTCAATTACTAACAAATTGCATATTAATGTTTTAATTGGTCGTATTATAAAAGATATTGAAAGTGTTTTGCGATTTCAATTTGAGAAATATTTCAACCATTACTATATGGTCATAAAGAGTATTTTAGGAGAAGACAATGCTGGTGAGAATTGGGCGTCGTTGTTGGAATATGGCACGCGCAACAAGATAATAATCGCACTTCAAAATGTTGGTTTATCGCGACATAGTGCTACCGAAATATATGAAAATCATAGAAGTGTTTTAAAAATGGAAGGAAACCGTTTAAAGTCAATTGATAAAGAATCGTTAATCAAAGAATTAGATAGAGGGTCTTTGGCTTATGAAGAGGTTAATAATGTATTGTAATATTATAGCCCAAGATCAGTAAAACTTAACGAAATAGTCGATAATTTAATAGCATTGTATATTTTTTCAAGATTGTCTTTTGGGGAGAATTGGATTTCTCTGAAGAAACCATAACAATTTCCAGCATATTAATCATTACTCTTATTCCATTTTTATCGAATAACACATGATGTTCCGGACAATCTTGTTGAATAAGAGATGATTTTATCGCTACTTTCCCCCAGAACGAAGGTTGGTCCAGAGAAGAAAAAACTATGGTCTGTAGGTCCTTTTCTTGCATTTATTTGCCGGTATCGGCAAATAAATGGCACCTTTTTGGCCGAAATCGCGTAAAAAGTTTGCCGATAGGCGAAAGGTATAGAATATATATCAGTTGCTCAGTTTGCCAAAAAGTATGGTAAGCAACCGCTGCCCCCCGTGTAGTAAGTTAAAAGAATAGGCGCTAACTATATTAGTTAACGCCTATTCTTTTCTTAGTAAGTGCTTACTAAGAAGAAGCATGTGCGAGTCTTCGCCCTGTCTGCCGAAGCGCCATTGTCGTAGAATAGATAGTTCAAATGTAAAAATATAGCCGCTTCTGCAAGAAGGCTTAATCTTTCAAGCAACCAATAGGAATGACGTATACTCCGTCTTTTCTCCGGTAGAAGTATTGCCCTACGCCTACGATGACAGCCATAAATGAGGGAGCCGACATTTTATCGGTGTCTATTTTGTTGGCTAACTCTAATAGGTTTTCAGCTCCTTCGTTTATTGCCTTTTCCCCGCCAAGTTTCACTTCAAGCAATGCATAGCTGCCGTTACGCCGGTGAAGAACGGCGTCGCATTCAAGCCCGTTGCTGTCTCTGTAGTGGTAAAGTGTGCCGTCTAAAGCCTCTGCATAAACACGCAAGTCCCTTACTGCCAGATCTTCAAAGAAGAGCCCGAATGTGTCTAAATCGTTTGTCAGGTCTTTAGGGCCGAGTCCTAAAATCGCAGTGCCGATGCTGGGATCTACAAAATGGCGCGTGTCGCCAGTCCTGATTGCGGTCTTGCTCCGCAAATTCGGATTCCAGGCCGCAAGGTCCTCTATCACGAACAGTTTTTTTAAGGCTTTGATGTAGTCGGCTACCGTGTCTTCGTCGAGTGTGCTTGCATCGTTAGCAAGCATGTCTTTGCGGATGGTGGCGTATGAAGCCGGTTGCGATATGTTTCTTGCATATGAGCGCAACAGGCGTTTGGCGCGTTCCGGGCTTCGCTTCACGTTATTAACGCACTGTATGTCTCGTCCCGTTACAGAGTCTACATAGTCAATAGCTTGGTTAATGGTTGTAGTCTTTTGATTTTCAACGTTTTTTTGATTTTTCGGTTATTTGTAGCAGATTTGTTCGGTTATTTGAGGCAGAT
>DETD01000032.1 GCA_002362105.1 Bacteroidales bacterium UBA3297
TTGTGCTACCTTTGTCCATGGTTTGAAATTTTATGTTTGGTCACACAAAGTTACAAACCTCTTGGGAAATGGACTTTTGTTCTTTTCCCTTTTTTTATTGGTCAAACGGAAGTTTATCGGACAGCAATAGTAGAAAATACAATCAGCAAGATGCTCAAAGTTAGGATTTTTTGTCAATTCCGTAATAAAGAGCCTGACTAGAAAAACATATACAAATATATGTAATTTCCAATAAGAGTGCAATATGGTGCGCGCTTACGTTTCTTTAAGAAGACACCTTAAAGCCCTATAACCTAATTATGTTTTTTTATAGGGAAACTATAGTTAATTTTGCTACCGTCGGAAAAAATGATGGATTTCTGATCCTTGTAACGGATTTCGTCCATTATCTGTTCAAGAGAGTTTTTTTCAATAAAGATGTAGTCCTTCTCTAGCTGTTCGCGGTAGGCATCAGTATATAGCACAATTAGGCCATGTTGAACAAAATTGTTAACTTCTAGCCATTTGTTGTTTTTCTTGTTAATTAGCATATAGAACTCTTTATGCAAAGCCAGTTGTTTGTCGATAACCTGCTTGAACAGGCCTTCCAGCCGGTCCCATTTTCCAACGAGGATGCGAAGTTCTTCCGCTATCCATGGCATAGACACACCACCTTCGTTAATTTCATAAAACGGAGTTATGCCAGCATAACACCAGATGTTTTCCGGTAACGGATTCTTTCCGAGGAAATCGAGCAAATCCTTGTCATCTAACTCTGCCGCCTTTATCAGTTGGTCTATTATTTCTTGGCAACGGACTGGTGGAATTGGGTAGGAGGTGTTTTCGAAATATACCTGGAATTTGTCGAAACCGATGTCTTCCAATATGTTCCGGTAAATTTCTCCCATTTTTTCAAGATATTCTTTTGTCTCATCTGGTACCCCGTCGAAACTGTTTCTTGGTATTTCCCCCAAATTGCTGGTCACGCTTAAATCGGTGACTCCTTTCTCTGCGAAGTAGTCGCTGATGTTGTAGAGTTCCCCATCGAACAGTACCGACGACATACCTTTTTTCAAGGCTATTTTCAGCTCACGGTCAAAATTAACCTTTTCGTCTGTGGCCGATAGTTTGGCCACAGAGCTTACGCCTCGGGCAATGTCAATACCTACCGACTCGCTATAGGCACAGGCCTTTTCATAATCGTGGTAAGCTACCAGGCACATTTCTCCTGCAATTTCCCGTGTGTGGGGGAATCCTGCAAAGTCTTCTGCCTTTAATATCAGAAAGACATCGTCTTCTGTCAGTTTACATAGCGTGGCCGGATTGCCATTTTTGGGGGAGTAGCCAACCTCAACCGGTTGTCCGGTAGCACTGTGTGTAAGGTAGAGTTGCTCCACATTCGTCATACCTGCTTTTTCATACTCGTCGGCTAGTTTCTTCCTTTTTGCCTCGTTATTGTATTTTTGTACGTATGCGCCAAGCACTTCCGATTCCGATTCGTGTCTGGCTTCGTCCAGTTCTGCGTTCAATTGCTTGACAAAATCATTGTCGCTATATTTGTTGTCTGTCATAATCCTAATTTTTAAAAGTTATAAATGGGTCGAATAAATCGAGATAGATAGCGATTATTTAAACATAGATAAAACCGCATTTCCTATATTACGTGATAAACAGTTTTTTCCTTTTTCATCTCGTCCAAGAAGAGCGACTTCCCCAATTCCGTCGGTTACAATAAAACCATCGTATGCGTTTTGGCTTATTAGTTGGCTGATGTCGTTAACACACTGGAAAGGAATATAGCCGTAGGGGCTCTTGTTGCTGAATAAGTCGGTGTAGGTTACGTAAATGAACCGCTCCCCCTCTATTTCATGTTCATACAGTTTGCGGGTCTTCTTGTCGCAGAGCACATATATTCGCCCTATATCCTGCAACCTGTTGATAATGGCATTGCCGTAATAAGTCTTCATGGTCGAGAAATAGTCCTCTAGCAGTTGGTCTCCCTTTTGGCAGGCGGCTGGCAGGTATTTGAAGTGTAGCAAAGTATGGGCATAACAAAGCAAGTTAAGGGGGTATTGGTCGAGGTAGTGCAACAGGTCTTCCGCATTGGTGGCGCATGGATTAAACAAATCTTTAACCGCATTCTGTTTGTATGCTTCCAGTTTGTCATTTTTTAGTCCGCTGAAACAGTAAACGCCAACAGGATTGAAGCGGACAGTAGCGCCGTCAGAAAGTTGCCCGCTCTGGTTTATGTTGAATGAATCTGCGTTACCCACATCCATCCCTTGAAGAAGGTCGGCAATAGGGAAGACGGTATCTCCGTTGTAAAATACCTTCTCAATGCCGTTGGCCTGCGCCATTTTTAACAGGTTTGCCACATTGGTGAACTCGTCGGCCGATTCCAGACTACCTATAAGGGGAACGTTATAGAAACCCTTGATGTCGTTTGACTCGATGTACTTTTTAGCCTGCTGGTAACGCTCGAAAAGGTAGATTTGTTGGTCGGCGCCAACCAGGGGGTAGGAATAGCCGTACTGCATCTCGGCTGTTTGCCAGTCGAGTAGCGCGAACACCCTTTCCGCAGCCTGTAACTTCTTTGTGGCCTGTTTGACGGCTGCCGGGTCGCCCTGCATTGCCCCGTTTTTGATTGAACTGAGTTTGGCTTTGAGTTTTTCATCGTCTTCGGCAGTCACTACCTGTAACCTGCCATTGTTATACACATATGTGCTGACTGTACTCAAATCGTTATATGTACTGCTATAACGCCTTGCACATGAAAATTGGACTAAACTGGAGAATGCAGGCGATTTTTCTGAAATATAGATGTTTTTGATATTGCCACAAAAAGCATAATCTTCAATTTCTGTCACTCCTTCGGGAATTACAATCTCATCAAGGTCGCAATAGATGGACATATACGCTATCTTCTTCAAGCTTTGGGGAAGTATCAGGTGTTTGACTTTGTTATGCATAAAGGCATTCTCGCAAATTTCTTCAACGCCCTCGGGCACAACCAGGTATTGGTAGCTATCGGAATTATTCCCAATCCAGCCGTAGCATTTTTTCCCGTGGTCTGCCAATAGGAAGCCGAGCCTCAAATCGGTGTACTCGAAAGCATTTTTAGAAACGTATTCCAATTCTTTAGGCAGATTCAGTTCCTCTAAATCGTAGCATCCGGAAAAGGCATCCTCATCTATAACCTTGATGGAGTCGGGTAAAACCACTTTTCTCAAACACTGGCAGTTTCTGAATGCCTTTGCCGCAATTTTAGTCACGGGACGGTCAACTCCATTTATTTGGAAGAAGGCTGGTACTTCTACAGTAGATTCTTTTCCTGTATACTTTTTAATGACGCAGTCCGTTTTGGTTGCATACACCTTAAAATCGCTTTTTCTCATAATCCTTATAAATAAAATTTTCACAGTATCGAAAGTGAGCCGTTGCTAATGCCTGCCCTTCTGTTCAATAGCTTTTTCATGTACAAAAGTAGGGTAGACATCTATGCAAATAAAGAGCAAATGTGACAGATTAATGAGCAAATTGGCATAAAACAACGGCGTACACGCTATTTTATAACGGAATATAAAGGCTTTTATTGGAGTGTTTTACGCTAATATGTTGTAAAACATAACGGAAGGCGGACGAAGAAAACAGAAAAAACCTATATTTGCATACGCTTTGCGCAGGCTTTGTTGGGTATGCAATGCCAATAACACCTACGCACAGTCTTCTAAACTCAAATTGACAAAAATACAACGAAAGGTCTTCCGTATGTTATAATACGGTGATACCAAACCTATTACTAGAAAAAATATAAACTCTTAAATAAATTACAGATGAAGAAATATTGGATGCGACAAGGAATTTGGCGTTTTGGCGGTTTACCATAACGCAGTTGTTTCGATACTGAGCTGCTGTTTTGGCGGTTTACTTGATTGCTAAGCCTTCCCCAAATATACTGACAAAGGTCTGACGGATTACGAATATAGCACCGTTGTTCTATGCCGGCAAGTTTCTTGTTCCAATGCAGTGTCGCTTCTTCTCAATCACATAACCTATGACACAATATATATAACAACAATCATATTTTTTCGAGCACTGTGGAAAGAGCGTATTTGTCGACCTCGACGGTTGTCTGTGCAGTCTCCGTCTGGTGGGAGAGGGCAAAATTCGCCATCAGCGAGTAATTTCACAAAGAAAACAAACATTTCATTGCTATAAGCAAACTTTCAAGTTGACACTTGGGGCTGTATTCTACCATGAGAATGGGGGTACAGCCCTTCTCTTTCTGTAGGTCGCGTCGGAGCCTGTCCCAATGGAAACTAAACCTACGTTTTGGCCGCTTATAGGTATATAACTATCTTTGTCTAAAAATTGAAGGTTTAACCGTAGACTAGATTATTAAACAATGAATAAAATTTTTCTGTCAGCAATCGCGCTGTTTGCTCTAGCCGCATGCACACAACAACCTAAAAATGCAGTCGACACCAATGCTTCCGCCAATGCTAAGAATGAAGTTGGGGTGAAAGATGAAACAGAAACTGCTGCCGATGCGGAAACTGAGATGACTTATAAGTCGAAACTCCTTACCAACCAGGGTGAAGAGTACGAACGTATGAAAAACAACAGTTGGAAAGTGAATGGCGGTGTGGGTGCCAGAAACTTTGCTAACGCGCTATACATGGGTACGGACAATTATACGAAATATCCAGAAGACGCTAAAGAGGCGCTTGCTGACAAGGAGTTTTTCGATTGTGACGAGAAAAACGGGTATGCCTATCACTTTGAGGAAGGTGCCGGTGGCTGGACCTACGACTGCTGTTATTGGAAAGGTGCAGATGGGAAGATAACGGTGGCCCTCTACAATCATAGCCACGACTGCTTTAGCGAAACAGAATACGACTGTTGCTCATACCTACTTTTCTTTAACTACAATGCCAGTACTCACATGCTGGAGCCAATTGAGCAGCCTTTTCAACTGGAGGTTGCAAATCCGAACCACATGAAATGTACTTTGCCCCGAAAAGGGAAAGATATTGTGTTGAATTTGAGCGATGAACAAACCTGTATGCCAAACGGAAGGGACTACTACCTCCTGAAATGGAATGGTAAGTCGTTCGATGTGTCGAAAACGGAAGCTCCTACTGAAGAGTGAGGTTCTCTGAGAGACGGTAGGGAAACCTAACAAATACTGCATTTAAAAGTCTAACTTTAATATTGCTTAAAGTTAGGCTTTTCTTTTATCTGTATCGTAGAAATCATTAACATAAGAAGAAGCTACGCAACAAACCATACAATTGGGTGCTCCATCTTTTTTGTGCAGGTATTTTCGGGTTGTAACACGTTTTGTTACACCTTTTGCTTTTTTTGCTATGTCATTTAAAGATAACCAATATGTCAAACGAAAAAACAATGGATATGGAACTAGAAATTGAAATAGCAATGGACCTCGGAACGGCCAACACTAGAATCTTCCACAACGATAAGATGGTGGTCGACGAACCGTCGGTTGTCGCTTTAGAACGCAACAGTAATAGAATGATAGCGCTGGGGGGGAAAGCCCGGTCTATACAGGGTAAGGTCCATAGTAATATCAAATTTATTCGCCCGCTACGCGAAGGTGTAGTCGCCCAATATGCAGATTCCGAGTTACTCGTTCATGGCTTAATAAAGAAGGCTGTGCCAGAGCTTTCTCAATCCTCCATAAAGATGGTGGTTAGTATTCCTTCTGGCTGCACAGAAGTGGAAATACAGGCGTTAAGGCATGTCTGTGAAAAATCTGGCGTCCAGAAAGTCTTTATGCTTTATGGACCACAGGCTGCTGCTATAGGCATTGGGATTGATGTAGAAAATCCTAAAGGGTGTATGATTGTGGATATTGGCGGAGGTATTACCGATATTGCAGTCATTTCTCTTGGTGGCATTGTAGCGAGCAAGACCATCAAGATGGGCGGTGATAGTTTTACTAACGATGTGATTAAACATATGAAACGCAGACATGGTATCGTAGTCTCTGAACATACAGCCGAATTTGTCAAGAACGATTTGGGTATAGTCCGTTCTGACGTAGGACAATCAGAAGACTACACTGTCCATGGCATAGACTATAACTCCTCCCGCAAGGAGGTTACAGTTACGCTAGAAGAAATTGCACTTTGTGTCGAGAAAACAGTATCGCACATTGAAGATGTGATCATTGAGGTGCTTGAAGAAATTTCCCCAGAGTTATACCAAGACCTTATCGAAAGCGGCATTTGGTTAACAGGTGGCGGTTCGTTATTGCGTGGTCTCGACAAACGTTTTAGCGACAAGTTCGGGATAGAGTTCCATGTAGTCGATGAACCGCTCTATACGGTTGTACACGGAACGAGTTTGGCACTCAAAAATCTTGACAAATACGCATTCTTAATGAAGTGAAGCTAGAATGTGCAAGAATATGATGATGTGTGAATTTATGTTCTTAGCGACCGTTATAGTGCCTCTATTTCTGAGATGGTAAGCCCTGTTACGGTCGATATAATAGCAGAGTCAACGCCGCATTCTTTCATTCTACGGGCATTCTCTCTATTTTTAGCCTGTGCACCTTTCTCCAAACCGATGGCCTCGCCCTCAGCGCGTCCCTCTGCACGTCCTTCAGCAAAGCCTTCGTCATGACCATTCCGTTTGGCCGTATCGAGACAGTTGTTCAAGTCCCACAGGTTCTTAAGGCTTTCCTCGTAAATCGAGCGCTCGTCAGGGTTGAACGAAGCGATTTCAGCCACCTCGAAAAGTTTGTGGAAAATGCCCTCGGTCAGTGCCTGCGGCTGTTCGCGCAGTTTGTACAGGTTCTTTATCACATACAGCCACTTGTCTAAAAACGTAGACAGCTCGCTCTCCTTTTTTGTGAACTTCGGCATCTCGAGGAACACGAAATTCAGGTTGTCGGAGAAGTCCCTGTTCTTCTGGTCTTTCAACTTGACGCGGGTCAGGTATTCGCCATCGTCAGACTTGTCCAACACGAAGTTCAGTATGCCGACCACATACACTGGAGACAGCTTGTAGTCCCACGGGCGTTCCCGGTTTCCCTTCACCGCCTGCTCGCGGATGGCGAACGTGGAATAGTAGAGGGTTCTGTCGCGGAAGTTGTCCTGTTGCGCCTTCTGCATCTCCACAATAAAGCGCTCGCCCTTGTTGGTTTTGCAGTACACGTCGTAAATGGCGCGCCGTTCCTGCATGTTGTCTCCGAGTTGCTCTGTGCCCAGGTAGGTGACATTCGCGATGGCGGCGTCTCCCTCCAGATTGAAAAGTCCGTTCAGGAAACTGATGAGCAGGTCCTTGTTCGCCTCTGTGCCGAAAATCTTCTTGAAGGCGAAGTCAGTATAGAAGTTGATATAGCGCGAAAGTGCTGTTCCGGGGATACACATAGGCCGAATAATTTAGTGGTTTACAAATTTAGCAATAAAGCCGAAACAATGCAACCATGGGGGCACGGCTCTGTCGCCTTTAATCATCTCTTTATTAGAAGACGCGACTGGTCCATTCTATAGTTTGAACCTCAATCGGACGCGCTTCTTTCTCGTTTGACAGTTTTAGGAATTGTGTGATAGTTGATTCTTTAGGCCAACCGTTAGACCAGTAACGGAAGATTTGTTTATGGGTGATGTCCATCGATGGCGTGTTGATTGAATTCTTCTGCCAAGCCTCGCCAATTTCCTTTCCCATTGTCCCGTCAAAAAGGAACATTTTTTTGTCGATAAGGTTTTTCACCTCGTTTGCGGAAATTCTTAGGTCTGTTTGTAAGTATATCACATAGTCGCCTTCGGTTCCGTGATTGTCTGGTTGGTCTTCACCGCTGTAAGCATAGGTCTTTTGGTTTCCTGAAACAGTGGTTGTGTCGCCCATAGAGAGGGCCTGACCGTGAATACAGAATAGTATATACATTTCATCGTACATAGCCATAACGTCGGACTCGGTTTCACCTTTTGAAAGTAGTTCCTTCTTCATGGTGGCCTTATTAATCATCTTGCTCAACCCCGGATTCATTGCGTACATGTCTTCTACCATTTCGTCTGCCAAACTCTTATAATGCTTTATAATTTCTTTGTAGTTATCCACTTTTTTCAGACGTCCGTATTCGTCGGTCACAAAGATGGCTTTCTGTGTGCCAAGTTTCTTTCCTGCAGATTTGGCAAGTGTGGTTAGCATTTTTCCCTTGTCGCTAAGCTGTGAGTCGGGTGCATAGTATTCAGCGATGGGGGTGTACTCAATGCGGTAGCCCTTGTCGGTCTCGTCGAGGACTACCAATCTGAATTCAGTTCCAATATAGCTGTCGAAAAGGGTGTCCTTGCTGTCGTAGTTCAGCTTGTAGTGGGTATAATTGTAGGTGAGGGTGTCGTTTTTGTGGAAGTAGGCCACCACATTCACGGTAGAGTCTTTCAAATTGATTTGTGCCTGGCCGGAAATGGCTGAAACAAGGCAGCAGAGAGCTAGAATTGTTGTTCTCATTTTCTTGTGGGAAAAGTTGTTTTTATGGGGCATAATTAGCCGTTATTCAATAGTTGTTCGAAGAAGCTAAAATTGGCGGTCTAGTTGGGATACCGTCGGTGGTTAGAACAGTTCTTGCATAATAGGGAGTTTGATTGTGTAGTGACGCCTCTGACCGTTTCTGAAAGAGTCGAATAAGAATTCAATTTCCTTCTTTCTAACAATTTTTGTTAGCGAGCAGGTCTCGTGGTCTTTCCTTTCTTTTTGTTTGAACAGGTCTTTCTCAATGGTGTATCTGGAAGTGTGGGTCTGTTTTCCGACCGTTTTATACGCCTTTGCCTTATGGTTGCGTATGCAGATTCCCTTGTTGCTCGGATATTCCAAATAGCTGTTCGCAAAGTGCTTCAGCTCTTTTATGATATCTTTGTATAAGCTGTTGTTTGTCTCAATTTTGTTGAGTCGGTCAACAATGCTTTGGGCGTCTTTTTCAAGTTCTATCCAGTGTTCAGAGGTCTGAGACGTGTTCCAGAGGTATTCCCATTTGCTGGATATTTGAACCAAACTGTCGGCTTGTTTGTCTAATATATTCGCAATGCGGATGTCTTTCAAGTTTTCAATCAGGAGCTTCTGGTAGTTGATGTCATTTTTGAAAGTCTTTTTGTAGCTTTTGGCCGGTTTGAAGACATTGTTATAGTAGCCAGTCAGGCCTTGTTTCCTGAGCGATAGCTCGTTTGGTATGCCTAATGAAATAACCAGGTACTTGTTCATGTCACGTAACCCGAAAACAGCCCTCTCTAACGAGTCGGCTACCTGTGTGTAGTGCTTTAGAGAGTCTTGCCAGACATAGTCACCCCCGTCTTCGCTTGTAGTCGCATCGTAAAACCTATTTTTGAAAGTGTTGGGTGAAGATGTGCACTGAAAATAGCTTGTTGGCGAGAAGTGTGTCGATGTGTATAACTTATCGTCCATTCCCACAGCGAACCAGTTCCTGTTGAATTGGAAGGTGAACTTCTTTTTTTCTTTATTGTAGAATCCAGCACCCCAGGTAGGGTCGAATGCGTAGGGTTGTCCGTCGAGTATACAGATGACCCATGCGTGCCTAGGGTTGTCAGACGCTTCGTGCTTTACGCTGTAGCCGCTTAGCGTATAGCTTTCAATGCCCATTTTCTTCGCCAGTTGGTGGAACAGTTCAGCATAGTTGGCGCACACCCCTATTTTCTTCTTAAAGGTGTAGTCTGCCAGTGCAAAATCATGATATCTGTTTTGTACATCTAATGCCGAATACGAGTACTTTACATTGGTGCAGATCCACGAGTAGATCGCCCAAAGTCGGTCTTTGTCGGTCGTGTAGTTCGCCATAATGTAGCCGACCATCTCGTCGATCGATTTGGTGACGCTGTCGGGCAGAATTTCGGGGCGGACGTATTTCTGTCTTATCTTAATCACCTCGTATTCGTTACCCATTGAGTCTGATGTATAACCTAACAGGGTGGTGTCTGGTTGGAACTGTTGTCTGTTCAGGGCGTTTGCATTACAGACAACACTCATCGCCATCACCATACATATGTAGTAAAGTAGCTTATTCATAATCTACCTGTTTTTTTATTCTAGATGTAAAGCTAGTGCTTAATACCTAATACAGGGTTAGGTTGCAAGGTTGTAGGCAAAACTGAACATAACCATGTATGTTGTCTATAATTGGGACTGCCTCTAACATCTGGCTATAGTTTTTATAGGTTAATACACAACAAATGCGTATTTTCGTTCCGGGAAACCTTAACTAAAAAAGTTGCAGGAACCCATAGAATTCATAACGTACCTCCAAGAAGAAGGAAAGGACGTCGCGGTGAGCCGTCTCTTCCTTGTATTCATTGGCATTGTTCAGAAAACAACTAATCATGCGAGTATATTTTGTAGTAATTTTATTTATTCTTTCTTCGTTTCCTTCATTTGCGGTTCCCGATTCGTTTTCGGGGGATCCGAAAAACGTGTTTACTGGCAAATGCTCGATACACAGTAGCGACATTGGCGATTTGAATAAAGACGGAATAGACGACTATGCCTTCATTCTGTTTCAAGACACCTACGAGGACATTATAGAGGAGGGTGAAGAAGAAGGAGAAGTCCTGTCGGAGGAAGAGATAACTATGAAGGAAGCGGAAGATGACCAGACAGAAGATTCCGACGCTTCTAGTAAAGAATACGATGTGGTTGTCGCAATTTACTTTGGTGATGCCGATGGCACATACCTCCTTTATAATGCATGGAATAATATTCTTCCGAAAAAAGACATCTCTGTCAATTACGAGGAACTCTATAGTTCTATTAGTCCGAAAGGGGTGCTTAGCATCCACTACAATATTTTCTATGGAGCAGGCACATGGTGGTGGCCACAGGCGACCTTCCTGTTCCGTTATGAAAATGACAAATTCCGCCTGATAGGCGAGGAAAGAGAAGCCTTTCACCGTGCGACCGGCGAGGGCATGAGAACCAGCGTCAACTACCTGACAGGCAAACAATATTCAATTGAGTTTAATATGTTCGAAGATAAGACGGAGAAGCCCGTATGGAGTTCGATTGAAAAAAAAGATGCGGTAAAGTATTTGGGCGATTTCGGCCTTTAATTCACCAGCACAACTCCTTCGTGAGGTTTACAGCGGAGTTTTCTGTTATTGTCTAGCCGAAAAAAAATGTTTTTTATATTGTATAACATATAGTTAAATGCCATAGGCGTATTAGAATAAACCTATATTTGTGGCAGACGATTTATAGGTTAAAAGTAAGGGTTCTTCATAAACCTATCTAAACTTAATTGTGAAAATATAGAACCCACAAACTCAAATTAAACGCTTATGGTTAAAAGACTACTTATGCTGCTATTATTCGCAGCGCTATTCTGTTCTAATTCTGTCTGCAAACCCGTTTTTGTTTCCTACGATTACAACACTGGCGAGAAACTGGTTGGACATAACATTAAAGTCTGTGCTAACGACACGATTTCTCTCCGGGTGGAGGACGATTCTACGGGGAATGTGTTGGATACCTTTAACATTAGAATTTATAGGGAAACCGAAAACGGCTCAAAAGAAGAGACTTATTCAGGAGACCGCCTCTTCAAATTTAAACAGGGAGAAAGATTCTGGTTATATGTTGATGAATTATTTGAATATATTCCCATCAACAATATAGGCGATATAATTTATACAAGCTATCACGACACGATACACGTAATGAAGTGTGACATCGACACCACTGTATGTGAGGGAGACAGCATTTGCTTAAGCGCCTATAGTATTACCAAACAAGCGGGACCATTCTACTGGTCGACATACAAATACAAATATACCGACGATATGTATGGTAGCATAACAAAAAATAGTGACCCGATTTGTCTGAGTGTATGGGAGCCTACCACTATTAAATTGGAAGACAAAAAAGGAAACACCTACTTCTACAACATAGATGTCACTAAAAAACCGACTTTAACGTACGAAATTTCAAGGAATTGCGATAGAGTTGAACTTCAGATAAACAGTACCAACACCAACTCAGTCGAAATTTACCCGAACGGATTGGACAACGTTGTCTATCTGTCGGATAACGCTTTGACCTTCAATGTTAATCAGTCTTTTAGTTATGTCTATATTGCGGCCAAAAATGGGGAATGTTATGTTGACGATTCCGTCAAGTTCTCTTCTGTGGATTCAAGATACAGAATTGCCCCTGAAAAAAAACATATTAATTTGTGCGAGGACGCAATTTTGAACTTGAAAGAACTGCTCAATGATCCATATAGTTTTGTTTCCTACAGAGTGTTTGGCGGAGAAGCAGACTACACGGGTACAAATAACACAAATGATTATGTGTCTTTTTCTAAGCCAGGCACTTACCATGTGGTGGTTTGGAGCACCGAACAAAATGGCTGTATCGACTCAGCGGGTTCGTTTGTAACGGTTATTCCAACTCCGAAATTCCAGTTGGATGCTAATGTAACAGGATTGTGTCTAGGCGATACTGTCTTTATAAGAGCCAGGGGTATGGGAGAAGGACCAGACGAAAACATGTATGAGATAATGCATAATGGGGTACCTTCTTATGAGAACTTTTATAGCGAAATCATAACAGAGCCAGGTTTAAAAATGTACGACGTAAGAGTTGTCAACAAGGACGGGTGTTTTACTGAAGAACATGCCGAATTCGAATTCAAAGACTGCAACAACCAATGTGTCGACGACACCGTTCATTTCAAGGCCGCATCGGTCGATGTGATTAAAAACGGCACTTGCGACTTCTCGCTGTTGTTCACCTCTAAAACAGACAACGGATGTCTGAAATACTATTACATCGACTTGGATGTTGAAGACTGCAATGGCGGTAACGAGAATGTCTCTATTCCGTTGGTTGTTAACGGCAACACCGTTAACTTCGAATCGGAACTCAGTGTGGAAATTTTTGCCGCCGACGGGCGTAAGGTTTTTGGTGGCAAGTGCAAGAGCGTCAAACTTGATACGGGTCTCTATATTGTGACCAGCAACGGAGCCTACCGGAAGGTGCTTATTAAGTAGGTGATTGCACCGCACGAAATTCTTAAATCGGGCACGGGGAAAAGGTACAGCCTTTCTCCGTGCCCGTTTTTTGTGTCTAGTATGTTCTTTTGCATGGTGCTGTGTGCTAACTATATAAGACTCAGAGCGGTACGATTTCTCGCCGTGTTCGTGAATTTGTCCTTCTTGAAAAAATTCTATAAAAGTGTTGTAGTATTTCCCTTTTATGAGTACTTTTGCAACAAACAAGAACGTTGTTCGTTTTTTAAAAGGCGGTAACAAAGCGTATGCAGGTGATTAAGGAAGATAAACGTCGGTCCATTGTGCGGGTGGCTACTTCACATTTCAAGAAGTATGGCTTCCTGAAGGCCTCTATGCGCGACATTGCCAAAGAAGCGGGTGTGGGTGTCGGTAACATGTACAACTACTTTACAAGTAAGGACGAACTGTTTAGGGTGGTGGTGCAGCCGGTCATTGATGTTGCTTACGCCAAACTTGAAGAGTACCACGGTGTCTACCGTGACATTAAAGATAGTCTGGAACCCGGATTTATCGACTATGGTAGTGAATCGATGTTCCAGATTATTAAAAAGAACCGGATGTTGCTCGAAATTTTGTTCTTTAAGGCGCAAGGCTCTTCTCTTGAACATTTCGACGAGGAGTTTACCGAACGTTCTACAGAATGTGTGCTGAAGTGGTTGGACAAGAACAAGGACTTGCACCCGGAAATGAACTCCAACATAAGCCGCTTTTCCATTCACATGCAAAGCGTATTTATGTTTACTCTAATCCGTGAAATGGTTATGCACCGGCTTCCGGACGACGAGATGCGGAAGGTTTTGCAAGAATACTACCAGTTAGAGATTTTCGGTTGGAGAGAGCTTACACGTATGTAGGTTCTCTCTTTTTTTTGAACAAAATTGAACGCTGTTCATTTTTGAACTTCGGATTTTGCATTGTTTAAATTAAATAAATTTATGAAGATTAGTAAAGTAAACAACGTTTTCAGGGGCATTGTGCAACGCATGGTGAACCACCGGATTACAGTTAGTCTGTGTTTTGTGGCACTCTGTGTGCTGGCTTTGATGGGAACAAAACAAATCTATTTCCAGACGTCGTGGGACAGTTATTTCGTCGAGGGTGATCCGATGCTGAAACAAACCGATGAGTTTAAGTCTATTTTCGGTAACGACTACTATGTCGCCGTCTTGGCGCGGAACGACGAGGGGCTGTTTACCAAGCAAAGCCTTGGCCTGATTAGGGAACTGAGCCAGGAACTGATGGACAGCCTGTCGTATTCCGAGAAAATCACGTCGCTTACAGACCTTGAGTTTATGGTGGGTTCGGAAGAAGGTATGACGCTGGAACAGATTGTTCCCGACGAGATTCCTTCCGACAAGATGGGGCTGGAGGCAATACGCCGTAAGGCTTACAGCAAGCCTTATGTGGCCAGCCGCCTGCTTTCGAAAGATGGTACAATGACGTGGATTATGCTGAAACCCGACACATAGGGCGAAAAAGCCTGCACGGATAGTGTATAATTCTAATGAGGCTGAACTCGAGATGAACGACCTACAAGAGAAAGCGCGTGAACTGTTTCCTACTTCTACTGTTTCGGTGGTGGGCAATATACCGCAATTTACAGTCATGCAGCAATATATTGAAAAAGGCCAAATGTGGTCGATGCTGCTATCGGTGGGCATTATTGGTGTCTTGCTGATGCTTGTTTTCGGCAATTGGAAGCTCGGTCTCATCAGCATGTTGCCAAACCTGGCGCCGGCGGTTATTGTTGGAGGGTTGATGGGCTGGCTCGACTATCCGCTCGATATGATGACGGCCTGTATCATTCCTATGGTTTTGGGTATTGCCGTCGACGATACCATACACATCATCAACCATACCCATTTAGAGTATGAGCGGACGGGCAACTACACAACTTCTATATGCAGCACGTTCCGTGTTGCCGGTATGAGTGTGGTTATGAGCACTGTCATCATTTCTGCGGTTTTTGCCGGGTTTATGTCGGCGTCGGCAACACAGTTCCGCAATTTCGGCATGTTGGCCATCATTGGTATGTTGTCGGCGCTGCTGGTCGACCTTTTTGTCACTCCGCTTCTTATTAAATACCTGCGTGTGTTTGGCAGGGAAAAGAAATGTAAAAACTAAGTAACAACGTTAAATTTTTATGAATATGAGAACCAGTATTATTTCTACAGCCATTATGGCGGTGTGTTGTTTTTCGTCTGCTATGGCCCAAGAGCAAACCCTTTCGGGACGTGACATTGCTGTTAAGGTGAACAACCGCCCCGATGGCGACACGCGCAGGTGCGAGATGAAACTGACCCTGACCAACAAGAATGGTAGCAAGCGCGAGCGGCAGTTGAAGTCGTTTTCTATGGATTGTGGTAAGGATAAGAAGGACAGCCGGACTATTATGTTTTTCCTGTATCCGGGCGATGTGAAGGGAACCGGCTTCCTGACTTGGGAGTACGATGATATGAACAAGGACGACGATAAATGGCTCTATCTGCCGGCTATGAAGAAGACGAGGCGCATTAGCGGTTCGTCTTCGAAAACCGACTATTTTATGGGAACCGACTTTACTTACGACGATATGGGTGACCGAAATGTGGATGAGGATACGCACAAACTACTGCGTACCGAGCCCCTCAACGGTCATCAGTGCTGGGTGTTGGAGTCGACACCGAACACTACGGGCGAAATCTACACCCGAAAGGTTTCTTGGGTACGCACAGATTGCCTCATTCCCGAGCGGGTGGAGTATTACGACAAGTTAGGCAAACTTCACCGCGTTCTTACTGTGCCCGAAATCAAACAGATCGACGGCTTTTGGACCATCTGCCAGATGCGGATGGAAAATGTGCAGACAAAACATTCAACCGATTTGAAAATCAGTAATATCCATTATAACGAGAAAATGGATGCCAGTATGTTCTCGGTGAGCAGGTTGGAGAAGGGACTTTGAATATGCTGAATATAAGGAAAACTATTGCCGGGCTGGCTATTTTTTCGCTTCCGCTGGGTTCGGTCTTTGCACAGGAAGAGGAAGACAGACTGACATTCAGCGCCAAGGGTTTTGTCGACACCTACCATGCTGTAAGGGCGCATGACAGTTGCGACCTGATGTCAAGCAGGTCGAGGGTGCGCCTCGAGGGGCGGGTTGCCCGTGGGGGGGCAGTGCCTTTGTTTCGGCCAATGCCACCTATAACGCCCTGCTACCCGAACAAACCGGTGTCTTCCTCCGTGAGGCTTTTGTCGAAGGCGAGTGCAAGGGGTGGAACTTCCGTCTGGGCCGGCAGATTGTGACCTGGGGCGTTGCCGACGGCTTGCAGCTGACCGATGTGGTCTCTCCGATGGATTATACTGAATTCCTGGCGCAAGACTACGACGACATACGTGTTCCTGTCAATGCGGTTAGGTTGGGTACTGTGTCCGAACACTTCCGCAGTGAGGTTCTCTGGGTGCCTGTGCCCGAATTTTTTGTCCTGCCTACCGACCCCGGTAATCCTTGGAACATAAAAATGAACGGTCTTCCTTGCCAGTTTGTCGAGCAACGGCCTTCCAAGCTGTTGGAGAATGGCGATTTTGGCGCCAGGCTTTGTTTCAATTATTCCGGACTCGATTTTTCGTTAGCCGCTTTGCGCACGTTCAACAAGATGCCGACTTTCCAAGTGCTGGGGCTGACTCCTGAAAAACAGTTGCTTTTGGCGGCGGAATACAGGCGTTTGACAATGTTGGGAGCCGATTTCTCGTTTCCTCTCGACAAATTTGTCATCCGTGGCGAGGTGGCTGAATATCTGGGTGCTCTGCAGACTTGTTCTGTACCGGGTAAGGCTCCCCTCTCGCGCAACCAGACACAGATGCTGGTCGGTGTCGACTGGTACCCTGGCAACTATTGGACGCTGATGTTGCAATATAACCACAGTGTTGTCGACAACTACTCGCCAACCATTAGCGCCTACCGTAATCAGGGTATGGTGGTATTGAACATCAGCAAGGAATTGTGCCACAATTTACTTAAGTTGAACACTTTTGGACGTATCGACTGCGCCAATAACGGGGGCTTCTTCTTCCGTTTCAATGCCGACTACCTCTTGACCGACCAGCTGACACTTTCGGCTGGCTACGACTGGTTCCGTGCGGAAAGTGGCACTTTCAGCATGTACGATTCTAACGATGAGTGTTATGTGAAAGGTAAGTTCTCTTTCTAGGAAGAGCGCTGGCAAACTGTTGAATGGGGAGACTTTATACGGAACCATTCTTAAACCGGGCACGGGGAAAAGGTACAGCCTTTCTCCGTGCCCGGACTTTTATGCGGTGTCTTTGTGTTTTGAAAAGGCTGCGTGCCACCTGGCTTAACATCTTCGTTGCTCCAACCCGGCAGTGGTGTCGTCTTTCAGCCAACTACCTCTGGTTGCATTGTTTTGGCTTTATTGCTAAATTTGTAAAACACTCAATTGAAATCCATTCCTTTTTTCAGAAGCTATGCGCAAATTTATAGTCAATGCTTTATTGCTTATGGTGGCCGTTCTGACGGGCTGCAGTGAAACTAAAACTTTTGAGTGCTCCTATGTTAGTGGCATGGTGCAGAATGGAGAATACCGAAAAGCGTCGATAACCATCGGTGAGGAGGTGGAGAGAACCGACGAAAGAGAACACTACGCATGTCCCATTTTCCCTTACAGCAAGCGGGGCAACGCTTGCATCAAGTGTGCGGGATACGACAATGTCTATATGTCTGTGTCTGAACTGCTGGCACACCCCGATGTGAAGCCCATAAAATTGAGCAGGGAAACACGTTCGGCAAATTTCGGGGAGCCGCTGTAGCTTGCGTACGGAAGGGTTTCGGCAGAATTAGATTCTGCAACCGTATTTCGTAATAAAAACAACCAGTTTATTGATTCTTTCGTGGTTTCGCTGGCTGAAGATTCGGACGTGAAAACAGTATTTAATGATGTGCTGCCGGGTGGTCAGATTTTGAAGAATTCGATAAAATTTTACCATGAAGATTATTGTGCGGGCCTTGCCGAACTGAGGGCTTACGATAAACGTGGCGGGAAGGTCTCTTTGGGCAAGGGTAGTTCGATAACGTTGAGTTTCGATGCAAGTGAGAGTTTTTACCCTAAAAATGTTTGGTTTTGGTGGTACGATGAGGAGTTAGGCTGCTGGGTGGCAGAAAAACGCGTCTCGAAAGAAAATGGTAAGTATACAGCCAAGGTGGACAAACTGGGGTGGTGGTGCGCCTATGCCTTCAGACCCGGTAGAAACTTGCTGGGGGAAGACGCCGATTTTAAGGCCTTCACTTCCACCCTGACCGACTATGCCGGTGTGCCTGTTCCGTATGCAATATTGACAGTAAGTAATGGGGGGCAAGTGTTGGGAACGTGCCGAACTGACAAAAACGGCAGATTCCTGTTCTATTCTTACGTGGATGTTGATGTCACCTTCGAAGGTTTCCATGTGTGCGAGCCAACTCCCTACTATCCGTTCGTTAAAGATGTTTTTCATCCTTACAGCATTCCAATTAAAAGGAAGGGGGTAGCTTTTCAAAAGGAGACGAAGCTGACAAACTTTGGGGTGGGTAAGGACAAAACCCACCTGACCGACTCTGAATTCATAAAAAAAGAATCCTCCTTGTCGAGAAATCGTTCGTCCCGCCCTTATGAGTTAGACCATATTTTTGGAGAGGAACCATCTATTACTTGGTGGTCGTTCCAACTGGAGTATTCGGAACACTCTGGGAAAAAAAGAATGTTTCTTGGTGGTATATCGGATATTGACGCGTCTAAAAACATTAAATTGATTGTAGCCACTGAAAAAGGTTTCCAGCTGAACATAAAGCGTGTGACCGATGCCTATGGCAGGGAGGCGATGATCGATTTGTACAACGACTACATCAATCCGAGGGCGCTGTTGACGGGAGAGCTTACGGTTGAATTTTTCGGTGCCGACTCTGTGTTTAACCGAACTATCTACTTCTCCAGTTTTAGTGAGTCGATTTTCATAACCCCCAAAGTGGAAAATGATGGAGACGGATGGGTAATAGTGCTGTTATGGCTGTTAGGTGTACTTTCCCTTGTGGCAGTTGTTTTGTGGATGAAAAAGGAGGAAATTAAGAACAGATTGAAAATTTGGTTGCACGGGAAAGACTCCACAGCAGATGCACAGGTTCGCCTCATAGCCTGTGTTTTGCAACTGCATCTGGTGCTTACTATCCGGCAAAAACAGCTTATTGTCCAATATGCCGATAAACTTGGATTCTATAACTTCCTTCCAATGGTAGAGGTTGCCGTTAAAGGGGATAATAGTATTTCTGACGGCGACTATCAGGAGTTGAACAAGCGACTCAGTCTTTCCGAGCGGCGTGAACTGGTACACCTCCTGTTCAAACTGGCGGCGGAAGACGACGGCATCAAAAACGACGAGTGGCATCTGGTTTCGCAGATAATGTCCAATCTGAAGTTGAACAAGGCTAATGTTGTGTATATGCAGCGCCGCTATTCGCCGCTCCGTAGCGAGTTTGGCGACTATTCGAGCTACTATTCGTCGTCGGGTGGCAAGGGTTGCGGTTCGTCAGGCGGTAGTAGCGACTCCAATAAGAATAGCGCTTATGCGTCAGACTATGCCGAACTGGGCCTTACTTCTAGTGCAACCAAGGAGGAAGTGCAGCAGGCCTATCATAAGTTGGCGATGGAATACCACCCCGACCTGCCGAAAAACGCAGGCCGGCACAACGAGTGCGTCCGCAAAATGGCGGCAGTGAATGTGGCCTACAAACGGCTGACGCAGCATTTGTAACGAAGTGCGTGATGCTGTTCTATACCGAATAATAGATAGGGTGGGGAGTAAATTGGGCTAAAAGTTATAATTTTCAGTAACTGCCCAGACTTTTTTACCAGCTCTGTTTAAAGACCAATTACATTAAATGCTTGTTCAGGGGTTTTCTTTCAGCTGTTTCACTTTGTCGGGATTGGCCTCCATAAAATTCACCAACTCAATGGCAGGCATATAGCCCGTATCGGCCGATTTCTTCATCCAGCGGATACCTTCGTCCACTTTCTTTTCTACGCCGTAGCCGCCCAGATAGCAAATTCCCACATTATAGAGGGCCCTCTGGTGGTTTTGCCGAGCCGCCTTCATATACCAGAAGAAAGCCTTCGCAGGGTCTTCGTCTACACCAGTGTGTTTCTGGTAGCAGTGTCCGAGGCGGTCTTGTGCGTCGGCATCACCCTTTTCGGCGGCCAGTTTGTACCACTTAACTGCCTCCACATCGTTCTTTTCCACGCCACAGCCCGTATGGTAAAAAATACCCAGGTTCAGTTGGGCAAGACTATCGCCCTTTTCTCCTAGTTCCTTATAGCAGTTAAACGCCTGCTCGTTTTTTCCCAATTTATACAGTAACAGACATGTGCTGCAGTCGTTTTCGCCCGCCGAGCACGAGGGGAAAAACAGGGTAAAGCTGGAAATTAGTAGGAAAAGACTCTTTTTCATATAATTTTTACGTTTAGATAGGCTTTCAATGGAACTTGTTGGCAAATATACTCAACAAAACACGTAAAACAAATTTTAGGCAGGTTCAAAAAATAGGAGTATATTTGGCAGTAGTTTTGCGTTTTCCGTAAATGGCTGTGTCCAAGGCTTGTCGTTTACAGGGGCAAGCCCTTTCAATAACCTGCAATAAGACCGACCAACCTATAAAACAACATACATAAATGAAAAAACTTACTATTTTACTCGCGCTGTTGTTTTCTTTTTTTCTGGCAGATGCACAAAACCTGAAAAAGGGCAATAACAGTTTCGAAGGTTCTAAGCTGTTGCTTGGCAATATGTTGAACCAAAACCGTTTGGAATTTCTATACGAAGACAAGGCGGGCTACCACGTGTTCTGCATTGACGACCCCCGCAAACCCAAACGCAAATGCCACCTGCTTACCATTGACAAGGCGATGAACACCCTTACCGACAAGGTAATAGAAGGGCTTGATGTGAAAGGCTACATGGGCGTGAGTTACGCCAATGGGAAAGTCTGCATCTATGGTACCGAAAAGAAAAAACAGAACCTCAGTTTCGTGCAGTATACCTATAATACGAAGAGTTCGGAACTGACTTCGAAAATCTACCACTCGTATACCGGAAAAAGCAAGAGCGTTAACTACGACTATAGGTTCAACCGCTCGGCCGACGGTTCAAAGGCAGTGATGGCAATCAGCGAACTGGATGGAGGCGCAAACGCACCCGTTAAACTTTTCGCCTTTAATGCCGACGGTGACGTCCTCTTCTCGAAGAATGCGCCAGAAACGAAGAATCCGTTTGCCATTATAGCCGATGCCTCCATCTCTAACGACGGTATGGTGGACCTCGTCTGCAAGACGTCTGTGGAAAGCGAAGGTAAAGGGAAATGCCGCTTCGGATTTTTCTATGTCGATTTCTCGAAAGCGCTTCCAAAGCAAACCTCGGTAGAGGTCATCCGTGTGAGTGCGGAAAAAGACCTCTACTACAAACAAGACTATTCGCAAAACGTGTCGAACGCCTACATTAAGACACTTTCAGACGGTAGCCTGGCCGTTGTTTCGGTGTTGAACAACGGAGATATTCCCTGCAAGTACAGCTTGGCAAAGTTAGGTGCCGACTTGACAGAAAAATGGAAGGCCGAGCACGATTTCTCAGACAAGTTCCAGCCCAAAGTCAAAGAATGTCCGTTCGGCATGAAGTTGTCGCTGAACGGTTACAACTACAATACCGTGCTGATAAAAGACGTGGTGGAACTGGCAGACGGCACACTGGTTGTTGCCGGAGTACAGAACGGCGAATACGACATCTTCTTCAAGACAGGCACTGCCTTTAACTACCGGTTCTCGTTCTATGGCGACTTTATCACCTACTTTGTAGACAAAGACGGTAACAGCATAGCGTGTCACTTTGTCCCTTATGCGGGAGCCGGTTCGGCAAATACCGATTTTATGTCGTACACCGACGAATACGTCACTTGCAATGACTTCTGTGCGCTGCCGTTGTCCGACGGGTCAGGCATTGCCCTGCTCTATAACGACCGCTGCGACAAAACCAAGTCGGGCTACTCTACCGTAAACAAATGCAAAGATGTCTGTTTCTATCACACAGCTGTTCACAAAGAGGGAAACGACAAGCCGGGGGTTCTGAATAGGGGTGTCGATGCCGATGGGGGCCGTGTCATCCGCAAGTTCTTCAAGGTGAATGGGAACAAAGCGCTGATAAACACCTGTTCGACCAAGTCGGGCCATTTCGAACTGATTTCCGAGCGATAGTCCTGAAAAAACTGAAGCCAAACAGAGTCAACGAGATATGAAGTCAGCCCTAATGGGCTGGCTTTTTGTTTAGTAGTTTTTTTACCTATATTTGTTATTAATTTTTAGTTAGAATTACGATGAACTTTAAGCGAATCTGTTATATGAAGTTTTATACCATACTCCTTTTCTTGTGTTTTTCTGTAGAGGCTATGTCACAATATCCAGCCGGACTGAAATCGGAAGGAAAACAAGCTCCTGTAGAATATGACTCTGTCAATAATGTTGTTGTATTGCCTAACGACCTGTTAAGTGGCAAATACGATTATGTGAGATGTAGTTTTTCCGCGTGGAATAAAAACTCCGTTAATTATTATTGGGATAGTTGGGCCACCGATGGGCGCTATTATTTGATATTTACCCCATACCAGATGATTTTGCGTACCAGTCACGAAAACCCTAATCCCAATCGTATCGTTTGGGTGGCTCCTATTACCACTCAGCAGTATGAGCGTCTGAAGGCCAAATGTGATTTCGAATACAAGTGGCTGGAAGATCATAAAGGAGACGAAATCTTTGATAGAAGTTACGAGAACTTCAGCCGATTGTTGAACAAGATAAATAAAAAAATGGGCGACTTGAAGTTTCAAATTCCATCAAAGCAGGTTTTTGAATCCACGGATTGGGTATATCTAAATCCTGATTTTTAAGGTAACCCCGTTTTATCTACTCCACCACCACTACGGCGCTACTTCCGCCCGCCTGCTTTTTAGTGACCTCAATGCGCTTGTCGAGGTCTTTGAGCAGGTCGACATGGGAGATGATGCCCACCAGTTTGTCGGTGTCTCCCAGGTTGACAAGGGTCTGTTTGGCCACCTTGAGCGAATCCTCGTCTAACGAGCCAAAGCCTTCGTCCACAAACATGGTGTCGAGTTTTATGCCACCGGCGGCGTGTTGTATCTGTTCCGACAGTCCCAGGGCCAGCGACAACGATGCCTTGAACGATTCCCCTCCCGACAGCGACTGTACCGGACGTTCGCTACCGTTATAGTGGTCTATCACGTTCAGGTCGAGGCCGCATTTGGCGTTGCCACCCGACCCCGCACTGCGCACCAACTCGTACTGGCCGTTACTCAGACGTAGGAACTGGCGGTTGGCACGGCTCACAATGGCGTCGAAATAGTGCATTTGCACATAGGTCTCCAACTCAATTTTCGGACGGCCGTTCAGTTTGCCGTTAACGGTATCGGAAAGGTTAGACACCAGTTGCAGCTGTTTTTGCAGGTTGCCAAACTGTTTCCATTCGCTGGCTATGCGCTCGCCAAGCACCCGGTTGGTTTGCAGGCGGTGGTGAACAGAGTCTTGCAGGGCGTTCGCCTCTTTCTGCTCGTGTAGCAGTTGTTCGCGCACCAGTTCGGCCTGTGCCACGTCTATCTTAGGGTCGTTTTTCAGTTGTTCGGTCAGAGCGGCAATCTCGGCGGTCAGCACCGCAACCTTTTCGCTGCATTTCACGTAGTGGTCGTTTTGCCGCGCTATCAGGTCGTCAATCAGCCGCTTGGCCGATTTAATTGTGTCTATCTCCTTTATGGCGGCAGTCTTGTCGGCGTATCTTAGCCGGGCCTTTATCTCGTCCGCCTCTTTCCTACCGGCCGCAATAGTCGAAGTGTAGCCGGCAAGGCGGGTGGAGATGTCGGTCAGGCAGTCGCGCAGTTTGGGCAGTTTGGCCTCTTCAAGCGGAAGCTGTTTTTCGAGGTCCGCCTTGCGTTTCGCCTTTTGTTCTTCGGTGTTTATTTTCAGCTGCAGTTCGTCGAGTCTGTTTCTAGTTTCCGTACCTTTCCCGCATACGCGCTGTTTGTCTAGAATGCGGTCGCCCATCAGGTTCTCGTTCAGCAGTTCCAGCTGTGTTCTTTTCGTGTCGGTCACCCCTTTTTGGGTGCTGGCTGCGGCACTCGCCTTAGCGGCAGCGTCTTGTGCCCTTTTAGCGGCAGCGTCCGCCTGTTTCACCTGGTTTTCGTCGGGGGCGTTAACCGACAGGTCGGCAAGGTGCGGGTGGTGCACCGCACCGCATACAGGGCACGGAGTCCCCTCGGCAAGGTCTTTCGCCATAAGGCCGGCTTGTTCGGCTAGAAACGAAGCCCGCAGGTTGTTGGCCCTGTTTTCGGCCTGGGAGGCGGCTTGCTGCGCGGCAACAAAGTCTTGTTGCAGGAGCGCCAGTTTTGTCTGCATCTCTTCCAGTGCGGTTAGGTCCTTATACAGGTCGGCATAGCTGGCGCGTTTTTGGGTCAGGAGCTCTTTTTCAGCCTCTAGTTTCGCCTTGTTTTCGCCAGCGTTGCCCAGTTGGGCCAGCTCTTGTTTCAGCCGGTCTGTTTTTTCCTCTTGTGCCGAAAGTTCCTGCTTTATGTTCGGCAGATGGGTGTTTTGGTCTTCCGCCTGCTTTTTTTGCAGTTGGTCGAGGGCGGCCTGCTTAGTTTCCAGCAGGTCGTAGTCGCCCAGCGAGTTGGTCAGCAGGGCAATAGTCTCGCCCAGTTTCTCAGCCTCGGGTTTGCGTTGGTCGGCTTCGGCCTTCAGTTGCGTGGCCGCTTTCAGGGCAGCGTCGGCCGCCTTTTTCTCGTCTTTTTTTAGAGGAAGGCTTGTTTTGGCCTTCTCGAACGTTTTGGCCAGCTGAATGGCGGCAGTGGTGTCGGCAACGCGCCTCGACAGTTGCTCAAGGCTGGCCTGTAGCTGTTTGTCTGTTTGTTCGTCGGTCGTGTTCTGCTGTTCTAGCAGGTCTAGCACCTCGCCATACCGTTCTGTTTGTGTGGCGTTGCGCAGTTGGTCTTTTACAGGGCCGTCGGCTGGCAGAATAATTCCATTCACATACTGCGCTATGCTTCTGTTGCTGTTGTTGAAGTTGGCCGACAACTCGCTGTATTTTTCAGCGATTGACTTCTGTAGCGTCTGGAAGTTTCCCGTATTGAAAATTTTTCGGAAGATGTCCATACGTTCCTTTGTTCCCGCCAGCAACAGTTTAAGGAAGTCGCCTTGCGAAATCATGGCTATCTGTTTGAACTGTTCGCGGTTAATGCCTAGTAGTTCCTCCACAGCGGGGGTCACATCGCTGGTGTTGCGGGCCATGTTGCGGCATTCGCCGCCAGTTATCTCATAAAGCTCAGCCTTCGCCGCTTGTGGGGTTTCGCCGTCACCCTTTTTGGCGGGGCGCATATATTTGGGGCTCCGTTTTACGCGGTACAGTTTGTTGCGGTTCTGGAAGACCATCTCTACGAAGGTGGGGGTCTGTGTGTCGGCGTATTTCGAGCGAAGCATGCTGCCGTCGCGGACGTCGCCGCTAGGCTCGCCGTACAGGGCGAATATAATGCCGTCGAATAGGGTGGTTTTGCCCGCGCCCGTGTCGCCGGTGATGGCAAAAAGTCCGGTTTCCCCGAATTTGGAAAAATCGATCACGGTTTCGTTCGCATAGGAGCCGAACGCCGAAAGTGTCAGTAAGATGGGCCTCATTCTCAGTTCCAGATTTTTTCGATTAACTCGTTTGCTAGTTTTTCCATTTCCTGACTCAACTCTTGCTTGTTCTGTTCGCTGTAGAGTTGTTTCAAGATGTCGATGGGTTGTAGCAGTTCAACAGCCGCATTGCCGTTTACGGTGTCGGTGGCACGGGTGCGGTGGTTGTCGTAGCCCAGTTCCATAAGATTCGGGTAGATGTTTCGCAACCGTCCGAAGGCGTCGGGCACATCCTGCTCGTCGGTAAGTACAATGCGCAGGTAGTAGTTCCGGAACGCTTTCCCCAAGTAGTAGTCTTTGGCTGTTAGTTCGTCGAAGCGGCCTTTCAGTTCGCCCATATCGGTCGACGGCTTCAGTTCAATGGTGCTGACCTCGGCCTGGCCTTTGTTTTTCAACTCCACTAGGGTGACCGACTTTTTATGGTGGATTTCCGAGAACGAGTATTTAAGGGGGGAGCCGCTGTAGCGGATGCTCGGACGCGAAACTTGTTGGGCACGGTGCAGATGGCCTAGCGCCACATAGTCGAAAGCAGAAAAGGTTTGCGCGTCGATGTTGTCGATGCCCCCAACGCTGAACTCTTCGCTGTCGCAACGCTCAATGGTAGTGCCTTCGGCCGTTACGAACTGGTGTGCCACAAGCACGTTGCGGGCGGCAGGGTCGGCAGCCATCTGGTCGATGGCTTCGGCAACAGCGTCTTGGTAGGTGTCAATCTCGCGGGTGGTGTACGGCCTGATGAAGCCAGGCTTTATGAACGGCAGCATATAGATGTTTAGTTCGCCATACTCGTCGTTAAGCACCACCGGTTGCAAGGCTCCGCTATATGCCGGGGCGATATGGATGTTCGGTATCATCAGACGCGAGCCAAAAGAAAGGCGTTCTGCCTGGTCGTGGTTGCCGCTGACAACAAAGACGTCTAACTGGAATTTCGACAAGGCGACCAGAAAATGGTCGAATGCCGCTATGGCTTCAACACTGGGTATGCCTTTGTCGAACACGTCGCCCGCAATTACAACCGCTTGGGGGTGATGTTGCCCAACAATTTCTAAAATTTCCTTTAAGATGAAGTTTTGGTCTTCAAGCATCGGGAATCCGAGCACGCGTTTGCCCAGGTGCAGGTCACTTATGTGAAGTATCTTCATATCTTCATTGTTTATAGCTGTCTGGTAGGGGAGCTGCCTAGACGGGCCCTTCCGAAAGCCTAGCCGACGGCTAGTTTTGTGTAAAGGTAATGAATAATACTGTTAATTCTCTATTCCGGAGTAGGACGATTTAGGGGATGGGCTCCTCCTCGTTAGGTCAGACTGCTTGTTTTTAGCTTGAATTTGGACTTTTTTACGCATTATACCTCCTTTTTTAGGCTGTATAACCCCTTGTTTTGTAGCTTCTTGATGTTTTATTCGCAAAACGAACACTTTTTAGTGAATATAGTATACAATTATACTTGTATATGTTGTGTATAGTAACTAACTTTGTGATGCAAACAAAACAGATAGATTTTTCATAGTTAAGGTTATGGGGTGACGGCAGTTGTGAAAACTCCCGTCACTTTTTTATGTTTCCGCCATTAGTGCTATTACGTTGAGCGAAAAAAAAGGATATGCCTCTACCTTCTGGCTTTAGCATATCCTTCTTCTATTTGTAGCTGTTTGGCAGTTTACTCTTCCTCTTCGTCCGATTCAGTATAGTAAATCGTTACTTCCAACTCAGAGCTCGACTTGCCCATCTTGCCGTCTTCTATCACAATGTAGCCGTAGTAGCCGGTAGAAGTGCCGAAAGCGTAGCGTTCACCCTTTTCAATGGTCTCAATTTCGGCTGAGTTGCCGTTCTCGCATACAATTTCGTTGTCGGCTTCGTCGGCAGAGATAAATTTCTTACCTGTAAATACAATCTCCACGTTTTCGAGGTCGTCTTCGTCTTCATCGGAATAGACATCTTCGTCGCAGATAGAGATATAGGAGCATTGGCCGGAATCGGGTCCTCCGATGGTGGCGCTGAAGCACTCAAAGTCCTCGAGGTCTTCTTCATCCTCCTCTTCTTCGCACTCGCCTTCTTCCTCATATTCACCTTCTTCCTCGTAGTTTCCTTCTTCTCCACTTTCTTCGTCGTAGTAGCATTCTTCGTCGTCTTCTTGTGGCGATCTGATTTCGTCTTCGTCGAATTCGCTGTCTACTTCATATTCTTTGCCATAGGCGGTAGCACTTTGGAACCAGCGGAAATAGTCTTTTTCCGGACCCAGTCCCACCAACCAGGCATTTACCTCGTCTATTTCCCGTTGCTCGATGTTTTGTGTTTGAATCATGATGGAGCGCGGATACATACGTGCGGCGGTGTCAGACTGCTCTTTGGTGAGTGTCTCAGACGGATACATGTCCCATGCGCCGAACAGGTGGAGTATTTCGTGCGCAATGGTGCCCGCTTCTGTCATATGGCCCGACATTGCCCGGTAGATAACGGCATATTCCGAATTGTATTTGTGCGGGTCGTAATTCATCATACCCGAAGTGGCACAGTAGGCAAAACTGCGGTCGTCGGTGTTGAAGAAGAAGAGTATCAGACTATTGTCGGCTCCTTTCTGGTTTTTGGCCCAGTCGTAGAATTGGGCCTTGTCCCTATAGCCGATTGCCTGCATTATTTCGTCGAAATACTGGTACAAGTCGCCCGATTTTGTAACCGACAGGTTGACGTAGCGGTTGGCATAGACTGAGCCGTCGCTCCCGAATCCGCCATTTTCGAATGTGATGGCTTTGCCGTATCGTCTGGCTTGTCTGGTCAGCCAGTCTTCGGCCTGAAATAGCAGATTGTAGCACTGTTGTGCAGAGTTGTTATCCCATACGCATCCATTTACGGATACGAATACAGACAAAACGTAAATACTTCCTTCCAGTTTCTTACAACTTCCAATTTTAGTAGTGTTTCTAGAACTTACCATAAGTGTTGATTAAAGTTACGTTGTTTGCCAGGCCGTGCAGTACTTGCCGGGCGTATTTAAATTGTTTGTTTATTTTTCTGCGTGTGCGGCAGGCCCCAGTTGCGGTCTGTTCCGCCCCTCTTGGAGTGGAGCCGGCATCGCTTCGCTTGTTTAAACTAAATTATATAAATTCCGGAACATTCGCAAAACTTGTGCACTATTCAAAATGCATGGTGGTCTGTTGCCAGTAGCCGTTCCCGCTCTCCGTCGAACCGCGTTTGGGTGAAAAACTGTGTGGGGAGTGGGGTGGTAACCTCTTTTTTCTAATACCCTAATAGGACTATAATTGGGTGTTTTTTAGCAAATTCTGTCATTTTTTCTCAAAAAGAACATTTTATAGTAAATATAGTATACAATTATGTTTGTATATGTTGTGTATGGTAACTAACTTTGTAATGCAAACAAAACAGATAGATTTTTCATAGTTAAGGTTATGGGGTGACGGCAGTTGTGAAAACTCCCGTCACATTTTTTTTCTTCTGCAACAGCCTGGAAGAGCTGTTTGCTGAATATATGTTTTCAAGCTGTTTGGAACTGAGCGCTTGCGGAAACAGGGGTCAGCCTCTGAGCTCTATCTTGGTCTCAAAATCCTTTATGGTGTATTCGGGCGAAATGCCTCCTATTCTGAAGTTGTCTGACGTGGTCTCGCAGTAGACGTATTTTCGGCCGTCAACTTCTGTCGTTACGTCTTTTGGCGAATCTTGTAGCAGAGCCTGCCAGCGCTGGTCGTATTCGATGCAGATGGCGGCGTGCCCTATTTTATACGAGAGGAGGTAAAGCACATTGTACCCCATCAGGTGGAACAGGGTAGCGGCCAGGAATGCCTTGCAGTCGCAGTCACCGTTCCGGTCGTAGAGGGTTTCGTCGGGGAAGCGGACGTATTCTCTGGAATGTTGTATTTCCGCGCAGTCGTGGTCGTAGTTGTATCTTAGGTTGGGCTCTTGCACAAAGTCTAATACAAACTGTAGCTTGTCGAGTTCGCCCACGTTGTTGCGGCTGCATTCCCGGTTGATGTATTTTACGACATCAGCCGCATGCATCAGTGTACGCGGATTGCCCAGCATATAAAAATACATCTTGCGCAATTTGTCTTCCGTGTCGTGGTTGGAGTACAGTGCAAACGGATTGTTCATCCGCTGTTCTTCAATCTCTTCGGGGTTGAACCAGAGGGTCAGGTGCCCTTTCAGTTTGGTTTTTCTGGCGGAGTCTAATTTCCAGCTGTAGGTGATGCTTTTACTTTTGGTCCTCGTGTCTGGTAGCAGGCTGGCCATGCTCTTTACCTCTTTGTCTTTCGAGATGAGTAGATAGATAAGCAGTACGATAACTGCAAATTGGAAAAGGATGATGAATGCCATGGCGTTAGACTTATAGATTATTACAACTGGCAACAATGCTAATAGCGGTATGCCTAGAGTTGTTAATTAAAATGTTAGTACAAAGGTAGTAAAAAGTCTATTCCCGTACTGCACGGTCTGAAACTTTAAAACGCGCCTGTTTCGAGTTTCTGGTCTGCCCGACTTCTCCGTTGGTTTTTCTGGCTCCTTTTCTGTACTCGAAAAAAGGGATATTGACCTAATCTCGGTGTTAGGGGATATGGGGGTCACCTCTATTTTCGACAGCACGGCCAACTCGTTGAAGCAGATTACCGACAGCCTCTATGTTTCGGATTATTCCCATAAGGCAAAAATAACGGTTAACGAGAAAGGTACTGAGGCTGCTGCTGCTGCGCATTTGAATTTTATTGTTTGTGGCGTAAGTCAAAATCCAGTTAAATTCATTGCCGACCATCCGTTCCTTTACGCTATACTCGACGAACGTACGGGTGCCGTTTTGTTTGTTGGCAGGGTGGTTAGTTTGAAGTAGCCTGTATGGACGGCTTTTCTTTCTATGTTATAATGAATGTTTCTTACTGCTTCGGTTCCAACGGCATGTGCGAGCTGAGGCAGTACCTTCTTGCCTTATCTTGAACCGACGACTTTAAACTATAATAAAAACGCCAAGCCTAAACGTTGGGCTAAAAAAACTGCAATTAGCAGATAATCAGATAATAAGAATGTACAAACTGTGAAAGTCTTGTACAAATTGTGAACTTCACAACTTGTCCGGAATCCTTTCCTTATCTGTCCGTCATACCCTTAACACTTGCCCTAACTTTGCCTTGTCAACGGGAACAAACAACAGTCTCCGGTGGCAACAAAACTTACATTAGTAAACCCTCAAAAAATTACAGTTATGAAACACGTACTCTTTATTTTGTCTTTGTTCCTATATACTTTTTGTTCGGCTTCTACCGTCAAGTTTGAAACTGTTGCCAACGCCAATGGTGTTATTGACCAGAATAACAGCGGTCAGTACCGGTGGACCAACTGGAAGAAAGACTCTTCTTCAATCACTTTCGAGTTGAGCGATAGCGTTATTTGTATCAACAATACTAAGTTCTACATTATTGAGTCTCCTAAAAAATGGCACGTAATGAAAGACAGAAGGTATGTTGAGTTCCAGTGCGCTGACGAGTTCCTAGCCAAAACAAACATCAGAATCGTTGAATACGATAACAAGCGCTACCATTTCAGCATCAAGGTGTTGGGTGAACAGGAAGGACAGATTTACAGGTGTCGTTACATTAACGACTGATTAGAAGCTAATATCCCTGCCTTTGTTACAGGCTACGCCCCAAGTGCGTCTGTGACTGATTTTTCAGACTGCAAGACGGTTTTTTCATATTCGGGTATGGAGAAATGGTGCTCCCATTTGGGTCTACGTTAAGGTTGGCAACAGGCGGAGAATGCCGTGGCAGGTGTCCGCACCGGTGCAATGGAAAAAGCAACAACTTGTTTCTTGACACGCTTTTGTTTCAGTGCTAACTTTGTGCCAACAAAAACAAGATATTATGGAAGTAAAAGAAATTTTAAGAAATCTTCGTGAAAAGAATAATCTGACACAAGACCAGATGGCAGAGCGTATTAATGTAACCAGGCAGGCTGTCAGCCGTTGGGAAACAGGTCTGACACAGCCCAACCCGGAAATGCTTAAAGTGCTGTCGCGCGAGTTCAACGTCTCCATCAACACGTTGCTGGGCGCTCCACGCACATTGGTCTGCCAGTGTTGCGGTATGCCGCTCTCTGACGATTCAATGATTAGTAGGGACGTTAATGGCGACTTTAATGAAGATTATTGCAAATGGTGTTACACCGATGGTAAATTCACGTATCAGAAGAAGGAAGACCTGCTTGATTTTTTGGTCAAGGCAATGCCTAATCCCGACAACATGGGCGAAGACGAAAGACGGAAACTTTTCGACTCCCACCTCTCGCTGTTGAAGCATTGGAGCTAGGGTGCGGTAGCAATCTTTCGTCCGTACTTGATCTTTCGGGTACAGTCTTCAGGCAGGACAGATGCCCCCGATGCAGACTAGTGGTGAATCCCGTTGCGGAATATGAATAAAAGTAAAAAGAAAAAGGCAATCCATAAAATTGGCAGGGCCAGTAATGAATAGACTATGGCCATGCCCCAAGGGAAAAATATACACATAATAGGTGTAATAATTGCCAGGGGTAGTATGACCGGTAAAAATAAGGACCTCAGGCCGTCTTGCACCCCTCTTAGTAGAATGGTACGCCAGGTGTAGCCATAGGCATCGCGGTCAAAATTTACTTTACCGTTTGCTTTTTTCTTGTTCAGGCGCTGCATTTTGGGGCAATGTTCAAACGCAAGCTCTTCCACCTGTGTCAAGGAGTAGGGCTGGTGCACTTTCTCCAGAGCGACACACTCGGCAAACGCGTTGCTGCAGATGGTTTCCACCCCTTCGGAAAGCACAACCTCTTTCAACGACACGCATTGCTTGAATGTTCCATACTCTACAACCTTGACGGTAGAGGGTATGGTTACTTTTTCTAGTTTCGCACATTCCTGAAAGCACGTCGAACCAATAGATTCTAATCCTTCGGGCAATGTCAAGTCACTTAGTGATTCGCATTCTGAAAAAGCGGAGTAGCTGATTGTACGTATAGAATCGGGGAGATGGATGCTTTTAAGTTTCGCACACCCACGAAAGGCGCTATCGCCTATTTCCCTTAATCGGTTTGGTATATTTATAAATTCCAGATTCGAGCAGAAAAAGAACGCATTCTCACCAATCACCTCCAGGCTGTCGGGCAAGACAACCATTCTCAGATTGTCGCAGCTTTCGAAAGCATGGGCTTCAATTTCCTTCACACCGTCGGGAATAATCGCTACCATTATATTCATGTTGTTTTGGTAACGGTTCTGGGCTACTGTATCGGTAGCCTGCATACCGTTTTTCCCCTTTTTTGCCTCCTTGACTCTCACCACTTTGTATTGGATGTCTTTCAACTCTTTTGGGTCGTTGCCAAAAGCGCCTTCCTCGGTGTACACATTGCTACCGAGTTTGAGGGCAGGCAGGCTTTTGCAATTGTAAAAGGCGCCTTTCTCCACTTTTTCAAGCGATTTTGGCAAATGAACTTCCCTGAGTTTGTTGCAGTTGTAGAAGGCGTCGATAGGTATGGTGTCAATACCTTCCGGTATGGTTATCTTTTCCAGTTGCACGCAATTCTTGAAGATGCTCCATCCCATCTCCTTCATGGTAGCAGGCATGACGACCTCTTCCAGCATGACGCAGTTTCGGAATGCTGCAGATGAAATGTTCTGGCACTCTTCGTCGACCACCACTTTGGTGATGCGGACGTTGTTTTCGAATGCGAAACCCGAAATGTTTTTTATACCTTGCAGGTTCACCTCCCCTTCATACGACGAACCGTCTATCAGACAACCGAAAAGCACAAAAGGCTTGCCGGGTTCTTTCTGCTTGTTGAGCCAGGGGGTGCCTTCGAAAGCTTTCCCATAAACGCATTCTGTCTGTTTGGGTAGTACAATTTCCTCTAGCGAGTGGCAATCTTTAAAGAGTTGGGCAGACAGGCACTCGAGGTTTTCGGGCAGCACAGCCTTTTTCAGGTTGCTGCAATTCATAAAGGCTTGGTAATGTGCGCCTTTAACCGTGTTGGGCAGTACCACACTCGTCAGCTCGTTGTTGCCTTTAAACGCTTCGCAGGCCACTTCCTCTACCTGTTCCGGCAGCACTAGGTCTCCTTTTGCCTCTTTCCCGTCAAGCAAAATGTTGCCTAGTATCACCAGCTGGTTGTCGCATTTTAGTTTGTTATAAAGAAGGGTGCCTTCAAAAGCACCGGCATGCAGCATGTTCCGAAGGTTTACGTATGAGACGTCCTCTAAAAGGCTGCATTCGGCGAATGCGCGACAGAAGATGTTTTCTATTCCGTCTTTCAGCCCTATGCGTTTCAGTTGGGTGCATTTGTAGAATGCCTCTTCACCAATGTCCTTAACTCCTTCTGGAAATTCGACTTCTTCAAGGCTGTTACATTCCGAAAAGGCCTTTGTGCCAATATATTTCAGTCCTGTCGAGAATTTGATGTGCCGTAGGTTGGGGTGCTGGCAGAATGCTTTGTCTGCTATGCCTTTTACCGAGTCGGGTATCACAATGGTGTCTATATGGTCGGGATACTCTTCTTTTTCAATTGTTTTTATCCCGTCGTTAAAAATCAGCGTCTTGCCTTCTATTTTGTAATCCATACGTAGATTTTCGTTTAGTTGGTGTTGTTTAGTTATTTTCTTCGCAAAGGTAGGTAAGCCGTTGTTCTTCGCAAAGAGCAAAAATGAATCAAAAGTGGGCAGATGTGTCTTTTTTGCGTTTTTGGAGCTAGTCTGGTCGCCGAGGCCCTAGCCAAAGGACTTCAGGTTGTGTAACTACCTATAGTATAGAAAGAAAATTCGTAATTCTTTTACGAAAGGAAGCTACTTTTTCGGAAAAATAGCGTATTTTTGCCGCATTAAGTTACTTTACACTCTCTTTTTAATACAAATGAAAAACAACAGATTTATGGGCTTGTTGTTAGGGGTTTCTTTTGCTCTGACAACAAATGCCGCGGTACACATTAACGAATTAATGGTGAGGAATTCCTCTGCCGTTTTGAGCGATGAGCTAAATTTTGACGGTTGGGTTGAAATCTACAATTCAGGAGACGAGGAGGTCGATTTGTCGAATTGCTATTTTTCTGACACCGACGACGACCACTTCCTATGGAAGAACCAAGACGAAACAGTGCTTGGCCCTAAGCAGTATGCGGTTTTCTTCTTCGACGAGCTGAACGAGTACAACCATGCCAGTTTCAAACTCGACTGCGATGGCGGTGTCCTCATCCTTTCCGATGAAAAAGGAAACGAGCTAGACCGAATGACCTACCCGAAGACGTTCAGGAACACTTCGTACGGTAGAACAGTCGACGGCGGTGAGGTGCTGGGACACCTCCTTACGTCCTCTATGGGCCAGAGTAACATTGGCGTTGTGGTGAACGCTCAGACGAAGGCGCCTGTTTTCAGTTTGTCGGGCGGATTTTACAACAGTGGGGTTAGTGTTGCAATTTCTGCCCCTAATCCGGCTGCCTCTATTTACTACACAACCGACGGTAGTGAGCCGAAACCCGTTCCTGAAGCCTTATACACTGGTCCTGTAAGTATTAGTACTACCGCTGTGCTCCGTGCTATTGCGGTGGTCGACGGTGAAGTCAGCAGCGATATCACCACTTCGAGCTATTTTGTCGACAATACCATTCCGGCCTCTACCAAGGTGGTGTCGCTTGCAACCGACGACGAGTTCCTTTTTGGCGACGAACTGGGTGCTTTGGCGGTAGGTGTAAACGGTAGCGAGGTGCCTACCTATTGTAGCGCGAAGGAACGCAGGGCTAATTATATGAACGACTGGGACCGCCCTTGCAACATCGAAATTTTCGATGAGGGGAAGGTGCAGCGCATCAGCCAGGAGGTGAAGGTGGGCGCTTTTGGTGCCTGCTCGCGGACGAAGGGGGTCAAGTCTATCAAAGTGAAGGCCAACAAGGTTTACGGTAACAACAAGTTCGACTACTCGATTTTCAACGAAAAGCCTAACCTGAAATGGAAGAGCTTTGTGCTCCGCAATTCGGGTAACGACTTCGGTCGTATGCTTTTCCGCGACGGTTACCTACAGACCCTGGTTGCTTCTAGCATGGATATCGACCACCAGGCTTACGAGCCTGCTGTTGTTTTTGTCAACGGCGAGTATTATGGTATGATGGGGATCAGGGAGCGTTCGGGTAAAGACTTTGTCTATTCAAACTATGGTCTAGACGACGAGTTCTGCATCGAGGAGAAGCCCGACAAGGTGGTCGAGTGCGAGGCCTACCAAGAGGTGCTCGACATTGCTAACAATGCGTCTGCTACCTTCGAAGATATCGACAAGATTATCGATGTTGACGAAATGCTGAACTACTTCACCACCGAAATCTATTACTGCAACGAAGACTGGTCTGCCGGTAACATTAAGGCCTGGAAACGCCTGAAAGACGGTAAGTGGAGGTGGATTCTCTACGACACCGATTTCTCGACTTCGCTGTATGGCAACTACCTGACAACAGACGGATTCACCTATGCTAAAAAGTGCTCGTTCTTCCCGTTGCTGATGAACCATCCCGACGTTAAGAAACGCTTGATAAACAAGTTTACCGTTCATGCGGGTACTACTTTTGCCGAAGACCATGTGTCGGCTGTGCTGGACAGTATGATTGGACTTGTGCACGACGAGGCAGATTTCTATATGGACTACCTTAAAAGCATAAAGAAAAACGAGGCCGACTCGTGGAGAAACGAGTGTGAAAAGGTAAGGAACTTTATTACTGCGCGTCCCGACTACCTCTTCTACGATGTTTCGAAAAACCTGAAGATAGGCGACCCTGCCCCTATCCGCTTCTGCTCCGATACCAAAGGGGCCAGCTACGAACTGAACGGTTTGGATATGGTTAACAGGAGCGATTTCCGCAGCTACTACTTTGTTGGCCAGCCGCTCGATGTTAAGGCTGTCGCTCCCGATGGTTTCCGCTTTAAGAATTGGGAGGTCTGCAAGGAGAAGTACGTCCTTCCGTTCGAGTCTGAATGGAAATACCTTTATCAGAAGTCCGATGTCGATCCGAACTGGAAAACGGTTGGCTTCGACGACAGCGAATGGAAATCGGGGGCCGCTCCACTTGGCTCAAACGTCTCTTACTTTATGCAAACCAAAATCAGCACAAGGGGAACCCTAAACACCACTTCCTATCTTCGCAACACTTTCAACATTGACGATCTGGCTCAGGCTGGCGACCTACTATGCACCGCAAAGATGAACGACGGCGTTGTTATCTATGTTAACGGTCACGAAGTCTACCGCTTCAACATTCCTTCTGACGTTCCACTTTCCGACACCGTGAATGCGGAATTTGAGATGGACTCTTACGCTACCCGCCAATTTTCAATCAACAAGGAATTTCTTGTTCAGGGTACGAATGTGGTTGCAGTAGAGCTTCACTGCGCGAAAAAGTCAAACACAATAGTGTTCGACATGTCTGTTCAAGACAGCAAAAACGCATTAGCAGTTGTGGACAACTCGCTCCAACAGAACTATTCTACCGTTTTCAACGATTCGCTGACACTTAAGGCTGTTTTTGAGGAAGACCCAACCTGGTCGCCTGACAATTTAAAACTATACCTCAATGAAATTTGTGTTGCCAACAAGCAGTATGTCGACGACTATAGGGAGGATGACGACTGGATAGAGATCTACAACGACGGAACATCGCCTGTCGATTTGGGCGGTATGTTCATTTCCGACAAACGGACCAATCTGACCCGTTACCAGATACCTACTGGTTACGAAGAAGAAACCACTGTGCCGGCAAAAGGTTACCTAATCCTTTGGGCTGACGCCGATTCTTCCAGCCAAGGCATTCTGCATACCAACTTCCAGCTGACTACGAAAAAAGGCCAGACCGTCACTTTGTCGAGAATGGTGAACGGTGAACTTTCGGTAATCGACTCTATCCGCTACGAGGTACACACCAGTGGCAATTCTTACTCAAGGTTCTCGTACGAGGGTGATGGCGCATGGGCGCTTACCAGCAGACCAACGTTTGCGTTGCGTAACGTATTCGCTCCTGCCCACTCTGCTACTCTGGATGGTTTGGAACTGGTGCAGGAAACTGGGGTTGACGTTCGCGTTTATCCGAACCCTGTAGACGATTATCTCTGGTTTGCTTTGGGCAGCGACGATCGTGCTACCGTCTCTATTATCGACTACACAGGTCTGCTGTTGAAACGCGACGTCGTCGAAAATGGAGGCAGCATCTATGTGGGTGGTCTGAAGCCTAGTGTCTACATTGTACGCATTCAGTCGGGCAGCAGAACCCTCTCTGCCAAGTTTGTGAAACGGTAATAACTGAAAAATAGAACCGATAAGAAAGTCTCCGGGTCCGTTGCCCGGAGATTTTCTTTTGTTATAGTATGGTTTACCCTAACTTTGTACATAAAATGTTTTAGTACAGAATGGACTTGAGGCTTAGAATGGTCACGCTGTTTGTCGGTGTGTTTTTTTCTTGTAATACGGTGGCGCAAGAGTTGAAGACTTTTGGCGACTCTGTCGCGTATGCTTTCGGTTGTTCGTCTGCGTTTGGTTTGTCCTTCGACAAGAAGTTCGACAAGTTCGTTTGTAGCGGTTTCGAGTGCGGGCTGGCAATCTATGATTCTAGTTACGAAAAGGAAGCCGGAAATGGGAATGACTGTTTCAGTATAGATGAAGCTAAACAGATACTAATGAGAACACAGTCTGTAGCTGACTCTGTAGCCTACGAGGCTGACGGGGTGGTAATGGGTTTTCAGGGTGCCACTGATTTGTACAATCTATGGCAGGAAGCCGGGAAAATGGATCCACTAAATTTAAAGTTATATTTTCTAGGATTTAAACAGCGTCGTAGCAAGCGCATGCTACTGACACAACAACAAATTGAAATACTTATAGATACGTTGGTCGAAGAGGTCGATTCCGATTAGCATCCTTTCCCGCATCTGTTCTTGAAAAGTGCCGGAAATGCTGGAATTTCCGTAATTTAGTGTGTTTTTTAGTACATCTATCTTAGTTGCTTATGTCAAAAAAGAAATCGTTCCGTGTTGATGTGGTACTTCTGGTCCTGTTTTTCTTTATGGCCATTGTTATGTGTAACCGTAGGGTAACCAATAGCGCAATGGGCAAGTGTTACGACGAAGTCGGACTTATTCCACATAACAAGGTCGGATTGTTGCTGGGTACTGCCCCAAGGTTGGGGAACGGTTGTAGGAATGCCTATTTCGATTACCGGATTGAAGCGACGGTCAACCTGTATAAAGCAGGGAAAATAGATTATGTTTTGATAAGTGGTGATAACAGGAAACAAGATTACAACGAACCAGAGGAAATGCGCAATGCGTTGGTGGCTGGGGGAATACCCAGTGAAAAAATCGTTTTAGACTATGCCGGTTTCCGTACGCTCGACTCTGTTGTGAGGGCGGACAAGGTGTTCGGACAAAAATCCTTTACCATTATTTCCCAAAAATTCCACAACGAGCGCGCCCTCTATCTGGCCGAATATTTCGGCATCGATGCTATTGCTTTGAATGCGAAAGATGTTTCCGCTTTTTGGGGATTTAAAACCAAATGCCGCGAAGTGTTGGCCCGTGTAAAGCTTTTTATCGACTTACAAATAGGGAAACAGCCTAAGTTTTTAGGTGAGAAAGTTGAGATTCAGTAATTTAAGCGCTATTTTGTTGCACATATCTGTTTTTTACAGCCTTATG
The DNA here is from genome assembly GCA_002362105.1 of Bacteroidales bacterium UBA3297. GTDB lineage: Bacteria > Bacteroidota > Bacteroidia > Bacteroidales > Paludibacteraceae > Physcocola. Next base: position 39,435 of record DETD01000032.1, read on the forward strand.
CCGTATTTTACAATTCCGTCGTTGAGCATTCCCTGGGGCATGAATTTTTTCAGGGTGTCGGTTATGGTGTTGAGCATTTGCTGGCGGATGTAGTCGGCCTTTATATAGAGCGATATGCGGCGCTGCGAGTGGTAGTCTCCTTCGATTCGACGGATGCGCTTCCGTTGCTCGTCGGTCAGGAAACTCAAATGCATTTCTGGTATGATGGTGTAACCGCCGTTTTCGTCGACTATGCGGATGAGGGTCTCTATGGTGCCGGCCTCGTAGATGTGGTGGCCTTTGCTGCGGGCTTTGCAGAAACTGAATGCGCTCTCGCGCAGACATTGTGCGTCTTTCATGATCCACATCGATTCGTGCTCTAAGTCTTGCGGATTGAATACGGGCAGTTTCCGCCAACACGACTCTGATAGGTACACAAAAAACGGTTCGGTGTAGAGGGGTATTTCCAACAGGCCTTCTTGGGTGTTGCCAGATATGGAGATGCCCGCGTCGATGCTCCCGTGAAGCAGCGATTCCTGCATGTGGGTGCTCTTTAATTCGACAATCGACAAATCGACGGTCGGATAGCTGTCGCGGTAGATTTTGATGAATTTCGGTAACAGGTAGGGGGCGATTGTCGGACCGACCGATATGGAGAATGTTCCGCTAATGGCACCTTTGTCTTCCGATATAATCTCGCCAATCCGCCCATATTCCATCAAGACACGCTCGGCCTGGTCGATGATTTTCCTACCGATGGTGGTCGGAGTCACCGACTTGTTGGTCCGCTCAAAAATTTTAATGTCCAGCTCTTCTTCCAGCTTCACCAGCATGGCGCTTAGTGTGGGTTGGGAGACGTTGCACGACTCGGCCGCTTTCGCAAAGTTGCGGAAGCGGTCGAGGGCCATTACATATTTTAGTTGCTGTATGTTCATTTTTTGCCAGCTTTTAGTTTGCTGATTTGCTGTGTCATGTTCCCCATTGGGCAGAATACGCACCACGTGCGCGGACGGTATACAATGGTCAGTATTACACCTACTATCAGCGATGTGAGCATTATGCCGTAGAGCCCGAAGGCAAACTGCGCCTTCCAGGGGGTTATTTCTGTTCGGTAGGCCCAGTGCCATGGCACGTCGAAACTCCACATTAGGTGGATGGTCTCGTGCAGTGTTTCTATGCCTTTGGCCACTTCTACGGTCAGCCATACCATTTGAACAAAGAAGAACAGGAAGAAGACCAGAAATCCGTGGCGGAAGTATTTCGACGACAGCCAGCGCGGTGCCAGACGACCCTTCGACCAACCCAGACTATTCCCTATTTTTAGGAACAGTTGGCCTCGGCCACAATAGTGGTTGCAGTACTGCTTCCCTCCTCCAAAGATAGCGATTAGCAGCGGTATTAAAAAGCAGATGACTCCAAACCACGCAAATACAATGTTGAAGAAGCCTAGCGCGAAATAGGTGGCTGACACTACCCACATGTAGTCGCTCCATTTTTTTTCTTTTTTACTTGACATATTCCTTGTTCTCTACTTTGTGTATAACTCCGGCCGGACAGTTCTTTCCGCAAATGCCACAGCCTACGCACTCCTCTTCGTTTATTACGGCATAGCACCCCTTATAGATGCTGATGGCCGATTTCGGACATACCTTTACGCAGACTCCGCAGGCGACGCAGCGGTCTTTCTCGTTTTCTGCCTTGTATTTATATTTTGCCATTGGCCACCCCCTCTTGCTCGATGATTTCTTCTAAAAACTCTGCGGCATCTGATACGCAGAGTGGACATTCGCGAAGCACTTTCCCGGTTTCGGCGCCTTTCAGTAGGCGGCATTGGGTAGCCCCGTTGCGCGCTTTGAATTTTTCCATTATCTGCCGCATATAGCGAACCGACTTGCCTTTGTCTTTTAAAATGAGCCCCAGTGCCAGTCCGGCCCCAACTATGGCGCCGCAGGTTCCTTCCATGTTACCCATGCTGGCGGCGAAACTGTTGCCTGCCTCTTTCAGGGTGTCAGCGTCCAGTCCTGTAAAGTCGCTGTAGGTGCAGGCCACGGCTTGTGCGCAGTTGTGGGTGCCCTGCCGTTTCAAATCTGCGGCTTTCTCTTTTCTTGTATCCATATCCCGTCCTCCATTTTTTTACTGGTACTTTTCAATTAAAGCTTTAAGGGCGCTGAGGCTGGCTGTACCGCTCTGGCGCCATACAACTTCCCCTTTTCTGAAAAGCATTAGGGTAGGCACCGACTGTATACGGTAGAAGTCAGAGAGACTTTCGTTCTTTTCCACGTCTAGTTTAATGATGCGGATGCTGTCTCCCATCTCTTCTTTCAACTGTTCGAGTACGGGGTGCATCATTTTGCAGGGTCCGCACCAGGTTGCAAAGAAGTCGACCAAAGTTAGTTGTTCGCTGTTGATGATGTTGTTAAAGTTTTCCATACGCTTTGTTTTTTTGTTTTTACTTGTGCAAAGATTCCCCTTTTTTTATAGACTGACAACTGAAAACATCTATTCTATAATAGACATAGTCTATCATAATAGATATGGAAACATCGACCCCGTTATGGTTTTCAGGTATTCAGATAGATGAACTCGTCGTTTTGCGAGGTTTCTTTGAAAGCGGGAACCGGCAAGCAGTTTAGGTTGGAAGTGGATAGTTCTGCCGTGCCCGGTTATGAAGATACCGTCTTACAGACGGGTGTTTGCTGTTGTTTTCAGGTTCTGAAGGTGGGTGTTGTAACCTTATAGAGCCTCTATTTCCGATATTGTAAGTCCTGTTACGGTCGATATGATAGCTGAATCCACACCGCATTCTTTCATCCTGCGGGCGTTCTCAATTTTTTCTTTTTTCACACCTTTCTCCAAGCCGATGGCCTCGCCCTCAGCACGACCTTCAGCGCGTCCCTCTGCACGTCCTTCAGCAAAGCCTTCGTCATGACCATTCCGTTTGGCCGTATCGAGACAGTTGTTCAAGTCCCACAGGTTCTTAAGGCTTTCCTCGTAAATCGAGCGCTCGTCGGAGTTGTATGAGGCGATGGGTATACACATAGGCCGAATGATTTAGTGTTTTGCAAATTAAGCGGTAACAATGCAACCGGGTAGTGGAGCCCGTTCTGCAGTGCGTCGGCCACGTCCAGCGCTTGCGGTGCCTCGTCCGGGGTCTCGTCCCATGCGTGGCACGGCCGTGGCAGCAGCGTCAGGCAGAACACTATGTATATCAGTAGGTGTCTCATATCGAATCTTTCATTTTTTTATCGTTGTTTATACCGCAGTTGGTCACTTTCAGCCCACAGTGCCGTTACTCCCCTTTTCTGTATGGTATTTTCGAACGCCACCAGTTGTTCTCTTCGTCGAGCTTTTTTTTCAGGGGTTCTAATACCTCAACGAACGCCTCCTTGTTCTGAATTATTTTTTCACTTATTTTTTCAAGCTCTTCATAGCTCATTTTGCATAGTAAATCATCTAAATAAGTAA
>DETD01000001.1 GCA_002362105.1 Bacteroidales bacterium UBA3297
CGAATGCACGGTTAGCCTCAGCCATCTTGTGCATGTCTTCCTTACGCTTGAACGCACCACCCTGAAGGTTGTAAGCGTCAGAGATTTCAGCGGCGAGTTTCTCAGCCATAGAGTGGCCGCTTCTCTTACGAGCGTAGATAATCAAGTTCTTCATTGAAATAGATTCCTTACGGTCAGCGCGGATTTCAGTAGGAACCTGGAAAGTAGCGCCACCAACGCGGCGAGACTTTACTTCAACCAATGGGGTGATATTTTCCAAAGCCTTCTTCCAGATGTCGAGCGGAGTCTTCTCCTCGTTAGGGAACTTAGCCTTGAGGTTTTCCAATGCAGAATAGAAGATAGTATAAGCGATGCTCTTCTTTCCGTCGTACATCAAGTGGTTAACGAAACGTGTAACCATAACTTCGTTGAAAACGGGATCTGGTAAAATAACCCTTTTCTTTGGTGTTGATTTTCTCATTTTTTTGAAAAATGTTCTGTTTTTGTTTTGGTTGCTAATACGCTTCAACGGGTACGTTTACCCATTTACTCAACCGGACCTTGCTACCAGTAAACTCAAACAATTGTTAATAATAGTAGTTATTAAAGGAAGAAATACTAATAATTACTTCTTAGCTCCTTCTTTAGGACGCTTTGCTCCGTACTTAGAGCGACGCTGGGTACGGCCTGAAACAGCGGCAGTATCAAGAGTACCGCGAACGATGTGATAACGTACACCTGGAAGGTCCTTCACACGACCACCACGTACCAATACGATTGAGTGCTCCTGCAAGTTGTGGCCTTCACCTGGGATGTAGGCGTTAACTTCCTTCTGGTTAGTCAAGTGTACACGGGCAACCTTACGCATTGCAGAATTTGGCTTCTTAGGGGTTGCTGTGTATACTCTCACACACACACCACGTCTCTGTGGGCAAAGATTAAGCGCTGGAGACTTACTCTTGTCTTCCAAGCTAGTCCTTCCTTTTCTAACTAATTGTTGAATAGTAGGCATTTTTTTGAACTTTTAATTAACTTTGATATATACTTACTAATAGTAGTTTGCAAAATTACACAAAAAAAATGAATTGAGAAAATATATACGAAAAATTTCTATCATCCTGAATATAAAGCATAAAACTTTGGCTTTGAAACCATCGCACCACCCCACTATTTTTCATTTTCGGGTACAAACAACCCCCTAACTCTTCCTAGAAATGTTATATTTGCATATATAAAATTAGAATTTTGATGACTGAACAGAAAGATAACATCATTTTTCCAGAGTCTTCCGGCATTAAGGCCTACGAGGAGAAACTGCGGATTAAGGAGCAAGAAGAGAAAAGCAAGCACAAAAAATGGGTGCAGATATACCTATTATATATAGCGGTGGCCGCCATCATCGTCTACATATTCCCTTCCGGTTCAAAGTTCAACTACTCGTACGAGATGGGAAAGCCCTGGATATACGAGGCCTTGACTGCGCCAGGCAACTTCCCCATTCTGAAGTCTGCCGACGAGATGACGAAAGACTACAACATGCTTCTTAAACAGTACTACACTCCCTACTTCCATATTGACGAGTCGGTGGAGAAAGACATGCTGAAGAAATTCGACAAAGATGCCGAGAAAATGACGGCTAACTATGGAGAAGAATATACCTTATATATAAGGAAGCAGTTAAAGAAGATTTACAACGACGGCATTATCGACAACGACAACAAAGACAACATCGACAAACTAGGCATAAGCAAGATAAAACTGCGCCAAAAAGGCGAGAAGGACGAAGATGACTACTACGCCGACTTCGACCTGAAGAGCCAGCATACCATTAAAGAGGCCTACGAACTGATTGTCAACAACACGCCCCAAGGTTACAGCAAGAAGACCGTAACAGCCTACAACATCAACAACTACCTGAAGCCTACGCTAGTCTTTGAAGAAAGCATCTCGCAAGAGCAAAAAGACTACATCAGAAGCCAGATGTCTGACACCAAGGGAATGGTGCAAGACGGACAGAAGATTGTAGACCGCGGTGACATTGTGTCGGCCGACACATATATGATACTGAACTCGCTAAAACACGAGATCGAAATCGGGAACATGGGTTCCACCTCAAAAACGGCCTTATTCGGGCAAGCCATCTGCGTGTTGTGTATCCTCACCGCCCTATTTCTGTATTTCGTCCTATTCCGCGACTTCTACATCAACAGACGCCGTATGCTCTTCGTGCTGGGAATGATAATCGGCCTTTGTGCCCTCACGGCTTACGTCACCCAGCTGTCTTACGAGGTGCGCGACCTTACAGTGTACATAATACCTTATGCGATGGTACCAATCACCATCAGCACATTCTTCGATACCCGCACCGCCCTATTCACGCACTTGACCACAGTGCTTATCTGTTCACTGATAGCGCCACACGAGTTTGAGTTTCTGTTGTTGCAGATTCTAATCGGAATGATCTGCATCAGCACCCTTAAAACCTTCTACCAGCGTTCACAGCTGTTCAAGACGGTCGGCATCATCGCCAGCATCTATATTCTCACATACAGCGGATTGGTGTTGACCCACACCACCGGATGGGTACAGAACGACACCATGGTATATGTCTCATTCGTTATAAATGCCATATTACTGCTGTTCTCATATCCGCTCATCTTCGTGTTTGAGAAACTGTTCAATTTCACATCAGACATCACTCTGGTAGAGCTTACCAATTCAAACAACCCACTACTCCGCCAATTTTCTGAAGTTGCGCCAGGCAGTTTCCAGCATTCGCTACAAGTTTCTAATCTGGCTAGCGACGCAGCAGACCACATCAACTGCAACGCACTGCTTGCCCGCGCCGGCGCACTATACCACGACATCGGCAAGATGGCTAACCCTATCTACTTCACCGAGAACCAGAATGGCTTCAACCCACATGCAAAGCTGTCGCCAATGGATAGTGTGCGAATCATTACCAACCACGTTACAGACGGACTCATTATTGCACGACGAAACAGTCTGCCAAAGCAGTTGCAAGACTTCATAGAGAGCCACCATGGTAAAAATCCGGTCCGTTACTTCTACAACACATATTGCAACGAGCATCCCGACGAAGAGGTCAACATCGCAGACTTCTCATACAAAGGAAAACTACCTAGCACTAAGGAAGAGGCGATAGTAATGATTTGCGATTCGGTGGAAGCAGCCTCTAGAAGTTTGGACTCTTATACAAACGAAAAAATTAACGACCTCGTTGAGCGACTGGTTGCAGCCCAACTTAAAGACGGAGCCTTTGCCGATGCCCCTATCACTCTGAAGGAAATAGAGACCATCAAGACGGTGTTAAAGGAAAAACTAAAGAACCTTTATCACACACGCATCCGTTATCCGGAATTAAACAAAGAGAACAAAAAATAACGAGGCTCAAAAATACGAATGGAGAGTAAATGAATTCATTTACCCTCCATTCGTATTTATAACCTATTGATTTACTTCATTTGTGTAGCGCCAGACACAGCATCTGTCTGTTTCTCTATCGGAGAGCCGTAAGTAGCTTTTAGTTCCTCTGAATTAATCACAGACTGGAAATCGGACGGATTAAACTTCACCGGAGACGTAGAGAACTCAGGCACATTGTAGCACTTCAACAAGTTCAAATCGTGCCGAGGATCATCGTGGGGAATCAGCACCGGTTTCGACGCTTTCCCGTCAGCACCGATATGTGAGAAATATGGCCGCGAGTAGTTTCCATCGAACCGGCGCGAAGAAAAGACGAACCACTTGCTGTTTTTCGACCAATCGTGATAGCTGTCCGATTCAGTAGAACAATTAATCTCGTCAAGAGCCCGGACAGTCATGCTATCCAGCCTCATCAAATACAAGTCAGCCGACTTGTTCGTCTGTGTCGAGGTGCCATAATTTGCCTCCGTGAACAAAAGATATTTGCCATCGGGAGAGACGCGCGGATATGTTGCGCTCCTCATTTTCGACGCAGCATTATACACCAGTTCCGGTTTCCCCCAAGATAGGGAATCGGCATTGAACGCCATACGGAACAAGTTATAGCGCATTTTAAAGACAGCATGAGGTCCCTTAAAGACAGAGTCGGAAGAGTTATAGTAAAGATACTTGCCATCGGGAGACCAGTTCGGATTCGTTTCCTGACTATTTCTAGTACGCTGGACAGCTGTAACCTCATTCTTCTCGATATTGTAAAGGACCAGATCTGAATACAGGTCAAAAGGCTCCACCTTATTCAGTGCGAAAGTTGGGAAATTCTGTTTAATCACATTCGAAGAGAACGCAATTAAAGGAAGGTTCGGATGCCATGCAGGATAGACCGTTCCTGCGAACATATCACCCGTACGCGTATTAATCTTTTTCACCTGACCATTATACGTCAGAATAAGACCACCATTTGCTCCACGGTAATAGAACATCTTATTCTCGGGATGGTTCCGCTGAGCCGTATGGCAGTTCACGCACTTCTGGCCGCGTATATTAGGGTCTTTATGTGAACGGTGATTGTCGAAAATGACAGACTGGACTCCATTTTCCAAATCATACTGGTAAACACCTATTTCACCAGTTCCCATATAAGAAGGTTCAATAAGGCGGTAAGTCAGATATCGGTCAATAGAATCGGCACAAACCTGGATATTGAACGGCTTATAATGAATCCAAGCCCCCCTTTGTCGGGCATAGACATCATACTTCAAGTTTTTACCGACATTGGCAGCCAACATAGCCCTCCATTCGGCAACCGGTATTTTGAAAGCATTATCGGAATTGCCCGAAACAGCAACCACATCACCCGTTTCAGGGGTAATCGTCAACACACACGCTTCAGCACTGTCGCGCAAGAAGAAATTCATTGGCGCGATATTGACAGGAACGACACAATTGGCATAATCGGGGAACAAGACCGCCTCCGCATCTTTCTCCGCAAAAGAGTCAGGCACTTTAGTCGAGCAAGCGGCCACTAGGAGAGACGCTCCTACAAAAAATATTGTATTTAAACTATACTTCATATCTTACATCATTTGCGGGTTTTCAAATTTGCGGCAGAAGGGTACGGGTTTCCGAATAACAGGTAATAGACATACATACCCTTATAGTCTTTCAAGGCCTCTGCTCCATTTTCCGGGTCGTTAGCATAGTTTCTGGCCTGGTAAACAAAATTAGCCACCCGGGTGTTCACCTCCGGACTAATTGGGAAGAGTCTTCTAACATCTAGTTTGGTGTTAAGCGCATACAAGCAGACAACCTCCTGCATACACACAGGCATCTGCTGTTTATACATATTCTGCACAATCTTCAAATCGTCCATAAACTGCTCGGTCCGTTTGGTATACAGTTCCAACAACATTCTGCGCTCCATATTTACCGGGTCAAGGTTCGTGAAAGAAGAGAACAGCGACGGCAAATCGTACGTTCCCGACAGAATTGACTCCGGAATCTGCGAAGCATACGTTTCTCCATAAATAGGATAAGCGTTAAAGAAGGCTTGCTGGTTACCGGCATACTTTTCCACTTCCTCGGCCCACGAAGAGTAGCACATGGTCTGTTTCAACTGGCCGAGATACTTCAAGGCAACTTCCTTCTCGCCCTGAATAAGGGCAGTCGTCGCAAAACGTTTCAGCGTGCTAACACTGCGGTGTACATTTGTCCACGCTTCCATACCCCAGAATGTAGCCATATTCAACTGAGAAGAATAAAAGAACAAATCGGGATAAAAAATAAGCGGATCGAGATTCGAGTAAGGTGAATTAAGTGTATCGTAACGAACCGGGAAATTGAACAACTGTTCTGAGAGTTTGTCGTTTTCCAGAAGGGCCACATAACGGTAAGCGGCAATTGAGCGGGTTGGGCGTTCCACTTTATTTGCAGCCGCCAAAACACCGTCCCAATCATGGAAATCGGAGCAACGCTGCATTTTATAAATAGTCCTGCAGTTCGCATCGCGATACGAAAAGAAAAAAGACAATGCAAAAAGAACCACGAGAGAGCCAGCAACAACAGGCATCTTTTCAAAACGTTCAACCGTAAAATCAGCGTTCAACGCAGAAACGAGCACTGCCGAAATAATGGCCATCAGCCCATAAGCAAACACATTAAAGAAATAAGGGACAGGCAGTGGTGCCAAAAGCACAAACGAATAGTTTTCCTGATAGATAGAAGTTTCTAACACAGGGACAAGCAACGCGACAACCAATCCGACAACAAAGAGTTTAACTGCCTTGCTCCGTTCCGTTGTCCAACGGGTCGCGCCAATCAGCAAGAGCGAAACTGGAGCATATATACCAATCAGCAGATGGAAGACCACAGCCAGTACAGCACTAACTGCAAATCCGACCTTTTCATTACGCCTTATAAGTCTGTCTCCTACGAGGGCAAGCAGCAAAGACAGCAACAGTCCCAACTCAAGCGACACAAAAAACGAAGTGTCGAAATTCTCGTAGACAGCATATCCGGCAGAGCTTTGCGCCATCAAAAGGAATAGCGGTGGAATAAAGCCCACCAGCAGCCTTGTATAACTACGCACGCCGACCAGCACAGCCAACAACCGTTCGACACCAACCAAGCCTGCGGCTGCAACGCCAGCCCCCAACAGCGGATAATAAGAAAGTTGAAGCAACCACTTCGACACATAGACTAATACGCCAGCCGACTGCGGAAGGGTTTCACCAGCAAAAACCGAGTTTCCCAGAAACAGGTTCTCGGCCTGTAACCTATACAGGTAATCGCCATTGTAAATGCCAAGGAAGAACAAGGCGAACAAAAAGAGAGCCGCCTCGCAACACCACCAGACATGTTTAAGAGAAATTTTCATAAAGCGATATTGTTTAAGAAAAGGAAAGATTGTTCAAAACAAAAAAATCCAAACAAGTCATACTCGTTTGGATTTGAAAACCTAAGTGATTGAGAAGGGATTCGAACCCTTGACCCACAGCTTAGAAGGCTGTTGCTCTATCCAGCTGAGCTACTCAACCGAACCTTTACGTTTTGCAATGCAAAATTATCACATTTTTTTAGAAGTTCAAAATTTCAATATCTGTTTTTAGAACGGATAACCAATTGCGAAGTGTAAAGCAAAGTCATCTTTCCACTTTATATTGGAAAAACGCCACTTCTGCCGCCCCGGTTCATCTTTCGGGTCGTAGCACTTCATACCCATATCTAACCTGCAGAGGAAGTATTTAAAATCGAACCGGAGTCCCAATCCATAAGATAGGGCAATCTGTTTCCACACGTTTTTGAAATCGAACACGCCACCAGGCGCAAAATCGTAATCACGTATATTCCAGATGTTACCCGCATCGAGGAATGCAGCGCCTTCCATTATCCAAAACAATTTCGAGCGGTACTCCGCATTCATGGTCAACTCTATATTACCCGACTGGCTGACAAAGTCTTCCCTGTCGAACAACGCCGAGCCTGGGCCCAAAGTTCTAACAGACCATCCTCTGACACCATTGGCACCACCACCAAAGAAACGTTTTTCGAAAGGGACCATATAGGCGTTACCATACGGAACCTCAACTCCAAGTCTCCCATGAAACACCATGCGGTTCTTTTCATCAAGAAATTTATTGTAGGCGAACTCACCCAATCCCTTGACGTATTGTGCGAATGGCACACCCCCCACAGCATAACGCAGGCTATGGGTTGTGGTGTCGAGCACTTGTTCAAAATCGAACATTCGGCCCAAACCATACAACGCATTACCAGCCAACTCGACAGAGACCTTAAACATCCACTTGTCAAGACGCATCCTGCTGCTTTGGTTATCATAAACCATCGAGGCACCAGAAGACACAATCAGGTGGTCGTTATAGCTTTCTAGCAGAACCGAGTACTTCGGATCTTTATATCGTTCTCTAAAATCGCCCCTCACGTCATGAACATCGACATAATTAACATTCAAAGCATCGATTGAATAAGAGAAGAAGCGTCGTGCCGTCCACGAATAAGTTTCGGAAGCCGTAAAAATTCGTCGGTCATATTCCCACCGTCTCTGATCGTTATAAGCCAAAGCGAACTCTGTTTGGGAATTATTCACCCTGCGTCGGAAGTCATTCGACAAGAAAGGGAAGACGAACTGAGGGAACGTTAACGAGGTAGAAGCATCAAACTCCCAGATTACTTTTTCCTCAAAACTTTTATCTCTCGACTTTCCCGTCACCTCTTCAAAAGCACCTCGCGCCTTAAATGTCAGAAGTTCCGACCCATGGAACAGATTCCTGTGCTGCAGCATACCTGTAACAGCGGCCCCCAAGTCTCCAGAAGAATTGGTTCCTTCCAAATCGAGAGAAAACGAGTGTGCCTTATTTGGAGCCAGAAGCACATCACACTCTAACAGGTTGTCTTCTGTTTTCAGGTCACGGAAAGTGATTTCTGCGGAGCGGATTATGCCCAAGCCACTAAAACGGGTATACGTTTGGTTCACAAAACCACTATTATACCACATACCCGGAATGACACGCAAGTTGTTCCGGACCATTTTAGGGCGGAGTAACGGACGCTTTTCATAATAAAGGACGACGTTCGACGCCACACTGTCTGAAGCATAAGTTCCAAGCGGCCTTACTGTAGAGCTAGAGGTTGGCAGCGTAAGCACATTCACATTGCCTATCATATAGCGCGGATGTTGTGTTTCCTGCACATTATCATCGTCAGCCTTTATGGTGTAAGGTTTCAGCAGCAAGGTCAGGTCCACTTGGTGAGAACGCAGCGAGCTGTCTGCCACATACGACACATAGTCTTTTGTGAAATAATAATAACCGTTTCTCCGTGCAATGTTAGCGATACGGTCGCGCTCTGCATTTAGGACATCGGTATCGAACAAATTGCCCGACACCAATTTCGTAGTAGAGAATCGGTTCCTTTTTATCAGACTTCCCAACAAGGTGTCGTTATGGTAATCGTATGAGATATTACGGATTCTATAAGGCGTATTTTCCTCAACCTTATAGATAACCTTCACTTTTTTCCCACTATACACGACCGAATCGTAAACCTCGGCATTCAGATATCCTTTCGTCTTGAAATACTGCTCCAGTTTTTTATCGGAGCGTAGGGTCTGGTATTCGTCATACAAAACCGGAGGTTCACCCATGCGACGCAGCCACCGGTTTCTGCGTTTCGAGGTATCACGCCCCGAAAGGCTGTAAGTACCCAAGCGCAAACGCGCCATACCAAACGCGCGGAAGTTCGGTTGTTGTGTCAGATAAGTCTCCAATTCGGCAGACTTCATACCAGGAGCATTTGTACGAATATCAACCTGGTCGAGCAGGTATTGCCCTTCGGGTACATATTTAGTAACAGAGCATGACACCGACAGCAAAGCCAACACGGTGTAAAAAACAACTCTGACCAATATGTTCGAATATCTACGGTTCATGAATCCAGCCTAAAAGGCAAAATTTTCACAAAATTAGCACATTTAACCCATTAAATGCGTTTTCCTACGCACCTAAAATAAACATATAACGAAACATTAACAGATAGACGTATAGTAAAAGGCATTTATTTCCTTTTATCGGGTGCTTTTTCTATATTTGCCACAGCAAAACAGAAAATTCACAACACTTTATCATAATGACATTAATTAAATCTATCTCCGGCATCAGGGGAACCATTGGCGGAAAGGTTGACGACAATCTTACGCCACTCGACATTGTCAAGTTCACATCAGCTTATGCAATGTGGGTAAAGAATAACAGCAAAAGTGCCAGACACAAAATTGTAGTAGGCCGCGACGCTCGCCTATCAGGCCCTATGGTCGACAAAATCGTCACCGCAACCCTTAGCGGAATGGGCATGGATGTTATCAACATTGGTTTGGCCACTACCCCGACGACCGAAATTGCAGTACAGAAAGAAAAAGCAGACGGTGGAATCATCATCACCGCCAGCCATAACCCAAAACAGTGGAACGCCTTAAAGCTACTGAACAGCAATGGCGAATTCTTGAGCAAGGAAGATGGGAACCTTGTATTGAAAATGGCAGCAGATGAAGACTTCAACTACGCAGACATCGACAATATGGGGGAAGTCATCTATAAAGACAATTACAACGACATCCACATCGACGATGTGCTCAAACTGAAGTTGGTAGACGTTGAGGCTATCAAGAAAGCCAAATTCACAGTAGCCATCGACTGCGTCAACTCTGTCGGAGGTCTCATCCTGCCAAAGTTGCTCAAAAAATTGGGCGTAAACAACATTATAGAACTCAACTGCGAAGCAACCGGACACTTTGCACACACTCCAGAACCAATACCGGAAAACCTGACTCAAATTTCAGACTTACTGAAAGGCGGCAAAGCCGATGTAGGATTTGTGGTTGACCCAGATGTAGACCGTTTGGCCATCATCTGCGAAAACGGCGACATGTTTGGAGAGGAATACACTCTGGTATCGGTTGCCGACTACATTCTAAGCCATACCAAAGGCAACACCGTGTCGAACCTGAGTTCAACCCGCGCACTCCGCGACGTTACCCGCGCACATGGCGGCACCTACACAGCAGCTGCGGTTGGAGAAGTTAACGTGGTCACAAAAATGAAGGAAGTAAACGCCGTAATTGGTGGTGAAGGCAATGGCGGAGTCATCTACCCTGAAAGCCATTACGGACGCGACGCGCTGGTTGGCATCGCCCTCTTCCTGACTATGATGGCGAAAAAGGCGAAGAAGGTTTCAGAAATCAAGAAGGAGTATCCAGCTTACGAAATTTCCAAGAACAAGATTCAACTCACACCTGAAATTGATGTAGACCTTATTCTTGAAAAGATGAAGGCAAAATACTCAAACGAAGATGTGACCGACATTGACGGTGTAAAAATCGATTTCCCTACCAAATGGGTACACTTACGCAAATCGAACACAGAGCCGATTATCCGCATCTATTCAGAGGCTTCTACTGCTAAAGAAGCCGACGAACTGGCCCAAGCCATCATTGCCGACATCAAGTCGCTCATTTAGACAAGGAAACAAGCGTTAACGTATTTACATAGTGGCTGCAAAAACAACTTGCAGCCACTTTTTTTTCGGCGTAATTAGGTGTAAATTTGCACTACAATGACCAAATTCATCATCACTAGACACGGACAAACCGAGTGGAACGTTGAAAAACGGATGCAAGGGCAGGCTAACTCACCCCTTACCGAATTAGGAAGGAAGCAAGCCGATGCCCTCCGCCAGCGGTTGTCTGACACAGAGTTCGACGCTGTATATTGCAGTTCGTTACAGCGCGCCGTCGACACAGCAGACATCATCTGCAAAGGGAGGAAGCAAGACATCGTCCACCTCGACTCATTAATGGAGATTGCGATAGGCAGTTGGAGTGGAATGTTGCTGAGCGAAGTAGATGAAGCCTACCCCGAGCAATCGAACAACTTCTGGAAGAATCCGGAAGCCTACATACCAATGCCCGGAGGAGAGACCTACCTCCAACTCCGTGAACGTGCAGGCAAAGCTCTGCTAGAAATGGCCAAAAAGCATAAAAACCAAACCGTACTAGTGGTATCGCACGGCATTGTACTGAAACTGCTGTACAACATTTTCCGTTACCAGCCGCTTGCAGATATAGCCAGCAACCATCCGCACCCAAAATCGTGCTGTTACTGCGAAGTGGAATGGACCGATGCAGTTTGGCACATCAACAGCTGGAACGACACAACACACTACGAACTCATAACTGACCAACAAAAATAAAGCATGGCAGACAAAGGAGAAATTACTATTAAGGGGGCCAGGGCCCACAACCTGAAAAATATTGACGTCAAAATTCCTAGAAACAAGATAACAGTCATTACTGGCCTATCTGGTTCCGGGAAATCGTCTCTTGCCTTCGACACGCTGTATGCCGAGGGACAGCGCCGGTATGTGGAAAGTTTGTCTGCCTACGCCCGCCAGTTTTTGGGACGCTTAAGCAAGCCCGAATGCGACTACATAAAGGGCATACCCCCTGCAATTGCTATAGAGCAAAAGGTCAGTACCCGGAACAGCCGTTCAACAGTCGGCACTTCAACCGAGATCTACGACTATATTAAACTGCTGTTTGCCCGTATAGGCAAAACCTATTCTCCCATTTCGGGTTGTGAGGTAAAAAAGCACAGCGTAAGCGATGTTGTAGACTATATACTCAGTTTCCCTGCAGGCACGAAGGGCGTTGTTTTAAGTAAAATAACGATGCCTATCGGACGGACGCTAAAAGAAGAACTCGACATCCTTTCCAAGCAAGGCTTTAGCCGTGTAGAGATAAAAGACACTCTTTACAAGATTAGTGAGCTGGCTGAAGCCAATTTAGACGGCAACATACAAGAAAGTATCAATCTGGTGGTTGACCGTTTTGCTGTCAACGACGCTGAAGAAACCAAAAGCCGCCTGGCCGACTCGGTTCAAACAGCGTTTTGGGAGGGTGACGGTTGCAGTTGTACTATCAAGACTTTTAATCAGGACGGAACGACACAACAAGCCGATTTCAGCAGCAAATTTGAGGCTGACGGAATAGAATTCACCGAGCCAAACGAACTGATGTTCAGTTTCAACAGTCCGTTCGGAGCATGTCCTGAATGTGAGGGTTTCGGCAAAGTCATCGGCATTGACGAAGACCTGGTTATACCAGACAAATCACGTTCTGTTTACGAGGGTGCCGTAGTCTGCTGGCGTGGCGAGAAAATGTCGGAATGGCTCGACGAAGTAGTTGCCAACGCACAGCACTGCAAGTTTCCAATCCACAAGCCATATAATGATCTGAGTAAATCAGAGCGCGAAATGTTGTGGGAAGGAACCGAATATTTCCATGGAATAAACGACTTCTTCAAATTCGTCAAAGAGAACCAATACAAAATACAATACCGCGTAATGCTGGCCCGGTTCCGCGGAAAGACGGTATGTCCAGCTTGTAAGGGCACACGTCTAAAGAAAGAGGCTAACTACGTAAAAGTTGGAGGCAAAAGCATCAGCGAATTGGTTGTTCTGCCAATCAACGAGCTACAAGTCTTCTTCCGAGACCTTGAATTGACGGCAAGCGAAAGAGAGATAGCCAAAAGACTGATGACCGAAATAACCAACCGGTTGCAGTTTCTCTGCGATGTTGGCCTTAGCTACCTTACACTGAACCGTATGTCGAGCACCTTGTCGGGAGGAGAGAGTCAACGAATAAACTTGGCAACCTCTTTGGGCAGTAGCCTTGTCGGCTCTCTGTATATTCTCGACGAGCCAAGCATCGGCTTGCACCCACGCGACACAGCACAACTGATAAAAGTGTTGCGCCACTTGCAGTCGTTGGGCAACACAGTGGTCATAGTTGAACACGACGAAGAAATTATGCGGGCAGCCGACTACATCATCGACATAGGCCCAGCAGCAGGCCGTAACGGCGGTTACGTCACTTTTCAGGGCACTATTGAAGATGGAGAGAAGCAACCTGAGAAAAGGGCTGAAAGCTTTACTTTCAAATATCTGCTCGGAGAAGAAAAAATTGATGTTCCCAAACTGCGCCGGCCGTGGAACAACTACATCGAGGTTAAAGGTGCAACAGAGAACAACCTGAAAAATATCGACGTTAAGTTTCCTCTAAACGTCATTACAGCCGTCACCGGTGTCAGTGGCTCCGGCAAATCGTCTCTGGTTTGCGACGTATTCTACAACGCAATGAAGCGCCAGTTAGGCGGTGGTACCGAGGCTCACATTGGAAGCCACAACGGACTTTCGGGTAGCATTAAACAGGTCAGCAACATCGAGTTTGTTGACCAGAACCCTATTGGCAAGTCTGCGCGGGCAAATCCGGCGACCTACCTCAAAGCCTACGACGAGATACGAAAATTGTATGCCGACCAGCCCTACGCCAAACAGATGGGCTACACGGCCGCCTATTTCTCGTTCAATGTAGAAGGCGGACGCTGTGAAGAATGCCAGGGAGAAGGAACCATAACGATTAAGATGCAGTTTATGGCCGACCTGGTGTTGCAGTGCGATGCATGCCACGGGAAACGCTTCCGTCAGGACATATTGGAAGTCAAATACCGGGGGAAAAGCATCTTCGACATCCTCGACATGACAATAAACCAAGCCATCGAATTCTTTGGCGAAGGGAAGGGAAACAGCGAGAAGAAGATTGTAGCCCGTCTGAAGCCTTTGCAAGACGTAGGTTTAGGCTATATCAAGATGGGGCAACCCTCAAGCACGCTATCTGGAGGAGAAAGCCAGCGCGTAAAACTGGCCTCCATTCTGGCAGAAGAGAAACCGACGCCTACCATTTTCATTTTCGACGAGCCCACCACCGGCCTGCACATCCACGACATTAAGACGTTGATGAAGGCTTTCGACGCCCTCATTGCAGCCGGGCACACCGTCATCATTATCGAGCACAATATCGACGTAATAAAATGTGCCGACCATATTATCGATATAGGCCCAGAGGGAGGAGAGAATGGCGGCAACCTGGTGTTTGCCGGCACACCCGAACAGCTGGTAAAGAACAGCAGTTCATACACGGCAAAATACTTAAAAGGCAAGTTATAACAACCAACATTGTCCCTTTCATTTTTTACGCAAAGAACAGAGCAACCACATCGAGGAGTCGTACTGCAGCTTGACAGGCTGTGAACGTTGTCACATCATGCTGGGCATGGGCTTTATAGTGGGATTGTTTCACTCACCGGCATCCGATTTTCCATCGGACCGACAGTTGCTCAGATGCGTGCCTGTTTTTCGGTCTCTTGTCATATTGACTAGTGAACACGAAACGTGACCATCTTCCGTTGTTTCTTACTTCCTTATCAGTGTAAAGTGTCCGGAATATACCTTGTCCAACTCTTCACAGTCAACTTCGTACCAGTAGTCTGTGCTCGGACATGGTTTTCCGTTGTAGGTACCGTCCCAATTTTCGACATTTGGGTTGAACTCCATCAGCAATTTTCCCCAACGGTCGTAAATTCTGACTCTGCTTTTTTCTGTTGTTTCCAGTCCGTATACCGTCCAAACTTCGTTTTCTTCGTCTCCATTGGGTGTAAGAAACAATGGGATGGTCAGTTTTAAATCTCTGTCCTTTATGACGGTCACCTCTGAAGTTGCAGTTTGACAGCCTGTAGGGTCTGTAGCAATCACAGAGAAAGTCATATTCGAGTCCGCATCGTCAGCGAGAGTTGCACTTAGGGCGTCGACACTGGCTAAATGGTCGGTTGGTGTCCAAGTAGCATCTCCCAATTCTCCTGAAATGAGTTTCACCTCCATTTCCAATCCACCTAATTCTTTTTCCCTGTACACCACCTTTTTTTCTAATTCAAGAGGTTCAAGTTCTACGGTACTCACCGACAGGATGGAACTGGTTGGCACATTGGTGCAGTTGTGGCAGTCTATCCTCACATCGAATTCGCTACGATAGGCGTTGCCTGTTTTCTGGGCCTTTAGCGGTATTTCATAAACAGTTTCGTTTACTGGTATCAGCAAGCAGTCTGGCAACCCTTCAAGGTTTGTGCCAGCAGTTGAGAAACTAATTTTGGCGGGTTTGCCTCCTTTTTTACGGTCTATATGCAAAACTATTTTTCCCTCGTTACAGTCTGCTATAAGTTCTGAACTTTCGTTTTCGGTAACGAGGTCAGCAGAGACTTCCAACTCATAGCAAGAGCGGTATATTATGGAGTCCTTCACTTGCTGACAACCAAATATGTTCTCTGCAGTAACAATGAATTTTTCCACCTCATCGGGACATTCTAACGGATGAACAGTAAAGGCGTTGTTATCCTTTAGCAGATCTGCTGGTTCCCACAAGATTTTCTTGACCGACCCTGTGTGCTCCACACTCAGTTCTGTGGCACAGCACTCGGGTGTGTTAGGGGTTATGGATATTGGACTTGCCTTGTAAAGGAAAGTGCGTAGTGTGTCACCCTCTAGAAAACATGCGGTTTCATCTTCAATCACCATCACAATCTCCATACTGTCTGCCTCTATATCATGCAATGGAACAAGGTCAAGCATAACGGAGTCTTGGTTAGCTGGGACAATAATCTCTTCGGGGAACTTGTAGTCAATTCCATTTTTAGCTTCCCCTATGTGTTCTATTTTCAGAGTAGTAGGATTGCTGTGTCGTTTGGTTTTAACAACGACTTCCCCGTTGGAGCATCCGTTTGCAATGCCGTTTGCTTTTGGATTGGAATACTTTATTTTGCTGGATAAGCCATTCGATTTGAAACTACCGGATTCTAAAAAAACGGCAGACTGGTAATTGTAGTCCGAAATGTTACCAATAGATAGTTTTATATGGTATTTTCTGCACGGAACAACCTTCGCCTTTGCCGTTAATGTGGTGGTGAAACCGTTGAATTTCAAATTACATAATTTGTTCTTTTGATCCGTGTAGTTGCTTATAAAGTATTTGCTATTTTTTTCTGCGTTCACGTTATTGATAGAAACATATTCGTTGGAACCGGGAATCTTTGCTATGTTTTCTTGTTCTCCAGTGGTGAGGTCGGTGATGATGAACGAAAATGCGTCATTGTATTTTTTACCGACAAAATGTGGATACTCTTGTGAAGCGAATGAATAGTTGAATGAGACGGAATCATCTTTAGTTGAAAAATCAAATTCCAAAATGGCGGGTGAGTTGACATCCGCACCTGTTAGTTCTGCCAGATCTTTATCGCCAACAAAATTGTGTGTGTTTTTGTAATAGATCATTTCGTATGCTTTTTCATAGAAAGGTTCTTTCTCTTTGGAATAAGAAGCAACACTTTTGTGATCGTAATAATAGAAAAACTTAGATTTAAAACTATATGAATTGCTCCACCATTCTTTCAACTCTTTCAATTCTTCGCTCGTAGCAGAATAGTATTTCGGATTCCAGTCTCTCACTATAAGATACACAGCATAGTGAGGGAAAAGGTCGGTACCTGAACCTTTCACTGTTACATATTCATCGTCTTCGTCGAGATATGTATATGAATACTTATAAATATCATTATAATCATAACTACTATAATCATGGTAACCACTTATAGATTTAAACATGCTTTCCCCAGTAGCATCTTCATAGGCGATGATAAAATTGTAGCAATCAGTTTGTAGAATCTTCATTAGTTCCTCGTACGTCTCTTTTTTCACTTTGTAGTAATTAGCATCTTCAAATTTTGCTTTATTGTTAGCCAAGTAATACTTATAACAGGCAAAGTAGGGAGAGTACTTCTCTATAGCATTTCTAAGCCTAAGGGGACAATATTCGATGGCAAACTCATACAATTCGTCTTTCGTTAGCCCTAACCCCTCTGCAACAAAGCCCGTTTTAGGAATGACGTTCGTAGAATTGTCGGTACACAGCATCAGGCCTTTACCAATCCTTAGCATGCCACATTCACTATTGTTATTGAATAGTGCAATCTGCGTTCCATCGCCATACAATAGAGAGGAATTACCGTTAAATTTAGCATTAGAAACCTCTACTCCAGAACCAACAAATTGTTCAAGGAGTATTTTTTCCGCGTCTTGTCCGCACAAGTTTTCTATGGTTACTTCCGAGTATGCGTTGCAAAAGAATAAAGACGCGACAAGTACTGTCTGTAGTTTAAATGTTCTCATGTTTATTCGCTTTAAAACTTAACGCTGTTCGTGTTATTTTTTACGTGAATTGGTTCGTTACGAAAATGTAATAAAAAGTGTGTGGTATCAAATATCAAAAAAAATCTACTTTTGAGCAAATTTTGAGCACTAAAAAAATTGCGGATGGATTTGTGTATGCTACTTGTGTTGCTTTCCAGTTGGTAAAATAGAAAAAGCATTGTAGTACATAGTAAAACAGACGACAATCTGGGAATGTAGGAATAGCAATAAGTTTTGGCTTCACAGAGGCAAAGTTGGCACAATAACCAACAAAAAGCGGGCAACAAGTTACCTGTTTTCTACTATAAAAGAAGACAAGAAGGCATGCTTTCGCATGCCTTCTTTTTTATGCTATCAAGATTAAGAATTACTTCTTAACAATTTTAGCTGTAACAACACCATTAGCAGTGTTACCCTTTACAATATACAAACCAGAAGCCAAGTTTGCAACATTTACTTCGTTGCCAACAGCAGAAGCCACAACCGTGCCAAGTGTGTTCAAAATTTCAACACTTTCTACGCCTTCATTATTAACAGAAATAACGTCAGTTGCAGGGTTTGGATAAACAACAGCCTCTTCAACATCTGCCTCTACATTGTCGGCAGAAGCAGTGTAGCACTCGAACTGGGCAGGATAAACCACTTCCTCGGTAATCTGTGGGGCAGAAACGGCATCTGAAGTCAAACGGAGGTTGTCTATAACATACGACAAAAACTCTGGTGTATCAAAGACCAAAGCCAAGTATTTCTTCGTCGCGGTGTAAGGAATTTTGGCTGAGTATGCGGTCCAAATAGGAGCCATTAGCTCTTCTGTAACGAGTGTCAGATCGCAAGTAGAAGCCTCTATAGCATCGTCAACATACGCATATTTGACCGGCAATACCAAACTGTCGGCAGACTCTGCAAAAACCTCGGTAGTCTGTGAAGAATTCCACTTTGAGAGGAAGTCAACAGTGATATTGGTTGTACCCTCCAAACCACAAGTTGGAATCAAAATAAAAGAACGACCATTATTACCTGCTGCAGTACGTTTTCCACTATTAGTTGGGTGAGTGAGAGCAAGCGCATGAAGAAGTTCCGTATCATAATAACCAGAATTGTCTGAGCCAGATTGCTCGAACAAACGAGTCAAAGACAAAGAAACCTGTGTTTGAGAGAAATTCACACTCATATTCTGTACTGTATACCAGTTCAACTGGCACTTGAACGGATTTGCAGTAAGTTCTGCAGTCACGGCATTTACAGAAGATTTAGCATATTCAGTAACACCCTTATCGTTAATCACATAATAGTTAACACCATTTGCACCATTACCATGGTGGGGACCCAACCCGTAAGCGTCAAAGTCTTCGTAAAGGAAAGGTTTGTTACCCTCGCCCACAAACTTCAAATTCTTGATGTAAACAGGCTTTGCATTACTGATTTCCTCCGCATCAGTTTGTCCCAGCTGACGTTGCCAACCAAAAACAATTTCCTTTACAGTTTGAATGTTGTTTGGCGTATAAACAAACTGGCGTTCCACATTCCAAGTGTTTGCCTTGGTTTTGTTCTTCACGTTAAACGTGTTGTCAGAAATAACGCCAGCAAGGGTGTATTGACCGATGACGGTATCTTTCTTAGACTTAGGGTTATACTTTACAATAGTCGTATCGGTATGCAGACCCAAATTAATCACCTCCCATTTGTTGGAACCTGAATGTTTAATTGAGTCAACTGCTTCATAATAGTACTCAATTTCAAGCTCCCAGGTACGGTTCAAATCAATACCATTAGCAACATAGAAGCGTGCTTCAGTACAATACTTCTGGTGGGTAATCGACACCGCAGCAGAAGCGTCTGGTGCAGTAGTTTCCTCCACCTTTGGTCCATTTTCTGGATTAGCATATTCAAGGACTTCAACGCCATCGACGAACTTACCATCCTTGATTACATAAAACTCATCGGCAGAAGCTGTAAAAGCCAAACCTGCCAAAAGAGCGAAAGAAAGTAAATGTTTCTTCATATTTGTATATAATTAGTTAATATATTGGCAACATTGTAGTTTGTGGCACTAAAATTACAAAGAATAATCAACAAAACAAATTTTTCAAAAAAAGAAAGTTCTCTGTAACACCAATTACATTGGGTACACTGCGACAGAACAAAAAAACAGCAGACGAAACCGCCTGCTGTTTCATGATGTTTGTCTGAGACATCCTCAAATATTCAGAATGCTTCAAATTTCACCGTTACAAGTACCATACAACGGCTGTCAAAAGAAGGAGGAATCGTTCATTTTAGCATAATAAAAAGAGGCATGCAAAAATCTGCATGCCTCTCTTATTAGCTATTTATAAAGAATTACTTCTTGATAATCTTAGCAGTTACAACACCGTTAGCAGTGTTACCCTTTACGATGTACAAGCCAGAAGCCAAGTTTGCAACATTAACCTCGTTACCAACAGCAGAAACGACAACAGCACCAAGTGTGTTCAACACTTCAACGCTTTCAACACCTTCGTTGTTAACAGAAATAACGTCTGTTGCAGGGTTTGGATAAACAACAGCCTCTTCAACATCAGCCTCTACATTATCAACAGAAGCAGTGTAGCACTCGAACTGTGCAGGATAAACCACTTCCTCGGTAATCTGAGGAGCAGAAACTGCATCTGAAGTCAAACGGAGGTTGTCTACTACGTATGACAAGAATTCAGGAGTATCGAACACCAAAGCCAAATACTTCTTTGTTGCTGTATAAGGAATCTTAGCAGAATAAGCCATCCAGATTGAAGACATAGGTTCTTCGGTAAGAAGAGTCAAGTCGCAAGTAGAAGCTTCAATTGCATCATCAACAAAAGCATATTTGATTGGCAATACCAAGCTATCGGCAGACTCTGCAAAAACCTCGGTAGTCTGTGAAGAATTCCACTTTGAGAGGAAGTCAACAGTGATATTGGTAGTACCCTCCAAACCACAAGTTGGAATCAAAACAAACGAACGGCCATTATTACCTGCTGCAGTACGTTTTCCACTATTAGTTGGGTGAGTGAGCGCAAGCGCATGAAGAAGTTCCGTATCATAATAACCAGAATTGTCTGAACCTTTATCCTCGAACAAGCGTACTAATGACAAAGAAACCTGTTTTATTGAGAAATTCACTCTCGTATCCTGTACAGTATACCAGTTTAACTGGCACTTGAACGGATTTGCAGTAAGTTCAGCAGACACTGCATTTACAGAAGAGTTAGCATATTCAGTTACGCCTTCATCGGTAATCACATAATAGTTAATACCGTTAGCTCCAGTAGCATAGTGTGCGCCAAAAGCAGAACCATCAAAGTCTTCATAGAAGAACGGCTTGTTGCCTTCGCCCACAAACTTCAAATTCTTGATGTATACAGGCTTTGCATTAGTGATTTCCTCCTCATCAGTCTGACCCAGCTGACGCTGCCAACCAAAAACAATTTCCTTTACAGTTTGAATGTTGTTTGGTGTATAAACAAACTGGCGTTCCACATTCCAAGTGTTTGCCTTGGTCTTGTTCTTCACGTTAAACGTGTTGTCAGAAATAACGCCAGAAAGGGTATAATTACCACCAACAGTATCGGTGTGCAAACCGAAATTGATAACCTCCCACTTGTTAGCACCTGAATGTTTAATTGAGTCAACTGCTTCATAATAGTACTCAATTTCAAGCTCCCAGGTACGGTTCAAATCAATACCATTAGCAACATAGAAGCGTGCTTCAGTACAATACTTCTGGTGGGTAACAGATACTGCAGCAGAAGCATCAGGCGCAGTAGTTTCCTCTACCTTAGGACCATCTGCAGGATCTTCATATTCAAGGACTTCAACGCCATCGACGAACTTACCATCCTTGATTACATAAAACTCATCGGCAGAAGCTGTAAAAGCCAAACCTGCCAAAAGAGCGAAAGAAAGTAAATGTTTCTTCATGTTTTGTATACTTTTTAATTAATAGATTAGCAATGCTGTAGTTTTCAAGGCACTAAATTACCAAAGATTAATCAATAAAAAAAATTAAAGAGGGGTAAAAAAGAAGCCCGTTGGTAATCCCAACGGGCTTCTTTATATATTCTGCTTACCTATTAGTTAGCAAAAACTGATTTTCTAGGAGCCTCAAAGTAGTGTTGTTTTGGCACACCCCAACCGAGTTTAGGATAATAAGCACCGTTACCATCGTTAGGAACGATACGGATGTTGTCGATTGAGAAATGAGAGTTCTTATTTTCAGAGCTTGCATTCTGCGGACCATCATATGGGTTAAAGCTGACAGCAAAAGCACTGAACTTTTCAAACATATCGTCCTCTTTCGTCAAGAAACTTTGGAATTTAGAAACGTATGAAGCTCTTGTATTTCCATCACCGAAGAACTGCTTATCTGACTCATTATCAAACTTACCCTCAGTAAAGTTCTGAGCAGAAGTAATGTAGTTACCATTCTGGAAATTCCAAATAAACTCATCCATTGGAATCTGAACAGTCATCCACTTTCCCTGGTAAGTGCTGAAATTAGCAGCACCTTGCAGTTTCCAACCTTCTTCAGCTGAGCTCTTGTCCCAATCAATCTTACTCATTTGAAGACCGGCACAATATGGACGAATTTGGTCTGGAGCGTTTTTTACCTCCTGAGCACCAGTTGCGAAACCAAGAGCTAAACACATCATCTTAGTTGGAGCAGATGCTGGAACACGCACCTCAAACTTAACTAAATAGTTGCTTGCCGAGCTAGGATTTGCAATGATATCATTTTTAAACGGACCAAATACGGTACGGGTTTCCTCAGACTCTGCATCTGGAGCATATAGGATACCCTCCCAAGAGTCTGCGTCACGGA
The DNA here is from genome assembly GCA_002362105.1 of Bacteroidales bacterium UBA3297. GTDB lineage: Bacteria > Bacteroidota > Bacteroidia > Bacteroidales > Paludibacteraceae > Physcocola. The sequence continues at coordinate 22,406 of DETD01000001.1, forward strand.
ATATACCGCATTTGTTCTTACCAGGAACAGCAGAATAGAGTTGTGGAATTTCATCCAACCAATCTATCGTTTCGCTCACCATCTGATAAGAGCCATCAACTTGTTTAGCAATAGCGCCAGTAGCATAAACCACATCAGTATTAGTATCCCAATCAATCAACATATTACGATTGTCACGGAACATGATGTTACAGATGCTTTCCTTGCCTTCAGCCGCATTACGGACCTTCAAAAACTGTCGAGGAGCAGCGCCAGCAGGAACCTTCACATACAATTGGCTACCATCGGCAGAAGGGAGCGTAACATCAGCACCCTGTGCAGTGTAAACCTGGCCATCGATCAAAGTAAAGTCAACCTGCATCTGGTCTCCCACGAAGTTTGAACCACGGAGCATAAGGGTATCACCGTCGGCAACAAACTCGTTATACATCATATAAACAGTAGGGGTACCAATCACAATGGTCAACTGGTTCATTGCGTAACCGGTAGGGCAAGCACTGGTAATCAGCGTACCTACACAAGATTTGGTTACAGTTGGAATTTGAAGAATGATGGAGTTTTCGGTACGGTAAGCTGGCTTAATGGCCACTGTTCTGTCACCGAACTGGATTGAAGTCACATCTCCAAGGTTCTGACCCAAAAGAGCGACATAAGTTCCAGCCTCAACATTACCAGCGATATTCACACCAGCTTCGGTAAGACTCTCAACGCTTTCAATAACAGGGACGTTACATGCACATCCGCAGTCATTAGAATCGTCACAAGAAGTGAAGGCAGTCAAAGAAGCCAACGCAGATGCGACTATTATTGAATACTTTTTCATATTTGTCTTAAAAATTAATAAGAATAAGTGCCGTTCTTGATAGAAGCAACATCATGATTAATAGCCTGGTTACTACCAGAATTCTGAATCTTAGCTGGGATAGGGAAGAACCATGCAACATTAGAGTAATCCAATTCTGTTTCTGCAGGTTGAGAAGGATCAATCATATTGATTTCCTTGTTACGCTGCAAATCTGAAATACCCTTAACATAGTCTTCAACACCATAAGCCTGAGCATAAGTAGCAGCACGGTCTTCATGTTCCAAGAACTCGTTACCCGCAAATGAATTACGATAGTAAATACGCTTCAAATCCAACCAGTTCTGACATTCTAGAGCGAACTCATGGCGACGTTCCTCCAACAAGTCGTAAGTATCGCTGTAAGTGGTATAAGAAGGGAAGGTCTTACCATCATCACCAGAATAAGTAACCTGTGTAGGAACTGCAGGATCGGTGTTATACAAAGCGATTGGCTGAGTATAAGGAGCCAAACCAGCACGTTTACGAATTACGTTGATATCAGCCAAACCAGCAGTAGTTGGAGTTGACACCTCTGCAGGAGCAGTAGCAAGAGCCATTGCAGCCTCAGCACGCATCAAATACAGATCTGCAGTACGCAACCATGCAAATGAGAGCGGAGCCGAGAACTTGTTCTGTAAGTGTACACCATAAACGAACTTACGGCAAGCGTTCAAGCAAGGAGACAATGGTTCAGAACCATAAGGAGAGATCACATTACCCTTCTTGTCTGCAAACGTCTTGCTAGGGTTGTAGAAGTACACATAGTCGTTATCCTGATACATTTTGTAAACAGGAGTACGACCCTTTGTTGGATTTGAAGGATCAAGAGAACCAGTAGCAGGCATATCTGTAGCCTGGTCAGTATAGTAGCAACATGCCTTCTTACGGATATCACCAGCTTCAAAAGACTTGAACAAGTTAACAGTCAAACCTTTTTCACCACCATAGTAGTCTTCTGCCTGAGTCATGTAACATGAACGAGCGAAGTTCTGCTGACGACAAGAGCCTGCACCATAAGGACCATCTTCAAAATAAAGGCTGAAGAGATTTTCCTGATTATACTGCTTTGGCCAGAACAAGTTTTCGTAGTCGTTCATTTCCAAGTAAGCACCTTCCAAAGCCATAGTAGCATACTGGTATGCCATAGTATTGTACTCTGCATATGTTTTGTCTGCATAGAATGGATGAGCTGCGGCAGCACCAGTAGGGTCATTGGTAGAAGCAGCACCCATTGTCAGGTACAATTTAGCCAACATACCGTAAGCAGCCTTGCTAGAAGGGCGTTCCTTGAAGTCTCCCCACTTTTCTGCAGGCAACAAGGTGCTAGCTGCGGCGAAGTCCTTTTCTGCTTGAGCATACAAGCATGCACGGTCTGACTTAGGAACACTAAATGTATTATCTGAAGTGATAACATTTTCGTTATTAGTTACGATGTAAGTTTCACCCCAATACTCAGTCAAAAGGAAGTAGCACAAGCCACGGAATAGGTAAGCCTCACCCTTCGCCTTTTTAATAGCATCAGCAGAAACGCCAGCGCTACACTGACTTTCAAGATTGTTAATAATCATGTTACAACGGCTGATCACACCATAAAGAGCTTCAAAGCCGTTCAACAAGTGAGCATTAGCAGCACCAAAGTTCAAGAAGAAGAAAGAACCTTCGTCGCTATAGTTATGGTAAACATTACCAACAGTCAACTCGTTAGCACACCAAGAGAATTTTGCCTCATAGTTGGTCCAAGAATAAGGACCATAGAGAGACGAGTAAGTGTATGCTCTCAAGTTAGCGTCACTAGTAAGATACTGGTCGATAGTGACTGTGTCCATCGAATCCTTTTCCAAGAGGTCGTCACAAGAACTCATGGTAAGAGAAGCGAGAACTGCAAGTGGAATTAACTTGAATTGCTTCATATTATTATTTTCCTTTTTATTTTTCTGTTATTAGAAGTTGAAACCTAAACCAACATTATAAACGCGCGGAGAAGGGTAACGACCTTCGTCTACACCCTGACGGAGTGCAGAACCTGGGTTTTCAGGGTCATAACCAGTATATCCGGTGAACGTATAAACGTTAGAAATACCAGCGCTGACATGCAAATTATCGACCTTGATCTTCTGGCAGTATTTAGAAGGCAAATTGTAAGTAACACCAATGTTCTGGATCTTCAAATATGAACCATCCTCAACATAACGGTCAGAAGTCGCCTTTGCGTTATCGTTAGCATCGTTGGTGTACTCAGAACGAGGCATTGAAGTACCAGGGTTAGCCACATACTCGCCCGCATCGTTCTTAACAATCTGCGCATAGTTCAAACAATCTGCAGACTGGTTCACCCAACGGTCGTTCTGTGCCTCCAATTTCTGACGAATCAAGTTGTAAACATCGTTACCCTGAGAGCCGGCCAACTGTACGTTGATAGACCAAGGACCCCAAGAAACATTTGTTCCGAAACCATAAGTGAAGTCTGGGTTAGGGTCACCAATGAATGACATTTCCTTTTCATATTTAACGTCACCTACGTTAGCAGAACGGCCAGTAGTCTTCTTATACTCTTCCAGTTCAGCAGTATTCTGGATGATGCCATTGGTCTTGTAACCATAGAAGCGACCAGGAGCTTCACCCTTAACCGATTTGTTGATTACGATATCGGTAGCGAACATACGGTAGCCACCTCTTGCAGAAGCACGGTCATAGAGTGCATCGGTAGAAGAACCGAGATCAAGCACTTCATTGTTAACCTTAGAGAAGGTGATATCCATATCCCACTGGAACGGAGCGTGCAAGAATGAGTCTACAACATTAACAGAGTGCAATGTCACATCAAAACCTACGTTCTGAATAGAACCTGCATTCACATAAGCAGTATTCACGTAAGTCCAACCGCCATCGCTTGGAGCCAACCAACCTGGGAGTTCTGGTTTAAGCAACAAGTCAACGTTCTTCTTATAGAAACCATCGACAGTCAAGTCAATGCGGTTCCACAAGCTCAAGTTCACACCAACGTTGAACTGTTTGTTGGTTTCCCACTTAAGGTTAGTGTTGGTGTAGTTGTAAGCGTGATACAAGTCGTAAGCAGTATTATTTGCGTTCCACTTAGCCATATATGAGATATGACCTGGCTCACAGTTTGAGTTACCAGTTTCACCATAACCGAGACGGAGTTTCAAGTCGGTAATAGTGTTCTTGAGTTTATCGTTTTCTGCGATAAATTCTTCGCTACTAGCACGCCAAGCCAAACCAACTGAAGGGAAGAAACCCCATCTGTTGCCATCGGCGAAGTTAGAGCTACCGTCGTAACGACCAGTTGCCACAAAATTATAGCGACCAAGGTAGTCGTAGCTAACACGACCAAAGAAAGAGGCCATAGAGCCGTGACCCTGATAGAAGCCTGTCAAGTACACGTCAGAAGCCATATTCATAGTAGTAATAGCGTCCTGAGAGAAGCCCTTGCCCTGTAATTTCTGGCCCTTCCAATTATAGTAGTTAGCTTCTGCACCAGCCATCAAACCGATGTTGTGCTTCTTTGCAAACTTGTGGTTATAGTTAGCATATGAGCTGAAGCGAACCGAATTGTTAGAATACTGACCCTGATCGAGAGTAGCTTGGTCAGAACTCTTCTTCAAAGTTCCGTAGTCATAAGCAGGTTGGTTGTAGCTATCGCTGGCAGTAGTCAAGTCGATACCGAATTCGTTACGCCATGTAATGTCTTTAAACAATTTGAATTCCAAGAATGTAGAACCCAAAACATTCAACTCTTCACGTTCAAGAGGAGACTGTTTCAACTGTGCAATAGGGTTCATCTTCACACCGAGGTCGGTTTCAGGACCTGAAACGGTACCGTCCAAGTTGTAAGGTGAGTCAGAAGGCAACTGCAACAAAGTCTGAACTATGATGTTTTCGTCAGTTTCCTTAAATGAAGTTACAGAAGTACCATTGTCGTTTGGATCAATGATGTTAGCAATCTTGGTAGATTTTTGGCGAGCAACGCCCATATTCATACCAGCGCGCAACCAATCCTTCACCTGAGATTCAACCGACATACGGCCGTTAATACGTTCGTAGTTAGATGTGATGATGATACCTTCCTGGTTGGTGTAACCGAGGGAAATATTGTACTGAGTCTTTGCATCACCACCATTTACTGACAACTGGTGACCATGACCGATAGCAGTTTGGAAGAGTTCGTCCTGCCAATCGGTACCCTTACCCAGAAGAGAAGGGTTAGCAAGATAAGCATCTGGAGTGTTCTGACGGTCTTGGATAATTTGAGAACCATTCAAATAAGTAGCATATTCCTGCAAGTTCATCATCTTGATACGGTTGGTGAACTCAGATACAGAGAAGCTACCATCATATGAGATCTTAGCCTGACCTTTAGAACCCTTCTTAGTGGTAATGACAATGACACCATTAGAAGCACGCGCACCATAGATAGCGGTTGCAGAAGCATCCTTCAAGACTTCCATTGACTCGATGTCGGCTGGGTTGATAGATGCAATTGGGTTTGAACTTGCGCTCTTGTCGCCATTACCGCCCAACGGCATACCATCTACGACATACAACGGAGCACCCGAACCATTCAATGTAGAAGTACCATGGATTGAGATCTTAGCAGGTGCACCTGGCTGACCAGAAGTAGTAGATGCCTGCACACCTGATACACGACCCTGCAGTGCATTGTCGACAGACGTGCCACCTGCACTTTTCAAGGTCTCAGTACCCAAGGTAGAAGAAGAACCGATAACACCAGCTTTTACACCGTATACGGTACCCTTAACCTCGAATACATCAAGGTCTATAGAGCCATCATTCGTAGCAGAGCCAAGAACGATTTTCTTCAGTTTGGCTGAAGTAACCTTTACCTCCTTAGGATCGTAACCCAAGAACTCGATGACCAAAATCTGGCCCTGACTGGCTTCGATAGTAAAGTCACCATTGTCATCGGTCTCGACACCTTCGTCGGTACCTTTGATCATAACGCTGGCACCTGGAAGGGCTCCGGACTCGTCCGTAACCTTACCTGTTACCTTCATTGCCATGGAGGCAGAAGTGGCAGCGCAAAACAATGATAATGATAATAGAACTTTTCTCATTACTAAATGTTTGTGATTATTGTTAATAATTTTATGATATTTATTTGCGAAAAATTATGGCAAATATAAACGATTTGCTGAATAAAATTGTATAAGTGTGCAAGATTATTTTGCCAAAATACTCCAATCCGCTTGTTATAAGCTCAATTTCACAGAAGAAAATCCATGTTTCGCATTAAACTAAAAAATCCTACCTGATTTTTGCCAAATAAATGTTTACATTTGTAGCATGATAAAAATGTACAAGTACACCGCCGCCATACTACTGCTACTTAGTGCATGCAGTGACGAAAACGAAGAGGCTGGAAGTCTCTACCCAGACCAGCATCAAGCAAAGACATTTTCAGAATACGCAGCCACACTATTCCAATACGAATACGGCCCCGGGCAGCACATCGAACTGCTCAAAAAGTGTCCACCAGACAGCATTATCGGGAACAACAGGAACACCATCTTGCTAGGAGGTTGGGGAGGACACATTGTTGTGGGTTTCGACCATGATGTAGAAAACAGCGAAGGAGCCGACCTTATTGTTTTTTGCAAGGCTTCGGTCTCGCCCGAACCCGGCGTCGTCTACGTGATGGACGACAAGAATGGAAACGGTCTGCCCGACGACACCTGGTACGAGATTAAAGGCAGCGAAACGGGGAAAGAAGGCTACATTCGGAACTACCAAGTTACTTATTACCGTCCTTCCACCGACACAAGCAACGTAACCTGGGAAGACAATGCCGGAAAAACAGGCGAACTCCCCTACTCTTCGTCTTGGTGGTGGCACACCGACAAAGATTCTGTACACTACAAAGGAGTCAGACTTCCCGACGCGTACTTCAACACTCCGCAAGCCAACGGCCAACAGTATTGGGCAGTGAAACAGCACCTGTTTGCTTACGGTTATGCCGAAAACGGGACGGCTCCCGACCGAACCGAAGAAAATGGCTTTCTCGCCAAAGATTATGACCCAGCCCTTAAGGGCAACCGCATTGAGTTAGACAGCGCCATCGACAACCAAGGTGCGCCAGTCGATCTACCAAGCATCCGCTTTGTGAAAGTGCAGACAGGTGTTTTCCAACAGGCAGGCTGGCTAGGCGAAATATCGACAGAAATTAACGGCGTTGCCGACCTCCACCTCCTAACCAAGGAATAAACCCCAGAAACGCTTATGTTTGTAGATGTAATACTTCCTTTGGCACTGGCTAACGCCTACACCTACCACATTCCTACTGAACTGGAAGGGCAGGTTGAATTCGGCATGCGGCTAATCATACCATTTGGAACAAAAAAAATCTATACGGGAATCGCGCTCAAAATACACGACACGCCTCCCGAAATGGTGGAGCCTAAAGACATCCTGATGGTACTCGACAGCACACCCGCCATTACGGAAAAACAACTCGACCTATGGAAATGGCTCGCCAGCTACTACCAATGCACTTTGGGCGAAATCATGAAAGCCGCTCTACCATCGGGGTTGAAACTGGAGAGCGAGACTGAAGTATCCTACATCGAAGATTTCGAGGCCGAGCACCCACTAAAGCCGAAAGAGCAAGAGGCGCTTGACTTCCTATCCTCTCAGAAAAAGCCGACTCCACTCGACGAGCTGGGGAAGAACATCGGCATAAAGAACTGCCTGCCCATCGTCAAGAACCTGATGGAAATGGGGGCTGTGAGCGTGGAAGAGGCCGTAAAAGAAAAGGTAAAGCCAAAAGTAGAGCAATATCTGACGCTAGCGCCAGAACTTGCAGACGAAGAAAAACTACACGCTGTTTTCGACGGACTAGCCAAAGCACAAAAGCAATTGAAACTACTAATGTGCTACCTTACCGAGTCGCATTTCCTCTCACAAAGCGGGCAAGTGAAGGAAATCACAAAAAAAGAGTTGATGGAAAAAAGCGGATGTAACGCTGCGGTCGTCAAGTCGATGCTCGATAAGAAGATTTTCGTACCATACGAGAAACAAGTGGGCAGAACCACATTCAACAGCGACTTGCACGCCGAAACCGCCAATTCTTTATCAGACGTGCAGCAATCGGCATACAACAGCATCGTTGAGCAATTCTCAAAAAAGCAGACGGTCCTTCTGCACGGTGTGACATCGAGCGGCAAGACTGAAATCTATATACACCTGATAAAAGACGTGATAAAAACGGGGAAGCAGGCTCTTTTCCTGCTTCCTGAAATAGCATTGACTACCCAGATTACCTTGCGCTTACGCAAAGTGTTCGGAAGCCAGTTGTGCGTCTACCACTCAAAGTTCAACGACGCAGAACGGGTAGAAATCTGGCAAAACATGTTGAAAGGCGAGCACTGCCAAGTGGTATTGGGAGTCCGCTCTTCCGTCCTACTTCCATTCAAAGATTTGGGACTCATTGTGGTAGACGAAGAGCACGAGAACAGCTACAAGCAGATTGACCCTGCACCACGCTATCATGCACGCGACACAGCCATCGTACTGGCAGGGCTAATGAAGGCGAAGGTGTTGCTCGGCTCTGCCACACCCTCAATCGAAACCTACTTCAATGCAAAAACGGGCAAATTCGGGTTCGTAGAGTTGAGCACCCGCTTCGAGGGAGTGCAATTACCCGAAATAATTGTCGCCGACATAAAGGAAGCCATCAGGAAAAAAGAGATGCAGTTGCACTTCACCCCCGAGTTGGTGAAAGAAATGGCAGAAGCATTCAAAAACAACGAGCAAGTCATCTTATTCCAAAACCGCAGGGGATATTCACCCTACATACAGTGCTCCGCATGCGGCTACGTGCCCCGATGCAAGAACTGCGACGTCAGCCTCACCTACCACAAATTTTCGAACCTGCTCAGTTGCCATTACTGCGGCTACACCTACCCGATGATGCAGATATGTCCGGCATGCGGCAACCCCACCATCGGCACACGCGGGTTCGGCACAGAAAAAATCGAAGACGAGGTCAACCAAATATTTCCCGATGTGAAAGTGGCGCGGCTCGACTTAGACGTAGCCAAATCGAGAAAGAGTTTCGAGACCATCATTTCCGACTTCGAGAATGGAAATACAGACGTGCTGGTCGGCACCCAAATGATTTCGAAAGGTTTAGACTTTGAGCGCGTAAGAGTTGTGGGGATATTGAATGCCGACTCTATGTTGTCGGTTCCTGATTTCCGAGCCAACGAGAGGGCGTACCAATTAATGGCACAAGTTTCAGGTCGTGCAGGACGACGGGGCAAACGTGGCGTTGTAATCATACAAACGTCGCAGCCCGAGCACCCCATCATCAAACAAGTCCAGGCCAACGACTACCAGACGCACTACAACGAGCAACTGGAAGAACGCAACATGTTCCACTACCCACCCTACTTCCGTCTTACCCATCTATATATAAAAGGTAAGGATATGGACAACGTAGAGCATGCGGCAAACGAATTGGCGGCAAACCTGCGTGCGACGTTCGCTGGCCGTGTGTACGGCCCAGACAAACCGAGCATAACACGAGTCAACAACTTTCACATCCGTAAAATCGTGCTAAAACTAGAACGAGGTATTGATTTGGCAAAAGCAAAAGAGCTTACACAAATGTCGATAGACCGGCTGAAGGCAAGCGGCAACTACAAGTCAATCATTTTCTATGCCGACGTCGACCCCGCATAATATAGAACAAATAAAGACATCACAATATGGGACTACTATACCAGAAGAAGAATAATTTTGACGAAGAGGACGGGAAGACCATCCAGTTCACCGACTGTATTAAAGACATAACCCCTGCAGAGGGGACCGACCTCGAATTTGCAAAGGCGAAAGAGACAGAAACGCCCAAAGAGATGGAGGAGAAGGTCAACAATGGCGGAAAAGAGCAACATTAAACCAGCAAAACAACATAAATGAGCAAATACATTTTACCAGCATTAACCTGCCTGCTTGTGCTTACCGCTTGTAACAAAACCGGTAACACAACAAGCAGCGACTCCTCCATAACAGCCTCTACCGTAACCACAGAAGTAAAAGAATTGGGGAACGAGGAATTCAGGAAACTTGTAGGAGAGCCACAAGCCGATGGCAAACATTGGAAATTCGCCAGCGACAAACCCATCATCATCGACTTCTATGCCACATGGTGCGGCCCATGTAAAAAAATGGCGCCAAACGTGGCACGACTAGCCCAAGAGTATGACGGAAAAATCAACATCTACAAAGTAAACGTTGAGAACGCGAGGGAAACAGCCTCCATCTTCGGCTTCAATAGCATACCAACCCTACTCTTTTTGAATCCGGCGAGCGGACAACTGTGGTTAAAAAGCGGATACCAAGATTATAGTAGTCTAAAAGACTATATAAAAGAGACTTTGGGACTATAATCGCAAAAAAACAAAGAAATTATTAACAATATATTTCTAATTTTTATACTTTTGCAAAGTTTTTCACAATCTATGGAGGCAGAAAGCAAATACTTCATTCCTTTAAGCGAGGAGCAGACACAAGTCAACACCTACTCGTATGAGATTGGGGATGAGTTTTTTGAGAGTCTTGAAGATGCGGAAATCAAGCGCGGCAAGGCGAGTGTCAAGCTAACTTGTCGCAAAGAACCGAGTTCTTTTGTCTTAGACTTCAGCATCGACGGCATGGTATACATACCATGTGACCGCTGTCTCGACGACATGGAGCAACCCATCTCCACGGAAGGGGAACTCATTGTCCGATTCGGCGAAGAACGAGTTGTAGAGAACGAGGACACCATCTTCCTTCCCGAAGCCGAGAAGGGGATTGACGTGCAATGGAACATTTACGAGTTCATTGCGTTGGCAATACCTTTAAGACACGTGCATCCAGAAGGGCAATGTAACCCTGAAATGGCGGCAAAGTTCGCTTCAGTAATGGTTAGCGGGGAAGAAGACGAAAGCCTACCGGCAACAGATCAGGCTGAAAAGCCATCAGACCCTCGCTGGGACGTTCTCAAAAAGCTAAAGACAAAAGAATAAACAATTTAAAGGTTATAAAATCATGGCACATCCTAAGAGAAGACAGTCAAAGACTAGATCAGCAAAAAGAAGAACCCACTATAAGGCAGTTGCTCCTACATTGGCAGTATGCCCTAACTGCGGTGCTCTTTATGTTTACCACAAGGTTTGCGGCGAATGCGGTTACTACCGTGGTGTAGTTGCAATCAAGATGGATCAGGAAGAAGAAGTTTCTGCAGCTGAATAAGTTTTTTGAATAAATCAATCCTTGCAATGCAAGATTACAGAAAAATAGCAAAGCCCTAAAAGATTTTAGGGCTTGCTTTTTTTACGTATATTTGCATAAAAGTCATACAAGAATTAAAAAAATGGGAAAAATACACGCCGCTATTACAGGTGTTGGAGCCTATCTGCCTGACTATGTGCTGACAAATGACGAGCTCAGCCGTATGGTCGACACAAACGACGAATGGATTACCACACGCGTAGGCATCAAGGAAAGAAGAATTGAAAAAGGTGAGAACCGTCCAGCCTCATATATGGGGACTAAAGCGGTTGAGAACCTTTTCGAAAGAACAAAAACAAATCCCGAAGAAATAGAAGTTGTCATTTGTGCCACCAGCACTCCTGACCACATTTTCCCCGCAACAGCTGCCATTATCGCAGAGAACTGTGGAATCAAGAACGCACTCTGTTTTGACATCCAAGCCGCTTGTGCAGGCTTCCTTACCGCATACACCATAGCGTCGAACTTCATTGAAAGTACACGTAAAAAGAAGGTTTTGGTAGTTTCTACCGAAAAGATGTCGTATATGGTCGACTATACCGACCGTGCGACTTGCCCGTTGTTCGGCGATGGCGCAGGTGCAGCCCTTATTGAGCCTAACGAAGACGGCTTCGGACTTATCGATAGCGAGATGCGCACCGACGGCAGTGGTGTTCCTTACCTCCAGATGAAAGCCGGAGGCTCTGCAAAAGCCGCTTCTCACGAATCGGTTGACGCCCACGAACACTTCGTTTACCAAGAAGGTAAAGTCGTATTCAAACACGCTGTTACCAATATGAGCAAGACAACTGGCGAAATTATGGAACGCAACAGTTTGAAGGGAGAAGACATCAGATGGTTTATTCCTCACCAGGCCAACCTCCGCATTATTGAAGCTGTAGGCCAGCGTGTAGAAATTCCGACTGAAAACATCTATGTCAACATCGAAAAGTACGGCAACACCTCATCTGCAACAATTCCAATCTGTCTTTGGGAAATGCAGAATGCAGGCCAATTGAAAAAAGGCGACAAAATAGTCTGTGCAACTTTCGGTGCAGGCTTCACTTTCGGCTCTATCTATATCAATTGGGCTTACGACACTCAGAAATAATTAGAGGTCAACAATACTTGCAAAAGCCATCGGACTGTGTCCGATGGCTTTTTTATTCTAAATTACGCGAGTAACAAGTTAAGAGTCAAGGTATTTATATTTATATTATTTATAATCATTCTAACTTATCGACTTTTTGCAATTCATTTGCAAATAATTAGAAGTAATTTTGCAGTGTAATAGTAAAGCAAAGCTACGAATGAGGTTATCGGAACTAAAGACGGGAGAGAAAGCCGTCATTTTAAAGGTGTATGGAAACGGAGGTTTCAGGAAAAGAATTATTGAGATGGGGTTTGTTAGAGGCGCAGAAGTGCAAGCCATCCATAACGCCCCCCTGCAAGACCCCGTAGAATACCACATTATGGACTACAATATTTCGCTACGACGAAGCGAAAGCGCCATGGTGGAAGTTCTTTCGCAAGAGGAATTTGAAAACACATTCAAAAGTAAGGAGTTCACGGGCACTATCAACATCGAAGAAGAAAGAAAAAAAGAGATAACCCGTAGAGAAAAGGAAATAAAGGTAGCCTTAGTCGGCAATCCGAACTGTGGGAAAACCAGCCTTTTCAACTTCATTTCCCACTCTACCGAACACGTCGGCAACTATAGTGGCGTTACCGTTGAAGCAAAAGAAGGTCATTTCGAGTTTCAAGGTTACCACTTCACACTAGTCGACCTACCCGGCACTTATTCGCTCGACTCTTATTCACCAGAAGAAATATACGTCCGGAAGAATTTGGTAGACAACACGCCAGACGTGATACTGAATGTTGTTGACGCATCGAACCTTGAACGCAACCTCTACCTCACAACGCAACTCATTGAAATGAACATGCCGATGATTGTTGCGCTGAACATGTACGACGAACTAAAACAAAAAGGTGACGAGCTAGACCACGAGAAATTAGGCTTGTTGCTGGGTGTTCCCTTCGTGCCGACCATAGGCCGGAACGGCAAAGGAATCGACCTTTTGTTCCACATGATTATCAACATCTTCGAAGGAAGCTATTATTTCAACGAAGAAGGTGGTATTGACAAGGAAAAATTCCTTGAGGAATTTGAAAACAACCCGGAAAAACATAAGGAAGACGGAGCGATTGACCACACTCCCGTGTTCAACGTCGCCCACCACATTCACATCAACCACGGCCCTGTAATCGAAGCTGCCGAAAACAGGTTACAAGCCGAATTAAAGAAAAACCAAAACATCAGGGCACGCTACTCCACCCGTTTCCTAGCCATCAAACTGATTGAGGGAGACAAAGAAGCCGTAAAACAGATTGCCGAACTGGAAAATGCCGAGGAAATCTTCAAAATTCAAAAAGAAGAGCAAAAACGCATTGCCAGCGAATTGAACGAAGATCCTGAGTCGGCTGTAACAAACGCACGCTACGGATTTATAGCAGGCGCCCTCGGCGAGACATTCAAGCACGCGAAAGAAGACGGCCGGAAACTAACCAAAATGATAGACCGCTTCGTCACAGACAAATTCTTCGGCTATCCCATCTTCCTGCTATTTATCGGATTCATGTTCTGGTGCACCTTCTCATTAGGTGCCTATCCGATGGAATGGATTGACAATTTAGTCAGTCTTATTAAAGATGGTGTTTCAGAACTAATGCCAGACGGTATACTGAAAGACCTTGTCGTAGATGGAATTATCGGCGGTGTAGGGGGCGTAATCGTCTTCCTTCCCAACATACTCATCCTCTACTCGTTCATCTCTTTCATGGAAGACTCGGGCTACATGGCTCGTGCGGCCTTCATTATGGACAAGGTGATGCACAAAATGGGGCTCCACGGCAAATCGTTCATTCCACTGATTATGGGCTTCGGTTGCAATGTACCTGCCATTATGGGAACCCGCATCATAGAAAGTAGAAAAAGCCGCATCATAACCATCATGGTGCTGCCGTTTATGAGTTGCAGTGCCCGCATCCCCATCTACAGTCTGTTCGCTGTAGCGTTCTTTCCCGAGCACCCGGCCCTCACCACGTTCGCCCTCTATTTTATCGGGGTGTTCATGGCGTTTATATTTGCCCGCGTATTCCGTTATTTCTTCAAGGAAGACGAGGCACCGTTCGTATTAGAGCTACCACCCTACCGAATGCCTACCGGGAAATCGGTATTAGTGCATGTATGGGACAAAACAAAAGAGTATTTGAAAAAAATGGGAGGCATCATTCTTATCGCATCCATCGCCGTCTGGTTCCTCGAGTATTTCCCACGCGACAAGCAGTTAGACGAAATGAAAGCCAACCCTACTGAAGCCTACAACACACCGAACGCTGACGGGATAACTCCACTGGAAGCCGCATCGGTACGTCAGAAAGAAAACTCGTATATCGGCCAGATTGGCCATGCCATTGAACCTGTAGTCCGCCCATTGGGTTTCACCTGGCAAATGGGGGTTTCGTTACTAGCCGGTTCGGTCGCAAAAGAGGTGGTCGTAAGTACAATGAACGTACTCTATACAGGCGATACCGACAGTGGCATTGAAGACAGCGACGAAGCAGCGGTACAGAAGATGTCGCGAAAGATGAACAGCGAAATAAGGGCAGACGGGACACACGTCTACACTCCGCTTACCGCATTCGCCTTCCTGGTTTTCGTCCTTTTGTACTTCCCTTGTGCGGCTACGCTAATTGCCATAAAGAACGAAGCCGGAAGTTGGAAATGGACAGCATTAAGTCTGGCATACACCAGCGCACTTGCCTGGATTATTTCCTTCCTCATCTTTCAAATTGGCACTTTATTGGGTTTAGGATAAAAAATATAAATTATGGGTATTCAAGAACTTATAGTTGCGATTATAGGCGTGTTTGTTATATACACATGTATTCGCAAAATCATACGGATTGCAAAGGGGAAAGAAAACCCCTGCAGTTGTTGTAACAAGTCGGGCTGTGGACAATGCCATCTTAATAATAAAGAAAATACACTATAAAATAAGCGAAGCGGGACAAAACCCGCTTCGCTATTTAATATATTCACAGATATTCCTCTCTTTGGCAGAGACACACCCCGACAACTTTTCCAAACATATAGAAAATTAGAGCGTGATGTACTCTTTAGGTTTGAAGTTATCTTCAAAAGTCCACACATGCGCCTTACCGTGTCTCATACGGAAGACCCGCAAGAAATCGAGTACCGCGGCCTCACCCTGTTCTGCAATCCATCCCTTCATGAACTGTCGGGACGGATGGTTAATGATTTCACGCTTGAAATCGTCGTCGTCAACCAATTCAAATTCGCCTTCAACACGAATCTGGTATTTACCGGCAGAGAAACAGACCTCCGACTTCGGATTCGCCAACAATTGTTTGCAGAGATCTTTCATCTTTCCAGTATGGAAAACGATACCGTTTTCATCGGCACTGAAAAGAAGAATGTCACGAACATGAGGTTGTCCGTTTTCACAAGTTGCCACATGCATAATCGGATGCTGCATACCCTTGATAATTTCAAAAATTTGTTCTTTTGTCATATTTGTTCTGATATTTTAGTGATTGTATAATTCAATCATGGTAGTCACTGTCCTTCCACACATACTTCACGGTTTCCGGCACCATATACTTACCAATACGGTAATCGATGTTTGCCTTATGAGCCTGACTGAGTTGGAAGCACCTCTTTACCCGGTAAGTTTTTCCGTCCTTCACAAAAAACGCCCCTGTCTGGTGGAAACGGAAGGGCACATTAGCCACAATACATTGTTCACGGACCGACAAGATCCAATCGTAATGACACGGACGTGCATACACGCCCGACTCTCCACCAACAGCCACTTCCTCTATAGTTTCATCCAAATAAGGAGTTAAAACAACAGGCCCTAGCATAGGCGAAACAATTATGCTTTTATGCTTAATCGGCAACTCCCTAAACAGCGGCAACCTATAATCGGCCATCTGCTGATTTTCGACAGTGCAGCCTACAAGCACGTTTTCATACCCGTCGCCCCAATCAGGAGGCAGACATTCAAGGAAGCGGTCGATACGTTTAGTAAAAAAATAAAACCACAAGTCACTTCTTTCGCGCATCATCTTCCAACACTCCTGGCGCCAACCATCAGCATCGCTGAGAAGGAAATCGGATGTAAAACAAGTAAAAACAAGCCTTCCACTCGGAATTTTCCAAGTCTTATCGCGTTTTTTCTTTATTGGGAGGTCGAAATTTCCAGTTTTACGAGCCACACAACTCGAAACCTCACAACCATACATTTCATCTTGGCGGTAAACATAACAGTATTTACAGCCAGGACTTATTTTAGTACATCCGTGCCATGGATTCCAATCCGCATATATTTCCCATTTCAAAGCCATATAGCCATAAATTGACAGATCTCTGTACAGTTTTTTGACAAGAAGATCATTACATAAATAAAGATACGAGAAAAAAAGAGAAAAACTTGCAAAAAGAAAGCATATCGTTTGTTTTTTATAAATTTTATATTCAAATTTGCAACATCAAAGTAAACAGAATATGACATTGACGACTTTAAATAAAGTATGGTGGTGGCGCTTACGAAACTAAATTCGTGAGTGACTCATCTGTGTTTATTTAACAGTTAAGACATAAAAGGTCTGTCGGAGAACTCACGACAGACCTTCTTTTTTATACCCACCCAAAGACAACAGAATAAAAAATAACAATATGAGCAAATACGGAATTGATGAAAATGGCTACTACGGCCGATTCGGAGGTGCATACGTTCCTGAAATTCTGCAGAAAAACATCACAGAATTAAAGGCAAACTATCTGAAAATAATGAACGACCCAACGTTCAAAGCAGAGTTAAACCAATTACTCCACGACTATGTAGGCCGCCCTACTCCACTCTACTACGCTAAACGAATGAGCGAAAAATACGGCTGCAAACTGTATTTGAAACGCGAAGACCTCTGCCACACCGGAGCCCACAAGTTGAACAATGCTCTTGGACAACTATTGCTGGCCAAACGTATGGGGAAAACACGTATTGTTGCAGAAACAGGAGCCGGCCAACACGGTGTTGGCACCGCTACAGTTTGCGCCCTTATGAACATGGAATGTGTTGTATACATGGGAGCAACCGACGTAAAGCGCCAATACTTGAACGTTCAGCGTATGCGTATGCTGGGAGCAAAGGTCGTTCCTGTTACAACAGGAAACGCCACACTTAAAGACGCAACAAACGAGGCTATCCGCGACTGGTGCTGCAATCCTGCAAACACACACTACATCATCGGTTCTGTAGTTGGACCAGATCCATTCCCCGATATGGTTGCCCGTTTCCAGTCGGTCATCAGCGAAGAAATCAAGAAGCAGTTGAAAGCACAGGAAGGCCGCGAGAACCCAGACTACCTGATTGCCTGTGTAGGCGGCGGTAGCAATGCAGCTGGAACATTCTTCCACTACATAGAAGACGAAAGTGTCAAACTATACGCGGCAGAAGCAGCAGGCGAAGGTTTGGAAGATCCGACAAAAAGCGCCGCTACCATCCATTTGGGCCGCGAAGGCGTATTGCACGGTAGCAGAACTCTGATTATGATGGACGACGACGGACAAATAACCGAAGCCTTCTCCATCTCAGCCGGACTCGATTATCCGGGCATTGGTCCTATGCACGCATTCTTAGCAGACAAAGGAAGAAGCAAAGTGTTTGCAGTCACCGACGAAGAAGCAATGGCAGCCGCTCTTGAGTTGACAAAGACAGAAGGAATTATTCCTGCAATAGAAAGTGCACACGCTTTGGCAGTACTGCCAAAATGCAAATTCAAGAAAGACGATGTAGTCGTCCTCACCGTTTCCGGTCGTGGCGACAAAGACATGAACACCTACGCCGACCACTTCCACCTGGGAGAATAAACCGGCACCACTAACGCTAGAGAATTATGTACAAATACCATACAACCAGTAAAACCATCTTGGCCGACCTCTATACTCCGGTCAGTGCCTATATGCGCGTCCGCGACCAGTATCCGCAAAGTGCCCTGATGGAAAGTTCAGACTACCACGGAGGGGAGAACAGCCGTTCTTTCATCGGCATCAACCCTATTGCCTCCGTAGCCATCAGCCACGGAAAAGCCATCAGCGTTTTTCCCGATGGCAGCAGAACAGAAAAAGAGGTCAGCAACACCTACCGCTGCGACCATGCCATTAACGACTTCCTTTCTCAACTAGAAGTGGAAGGCGAGGATAAAAACTATTGTGGTTTATACGGCTACACAACTTTCAACGCAGTTCGCTACTTCGAGAACATAGCTGTCAAGGACACCACTCTCGAAAAGAACGATGCGCCTGATATGCTTTACATACTCTATAAAACCGTCATCATGTTCGACCACTTCAACAACCAGATGAAGATTATCGAACTGTTAGCCGACGGAGAGAGCGACAATATAGGAGCAACCGAACGACTCTTGAACAAGAGCAACATTCAGGCATTCAGTTTCCGTCCGGTAGGTGAAACCAGCAGTACACTAACCGACGAGGAATACAAAGCCAACGTCCGTAAAGGCATTCAGAACTGCCTGCGTGGCGATGTTTTCCAGATTGTTTTGTCACGCCGATTTATCCAACGCTTCGAAGGAGACGATTTCAAGCTATACCGCGCTTTACGCAGCATCAACCCAAGTCCGTACCTTTTCTATTTCGACTTTGGCGGATTCCGCATTTTCGGCTCTTCTCCTGAGACACACTGCCGCATCGAGAACGGGAAAGCCTTCATTGACCCAATTGCCGGGACAACAAAGCGAACAGGAAACAAGGAGCAAGATGAGAAAAACGCCATTTTCCTCCGTAACGACCCGAAAGAAAATGCCGAGCACGTCATGCTGGTAGACTTGGCCCGCAACGACTTAAGCCGCAACTGCCACAACGTGAAAGTAGACTTCTACAAAGACATGCAGTACTACAGCCACGTCATCCACCTGGTCAGCCGCGTAAGCGGACAGCTCGACGAAGGAGCAGACCCAATCAAGGCTTTCATCGACACATTCCCTGCCGGAACTCTTAGTGGAGCTCCGAAAGTAAGGGCCATGCAACTCATCAGCGAATACGAGCCACATAACCGTGGTGCATACGGAGGTTGCATCGGCTTCATCGGACTTAACAAGAACTTGAACCAAGCCATTACAATACGCTCGTTCGTCAGCCGAAATGGAGAGCTATGGTTCCAAGCCGGAGCCGGCATTGTTGCAAAAAGTAACGACGAATACGAGTTGCAAGAAGTGAACAGCAAACTCGGAGCTTTAAAGAAAGCCATTATGATGGCAGAAAATATGTAAGCATATGAAGAAAATTGTAATCATAGACAACTACGACTCGTTCACCTATAACCTCTCACACTTAGTGAAAGCATTAGGTGCCGATGTTACCGTATATAGGAACGACCAGTTCGAACTGCCACAGTTAGAGCAATTCGACAAAATCATTTTGTCGCCAGGTCCGGGCATTCCATCAGAAGCAGGCTTACTGCTTGATGTCATTAAGAACTACGCAGGAAAGAAACCTATTTTGGGAGTCTGCCTCGGCCACCAGGCTATTGGTGAGGCATTCGGCGGGAAGTTGACCAACTTGAGCCAAGTCTACCACGGACTTCAGACCCCATGCAACATTTTCGGTAATGACTATATTTTTGACGGGATTGGCAACATCTGCCAAATAGGCCGCTACCACTCGTGGGTGGTTGACAAAGAGGGATTTCCTAAATGCCTTGAAGTAACAGCCGAAAGCGAAGAGGGCTTCATTATGGGACTCAAGCACAAAGATTACGACATCCATGGAATCCAGTTCCACCCCGAAAGCGTACTCACCCCCGATGGCGAAAAAATGATCAGCAACTGGCTGAACCACTAAAAAAGAAAATCGATGAACAAACTTATTGTTGAGACTTTGAAGAAACTCCACAAAGAATAAAAATCACCTGTAAAATGAAAAAAATACTTTCCCGATTAGTCAATCACGAGGAACTTACCCGTGAAGAGACCAAAGAAATACTTTTGAACATCACAAAAGAAGTATATCCACAAGAACAGATAACCGCACTATTGATGGCCTTCCAGATGCGCGGAATCACCGTAGACGAATTGCTCGGTTTGCGCGACGGAATTCTGGAGACGGGGGTTCCCGTCAACACAAAGCCATTCAAAGTGCTTGACATTGTAGGTACTGGAGGCGACGGCAAGAACACATTCAACATCTCAACCTGCTCATGTGTTGTAGTTGCAGGTGCCGGCTACAAAGTGGCAAAACACGGCAACTATGCGGCCACCTCTGTCAGCGGAGCAAGTAATGTGATAGAAGGACACGGAGTAAAATTCACAGCCGACAACGACAAGATTCTTGAATCGCTGGAGAAATGTAACTTCTTCTACCAGCACGCACAACTCCACGCCCGTGCCATGAAGTTCGTTGGTCCAATCAGGAAAGCATTACAAATACCAACCTGTTTCAACCTGCTAGGTCCATTGGTCAACCCTTCACAACCAGACTACCAAATGCTGGGTGTAGCAAACCTAGACCAAATGCGCCTCTACAGCAACGTATACCAGAAACTGGGCATCCGTTACACCATTGTCAACAGTTTAGATGGTTATGATGAGATTTCGCTGACAGGAGATTTCAAAATAACCTCGAACGACATTGAGAAAGTATTCTCGCCACAAGAGTTAGGCTTCCCTAACGCTATGCCAGGCGAAATATGCGGTGGAGCAAAACAGACAAAGGAAGACGCCAGAGAGATATTCGACTCTGTTCTGCAAGACAAGGCATCGGAAAGCCAAAAGAATGTGGTTCTAGTAAATGCAGGTTTCGCCATAAAGACCATTGAGAAAGACAAAAGCATTGAAGAATGTATCGCCATTGCACGCGAAAGTATCGAAAGCGGAAAGGCATGGAACAACTTCAAAAAATATGTTGAACTCAACTCCTAAAAAGGGACAGCAATGACCATACTAGACAAGATAGTAGACAACAAGCGCATAGAATTGGAAACGATGAAAAAGGAGTTTCCGATTGAGATGCTAAAAGAGAGCGAATACTATACCCGCAAAGGATTTTCGATGAAACAAAGCCTTGCGAACTCAAGTACAGGCATCATCTCGGAATTCAAACGGAAGTCGCCCTCCAAGGGATTCATCAAAGAAGGCGCCATCGTCACAGAAATCACCCCAGGCTATGAAGCCGCCGGTGCAAGCGGCATTTCGGTGCTGGCCGACAAAGACTTTTTCGGCGGGGGCTCCGCAGACGTAAAAGCAGCACGCGGTGTTGTCAAACACACCCCTATCCTATTTAAGGAATTTCTCTTCGACGAATACCAACTTCACTTGGCTAAGGCCTCTGGAGCCGATGTTGTTTTGCTTATTGCATCTATTATGGACGTAGAAACATGCCACCGACTGGCATCGAAGGCAAAAGAACTAGATTTGGAGACCCTTTTGGAACTTTACGAGCCAGAAGAAGTTAGCCATATTCATCCGACCGTCGACATGGTTGGCATCAACAACCGCAACCTCAAAACTTTTGAAGTTGACTTGGCAGCATCCATCAAACTGTGCAACAGCATACCCGACGACTACTTGAAAGTGAGCGAAAGCGGCATCAGCGACCCTGAAACCGTAAAAATGCTCCAGAAAGAAGGCTTCCGCGGTTTCCTAATGGGAGAGAACTTCATGAAACAACCTGACCCAGCAAAAGGTCTGGAAAATTTCATAGCAGCCCTTAACGCTTAACAAAACGCCTATGCTGATTAAAGTATGTGGAATGCGCGAAACCGGCAACATAGCCGAAGTGAAAGCGCTACAACCCGATTTTATCGGGCTGATTTTCTACCCTAAATCATCGCGTTTTGTTGGAGAAGAGCCAACAGAAGCACAAGCGGCCAGCTTTGAGCCAGCTAAAAAGGTGGGGGTTTTCGTTAACAATACAGAAGAGTATATATTAGAGAAAATCGGAAAGTTCCACCTCGACATGGTACAATTGCACGGTTCGGAAACGCCCGACTTCTGCAAAGCGCTCACAGAGAAAGGAATTTCCGTTATAAAAGCCTTCAGCATAACAGATGCGAACGACTTGAAAAACGTGGAACTCTACAAAGGCTACACAAAATACAACCTACTCGACACAAAGACCCCAAAAGTAGGAGGTTCGGGTATAAAGTTCGACTGGCAAATTTTGAGTCAATACACATCAGAAACGCCATTCCTACTTAGTGGCGGGCTAGATTTAGAGGATGTTGAAGCCATAAAAAAATTAAGACATCCGGCATTAGCCGGAGTTGACCTCAACAGCAAGTTTGAAACAGCCCCCGCACTGAAGGATGCAAAAAAGTTGGAGGCTTTCTTCAGACAGTTGAGAAACAATTAAGAGTAAAAAAGAGCAAACAATATGAACAGAATTGACCGATTGTTCCAGAGTGGGAAGAAAGACATACTGTCTATCTTCTTCACCGCAGGATTTCCACACCTTAACGACACGGTGGAAATCATCAAGACCCTCGACAAAAAGGGTGTAGACCTAATTGAAATAGGAGTTCCCTTCAGCGATCCTATGGCCGACGGCCCGGTAATCCAGCACAGCAACCAAGTGGCCCTTGCCAACGGCATGAGCCAAAAAGTGCTTATCGAGCAATTGAAGAACATCCGCAAAGAAACAGACATACCACTCATCTTCATGGGTTACATTAATCCGACCCTACAATACGGATTCGAAAATCTTTGCAAGAAAGCGGTAGAAATCGGCATCGACGGTTTCATCATACCAGACATTCCATTAGACGTATACCAGAAAGAGTATGCTGAAATCATCAAGAAATACGACTTGCGTTTTATCCTTCTAGTCACGCCAGAGACTCCAGAAGAACGCGTGCGTTTGATTGACGAAGTAAGTTCAGGTTTTGTCTATATGGTATCGTCAGCATCAACCACCGGTGCACAACAGAACTTTAACGAGACAAAACAAGCCTACTTCAAGAAAATAGAAAATATGAACTTGAAGAACCCTACACTGGTCGGCTTCGGAGTTTCAAACAAAGAAACATTCGACGCTGCAGCAGCGCACTCGCGCGGTTGCATTATCGGCAGCGCATTCGTCCGTGCGTTGGAAGATAATCCAACAATTGAAGCCGCAGCAGAAAGCCTTATCAGCAAGGTTCGCGGAAAGTAAGAAATAAGCATACAAACGTCAAAAATTCTATAAGTCCGGCTAATTTGTCCGGACTTATTTTTTATACAATACAGAAAAAAGCATTTACCTTGTATTAATAAGAGCAAAAGAAGTATTTTTGTAAAAAAGAATCATAAAAGCGATAAAAACACAACATGTTATTTTCATCACTTACATTCCTATTCGTGTTCCTACCCATTGTACTCATCACCTATTATTTGGTGAAGCCAGCACTAAGGAACTCGGTTTTACTGTTTGCAAGTTTATTTTTCTACGCATGGGGAGAGCCTACCTACCTCATCATTATGCTTGCGACCATCGTCATCAACTACATAGGTGCCAGATGCATAGAAGCCTTTAGTTCAAAAAAGCTGGCATTGGCAGGAACAATAGCAGTCGATTTGGCTTTTTTGGGTTACTTTAAATACTACAACTTCTTTGTAGAAAACATCAATGCCATCTTCAGCAGCAATATCGACTTTGTAGAGATAGCACTACCAATTGGCATTTCATTTTACACATTCCAATCAATATCCTACCTAGTCGACGTCTACCGTGGCGATGCAAAAGCACAAAAAGACATCTATAAGTTGGCACTCTATATCTGCCTCTTCCCGCAGTTGATTGCCGGCCCTATCGTGAAATACCACGATGTAGAAGAACAAATAAACGACCGTAATGAGGATTTCGACAAGTTCAAGCAGGGCGTAAAGCGTTTTATCATCGGACTAAGCAAAAAAGTACTTATTGCCAACACACTAGCTGCAGTTGTCGACAAAGTTTATGGAATGCAAGTAGAATTCCTCACATCTTCCGCGGCCTGGTTGGGTGCCATTCTCTACCCGCTACAGTTATTCTTCGACTTCAGCGGTTACTCAGACATGGCTATTGGTTTGGGACTCATGTTCGGGTTCACCTTCAAGGAGAACTTCAATTTCCCTTACATAGCAAAGTCAATTACCGAATTCTGGCGCCGTTGGCACATCTCACTGTCAACCTGGTTCAAAGAATACCTTTACATTCCATTAGGAGGAAACCGAAAAGGGCCGAAACGCCAATTGGTCAATATCGGCATCGTATTCTTCTTCACCGGTATGTGGCACGGAGCAAGCTGGAACTTTGTTGTATGGGGAATGTGGCATGGCTTATTCAACATAATAGAGAAGGCAACAGGCTGGAACAAAGACAAGGAAAGTAAAGGTCTTACCATTGTCCAACACATCTACACCCTCTTCGTAGTGATGATTGGTTGGATCCTATTCCGCGCAGACTCTTTTTCACACGCTTGGAAAATCATCCGTCGTATGTTTTTCATTAAGCCATGCGACAAAAGCATCTACGAATTAGGTTACTACATTACATTTAACACATGGATTTTCTTGTTCATTGCAATCGCACTTTCTGCGCCACTGTTCGACAGAGTTCCAGCCAGCATAAAAGAGAATAGAGTCTCAAACATTGCAGTCAACTGCGCACTTGTTGCATTATTTGCATTGTGCATCAGTTCTCTTGTTTCATCATCTTACAACCCATTCATCTACTTCCGTTTTTAATTGGCAATTATGAAGACATATATAAAAGAAATAGTAGCACTAACAATTGGCCTTATTTGCTCAATAGTAGTCTATAACACACAAGACCCCATTACGACCCCTATAGTCATTTCAATGGACTATCAGACACAGAGGCAAACCGATGGTGTCCAAATTTTTTATACTGAAGATTCGACCCAAACATATAGTTTCGAACGTTATGCAGTTTCGGAGCCTGTTTGTGGAATTCAGAAAGTAGAGTTTAAATTATACATCAAGGAGTTACAACATCTCAGAATTGACTTCGGTAAAAATCCTGGAAATACATTTATACGCAATTTAAAAATTTCAGGAGATAGAGAAGTTGTTGTAAATTACGATGATATTACGACCAATGAGTTATCTGCCTACGGATATAACGACGGCATCATGGGTATATCTTCAGATGGCGACGACCCCTTTATTGCCTTCAATAAACCTTTCAATATAAAAAGTAAAGAAAGCGTTATTAACCGACTCATCTACGCCAATATATGTCTACAATTAGGAGCCTGTTTCGTCTACCTAATTATTTTAGCACTTGGAAGAATCAAAGGAAATGAAAATAATAAGAGTCTAAAATTTGTATTCCTTTGTTTATCATGTGCATTAGCTTGTTACTTAGCTTCAAAAGTCGAAATAGGAGAGCCTATAGAAAAACCTATCGAGTTATCGATAGATGTTCAAGCAGAGACTAAGGCTGAAATAAGAGCCTATTATACCTCTGCAGATGGAGAACCATTTAATGACGAGAAATCAGTAGCCACTATAGTAAATCCAGGTTCCAATAAAATCAAATTTGAATTACCAATACATAATTTATATTTGCTACGTCTAGACTTTGGATCAATCCCTAAAACATTAAAATTAGACAACATTAAAATACACGGAAATTCTGATTTTCTTATCAACGACTTCTCTTTCGCCACAAAAAACGACATCAATAAATTTGAAACAAGAGAAACTGAGATAACAATTAATTCAGAAGGATTAGATCCATGGATTGCATTCCTCAAGCCTTTTAACGTAAAGGCTGCAACGCTCATCATTCCTGACTCTGTTATCTTCTTTTCGTTATTCTTAACATTATTCGCCCTATTATTTTTCATATCAACCCTTTTCTGCGACAAAATATCAGGGAAAAGGACAGAAGATATTGCATTGACCACCATATTCTTAGGGACCTGTATAATTCCTTCTTTCTATTTGTCCGATAAGACATTTTCCGAGAAAGAGAAACGAAACCTAGAGCCCTTTCCTACACTTATAGACTCTACTTCTTTCAACAACAATTATACAAATCAATTTGACAAGTGGTACTCTGATCATTTCCCATATAGAGATGAATTGGTAACTATTAGCAACTCCATATTACAATCAAAAGACGACGCACAGAACGATGATGTCATGGAAGGTAGAGACGGCTTCTTCTTTTTAAAGAACGACCATGTCATTGAAAACTTTGCAAATATTCCGGTAATGTCGGATGAAGATCTTATCAAAGCCAAAGACTACCTGTGTTTAATCGACAAATGGTGCAAAGCAAAGGGGAAAAAATTCCTCTTAGTTATTTGTCCAAACAAAGCCACCATATACCCAGAAAAAGTTAAACACATCAAGAAGATAAACAACGACGCAAACAGCGACGCTATGCGTTTTCTTCAGATAATGAATGGCACTGAAGTAAACACTCACTTCATGAAAGATGAATTTTTAAAGCACAAAAACGAGAAGTACTTATTGTATAGAAAACAAGACACCCATTATACCGATATAGCGGCCTATTACACCTATGAAACCATTATGAATACTATGGGGAAAGACCTAGAACTAGAATGTATTCCGAAAGAAAAGATTCTAAGTTTTGAGTTCAGAGACAATGGAGGCGGAGACTTAAAAGGACTTATGCCAGGAGGTATGCCACAAGACACTAC
Source organism: Bacteroidales bacterium UBA3297 (assembly GCA_002362105.1). GTDB lineage: Bacteria > Bacteroidota > Bacteroidia > Bacteroidales > Paludibacteraceae > Physcocola. The sequence goes on from DETD01000001.1 coordinate 49,301, forward strand.
TACTTATATCGCATATAATACAGACGGACCAAACATCACATTTTCAAATAACGACAACCACAGCATACTGACAAATAGCAATGGTTCAAAACGTCTATACATTTTAGGAGACTCCTTTACTCATCGTCTCGAAGTTTTTCTAGCACTTAATTTTCAATTCATAGAAACAAACAGGAAAGACCAGTATTTCTTATCTGATGAAACATTAGCAAACATAGAAAACAATGCAGACGCACTTCTTTTCGTGATAGTTGAAAGGCATCTTTCACTTCTTTCTCATCAAGCCCTTTATTCCAAACTACAGGCCTTCGCTTTGCAACAAGGTATAAAATAACACAAAGAACAAGCTATATAATAATTAATACTTTACATAATGGTACCTAATGAAAAAAAAGGCAGAGACTATAAGTTCGAATTCATAAGAGTTTTAGCAATTTTCCTTGTTGTGGGCTCACACTCTCTTAATGTTTTACAACCAGACGGGACTGCATTTAAAGATTTCTGCATAAAATTGATCTCCACATGTTTTGTTACATGTAATGCTCTATTCTTCTTTATCAGCGGAAAATTTGCCTTGCAAAAAAAAGTCGAGGACGGGGAATACACGAACTATTACTCAAAAAAATTTTTCCATGTAATCTTCCCTGTTTTAGTATATATGGTCATCTATACAATTTATGATGTTTGGTCTAAGACACATTCACTAGAAGGTATAGGTAAAACTATCATAGACAACATCATATTCAACTATAATGCAGGTCACCACTTTTGGTTTATGTATATTATAGTCGGGCATTTAATGCTTGCTCCTTTTATGGCAAAAATACTTGTCGGATTATCTCGTCGGGAAGCTATGATTTTTGTTGGAATAGGAATTTTATATAATACGGCATACGCATATACTCCATTATTTACACAGGTACCAGTTGCATGGGTTTATCCTTTAGGTCTGTGGGCAATTTATTTTTATCTGGGGGGATGTTACGACAAAATCATACAAACAGACAGAGACCGTAAGATAATTCTTATTTTGGGAACAGCAGGACTTATTATCATTTTCCTTAAGATGTATTTTTCATCTTATCAATCTTTCATCTGTGACCTAATGCCTTCCTTCACTTTCTTTTCCCTAATGGTATACCAGATACTCCAAAAATTTCATACTGACAATAAAAAGATTCAAAGTTTCATTATCTTCTTAGGAAAGAGGGCTTTCGGAGTTTATTTAATTCATATCATAGTTATATGGGAAGTGCTTCCTTCGCTTTCATTTACGACAACCTATCCAAACGTAATTTCTTTATTTGCAGTTATGGTTATCGTATTTATAATTAGCATTATTGTATCATACTTAATTGAATTAATTTTGCTAGCTCCAATTCAAAAGCAAGGAGTATATTTAATAAAAAAAACTTTTTCAGGAAAACAACCAGATTAATTAACATAAAGATTTTCATCGATATAACTTGTTCAACAATCCGTTATACAGTTAAATTGTTTTAAAACACAATTAATAACATCAACCACCTTTATTTATTAACACAACAACGTTTTTTTTTGGAGGCCGTCCTCATCTTGGTTAGAGCCTCTGTTCAGGGTAATAACTGAAATAATCTAAGGATTGTCGTTTAATGTTTTCTTTTTGAGCCAAGCGGCGACTACTCTCCTCTCCTTTCTTCGCTCTGCCCATCAAAATAATGTTTATATAGCAAGCTTATTCCGGTCCCAGTGGCCGGACCTGTATGCACAGACCTCTTGCAAGAGCTATTGTTAACAGCATTCACATCTTCAAACTACAGACAGTTAAGCCTTCCGTTCCTGCCTTTGGGTTAGCTGTACCACGTTTGCAGTGTGAATGTCGAAAAAGGAAACAGGCTCTCCGTAAATTTTGTTCTGACCTTGACTCTTTTCAAGTCGTAGTGCTCTTTCTGCGTCCCGGGATAGCCTTCCATTGCAGTTCCTCACTTTGGCCAGTTCCTTTCCGACGAGGTCTTACACCTTCTTCTCTTCATTGAACGGACAGCCACACTTGACGAACGATATCTGGATGCCATTCTCCTTGCAGTAGTCTCTGTTCTCGGTTCCGACATAGCCGGTCTCACCTCCAACCATCTTTACTTCCACGTCAAACAAACGCTTATGCATTTTCAGACAGAGCTTCAGCCTGAAGCCTTCGTGGAAGAATTTGAAGTTACTGTTATAGAATATAAGGATTGTCCAGCGTAAGATATTGTACTGAATTTTCTCAACGTCCCTTGAAAAGGGACGCAACTATCCAGAGGATTCCGTTAAAGCATTCTTCGATAACGCAAAAAAAGGACATATCATAAATGCATTATGATACATCCTCACAATAAACTTACAATTATATATTACCGTATACCATTAAAGAAAGCAAATATGCCATCAAACGGTATCATATCAGTTCTATCATACAAATCAACATGAGTAGCACCAGGTATAGTCAACACAACCTTCGGATCACTACAGAAACGGACCACATCGTCTGTCATATATTTGTCCTTCGCAGCCTCACCAACCAAAAACAGCAAAGACAGGTTCACATCTGAAAGGTGTTCTACTAAATTAGCACCCAAGAAAGAAGAAAGATTTGCTTTAGTAAAGCAGCACTTAGCCTGTGGATGCCAACCGCGCTTAGTGCCATAATAGTTGAACAAATCAGCATCTGCAGGAGACATACCAGCAGGAGCAGAATCGGCAGGAGCAGCATCTATCATTTGAGTAAGTGCATGTTTTCCACTATCAACATCTGCCCAACGGATTTCCACCAATTCCTTATGCTTATTAATAAAATCAGGAGCCTGAAGATCAAGCATTCCATAACGAGAAATACGAGTCATATCTATAAGACTTACAGAAACTAACGCCTTTATTCGCTTATCAACCTTAGCAGCATTCAAAGCAAAAGTAGCACTGCTACCCAAACCAATAACAGCAATCTTGCTACGGTCAACAAAAGGCAAAGAGCCCATATAGTCGATACCAGCACTGTAGTCTTCTGTGAAAATCTCATAAGAACCAGTATAACGAGGCTCTCCCGAACTTTCACCGTTAAATGAGTGGTCAAAAGCAACAGCCACACAACCGCGCTTCGCCAACTCCATCGCATAAAGACCAGCGCCCTGCTGCTTTACGCCACCGTAAGGAGCGCCCACCAATACAGCAATATGTTTTGCGCTCTTATCAATATTTTTAGGCAAATACAAGTCAGCCGAGATAGTAAAGCCATAATTGTTCTTGAAAGTCACATGTTCGCGAGACACCTCTGAAGCCAATTCAAAAGTATAGGTTTCACTACCTTCTGCAACTATGGTTTCAGAGCCGCCATTTGAGCAACTTTGCACAGAAGCAACACCCATAAGAGCAGCCACGACCGATGCCGTAAGGAAAAACTTTTTCATCTTCTATTTATGTATTTTAAACACTATGTAAAATATAACGTACAAAGATAAAAAAGATTGCACAAAAGAAGACAAAAAACAGAGAGCAAGATAAAGCTCCGAAAGAAGCGAACACCGCCGCCAATAAAGACAGCATAAAACGTATAAATATTGCATCAATATACAATAATCATCTCCATAGGGAGTACTAGATCGGATTTACCCGTATAAATACAAACCGAAATCACAGAATAAAGAGAAGTAAAGATAAAGAATGGAGATAAATTTGTAACTTTGCAGAAAGGATAAACAAGAAATTATGGCATACAATTTTATGAGTGCAGATGAAGCTGCACGTCTAATTAAGAATGGAGACGTAATTGCCACTAGCGGTTTTACCGCATCGGGAGCACCAAAAGAACTACCGACAGCAATTGCCCACTATGCGGAAGAAGAACACAAAGCCGGCCGCGAATTCAAAATAGCCCTTTTCACCGGTGCCTCTACGGGAGACTCGTGCGATGGTGAATTGGCCCGCGCCAAGGCAATGAGTTTCAGAACTCCGTACCAAAGCAACAAAGACCTCCGAAAAGCCATCAACGCAGGCGAAGTCAACTATATTGACGCTCACCTTTCACAGCTGGCGCAAGAATTGCGCTACGGCACCTACGGACAAATTGATGTGGCCATTATAGAAGCCGCTGACCTCAGTGCAAACGGAGACATCTTATTAACAGCCGGAGTCGGCAACGCACCAACCTATGCCCGTCTTGCAAAAAAAATCATCGTAGAGATTAACGACATGCACCCAAAATCGATATTGGGTTTGCACGACCTTTACGAGCCATCAGATCCTCCTTATCGCAAGGAAATTCCTATCTTCTCTGTAAAAGACCGCATCGGTACACTTACATTGAAGGTAGATCCTAGCAAAATCATAGCAGTAGTCAACACCCACCGTCCTAACGAAGTGGGCAAATTTACCCCTATTGACGAGACCACAGCCAAAATTGGTTGTAACGTGGCTAAATTCCTCGCTTCGCAGTTGAAGAGCGGATTCATTCCAAAAGAATTCCTTCCTATCCAGTCGGGTGTTGGAAACGTAGCAAACGCGGTTCTCGGTTTCTTGGGCGACGACAAAGACATCCCTGCCTTCACAATGTACACCGAAGTAATTCAAGATTCGGTAATTGAGCAGATGAAGAAAGGACGTATCTCTTTTGCCAGCGGCTCTTCATTAACCGTAACAGAAGAAGTGTTGGAAGACATCTACGGCACATTGGATTTCTTCCGCGAGAAACTGGTTCTTCGTCCTATCGAGATTTCCAACAACCCAGAGGTTGTCCGCCGACTCGGTCTTATTGCGCTTAACACCGCGCTTGAGGCAGACATCTACGGCAACGTCAACTCGACCCACGTTGTTGGCAACAAGATGATGAACGGTATTGGCGGTTCGGGAGACTTTACCCGCAACGCATACCTGTCAATTTACTCTTGTCCTTCCATCCAAAAAGGCGGATGCATCAGCCCAATCGTCCCTATGGTTAGCCATGTCGACCATAGCGAGCACTCGGTAAAGGTTTTAATTACAGACCAGGGTATCGCAGACTTGAGAGGAAAATCTCCAAAAGAGCGTGCGAAATGCATCATCGAGAACTGCGTACATCCAGACTACAAACAGTTGATGTGGGATTATCTGAAGCTAACCGACGGATGCGCACAAACCCCTCACAGTTTGAAAGCCGCATTCGCTCTTCACAACGCATTCAACGAAACTGGCGACATGCGCAATGTAGATTGGAGCAAATACGAATAAATAGAACAGATTTTTTACATTAAAGGAAAAAGATGAGTCAATGACTCATCTTTTTTCATCTAATCATTGTAGCAGATTGGGAAAAACAAAAAAATATCCTTACAAGAAGTTCGTGTTATTCCTTTGTGTAGGCATTATAAATACAGTTATTGGAGGAGGGACAATGTTCATTCTATTCAATTTATGTGGATGGACCTATTGGACTGCAAGTGCGGCAAATTATATCGTTGGAGGGATATGCAGTTTCTTCCTCAATAAAGTCATCACATTCAAAGACAACGGGAAAGCGACAAAACAAATCATACCATTCATTCTAAATTTACTAATTTGCTACTTTATTGCATATTACTTTTCAAAAGATATTATATTTGCACTGCTAAATGATAGAATATCTATCAAAATAAAAGAAAACATAGCAATGCTAGTAGGAATGGGAGTTTATACTATCTTAAATTTTTTAGGACAACATTTCTTTATTTTCAATAAAAACAAAAATAATCCATGATAACGATTTCTATAATCGTACCTTGCTACAACGAAGAAGAGGTCATCATACCATACTTTAAAGAAACGAGTAAGGTTCTTATAGGGATGGATGTAGAACAAGAGTCAGAATTCATATTTGTTGACGACGGTTCTAAAGACATGACCCTACAAACATTGAAAGAATTATCAGCAGAACATCCAAACGTCCACTACATTAGTTTTTCAAGAAACTTTGGGAAAGAAGCTGCTATATATGCGGGATTAAGTAAAGCAAAAGGTAAATATGTGGCAATAATGGATGCAGACCTTCAAGATCCTCCAACATTATTACCACAAATGAAAGAAGCAATTGAGAATGAAGGTTTCGAGTGTGCGGCAACGAGAAGAGTAGACCGTAAAAACGAGCCTCCAATCCGTTCTTTTTTTGCCAGGCTATTTTACAAAATCATGGGAAAGGCTTCTGACATCGAAGTTGTTGACGGAGCTAGAGACTTCAGACTAATGACTAGAAAATATGTTGACGCTGTTCTTTCCCTAAAAGAGAAAAATCGTTTTTCAAAAGGCATATTCCCATGGGTCGGCTTTAAGACAAAATGGTTCGAATATGAAAATATTGAACGAGTTGCAGGCACGACAAAATGGTCGTTTTGGAAATTATTTCTTTATTCGATAGATGGTATCATAGGTTTCTCAACAAAACCATTAGCATTTTCCGCAATCTCGGGAATCTTTTCAATGTTGCTATCTATAATAATCATCATAGCTCTTGTAATTAGGAAGATTCTATACACTGATTGTGCAATCGAAGGATGGGCAAGTACGATTTGCATAATGCTATTTATTGCAGGTATTCAATTATTTGCAACCGGCATAATAGGCATTTACCTATCAAAAATATATACAGAAATCAAACAACGTCCTATTTACATCATCTCAGAAGAAAAATAAAATGTTAGAATACTTAAAAAGCATCAAACTACACAACGCGTTATTCATCGCATTCACTGTATCAGTTGTCTGTGCCATATTTTCAGATTTAGGATTTAGCACAAAAAACACAGTTCTATTCATTAATTTTGGTACATGTTTTTTTATTCTATCAGGAATAACATACAGATTTAAGAATCTTTTTACCGAACACAAAACCTTTTCATCAGACGAAAAATTACATTTTTCGGGAATGATTTTTTTCACATTGTTGATTTTCTTTTTCTTTTCAGATAAAACGCAATGGGGAGATGACGTTATATTCAAAACTTACCTAGACAACAGTACATTACACCACTATTTAACGGAGAGATACAACATATGGTCATCTAGGATTCTTATAGAAACTGTTTTAATAAGTATAGTCAAAGCCAACACCTACCTTTGGAGAGTTATTACAACCATTCTAGTGACTGTAATCGTAGAATGCGTCATTTCATTATTTGTTTCTGAAAAGAACAGAAAATACAGTTTCATCGCCTACCTACTAGCTATTTTAACAATCCCGGTCATCACCCTTTGCGACGCAGGGTGGTTTGCAACAACGATAAATTATCTATGGCCTTTCGCAGCCTTTATGACGTTGATGATCACCGTAAAAAAGATGTTCTGTAATGAAAAGACCAACGGATTTGAGAATGCGCAAGCTATTGTATTAACGCTGTTTGCATCCAACGCAGAGCCAATAGTCCTTTCTATCGTATGTATTTTAGCTCTATTGTTTTTTTATAAAAAATACGAGACAAAAAAATCCATTAAAGAATTAGCGAAAGAAACCAATAAATTATATTTTATTATTCTTTGTGTATCTTTTATCGAACTTTTATTTACATTGCTTGCTCCTGGAAATGCAAACAGAGTAATATATGAAACAAGCAATTGGTACCCAGAATTCGCTAATTTCAACATCATTGACAAAATAAAACTTGGTATTGTTTCCACAATGCCATTCTTTTATGCCAATAAAATCGCATTATCAAATGTCGGTTATCCAACAAACTTTATCATATTAATACTTATGCTATTCACATGCATAAAATTGTGGGATACCAGAAACAAAAAGATATTGTGTCTACAAAGCCTAGGTATACTAATAGTCCTTTACAACCAGTTCTATATTGTTATGGACGGTTTTGGGAAACAATTAGACTCAAGTTGGTATATTCTTGCCAATTTCAAAATCGGGACAAAATCCGATATAGGTAGCGGACTTTTATATTTAGAGATATTCATATATCTAGTAACATTCGTTTCTTTAATTATAGGAGTCTACAACGCACTCGGCAAAAAAAAGAACGCCTTATTGGCATGTGTCATATTGCTAGCAGGAATCTGCACACGTCTCATCATGGGATTTTCCCCTACCGTATATGCAAGTGGAGTTCGTACATTCCTACTATCAGAGATATCATTCTTGATTGTTGCAATTATGGTAATAAACGAACTTATTAGCGATGAAAGAAGGAAAAATTTAACATTAGCCACATTCGCAGCCTCTATGCTATACATTTTCCTTTTAAGTCCGAAATCAACAATCGGAACAGAATCGGAGAATAAAATAGAGTTGGTCTCATTTGAGGATTTGAACAAACTACCCATCCATGAGAATAACAATGCTAGAAATGCATTTAGAATCGACGCTAACAACAACTCGTTACAACCTGAGAATGAAGACGTATTAGATTTCGACCCTGAAAAAGGAATATGCCTTACAGGCTGGGCATTCGACATAGAGGACAGAAAAGCGCTAAGCGATATCTTTATTGTAATAGGCAACAAATGTATAAAGGCAACCTACGGAAGTAAGAGAGAAGACGTAGCAAAAGCCTTCCAAGTTGATGAAAACGTGGGGTTCTCTATTAACATACCAAGAGAACTAATTCTAGATAACAAAAAGAAAATATATGAAATATCATTCTTCGTAGTTAACTCGTCAAACGAATTCAAATACAATTCTATTCCATTCAAAATCAGATATCCACAAACAGAAGAAAGGAAACTGAGCGGCAATAATTTGGAGTCTGGTTTTCACATTGAAGCGTGTAACAACATTCCTCAGAAAGAAGGGGTTTTTAATTTAATACTTGACAAAAAAAGCGGTATCAACATTGGAGGCTGGGCAATAGACTATGCAAAAAAGGAAAGACTAGGCGGAATCCAAGCAATTATTGGAGACACTACAATAAACGCCTCTTATGGAGTTGAAAGAAAAGACGTTGCAGATTTTTTCAAGATGGAAGACAAACAATTAGGTTTTTATCTGCAAATACCAATAGACGTTTTCAACAAAAGACAGAATACTTCCAAAATCGAATTTATTCTCTTATCAAAAAAACTAGACTATAAATACGAGCCTATTGTATACACAATAACAAAATAGGCAACTCATTATTATTCATTATTTTACAACAAAGCAACTAATATATTTACGTTTTTTTTCACAAAAACGTAAATTTGGCACGGGTATTGAATATCAATTAGAAACAAACGACAAAATTAACGATTATGAAAGTACTACATATTTTAACTAGCTTAGCAACCGCTGCGTTGCTATTTGCAGTAGCACCAGAAGCAAGTGCACAACGTGGCGCAATGCAAAGGACGCATACACAAGGCGGCCACGACTCTCGCGGCTCACACTCTGCTCCAAGCAACAATGGAGGTGGGAACCGTATGAGCGCAGCACCAAGCAATAATGGAGGTGGGAACCACCATGCGGCGCCAGCTCCAAGACACAACAGCCGTCCATCATCGGCTAACGGTCGTCCAATGGGTCACGGAGGCAATCCAGTCCGCAATGCGAAAGGTGGTCACGCCTATGGAGCACCTCACCACGCAGCACCAGCACCTCATCATGGTCCAGCTCCAAGACACCACCACGCACCTGCGCCAGCGCCAAGACATCACCATGCACCTGCGCCAAGACACTACGCAGGGCCTGCACATCCACACCATCCAGGTCCAAGATATGTTCCACGCCCACGCCACCACGGTCCAGCACCAGTCTACCACAGACACATCGACCGCCGCGCACGTGTATTCTACATCGACGAGGTTCCATATTACTCATGGGGAGGCGTCTACTATCGCTACATACCATCTTACGGATATGAAGAGATCTTGATGCCACAAGATGTAGTAGTAACAGAACTTCCATACGGAGCAACAGTCACCTACATCAACAACATTGGCTATTACGAGGCAGACGGCATGTGGTTCCAACCAGTTGACGGAGGATACTTGCTCGTAGAGCGTCCGGTAGCCCGTGTAACGGTAGCTGTTCCTCGTCCAACCGTAAGTTTCCATGCATCTTTCGGATTCTAACAAGAAGAATAACAAAAACAAGTTCCTTACAGAGCATGTTTTTTCTTCCATTCGTTTCTATATGAACAAACAAGCCATTTTAATAGCAGCACTTCTGTTTCTTCCAGCCAGCTTCCATTGTGCATCGGCCACCTCGAACGGGAAGAGGACCGTTAGAACAGAGGCCCGTTTTGCGCCCCAAGTAAAAAAGACCGGCCATGCCTATCGACAGACAATAGACAGCAGGGCTCGCACATTCTACATAGACGGGATTGCCTATTACTGCAACGATGGCGTATACTACCGCCATGTGCAAGGTAAGGGATACGAGGAAATACAAATGCCCGAAAATGTGGTTGTCCAAGACCTTCCTTACGGAGCTAGACGGACCTATGTAAATGGTTATAGTTACTATAATGCCGATGGCATGTGGTTCCAGCCCATCACCAACGGATTCTTAATCGTAGGCCAACCCCGCACCGCGAATGCCGCCTACAACCCAACTCCAGCAAAGACTTACAAAGCCACATTTGGCTATTAAGGACAAAAACAAAAGAGGGTATATCAAAATGATATGCCCTCTTTCATTATACAAGAATTATCCCAAAAGGTATATATACGTTACTTTGGCACACTCTCTCAACTTTATATCTTGATTACATCTTTCTGTTTTATCCAAAAAGAAAAGACAACTTCGTTTTATTGAGCAATGCAGAAATTAACCAAGTTAAGCAAAGAACAACAACAAACAATAGAAAAGGAGCAATGAACAAATAATTGTTCATAAAATCTGTAATCCACCCTCGCTCAAGAACAAAAAGAATTAGAATAAGATGCAACAGATAAATTCCCATGCTATTCTTATTCAACGACATCACCCAATTATTACGAGCGAGTTTATTTACGCTAGAAACATTCTTAAACAAGAAAAGCAACAATACCGATATAAAGAAGCCACACAAACGAGCAAGCATATCAGAGTGGTATCGGAAAGTACTATCTGTAAGAAAGAATAAGGCAACTAAAGCGAATGCCAATGCACCTGCGACAACACTCTTAGCGACTTTTTTCTCTACAAAAATATCCACATCATGATTTACGATTACAACACCTAAAAAGAAATATGGGAAGTAAGCCAAAAAAGACTCTATACATAAAAAATCTGTCAACAAATTGAAATAAAGGAAGAAATAAAGTAGAGAAAAAGAAAAAAAGCACACAATCAAATTCACAATAAGGGGAAGTTTGCTCCACAATTTCTCGGAGAGAGCGATGGTTACGAAGCACCAAAACAACATCAACAGATACCACAAATGATCGATGCCCCTAAAAATATCTGAAAAAGTTCCTCTATCAGGCATTAACAACAATATGACAGAGAACCAAATACCATAAGGCAGTATTAAACGTTTTGCTTTCTTTTTCAAAAATTCAAATTTATCTTCATATCTTCCACACTTCAACCTTAAAAACGCATACAGATAACCAGAAATAAGAGTGAAAGCAGGCATATCAATAGTATGCAGGTATTTTGATAAATGCAGATAAGACTGATTAAACCCAACACCTAGTCCCCAGTGTTTAGGATCCAATTCACAAAAAGAGTAAGCGCAAAAGCAATGGTAAACTACGACCATAAGCATTGCCATTACGCGTAAAACGATAATTTCTTGTTTTTGCATAATTAAAAATTAAACACACGAAATTATAAAGAAAAATCAACATTCTTGATAAATAGAAGGAGCAATAAAGCAGAAAACAGACACACATGACCATTTTTATAACTATCTTTGCTTAAAAAGGAAATACTATGGATTTAACAAAGGTTTTTCAACAAGTAAAAGCAGCATCGCGCTCGCTTACCCTCATCAGTAAAGAGAAGACAAACGAAGTGCTTGTAGCATTAGCAAGTGAAGTAGAAGCTAAATCTGCAGACATTCTTGCTGCCAATGCAAAAGACTTGGCAAAGAAAGACCCGAAAGATCCGACCTACGACCGCCTGAAGTTGACCGAAGAACGTCTTAAAGGCATTGCCGACGGCATTCGCGATGTAGCAAAACTACCATCTCCAATAGGGCGCACCATAGACGAAAGAGTTCGTCCGAACGGTCTTAAAATAAAACGAATCAGCGTGCCATTTGGCGTAATAGGCATCATCTACGAAGCACGTCCAAACGTCAGTCTCGACGTATTCTCACTATGTTTCAAATCGGGCAATGCCTGCGTCCTTAAAGGAGGAACCGACGCCCATGAATCAAACAGCGCCATTGTAAACGTAATTCACGATGTTTTAAAGAAACAGGGAGTAAACGAGGACATTGTCGCACTTCTGCCCGCTGGCCGTGAATCGACAGGAGAGATGCTTAACGCACGAGGCTACATCGACGTAATCATACCACGAGGAAGCGCAGGACTCATCCGTTTTGTCAACGAAAACGCAAAGGTTCCCGTCATAGAGACAGGAGCAGGAACCTGCCACACCTATTTCGACGAAAAGGGTGATGTAGAGAAAGGGAAAAACATTGTATTCAACTCAAAGACCCGCCGTCCGAGCGTATGCAACACACTCGACACCATCATCATCCACAGCAAACGCTTAGCAGACCTCCCTGCTATTTGCGAGCCTTGCGCGTCAAAGAACGTGATTATCTATGCAGACGAAGCGTCGTTCAAAGTTTTGGAAGGCAACTACCCTGCCAATTTGCTGGAGCACGCTGGCGCAGACGATTTCGGGAAAGAGTGGCTTGACTACAAGATGTCTGTCAAAACCGTGAACAGTATTGACGAAGCACTCGAGCACATCCAGACCTACGGGACAGGGCACAGCGAAGCTATTGTTTCGGAAGACCAGGCCGCATGCGACAAGTTCGTACAAATGGTAGACGCCGCATGTGTATACACCAACGCGCCAACCTCGTTCAGCGATGGTGGAGAATTCGGCCTAGGTGCAGAAATAGGTATTTCTACTCAGAAAATGCACGCCCGTGGTCCAATGGGCTTGGAAGAACTAAACACCTACAAGTGGGTGATAGCAGGAAACGGTCAAGTTAGATAAAACCAAAAGACAAAACAAATCATAAAAGAAAATGAGATATTATACTGGCGTAAAAGACCTCGGCAACCTACAGGAAGCCGTAAAGGAAGCACTTGAAATAAAGAAGAACCGTTTTGCCTACAAGCATCTCGGAGAGAACAAGACGCTTTTGATGGTATTCTTCAACAACAGCCTCCGTACCCGTCTTTCAACACAGAAAGCAGGAATGAACCTGGGTATGAACACCATTGTGCTTGATGTTAACCAGGGAGCATGGAAACTCGAGACAGAACGCGGGGTGATAATGGACGGCGACAAGAGCGAACACTTGCTCGAAGCTATTCCTGTAATGAGCCAGTTCTGCGATGTGATTGGTATCCGTTCATTTGCAACATTTGAGAACAAGCAGAACGACTACGAAGAGACCATCGTAAACCAGTTCATCAAATACTCGGGAAAACCTGTTTTCAGTATGGAAACCGCAACTTGCCATCCACTTCAGGCATTTGCTGACCTCATCACCATCGAAGAATACAAAAAGGTAAAACGTCCGAAAGTCGTTTTAACGTGGGCCCCCCACTGCCGTGCATTACCACAAGCAGTGCCAAACTCGTTCGCCGACTTTATGAACGAGGCAGATGTAGACTTCGTCATCACCCATCCTGAAGGTTACGAGTTGTGCGAAAAATTCGTGCGAAACGCCAAAGTGACTTATAACCAAGACGAAGCGCTGGCCGGCGCCGACTTTGTATACGCAAAGAACTGGAGCGCATACAGAGATCCGAACTACGGCAAAATCATCAGCAAAGACCCTTCATGGACCATCACAACCGAAAAGATGGCACTAACAAACAATGGTTACTTCATGCACTGTTTGCCTGTACGCCGTGGCTTGATTGTTACCGACGATGTGATAGAAGGTCCTAACAGCCTGGTTATACCAGAAGCAGGAAACCGCGAAATATCGGCACAAACCGTCATCAAGCGAATTCTTGAAGACTTACAATAAATAAACTCAAAACTATTAACTAACAAAAATGAAAAAGTATTTAGCAGAAATGGTCGGCACAATGGTGCTCGTCCTTATGGGTTGCGGCGTAGCCGTTGCCCTTGGTTGCAATTCAACTGTAGGAGTAAACACCGCCTCGGTTATCGGTACTGCAATGGCATTCGGTTTGTCTGTAGTCGCAATGGCTTATACCATCGGTAACATTTCTGGTTGCCACATCAATCCAGCCATCACATTGGGCTGTATTCTTACTGGTCGCATGGATGCAAAAGAAGGTGTTATCTATATGGTGGCACAAACAATTGGTGCCTTCATCGGAGCAGGCATTTTGGCAGCTTTGGTTGGATGTGAAAGCGGACTAGGAGCAAACGCCCTTCAAGAAGGTAACCACATCACTGTATGCCAAGGTGTTTTGGCCGAAATTGTATTCACCTGCATTTTCGTTCTTGTTGTACTAGGCACAACAGACGCAAACAAAGGAGCCGGCAAATCAGCTGGTATGGTAATTGGTTTGACATTGATTTTGGTACACCTTGCATGTATCTACTTCACAGGCACATCAGTTAACCCTGCCCGTTCTATCGCTCCAGCAGTGCTAGCTGGAGGAGCCGCACTAGAGCAACTTTGGATTTTCATTGTAGGTCCATTCATCGGTGGAGCAATCGCAGCCCTTTTGTGGAAGTGCATCGGTAGCGACTGCAACTGCTGCAAGAAAGACTAAAAACACCTGATATCAGGAACAAGAAAAAAGCCAGGACTAATGTCCTGGCTTTTCCTATTTTTATACAATACGTTTTAAGACTTGTCTTTCAACTCAATCTGAACCTTATTCATAACATCTTGCATAATGAGTCCGGCTATTGTGAACCCGAAGATAGCGACAATATGCGAAGTCGTTCCATTAATACGGGCCTTTAATGCATTCCAATCGTGCGTCGCCATAGCAGGGTCTCCAGCCACCGCTGTAGGGTCTTCACTAGCAGTGCCAAACGACTCTGGTTTAACCTCGCCTTTATTTTCAAGCAATTCCTCACTAAACACGCAAGTGAATTTTTTGGAAGGGAACATTTTTTTCCGTTTGAACAACCTACGGAGTGCCGCCCCAAGCGGGCAGCCCTTCACCTTCCAGAATTCAGCCACTTGAACAGCAGTAGGGTCCACTTTCAGGGCAGCCCCCATACTCGAAAACAGTTTGGCTTTTGTACGGCACGCACGCATTATCAAATCAGCCTTATTCGACAGACTGTCGATTGCATCCACAATATAATCGTACGTATCGAGTTGGAAATCGTCGGCAGATTCAGACGAATAGATTTTCTGCAAGGCGCAGATATTTGCAGAAGGATTGATTTCCAGCAGACGTTTTTTCAAAACCTCCACTTTCACCTGCCCAACAGTAGCAGTTGTCGCTAATAGTTGCCGGTTAATGTTAGAGACGCAGACACGGTCAGAATCCACAATCGTCAAATTGACAAATCCAGAACGCAACAAGCTCTCCGCGCACCAGCTTCCAACACCACCTACGCCAAATACAATCACCCTTTTCTGCTTGATGGAATTCATCACATGTTCGCCAAGCAACAATTCAGTACGGTTATATATACCTTCCATCTAAACAGCAGCAATCAGTTTAACATCGACTTAATAGCAGGAACCAGATAATCGCGAACCGTCTCCTCCTTCAAAAAGTGTCCACCAGGAATTATCGTGCGGTGAGAATAATGCTTCAAGAACCAGCGCGACGACATGTGGGTCATAAAGTCCCAACGTCCAAACATGCCCAAAGTAAGGTCATCTTCCTCAGAGGTAAGGCCATCGTACTGCGAATGTTCGATTTCCTTGTATTTTTTGCAGATACGGTCATCAATATGCCAAGTCTGCACACCATCGTAACGTTTATGCTTATACTTGTTATCGCCCTTAAACAAGCGGAAGAAAGACACACCCAAGCTCGGGTTCAACAATATCTTCTTATACCCACGGAACTTCTGCGCCATAAACCCGCCCAAACTATGTCCCACAATAAAGTCTACTTTGTTTTCATCAAGTATTTTTTGAATCTGGGGGAAAGCAATTTCCGGATCAATAGAGAGGTCTGGCACCAAGACCGTTGCTTCGGGCATATATTTTTGAATACAAGCCGCAGTGAACGACTCGTGGCTCGAGGCCATTCCATGCAAATAGAGAATCAACATAAATGTAAAATACAAAATTCTATACAAAATTAACGTATTTAGACAAAACGAGACACATTTGGGCTATTGTTTCGCACTCGGGCCAGAAAAGAATCTGACTAAAAAACAACAAGAATTGGAGTTTTTATCACAACACGATAAGAAACAGCACACTAAATTTGTCGAAACTACAACACTAATTACCACGAAGTACTATGAGACTAAGAACAATAACATTATTAACGGCACTTGCGTTTGGCACGTACAACCAACTATATGCAGCAGACGCCTTATTGAAGGTGAACTTGTCTGACAGCATAAGACCAGTAACCCATGTTGCCACCGGTTCGCTTTACGGGCTAACAGAAACACTGCCCGGCGACATCGGCAACGACGTAGCACCCTTGAAGCCGAACGTCTTCCTTGCGCCTGCGCGCAGCGGCAAAGGCTACCAGCAAGGCATAGGAGGAGCCTTTCTGATAGCACCCAGAATATCAGGAACTACAGGAAAAGTCCAGATAAGGCTTGCCGACATCTTACCCGGATGGCCCTATAAGTTCGTATCAATGAAGGCATGGAAGGACAGTGTGACTGCTGTTGTCAACGACAAGAAAAAAGCCAAAGTGCAGAATTTTGACGGTTACGAGATTTGGAACGAGCCAGACGGGACATGGAAAAGTTCTGAAATAGACTTCAATTCCGGTCTGTGGAAGCAGACCTACGACCTACTCCGTGAGTTAGATCCTGGAGCAAAGATTATCGGTCCCTCGTATTCCTGGTACAATTCGGGCAGAATGGAAGAATTCCTTAAATACTGTTCGCAAAACAAATGTCTACCCGACGTTATCAGTTGGCACCAATGGGGTTCGGAGGGTTTAGTCGGAGCTATTGAGAACCTGAGGAATCTGGAAAAGAAATACGGAATAAGTCCTCGTGCCATCTCTATCAACGAATACTCATCAAGCACGCACACGCTGGAAGGCTGTCCGGGCGTGTCGGTTCCATTCATTGCAAAATTTGAGCGTCACGGTGTTGAGAGTGCAATGATATCGTGGTGGTTCACCAACCTGCCAGGCAGGCTTGGCAGTCTGCTCACCGCTGACAACAAGAGAGGTGGAGGCTGGTGGCTTTACAAGTGGTATGGCGATATGAGCGGCTATATGGCAAACGTCACCCCACCGAACGATAAAAGTGATAAAATAGACGGTTTTGCAGCTGTCAACAACATTAAGAAAGAGGCAAGCATAGTCATCGGTGGCAACACGGTAGGGACTGTGGATGTGGAAATTAACGGCATACCCGTCTTGTGGGGAAATCATCTAAAAGTCGATGTGGAAGAAGTAAAATGGCAAGACAAAGACAAGGCCGTTGACGGAACAAGTCTGGTATCGAGTCAAGAATACAGCATATCGGGCGGTAGCTTAAAAGTGGCGGTGAAAGTGGCCGACCCTTACTATGCATACCGAATCAGGCTAAAACCCATTGTAGAGCAAGCTCCATTCAACGGAATCACACATAACATACCAGGACTCGTGGAATTTGAAGATTTCGACTTTGGCGGCGAAGGGGTTGCCTACCACGACGAGGAAGAGGAGAACAAAGGAGAGCACTACAGGCCCGCCGAAGGGGTTGACATTGACAGCAACGGGAGCAACGGATTTGTAATTGGCTGGACAATGAAAGGCGAATGGATGTCGTACAAAGTGAACATTGAGGCTGCCGACAGATACACTTTCAGTGCGAAAGTGGCTTCCGGACTAGATGGTTCAGCATTCCGGCTGTTCCTTGACGACAAAGACATTTCGGGAACAATAGAAGTGCCTAACACCGGGAGCTGGACAGACTATACCACCATAACAGGCACTACGGCCACGCTTCCGATGGGCGAACACCAACTGAAAGTCTACATAGAGTCGGCTTATTGCAACCTCGACCATATTACATTCAAGGCCAAGAACCCGCAAGTGGAATACGTCTTCACTTCGCCATCGTCAGATATGAAGGTAAAAGTGGGAGAAGAATTCACTGTAAGTTGGACGTCAAGCGAGGATGTTGATGGGAACTTCAAATTGAAATGGATAAACGGGGAGAACGGGGAGGCCACAACACTAAAAGAAGGGGCCAGCTCTTCCGACTCACATACTGCCATTATTCCAACTCAGTACGAAGGACAAGCCGGCCACTACGAACTTACCCGTTCGGAAGGAGGTTTAATTCCAGACGACTTCGACGGAGAACTCCATACCATAAGCAATCCGCTTATATGGGCCGATGTTCCAGATGTTTCCGTATGTAGAGTTGGTGACACCTACTATATGGCAAGCACCACCATGCACATGAACCCGGGGGTTCCCATTATGGCCTCGAAAGACCTTGTGCGCTGGCGCACCATAAACTACGCCCACCAAGCGCTTGGAAAGAACGACAACCTCGACATGGAGAACGGAAAGAACGCTTATGGGAAAGGTTCGTGGGCCAGCAGCATAAAATATAAAGACGGGACCTGGTATGTACTCACGCCATCGTACACGACAGGAAAGACCCATATTTTCAAGACAAAGGACATTGAAGGAGGTACTTGGCAAAGCGCCACCCTGCCATTCTACCACGACCCGTCGCTGCTGCTTGACGACGATGGCAGAGTATATGTTATATACGGAAGCGGGAACATAAGCATCGTTGAGTTATCGGAAGATGCCATGTCGGTCAAATCAGGGACAGGAAAGACCTTACTCACAAAACCAGCTTCAATTGCTGGAAGCAACTTCTATGTAGAATGCGAAGGCTCGCAAGCTATGAAGAGAAACGGTTATTATTATATTTTCCTGATTTCGTGGCCATCGAACAGCTGCCGTTCGGTAATCTGCTACCGTTCGAAATCGCTAAATGGTCCGTTTGAAGGCAAAGTGCTGCTTCAAGACAACGGAGTTGCCCAAGGCGGTATTTTCGACACTCCAGACGGAAACTGGTACGGCATGTTCTTCCGCGACAACGGTTCGGTAGGCCGTATTCCATACCTTATGCCGGTATCGTGGTCAAACGATTGGCCTGTACTCGGCAATAACGGCAAAGTGCCAAGCACGCTACAAATGCCCGCCTCGAAAGAAGAAGGCTACGGCATTGTAACATCGGACGAGTTTGAAGAAGAAAAACTCCCTTTGGAATGGCAGTGGAACCATAACCCCGACAACAAGCACTGGAGTCTTTCAGACGGAGTACTCAGGCTATCTAACGGGAGGACAGATGCTTCTCTGGTCAACACAAAGAACACCCTCACCCAACGGAGTTTTGGCCCACAGTGCACAGGATATACAAAACTCAGCACTAAGGGAATGGTAGACGGAGACTACGCCGGATTATGCGCCCTACAAGAAAAATACGGATTTGCAGGCGTCAAAGTTTCGGGCAATAACAAATATATCGTTATGGTTGACGCCACAAGCGGAAACGCGAAAGAAGCGGAAAGTATCGCCTTAAACCAAAACGATGTCTGGCTACGCATTGACATGAACTTTACAAACCAGGCCGACCGTTCGACATTCTACTACAGCCTCGACGGTAACACCTGGAAACAGTTCGGCAATACAATAAAAATGGAATATACCCTTACCCACTTTATGGGGTACCGCTACGGATTGTTCAGTTTCGGCACAAAATCGACAAACGGATATGCCGACTTCGATTTCTTCCGCATCGGCAACACGGTTAACAATCCAATATACCTCGACAAAGAAGGTAACGACATTGTTGTAGCGAAGAGTTCAGACATCTTATTCGTCAAAGAACTTACTGGGGTTGGCGTTGCCGCATGCAACAAAGTCGGAATCGGGCCGAACCCAACAAGCGAGTATGTAACAGTCAGCACCACTGACGAATTGGTCGGACTAGAGTTGTATACGATAAAGGGACAAAAAATCGTCAACAGCCATGACAACCGAATATCCGTTGCCGGACTTGAAGCAGGCACCTATCTTCTGCGGGTAGTTGGTAAAAACAGCAGTGAAACACACAAAGTGATAGTCAAGTAAGACAAAAACATCCATAGTTTAGGAGGTGGTGTGCCAGCAAAGTTCTAGCACACCACCTTTGTTTTCCCGATTTCCTAACTACAATTCAGCCTAGAAAAGTCCCGTCGCAAGGAAAAACTTACTATTTAAGTGAAATTCAACCATTCTTTTTCATTGTTTTATATTGAGAACAAAGCAAATAATTGATAACTTTATTTCGTTTTACACCCCTATTGGAGTGTTTCAGATTGAGTTGCAACATACAATAATATTTAATTTGTTACCGAAAATGTATTCATACGCAGACACTGCACATACTCAAATTCAAAAAAGGGCCATAAACGTTCTGCTATTTCTATGCATATTTTGTTTCTCGTCTTTTTCAGCAGAAGAATACGGGATATTTGACCATTATACTGTTAACGACGGACTTATCTCAAACCGTGTATTTTCCCTAACAACAGACAAGAATGGTTTTATTTGGGCATCTACCGATTTTGGATTGGAGCAATTCGATGGTAAAAACTTCATACACCACCGCAAAAAAGACTATCCGGAATTACCACGCGAAGACTTTATCTTTGTCCACCGTCTGAAGAATGGAAACATTACTGCCGGAGGCTATAATGGTTTGTTGGTAGAATACAATCCAGAAAAAGACATTTTCAAAAATGTAATGCCAAAGGAGTTTAATGAGACTTTCTATAAAGAATCTTTAGCTATCACTTACTCTTCAAAGGGGACCCAGTATGTCATCACTAATGCGGGGGCCTACACATTCGACAAGGAGAAAAACGAATACTCGAGCGACAACATATTATTTAGAATCACAAAAAATATGTATGTCCGTTCTCTACACATCGATTCGAAAGGCCGCTACTGGATTGGCTCCATCGACTCTGTTGTCGTAAAGAACGCCAACGGAACTCCAGCCTATACCTATTCGTCAAAAGGAGAAGCCGGAAGTTTTGTCCGTACAATCATTACTTTAGGAGACAACAAACTAGCGGTTGCCTCCCAGAAGAACGAAATATGGATATTCGACGAGTCTGCCGACAACATAAGCGACCCCGTCATCGTTAAAACACCTTTCTCTTGTATCACCAACATCATCAGAGACCGGAGCGGCAGGTACTGGTTCCCTACCGATGGTAACGGACTTTGGTACACCAACCAAGAGTTAACACAAAAGGCTACGTTCACAAAGCTGATACCTTACAACGCCTCTACAGACGAAATGAACAAGATCTACTCCATCATAGAAGACCACGATGGAGAAATATGGTTCAGCACACAGAATTCTGGCATTTGGCGATACCGCAAAAACAGTATCTCTGGTATTTCCACATCATCGGACTTCGGGTTTCCTCCGGCTGTGTGCACAGCCTTCACCGAAGACGACGACCACAACCTGATTGTAAGTGTTGACGGAGGAGGCCTGTACTCCATCACGCCCAAACAGAAAATCAAAAAACTGATTAGCCTACCCAACAACAACATCTCGGACCTGACACGAACTCCAAACGGCATATGCTATGCTGCCACATGGGGCGGAGGCCTATACCAATACAATCCGAAGACCAATAGCGCGAAAAGAGAACAATTTACCGGCATCAGCAACCCTTGTAACAGCTTTTTCGGCATAAACACACTTAACGGAACCGATTTATACGCCTGTTCCGCAGGAGACGGATTATACCGTCTGCGCAAAAACGACAGCCATTGGAGTCGAATTTTGTTAAACGACTCCGTTTCCGACGCTTCAAACAAATGGATTATGTTCTCTTATTCAGATTCTCAAGACGCCATTTGGGTTAGCTCGTCGTCGGCCTTGTGGTTGTTAAAGGACTCTGGTGCCAAATTGGTCACAAAAGGCAAAAACAACGAGAAAAAACTCGTTCCGCTGCAAGTTTTCGACATGAAAGGAGACGGCAACGGATACGTATTTGCCGCTTCTAACGACGGCATAAAAAGAATAACGCCAAACGGTGATATCGAAGACATCGACTTTGTTCCGACCTGCTTGTTCCGCATAATTCTTAAAGACGACGATGGAAAATACTGGGCTGCGGGCGATAGCGGCATCTACACGTTCGACTACAAGAGCAGAACCTGTTCAAAGCTTCCCGGCAATTTTTCTGCCGTTGCAACAAACTACTTCTACTACAGAGCAGGATACAAAGCCTCAGACGGGAAACTCTACTTCGGTACAAACGTCGGTTACCTCTGTGTAGACCCCAAAGGGCTATCGCTTGAAACGACTATAAGGCATCTTTCTTTCTCTACCCTATCGATTGGGAACAAGAAAATTGCCGTTTCTGAAGCACCCCTTAACGGCACCCAACTGTCAGAAAAGACCGAAATTGAGCTACCCTACGGAATGACCGATGTGTCCTTTTCTGTGCAGCTAGCCGATTTTGCAGTTGTAGACAAGGCGCAATGCCAATACCGCCTTGTTGGGTTACAAGACGAATGGCAGAACGTGAGTTCCGACCGGATTATCCGTTTCTCTTATATACCAACTGGCAAATACACACTAGAAGTAAGGGCTTTCCGCTCGAACGACAAATGCGAAGAGAAGACCATTTCGCTGAACCTGACCATACTGCCTCCTTTGTGGCAAACGTGGTGGTTCATTACGCTTTCTATCATAGCCATAGTTCTGCTCTCCATCCTAATCCACAAAAGAAGGGTAAGACGGCTCGTAGAAAAGAAGAACGAGTTGAACGAACAAGTCACCCTTCGCACCATTGAGTTGAAAAACGCACTGAAAGATAAAGACAACTTGATATCCGTCATTGGTCACGACCTGCGGAACCCAATGTTCGCAATTGTGGTCGCATTGGAGAACTGGCTTAAGAAAGAACCGACAATGAGCAACGAAGCCAAGCACCACCTTATAGAAGAAGTGCTCAAGTCGGCAAAAACACTTCAAAGCGAAATGCTGAAACTGCTCAAATGGGCCCGTTCGAAGCAAAACGACATAGTTTGCAAGCCACAAGACATCGATATTGAGGACCTGGTTAACAATGCCCTTCTTTTAAGTGAAGAACTGCTTAAAGAGAAAGGTATAACCTGCCATAAGGACATTTCAATCACGCACAAGGCCTACGCAGACGACCGCATGGTCAGCACTGTTATCCGCAATATTCTTGGTAACGCCATCAAATATACAAACCGTAATGGCGACATCACCATAAAAGTATGGGAGGACACAAGAGAGATGCATATTGCTGTGAAGGACACGGGAGTTGGCATGCCTGCCGATGTGTTAGCAAAAATCCGCTCGGGCAACCAGACCGAAATGACAAGTCGTTCGGGAACAGACAACGAAGAAGGCACTGGTTTAGGTCTGAATATCTGTAAAAACTATATCCAACAAAACAATGGTACTCTACAAGCAGAAAGCAAGGAGGGAGAAGGCACATGCATCACAATCAGCCTGCCTATCTCTGTTTCCGAGCCAGCAGTCATACAGAACAATCCAACCGAAACTTTAGGGAAGGAACAGATTCCGGAAGAAATTGTCGCAGGAAATGTCATCCTTGTTGTTGACGACAACCCTCTGATTTGCGAAAACATGAAAGCACTGCTTTCCGACATTTGTGAAGTCAAGACCGCTAATAACGGGAAAGAGGCACTAGACATAGTTTCTGAGAACGAGATAGACCTTATTTTAAGCGATGTCGACATGCCAGTTATGGACGGTATAGAATTCTGCACCCGTCTGCAACAAGACGAAAGTGCGTCCCATATTCCTTTGCTATTCGTATCGGGACGCATCGAGGAGAATGTCCGCCTACAAGGATTGTCGAAAGGAGCCATCGACTATATAACAAAACCTTTCAACCAAGAAGAGTTGTTAATCAAACTATGCAGTTTGTTTAACCATCGAGCCCTTATGCGCAGCCATATTTTGGCAAACATTATGCAGAATAAAGATTTGTCGGATAAGGCCAATGAACCAGAAACTGCAGAAGAAGATAACGCAATAATAGAGAACAACCCTTTCCTAATCAAGTTTATGGACACTATACGCCAAAAATACACCGATCCAAGGCTGTCGGTTGAAGATTTGGCTGAAGATATGTGTGTAAGCACTTCGACTCTACTCCGGCGCATAAAAACCGTTGTAGGCAAGTCGCCAGGACAGCTGTTAGGAGAATTCCGCCTGAACGAAGCAATGAGGCAGTTGAAGAACGATGAAAACCTTTCTATTAGCGACGTTGCTTACGCAGTAGGATTCTCTGATTTGTCTTACTTCTGCAAAAAGTTCAAGGCTTATTTCGGTGTAAGTCCGACTGTTGCGAGAACAAAAAACGACTGACCCTATATTGTGTTCACAGAAGCAGGCGTTGCCACACGGCAAAAGACATTCTACTTCCGCACATAAACAGTTTACTATTTGCAATGCTATTCACGTCATTTTATGGCGCAAATAGACCCGCTAATCACACCATAATTTTTTCGTTATGAAATTTGTTTACATTTAGCAACACTCGGAATGGCCACATTATTTCTTGGGAAAGTCCGAAATACAGAATCGGCTTGCGGCTATCCGCTACAAGCAGGGGCAGTTGACAGGTATGATGACTGTTCTTGGTCTGAATGTACAAAAATCCTCCTCGCTGGAAGTTCAGACAATGGATATTGTGAAGTCGTGTGAGATTGAGGGTGTGATACTCAAATCCGAACGGGTGCGATCTTCTGTGGCCCGACATTTAGGGGTTGAGTAGAAAGGGCTTCCCGAACCATTATACAGAAGGGGTGGTTGAGGTAATGATGGATGCCGAGAGAAACGCAGCTGCGCCACTGACCGCAGATCGCCTTTTTTGGCTAGCACGCCGCATTGTTCCCTACCGGAAGAAGTGGAATGTATAAAATAACCGTGGGCGATTGGAGAAAAGGTGACGAACCTATGCAAGTGGTCTCGGACGCTAAGGGGCACGATGTTGTGCATTACGAGGCTCCAACTTCCGAGGCTGTGCCCGAAATGATGCACGATTTTTTGACCTATAGGTCTTAAAGCTCCCGACGTGTCTAGACTGGAAGAGAGGTCATAACCAACTATCTTCTTTGAGTAGGCATCTGTTATGAGCGCAAGGTACATATGTCTGTTTCTACAGCCCACATAGGTTATATCCGACACCCCAACCTGTTCTGGCTCTTTTATTTCCATTTTCTCCACCAGGTTCTTATGCTTGTGGAACCTGTGGTGGGAGCGGTACGGCTTTATCAGCATGCCGTTGGCCTTTAAAATGGCAAACATTTTGTCTCTTCCCACATGTAGAGCGCGCGCATTTGGTCATAAAGGCAGTAGTAGGTTTTCCTGCAGCCGAGACGAGGCATCTCTAACCTGATTCTCCCTACTTCGGAGACTACCTTTTCCACCTTCTCTTGACGTCTGGTCTGGCGCCAAACGGATCTGTAAAATTACTGTCTGCTATAACCGAGCAGTCCGCAGATGGACTGGATTGTCAATCCCTTGTCTTTCTTGTATTTCCTGACTGCTCGGCTGAGGAGTTTTTTCTTATGTCGATTTTATACTCCTTTTCCGCCATATCTATCATCATGTCGAAAAATGCGGACTTGTGGTCCGTCATTTCTACCTGGTGCTCCAGACGCGCATTCCTTCGTTCCAATTCCTTTATCCGGGCTTCCAGCTCCAGTATTTGTTTGGCCTTTGATTTCTCCATTTTGCTGCTTTTTACATATTCTAGATCAAATGTACCATATTTATCCAACCAACGCCTTATGGTTGACTCACTTTGTATGCCATATTTCCTTGCTATGGCATACATTCCTATAGATGTGGTCTCTAATTCTCTGATTACTGACATTTTAAAGGACATGGGGTAATCCTTTTGTGTGCGTTTCTTGTAATTGATGTTTTCGTTCTGCATTTTGTTACTTTTTATTTTGTAACGCTATTTTAGGACTAGACAAGCTTTAAACAAAAAGAGGGCATATCATTTGACATACCCTCCTTATGCGTAAATCATTACGGCAGCAGACTTCCGTAAGTAAGTCTCATTTTAGAACAACCTTGGTTGATAGGTTACCAACAGTTACCACATAAACACCATTCGGGACAGAGAGCGAGATGTGGGCATTGCCGTCATAGGCAGTTTTTGCAGTTCTTACAATATTGCCACTCATGTCAAACAATTGGATGTTGGCACACGGTTGTGCATTGTTAATGTGTAGGATTCCGTTTTCGGCATAAATTTGTAGAGCTTGGTTGCAGACGTTTACAACACTATTGAAACTTGACACAACAGCACGCACACAACAACCGAGGTAGCGTTCATAGATCGACCAGTCACTTCCAGTTTGATCAAAATGATACAAATACGCATGTTGAGGGTAGTCAGTACAAAGTGCAGACGACCAACATAAGCATCCGTCGCTGAAGACAAGGTTCAAACCATCACGCAAACCAGTTGCAGGAAAGAAAATCTGGTTGCCGTTAGTTTTTGAAATACCCACAACACCCGAAACACCTGTGCCGTTGTAGTCGTTTGTATTCCACCATATACAGCCATATGCCAACTCACCCAATTCGTTCATAGTAGGCATTCTCCAAGCACTTCCCCAATTCGCTATCGCAGCATCGTCCGCCGCTTCCAACACAGTTTTGTCATCAACGATGCCATTGTAAAGTATTGTACAATACTTGTTCAGTTTGTATAAAATAAGACCATATTGGGCAAATGTATTATCTGCAGAGTTCCACTTATAGTTTTTCTCATTGTAATCCCACTTTTTGTTAATTTCGCCCCATGCGAAATAACTGCCATACTCGGTCGGTTTAGTCGCTCCAATATTACAAGTAGCCCATAGCGTTCCACTTTCTAATCCCAAATCTACATAGTCATAACCCTCAACCTGTCCACTAACCATACATTCCTTGTATTGAGCGTACACTTTCAAGTCTTTTGTGACATTTATGAAAGATGAATCGCTCCAACCGACAAACTTGTAACCATCTAAAGTAGGAGCAAAGACCTTTTTTGCTGAATTTCCTTCCTTTACCAACTGTTTTTCAATTAGCACACTATCATGTGTGAAAAAAGAAACATTAAATGAAAGTAATTCTCTGTAAAGAGCATAGATTTTCATATCATTGGTCACATTGGTAAAAGAAGAGTCGCTCCAACCGATAAACTTGTAACCATCTAAAATGGGAGCAACAACTGTTTTTGCAGACATTCCTTCCTCAACAACCTGATTTGCAATCAATACACTGTCCTTTGTATAGAATGAGACAATATACCCCTGTGGAAGTACCGCACGGACACTTAAACCGCTATAGCGACTTCCCCAAGCATTAATGATCGAACCAACGGCATGGGTGCAAAGTTCGTACGCACTTTTCGAACCTGATTCATCAAAATACGATGTAGACGACCAGTAGTAGCCATTATAGCCAACATAAAACAAGCCACAAACTCCAGCAGCAGGTAATATAATTTTGTTGCCGTTAATGGCGGATGTACCCACAAGAACTTTTATACCACTACCATTAAAGTCAGTTTCTGTCTCCCAGTTGCAACTATTTATCAACTCTTTCTGTTCCTCTACAGTCGGCATGCGCCAACCCGCACCCCAATTCTTTGTTGCAGCATCATCCTCCGATTTCAATACACACTTACCATAATACTTATTCCAATTATAGTCTTCCGCGTTATAATCCTCCTTTGGGCTCGTCTCGCCCCATGCGAAGTAGTCTCCATATTCTATTGGCTTGGTTGCACCCACATTGTAAGTCGCCCATCTAATGCCACTCGGCAAACCAAGGTCCACGTAGTCATACCCCCCAATATTTCCACTAACAGTCTGTGCAGAACTTTCCATTCCGTATAAAGCAAAAAACACAGCCAGTACTTTTAATAAATTTCTCATTTCTTTTCTTGTTTATTCAACTCTTTTTATAATTATTCAAATCACAAAGATTATTCTTACAAACCAAATTGTAACTGGAGGCAAAGTTACAACTTTTAGGTCAAACCACCCCCCATATTTATATATTTACAACATATTTTTAACAATGCAGACACCGCACTATACCCTAAAAAACTTTATCAAGTATAAACAAAAAATCGGTGACAGAAAACTGCCGCCGATTAGTATAAGTCAAAAGGAATTATTCCCACTCGATAGTTGCAGGTGGCTTCGACGAAATGTCGTAAGCTACGCGGTTAACACCTTTCACCTTGTTGATGATTTCGTTGCTGACCTTTGCCAAGAACTCGTATGGGAGGTGTGCCCAGTCGGCAGTCATGGCATCGGCACTGGTAACAGCACGCAATGCAACCGCACGCTCATAGGTACGCTCGTCACCCATCACACCCACACTCTTAACAGGGAGAAGGATGACACCTGCCTGCCAAACCTGGTCGTAAAGAGAAACCTCCTTGCCATCGACCATCGTCTTCCATTCACGCAAGCCGCTGATGAAGATGTCGTCAGCCTCTTGGAGGATACGCACCTTTTCAGGCGTGATATCACCAAGAATACGTACGCCAAGGCCAGGACCTGGGAAAGGATGACGGCCAATAAGGTGTTCAGGAATACCCAACTGACGGCCGACACGACGAACCTCATCTTTGAACAACCACTTCAACGGTTCGCAAAGCTGCAGTTTCATATCTTTAGGAAGTCCACCCACATTGTGGTGGCTCTTGATAACACGACCTGTGATATTAAGGCTTTCAATACGGTCTGGGTAGATGGTACCCTGCCCCAGCCACTTTGCATCGGTAATCTTCTTAGCCTCGGCATTGAACACATCGACAAAGCCCTTACCAATAATCTTACGTTTGTTTTCAGGTTCCTCAACACCAGCCAATTCCTTATAGAATTTCTCGCTAGCATCAACGCCAATAACGTTCAAGCCCAAGCACTGGTAGTCGTTCAACACATTCTTGAACTCATTCTTGCGGAGCAAACCGTTATCAACGAAGATGCAGGTCAGATTCTTTCCAATTGCCTTGTTCAAAAGAACAGCAGCCACACTTGAATCGACGCCACCGCTAAGGCCGAGAATAACACGGTCGTTACCCAACTGTGCCTTCAATTCAGCAACAGTAGTTTCTACGAAAGAGGCAGGGCTCCAATCTTGTACGCCACCACAGATGTCGACAACGAAGTTCTTCAACAACTGTGTACCCTGTATAGAGTGGAAGACCTCAGGATGGAACTGAACGCCCCAAATAGGTTCAGAATTGCTCTGATATGCGGCAAATTCGACAGATGCAGTAGAAGCAATCTTACGGAAACCATCAGGAATAGCCGTAATTGTATCGCCATGACTCATCCACACCTGAGAATTCGGGGTGAAATTTTTGAAGAGTTTGTTACCTTCTTCAATAAATTCAAGATTAGCCCGACCATATTCGCGAGTGCCAGCAGGTTCAACCTTACCACCAAGCGTGTAAGACATAAACTGCGCACCATAACAAATACCAAGAATTGGATATTTGCCACGAATCTCATCGAGGTTGATTTTGAATGCTTCGCTGTCGTAAACGCTATAAGGCGAACCACTCAAGATAACACCAATAATGTCGGGATCGTCCTTTGGAAATTTGTTGTAAGGAACAATTTCGCAAAAGGTATCCAATTCGCGGATGCGACGGCCAATCAACTGGGTAGTTTGAGAGCCGAAATCGAGGATAAGAATTTTTTGCATTATATTGTCTTTAGAGTCAATTCAGTAAATCGTCAAAAAGTTTGTCACTCAAATCATCAAAAGCCATAATGTGTTTTGCCTTTTGATAGAAAGGTTCGCGCTTGGCGAGAGTCGTACTCACGTAGTCGAGCAGCTCTTCTTTCGTCTTATTTGCAACCAACGGGCGTTTAGCCGTTCCGTTCATGGTCAGCGAGGTGCAGAGCATCTCAGGCGTTGCCTTCAAATAAACCGTTTCGCCAGCGTCGTTCATAATGTCCATATTGTCGAAGAAACACGGAGTACCGCCACCAGCGGCTATAACAACGTCTTCGAAGCCGGCCACCTCCTGCAACATATTGCGTTCAATATTCCGAAAGCCCTCCTCTCCCTTATCGGCGAAAATTTGGGAGACCGTCTTATGGAACCGGTTCTCAATATAGGCATCAAGATCGATGAAATCGAGATTATACTTTTTCGCTATACGTCTTCCTGTAGTGGTTTTTCCACATGCCATGAAGCCAACCAAAAAAATTCTTTTCATTAAACAAAAATGTTATTAATCGAAAAGTGTGAAAATTTCAGATGCCTTTTTAGGCCTTTCTTTCTGCATCCACGAGAAGCCTTTTAAGAAGAGGACCTCGTTAGGAGCCTCAAACGGCGGATACATAGTTCCCTCAGTACCCGGTTCAAGCACAATTTTGTCGAGTTTGCGCTGTTCGTTGAGGAAGATTGTCATCATACTGCCCATATTGTGGTTAACACCAATCAAATCTCCCTTCTTGTCTTTCGGGAAGTAGACCGACATGGCATTACCCTTTACAAGCACCTTGTGCAAATTACTATTCACAAAGTAGCCCTCTAGTTCGTTACCCTTAATTTGGTTGTAATTTATAGAGTCGTCGCGCTGAACAACCAGAGAATTGCCCACAATGTGCAGGAAGTCTGGCTTTTTATTCTTCATGTACATCTTCACCGTATCACCAGTCATCTGGTTGGCATCGGACCACAAGACGGGGAGTCCGTACATATAAACGATGGAGTCTTTCGAGAAGAACTGCATCTGCTGACTCTTTCCCTGGAAATCGCTTCTATAGAAGCGGACACGGTTTCTACCTTCAACAATGCGCGAGCTGTCGGCATTGGTTATCATGGTAAGCGTGTCGGCACGGAGGAACAGCGTATCGGGTGTAGAATACTCCTTGATGTAAGCATTCTTTGTCAGAAAGCCATTAGAGAGAGGTTGCTGGTTCAGTTCACCTTTATCGCCATACATAGACATGTGTTGGTTCAAATCGTCGATAACAATTTTCCCATAAAGTTTGGCAGAACCCTTTGTACGGTTGTAAAGAATAGTATCAGCCTCAACATGGCGTGTGCTTTTTTCATTATCGACCATCGAACGTCGATAGAGTTTAAACTCACCAATCGCGTTATTCATATAGGCCTGGCTGGAACTGATAATGAAAGAATCGCGGTATATTTTCGAAGGTCCCATCACCCAAGCCTCAGAAGTCCTCGAATTATAAGTCAACGTATCTGTAGTGATGCGGTAATCGGTCCCATTAAGGTCAACATTTCCTTTAAAAATAGCCTTCTTCGAATCTGGGTAATAATAGCCAATGCGTGAAACAAGTCGAAAAGACGGGTCAACAATCGTAGCTCCGTTATCGTAATAGGCATAATTCTTCTCCCTGAAGAAGTCTAGTTTCTGCGTAGTCAGCGTCATACGACCCGAAGTCATAGTAATGTCCTCCCGAATACGCATAAGCTTGATGTTGCCGTCGTAGAACATCTTGTTAGCGGTGAGGGTCGTAGAATCTTGGACAACCCGCACATGGCCGAAAGCGTCGAACGAGTTCTGGCCGCTATAAAAATAGGCGCTATCGCAAAACATAACGGCCCTATCCTGACGGAAACGGACATTTCCCTTCAACACCTGGCAATCGACACGCCCTTTTGTGAAAGTCAGTTTGTCGCAACCTTCAAGAATCACGCTGGCAGCAAAAGAAGGAGCAGCGAGAACAAAGAATAATATGCCGGTTAGAAACCTGTTCATTTTTTATTATCAGAATTATCTTTAATCCAACCTGGATACTGGAAATTACAGTTTCTCCACTTGTCGTTAATCAGCACATAAACCGACTTCTGTTTTTCAACAATCCATGCATTGGTCTTTTCTTCAGTCTTCTTAGCGATATACATCTGCTTGAGAAGTTGGAAATCCTCTGTCATGTTGGCCTTATGCGCAGGGATACGGTTACGGAGTTTTATAATAGAGTAAATCTCGTCACCATTGTTGTTTTTCATTACAAAAGTACGAGAAATTTCGCCAATATTCATAGAAGATACAATACTCGCAATTTCAGGAGCGACCTCTCTGGTTTGGAATCGGACATCGCCCGTACGAGGGTTCGTCAGAACGCCTTGGCTGTTATTGGTACCCTTATCGGTTGAATATAGGGTTACAGCCTGCTCAAAGGTAAGTTTTTCCTTGCGAATAGCATTAGCTATGCTATCGGCAGCCTGCTTCGCAGAATCTCTGTCTGCCAAAGAGCAAGCCGGCTTCAAAAGTATGTGTCGGGTGTTCACCTTGTCGTCCTTACGTTCGATAAGCTGAATGATGTGGTAGCCAAAATCGGACTTGACAATTCTAGAGACACGCTTCGGATCTTTCAAAGCAAACGCGACTTCGGCATATTCAGGCACCAGCTGTCCCTTACCCATAAAGCCGAGTTCACCACCCTGGCGTGCAGAGCCAAGGTCTTCAGAATAGAGAGAAGCGAGAGTCGAGAAAGACGATTCTCCCTTTTCAATACGGTCTTGGAACTCGTGCAGACGGTTTTTCACCTTATCGATGGCTTCCTGTCGAATTCTAGGCTGAATAGAAATAATCTGAATTTCGACCTGCTCAGGAATATCAGGAAGGCTGTCCTTAGGGATTTGGTTATAAAAACGACGAATTTCGGAAGGAGTAGGTTTAATATCGCCCACAATTTTCTTTTGTACCTGCTGAACCACAATCTGGTTACGTACCATTTCGGTCAATTCATCGCGAATTTTATCCATCTTCTTACCGAAGTAAGCTTCCAGTCTGTCCTTGCTACCGATTTGGCTTTCCAAATAACTGATTCGCTGGTCCACCTGTTGCTGCACCTGCTTGTCATCGGCAGAAATACTGTCAAGAGCTGCCTGGTCGAGGAATAGTTTCTGGGTAGCCAGCATTTCAGGAATCGTACAATAAGGGTCTCCTATAGGGGCCGAGCCCTCGTATTGCGAGCGCAAGCGCTGTTCTTCCACATCGGAAAGAAGAATTGCCTCATCACCAACAACCCATACAATTTCATCTACCACACTTTGAGCGAAAACACTAAAAGCCATAGTAGTTAAAATTGAGGTAGCAAAAATCTTATTCATAAAGCGTATCAAAAACTTGTTCTTGCATAAAACAGACAAACCCGCATGAGAAACATACGGGTTTATCGCATTAGTATTCCTTAGTAATTAACAACATTTGCATCTGTTTTATTGCACAAGCCAATAAATAAAAATCAACTATTTAATTGTTTTCAAGACCTCCTGGTTTACAACCACCTTGTGTTTTTCACGCAGCGACTTTACCCAATCGGCATCAAGTTTGTTCTGGAAATCAGCCACAACAGCGCCACGAACCTCCTTATAAGAAGCAGGGTCTACGGTCTCGTTACCATAAATCAAGACTTCAGGCAGAGACTCACGCTCTACTTGGTACTGTTCTCCAATCTTGTACACATAGAAGTCGACAGCCTTATTCTGGCCTTTGGTAAACACACCATTCTTGATAGCCACTTCCGGCTTCTTAGGGTCCTTGTTGAACTTCGTCTTTATGGCCTTGTCTAGAGAGTCGTTAGGCAGCGCCTTGTACTTCGAGTAGAACTTGTCGACCTTGTTCTTAATCTTGTTCGTAGAGCAATAGATAATCTTACCACGGAAACGAGGTTCCGACCACTTATAATTCGCCTGATGCTCTTGGAAATAAGCTTCCAAGCCACGGCGGTCTTTTGAGGCCACATTCCAAACCTTGTCGTTACTAATTGCGAACAAGAGCAAACCATCGCTATACTCGTTCAAGAGGTTCCGGTAGTCGGAATTCGACTTTTCCAGATCGTCCAAAGACCTTTCAAGCAATCGTTCCTCCAAGTACTTAGAGAAAGCATAATTGAGGAACTGGGCATCAGAAGAGAAACGTCCATATTCACGCATCTGTTCATCAGACGCATGTCTAGATTTCACCGCATGCCAAACTGAACGTTCTTTTTCAAACGCATAGAAGAAATCGGACTGCGGATAAGTTTCATCAGCACATACGTACAGAGGCTTGTCTAACTTAGCGAGTTCAGACTTCATATTCAAGTCTTCTCTATCCTCAATTAAAGGAAGGAACTGACTTAGAGAGTTTTCATCGACAGAAACCGCATATTTGTCATACAGGCCCTTCACATAGAGGTGATTGACTTTAGAAGCTCTGTCAGACTGCATGATTTTACGTTCAATCTCTGGCTTCATCGCAGAGAATGGAATATCGAGGTTGGTGCTGTCGAGACGGAAGATATGCCATCCAAGACGCGACATGGACTTCTTGTACTCTCCAACCTTTTCTAGGTCCATAATCGCTTTAACAATTTCAGGCGGCATGTTTGATGCACCCTTTTCAGTCCAAGGCATATGGCCATCGGCAGTACCACTGAAATTAGACTGGCTGTACTGAGCAGACAGTTTGTTAATATCTGCTCCCTTATTCAACAAGTCGAGAAGCGAGTCGATTTTAGCTTCTGCATTAGGAGTAGAGGAAGAAATGTAGATATGGGAAGTCTTCTTTCTCCATGCATTCGGACGCACATCGGAAACCATAGCAATATGGTAACCGAACTTGGTCTTGAATGGTTTGCTAAACTCGCCTGGCTTAAGCTTATAGATTTCGTTTTCGAAATCGTACACCATCTTAAAGCAATCGACATAGCCCAAATAACCGCCCTGCTTGCTGGAAGGACAAGCAGAGTATTTACGGGCCAAATCTTCAAACTTCGCCCCGGCTTTCAGTTCATCGTAAATTTTCGATATACGTACAAAAGGAGGGACAGAGTCTTTCGACTTGTAGTCGATCAGAATATGCTTACACGCAACCTGCACCTTCATACGGTCGTATGCTTCTTTCAGTAGCTGAGTCAAACTCTCAGAATCCATAATGAACGGATTTGCGAGTTGGTCGCGGTACTGCTTAAACTCTCTGAGATAGTTAGCCAGCTGGTCGTAGCCTTCCTCTTTTGCGTCAAGCACTTTTAGTTTATAGTTGATAAACAAATCCAAATACTCATCAACCGACTTTTTATCGAGCGTAGAAGCCGAGTTGTTCTTATTGTAGACATACTCAAATTCCGACTTATAAATAGGAGCATCGTCTATCGTCATAACGACAGGATCGGATGCCGCATTAGCAGAAAAAGCCCCCAACACGAAAGCAGGCAGAAAAAAGTAGTGTTTAAATTTCATGTTTTATTAACTAAAATACTAAAAGTTAGAAGATAACAGTCGCCAGCGAATTAATCGCCACGGCTGTAATTTGGAGCCTCACGGGTAATAGTCACGTCATGAGGGTGATTTTCGGTAACACCAGCCGAAGTGATGCGGGTGAACTTAGCCTCGTGCAGAATATCAATAGTCTTAGCACCACAATAGCCCATACCCGAGCGTATGCCACCGATAAGCTGGTATACAACTTCGTAAAGGGTTCCCTTGTAAGGAACACGTGCTGCAATACCTTCTGGAACAAGTTTCTTGGCATCAGCCACATCGCCCTGGAAGTAACGGTCTTTAGAGCCCTTTTCCATAGCTTCGAGAGAGCCCATACCACGGTAAGACTTGAACTTACGTCCATTGAAGATAATAGCCTCACCAGGAGCTTCTTCTACGCCAGCGAACAATGAGCCAGCCATGATACAGCTAGCACCAGCAGCCAAAGCCTTGACGATATCGCCCGAATAACGGATACCACCATCACCGATAAGAGGCACTCCTGTACCTTTTAACGCAGAATATACCTCATATATTGCAGTCAATTGTGGAACACCCACACCGGCAATGATACGAGTTGTACAAATTGAGCCCGGACCAATACCTACTTTTACGCCATCGGCACCAGCTTCTACCAAAGCCTTTGCGGCTTCACCTGTAGCAACATTACCAACCACGACGTCAAGATTCGGATATTTCTGTTTCACTTCTTTAAGGATGTCAATCACTCCCTTAGAATGTCCGTGAGCAGTATCGATAACGATAGCGTCAACCTGGGCATCGACAAGGGCCTGGATGCGTTTGAAAGTATCAGCAGTCACACCAACACCGGCAGCACAACGCAGACGTCCTTTATCGTCTTTACAAGCAATCGGCTTATCGTTAGCCTTGGTAATATCCTTATAGGTGATCAAGCCAACAAGCTTGTTATTTGCGTCAACGATTGGAAGTTTTTCAATCTTGTTTTTCTGAAGGATGTCAGCAGCCTCTTTCAAAGAGGTGTGCGGTCCAGCAGTAATGAGGTTTTCTTTAGTCATCACCTCACTAACCGGACGTTTCATATTGCGTTCGAAACGAAGGTCACGATTAGTGACAATACCCATCAAATAGCCTTCGGCATCAACGACAGGAACACCACCAATGTGATACTCGCGCATGATATTCAACACCTGCTTAACAGTAGCATCGGCTGCAATAGTCACAGGATTGTCAATCATACCGTTCTCGGCCCGCTTAACAGTTTTCACTTGACGAGCCTGTTCTTCGATAGTCATGTTCTTGTGAATAACACCAATACCACCCTCACGAGCAATGGCAATAGCCATCTTTGCTTCTGTCACCGTATCCATGGCAGCAGAAACAATTGGGATATTCAACTTGATGTTTCGGGAAAAACGGGCACCCAAATCAACATCTTTTGGGAGAACCTCAGAATAAGCTGGTATTAACAATACGTCGTCGAAGGTAAGACCTTCCAAAACGACTTTATCCGCAATAAATGACATCTGTGTAAACTTTATAATTTATTGCGTGCAAAATTACAAATTAATTTTCGGTTTGCCTAATCGGGGTATCTATAAATTTTTAGGTTTTACAACAGGGAACAAGGATAAGACAGATATGTGTTCTACTTCAAAGAATGACTGTTTGAGACGACACGTGTCAACCTCCAACAAACGCAGCAGCCTTTGAGGTTACACTACCACCAACAAAAAGAGGTTGCACCGAACCGGCACAACCTCTTTTTTAGCCATATTTTGGAAAAGGCATTAAGCCTTTGCTTCCTTAATCTTAGCCTTCTTACCAGTAAGCTTACGCAAATAGTAAAGTTTAGCGCGGCGAACTGAACCAATCTTGTTAACAGTGATGCTCTCGATGAAAGGAGAGTTCATTGGGAAAATACGTTCAACACCTACGCCGCTAGCTATACGACGTACTGTGAAATGCTTCTTGCCTTCGTGGCCAGTGATGCTGATAACATCACCCTTGTACAACTGTACACGTTCCTTGTTACCTTCCTTAATCTTATAGGCAACAGTAACAGTATCACCGCTCTTGAAAGAAGGAAGCTCCTTCTCAACAGCAAATGCCTGTTCAACGACTTTAATTAAATCCATTTTAGTTTTTATATTTTTATGTGACACACACGCAATGTTACCTCATAATGCTGGGCAAGAGATTGCGCAAAAACTTCGCAAAAATAAATATTTTTGTCCTAATCTCAAAAAAATCAGAGAACAATATTCACAATTTTCCCTGGAACGACAATCAGTTTCTTAACCTCTTTCCCGTCCATGTACTTCTTTGTCTGTTCATCGGCGAGGACTGTCTGTCCAACAGTCTCCTTATCCATATCGGCAGGAAGTTCCATTGTGAAACGAACCTTTCCGTTGAATGAAACCGCATACTTTGCAGAGCTTTCCTTCAAATACTTTTCTTCTGCAACTGGCCATGCGGCATCACATACTGAAGAATCATGACCCAAACGGTGATACAATTCCTCTGAAATGTGAGGTGCAAACGGAGCCAACAAAGTCACGAAAAGTTCGAGCACCTTCTTGTTGTTACACTTCAAAGCGGTCAACTCGTTCAAACAAATCATAAACGCAGACACCGAGGTGTTATAAGAAAGATTCTGGATATCTTCAGTCACCTTCTTAATCAACTTATGAATAGAACGAAGTTCTTTTTCATTTGGTTCACCATCGGTCACCGACAAATCGTCACCCTTAAAGAACGCTGACCAGAACTTACGCAAGAAGCGGTGTACACCATCGATACCGTTGGTATCCCATGGCTTTGAGGCTTCAATTGGGCCTAAGAACATTTCGTAAAGGCGAAGTGTATCGGCGCCGAAGCGGTCTACAATATCATCAGGATTGACAACATTAAACATCGACTTCGACATCTTCTCAATAGCCCAGCCACAAACGTACTTGCCATCTTCCAATTCGAATTCTGCATCTTTGAATTCAGGGCGCCAAGCCTTGAACTTATCCAAATCAAGCACATCGTTCTTTACGATATTCACGTCAACGTGCAGAGGAGTCACATCGTATTTGTCTTTCAAGCCAAGAGAGACGAACTTATTTGTATCCTTAATACGGTAAACAAAATTAGAACGGCCCTGAATCATACCCTGATTAACCAATTTCTGGAAAGGCTCTTCGCACACGCTGTAGCCATAATCGTACAAGAATTTGTTCCAGAACCTAGAATAAATCAAATGGCCAGTCGCGTGTTCTGTTCCACCAATGTAGAGGTCCACATTTTTCCAGTAAGCATCAGCTTCAGCCCCCACCAACGAAGCGTTGTTTGTAGGGTCCATGTAACGGAGGTAGTAGGCAGAAGAACCTGCGAAGCCAGGCATTGTGTTAAGTTCGAGAGGGAATACGGTCTTATTATCAATCAGCGACTTGTCGACAACGGTATTTTCCTTTTCGTTCCAAGCCCACATTTTTGCATTTCCGAGAGGAGGTTCACCCGATTCGGTCGGCAAGAAATTGTCAACATCAGGCAGTTGCAAAGGCAGACATTGTTCAGGAATCATGCATGGCATACCGTTCTTGTAATAGACAGGGAACGGTTCGCCCCAATAACGCTGACGGCTGAAAATAGCGTCACGTATGCGGAAATTCACCTTGACACGACCCAAATTGTGTTCTTTCACATATTTCTTTGTTGCAGCAATTGCCTCTTTGATAGTCAAACCGTTCAAGCTGAAGTCGATGTACGGAGTAACTCCCTGTTTTGGCGAATTACAAACAATGCCCTCTTTAGCGTCGTAGCTTTGCTCAGAGACATCGCAACCTTCCACAAGTGGAACAATTGGCAAATTGAAATGCTTGGCAAAAGCATAGTCACGGCTATCGTGAGCAGGAACTGCCATAATTGCACCCGTTCCATAACCAGCCAGCACATAATCGCTAATCCAAATTGGAATTGCCTCTCCAGTAAATGGATTGATACCATAAGAGCCAGAGAAGACACCAGAAACACGTCTGTCGGCTTGGCGTTCACGCTCGGTACGCTTCTTTGTAGCCGCAAGATAAGCTTCAACCTCTTCTTTTTGTTCAGGAGTAGTCAGTTCAGGCACCAACTCGCTCTCTGGAGCAAGCACCATAAACGTAACGCCGAACATAGTATCGGCACGGGTGGTGAAAATGGTAAAGTGTTTATCTGAATCCTTTACATTAAACTCGACCTCAGTTCCTTCAGAACGCCCAATCCAGTTACGCTGGGTTTCCTTTAGGGAGTCTGTCCACTGAAGCGTATCCAGCCCGTCTAACAACCGCTGTGCGTAGGCAGAGACGCGCAAGCACCATTGCTTCATCTTCTTCTGCACGACAGGATAGCCACCACGTTCAGAAACGCCGTCAACCACCTCATCGTTAGCCAACACAGTACCAAGTTTAGGGCACCAGTTAACCATTGTCTCACCCAAATAAGCGATACGGTAGTTCATCAAAGTCTGCTGTTTTTCCACCTCAGACATCTTTTTCCAATCCTCGGCCGAGAAAGACAGTTCTTCTGAGCATGCGACATCTAACGACTTTGTGCCATCAGTCTCGAATGCTTTAATAAGTTGCTCGATAGGGAGAGCTTTCTTCTGTACATTGTCGTAATAACTAGCGAACATTTTTTGAAAAGCCCACTGAGTCCAATGATAATAGTTAGGTTCGCAAGTACGAACTTCACGATCCCAATCGTAACAGAAGCCAATCTTATCGAGCTGTTCACGATAGCGATTAATATTTTTTTCAGTAGTCACAGCCGGATGCTGTCCGGTCTGTATAGCATACTGTTCAGCCGGAAGGCCGTACGAGTCATAACCCATCGGATGAAGCACGTTAAAACCCTGCTGGCGTTTAAAACGGCTGTATATATCAGAGGCGATGTATCCCAGAGGGTGACCAACATGCAAACCAGCGCCTGATGGATAAGGGAACATGTCGAGAACATAAAACTTTGGCTTAGAGGCATCGACACTCACCTTATAAGTGTTGTTATCTTTCCAGAAACGTTGCCATTTCTGTTCGATATCCTTAAAATTATAATCCATGAATAGTAAAATAATTAACCGACGGCAAAGTTAATAAAACTTAGCGACATATAAATAATCGGCCCGTAAAGGCACAAAAAAAGGCATCTATAAAAGATGCCTTTTTTTATAAATGGATTGTAAAGAATTAGTATTCCCACAAATCGTTCTCGAAATTAAGAATGGTAGTCTTGATACGAGCCTGTTCTTTGTGACATGATTCATAGTCGTTGTTGTACTCGAGCAAGTTTCTATCCTGAATATTAGATTCACGGAAGATGTAGCCAGAGAAACGGCGCTTCATGAACACATCATCGAAAGAAGGTCTTGCACCATTGTTCTTGTCAGTGATAAGAATTTCATGCTGAGCAAGGAATGGGCGAAGTCTTTCGAAAGACACCCAGAACAAAGGATACTTTTCAATACCAGTTTCACCGTCAGTTACCAAGATAGGGCAAAGACCAATGATACGGCAGTTGAAAGTAGAAGACACTTTGTCAAAGAACCAAACTTCTTTCAAATAATACTTAATCACCTTTGGAGCAGGGATATCAGATTCCTCAACCTCGAAGATAGTATCGTTGGTGATAGAGTCCAAACGAGGAGTGAAAGCGACATCTTGCTGACGAAGAACATCCTTGAACTGAACCAAGTGCTGATCATCAAAGATTTCCTTCTTATCCATATACTGGTAAAGCTTGATCTTACCCTTAGAAGCCAATTCGAAAATCAGAGAGAAAAGGTTCTTACGATTATCAGTAGCTTCAGTAGGGAAATAGAACGGATAATTGAACTTCTCACGAAGGTCAATAGTTCTATAAATCACCTTTGACCAATAAATATCGTCAGCACGCGGATTGAGCATCTCGATAGGTTCGAGACCCTCAATAGGAGCACCTGTTGGAAGGTCTGTTGCGACAGAGTCGTTGAGATTACCCGCCTCATCAAAGAATGAGTTGCTGTCATCTTGAGCAGAGGCAGAAGCTGCAACGAAAAGCGCAAATACAGAAATTAAAAACTTAAGTTTCTTCATTTTCTTTTATTATCAGATTACTGAATTACAACCTCGACTGCAGGCAACTTGTGCTGCTTGCCGTCAGGACCCTTAGCGACAGTACCAGAGATATAGAAAGTCTTACCAGGAGCAAGGCTCTTCATCTTAGCCTTCATCTGATCAGTGATACGACCACTAGTAGAAGAGAGAATTACAGTATTACCCATTGAGTCGAATGACTTCATATCGAAACGCAATACAGAGTACTTAACGTTCTTCAAGAGGTCAGAGTTCAACTCGGCAACAACTTCAGTAGCCTGCATCAAAGCGCCCTTCTTAATATTACCACCACCGAAAGTAGCACCGTTAGGACCCTTCAAGAATGCCAATGGAGGTGGCAAAGGAAGGATACGGAAAGACTTGCTACCCATCTTCTGAACCTTGCCCTGAATCTTAGCAGTTACGTTAACTTCGCAGTTACCACCTGGCCTGTGAGGTACGATAACGAAAGTACCGTCACCCTTCTTAGTAGTAGAACAGTTAGAGAAAGTAACTGTAACATCGCTCATAGACACACCTGGAACAGATACACTCATTGGGTTAGGATAACCAGCGTAAACAACGTTCAACATATCAGGAGAGATAGTTGCACTTGGTTCACCAACGGTATACTCGTTAGAGAAATCGTACTTCTTCTCTGAACCATCCTTCTGCTTAACAGAAATGTAACCAGAGTACTTCTTGTTACCGATAGAAGTACAGTTCACAACGTACTTACCATCTTCACCCAACTTGTTACCACCGATGTAGATATCTGGCTTCTTAGTAGAGTCGATAGCAGCCAAGATAATCTTAGCCTCATACTTACCACCACGGAGAACGTAACCAGTGTTAGCTACTGCAATAGCTTCCATCTTGTTCACACGTACGTCTTCTGCATCAGCAGAACCGAGCAAGTACTTACCAACCTGAACCTGGGTGTTACGGATATCATTCTCAGTCTTAGTCAACATGGTCATACAAGCGATAGCAGGCATATCTTCGAAAATACGAGCTTCCCAAGTACGGGTACCAGTTTCAGTCTTCTTAGACTTCATTTCGAAAGTCTTGTTAAGATCTGCGATAGCATCCTTATCCTTACCGTAAGCCTTTTCAACTACAGCACGGAACTTTTCAACAGCCTCGTAAAGAAGACCATCTTTAGATTCGCCCTTAGTAGCGATTTTAGTTTTCCAAATTACGCTTGGAATGTTCAACTCACCAAGACCACCGTCAGAAAGGGTATCAGCTTTAGCACCATCAACACCTTCAATAATCTGAGCTTTGATATCTTCGATATACTTGATAGTCTCGTCGGCTGCCTTGTTAACTGCATCGTAAGAAGCCTTAGGGCCAGAGAACTTAGCCTTGTTGTTAGCAAGTTCCTTGTCGAAAGACTTATCCAAAGAAGCCTTAGAGTTTTCAGAAATTGACATTGAAGACTTCAAAGAGTCTT
Source organism: Bacteroidales bacterium UBA3297 (assembly GCA_002362105.1). Classification (GTDB taxonomy): domain Bacteria; phylum Bacteroidota; class Bacteroidia; order Bacteroidales; family Paludibacteraceae; genus Physcocola. The sequence continues at coordinate 92,268 of DETD01000001.1, forward strand.
GCACCAATTTATATCCATCGAGGATCTGTACAGACACGTTCAACGCCAAAAGCGCCGTGTACACCAGATACATCATGGAGATCATTTTTTGTCTCGGGGTTTCCGGACAGTTCGTTGCTCCCATTGTACTGTATTAACTTAAAACAATTTTACAAATCAATCAATGTTCGAATTAGCGGATAGTCATTGCGTTAAGCATGCCACCGTAAACGTTGTTCAACTGCTTCAAATTGTTAGCAAGGCTTGCAATCTGTTGCTGGTAGTCAGCAGCGCTCTGAGCAGAGTTTTCAAGAGAAGACTGAATCTTGTTAACAGCACCAGCGAGAGACTTCATAGCCTCGTTCTGTTCGTTAACAGTTCTAACCTGCAATTCAAATACTGAGTTAATAGTAGAAATGTTCTTTGTAATACCATCCATCTGCTGAGCGAAGTTCTGAGAGCCGTTTGAAGCAGCACCGATGCTAGAAGCGATGTTCTGGTAAGAAGCAACCAAATTATCAGATGCAGAAGTCAAAGAAGCCTGAGAAGCAGCGAACGCAGAAGCAGCCTGAGTAGCCTTGTTCAAGTTGTTCACATATTCCTGAGACTCGCTAGCGGCAGATGCGATAGAACCGATCTGAGTTGCAGTAGTGTTGAGAGTAGAAACACTTTCAGCCAACTTCTTAACCTGCTCCTCAACCAAAGTCTTAGGATCAACTTCAGGAACTGCGATAACACCGTTCTTAGTATTTTCAGCCTTACCACCTTCAGCTTCGCCACCTTCGAGTTCAGGGTAAACGATAGACCAGTCGAATTCCTTGTGAGGCTTATCGAACACACCAATACCGAACAAGATTGCTTCAGTAAACATACCTACGCAAAGCATAGGACCTGCACCTGGCCAGTGCTGAATCTTAAACAATGCACCGACAATAACGACAGATGCACCAAGTGAATACATACAACCAGTAATCTTTTTTCCCTTTTCAGATTGGAAGAAATCAATGATACCCATTTTAATTCAATTATTTTTTAGTTTAACATTATATTAGATTGTAAGATTTATTATTCTGCGCCAATGTAGCTACGAACGCAACGGAAACCGATGAAAGAACGGTTCTCTGTCTGGTACTCATAAGTACGTACACCGCACTGCAAGAAGATACCAACATCCTTCCAAGAACCACCACGAACAACCTTCTTTCTCATAACGTCGTGGTCCATAGACTTAGCGTTGTACTCGTAGTTAGGGTTCATGTCATGTACGAAGCTGTAGTTTGACTCGTGGAATGCAGAAGAAGTCCATTCTGCCACATTACCAGCCATGTCATACAAGCCGTAATCGTTTGGAGGGAAAGAAGCCACACGTGAAGAAATCAAATAACCGTCGTCGGTGTAGTTACCACGCTGAGGCTTGAAGTTAGCCAAGAAACAACCTTTAGCGGTACGGATGTAGTTACCACCCCAAGGATACATTGAGAGGTCTTTACCACCACGGGCTGCATATTCCCATTCAGCTTCTGTAGGAAGGCGGAAGTCCTGCACACGGACACCCTTATGCGCTACCTGATAAGAGTTGAACAAGAAAGTACGCCAGTGACAGAAAGCCTGAGCCTGTTCCCAAGAAACACCAACTACAGGGTACTCTCCATAACCTGGGTGAGCGAAATACATCTTCATGTATGGTTCGTTGTAAGCATAAGTGAAGTCACGAATCCAGCACAAAGTATCAGGATAGATATTGATACGTTTGCGAGAAATGAAGTCAGAACGGTGCTTCAACTCACGGTAAACAGTACGGTTGATGATGTGACCTTCAGCATTGTAGTAAGAAGTATCCTTCTTAACCATCACATCAGCACTGTCCTTAGTACGACCGAGGCCTGCAAGGCTACGGTTGTAAGAGCCAATCATAGGATCGAACTTGTTCTCCTTCTTAGCAGCTTGAACATAGTCAACCCATGAATACTGGTAAGACATAATCATACCGTTCAACTGAGGAGCGATATCGATATTGTCTTCACCCATATAGAACATACTGTCGATAGCGATTTTCTGATCTTCAGTAGGTTTCTCCCATGGAATATTCTTCTTCCAGTTCAGTCTTGGTTTGTCGAGCTCGTTACCCTTCTTATCCTGGGTAATTTTGTAAGTCTCGTCAACGTTAGACAACTTTTCGCGGGCAATAGAGTCACGCACCCAATAAACGAACTGCTTGTACTCGCCATTGGTAATTTCGGTCTCATCCATCCAGAAAGCATCCAAAGAGACGGTCTTCGACTGCGAAGTCATCGCCCAGTTAGCGTCCTGGTCATTTTGACCCATTGTGAAAGAGCCTCGCTTAATAAAAAGCATACCATAAGGGGTTGGCTCCTTCCACGACTTTGAATAAACACCCACCAACTCACCGTTGTCGCCACCGCCACAACTAGCGAGAAGGGCCGTTATTCCTGAAAAAATTAACAGTTTTTTCATGATATTTAAATTACTTGATTGCTCTTTTAGTTTATAAAATACGTTCACTTTTATATTTATTTTTCTTTGCGAATTCCAACTTAAAAGAATACTTGAGGCAAACCTCATGACTACCTCCCGACTTTATCATTCCCGACACAGGAAGGTCATAAGAATAGCCTATAAATAGTCCGCTAAGCAGGTTAGCTCCGACCAAGAAATCAAAAGAATCGCCGAACCTGTATCCCAAGCCTCCAACAAACCTCTTCTTATAGTCGACCAAACACGTAAGGTCGAAAGAGTTGACATTGAAATCAGTTCGGAACAACGCCGAAGGCTTCAAATGAAATTCCTCATTTGAGAGAGGCAGGTCGTAACCACCCGTTAAATAGAATACCCTTGCGATATCAATCTCCGAGTCGGAATTACTTCCACTCGACTGTCCCGATTGCCCCGATCCGACACCAACATCGAAAGATGGTTTATTGAGGTTCAGAACAGAGAAGCCCAAATAAAGGGATTCATCAGAATAATATGCGCCGAAGCCACAATCGAAAGCCAAACTTGTATTTTCCAAATCTAAGTTAGACTCTTTGTGATAATCTTCGTGGTGTTCACTGCCCACTACATTTCCTGTTCCTGTAAAATCAAATTTATAATCATTTACAGCTCCAAGATTCACAGCGCCTAAATTCAGGCCAAGGCCCAATTGGCCACGCCAGAGCGGCATTTTGTATGCATATTGCAGCAAAAAGGCCTGGTTTTTGAAAGCGCCAATCTCTTCAGAAACGAAGCTAACTCCAATACCATGTTTCGTTCCCGAAATGGAGAATGGAATATCACCCGACACGATCACATCGTGAGGTGCATCTTCGAAGCCCGCCCACTGCAAACGATAAACACCAAAAACATTGCACATATCATTTTGTGCGACAGCTCCCGGACAATAAGCAGAAGGGCCATACATATATTGCGTTCTCTGTGTATCGAATTGCGCCTGTCCCACAAGAGGAAGTGCAGAAGCACAAACAGTTACAATCAATTTTTTCAGACACATCATGAGAATACAACCAAAATATTCAGCAATATTAGCAATTTTTGGAATAAATAGCAACAAAAGACCCTTTTTTGAGGACCAAATCACTAAAAATCCCTATTCGCTAATATCCCTGAGACTAAATCAATAAAAATTAATACTCGTCTTCGTTAAACAAGAAATCCTCTTTACTTGGATAGTCCGGCCAAACATCTTCGATACTCTCGTAAACGTCGCCTTCGTCTTCCAATTCTTGTAGATTTTCAATTACTTCTAGTGGCGCTCCCGAACGCATTGCGTAATCAATCAGTTCGTCCTTAGTAGCTGGCCAAGGAGCATCCTCCAACTTTGACGCTAATTCTAGTGTCCAATACATGAGACTGAATTTTTGTTAAACAAAAAACATATGACCTCTTAGAGGTGTGCAAAAATATATCTTTTTTTATAAATAACAACTCCAAAAGAAGAAAAATAGTCGTGATTACGGCATCAAACTTTTCCGAAGGACAAGCAAGAGTGCAATTTGCTAATAGCGTACGATATAATCTTCTTTCTGCAAATCGTTATTTGCGACTAATATACCCAACTGGAACAGATTGATAGAAACCTTCACCCGGTTGTCGGCCTTAAGAGTTTCCCACGTCTTCCACATTTCCGCTGAGGCATAAGGACAAGGAAGCACAATAAAGAAGCGTTCGTCAAATTTATCCATCCTGCTTCTAGCCAAATGCAAAATTTCATCTGCGCTAGCCGAGTTGATATAGAAGAAATCGTTCTGCGACATTTTGTCTATAACGCCATCGAAAACTTTTTCCTCATCGGCGCACACCACTTTTTTTATGTTGTGCATACCAATTCTATCGAACAAAGATTGTGCCAAATCCGACATTTCTGGCTGCGCACTTAGCGAAAAGACGGAAGTTTTAGAATTTACTGCCGCCAGATACATGGTCGATATACCACATGTAGCTCCATATTCAAGAACAACGTCAGGCTTGTAGTAATTCACAAGGCGGAACAACAATTGCCCGTACTTCGGGCTTATAGCATATTTGGAGACAACTTTCCTTATACTTTCCAGCTGTTTCGACCCATCAGGCAGGTAGACCCCAATCTTTTCATCGGTCCTGCACATCTTCGCGCGTATCTTTTCTATCAGACTATACTTATAATATGGTAGGTCTTCCTCTATTATAGTCGTCACTAAATGATACACATACGGGGAATGAATACCAAAGCCATGACGATAGCCGGAAGTAAAACAATACTTTAAATACTGAAAGAATCGACGCATAAAATTTTTATTGTTGGGCAAATATACCGAGTTTAAACTTTAATGCAACTATGACCGGTGATATTTTGGCATTGCCCACACCATTTTAATATCTTCGTAGGAGACTTTCCCCTCTAAAGCATGATAAACTTCGGTGAAAGACTGGGCTTCGGGATGTTCGTCCAAATACTGTCCAACCTCCTTAATACTCTGTTCTGACACAAAATCGGAAGCATCGAGTTTTCCGCTTGCCACATAAGTGGAAAGATGTCCCATTATAGTCGTCAAAGCAAGCCCTCGCTCGTTTGCGACCTGCTGTGGCGTTTTACCGCCACAATAAAGTTCGTAAGATATTTGGGCCGTTGGAATCTTCGGTTCTTTTTGCTTTGGCGTATTTTTCGCAGACTTCGACTTTCGGTTTCTCTTCTCTCCCCTACCTTCGTCATCGACTAACGCCAACGCTTTTTCTCTCAAATAAGAATTTACACTAAAACTTTCTACCGATTGAGACAAAGTTTGGCACTTAACTTTCAATTGCAGTTTGAAATCCTCAAACAAAGCCGCATAACGGGATTTTATCTCTTTTCGAGGCACCTGCACATCAAGTTTCCGCACTAAAGGTTCCAACTGATTCCGTATCTTATCAAGGAAGTACACCGACGCTTTCGTCACGCGTTCCTGTAAACGTTCATCTCTGGCATGGTAATAACTTTGCGCTTGACTTTGAAACTTGACTGCGACCTCCAGTACCTCTTTTTGGAATGCATCCTGCTGTTTTTTCACCTCATGCAACAACGGCAAATAGGTTTGAGGGAAATGTTCTGTTATTATTCTAGAGAAAGAGGATAACATAGCACCAAGGGCGGCGAAATCGAACTGCTCCAGCAACAGATGTTCAAAATACTCGGACTCCATTTCCGTCAACTGTTCTTCCGATACTGTTTGCCGGCCGACCTCTTCAGAAAAATCCTGTACACGTTGGTCTGTCTTTATGGCATCGGACGAAAGCGGAGAGGTGAGGACGAGTCCCTCTAACGAGCGGCAACGGCTTAAGGCAACATAGACTTGACCATGAGCAAATGCACTGTTCGCATCGAGCATAACCTTGTCGAAAGTAAGTCCCTGGCTCTTATGAATAGTGATAGACCATGCCAAACGTAGTGGGAATTGAGAAAAAGTGCCAATCACTTTTTCTTCTATAGCTTTCGTTTCATGGTTCAGTTCATACTGCACATTGTTCCAAGTAAGACTCGGAGCATCCACTTTTCCCCCATCGGGGAACTGAACCGTTATACTGTTTTCCGAGATTGAACAGACAACACCTATTTTACCATTAAAGAAGGCTTTTTCTGGCGAAGGGTCATTCTTGACAAACATCACCTGCGTCCCCTTCTTCAACACTAAATTCATTTCCGTTGGGAACGACGTGTCGGGGAAAACGCCTGTAACAGTTGCCATAAACGTATAGGCTGGGCCATCGAGTTCATCGAGTTTCTGCTGGTTCACCTGTTTAGCACGGTGGTTGTGCGTTGTCAACCTGATATAGCCTTCCGCCGTATCGGGATTGAACCCGGGTATATAGCGTGCATTCAGCACCGATAGTTGTCCTTCATTAGCAGTATTAGTCCGAACAGCATTGAGGATATCAACAAATGAGGCATCGGACTGACGGTATATCTTACTCAACTCGACAGGAACGAAACCAGCCTTCTTCAACGCCAGACTGTCGAAAAAGTAGGAAGTCGGATAATAGGGTTCCAGCAGAGTTTCCTCTTGCGAAGTCAGCACAGGAGGTAACTGCTGCATATCGCCTATCAGCAAAAGTTGCAGACCTCCGAAAGGGAACTGGTTACGACGGACACGTCGAAGTACAGAATCGACAGCATCGAGCACATCGGCGCGGACCATACTAATCTCGTCTATCACCAAGAGATCCAGACTACGTATAATATTCAGTTTCTCACGGCTAAAACGGAAATTGCCTTCTTTTTGAAATGAATTGGGTATAAACGGTTCGAAAGGCAGTTGGAAGAGCGAATGCAGGGTAACACCGTCGGCGTTAATAGCCGCCACCCCCGTAGGCGCAGCCACCACCATTCTTTTGGCCGAATGCTTCCGCAAGTATTTCAAGAAAGTAGTTTTACCCGTACCAGCCTTTCCTGTCAGGAACACGTTGGAAGACGTCCGTTCCACCAGTTTGTACAAAATCCTAGATTCTTCTGTAAATTCCATATCCATAAGTCGTTGTTTTAGAGTTTAACGCACTCGACCGATGCCCAGCCATTCAATTCCGACGTATCGACTAAGGAGAATCCATATTCTCCACATTTTTCACGGACATAGTCAACATCGGCAGGCAAGAAGCCACTCATAAACATACGGGTACCCCGTTTGGAATGCTGGGCATAAAACGGAAGTCCTTCAAGCAGTATGTTACGGGTGATGTTTGCGAATATATAATCGTATTCACCAGATTGCATCACCTCAAATCCGCCCAATTTTAAATCAATGTCATCAATACCGTTCAACCCGACATTAGTTATAGCGTTCTCATAGGCCCATTTGTCAATATCGAAGGCAGCGACCTTACCAGCGCCCTTCTTTTTTGCAAGAATTGCCAAAATAGCAGTGCCACAGCCGACATCAATTACAGACTTACCCATAAGGTCCGCAGCCAAAATCCGTCTTATCATTAAAGTAGTAGTTTCATGGCTACCCGACCCGAACGCCTGTTTAGGATCGATAAGGACATCGAACTCCACCTTTGGGACATCTGTCACCAAAGGGCTATGAACAACGCACCGGTTCTCGAAAACTAACGACCTAAACGACTCGCGTTCCCACGTTTCATTCCAGTTTTTATCAGCGATACTTCTTTTTTTGAACGTTATACCGTCAGCCATAGGGAAAGCGTCAACAAAAGCATCTAAAACAGCTTGAACAGCAACATCGTCGACAGCATTTTCCGGTGCGAACGCCTTCAAACCTCCACAAGCGGCCTCGAAACTATCGAAACCTGCATCTTCAAAAAAAGAAGGGAGAACATCGGCAGCAAAATCTTGAGCGTCATTAGGAATAGCGAAAAAATACTCAGAATAATCCATAACTAGTTGTTAGTTTGTAGAGATTAGAACTTTTTAGCAATTATTAAAGGGGAACAAATTATTTTTTTTGTTTACCTTTGTTTGCTATAAGAGCTACATTTCGACAAATTCCGGTGTTGAATTAGAGGCAATTGTAGCTATGGCAAAGATAAGAACAATTTGTGTCAAAAGAAAAGAGATTTTGTTTGGCACGGTGTTTGTACAACTTAAAGAAAAAATAAGGATTAAACGAAATTTATAGGAGGACAAGAATATGAAAAAAATTCTGAAATACGCGTTACTATTCGCAACATTCGCCCTTCCATCAATGTCGGTTTTCGCACAGGACGACATCTACTACTCTCCTGACGACGATCCAGAAGAAAGCGAAGAGCAGACTGAAAAAGTAGCAGAATCTGTATCAGTTCCAGAAAGTTATACAAGCGAAAAGGTGTCGAGACACGCTTACGACAAAGACACCCTCATCGCATACGATGATAGCGACTATGTATATTCAAGACGACTGAACCGATTCCATGACGCCGACCTCCCTGTTTATACCAGCGAGACGGCGACTGATGCCGACGGCAACGTAACAAACATTTATGTTATCAACGGCAGCCCTTACTACACCTATTATCGTCCAGGTTGGTCTTGGGGATGGAGTTGGAACTATGGTTACTGGGGTTACTACGATCCATGGTGGGACGGCTACTACTACCGTCACTCTTGCTACTGGGGTCCAGGTTGGGGCTACTATGGTTATGGATATGGATACCCATACCGCCATTACTATGGCTACCGCCACGGAGGTCCCCACTACTACGGTCACAAACGTCTGACTCCATACTACAACCGTCATGCCTACAGCCGCAACAACATGCTTGGCAACAGGGGCAGCGTTCAACCGCGCGGAGCAAGACGCTCTGGTCTTGACACTAGAGGCAGCCGGGGTGGCAGCATAAACAGCACATCAAGTAGCAGAGGCGTACGTTCATACCAAAACGGTGGCAACAACACCCGTTCTTATCAGAACAGCGGTAGAGGCACGCGTTCAAACACCTTCCCTTCAGGCAACAGCACCCGCTCATACAACAGAGGTGGAAGCTCAAGTGGAAGTTCTTCAAACGGGTTCCGTTCTTCTGGCTCCAACTCTAGTTCTAGCCATTCATTCGGAGGCGATAGCCGTGGTTCAGGAAGCCGCGGAGGCTCATCATCCTTCGGAGGCGGCAGCAGCAGTCGTGGCAGTTCTTTCGGTGGAGGCAGCAGCCGTGGTGGTTCAACAGGCGGCGGCCGTGGAGGACACCGTTAATCGCTAACAAAAGCGTACCTAATTAATTCCAATTTTAGAAACAAATTCCATTATGAAAAAAATAACTTTGATTTGCGGTCTGATTGCATCAAGCATCACCGCTGGTTTCGCACAAGACGACGACGCATTGACATTTGCTGGTCGCGCACTGAAAATGAGTTTAGATGAACCAGTTTTGGGTACTGCCCGCTACTCTGGTATGGCAGGTGCAATGGGAGCCCTTGGCGGCGACGGTGGCGCCATTAAAGACAACCCGGCTGCTCTCGGTATCTACCGCAAATGGGATATCGGGCTCACCCCGAACTTGAACTTAGACAACGACGGCAACGCCGACTTTAACATCAACAACTTCAGCTGTGTGATGAACTTCGGCAAGAAGAATAGAAAGCATGGCTACATCACTTCTTCATTCGCCATTGCTTATAACCGTCTGGCCAACTATAACAGAGACACCTACACAACTGGTACGTTGGAAGATGGCACCTATTACGAGAACGAATTCCTTGAAGACGACGGTTCTGGCTTGTGGCACTTCGCCTATGGTATGAACATCAGCAACGCTATTTACGCCGGTATCGGCATCAATGTTGCGTCGCTCAGCTACAAACAGTCAACAGAATCTGTTATAGGAAGAGATTTCGAGACCAACGACTTTGAAGTACTTGCTAACGGTTGGAACTTGAATCTCGGTGTTATTGCAAAGCCAGCCAAGTTCTTGAGAGTTGGTGCTGCTTTCACCACTCCAACCTGGCTCTCAGTTAGCGAAAACGCCTACTACCCAGAAAGAGACGAAAACAACAACCTGACTGGCGGTGTTGCAGGATACGAAGACGCACAATATGACGTTCAAACTCCTTTGAAAGTTGAAGGTAGCTTAGGCTTCATTATGGGTAAACGCGCTGTTGCCGACATTGACTACATCTATAGCGACGCTTCTGCCCTCCGTGTAAAGAATGTCAATGGCCACCAGTTCCGCGACATCAAATACTTCGCCGACAAGAACTACAAAGCGACACACACCATTAAAATAGGTACGGAAATACAGATTGCCAAAGGTTTTGCAGGTCGCCTAGGTTTTGCTCACCAGACCGCTCCAACACAAGACGACTGCTACGGACGAAACATCAGCAGACAGCCTCTTTACAACAATGGCTTGTATGTTCCTTACCAGTATGAGTCTGTTCTTTATTCTTACTCTATTCCAAAAGCAGCCAACTACATCACCCTTGGTGCTGGCTACCACGGCAAGAATTTCTATGCAGACATCGCATACGTAAACAAACAGCAGAAAGAAGACTTCTACGAATGGCAGGAGCCTGTTCTAAATGCTAGCGGCGAAATTGATGGTTGGAAGATAGACCCAATCAGCCAAACTATCAAGACCCACAATATTATGTTTACAGTGGGTGCTAAATTCTAAAGTATTAGACATAGACCAATATCGGAAGTGTGCTGAAGCAATTCGGCACACTTTTTTTTGTACAAGGCGGGGAAAGAGTAACTGACAATCGGGACTTTAAGCCACAACAATTCTGCTTATTTAGAAACTTTTCCATATTTTTACATACACTACGACTCACTGATAGTTGTCATGACCCATCTTTTAAACAAGCATTCTCAATATAACCAATCTCCGCTGGAGATAGCCACTTTCGACGGCTACAATTCGCCCTATCATCCAAGTGTGCTATATTTTGAAGCGACATGGAACGGATATTCTTTTTGGATGGCAAACTCTCCCTATCCGCATAAGACGACACCCTACCGTGACCGTTTCGAATGTCCATCTGTTTTCGTGTCAAACGACGGATACCACTGGGACAGTGTGAACGGAATGTCTAATCCGATTGACGACCTGACAGCAGAAGAAATCAAGGACTATGACTATCTCTCCGACCCACACCTGTTCGTTAAAGACGGCGCGTTAGAATGCTGGTACAGGAAAACAAAGCGGCACGGCAAGCACAACTACAGCAATTCAAACACCCACTACCTATTAAGGAAGACAACAAAAGACGGGATTAACTGGACCGAGAAGGAAATCTTAATGGATATCAGCAAATCCTTCGGCAGAGAATTAGTTTCACCTGCCATTCTGTACCAGGGAATCTACAAAATGTGGGTTGTTGACTTAAAGCCAGGCGACGGCCAATATGCTATTGGGCACCTGACATCGGGTGACGGCAGCAACTGGTCAGATATGCAGCACTGCCAGCTAGAAGGAAAAACGATTCAGCCCTGGCACATTGATGTCCAATTTTTCGATGGTTTTTATTGGCTGACCTGCTACGAGAAGTTTAAAGACCTCACCCTATGGAAAAGCGCCAACGGCACAAGTTTCGAATATGTCTGCCAATTGCTTTCTCCATCACATACAACAGCGTCCTTCTATGGAAAGATGCTGTACCGTGCCAGCCTAGCGAAAGTGTCAGACAACGACTACCGTCTTTACTTCAGCGCAGAAGACGATTTTTCCTCACATATAGGCGTTATGCAGGGAGAATCGCCAACTTCTATGCACGTTGTTTACGTAGACGGCAAGGACTACCGAAGCATCCACAACCTTAAAGACCTATTCGTGCTATACGTGCGTGGAATTAGCGCATCTATCCTATTCAAGATAAAAGTACGTCTATCACAGCTATAAAGGCCACAAGAAGCAGGCAAACAGCCTATACCTATCTATCAATCGGACAAAAATCAGTAACTTAGCAAAAAGAAAAAAAGGAACTACGATGAAAAACTCAATTATAGCCCTACTTCTAACGGTTGCAGCCTGCGAGGTACATGGACAGACCGATGACGCCATGTCGCTCAGCAACCGCTATCTCACCCTAAGTCTAGAGGACGCAGTTTCTGGCAGCGCCCGCTATAGTGCAATGGCAGGAGCCAGAATCGCTATAGGTGAAGACATCAGCACAATCAGGGAAAATCCGGCCGGTTTAGGACTTTACACACAGTTTTCCGAAGTCGGTGTCACCCCAGCCTTCAGCTTAAAAGACGGGAACAGCAATATTGCCCTGGGAAATGCTGGCGGGGTATTTATTATAGGGAACAACCACAAAGCAAGCGGATTTGTTTCTTCGGCAATAGGTTTTTCATACCACCGACTAAGGGATTTCGACAACAAGGCCAACTACAACGACTCAAAATTCAATGAAGAGGGATATAACGGGATGTGGAGCGCCGGATATGGTGCAAACTTTGGGAACCGCCACTTCTTCGGACTAGGCTTGAACTTTATTTACGGGAACTACGAACAGAACTCAACAAACCTTTTCGGCAGCAACACCTTCAAGACCAGTATTACAGGTATGAGTATAAAGGCCGGCACTGTATTGAAACTTATGGAAAACTTCAACATAGCCTTTGCCCTTCACTCTCCGACCCGATACAACTATGAGGAGACAAGAAAGGAAAAATCCAACCAACCTGACGAAAACGACGGCAGGAAAAACTATATCGACATGGAGCACCACCAGTGGGGGCCGTTAAAAATAGACGCCGGACTAGGATGGTATATTGGTTCGAAATCGGTTCTAGACATAGAGTATTCCTACCAAGACTACAGTGCCATCAATGCGGGCTCCTCATACGACTACTTCAACGACGTCAAAGACTATGTGGAAACTTATATGAACAGTTGCCACACCATCAGAGCCGGATTTGAGACAAAACCCGCAACACGCCTCAAAGTCCGCGCGGGTTTGGCTTACACCACATCGCCAGCCGACACTCCGTCGGAAGAAGATTTGCAAGAAAAAGACATCCGCTTCAGCCTAATACTGCCACACGATGCCCTTTATGTTTGCGCAGGCGCTGGCTACGAATACCAATGGTTATTTGCCGATTTAGCGTATGTATACAAGCACCAGAAAGCAGACCTTTTACCAACAGTTTCAGGAGGGAATTATAACGTAATCGACCAAAGCACAAACACATCGGAAATTCTGCTTACGGTAGGAGTAAAGTTCTAAAAAAACACAGCCCCGTGCAAACTCACTGCACGGGGCTGATTATTTATAGATCTAATAGACTATTAGAGTTCCCAAGCCAAAGCAGAAGCGCCAAGAATAGCGGCATTAGCACCAATCAGAGAAGACTGGAGCAATTTAACCTTATTCTTAAACACAGGCATAAGGTTGTCGTTCATAGCCTTTGCAGTTGGAACATGGATAAGGTCGCCAGCCTGCGAGAGACCACCGAAAAGAACAATCGCCTCAGGGCTGCTGAACTTAACGAAATCGGCAAGAGCCTCACCCAAAATAGTACCTGTTTCAACGAAGATGTCGTTAGCCATCTTATCGCCCTGACGAGCACAATCTGTAATAATCTTACCAGTGAGTTCTTCCTCCTTGTAATTGCGGAGCATTGTAGATGTTGTCTTGTCGGTAGCCAAGAATTCACGAGCAGTACGAACAATACCGGTAGCCGAAGTGTAGCACTCCAAGCAACCCTTGTTGCCACAACCGCAAGGACGGCCATTACGACGAACTACAACGTGGCCAAGTTCGCCGGCATTACCATCGCTACCATAAAGCAGCTTGCCGTTGCAGTAAATACCAGAGCCAACACCTGTACCAAGCGTAATCATAATGAAATCCTTCATGCCCTTTGCGACACCATAGGTAGCCTCGCCAATAGCAGCGGCATTAGCGTCGTTAGTCAAAGAAACAGGAAGACCAGTGCTTTCAGAAAGCAACTTTGCGAAAGGAACGATACCCTTCCAAGGCAGATTGGCAGCATGTTCGATGTTACCAGTGTAGTAGTTAGCATTAGGCGCACCAATACCGATACCGTTAACATTAGCGATACCGACCTTGCTTTCTTCAATAAGCGCTTTTATAGCAGAAGAGAGGGCAGCCATATAATCGTTAAGATCGGGATACTGCTGCGTCTTAATAGAATTCTGAGCAACAACATTACCCTTTTCATCAACAATACCGAACGCAGTGTTAGTACCACCAAGGTCAATGCCTACAACATAAGGCTTTTTAGCTGTGTTTGTCATTTATATTTCAGATTAGTATTTTAAACAAATTGTAATTACTTAAGAACAATACTTTCAGGATGCTCTTCCTGCTTAACCACTATTTTTTTAGCCTTACCGATATGAGAACCTACAAAACCGTACCATGCCAAGTAAATATAGCAGAACAACGGAACAAGGAACGCATACTGCATACTTTCAGCAGGCAGTTTATCTGTCACATAACCCTGTATTGGAGGAACTATGGCACCACCAAGAATCATCATTACCAACAAAGATGAGCCCTGGGCAGTGTACTCTTCCAAGCCATCTATAGCCAAGGTAAACACATTTGAGAACATAATAGAGTTGAACAAACCAACTGAAAGCACAGCCCACAACGACACCTGTCCTTCGAAACAGATCATTGTCAACAACAACAAGATATTAATTGATGCGAAGAAGCCCAGTGTACGAGAAGGAAGGGACTTTGCCGATATAAATATGATATAATTGAGAACAAGATAAACGAAGAAAAAGGCAACCTGTGAGATTTCGATTTCGGCCTTGGTGTTCATTGCAATACAGCAGATAATAACAGTGGTAAGTACACCAGCTACCGCCATCAGCAAGTACTTTCTAGACGATTCCATCTGGCTCATCGATATAGCACCCATAAAACGGCCAATCATTGCACCGCCCCAATAGAACATCAGATAAGTCGTTGCCACATCTGTCGACAATCCATAACAACCCTGCATAAAGCCAATCAGGTTATTTCCGATTGCCACTTCGGCACCAACATAGAAGAATATACCCAACATACCATAAACCAAGTATGGGTGTTTCAGGGCGCCAGCACCCTTAACCGAAGCAGCGGAACCACCCGTGCTAACCTTATTCGGCACATTCGAGAAGAACAACACACCCGCCAACATAAGGAGTACGCTGGCCAGCACCAGATAAGGGATTTGAACCGCATTGGCAGAATTCGCATCCGATTTAAAATAGGTAAAAATGAAGTAGCCGCCTACAACAGGGGCCAAAGTTGTTCCAAGAGAATTGAACGCCTGAGAAAGATTCAAACGGCTTGACGAGGTTTGCGAAGGGCCCAATATTGAAACCAACGGATTTGCAGCAATCTGCAAGAACGTGAAGCCTGTACCCAACAAGAACAACGCACCCAAGAACAACGAGAACTTAGGGTCATCAGAGCCTGCTTCCTTATAAAACAAGAAACAAGCCAAAGCCGCAATTACCAAGCCTGCGACCAACGTGTTCTTGTAACCAATTCGTTGAATCGGGTCTTTGTAGAAAGTAGAAACCAAAAAATAAATAAGGGAGATAACGAAGTAAGCGGTAAAGAACGCAAACTGTACCAGATTGGCTTCAAAATGGCTTAATTCAAAAACGCCCTTCAAATAAGGGGTCAACAAATCGTTCAAGCAGGTAATAAAACCCCACATGAAGAATAGCGAAGTCAGTGTAACGAGAGCCGCGCTATAATTCTTTTTGTCTGTATTTTCCATGAATAAATATTAGAATGTTTCAAGCTACGAAGTTATTAAAAAATAAGATTGCTGTAAGCAAAAAAGGGAGTCAAGTAAGCCCCGACTCCCTTTTTTAAGTATTTTAAACAATTCTATTTACTTCTTCAAGCCAGCGTTAGCACGGCCAAGGTAAGAACCATCGCGAGTGTCGACGATGATTTCCTCGCCCTCTTCAATGAAGAGAGGAACACGTACGGTAGCACCAGTTTCTACAGTAGCAGGCTTCAAAGTGTTAGTTGCAGTATCGCCCTTCAAACCAGGTTCAGTATAAGTGATCTTCAAAGAAACCTTTGCTGGAAGTTCTGCATAAAGAACGAGGTCGTCGTGAGAAACAACGTCAACATTGTCACCTTCCTTCAAGAAATCAACACCGTTGATAGCCACCTTATCGATAGTGATCTGCTCGAAAGTTTCGTTGTTCATGAATACATACGCATCATCACCTTCCTTGTAAAGGAACTGGTATGGACGCTTAGAAATCTGAACGTCTTCCAACTTAAAACCGATCTGATAAGTACGTTCAAGCACGTTACCAGTCTTTACGTTCTTCATCTTAGTACGAACGAAAGTGTTACCCTTACCAGGCTTTACGTGCTGGAACTCGATTACGAAATAATACTGGCCTTCGATAAGGAGGCAAGTACCGTTTTTAACTTCTTGGCAATTAATCATATAAATATCTTAATAATTATTTTTCGACGTTTGAACTTGCAAAATTATAAAAAATTTCGGCAAACTTCTATTTTTCAACTCATAAATACGAATGACAGATTGAGCAAACAACGATTAAAATGAAGGAAACTTAGCATAAAAATGGGAAAAACGGTGGAATAGTCTTAAATTTGCAGACAGTATAAAAAGAATTATCCATTCGATGAACTTTGTAGACGAACTCAAATGGCGTGGCATGCTTCAAGACATTATGCCAGGCACAGAAGAATTACTTGAAAAAGAAACCGTTACGGCTTATTTGGGTATTGACCCAACCGCCGACTCACTGCATATTGGCCACCTTTGTGGTATTATGATGTTGCGCCACTTCCAGCGCTGTGGTCACAAGCCGTTGGCCCTGATTGGCGGTGCGACCGGTATGATTGGCGACCCTTCAGGAAAAAGTGCAGAGCGTAACCTTCTCGACGAGGCGACACTCACCCACAACATTGAGTGCATCAAGAAGCAATTAAGCAAATTCCTCGATTTCGACAGCGACGCAGCAAACAAAGCCGAACTGGTCAACAACTACGACTGGATGAAGGGCTACTCGTTCTTGGAATTCGTCCGCGACATCGGCAAGCACATCACTGTGAACTACATGATGGCAAAAGACAGCGTACAGAAGCGTTTGAACGGTGAAGCACGCGACGGCTTGTCGTTCACCGAATTCTCTTACCAGCTGTTACAGGGTTACGATTTCCTTTACCTCAACAAGACCAAGAACTGCAAACTGCAGATGGGCGGTAGCGACCAATGGGGAAACATCACTACCGGAACAGAACTCATCCGCCGTACAAACGGCAACGAGTGCTACGCACTCACCTGTCCGCTCATCACTAAGGCAGACGGCGGCAAGTTCGGAAAGACCGAAAGCGGAAACGTTTGGTTGAGCAAGGACTACACCACCCCTTACAAATTCTACCAGTTCTGGCTGAACGTAAGTGATGCGGATGCAGAACGCTACATAAAAATCTTCACCAGTCTCGACAAAGCGACTATCGACAACTTGATAGAAGAGCACAAAAAAGACCCAGGCTTGCGTCTGTTGCAAAAGCGTCTGGCAGAAGAAGTGACCGTTATGGTTCACTCTCGCGAAGATTACGAGCAGGCTGTTGAAGCTTCGAACATCCTTTTTGGTAAAGCCACCAAAGAAACACTGCAAAAAATAGACGAGCAGACACTGCTATCTGTATTCGAAGGTGTTCCACAATTCGAAGTCAACAAAGCCGACATTAACGATTGCGACTTGTTAACCCTCTGTGTTGAGAAAGCAGCTATTTTCCCTTCTAAGGGCGAAATGCGCAAACTGGTGCAGGGCGGTGGCGTATCAATCAACAAAGAAAAAGTTACAGATGCTAGTGCGAAAGCAGGTTCTGAAGCTCTGATTGCAGGGAAATACCTGTTAGTGCAGAAAGGCAAAAAGAACTATTTCCTCATCATCGCCAAATAACAGTAAAAAAAACGACGCGAAATTTTGCTTTATAATAAAAGTATCTTAATTTTGCGACATATTTCGATTGTCCCTTGGTGTAATGGTTAGCACAACAGTTTTTGGTACTGTTTGTTCGAGTTCGAGTCTTGAAGGGACAACATAAAAGAGGCGCATCTTACGGTGCGCCTTTTTTATTTGTCTTAGCTTTATAACTTAGAAAAATCTATAAACAATAGCCTGCAACAAAGCTATATTCTCCACTCAGCCCACAGCTGCACTTTTCGGTTAAAAGTGTAAACCAACAGAAACGTTATTAACACCAATGCCCATATCAACGCTTTCAGCCCACGCAAGGCCAAAGCAACTACGCAGGAACTGTTTTCTTGCCTTATAGGTCTTTGAAACGCCTACAGAAAACGTACATATAGAAGCGGCAGTAACAGGCACACCGGCAACCATAAGCCATTTGCCCGCATCTTTTCTAGAGCCTTTGAAATTGTCGTACCAGTAGCTGCCAGTACATATAGCGGCAGTTCCAAGAAAGAAGCCTCCTATACTAATCAGATACATTTTCTGGCCAGCCCTCCGCTTTTCGTAAAGGGACGGATTGACCTTATGCATCACATAAGAGAGTTCTCCCGTGGTAATAACATGGTCTTCCACATATATACGTCCATTCTCGACCGACAAACTGTCTAACACCGGATCGGGCAGACATTCAGAAGCAGGGACAAACACATTTTCTTCAGCCAGAGCAGGGTTCAAGAAGCCGAAAAGGCTGACAAAAAGAATAACAATAAATCTCATATTCGCTATTGGTTGAAAGTATATATAAATCCAAAGCCCAACTGTTCCAAAATTTGCAGTTTAGGACTTTCATTCTCTTCGTAAACCGGAGTACTGTCGAAACGCATATTCAGCGTAAGCTTTGTTCGTAAATAGTTGTTTATCTTGAACGAGCCCACTGTATTCCAGTTAAACTCTACGTTCTTAAAGTTATAAGGCGCAAAGATATCAAATTCAGAACTGATGCTTATATCTTTCGAGAACGCCCACTTCACCTTTCCTTTACCAAAAATACCAAAGTTAATTTGGGCTCTTTTAGTCGTATCTTCTATACCAACAGTCCTAACATCCTCAATATCGTCGTTCACAACAAACAGCACCTTGGTTGTAATAGGTGAAAGATAGGCAAATATATCGTCTTTTTTGAATTCGTATTTTGCACCAGCTCCAACAAAGAAACGGGTTGGCGACATAAACGAAGTGGCAACAGTTGTCTTTTCCGTCTCTTTCGCCTTATAGTTTTTATAGGAACGGAACAACTGGGTATTAAACTCACCATAGAGGGCCGGATACAATTTAGAGTCAAAATAGTTATACCCCATAGTAGAAGACAACTTGAACACGTCGTTATAGACTCTTATCACATGGTCCTCAAGCACGGAAGAGGTATAAAAACCGACCTTAGTCTCCAGTTTATTATCCCATATTTTCTTTTCCTCCTTATAGTTTCTTTCCACACTACCCTCTCCCATCAGTGTAGCATAGTCGTTACCACCCTTATACCAGTTATTCGATATATAGCACTGGGTAAACTGCAAATCAAGCGTCGCCTTGGTGACCCAAGGATCTTGTTTGAAAGGGCTGGCTTTCGGTTTCTTTATATCGGAAACATTCAGGCTCGAATTCTCGTCGACATCCACCTTACGCACATTTGAAATTTTCTTGCTGACCAGCAAACTTTGGTCGTCGTACTCATTCAAACGGACATAGTCGAATGCAGCAGGATTTCTGCCAACCAGAGAGAAGTTCACCTTTTCTCGCACCAAGTTGCGCACATCGTTTTGCGCATACAACTCTTCGAAATGCGTCTTTTTAGCCGGATACTTTTTCGCCATCAAGAACTTTGGCTTCTCATACTTCGGCATAAAAGGGACCAGCGAGCGTTTCGATATAGAGTCGAAACAAAGCGGTCCACGGCCGAACGACTTGTCGCTATACACCTTCCACAAAGTATCGGCAGCCGCATTGTTCTGCAAAACAAGCTGCTTGACAATCCAACGCGTACGTTTCTGCAACTGTGTTAATTCCACCTCAGGAGCCTCCCCCGACTTCAACATCCTCAACTCGTTTCGAAGAGTCTCGTTTTCCTTCTTCAAACGGTCGACATCAGACAACGGCTGTTCCACGTTTCGAGTAGACGCCAACGTATCGGAAGTGTTATGCTCGTTAGCCAACTTTATAACACGAACCCTATGGACAAGGGAATCGTAAGCCAACTTTCGTCCATAAGTTCTAAATTCCTCTACATAACGGCCCGACAACTCCACCTTTACACTATCCACCAAACTCTTCCTCACACCTTTCAGCGGTTCATCGAGAGAGGCGACGATCTGCTGCGGAGTCTCACCCGCGGGGAATGCCTCGGTAAACGATAAAATAGAAGAAACTATAATTAATAAAAACTTACGCATAAATCAATTAGAAATCAACTGTCAACTTTATATTCACCTGTCTTGAAGTCAAATAGTTAGGAACCGCATACTGACAATTAGTAACATCGGTCACCCAAAAGAACGAGCTTTCGTTCCTAATATCGAACAAATTAAGGACATCAAGTCCCAAAGAAACGGTCTTCAAATTACTAAACGGTTTTGTTTGCATAAACTTACTATTCGAACGTTTCATCACGTAAGTGCAGCCTATATCCACACGGCGGTAAGGCGACGAGCGGAAGACAGCATCCTTACGTTCACTATGAGGAGGCCCGAATGGGAGGCCATCACCCCAAAGAAGTCTCAAATTAAACTTGAACTTCTCGTAGCCGGGGAAATAGTCTTGGAAAAACATCGAGACATCGTAACGTTTTTCAGACGGGCGAGAGATAAAGCCGCAACCGTCGCCATAGATATTTTCTTTCGCCTTCATAAGCGACAAAGAAATCCAAGAATCGGTACCCGGCACAAACTCTCCAAACACTTTAAAGTCGGCTCCAACAACATAACCTTCCCCATCGTTCTCTCCGCTATAAATAATGCGAACATTATCGACATTATAAGAAATCAGACGGTCGATATATTTACCGTAAATTTCGGTGGTAAACTTGAACGGACGTTGCCAAGCATGGAAGTAATAATCGCCACCAGCCACCAGTTGGACAGAGCGTTGCGACTTAATATCCTTATTCAGGCGGATTTCAGTATTACCATCAACGGTAAACGTATCTCTCAACTCCTTATAAAACGGTGTCTGGTAATAGAGACCAGAAGCCAGGCGGAAGCCCCAACGTGGCATTTTTTCTGGGAAGAAGGCAATAGAAGCACGCGGACTCATCAAGAACTCGCTGTTCCAATCCCAATAACTGCCACGCACACCACCAGAAAGGACAACGCGTCCTACATCCGGACGGAACGTATAGCTATCCATCACGTAGCCCATAATGCGGTTCGACTCAACCTCATTATCGGAAAAAAGGTTGTAGTACAGATTCAGGCAATCGGCATTAAACGGTATGCTGAATCCAGAAGAATCGCGCATTTCCCATTCAGAGACCTTTTCAGATATTTTCTCACGCTGATAGGTCGCACCCCACTTAAACTCGTTTGCACCCCGCTTAAACTTACCCAAATGAGAAAATCCGGTAACTTGGGCATGCATCCAGTTGCGCGCGTGCTGCGTATACGAACCTATACCGCTACTCAAATCCACAAAAGCAGAATTCGAGCCATCGACATCAGAAAGGGCATACTCACCATAGATATCGTAGGTTTCGTTTTCCCGCGTATAATAGTTCGAGGCCAGCAGTTGCAGTTCAACCTCTTTAGTCGGGCGGAATTTCAACGCAAGATTACCAAAGAAAGTTTGGAACAAGTCCTTTTCCTGACCTTCAAAGTAAACCTTTAGCTCCTTTGCCATAGCCACAGTGCCAAACCTGGTGGTTCGGTCAACCGGAACAAACTGATAACTGTTCCTCGATATGTTTCCTAGCAAACTGAGTTCCCACTTCGGGTTAAAAGTATAAGTGATATAGGTCTGATAGTCGAAAAAGCGCGGTTTATACTCACCCTCAGTATCTAACGAACCCAAAAGGTATTCATTCGACTTATAGCGAATACCATGTATCTGGGTAAGTTTACCCGTCTTCGCACCCACATAAGCAGACGCACCGAGCAGACTGACCATAGCAGAACCCTCGAATGCTTCAGGTTTCTTATACTGGATATCGAGCACCGACGACATTTTATCGCCGTACTCCACACTATAGCCACCAGTAGAGAAAGACAGACTCTCGACCAAATCGGGATTAACGAAACTTAGGCCTTCCTGTTCTCCCGAACGGACCAGCATCGGCCGGTAAACCTCGATATGGTTTACATAGACGCTATTCTCGTCATAGTTACCTCCACGCACATTATATTGCGAAGACAATTCGTTGCTTGAGCTGACACCGGCCTGGGTTGTAATCAGTCCCTCAATACCACCATTTGCGCTAGGTGTCTCCTTAAGCCGTTCAACAGGCAGACGACTGACCGAAGCAGTCTGGCGGGACACTTCCGAGACAGAGACACCGGAAAGCATAACGGAAGAGTCTCGGAGAGTAACATTGACACGATGACTACCCGCCTTCACTTTCTGAACAGAAATCATCACACCATACCCAAATTGTTCGAATCGAAGCGTAAGTTTTGGCAGATTTGTTTCAAATTCAAACGAATACCGTCCGGAAGAATCCGTCGAGGTTCCATAAGGCAGCCCATCAACAGTAACGTCAACCGCTTCTATGCCGTGATTTGACTCGTCAGACACACGTCCATAATAACGCACCGACGTTTGCGCCACCAGATGAGGAAGAACAAACGAAAGAAATGTCAATAATAAAAATAACTTACGCATAGAATTCTAATTGCATCATCCTTAATCAAGGAAACGAGCCACTGATTAAGATATTATATCGGCGTATGCCGACACAGAATACAAAAATAATGAAAATTTAGCAGACAAAATCACGCATGTCTTTGGTTGTTCAACGAAAAGACACAGCCACAATAATTCTGCCGGTAAAGGTTATGGATTTTCGACAACTCAATTGACCTCAAATACCCGCCTTTTTTCTTAAAATCAGACGGCAAAAAGGTCACTCCATACTGTTCGCCCAGCTTTTCGCCAATGTTGTTCAACACGGTGGCGTTCTTCAACGGACTGATGGTCAGAGTTGTAGTAAAATAATCGAATTGGCGTTCCTTAGCGACTTTAGCGGCAGCCTCCAAACGCAGATTAAAGCACAAGGCACACCTTTCACCACCTTCGGCATCCTTCTCATGTCCCTTTACAGTCTCATAGAAAGTCTGGGTATCGAAAAGGCCCTCTATGACTTCAACCTTATGCAGGGCAGGAAGTTCCTGTACAAGACGCCTAATTTCAGCGACTCTGTGACTATATTCAGCAGCCGGATAGATATTAGGATTATAAAAATATACTGAAATACAGAAGTACTGCGTTAAATACTCAAGCACATAGCTGCTACAAGGAGCGCAACAGCAATGCAGCAAAAGAGACGGCACATTCTGCGTCTCCACTTGCTTATTGATTAAGTTGTCGAGTTCCCTTTGATAATTACGATTATTCATGGTCCACAAAATTACTTATTTTTTGTGCGGAACTTTCGAGAAAAGCGCCCTTAGGTAGATAAAAAGTACTATTTTTGACAAAACAAAGAAATTTGAAAAATGAAAGAACTGTGTTTCGCCACTAACAACGCGCACAAAGTTGCAGAAGTACAAGCAAAAATAGGTTCGGAATTCAGCATCAAGACACTCAACGAGCTGGGATGCACAGCCGACATACCCGAAACAGCCGACACGCTTGAGGGAAACGCCCTACAAAAAGCCCGCTACATTTGGAGCCACTACCATTGCAACTGCTTCGCAGACGACACAGGTTTGGAGGTGGAAGCACTGAACGGAGCCCCAGGTGTGCACACAGCCCGCTACGCAGGCGACAGCAAAGACAACAACGCCAACATGGCGAAACTACTTTCTGCCCTTGACGGGAAAGAGAACCGTAGAGCCTGTTTCCGTACCGTCATCGCACTAATAGAAGAGGGGAAAGAAACCCTTTTTGAAGGCAAAGTCGAGGGTATAATTACCACAAAAAAAAGTGGTTCAGAAGGATTTGGATACGACCCCGTATTCCAACCAACAGGTTACGACAAGACCTTTGCGGAACTACCTCTTGCCGTAAAAAACAGCATCAGCCACCGTGGCCGTGCAGTAGAAAAACTCATAGAGCACCTAAAAAATCAATAAAATGAAGAACAGGTTCAACACTATACTAGGAACACTGGCGGCCATCATCACAGCTATTTCCAGTGCATTTACAGCTAGCGCCCAACTTCAAATGGGAGGCTGGCAGACCTACTTTTCCTACAACAAAGTCCAGCAAATCATTCCAACTTCCGACAAGATATATGCCGTAAGCAACGGCAACCTCTTTTCTGTAGACAAGAAGTACAACAGTTTGGAAGAATATACAAAACTGACGGGTTTGTCGGACGGTAACATCTCGGTAGCGGCCTATAACAAAGAACGTGACGTGCTGGTCATCTGTTATTCCAGTTTCATCATCGACATCATCGACCACGGCAAAGTCTACAAGATGTCGGATATTGCCAACAAGGACATATCAGGCAAAACAATCAACAGCATCAACTTCGGAGGAAAATATGTATACCTTTCTTGCGGGTTCGGCATTGTTGCCATCGACCTGCAAAAGAAGGAGGTTGCCAACACTTACATTATCGGTCCAAAAGGAAACTACGTTTCCGTTTTACAAACCGAGATTACAAACGACAGCATTTATGCGCTTACTCCAAACGCGCTCTACTCAGCAAGCCGGAAAGACAACAACCTTGCGAACTACGAGCACTGGAACGCCAGAAGCCTTCCAATAGGAAATGCGAGCACAATCTGCCTTTTTGAAGACAAGATACACTATTTCGGCGACAATTGGTACATATGGGATGATGGTTGGAAACCTACGCCATACGCTTACATCACCAACGTAAATAAAGTGCACAGCAACAAAGGTTTTCTAACCATTTCCAGCATGAATTATGTGGCCATCTACAACAAAGAATTAAAACGAGACACTATTTTTTTGAAATCGATTACTGACACCATCAGAGATGCAATATACGACCCGGAAACAGACTTGATATGGCTAGCCCAAGACACGTTGAAAGCCATCAGAAGATCGACTGGAGAAGTTGAGAACAAATTCCTTCCTGAAGGGCCTAAGACAAACAACCCAAGTTTTATGAAATTTACTGAGGGAAGAGTTGTTTCCGGCTACGGTCCCAGATACGGAGATAACGGAATTGTCCAACAATTCGATGGGAATGAATGGATAAACTTCGGGAAAGACGACTTCAAATCAGGTAAATCAAAATTCCAAGCCGTATACGACATCACGTACGACCCTAAAGACACGCGCAGGATGTTTGTTTCCACCTGGTTCTCTATTTTCGAGTTTTACGACAACGAGTTTGTAAAAGCCTACAATACTAGCGAGACCAACTTGGTAGCCTGGTCAGGCTCGGAAGAAGTCATAGCCGTAGAAAATCTGACATTCGACAAAGAAGGCAACATGTGGGTTTTGAATGTAAAGGGTGGCAATTTAATGCACTGCGTCGACCCCGACGGGAAATGGCATACGCTCAACTGTCCGTCGGTATTCAACATAAGCGACATATCTGGTTTCACCATCTGCGAAAAGAGTAAAATAAAGGCAGTAGCGGCTAAGCAGATGAACAACAGCCGTGAAACCTGCCTGTTCTTGATGCAGAGTGGCACAAAAGCCTACAACGTGGCAAACCAAAGGATATTCAAGAACTTCACCATTACAGACGGAACGACGGTTTCTCCATCGAAAATCATCTGTGTGGCCGAAGACAAAGACGGCGACCTCTGGGTCGGAACCGACATTGGTCCATTTGTCCTTAAAAACATCTCCAATGTTTTCAATAAAGACTACAAGGTAACAAGAATAAAAATCACCCGACGCGACGACGAGACCCTTGCCGACTACTTGCTCTCGACAGAGATGATCAACACCATTGCCATTGACGGAGCAAACCGGAAATGGATTGGCACACTATCGTCTGGCGTATACCTGCTCAGTCCCGATGGTCAGGAGACCATCCACCATTTTACGACCAGCAACAGTCCGCTGACGACCAACTCCATTACATCGATAGACATCAACCCTGAAAATGGAATAGTTTACATCCAGACTCCGAACGGCTTATTCAGCTATAAGAGTGACGCGGCACAAGGGAAGTCATCGTTAAGCGATGTGCATGTTTATCCCAACCCTGTCCGCCCCGACTATAGTGGAGTAATTACCATTACAGGATTGATGGAAGATACGGAAGTGCGCATAACCGATGCGGCCGGTCGCGTTATATGCCACGGAAAATCGAACGGAAGCGTCTACACTTGGGATGGATGTTTATCGACCGGCAGACGCGCGTCGACAGGCGTATACTACGTATTCCAAGCCACAAAAGACGGAGGAGAAAGCAACGTCAGCAAATTTGCAATCATCAAGAAATAACGAAATATGGCATTCTGCATTGAGATTCCCTCACTTGATAAAATAAGCGAGGCAGCGGCCCAGTTTGTAGCAAAAATGGGCAACGGAAAAGTTTATGTTTTTTATGGGAATATGGGCGCAGGGAAGACAACCTTTATAAAGGCTGTTTGCGAACAACTTGGAGTGACAGATGTCATAAACAGTCCGACTTTTGCCATCGTGAACGAATACGAAGACGGAAACGGGGAACCCATCTACCATTTCGACTTCTACCGCATCAACAAAGAGGAAGAAGCATACGACTTCGGATATGAAGACTACTTCTATAGTGGAAACGTCTGCTTCATTGAATGGCCGGAAATGGTAAAAAACCTTATTCCGGAAGACGCAATTGAAGTTCACATCAAAGAAAACGAAGACGGGACAAGAACCGTAAATGTCGGCTAAACGAAAAAAATCCCCTGGAACCACAGTCCAGGGGATTTTCATATCCATACAGAGCAGTATTCAAATAGCATTCTGCTCGGCTATAATTTCAAGCAATTCTTTCAGTTGGTCGAAAGACTTTTCCAACATCGACATATTTTTAGACAGGTAGACATAGAAGTCTTTCCATTGTTCCCTTTTGTGGATGTTCAGATCGGGATTTCTACGATAGATACGGCAAACATCGGTACCACAAGGCTTAATAAAAGAATCCTCCCATATAGCATTATCGAAGTACTCGTCAAACACCACCTTGTATTTGCGCATAAGCTCCATCATAGCGAACCGCTTATTCTGGTTGTGATGGTTGAGTTCAAAAATAACATAAGCCCCTTCGCGGGTAGCATCGAACTTCAACTCAACCCCCTTTATCTTGGTATTGTAAAGAATCCAAGGTTTCTTTCTGTATTTGAAACGAGGCAAATGGGAACAGAATTCATCGAAACCGTTCCAAAACTCTCTGTGCAGTTGTTTTATTTCTTCGCGACTGTACATAAATAGCGGAATTAATTACCAGAATTTATTTTGTTGCTCGTTATACTCGAAACCCGCACTTTTCAACTTCTCCTCAATAAAAATTTTGTCAACCGACAACGAATTACAAAAGTCGTCAAGAGAAGAGTATTCGTCACGCAGTTTCATATTAACGAAACTGAAAAGCATCATCACATCTTCGGGCAGTTCATTCATAAAACTCTGTCTTCTTTTAAATTGTCCACAAAAGTAAGCGAGAAAATCGTAAAAATCTCTTTTTCTCAGCAAGAAAAAAAGAGAAGACCATTCAAAACCTATCTTTTAGCCGAATCTTCGCGGTGACAAATGGATTTAAAATCACAGAATGTGCAAGTTTGCACATCATCTGTTGCCTTAAACGGCACATTCTTGTCAAGCAAATTCCTTAAAACATTTTTCAAGTTATTCCAAAATTCTTCTTGGACATCGGTGTCATCCTCATCGGTAGAATTCAAGGTGATTGTCTTTTTATTCACCGTAAGATTCGGACTGTACTCTTCATTCATTTCCCGAGGGAACATCAGGGCAGGACGCACCAAACGTTTTTCCTTGTTATAGCACAACGTAGAATCGTCAGAAGGAAAATTCCACAGACAAGAATAGAGTGTAGCCTGAAAAGCCTTGTCAGCCCGTTTGTCGCCAGCCACAAACATACGTTCAACATTAGGCATTCTCCGCTTTGTTCCACCCGCATCGCCCCCGGTCTTGTAATCGACCACACGGAACACATTACCCTTCAAATCGCGACGGTCTATAATACCGCCTAAACGGAAAGCGAAAACCGTATTGTCGCGCAATTCCACCTCCACTTTCTGAGATATGCGGTATTCTGGCTCATACATAGTAAAGCCACCATCTTCGGCATAACGGACATCTTCCGTCAGTTGCTTTCGTAACAACTCAACCAAGACATCGCGTTTAATAAGTTGGATGCCGGAATAGTCGGCATGCGAATTTATGTGGAACTCTTCCTTAAAGGCAGTATCGACAATCGATTCCAATTTTTCCTGTTTCAAGAACGGGGTTAGGTCCGCTGTTGACACGGGAGTCTTCCAATTGGTTTTTGCATTAGGAGACTGCTTGGCAATTTCGCAATAAACAAGTTCCATCGACCGGTGGAATATCCGGCCAAAGAAAGCCTCGTCAACATCCATATCCACATCCTCGTCAGCAGACAAGCGTTTCACATATTGGAAGTAGAAACGCAAAGAGCAGTCGAGATAAGAATTTAACGCGCTAGGAGACAAGTCGAAGTTGGCGACACCAACACCCGTCTTTTTGACCTGATCATTGTGTTTTACCCGTTCCTCGTTCGTCATATATCGATACGATTCACACAGATTTCTGAGGTCCTCCTCTTTTTTCTCGACCACCAATGGTAAAGAGTCGACAGCGACCGCATCGGGGAAAGCCAGAGGAATAATCGCAGAAAAGGCATGATACTCGTCCTTCAACTGACGTAAGAAACGGCTCTGCTCTCCGCCAGAGGTTCCCGTTGAGGTATTGAACAACAGCGTAATAGAAGACGGCCGCTGCATCTGGCGGAAAAAGTTATAGGCATAGAGGGCATCTTCGTGCTCAACCGCAGGCAACTGGTATGCGATGCGGAGGGCATATGGAATAAAAGAAGGTGCGAACGAGTCTTTAGGCATATATTTTTCTCCGACCGACAGCATAAGCACATGTTTGAAGTCGAGGCTTCTAGTTTCCAAAAAGCCCATAATCTGTAGTCCACGAGCAGGTTCTCCGCTATAAGGGACTTTGGCAGACGCGAACATTTTAGACATCAGTTGAAAGAACAAGGCGACTGTGAGTTCGTTCCCGAGTTTGCACGAGTCCTCCAAACCATTCGACAGACAAGTCAGCATCCGGTAAACTTGAAAAAAAGCTTCCTCGTAGAGCCCGGTAAAGTTCAAGTTCAACGTCTCTCTCTTCCTGATGTCAGAACGGAACACCGAAGAGAGGCTGGCAAGCACATCAAGCATCCACCCTACCAGTCCGTCGGCAGGTTTGTCCATACGGGCTTCACAAAGAGAGAAAACCTTACCTGCAAAATCCAATTCTCCATCACCAACCTCTTCTGTGGCGAGATTTTTCGCGAACCCCTGCATTTCAGAGACAGACACATAAGTTTTTGTTTCCTCCTTCAGCACATTGGCCAGTTTAACAGAAAGAGTCGGCATCTTTTTCCGGACGATTCCGTTACGGAGGACATTGACCACTGCCATATAAGGGAAACGAGAGCCACCGCCACGCGCGAACTGCAGCTGCGCCAACGTCTGAACCAGAGCATAAGCAGGAGTTTGCGTAACAGGGAATCCCATTGTCACATTCATTTTCTTGACTGAATCGGGAATGGAATGCAGCACAGCAGGCAACAATTTCTCATCGCACAAGACAATAGCTATTTCGTCATCCTTCACTCCACGCTCCTTTAAGTCGGAAACAAATTTCGACACATATTTAGCCTGGGCCGTATCGGTCGAAGCAGAAAACACCCTGACATGGGCGCCATCGGCCAAACGGGACAAATATTCGTGTGAAGTCCTATCGCTGTCAAGTTCATTCGCATTATTCTTCAACTCGTTCGGAAGGCTTAAAAGCACCCCTTCTTGGCGAGCAGTGTGCGACAAGCCAGACAAGCCACCGATATTGACCCGAAGGAACGTACCGGCATCGTCACGGAAAGACCTACGGCTTCGCATAGCCGCCCCATCAAGATTAGAAGGGTCGAAGAAAGAAATGTCGTAATCCCAATAGAACAAAGCGGCAGGTTGTCCGTCAGGCAGCATCTTTTTGCTCAACTTTTTCAGCAGTTTCTTTTCGCACCCGTTCAGAGCATTAAAGCCGACAAACACATAACGCATATTGTCGGGCAGTTGCGGAGGCAGACCGTCCATATCCATCCGTTCAGCCACCCTGCGGTGCAACATACCAGAATAAGCCAGCGACTCTTCATCGAGCTTTTTCTTAAAGCACTCATAGACATCGCCCAGAATTTCCCATAGCGTGATAAAGCCCTTAAATAAGGCTGTTTCTGTATTGAAATCACGTTTCAGGAAATCCTGCACAGCCTTAATCTGCACTTCCGTAAGGTAATCGAGGGTCTCTAAGTCCTTAAACTCCTTAAAGTTTCGGAACAACGATTTAGCGTCGACCAAATTCTTATCAACATCGTCGAAGTCATTTAAAATGATTTCGCCCAAGAAGTAGAATTCGTCAAACGACTTTGTCAAGATTTTTTTTGGTACTTCGTCAGAATCGCCCTGTGCGTCTAGTTCAGCCAAACGCGCATTGCTTACTTTTTGGTAAGCCCAATAAAGAATTTGTATCAGCAATACCTTGTCGGCATCGGGCACAATCTTATTCTTGAAGTTGAACATCGAAGCAAACTGTTCCAGCAGGTTGCTACTAGTAGCATAGGCAGGCGACCAAATTGGCGACTCTTCATTATAGTGCTCACTATAAGCTTGAAGCAAATACTTGTCCATAAACAAACGCGCACGCTTGTTCGGGAACACCACCGTCATTTTCGAGAAGTCTTTACTTTCTGCATTTTTCAAGACCAAATCGTCGGCAACCGTCTTTAAAAAGGGAACAAATTTCTCCATACCACTGCCTATTAACATTTATACAAATATAGCAACTTTTGCTTTTATAGAGTAAGCAGTGAAAGAACAATTGAACAGTTCAAACAACAAGCGTCGACACACAGGACGGCCAAAGAGAAGACAGGAGACAGCTGCGACAGCATCAATTACACCATCTTTACAAGTAAATCGGTTCAGATTAACTAAATTTGCAAAAAACTACCATACATGAAATTACTTTTCCCAATACTAATCATACTCTTTGCAATTTCAGCACAGGTATATGTATCTTACCGCATATACCACATCCTCCCCATCGGCAACGCAGGAAAGACTGTGGCAACAGTCCTCTACAATATAGCACTCATTTTAATGATTGTCTTTTTTACAGCCGGATATACCGGTACCAGGCTGGGGAACTTTACCGTGACAAAATTTATTTACGAAGTCGGGACATCAACCCTATTTATCTTGCTGTATCTGTTCATGATTTTTCTTGCCATCGACCTATTACGTCTCATCCATGTCCTCCCCAAGAACTTTGTAGACAACAGTCTGGCCGGAAGCATAGGAGTAACCAGCCTGATGCTGGTTCTTTTTATCGGTGGGAACATCCACTACCACCACAAATACAGGGAAACCCTCGACCTGACGACCTCAAAGCCATTAAAGAAGCCGGTAAAGCTAGTTATGCTTAGCGACCTGCACCTGGGCTACCACAACGAACGTTCGGAATTTGCGAAATGGGTAGACCTTATCAACAAAGAGAACCCCGATCTTGTGCTGCTAGGCGGCGACGTGGTCGACTTCAACACCGTTCCACTATTGGAACAAAATGTAGCAGAAGAGTTTCACAGGATAAACGCACCAGTTTACGCCTGCCTAGGGAACCACGAATTTCTGGGCGGGAAAAACAATGCCGACAGTTTCTACAAACTAGCGGGAATCAACCTGCTTATGGACGAAACCGTGCAACTACCCGAATTCGGAATCTGCCTTATAGGCCGAGACGACTTCACCAACCGGAGACGGAAAAGGATTGCAGACCTGATAGCCGGACATCCGACAGACAGTCTGTACACCATAGTACTGAACCACCAACCATTCCATTTGGAAGAAGCCGAAGAGAATGGAATTGACTTCCAATTCAGCGGCCACACGCACAACGGACAGGTTTGGCCGATAAACCTTATTGTAGACGGCATTTACGAGTGTGGATACGGAGAGTGGAAACGGGGCAACACCCGGTACTACATCAGTTCTGGCATAGGCATATGGGGCGGTAAATTCCGCATCGCATCAAAGTCGGAATACGTTGTGGCCGAACTTCATAACTAAAAGCAAACATGGAAACAGAAAAGAAGAGAATTTACTGGATAGACTTGTGCAGACTGTTCATCATTACCACAGTTGCCATTAACCATGTGCCACCACGACTGGAATACATATTCCACGACTGGAACCACTATTTAGTAATCACACCCTCGTTCTTCTTATCGGGCTACTGCTTCAATAGTGCGGCCTCGAAATACTTGTGGGACTATTTCTGCAGAAAGACCCGCACCCTGCTAAGGCCAACCATCTGCTTTTTCTTTTTCTTCTATGCGCTTTGGCTAATTGGCGGGAAAGCACTTGCGCACGACGACAGCATTGCCTGGTACACCCCCCTAATAGAACTGGTTACCGGCCAACTAGACACCATTACCGCACCAATGTGGTATGTGATAGCGCTGTTCGTTATGCAACCGCTCTATTTCATATTAAAGAAGTACATACGGCCCGACCTACTATTCCCTTTCTGTCTGGTATTAGGCTGTGTTTCATCTGTTCTTCCAATACCGCATTTTTGGGAATTCCACCAAGCATTACTCTACCTACCCGTTTATGCGCTAGGAGCGGCCTACCGTCGGAATAACGAATACTTCCAACGCATTCCTTACCTTGCGGTCATTTTGCTCTGCATTGTAGGAATTGTTCTATTTACCGTGCTTGAATACGACTCTACGCCATACCTACTGGCTCTAAGTCCATTCATCATGGTCTTCACCTACACATGGGTCCGTGTAATCATTTGGGGTGCAGAATGGATAGACGAGCACTGCACCCACCACAAGTGGATAAGCGATATGGGAGGCAACACCATCATACTGCTGGCAGTCCACTGCTATGTGATAGGCATCATAAAAGTCATGTTAGACCACGTGTTCCACACAGAAGGGTTCTTAGAGGAACACGTCATCTACAAAATACCGATAGGCCTATTCTCCATATTTTCTTTATATCCACTAGTCGTCTTTATACTTCGCTACATTCCGTGGATGTTGGGAAAGAAGAAAAAATAAGTTTATTCGGTTACCAAATCTAACTTCAGCAAAGTCTTACCAACATACTTCTTTTCCGAGTCATCGCCAGGCACCAAGATATCGATATTGGCAGCCTGTCCGCCCAGTTGTTGGTTCAAGTATTCACGTATCAGGGCAGAGCGTTTTTCCGCAAGCGCAGCAAGTTCCTGACGGGCAGCCGCCGCATACAGGTTAGCGGCCACCTTGGCAGGCTTTGTATCGCCATTGGTACTTACCAAAGCCACATAAGCCATAAAGGCGGTGTCTTTTTCACTCAGTTTCGCAATATCGTCTCTATCTATTATCTCAAGTGTTTCCGCCGTCTTATCAGGGTGTTGTTTTAAGAAGAAAGCTGTTTTCAACTGCAAAAGAGACATATCGGCAACAGCTACCTCGTAATTAATGTTTTGCACAAGGTTAGCCTTCAAATCCGGTTTCTGCTTCAACATATCAATCACCTTGTTCAACTGGTCGTAGGTTTCCACTCCCAACGTGGCAGAAGTCGGATCAAACGTCATTTCGTCAGCATTGTCGGACGACCCAAACACTTTTGCCATTGACTTGAACGGCGACTCGCCCACCTTGACCAAGAAATTCATCAACGTCTTTACAATAATTTTCTTGTAGGAGAAGTCTGGCGAGTTAACATTACCCGAAACCGGCAGATCAATTCCAATTTTTCCATTCTTATCCTTAACCACATACAAGGCAGTCTTTAGAGGCACATTGAATTCAGGATTTTCCACCGACTTGTCCTTTTCAACCGTACAGTTCATAACAGACAACTGGTTCGTACCCCTGAGATTATTATCCACAATCACATTCTGGCTCACTACCGACATATTGCCGCCAGTGATACGGTAAGCAAAAATAGGATTAAAATAAGGGGTAAATTCCGTCAGGTCGACATTGGTCAGCGTAGCCATGATGTTTTGGTTCGACAGGTCGTTTAAGCTACCCCTCCAGCGTGCAGACATCGTTCCAGTCCGCCCCAGCCGTCCCGAAACAGCCACATCGTTAGCCTTGTCTAATGTAATATTCTCAGCCTTCACACAGAAGTCGGTCACATCGTAATTGAACGTTTCGGGCAGGCTTTCGTCCACCATGTGCATACTCATACCATGCATATCGACCTTGTCAATTTTAAAGATTAAAGGCTTGCCACTTCCTTCACGGATAGTCTTAACAGAATCTGGCAACGTTTCCGCAATAGAGTCACGCCGTTCTTTCCGGGCAGCCGCCTCTGGAGAAGAAGAGAAGTAGGAGATATTGTCTAATCCATCTTTATCGATAAGGAACTGGGAAGCAATACCCTCACCGTCAATCAGGCCCAGGTGTATTTCATTGTCCATCAGATTCAAACGGACCAACTCGGCAGAAGTCTTGTCCGCCGACAAGACAAGGCGTCCCTTATCGTCGGAGACAAAGACATTACGCAGGGAAGAGGTTCCACTGAGCGTAAAATTCATAATATGGTTAAAGTTACCCTTCATGGTGGCTTTCGTGTCGAGCAAGCCCCGCACCTGTCCGACACGGACCCCCTGACGCATATAAGGTTCGACGCAACTAATATTGAAATCGGTAATTTGCGCATCGATCTGGAAGTTGGAAGAAGCGATGTCGTACATCATCTGAGCATGCAGCTTGCCGCCCTTAGGGAAATAGAGGTTAAGCCCCACATCGGTAGACTTGTCGGAAAAGTAGACACCAGGAATCACCAGATTGATATCTTTCAAGTCAAATTCAGATTTCAGACTCAAATCTTTGTATAAGGCGTTACAATGCCGTAACTGGATATCGGACAAGCCGACCTCCCATTGAGACGGTTCAGACGCTTCTTTTTCACCCTCCACTGTATCGGTTTTCGAGAAGAGGGCGATAATATCGGAAAAATTGAAGACAGAATCGCGCTGTAGGACATTCACACCGGCCCCAACCAGATGAATGTGCTGCAAATTGACCTTTCGAGCGAGCAAGTCGAACAGATTGATATCCACAAAAAGCGTATCGAACCTGAAGAAGTCGGTTGCATTGTCCTGTTCCTTCACCACAACGCCACCGACGGTGACCGCACTATGGAGCAAGCTGACATCGATGTCACCGACCACCACTTCGCGTCCAAGCAGTTCCCTATCATGTTCCTCTATATATTTTTTGGCCACATCACCCCCCTTGAAGGCGACAAGGCACAAAACAAACGCCACCAGTGCTACCAGTGCGAAGACGACACGGGCCACGACCTTCTTATAATTCCCCTTTTTCTTCATTTCTCAATATTTTTCCCAACAAAGTTAACACAATCCGGCCGAAAAAGACAAACCAACCGGAAACCGCTTAACCCGACAGGTGCGAATAACCCCAAAAAGGAGTCACACACCACCGGCAGAGAGCAAGACCAGACGCATACGGCCACACTACATGACAAAAGAGGGCACTCCGAATAAGGAATGCCCTCTTTTTGCAGTTATAAGAATAAAATACTTACTTCTTATCGAGTTTACGCGCAACTTCCTTCTCGTCGAACGCCTCAATAATATCACCAACCTGAATATCGTTGTAATTGGCCACGTTCAAGCCGCATTCCAAGCCCATAACCACTTCCTTGGCATCGTCCTTGAAACGTTTGAGCGACTCGAGGACACCCGTGTGGATAACGATACCCTCGCGGATGATGCGGACCTTACTAGTACGTCTGATTTTACCTTCAGTAACCATACATCCGGCAATGGTACCCACCTTCGAAATTTTGAAGACATTCTGGACCTCACAGTTACCAGTAACCTCTTCCCTGACTTCAGGCTTCAGCATACCCTCCATAGCATCGCGAATCTGTTCGATAGCATCGTAAACGATAGAATAGAGACGGATGTCGACCTTTTCCTTTTCAGCCATCTTGCGGGCAGCCTGGGAAGGACGTACCTGGAAGCCCACGATAATAGCATCGGAAGCGGCAGCCAGCATCACGTCAGACTCAGAAATCTGACCAACGGCCTTATGGATAATCTGCACCTCGATTTCAGGTGTAGAAAGTTTTTGCAAAGAGTCCGTCAAAGCCTCAACAGTACCATCCACATCGGCCTTGATAATAATCTTCAACTCATGGAACTCACCCAAGGCAATACGGCGTCCCACTTCGTCGAGGGTAAGCATACTGCTTGTACGGGTAGCCTGCTCGCGCTGCAACTGTTCGCGTTTTGAAGCGATTTCACGCGCTTCCTGGTCGGTATCCATAATGTTGAACTTGTCACCCGCCTGAGGAGCACCGTTCAAACCGAGAATCAAGGCAGGCTGGCCAGGACGGACTTCCTGCACTTTCTGGTTACGCTCGTTATACATAGCCTTCACCTTACCATAGTTGGTACCGGCCACCATAATGTCGCCCACACGGAGCGTACCGTTGTTCACCAACACAGTAGAGGTATAACCACGTCCCTTTTCCAACTGCGACTCGATGATGATACCCGAAGCCTTACGGTTAGGGTTGGCCTTCAAATCGAGCATTTCAGCCTCGAGGAGCACCTTCTCCATCAGTTCGTCAACGCCAGTACCCTTTTTAGCGGCAATGGCCTGGCACTGGTATTTACCACCCCAGTCTTCCACCAGGTAGTTCATAGCAGCCAACGACTCCTTAATCTTATCGGGGTTTGCAGTAGGTTTATCGATTTTATTGATAGCGAACACAATAGGGATGCCCGCATTAGAGGCATGGTTGATAGCCTCGACAGTCTGCGGCATCACATCGTCGTCGGCAGCCACAATAATGATAGCCACATCGGCCACCTGCGCACCACGGGCACGCATAGCGGTAAACGCCTCGTGACCAGGTGTATCCAAGAACGTAATCTGCTGGCCACTTGCGAGAGTAACGTGATAAGCACCAATATGTTGGGTTATACCACCCGCTTCACCAGCAATGACATTGGTATTACGAATATAGTCGAGCAACGAAGTTTTACCATGGTCAACGTGTCCCATGACGGTAACAACCGGCGGACGGCTGATCAAATCTTCCGGTTTGTCTTCCTCCTCCTGAATAGCCTCGGCCACCTCAGCCGAAACATATTCGGTAGTGAAACCGAACTCGCTGGCAACCAAGTTAATGGTTTCAGCATCGAGACGCTGGTTGATAGACACCATCTGACCGAGCTGCATACATTTGGAAATAACCTCCACAACAGGCACATCCATCATGCTGGCAACATCGCTTACAGTAACGAATTCCGTTACACGCAGGATGCCCCTTTCCTTAATTTCCTCCTCTTCCTGTTTACGGCGCTGTTCGGCAGCCTGTTCACGCTTATCGTGACGGTATTTAGCAGAATTCTTGTTAGGCATCTGCTTAGTGAAGAGTTCAGCCTTGGTTTTACGTACATTTTCGTTAGCACTACGCATCAAGTCTTCGTCAGACAGCGGCTTACCGTGCTTGTTCTTATGTTTGCCCGGACGTGGTCCGTTGCTAGTCTTTTCGTTGTTGTTCGCAGGCTTGAAGTTCTCAACATCGATACGTTCCTTCTGGCTGATACGCTGGCGTTGGCGACGTTCGTCCCCATTGCCGTTACCACCATTCTGCTGGTTACCGCCATTACGCTGGTTATTATCACCCGCATGGTTAAAACGAGCATCGCGTTCGCGTTTTTTCTCCTCCTTCGACTTTTTCTTCGGACGAGTCTGCTGGTTTAGAGAATCGAGGTCGACCTTACCCAACACCTTGATGTTCGGCTTCAAGTCGGCATGAGCCCCAGTCAACACTTGTTCAGAAGCGTCGTTAGAAGAAGCCAGCTTGTCAGAAGAACTGGCAGGGGTTTCGACAGCATTCTGAGGTTGAGAAACAGATTTTTCTGGTTCAGAACCTTTAACTTCAGTTTTTTGAACAGGAGCAGCGTTAGTGGACACGCTCTTCTGCGCCGTAGCGGCAGGCTTGTTGAGTTTATCGAGGTCGAGTTTACCGACAGTGGTAATCTTCGGGATCTGATTTTGCGGAATCTCAGTCTTGATTTCCGGAGCTTTCTTTTTATCTTCATAGCCCTCAATAGCCACAGTGGCATGTTTGCCCTTCTCGTGGCGTTGGCGAGAGATTTCTTCAGCCGAAGATTTCATTTCCATATCGGGTTTGAACTCCTTTATTAGCAATGTCTGTTCTTCGTCAGTGATATTATGGTTCGGATTTGCAGGCACATTATGTCCTTTCGTCTGCAGGAATTCCGCAGCCGTACTAAGTCCGACACCTAATTCTTTGGCAATCTGTAATAATTTTTTTGGCATATACTTTCTGACAATAAACTCTTTTTAAATTAAAACTGTAAGACAGCCCACTCTCTGTCTCACAAATATGTGGAATATCCACTAATCCGTTTGCCACCGTCTGTCAGCGCACTGAACCGCAGACGTGGGAAGCAGTAAGTTTCACAACTCAAGCATCAGCGTACCGGACAAGGCAGCGGCTGACCTGCGTAAACTTATTAGTTTTCGTTGTTTTCAGACTCAGAATCAAGTCCGAACTCCTCATTGATGATGTTCAACAAGTCATCAATAGTTTCTTCTTCGAGGTCTGTTTTGTCAATCAGTTCTTGACGTGGAGTTGCAAGCACCTCCTTGGCCGTACTGTAACCAGCCCCCTTCAAAGTTTCGATAACCCATCCGTCAATTTCATCGAGGAACTCGTCCAAGTAGCAGTCGTCAGAAT
This sequence comes from Bacteroidales bacterium UBA3297, assembly GCA_002362105.1. GTDB lineage: Bacteria > Bacteroidota > Bacteroidia > Bacteroidales > Paludibacteraceae > Physcocola. The sequence continues at coordinate 131,279 of DETD01000001.1, forward strand.
CGTGACCATCGTTATCGTCACGGAAGACCTCAATCTTGTAATCGGTAAGCATGTTCGCCAACTTGATGTTGTTACCGCCCTTACCGATAGCCAAAGATATTTCCTCGGAATTCAAGAACACATCTGCACGCTGGTGTTCTTCGTAAACTGTGATGTCTGAAATCCGCGCAGGGCTAAGTGCGCGAGAGATGAACAGTTTCAAGTTATCGGAGTATTGAATAACGTCGATATTCTCGTTACGCAATTCGCGAACGATACCATGGATACGAGACCCCTTCATACCAACACAAGCGCCGACAGCGTCGATACGCTCGTCGTACGACTCAACAGCCACTTTAGCGCGCTCGCCAGGGATACGGGCAATCTTCTTGATAGTGATCAGACCATCGGCAATTTCAGGAACATCGCGTTCGAAGAGGCGTTGCAAAAAGAGCGGAGAAGTACGAGACAAAATGATTTTAGGGTCGTTGTTGCGGTTGTCAACCTTAGCGACAACAGCCATAACCGTATCGCCCTTGCGGAAGAAGTCAGAAGGAATCTGTTCAGTTTTAGGCAAAGACATTTCGTTGTTGTCTTCGTCAACGACCAACAGTTCTTTCTTCCAAACCTGGTAAACTTCGCCAGTAACGATAGTACCCACTTTCTCTTTATACTTATTGTAGAGGTTATCCTTCTGCAAATCGAGGATTTTCGACCCCAAAGTCTGGCGCAAGTTAAGCACAGCACGGCGACCGAAGTCCGAGAAGTTAACGATTTCGGAATACGTATCGCCAACATTCATATCTTCGTTACCTTCAATTTTGCGTACATCAGAAAGAGAAATCTCAGTGTTTTCGTCTTCGAAATCGTCATCAGCGACCACCTCTCTGTTACGATAAATTTCCAGGTCGCCCTTAGCCGGGTTGATAATCACGTCGTAGTTTTCATCAGAACCCACCTGTTTAGAGATGACACTGCGGAACGAATCTTCCAAAACGCTCACCAAAGTACTTCTGTCGATTTTTTTCTCTTCTGTATATTTGGAGAAAATTTCAGCCAAATCTACCACTTCTTGCTTAGCAGCCATAACTATTTAAACTTAATAGTGTATTTAGTATATTTTATATTATCGTAAGTAAACGGAGTCTTCACCTTCATCTCCACTTTGCGTTTAGCGCCTTCTGGCTTTTCCATCTTCGTCTCCTCAACAGCGAAGCCATCGTCAGTAACATCGCAAAGCAGGCCCCGGTATTTTTTTCCGTCAGAGCCAAGCACCTCCACTTCAGCGCCCTCGTACTTATAGTACTGTTCTTTCACTCTGAAAGGAGAAGTCAGGCCAGGCGACCCCACCTCCAATTCGTAATCTTCCTCGTCGCGATTAAGTTTCGACTCGATAAAACGGGTCAGGCATTCGCATTCTTCAATAGACATAGCCTCTTGATTATCTATTTCCACGACAATGGAGTTATCGCGGCTCACACTCACATTTACAATAAAGAAGCCCTCTTTATTGGCAATGTACTCTTCAACAATCTGTCTTACAACGGCGTTTTCTATCATCAGGAAAAAACGTTTTGGTAACAAAAAGTGGTGAACGAACCGCCCACCACTAAACTAATTCGACTGCAAAAGTAGCAATAATATACGAGAAAACCAAACATTTATCTTTCAGAGGGTCAAAAAAAAGGCAAAACGACGGGGCTAAAAGCGCTTTTTTTCTGTTATTCAGAATATAATACTATATTTGCAAAACAAAGACACTTATAACAATTCACATAACAAAAAAAAAAATGAAAGGCGATTTGGAGACACCTCAACCCATCCTATAACATTGTTATAATCTGAACGTTAGCGCAAACGCCATATAAACATCCTTGTTCTGCCATTTTGTCTATCCGAGACTCTGATTGCAACAAAATCTGCAATATTTTCGCACACCTTTTTTGTATTATTTTCTAAACGGCAAAGTTCCGTTTTCCCATCCAAAAAAGCAAGCGAAGGACAACAAAAAAAGCGAAGGGAAGTGTTTCCCAACGCTTTTCACTTAGGTTCTCGGAGTGTCCGTAAAGACGAGTTTCACCAAACCTCCTCCCAAATCATCCACATATCTGTATGCGTTAAGTGGCGCAGTTGACGGAATAGAGAAACTGCTTTGTGTCAGACCGCTGAATCGGCTCGGAATAATCCACTCGGCATATCTGAAGGAAGACATCGTCCCATTGAAGAGGGGAGTGTTCGGAAAGATTTGCTGTGACGAGTTACCACTAAACCTTGGTGCTTCGACGGATACCGTCTCCAAGTTCTCGCAGTTTTGGAAGATGCCGTCGCCAAACCTAACTAGCTTTGGAAGAGTTAGCGTTGCGGACTCCAAAGAGGGACAGTCCTTGAATATGTAGGCTGAATTGGCCGAGAGGTTTGGTATCTCCAAATCGACAATCTCCAAAGATGAACACTGCGTAAAGGCGCTCTGCATATCCGTAGTCGTCCCTAACCCACAGCTGAACTCAGTCAGTGCAGAGCATCCTAGAAAGATAGCCTTGCAGTTGGAGTTCGTGAGGTTGCAGTTGGTGATGCTTGATATGGAAGTGTTTCCGCTGAATGGATGGACGGAAGAGGTCTGACCGCTGAACCACACGTCAGCACCGTCGAAGTCAATCTGAGTGATACTATTCCAATTGCCGTTATTGACAACAGTAACGTTATCGGTGAAAACTTGTATGTCTTTAATCATATCAAATCGAAATTGTGGTGTTATTATTATTGACTGAAACGGTTATTCCGTCAAGAATTGTCTGACTGTCGCTACCCACACGAACTGTATATTTGCTCCTCTGAGTGTTCGTGAATACTAACCTTACAAGATTATCGCCCAAATCATCCACATATCTGTACGATGAACTTGGCGCAGTGCTCGGAATATCGAAGTCAGTCTGCGTAAGACCGCTCAACGAAGAAGGAACAACCATTTGGACTTCCGTTAGTGCAGAGCAGTATTCGAACATATTCTGATAGTTTACCATCGACTGACAGTCTGCACTAAAGGATTGCAAGGAGTAGCATCTATAGAACATATCTGACGTTTTAGTGCACGCTGAAATTGAAGTGGAGAAGTTTTCAAGCGCAGAATTGGCGAACATACCCTCTCCATCAACCAAGGTGTCAAGTCCGAACGTGACAGCGCTTAGGTTGCAACCGATAAACATATCCATACCAATTGTCAAGTTTGGAAACCCAACACCGCTAAGGCTAGACAGCGAGTAGCATCCGCCAAACATAAAGGTGCAGTCCGAATTTTCCACGTCGCAGTTGCTTATTGACACCAAATTAGTGCTCCCACTGAAAGGATGGACTGTACTAGTCTGTCCGCTGAACAAAACGTCAGCACCTCCGAAATCAATGCTAGTCACGCCACTCCAATTCTCAGAAGCAACAACCGTTACGCTCAAAGGCTCTCCGCTTAGTTTCAATCGGCTAATTGTTTGTGTTGCCATAGTTAAAGAGAATTAAATTGTTATTGTAACGTTTCCTAACTCGAAAGACACGCTGTTTCCGTTTTGGTCGATAGCTCCGCTCAGTATATTGGTGTTGGTGTTAAAGACCATTTCCGTGCCGACAAGTTGGTGCTGAACTCCGTCGATAGTGAGTATCTGATTTTGGTCGTCGAATGAAACTGTCGAACCGCTACCGCTTCCGCCACCGCCATAGCTGTAATCCAAATTTTTTATGCCATTATAATCTTCAGCAGTGATGCTAAACGTTTCATCGTTAGGAGTGAGTACTACCGAATAACTTTCATTGTTGAAGTTTGCCAAGTAGGCAACAGTTAGAGGTGTGACAGTTATGGTTCTGCCACTGACAGTTAAATCGTATGTGTTTGCCATTTGTTACTTATGATTTGAAATAATTATACTCTTGTTCTGTGATTTGCAGATTCATACTTCCACTTTGCACCATATAAGAGGTCGTGCCGTCCATTGCTGTAAATTCAAATAATTTGCAATTATTGGGATTGATTTGGTAAACATTGCTACCACGAACTATTTCCTTCATATAAAAAACCATTTTTTCATAAATATAACACCAAGAAAGGCGGTACTCCCAAAAAAAATGGGGTATCGCCATTTCTTCAATCAGTCGTCGTCAATATCCACCTCGTCCGAATACCACACTAAGTTTTCCTTCACGAAGCATCGCCAGGCATCTTTGTGAGAACTGTTACTTGAGCCTTCCGACTGTAGGTCGATGTAGCACAAAACGTGCGGTGGAGGGGTCTTAATGTTCATAGGCAAAAGATTCCAATCCACGTGTGAGTTATTCAAGTCCCTTGTCCCTACAGCATTGCGAAGCGAGCCGTCCGACACTTTTACGTATGAGAAAGCTACCACTCCCATTTGCAATCTTGTTTCCAAGTCTTCCCAATCAACATTTGAGAAAGTATTTTTTTCAAACCGTACCTTCATTTTGATAACTTTTTCTTTCATCTTAAATATTAAAACCGCCCCCCACTAGAAAGGGGCGGAAGATATCAACACGGACTCCAAAAACAGTTCGATGCGTTCTCAAAATTCCACCTAAATCGGAAAATCCTCACACTGCCACTCGGAATGGTGAAAGAGCCCAAATTGAAGTCTTTGGCATAAGTAATCGAGTAGTTGCCGTAAGAACCGCTCGGAGTTGCGAAAGTTATGGTCTTGTCAGCGCTCGTGTTATTGTCAACCTTGATTAGCTTCTCCAATTTATCGATAAACGGAGAGGAAGGAGGAACTAGTTGGAGCACTTGGTTGTCGAGCCAATAGTTGATGTACACGATACTGTTGTTGGCTAGCAATTGCCAATCAGGGTTTACACCCACGCTGTTCCACAAGAACGAGTATTGGCTATTCGATGACCACTTGTTGCCGATAGATACCGTCGTCGAGGAAGAAGGAGCGTTCACTGACTGCAGATGTACACCCTCCTCGAAGGTGTTGGCGCTGATGGAGTGATAGCCGTCGTCTTCCAATATCTCGAAACTTCCCTTGAAGACCTTCGCATTGAACTTGGACGCTTGGAAGTATACGATTGCATTCTGTGGCGAATGGTAAACATTGAGACGTCCGTTTGAATGCAGTACTTTGCAGACCGTATAGTTTTCACCGCTAACAGAAATAACAGAATTAGTAGCAATCTTAAACGTGGTATTATCTTCAGTCACAACCTCTATCAGCGACTGTGGCTTGATTGAAATCTCCCTCCAATCCGACGAACTCGCAGAGAACTGCAAGTTCCAATAGACATCCCCCAAATCGATAACTCCATTATTAGGATTGAACGAATTGCCGTTCACCTTCACGCTCCTCGGCAAATTGCCTAGGTCTGCGACACGTTGGTTTGCCGTAACCTCCGAAGTGAAGTCGTAGTACTGACCGTTGACTTTGACACGTGGGACTTGAAGTTCAATAATGCCGTCCGAAGATGGGAAGCAGTAAACACCCCAATTGTTGAAATGCAAACCTTGGAAGAGTTGGTTATTAGTGCCGTCGATGGTCAGAACGCTCGTACCGCTGTTATACGATACTATACTGCCTTGGCTTTGCGGAATGTCTATACCAAATATTTTCCTATTGTTTCCGCTAAAATCGATAACGGTATACGAGAAAGCCGAGAGTTTCTTGTTCGCTGAATCCAACCTCAATACATCATTTCCCAATTGTGTTTGTGCGAGATTATATCCGTTACTTGTCACAACGTCGTTTGGCAATGAATAGTTGATTTCCACGTTACCGCTGATGTCGGTTGTGATAGCGCTACCGTTGAAGGTGATACCCTTGACGTAGTTCGGCAGTCTGAAAGTACTTCCAAGTTGTGGAATGCCATTGCCTAGGGAATCCTCAATAATTGTGCATACTCTAATGCCGAGGACTCTAATGTTGAATCCGTTTCTTGAAGCTACCGTATTTCCATATCCGTCATACATCGAATACATCGAATCGGCATAGTCAGCATAGACAAGTTCTTTAGGTAGTTCACCACCGCCACCGATATTTCCCAAATCAACCACGTTGGAACTGTTGAAGTTGAAGGTGTTGCCGTTGACGATAACAGAGAACCTTCCCAAATCTATTTGGTTCGGAGTGCTTTGTGACGGTATATGGCTCTGACCGTTAACGACAACCTCGTTTATAGAATGGTCGGCAAAGTAATCCAATACGAAGTTTGTGCTTGCAAGGCTCTCGCTCGCTGTATTGCTGATTGCAGACAAAGTCTTCTGCTCAACATTTACCGCTCCGTTGCGCCATTCCTTGGACACCCAAAGTTTATACAAAGGGTCGCACACGTTACCCAAATCGATAACTCCTAAATTGCTAGGCTCGAACGAATTGCCGTTCATCTCGATGCTCCTAACCCTTCCGCCCTCGCTCACAGCCGTGTCTACATAGTCAGTAATCGCCTTCAATGAAGGGTAGAAAATCTGAGAGTCCTTATTATTATTAGTAATCGCACCTACCTTGTTTGAAGTCACCTCGTACTCTTTCTTAGTTGTATAAGACCAACTATAGTTCTGACTGTCAACATATGATAGCACAGCCATCTCGCCTTGTCCGAGCGTATCGCTCACAGCCGTCCAAGAGTTGGTACTGTCACTGACTTCTATCACAGTATCATCATTGACCGCAACGAAGTATAGTATGGTAGGTGTCATCACCTCGTCAGAGAAGGAGAAAGAGGTAGTACCGCTTTCCAAGAGGTTGTACTTGAAGACTTCCAATCCCTCGAAAGTCGTAGAATACGAGTTTGTGTCTATGCCGATATAGTCGTCCTTCTCAGTGTACGAAGTCATAAAGACGTCCATTTCTATAAGGTTGGCCTCATTGAAACCGTAATCGTCAATTGGCGTACCCATAGGAAGGAAAGCGCCTTGCAGAACCTCGAAAGTGCCGTTGAAGGCGATGTTCTGCATTCCCTTGACAACAAGGTAGCCGTTATAAGACTTCTGATAAATCTTGATTAATGTTGCGAGGTTTGGATTGGTCGTAACAGCCCCATAAGAATAACCGTTCCTAGTCACATAGATGTCACCTCCGTACGAAGAGTTGTAGACAGAAAGTTGGACGTTGATTTTCACAGAACCGTTCGGAAGTCCTATGTAGTACCACTGCTGAGTTGGGTACGTTTGAGTGAAGAATCTGTGTGGGGAAGAAAGGCTGAAAACGCTCCTATCCTCTTTCAGCACCGAACCCTTTGGAAGAAGGTTGCCGTTGATATCAGTTTCGGAAAGGTGGTTCTCCACGTAATGCAAACCTTCAATTCCGTTCGGAATATCGATTGAGCCGATATCCACAAGCCCTTGGTTATCCTCAGTCGCAGTCCTATCCTCTCCATTGATTTGGACGTGGACGCTGACACGCTTATCCTCCAATGCGTCGATATCAGACTGCATCGCATTGATTGCGGAGTTGGTGTTCTGCTCCAAGGTATAGACATAGTTGCTAGTGATAGCGCTCTGCAGTCCTTCCTCAGCGTAATCGACAATCGGAAAGTCTTCGACAATCGTGCTCTCCGCCTTCACGTGAGTGTTTACAAAACAGTCGTTGGCGTCGTCGTACTCCCACCATTCTCCATTCACAAGCCTTGGAGAGAATCCTTGGTTGGACTCTATCGCAGAGTTGGTGGCATAGGCGGTGATACTATCAACACCTTGGAAGTTTGTCCTATTCACCGCAGTCTGCACACAGCGGAGAGGACCGACAGTTATGGCTATGAACCACTGACGGTCTCCTTGCGGAACTCTGAACCAAATAGCTCCGTATCCGTTGTTGGCTGTCTCGTCGATGTTGAAGTCAGTTATCATCGTCCAATCCGTCTCGCTATCGCCAACCAATCGGTGCTTTAGAAAGACGGACGTTATCAGTTGCCTTCGCAACTTTATCGGCTCGTCGTTGTCGTCAACGAGAGTGAATTTTACATTGTATAAGATATCCATTAGTACTATGGTTTTCTAGTAAATACCGTTTCACCAAAAAATACGGCTAACGAACGTTGAATAACGCCAATTTTGGCGTTATCTCTTTTTCACACAAAAAAAGGCACTACACATTAATTGTGCAATGCCTTAATATTAAAACAGTTAAATGGTATAAGTTGGAGTCTGAACTTTAATCCCTATCGGCAAGGCTCTCATAGAGAGTTGCGGTAGCCGAAGCCGAATAAGTGTCGTTGTTCTTGGCAATCAAGAAGTACATCGGCATAGAGCTCTTCGACTCAACAAGGTTGATGTTCCAAGCGTTGCCGACAGAATCAGAATATGGGTCGTTGTCCATAGCGGAACACTCGAGACCGTTTTCCAATCCATATATTCTATATTCAGCGCCACCGTCAACGAGAGCCTCAGCGCTTGCGCCCTTGTATCTCTGACGAGTGATTGCTACAAAGTTGCCGTTTAGGATTGCTTGCAACTGTTTGGCGGACAAAGGGTCTGACGACCAAATATTGAAAGCCACGGTGTTGGACACGAACGAACGAAAGTCACCTTCCGCTAAAGAAGTTTGTGTACCGTTGAACGCATTTTTCAGCTGAAAAACGAAAGCGCCCTTCTTGCCGTCCTTAAGAGCGAAACCATTGACAACAGACGGATAGTCAGTGTCGTAGCTGACAGACGACCAATCGATGTCCGCTCTGTTGATAAGGATGAGCTCATTCTCAAATCCTTCGGCAACGTTGCAGACAACATTAACGTTATCCAAATCGTAATCAACAAGATTACAGATGTTTGTGCTCATTTTCTATATAGTGAGTTTTGTGATTATTCTAAGAATAACACTGCCAACCCCCCTCTTTAGGACAAGAAGGGGGAACAGTGTTTGTTTTTTAGTAAGCCATTACAAAGTTGTCGTTAACTGCAATGATAGCACCGCTGTTGAACTCAACCTTTGCCTTGACGTCGTTGTCGTCCTTGCTGAACCAAACATCAGCCTTGAAAGAGGTATCTTCGTTCTCACGAGTGCCGATGCCGATAGAGAGTTTGGTAGAGGCGAAGATGATGGCACGCTTGCCGTAGAACTTGTCTCCACTTACCATCTGTTCCAAAATCTTGTCGATGTAAGGGTTGACAATCAGTTTGTAGCCGTCGAAGTTGTATGCCTTGTAGCCACCCTTCAACTCCTCGTATTGGGTCTCGTTCCACTTGTTGCCGTTCATACGCATTGCATATGCCAAGTCAGAGTAGAACTTTTGATTGACCATAATATAACCATCCTCTTGCAAATCAGCGCTGAACTCGTCAATGACGTTATAAAGGGTATCGATAGCGTTAGTGCCAGTCCTCAACCAAGCCTTTGTGTTGGTGGTAATGCCTACCAATTGGCTAGCCTTTGCGTCACCGTCAGCAATCAGAGCCTCACCTTGCAAGAGCAGACCGTTGCTTGCGCCAACAAGTCCGTTGGTGGTGTAGTCGCTTGAGTCGGTAGATTGGAACAGAGTTCTTGCAACCAAAGCCTCGTTGAAGGCCTGCTCCAAGTATTCGCTGACATACTGCATAAACGCCTCGTTCTCGGTCAAGTCGAACAGTTTCTGATTGCGCAACAGTTCCTTCTCGAGCTGTTCCTCGCACCACTTCTTATAGATGCCGTAGCTACCAAGAGTCCACTTCTTGCCACTCGAAACGTTGGCGTCACCGAAGGTAGGGTTGCACTCGGCACTGCCGACCTCGGTGAAAGAGCCTTTTGCGAAGACGTTGACATCATCGCCAGTTACAACGCCTGTATAAAGGGTTGCGATTTCGTTCAAGCCGTTCTCCTTGATAAAGGCATCGAAAATATATCTTGCCAACTCAACGGCATATTCCTTTGTTATTTCCATAATTTCAATTGAATATTTTAAAAGTTATTATTTTCTGTTTCTCTTCATTTCCACCAATTCCTTGATGGTGTACTTCTTGTTATCCTTCTTCTCCACAGCGTTGAACACCTTTGCGGAGTGCTTTACGTTGCAAAGTGCCTTCAACTTGTCCTTGCCACCACATTTTTCAACAAGTTCCTTCAGTTCGTCGAACTCCTTGAGTGACTCTTCGACGATTTCCTTGACAACCTTGCCGACTTCGGTAGCGTCAACCTCGCCATCTTCTTCAACGGTCTGTCCAACAGTCTGCTCAACAGCCTCTTGGACTGTTTCTGCAACCTCCTCGACTTTTTTCTCTTGGCTCTTTTCCTCACCCTCGTTATCAACCACCTCTTCTTGTGGTGCGATTACATCTGTAATGACACCTCCCTCTACGGTAATCGTGTAACCGTCAACCACGAAAATGCCGTCCTTGTCGCACTTTCCACCGACTTCCAAAACGTCGATTTCCAAGTTAGTGCCGTCTTCGGCTGTGTATACTTCATTATAAAGCAATGCCTTGACAATCTTGTTGGTCAGCATTGTTAGAAAACTCTTTTTCATTGTATTATTTCTTTTTTGTTTATTATAAATACTACGCTTGTTCTGCAATTGCTCTACAGTTCCGATAAGTCCGTATTCCTTCGCCTTGTCGGCATAAAATTCGGTCTCCTTGGACATCAGAGAATCCATCAGTTCGTCGTCCATCAGAGTCCTCAGCCTATACACGGCCTTTATCTGCTCGTTTGCGCTCTCCATAGAGGTAGTGAGCGCCTTGATTTCGCTTAGGTTCTGCGTACCGTAGAAGCTCACCAATGGGTTGTGTATGAGGAAACAAGTGTTCCTCGTGGCAGTTCTGTTCTCCAAAGGGACACCGCAGAGGATTAGCGTTGCCGAGCTAGCCACGTTTCCACGGCATTTTGCGTAGAGCGTGTGTCTGTCCTTGGGGCAAGTGGAAAGCATATCGAAGATTTCCAATCCTATAGGAAGAGACCCACCCAAAGAGTTAATCAGCAGACAGATTTCCTTCTCACTGCTCTCGAGAGCCGACTTGACATCAGCCAAAGTCTTCTCATTGATATCATTGAATATTTCGACGTATCTCATTCTTTCTATTGTTTTAATTAAATATCAGTCACCTACGATACGCATCCGATTGGAGAAGTTGCTGTTGGCGTTTGTCGGTGAGAATGACTGCAGTAGTTTCTGAACTATACTGTCCGCACATTCCTTATAATACAGCGATTGGCTGACAATCTGTGCGTTGGTCGCAGTCTCTGACGCAAGGCTTTCGTTGAGTTTGTTGGTTATTCCGTAGCGAGTTAGCGTCGAAGGCTTCCTCATAGTTCTAGAGACAACATAGTAGCCGATAGCTAGCCTTAGACCGTCATCCAATAACTCTTGCGTCACAGTACTGAAAGTGCCACCGCTTGTACCGTTGGAAATCAAGTCGTTATATATTTCATCTCCGAATTTGTCCTTGACATCCAACAAAAGAACCTCGTTGAGCGACGAGTTGAAGATGCTGTCCTCGCTCGTATATGGAATGATTGTATTGTCAATCATCTCCTTTGTAATTATATTAGTGTAGATTTCCATTTGCTATTCGGTAATTGAATCTGATTCATTATAATGGATTTCAGCAAGAGTGAATGAAGGCTCGATTTTCCTCAGTTCCGCCTCAATCTTCCTCCTTTGCGGACGTAGAGAGAAATTGTAGAAACGGTATGCGTCCTCAACTATATCTGTGCTGAAACCTAGCGAACCGCTCTCAATCCTCGAGAAGGCCTCTTGCTTGAAGAAGCCGACAATCTTGTTCTCGACGTACACCTTAGAGTTCTCGAAACGAGAGTCATAGGACTCGGTCGACAAGTTCATCATCTCAGGCTTCTCCTCCACGCTCGCATACTCGTACAGAGCAATCTTGCCAACCGAGCAGTCTCCTTGCAGTTTGGCCAAGTTCTCCGCAAAATCGTCGTTGTTGGCGCTGTTGAGTGGAACGCTGACAATCATACTAGGCATTGCGTTGCAACGAACATCCCTATAAAGGGCGTTGATGATACCACACTCCATAGACACGATTGGAAGTATGGACTCTATGGATGTCGGATAGGAGATAGTGTTGGAGAAGTACATAATCTCACCTTTGTAGTTCTCAGCACCACCGACACTCTCCATCCTTTGAAGACGGGTTTCGACGTCCGAGGTGAAAATCCAATACCTCTCCCTATCTTGTCTTGGATTGATTTTCTTTCTGTTGGCAGTTTTCGTACCGCTCCAATCGGCACAGTAATAGCAGTAGGTGTAGACGCCTTGTGCGTTCTGCTCACCAAGCCTAATGCTCTCGAATGGGACGTAGTTGCAACCGTCAGCCTCTCCGAATGCCGAATAGGTCACGTGAAGGGCGAAACCTCCAAAAAGACAGTAGTCACCAATCAGTTTCTCCACCAACTTGGGAGACAGCAGACCCACGCCCCCATAGTTGCCGAACAAGTTATCAGCCATACGAGTGACACACTTGTTCAGCGTCGGAGAAGCCTTGAAGAACTGCCTTACTTGCTGAGGATAGAGATTGTCGTAACCATACCTTCTATAGTCGTTAGTTCTGTCGTATTCCTCATAGAATTGGTTGGGAAGTCGGACGTCTACGCCTTGTAGCGAATTGATTTTCTTGTCCGCCATATTACTTGACGTTTTGTTTCTTTATTGTCCTTTTGGTCTTGACTTCCTTTATCTTGGCATCAATGTCAGTGCCGTCTTCTTGTGGGATAACTTCCTTGATATACTTTTCAAACTCGTTCGGCATCTTCTCCTTCACTTTCTCAGCAAGGGCGTTGGTCAGAGTCGCAAAGCATACTAACTCGCCCTCGCACCAAAACAGAACGCCACGCTTGATACTGTATCTAAGCATACCGTCCTTGTTCCTTTTCAGCCAACTCAACAGTTTGTTGTACAAGTCACCGATAAGGCTCTTGCAAGAGCACTCCTTCCAAGTGAAACCGAGTTGCTTCAATATATCCTTCAAGACTTGGCACTGCTCCTTGTCCGTCTTGTCGAAGTTCAAGGCAAATTCCTTGATTTCGCTATAATTGAACATTTTTTTCTCCATATTGAAACTTTTTTTCTCTTAAATACCAAACAAAAAAATAAAGTGCCACACCTACAATTATGCAAGCATAGCACTTTGATTCAACGTATTGAAGCAATTATGAGATAATCAAGCAACGGCATCCAATTCCGATTCCAATCGGTATTCTTCCAATTCGTGTCCTAACTTCCTAATCAGCATAGAACTTAGTTTTTCCTTTCTTTCGTGATAGTCCAACATACCAAGTCCATCAAGGTTGCGTTTGTGCTTTCCAACCAACTGCAATTCTCTATGGCGGTTTTGTATGTCACGGCTGAAATGTGAGCCGTGAGAAATTCTTCACTCCAACCACTATTTCCTTCAAAAATCTTATCAATAATTTGCAATAGGTTATTGAATCAAATATACAAAAAAAGTAGCATATAACAAAGTGAAGTTATACACTACTTATAATATAATATATTGATTATCAATTAGATAATCAAATGTGACTATAGACTTTCGTATTTTGATAGTGCTTGGTCGCATCCTCTATGGACGTAACCGCTACGATTGGGTTAGGCATCGTCTGCAAAGCTATAGCGAACTGCTTGGCTAGGGAGTTCTCTCCTCCATAATTGATGGTATCCAACAGAGGAAGGTTGGCTTGCGCCCTCTTGCTGTTCACGACGTACTCGCCATTGGACAGCTTCGCATCGATACTGTCGCTTGTTCCGCTACCTTTCCCTTGTACATAACCACCCTTTGCGTATTGTGCTTTCTCCTTCATATTCTCCACTTGCGAGAAGAGCGCCACGAGTTCTGCCAAAGTAGCGACTGACGCAACAAGGTTGGCAGGGAACGGCATCTCCATAGCACTGCTTATACCTTGCGCCATAGCCTCGGCCATAGCGATGTATATTTGAGCCTTCTGCAACCTCAACTGCCTTTTGGAATCCGACTCCTCTTGGTCAGCCAAAGTGCCTAGGATGGAACTTATACTGCCACCGACGCTCGCCCAACTCTGAATCATTTGGGCGTTGTTTTGCCTTATCCGCTCGTTGGTCTCCATTACCGCCTTCTCCTTCTTCAGTTCTGCGTTGGCTGTTATTGTACCAATGTTCTCTGCGTGCTGTCTCTCGGCTTGCTCCGTTTGGCTGAGTCGGTCTTGCTCGCTTATATTTGCCTTCTTGATTTGCTCAATCAGCCTTTCGTAAGCCTCTCGCTCCTTCTCCAAATTATTTAACCTCTCTTGTTCGAGTTGGTCTAGCTTCACGGCTGTTTCGGCTTGAATTTTCTTAGCACCGTCCAACCTCTTCCTCATCATTTCCAACTCTTGCTTTGTCTGACTGTCTAGCTCCACAGCGCCTAGCTTGAAGACGTCTTCCGCATACTTGACTTGGCTAGCTTGGTATTCGGACAACTCTTCCACAGCCTTCTTTTGGATATCCAACTGCATCTTGGTATCATTGCTTGCCTTCGAGTAGATTTCGTCTATCGCTTGCAGTGCCCTCTTCTTGTTTAATTCTATTTGGGCTAGCTGTCTCTCATTGGCGTCCTCGATAAGTTGTATTTCGATATCCTCGACCGCCCTTTCAGCACTAATACGGTTCTGCTTGTCCTTTTCTGCGAGTTCCTTCATCTTCCTTACTCGCTCTTCTTGGGCTTTCTCCTCTTCCTCTTTCTCTTTAGCCCTATCCTTCTGCCTTGCTAGGATAATCTCGAACTCCTTCGTTCTGCTGTCCTTGGCTAGTGCGTCAATCTTCTCAACATAGCCCTTCACCTCCTTCAAGTGCTCTATATCCCTAATATAGACTGATTTGATTTTTGCGCTAGACTTCTCTTCGGAATTGAGGTTCTCGAGCCTTGCAATCTCCTCGTCGACCTTGGCGATGTCTACTTGGATGTTGTACTTCTTCTTAAGTCCAATGGCAATCTCCCTTAACTTGTTTATCTCCATCTCGTCCCTCTTCTGCTGATACCTAACCCTTTCCTCCTCGGTCTTCAATCCTTGTTTGACCAACTCGTTCTGCTGATGTACGAGGTCTAGGCTTCTGTCAAGGCTCTTCTCCCTTGCGGAAGAAATTTTCTCAAAGGACTTTGTTAACCTATCTGCCGACTCTTCCGTCTCCCTCTCTATTCCGTCCTTCAGTTTATTCCAAAGGGTAGAAACAGCTCCAATAGCCAAGGTCAACATACCGAACGGACCGCTGACGAGTGACTTGATAGCGTTGCCAATCTCACCGAAACCGCCAACACCGAGACCGCCAAGCCTTCCAAGGGCGTCACCAACACCGTTTATTGTCTGTCCGTAGTCGTCCATTTCACTCTTGCTCTGTTTGGCAGTTTGAGCCAAGGACTTAGTGGCATTGGCAGTCTGTGTTATCTTCTGCCTTGTGGCTTGTATCTGCAAGGACAGCCGATTGTTTGCGTTTGCGTACTGCTGTTCGGTTATCTTTCCCTCCTTGAAAGCCTTGTTGAGAGCCTCTTGCTGTTTTGCAAGGCTCTGCTCTTGCTCCCTAAGCGCTTTCACTTGCTCGACCAACTTCTCGAGCGATACGCTGTACTGTTGCGTGTTATTCTCCATATTTCAAATTCAAATATATAACTTATTGTACCTTATATAATTCCAAGGAAAAAGTAACCATATCGTGAGTCCTAAAGTGTGCGACTGCGAACTTCTGACCCTCGAACTCGACGTATTCATTCAGTTTGTAGCCTATGCAAGTTATCTTGTATTTTTCCGAATGGTCTTGGAAAGTGTCGACATAGGACATCTTGGTGGAGTCGGAATACCACTCGCAGTCCTCCCTAGTCGGTGTCATAAGGAATATCTTGCTGTCTCCCTTCAAAAAACAGAAATTGAGGTTCTTGCTCGCCCAACCCTTGTTAACGGCATCCCTATTGACACCAACGATTTGGTAGTAGAATGGTGTGCTCTTGAATGATGGCAGTTGGAATGAAAGCATCGAGGACGTGTTCTTTTGGACGATTTCCTTTGTCTCACCGCTACCGCTAAGGAACTTGTAGCTGAAATTGGAATACACACCGTTCTCGGTCTTGACAATCAGTTTTTTAGGCGCTTCCACATCCAACTCCTTCTCAATGCTGACAAGGTGGTCTTCGTCGAGACTGAATACCTCTTGGACTACTTGCTGATTGTGGATTACACTGCCGTTGTCCTTGTTGACGAACAGTGGGTTGCGCAAGAACTTGCCGTACTCGGAGTTCAAGGATAGCTCGTTCAAGAACTGATTGGTGCTCTGCTCCAAAAACTCCATAGAGTCGAATGGGGCATAAGCGTCACGCATAGTTCTGATATTAACGGCATAGTCCTCGTAAGTCACCACATCGTCCACCACCAAGTGCACGTCGACGAACTTAGCCTTGCCTAGCGGTGTTCCCTCTATCGTTGGAAGGTATGTTGCGAAATTCTCACCCCTATCAAACTCGACCGCCTCGTCCAACCGCCACTTCAACAGCCTTCTTCCGTGAACGTTTGGGTCGTCTTCTGTACAAACCTCCTCCTCTTGTCCCTCATTGTCAGCAAAAGGATATTGGTCGTTGTCGTAAATCAAGTCGTATCTGTCCACCTTGCACTTGAAAGGAGCGAGCGGAGTGTAGTTTTGGTGTATCGAGTACAGAAAACCGTCGGTAGCGTCGAAATAGGGTGCTTGATAGTCCCATTCCTCCCTTCCCACTTGGATATAGATACGGCTAAGCGACTGATTCCAAGAATATCTGCTCTGCCAAGAGTTTGGAGTGTATGGCGGTTCGAGCCTAACCTTTATTATACACTTGATATGCAGACTCTTATGAGCCAACATATAGGGTCTGATTGCCCCTTGGCTCTCCGCAACGTCCAAACCTATACCACGAAGGAAGTCGTCTGTCCTTATGATATGGCAGTTGTTGAGGAAGGCAACCTCCTCCCTCTTCCAAACGCTTAAACCGCCTTGGTCGACCGTTTGGTGCATATAGTAGGTGCTCGGAGTGCCAATTTGCCTTCCCTTCTCCTCCTTTTCCAACCAATTGGCAAAGCAAGTCGGAGTATAGTTCCAATAGTTGCTCTCGAGCATAGAGACAGTCTTGAAGACATTCAGTCCGTTCCGAGTATAAAGGAATTGGAACATCGAGTTCTGCTTGTTTTCAAAATAATCCTCTAGTTTCAGCAAAGTGAAGCCGTCATTCTGCTTTGTCGGAAAGAAATAGTCCTTCAGCGTATCCTTGAAAACGAATTTTTTAAACAAGTCGCAGTAGGGAAGTGACTGATAGACGCACTTGATGGTCGTTGGAGTGCTACCTTGTACAATCAGCCTTCCCCTCATCAGAGGACTACCGTTGTTGGATAACGTGCAGTAGTAGTTGTTCTTGACAATCTCTATGTTTGTAGAGTCGTTGACGATATTGATATCGAAGGAGTTGGCCGAAGGATAGTGCTCGAGGCTCTGCATTTGGCTGTCCCCCTCAATCATCAAAGGATTATCTATTATATCAACATATCTATGAAGTTGTTCGCAATACAGTTCCATATACTAACGTCCAATCTTACCAATATCGCTTATTCTCACTTGTAACACACCGCTCACGCTGATGTCGCCAAAGAAGCTGTCGGTGCTTGCCCCCATATCCAACAAACTTGCGCTGAACACCTCTCCGCCCATATTCTCGGCTATATATCCGTTGCTAGCGACAAGTCCGTCAACGAACAGTTTGAGGTTGTCTCCGATACCTCCCTCTCCTATTGGGCAGTTGAAGAAAGGACGCTTGCCGAGTTCGTATTTCCTTTGTCCTTGATAAGAACTGACAGTGTCCTCCGTCTCGTTCCCAAACGTGTAACCTCCCAACTGTAGCCACATTGACTGTGGCAAACCGAACAAGTCCGTAAAGTAGACCTTCAGTCTGCTAGGCTTGAAGATTGGCGGAGTACAAGCTATCCGTACGATTTTATCGTTAAAGACCAACTTGTCGCCTTGGATGCGCAAGAACACTATGCTGTCGCCATAAGGTATATCGCACTGAATTTCGGTCTGAGTCCCTTCTTGCTCGGAATACCACGTAAAGAGTTGCGGATTGGATTCGTGGTACTGCGTCCTTGGGCAGAACACCGCAATCCTCGGAGTTGTTGCGGTGATTGTGTAGTCGTTTGGCTGTCCGCAGAATCCGTCCATCGAAGACTGCTCTAGCACGATTGGCTCGTTTCCGTTTTGGGTGTAGTTTAGAAAAGTGTGCACCACCGAAAGCCAAGTCTCTTGGTCTAGGGCAGAACTCGTGGCAACACCCAAATCAGTAGACTCCAACAAGTTTGTCGCATTTCTCGTATACAGCATTTTATCAATTGTTTTTAAAATTATTATCAATTCTAGCAACCTCGTCCAAGAGGATTTTTTCGCACCACATTTGGACGTATCTGTCGAAATTCTTTTGGAAGGCAATCCAATTCTTGTTGAAGATGCCGTCCAACTTGTTTTTTTGTCTGTATTGGAGCGTACCGCTGTCGGCTATCGTCCTTGCCAACGCCCAAGCGAAACCCCAACGCTCCTTGTCGCTCGTGAAACTTATACCCCTCTGTTTGCTCCACTTGTAAAGAGCTGAGACAGGTGGCATTTTGCCTTCCTTACGACCTGTCTGCAACTGCCAAAACTGAGCATACTTGCCTTGGAAGGAGCAGACTGCTTGCAGACTGTTTCCAACCACCTCGACATTGCAGTTTAGAAGTGACGACGAGTTGCCACTGACCCATTTGTTATATCGTTTGGCGGATGCACGTACGGTGGCGCAGAAGGATTGCGCCAACTTGTAGAATTTACCTCTATCCCTGTCCGAAAGTAAGTCTTCCAAAGTCATACTAATCAGCAGTTTGTAGTGTAATTGTCTTCAAACGAGAGGTTAAGTCTGCACACGGCAAGGCAAGCGTCGTTGGTATCTACACCACTAGAGTACGTGCAAGAGATGATATTGTCCACTCTCATCAGCAGATAACGGAAGAGCGCCATCTGCCTTGCTATCAAATCTTGAATTATTGGAAGGTAGTTCTTTCCCTCGTCCTCCTTGATGTCCTTGGTCAGTAGGGATATCTCCACGTTGCGTTGCATAGTGATAATCCTACCGCTGTCTGCCGTCCCTACATTACCCTCCTCGATGATGTTGTAGTACAGCGCATAGTGCTTACCGCTCGATAGGAACTTGTCGAGCACGATGTTAGAGCCGTTTGGCGTTTCGGTCAGTAGGAAGTAGTCATTCTCCTCACAGAACTCCTCAAGTATTATCGGCAAATATATCATATAAATCTATCTTTCTTCTAAATATCATTTTTTCTTTATGTTTTCCTTGCTCCTAATTTTCCTATCCTCAAACTCGGAGCGGACTTTTTTAATCCTAAGAGCCATAAGGCAGTCTGCAAAAGGCTGTTTCAGAATTTCAGAATAGGGAAGTCTCCATTTATCACTCAATTCGTCGATAATCCACATACAAGAGTCTATTGGATTCTCAGCCAACAGATTGCTCCAAACTGCCTTGTCGTAGCCGTCTTGCCTAATCCTTGCAGACGTAGAACCGAGCAGACCGCTCATCTCCCTCAAAAACTCGTTATAGACCTTCCAAAGCGGAACTTTCTGCTTGTTCGTACACCAAATATGCAACTCGCTGTTTATCAGTTCTACAACCTTGCTCGGCTTTTTTTTCTTCAAGCATTCGAGCACCGTTCCGAGTTGGAGCGCCATTAGGCTTTGTGGAATTTCGGTTGTCTTTGACAATATCCTTGCCCACGCTCGCTGAAAGATGTTCGGTCTCTTGAACGCAGGTATCGAGGAGTAGTCCACTGCAGTGTGGATGATGTCAAACTCCTCTATGTCGATGTTTTTAGCTAGCATACCCTTGACTTGTTTTTTGTTGGTTGATTATAATATGTCCTTACGCAGTAGGAAAGAGCGTCTATAAGGTGGGCGTCGTAACCTTGCTTGTTAGGAGTATTCACTAATTCGTTGGTAGACTTGTCTTGCAACCACTCGTAGCTCTCGATGTCTCTAATCAGAAGGCTGTCGGTGCTGTCAATCACCAACTTGAACTTCTTGATTGAGTTGAGGCCTTCCAAAACGCTGTTCTTTCCCTTTGACGCTCCGACCAAGTGAAGTTTTCCATTGGAATACTTATTGATTTCGTCAATGGACTTCATTTCAGCACTGTCCGCAACAATGTTGTACGGACACTTGTCGGCACACTCGCTATTAAGAATCC
Organism: Bacteroidales bacterium UBA3297; assembly: GCA_002362105.1. Lineage (GTDB taxonomy): Bacteria > Bacteroidota > Bacteroidia > Bacteroidales > Paludibacteraceae > Physcocola. The sequence goes on from DETD01000001.1 coordinate 151,416, forward strand.
TTTCGCAAATCTCGTTGTTCAACAATTGGTTTTGGTACATCAAAGTCTTGACATAGATGTTACCGCCAATCATTGTCGTTATAACTAGTGCGTTGACTGAATTTATATAACCGAAGTCAAGACCCCCATAGAACCTCGTTCCATTCTGCCAAGCCTCAAGGAAGTCTGCGTGCGGAAGGGTCTGATAGTTGGTTATTATCTGTTTCTCGCTCATAGAGTAATAATCGCCCACCAAATAGATTTGCTTGTATCTTTGGTCAAGTTCTGCCAATCTATAAATCTCTTGCTTTTGCTCGTCGCTCAAAAACCTATTGTCATCGATTGTCAGATGAATGCGTTTGCAATTGGGCTGGCTAAACACATATTTTTCAACCCAATTATTTCTAGAACAAGAAGGGTTGAAGTTGAAGAGTATCTTTCCTCGGCAACGTGAGTTGATTTGGCTGAATATCTCCCAATCGGCACTTTCAAGGATTTCCTCGAACACCGCCCAATCGGTAGCCACACCTTTGGCGAGTTCTGCACCCTTGTCCATAAAACTTGTTGCTTGGATTATACTGCCGTTGCTGAACTTTATTGTGAACGTTGACAAGTTTATTTGGCAGAATCCGCCAAGTTTCTCGCTGTTAATAATGCTTGTCAAGTCCTTCCACACACCAAGTCTCAAATGCGGAATATTTGGAGCGATGTATGTCACTGTAAAGAATGGGGTGTTCAGAGCCTTCAACACAGCAAGTTGAGCCATAGAATATGATTTACCTGTTCTAGTTCCGCTGACAGCCCCTATAATCCTATACCTATCATCGGCAACAGCTTCAAGTATTTTCGAGAACGTCCTTGTTGTTTCCATTCAATAATTTGTTTAAGTTTTCAGCATCAATATTGCTCTCAAGTGTAATGTTTATTTGTGGCGCACTGCTCTCTATAGTTGTCTCTTGTATCGACTTCGGAAGTCCGTAGACTCTGTTGAGGATTTCATTGAGAGTGTAGTTCTTTCCATTCTTGGTGTCACTCAAAAAGGAAGAGCAGATGTTCTTCACGAAAATTGGCAAATCAGCACAAGACTGAACCATAAACCTTATTTTGCTGAAAGGCTGTCTCATAACATAGCGAAGTATCTCCACATAGTCATCCGTATCAATCTCTTCAACCTCCCTCAATATTTCAGCGACCTTGAACTTCACTCCACTCACGTTCTCGACGTGGGGGGTAAGATTCTTCTTCACTTTTTCTAAATTCTTCTCTTTAACTCTAGCCATAACAAATTGGTTTAATAATAATTAGAAAAAACAAGTGGCATAGCTAACTGCCACACCACCAATATCTATCGTTGATTCTCACAACCGAGTTATGCTAATTCGCATAACTAAAACCAAAACCGTTCTTGAAAGTGCCATTTGGCACTTCAGAAACCAATCAGATTATCTAGCTCCTCAGGTATACTTCCTCCACTATCCTTCTTGATATCATCGACAGTGATGTAGACGACGTCCCTATTGAGTCTTTGCGGTCTGTACTCGTTTTTGAAATCTTCCCAATTCCTTATCAATCCTTTTTCTATCAGCAAGTTTGCCTCTTTGTATTTCGATAGCATATCGTATTGCTCGTCTTCCGTTCCAACGAAGTCTTCAGCTAAACTTCCGTTTATCCCTATCGCATCTTCCCTAAGATAGTTATATGCGTGCTTGATGCAATTCAACGCTTTTTTGTAGTTGTCCTTGCCGAACATACCAAAAAACAATTCGTTGAACCTCTTTCTTTCAGCAACAATCTTCCTTACAAAGCCACAAGCACTATCCAACAATACTGCGTGTGCCAATACGTCTAATTCGGCATCAACCCAACCAATGTACTTTGAAGCGAGCAGTGGGTGGTATTCGGTATAGCCATAGCGACCATTCTTTTGCTTCTTGATAATTTCACACTCAAAAGGGTTATTCTTATATCCTACTAATACTAATTTTCCATTTTTCCTCTGTTCGTATAGAGGACAAAAATGATTGTCAATATCTTCTATACTCTGAATTTCAAGTGTCGTAAAAATACTACACTTAAAATTGACTTTTTGATATTCCTTGAAAAGATACTTGACAACCTCAACGGCATATTTTTGAGCGTCTAACGTTTGCTCAAACCACGCGACCCTTATTGGCTCATCTTCCTTATGGTTTGCATTCCAATACGACGTCCACGCACGAACATCAACAAAACCGCTTTCCTTATTCCTAAATGTGGCAATCTCGCCAATGAATGTAGTTAGCCTCTTATTGAGGTATGAGTTCGTTTGCTCCGTTAAGTTTTTCTTGATACTCTTTGATGTGAGTATTCCACCTTTCGCAACCTTAGGCAAGTTGCCGACCTTCTTCTTCTGCGCCATACAATTGTTTTGTTTGCGGAATTATTCTAAAAACAAAAAAGGCAACCGAGTGTTGTCGCCACTCAATTGCCTTCGTTATGAATAATTCGCTTTGACGAAAAGACATATTCCTTATAGTGAAAGATACTGAATAGGCGACAACTATCTTGACCTTCAATCAAAATATAACGCCCTTTTTGATTTTTGGAGGATTCTGAACTAACTATTTTCTTATTGCGGAAATTTCCGCAACAACATTCTCATCCATTGAAATGAAATAAGTCCGCAATCCCACTGCTCTTTAGGCGGTGGGTAGTTCAACATTCATCAACATTCATTAACACTCGTTAGCCGTATTTTTTTGATAGGTATTTATGAGAAAAATTGTTTGGCTATGGAAATATCAACAATCATAGAAGCCTTCACTAATGGCGGTTGGGGGCTTGTCCTCGCTATAGTGCTGTGCTACAGTGGCAAGGTGCTGTACACGAAACTGAGCGAGAAGTTCGAGGAACTGAACAAAAAGGTGGACGAACTCTCAGCAAAGGTGACGGAACTAAAAGTCGAGTCAAGCAAGTTCGAGACAGCGATACTGATGTGCGACAGTCCATCTTGCAGAGCAAAAAGGATATTGGAGGATAACAGATAATCAAAGAAGAAAGGAATATGGATTATGGCGAATTTTCAGAAAGCATTGGACAAAGTTTTGAAATGGGAAGGAGGTTGGAGCGACAACACAAAAGACAGCGGTGGAGCGACGATGATGGGCATAACGCTCAAAACGTTCAGACACTTCTGCGGTGTTGGAAAGACAAAGGAAGACCTTCGCAATATCACAAGGGAAGAGTTAGAGCACATATACAGAAAGGGCTTTTGGGACTATATCAAGGGCGATTTGATACAAAACCAATCACTTGCAGAATTGATATTCGACTTTGTCGTCAACAGCGGTGTCGGCAAGGTTAGGAGCGTTCAGTTGGAATTGAATCTGAAGTCCGACGGCATTGTCGGAAACGTAACGCTCGCAAAACTCAACCACTATCCGAAGGACTGCTTCGAGAAGGTTTGGGCGCTCAGAGAGCGATTCTACAATACTATTGGCGTTGGAAAGAATGCCGTATTCCTAAAAGGATGGAAAAGGAGACTAAATTCGTACAAATATGATGAGTGAAACAAAAATGATGTCTGCCTTAGTGGCAATACAACTGCTGATTCTTGGGATGGCAGTCCTCTGCGCCTTCAATGAGAAGACTGCAGTCAGCGCTTGCGAGGAATTGGATGGCGGTGATAGCTTCACTTTAGTGGACACCTTCAAGGTTATCCAAGCGGAAGAGGTTTTTCTGAACAAAAAACAAGAATAACGTTATATTTATATTAGGGGGAGTTATTGCCATACTCTGCTCACATATTATAAATTTCACACCCCCAAAAAAGACAAGCTAAGTCTAAAAGGCCTAAGTTGATTTGTTTTCGTTTTCCCCCTGCATCAGCAATGGTGTGGGGGTTTTTCTTTGCCTTCCGAACACCCCACAAAAAAAGCCAATCCGCATTTCACAACGAGAATTGGCAAGAAAACAACATATATACAAAAATTTTTGGTATAATATAATTTTTCCTAATCTAACATAAATATAACTCCCCATTGCAAAAATCTCAACAACAAGGAGTTATATGGTGTGCCTTTTTCGGAATCGAACCGCCTCTAACACAAGTTGGCCACAACAAAGCACATATATTGAAATAATTTGCTATGTCTAACAAAAGGGTGCTCAGACGCTAGGCGGAACACTACCTTGGCAGATGCGCTGAACACCCCAAAAAAAATATGAGTAAATGCGGTTTTAAGGATGTTGCCGCCAAACCTCAAAAAAAATAAAACCCTTATGAAAGACTCTTTGCTTCTCTAAATATAACTCAAACACGACATTTCTTTTTCCACAACAAATATACTCATTTTCTTCAACTTGTCCAAACCTTTCTAAAGGAATTGTTGAGGTTTCTTTTCTCTTCAGCAAGGAGTCCTATCAGTCTCCCATTTTCCACAGTTCCCCACCCAAAAACAGAATCCTTGCGAAATTTCGTCCACAGAGCGTTTGTTTCGGTTGGGTGGATTGGTTATACCTCTTTTGCGTTTGATGCGCTCAGAACGAAAGGAAAGGGGCAAAAACGGCACGTCCGCCCAAACCGCCACCGCCACCGAGCGCCAAAGAGGGGGGTAGGGGGGAGTTCCCTTTAATATTATCAGCAGTCCGTCACAAAGCCGAACATATAAAAGCCGAACATTTCTTTCCTTTTTTTCAGCAAAGAGTCCTTTGGTTAGATTCTTTTCCTCCACGATTCTTTAGTTCAGCAAGGAGTCCTTTGGTTGAGATTCTTTTCCTCCACGATTCTTTAGTTCAGCAAGGAGTCCTTTGGTTGAGATTCTTTCTTTAGTTCAGCAAAGAGAACTTCCTTGAAAAATCAAAAATCAAAGTTTGAACATATCTTTCCCAACCCAAATTCCAAAACTTTCCTTTTGCTGAGAAACCACAGAAGCAAAGCTACCGCATTTGCGCCTCGCTTATATTGCTTTGGGAAGATGTGGAGCTTTAGCGGAACACCTTCTCAAAGGCAAACATTCAGTCGTACAAAGACTGTCTAAAGTGCGTAGCACAGCCGAACATATAAAAGGCTAACGGTTCAGCAAAGAGAATTTCCTTGAAAACCTTCAAAAATCCCAATTTTTCACTTTTATAATATTTTTTATATTTTCTTTTTATATTTTCTTTTTATATTTCTATTTCCTGTTATCTATTTGTTGTAAAAATCCGCTTGAAAACACCTTTAACGAACCTCTTATCTTGCTGATAATCAACAAAGTTTTAGGGGGTGCAAGGGGTGTAAAACTTGCATAATACAACTAATTAACCTAATTAAACCTTTTATCTTGCTGATATACAATATAATATCTACGAAAATCATCGCTTTAGCAATAAAAAATAGTTATATTTCTAACTTATATGGGGTGTAAGAAATGATAAAAAACATTAGTTAATTAACTGATTTACAAGAAGAAAGGGGGTGTAAAGTATGGGGTGTAAGAAATGATAAAAAACATTAGTTAATTAACTGATTTACAAGAAGAAGGGGGGTGTAAATTAATATAGTCAAAAACAAAGTGAAATATCGTTATATTTTTTGTGTGCAAGGTTGCTAAACTTGCGAGTTTTCAGTAACTTTGCATATACCGCTAACCTATTGATATGGTTAGCAATTTTTACTATTAAGTACATTATAATTAATCATTGAATAGGTTGGCACGGCTCGTGATGGGTAGTGCCAATTTTTTTTCTCCTAGTCAACCAACTTAACGAAATTTTCACTATTATTGCACAAACAAAATCTAAGTACTTAATAGCCAAGCGATTACACACAAAAAATGTGTGTAAATTTAAGAATTATGAGTAATTATAATGAATGTGGGGTAACGGCAACCAATGCTACCGAGAGTGTAGCAACCACAAAGAAAAACAACAATATTGCCAAAAGATTGCGATATATACAATACGATTTAGATGCCAAAGATTTCATAACACAAAAGTATGGTTTTTATTGGTACTATGTATCTATGTTTGTGTTTAACGAAATTCAGTCGCATATGAACATTACGAATAGGAATTTCAGCAAAAACACAAAGTTATTGGGTTTCGGACAATGTTGTTTTAGCACCAAGTATATTACGAATAATGTAAACGAAAGCAAAGTAAGGTACGAATGTGAATTTGGTAAAAAAACTGATAATGTTATTATTAACGAAACAAGAAAAGCATTAAAAATACTTGAAGAGTGCGACTTGATAGAAGACAAGGTTGGCGATGTTGTCACTATGAATTTGAAGATGGCAAACTCAACCGCTGACGAAAGGACTTATATGGAAACATTGTTGAACGACTTGGGTATTGATTTAAGCAACGGAAAGACAATAAAGGATGCGGTTATTGAATACTTTCAGCGGAAAAATGAAACAATAATACCAACTGAAAGCAAAACCATTCCTATTGCTGAACAAAAGCAAGAGCAACTAACCGAAACAAAACCAACTATACCGAAGTGTTCAGTAGGTGAAGAAGAATTGGAAAATCAAGTTGTCGAAGAAACAAGCAACGCAACCGCTATAAATATGGATGAAATAAGGGGTATGAGCTATAAGCTGTATAGCCAAGAAAGAAGGTTGAACGGCAATCCACGACCTATCAATGATAGCGAAATAATGTACAAAAGGGAACAAGAATTGAGCAAAGAAGTAGATATTGATTTAGCATTTTGAGAACTTCTCAAACAATCATAGATAATACACTGACAATGGCGGTACTCCGAAGAAAACAATTGGGGTATCGCCATTTCCGTGTCTGATTGGAAAGGAAAAATCAGCTGTCGAAAAGGCTTGTCGTCCTTTCCCTCAACTCCTTCGTGACGAAGGCGTAGTGTCTTTGCGTCGTGCTGACGTTGGAGTGCGTCAGCAGTTCGCTGATGGCGGTGATGTCAGCCCCCTTGCTCAGCAGAAGGGTTGCGAACGTGTGTCTGCCTATATGTGGGTGTATGTGCTTGTCCACTCCGCTCCTCTTCGCCCAATTGTCAAACGTGCTTTGGTTGGTTATCCTCCCCTTGAACACAAGACCATCCCTTCCGTACGTCTCGGCACAAAGCTCTAGCACCTCACGCAACTTGTTGCTTATCGGTATAACGGCCAACTTCTTCGTCTTCTGTGTCACAATCTCTATTGTTTTGTCTTTGATATGCTCACGCCAATCCAAACGCTTGATGTCACCAATGCGAAGACCGCTGTATATTCCAAGGAAGAGGGCTATTTTGTATGCAATTGGGCATTCGGTTTCCCACAGCGCACCAATCTCGCCTTCGGTCAGATACACTATATCCTTTCTGACACCCTTGACGCCCTTGCTTGCGCTGACGACTTGCTTGGAAACGAACCCCTCCTCTAGTGCGCAGTCCAAGACGCAGTGGAGTTTCGACAGAAAAACGTTGACGGAGTTGTTGTTGAGCCTTCCGCTCTTGCTCCTCACCCTTTTGGTCTTCAGATAGACCTTGAAGTCCTCTATGAGCCCAACGGTCAGTTTGTCCAACGGCATATCCCCAACAGTTCCGATATATTCCTCCAAGTGCCCTATCGAGTTCTTCCAAACGAGGAGCGTTCTGTATCCGACCTCTCCCTTCGTCCTCTTCCTCCTCATAACCGTCTCGCAGTATTTGAGAAGAGAAGGGACTTTTCCTTCCGTCACGGACTTTGACAACTGCAGTTCCTTCTCCAACCGCAAGTTCTCCGCCATCCTAAGCACCTCCTTGTTCTGCTCACGAACCCTCTTGGCTAGCTCCTTTTCCTTCGGTATCGGCATCACGTATAGCCCCCTCAATACCTCTTGTCTGCGCCTTCCGTTCTGCGAGTAGGACAGCGCCAACGAACGACACCCATTGGATTTCGGTGAAATCTCCTTGATTGCAACTTTTGCCATAGCTTTCTGATTTTTTTAGTTCAACACCTATCAAAAAAAAGTGCGACGATTGCAGGTATTGCGCTGATTCTCAAAAAATACTATATTTGCAAAACAAAGACACTTATAACAATTCACATAACACAAAAAAATGAAAGGCGAGACAATAGGCTGGTGGAAGTGGAAAAAAATTAACTTCCTAATGGGTTGTGTCGGCAAAATACAGCGTTGGAAGCTGAAAAAGGCTTCGAAAGACGTGAAGAAGACACAGGAAAAGACCCTCCGCGACATCCTTGAAAGTGCAAAAGACACTGTTTATGGCAAAGAGCACAATTTCAGCAAAGTGCTAGAAGCAAAAAGTGCCGACGAACTCTTCAGACTCTACAAAGAGAACGTCCAGGTTAACGACTACGAAGACCTCCGCCCATACATCAACCGCCACATGCATGGCGAGTCGGACATCTTATTCCCAGGCAAACCTAAAATGTACGCCACCACTTCCGGCACCACAAGCGAGCCGAAATGGATTCCAATCACCTACAAGTACTTCAAAGACATATACGGCAACATGAACCGTTTGTGGCTTTACAACTTCATCGATGCGAATCCGGATACCTTCGCCGGTGGTGTAGTTTCAATCGTAGGAAAGGCTATTGAAGGAGCGGCACCCGACGGCACCGTTTACGGTTCAGTTTCAGGCGTGTCGTTCACCAACTGCCCTCCGTTTGTACAGGTAGCCTACACTGCGCCACCTGCCGTATTTGAAATTTCAGACTACCGCGCGCGCTACTATACCATCATGCGCCTCGGAATAGAGCACAACTCAACACTACTGATTACAGCGAATCCATCGACAATTGTCGAGATGCAGAACAATGTGAACGAGTATTTCGACGAATACGTGAAAGACATCGAGAACGGCACCTTGAAAGAAGACCTCGACATTCCGGCCAGCGTCCGCGAGGCACTCAAGAGCAGGCTTCATCCGAATCCGAAACGTGCGGCAGAATTGCGCAAAATAAAGGCAGAACACGACGTTTTACTGCCAAAACACTACTGGCCAGACATGGCCTGCGTAACCTGCTGGCACTGCGGAAACACCAAAGTTTATCTCGACAAGTTGAAAGACTCATTCCCAGAAGGCTGCGTACAACCAGAGTTCGGTTATTTTGCCAGCGAGTGCCGTGCGGGTCTGGTTATGAACGTAAAAGACGACACCACCCTGTTCGCCCACATGCACTACTTCGAGTTCACAAAAGAAGAAGACCTCGACAACGAGCACCCAGAATACCTCACCATCGACCAGTTGGAAAAGGGCAAACGCTACTGCATGTACGTAACCACATGGTCTGGTCTGTACCGCTACAACATGAACGACTTGGTGGAAGTGACCGGCTTCAACGGAACCATTCCAACCATCCAGTTCATCCAAAAAGTGAACGGTATCATTACCCTAACCGGTGAGAAACTGCACGAGCGCCAATTCATACAGGCCGTTCACGAAGCAGAAGAGGGAACTGGCATCAAGACCAAGTTCTTTATCGGCTTCGCAGACGCAGAGCGTTCGGGCTACGACTTCTACTTCGAGTTCGTTGACAGAAGTATCGACCAACTAAAGGCCGAAGAGTTTACTAAAGTTGTTGACAGCCATTTGAAGAAAATCAACTGCGAGTATGAGGCAAAGAGAGACTCTTTCCGCGTAAAAGACCCTCAGACCTTCCGCCTGATCGACAACGCATTCGAGACATTCAAACAGCAGTGCATTTCAGAAGGTGCCCGAGACGGACAATTCAAGCTGATGCTGCTTTTGAACGACCCTAAGCGTCACGAGAAATTTAAAAAGTTGGTAATTGCCGAGTAAGCAACCTAGAAAAAATACGAAAAGCCGCATCTGTTGACAGATGTGGCTTTCGTTGTTATACGATAACGAACCAATGTACATAGACATCAACAAATACGAAGCCGTCATTTTTGACTTCGACAACACACTGTACGCTCCCAACCACCTTGGCAGGCGCATCGTTTTTTCCGATATTTTCAACCTCTTGAAGGCAAGGAAAGACCGACTGGCAAGAAGAGCGTTAAAGGGGAAAGATTTCAACAACTCACAAGCGTACTACCAAGCATATTTCGAGCTTGTAGGAGAAAAGAACAGAGACTGGTACTTCAACCGTTATCTGCCCCTTATGGTGAAACTATTAAAAAAAGGATTTAACGCACGCCCCAAAGCCCAAGAACTGATAAACTGGCTGGAGAATAACAATGTGATGGTAGGTGTGTACTCCGACTACCCTATGGTTAGAGAACGCTGCGAAGCCGTTGGCCTGCAACTGCCAAACGACCGGCTTTGGTGCAGTGAAAGTTTCGGTGCACTGAAACCAGCCGCCAGACCATTTATTGAAATTGCTAGAGAACTTGGTGCGTCTCCCGAAAAAGTCCTTGTCATAGGCGACCGCCCAGATACCGACTTGGCAGGTGCGAAAGCCGCTGGAATGGATTGCGTGTTGGTTAAGACAAAAAAGAACGAAATGGAGCCAGGGGTGGTTGACTGGGAGAAAATTGTGCAAGGGATTTAGCGACTTGCCCCTAATTTAAAGGGCCTTATCCTGTGTTTAATGAAAAGCGTATTTCTTCAAAAGAGAGGGATAACTCCCCTACAGCCGGAGTTATCCTATCTTTTCACAACAGCACGTACACTCAAACCTACATCACGAGAAAGAGAATAACGATCGAAGTAGTCATCATAAAGAAGTAAAATATACGCAGATGTTGAGTGAGAACCGAGATCGCTATCCAAAGAAGAAGACCAATAACTACAACAGCGAGAACTGCCTATCGATATATCATATGTTTTTTCTCCAGTAACAGGGAAAAATATAGTATTTCCGTTTACCTTAGACACCCCTATATAACCGGCAATTCCGCTATCACGATAGTTTTTCGAAAACGTCCAGGCACATCCATCAGCCAGTTCCTTCACTTCTGTAGCGGTTGGAGTCTTCCATAAACATCCCCAATTTACGCTAGCAGCATCATCTTCTGTTTGTAGTTCATCATAATCGTAACAGCATTCCGTTCTCTTTTCTGAAGGATTTAACAATGACTGTAAGTCATAAACGTCTAGTCCAAATCTCTCCTTCTTGAACATAGTGTCGCGACATACGTATTTAGTGAGAGAATCCGTTTCAAACACACACCATTTATAACTTTGCCAACTATAGTCTTTTTTGGGAGCGACTTCTCCCCTTGCAAAATGATCTCCACTTTCAATAGACTTACTTGCGCCAACATTACAGGTGGTCCACAATGTAGCTCTTTGTAATCCCAAATCAACATAATTTTCCAGGCATACCCATAAACTGAATTATTTAATTTGATATCGGGTTTTCTACCTAAACAAAATCATATCTTCTAAAGCCTATTCTCGGAGATGTAGTAATACAAGCGACAATTAATCTGTCAAAAACACCATCTTCATATCTTCTTCGATTGAACTTGTAGCAGAACTCGTCGAGATATCTTTGCAAGTTCAAACTTGTCACTTTTTCGTGTATGCCGGCAATGTTCTCCTTGCATCTTTTCGCCACAAGGTGAACCCAAGGGAGTTTGCTCGTGACGATCGCGTGCACTCCATATCTGCTCTCGCTATAGGCCTCGTGCCGGGCGAACATCTTGGCAAATCGAGAATGCGACACATGGGCGTCTGTCACTACGCATGCATTATGGGCGATTCCTTCCGTAGCACAATTCTCGACTTCTTCCGCATGCAAACCGCTTACGACTTTCATCTTTATGTAATTCACCGCCTTTAAAACTTTAGAGCCTCTGCTTTTTGATTCGTAAAGTCGTCTCTCGTCTTCGGTAGGAGTCCTAACCCCCGCCATCACAACGACTTTCGCCTTCGCTTGCGAGCCCGCTCCACGTTTCAAATCCTCGTCAGCTGCCACAGCTACGTCAAAAAACATCTCGTCCAACTCAACCTCCTCATCCAATTTGTACAACCCTTCGCGTTGCCCCATTGCGTCACGCAGCTTGTGCATCAGGTCGTGCGCCGTCTCGTACGACTTAATCCCCAGCTGGCGCTGGAGCTCGCAGGCAGACATCGATTGTTTCGTCGCCGTCATAAGATGGATGGCCAGATACCATGTCCTTACAGGCAAGTTGCTGTTTTCCATGATGCTGCCTTTTTAAAGCTCATCCTGTAGTGGCATTTCTTGCACTCGTACATCGCCTTGTCGCCCTTCCAATAGAATTCAGTACAGCCGCAATGAGGGCATTCTTTGACTTGCAAATCGCGTCTTTGTTTCAAATCAGCCACACATGCAGCTTCATCCTTATATTTATCTGAAAATTCTATGATATTCATCGTCTGTCCTTGTTTATTCTATTTCTCTAAATTAATGAAAATTAGCGATATAAACAATAGTTTAGGTATTATTCACGATATTTAATTATTTAATGCTAAATTTAGCAATCAAGCGGTAACAATGCAACCGGGTGGAGTACGACTCAGTCGCCGTTTTTTTGGGGGGGGACAACGAAGATGTTAAGCCCTGGGTTGGCACGTAGCGTTTTCCAAACGCACCGACGCCGTATAGGAGTCCAGGCACGGGGAAAGGGCTGGTCCTTTCCCCGTGCCCGGTTATGAAGATACCGTCTTCCAGACGGGTGTTTTTTCACATGTTCTTTTTAGGCACACTTCAGTCTTTCGGACTTCTGCATTCCCGGTTTTGGAGAAACCGTCTTCCGGACGGATGGATTTTTCTCGTGCTAAGCACACGTCTTTAGAACCAACTTTTCACAAGGTCGAGATTCATATAAATTCGGGCACCCAAACACAAGATAGGAACAAGTATAAGGGCAAGTCTGATTTTGCCTTTTAAGCCGTCGATAGGAATTCTATATAGTTTTTTCAACGGAGAAAGGAAAGTGACCAAATATGCTTGTGGGTCGTTCTTAGTTTGCTCCAACGCATTCAGATAAGTATAAGACGTATTTACTGCACCCGAGAAATGACTTCCAATCTGTGCTGCCGTACCCGCATATTTAGAGAACTCCTCGTATGTTATACCAGATAAAAATATGGATAAGAATTTGAACTTTCCCAAAATAAAATCCTTAGACGAACTAAACAGTTTTTCCGGATCTGCCTTGTCAGAAATCACACCCACCTTACTTTGGATGAACTCGTAATTGGTGGCAATTGTGTGGTCGATAGAAGGGTCGATAATTTCAGGAGCTTTATGCAAGACATAATAAGCGCCAACGCCAGCAATACCGGCTAAAAAGAACACGACTGAGATGAGGAATCTCCATTTGTTAAATTCGCCCCATGAGAAAATGAGAGGAGTCAATACCAGAGAGAAAATAACACCCAAGATTAGTCCCTTAACAATAATACCAATCGCTTTCGCTCCTAAACCTTTAATAAGAGAAAATACTAAAGAGAATACAATTCCCTTTACACCGTCAGTTGTTTTCATATATACAATTTGTTATTTATCAACGCAAATAGATTTAGCAAACTAATTCATTACAGACAGTTTACTCAATTATGTAAAGACAAAATTAAAAAAATTTAGACAATAAAAGACATTTACGCACAACCTTGTCAATGGAGGTTCTGTGCAACAAACCATAAAAGTCGTTTTTTTTCGTAAATTTGGAGAGTCAACAACACTTAATCATTATATGGCAATCATTATCTGCGCAATCTATCTTATTCTGTTAGCCATCATCATGTTCGTGCTAAAGATGATTTTCTTTAAAGTTCTATCAAACATGAAGTTGCTTATCTTCTTCATAGTAATGATAGTAATTCCATTTTCCCTTTACAAAGGCTGCCAATCGTGTGTGGGGCAAATAAAGAAAGAATTTCTGCAAGAAAGCACTCAAGACACGCCTGCTTTATTTACCGGACAAGAAGAGGAAGAAATAGTAGGGGAAAACGAAAAATTCAAAAGAGTTATCACCTTCGAATTGAAAGAGGGGCCCGGTCATACTATAACGAAAGGCGACACCATAGAAGTGGTAACCTACAATGAGGATGGAAAGATTATAGAATCTTACCTTCCAGGGAAAATTGTAGAGTGGGATGATGAATGGACAAGATTTACCGCTAAATACGATGCAAGAGGGAATAGAATTGAACAGCGCGATTACGACCAAAATGGCCAGTGCATCAAAAAAAGAAGCACTAAATATAATGCAAATAACAAGATAATAGAAGAAGTGACCTCACGCTATGTATACGGCGAAGAAATCTCCACAAAATACGTGGCAAAATACGACGACAAAGGGCTTTTGATTGAAGAATACGACTCGTCGTTAGATGGAGATGTCAATTACCGTGTCACCTACAAATACGACGACAACGGGAAGCAAACCGAATATTGCAGATACCTAAGCGACGACGGTTTAGAAGAGAAGACCACAAATAAATACGACGACAACGGGAAACTCATTCTATACACCTATAATTCGGAAGAATCTTCGCAAAAAAAACACTTATCGGTACGATGAGAATGGACGTCTGATAGAAGACTGTGAATTCGACTCAGACAATTCGCTTTACGCAAAAAAGACCTACAAATACAATAACAAGGGTTTCGTAGCCGAAGAGTGTATTGAAAGTAATGGCGAAAAGACCAAACATGTGTATAAGCGCGACGACAACGGGAAAGAGTTGGAAAAGTACACCTATAGCGGAACTACCCTACAAAGTAAGGAAGTCCACACATACAACGCTAAGGGAGAAAGAACCGAGCAGTGCCTTTATGGCGCCAATGGCAAGTTAAAGAAAAAAACAACTTTCAGAAAAGACAAGTACAAGAACGAAACCATCGTCACAAAAGGAGAAGACGGCATCTTCGAATCGGGCGAATTAGAAGAGTTTGAATACTTTAAGTAATCCATTTCGTGATTTCATAACAACAAGCAGCAAATCATTTATGCCTCGAACTGCCTAAATTCAAAGTCAATTCGTACAATTCAGAAAACAGCGACGAAAAATGGGTTATAGAGTTTGAAGAACCTATTGACAGCACCCAACTCCAAAAGATGGATCCAAGTGGTGTGGCAAAGGTGAATGGCAGAGTGCTTTTCTTCCCTATCGTGTATGGGTATTCAGAACAGATAGACGAAGTATTTTCGACTGACGAATACTACAAAAAAATGAGAGAAGAGGCAGAGGCCGTAGAAGAAGAGCCCGACAGCAAATACGATTATCGAAATTTCAGATTAGAACTTCTGCCAGACTGCAAAACAGCAATCATTCTCTATTCGTGCCACATAACTTATAAAGAGAAGCCAAGTTCGGGAGGTTCATCACACCATCACCACCACGATGACTGATGTTTTTGATAGAATTTTAGGGCATATCATATATCAACCGACTTGTATTCTTTTTCCTCACCAGATTCACTTACAGCCAACAAATCGTTCTTCAATTCATCGGCTATTGTTGTATGGTCGCCATGCCCCGGATAGACGACCGTTTCGGCTGGCAAGCCAAGCAGTTTTTCTACCGAACGTGCTATTGCCTTCTTACGGCCACCAGGCAGACTTGTAGAACCGATTGTGCCCTTCATAAGGGTATCGCCAGAAATAAGCACATGCTCAGCCTCTGCATACAAACAAATACTGCCCGGAGAATGTCCTGGTGTATGCATAACGGTCAAAGAGGTATTACCAAAAGCAATGACAGCACCGTCTTCCAAAGAGAACTGCGGATCGCCCGTCTCAATCTTCTCGGTAAAGTTAAGTGCCATAGCCTGATAATCGATAATTGACACCAAGCGCTGGTCGTTGGGATTCACTTCAGGTTTCACGCCAAAGTGCTGACAAAAGAACGCATTGCCGAGCATATGGTCGAGATGGAAGTGGGTACAAATCAAGCGCACCACCTTCAATGAATTGGCCTCGACGAAAGAGACCACCCGGCGACACTCGTCCACGTCTTTGCTACCACAATCGACCAACACACATTCGCCCGACTCGTCATAGAGCACATACGTGTTCTGGTTGAATTGGGCATTCACAAAACGTTCAACCTTCAACATAAGCAATTACTTTTCAGTTTGGTTATACGTCCAAGGATTTTTCTTGATACCAGCCAGTTTCACCATAGCCTCGTGGCAACGACGGCGCATATCGTCAATCTGCGCGCGTTTGTCGGTGATATTAGGGTCTGGAAGAATAGGTTCGCCCACATTCAAAGTAACGCAAGCCTCCTTTCCGAACCATTTTAAGAAACCAGTCCGCTTCCGATAAGAGTATGCCATCGGTATGATTGGAACATTAAGGCGGTGTGCGAAATTAAACGCGCCCTTCTTGAACGGACGGATTGGAGTATAGAATTCCCAACGGCTTTCTTCCGCAAAGAAATGGATCCAATACCCCTGTTGGTGGTAATAGTCGAGAGCCTCATAAAACTTCTTCATATCGGTAACCGATGCCGGGATAGGGATTCCACCCATCGTATGCATACGGCGCGCATCAGCACCTGCCATCTGTCCACGCCAAACAGGGAACTTGAGTTGGCGCCACCCTATAGCCGTAAAGACACCAGACATATCCCAGCGGAAGACATGGTTACTTACCGTCATAGCCCCATTCTTGAACAGATGCTTGTTCTTAGTGATATTCTCCTTACCCTTCAAGCGGAACCCGTAACGGAAGTACTGCAAGAAATTGATAAGCGTACGGCTCTGCAAGTAGTACAGGAAATTCCAAAACTTGTAATAAAACGAATGGTCGATGTAAGGATAGTCGTTACCCACCAATTTTTCGGCCTCTTCCTCATTATCGGGATGCAGAACATGGGCATGCGGATCGTCGCCCCCATAGGTGATGTGTTCCAGAGGAATATAACGATCAGGTTCGACTTCGAGTTGGTCGTATAAAGGAGGTAATTGTTGTGCCATATAGAAGTTTACTTTTTATTATCTTTCATATTAGAGATAAACAGCAACAGACGATTCGCGATATTCGCCTCGGAAACACCGCCGTCGAAATCGAGAGACAGCATATTCAGGTCAGGATAGAGGCTTTTCAGCTTTTTCTCGATACCACGCGCCACAATATGGTTGGCAATACACCCAAACGGTTGCATGCTGACTACATTGTTGCACCCCTGCTTCATAAAGGCAATAACCTCGGCAGGCAAGAGCCAACCCTCACCGAACTGGGCAGACAGGGAGATGACATCTTTCGCATATTCCGAGATTTCCTTAATATCTAATTCCGGTTGGAAATAACGGAACACGGAAGCCTCCTTCTCGAACTTCTTCATAATGGAGTTTATCATCTTCCATGCCAGCTTAATGGCCATAGAAGGGGCCTTCATCTTCTTCACATGATGCTGTTTGTTGAAATCGTAATTGACAAAAGCACGAAGGAAGAAGTTGTGCACGGCCGAAGGTATAACCTCAACCCCATGCTCCATCAGCCAATCGGGCACATACTTGTGCGAATAAGGGTTGAACTTCAAATAAATTTCGCCAGTAATACCCGCCTTCGGATAAACACGGTCTTCGTAAATAGGCACCTTGTTGAAAGCCTCGGCAGCCTCGCGAGTCAAGCGAATAAATGCTTTATAATCGCCCTTCTCACAAATTGGCTTCGCCTTTTCAAGGAATTCGTCGCGCAAGCGTCGAGCCTCGCCCCTGTTCTTTTCGCGAACAGCAATGGCATGATAGAAAATAGACAGCCAATCGCCATAGAAGGTAGAATAAAGCACTATAGGTGCCACCTTGAAGTAATTCAACTTAAAGCCCTGCTGGTCGTCGGTATCAGTTCCCGCAATACCGATAACAGGCACTTGGGAGAATCCCGCATCGACAATAGCCTTACGGATAAGCGCAGGATAGTTGGTAGCACGGCACTGTCCCAACTGCGTTACCGCCACAGCCGTTTTATCTAAATCGTACTTGCCAGACTGAAGCGCTTTAATAAAGTCGCCCACAATAAGGGTAGCCGGATAACAAACCTCGTTGTTACTATACTTCAAGCCCAAATCGTTAGACTCGGCATCGCCCATAGGCAACTGTTCCACATTATATCCTGCAAACTTAAACGCATGAGGAAGTAACGGAGAAATATATTCGGTAAAGAAAGGCGTAAGAATAGTACGTGTTTCTTTATCGATTTTTTCAAACTTGTGCGGTTTGACAAAAGGATGAGGGTTCAGCTGCAAGTTGCGTCCCTCCTTCTTCGCCTTGTCTTCAACAGCAGACAAACGGAGCGAATCGATTAACGAGCGGACACGCAGTTTCATAGAACCCACGTTATTAATATCGTCTATTTTCAGCAGAGTCAGTGACTTACCATGCCGGTTCAAGACCGAACGGACTTCGTCGACGAAGAACGCATCGGGTCCGCACCCGAAAGAAGTAGTCTCTACATAATGGGTCAGCATATCCTGCCGGGCAGTCCACTGCGCAGAATTCAAGATACGGTTCACGAAAGTCCACTGTTTAAGGATGAACGTTTCGCGCTCCTCAACCTCCAAATAGCGCGCGACATCTTCAGTCAGGACATCCACACCCAGTTTGGCAATCATCTCACTCACCTTATGCTGGACGAGCGGATCGGTATGATAAGGGCGACCAGCCAAAACGATGGCCATTCGTCCGTTTTTCTGAGCATCGGCAAAAGCGTCCAAATTCAGTTTGCGCATACGCATTCCGAAATCGGCATACGCTTTGAGTGCCTTGGCATGCGCCTTCTTTACAGCCTTTTTATCAAAGCCCAAAGGCTTCATATACTCAACCAACTCACGCAACAACAATTCGTCGCTGCTGAATGAGATAACCGGAGAGTCGATAGGGATATTGGTATCGATAGCCGAATGGACAACTTCGGGATAACCGATAACAATAGGACAGTTGAAAGAAGAAGTTGCGGTTTTGTCTTCCGTTTTTTCATAAACGACACGCGGATAGAAAATACGGTCGACATGCTGTTCCTGCAGATTGTAAATATGCGAATGCACCAATTTGGCAGGGAAACAAATGTTGTCGGACATAACCGTATGTACTCCCTTCTCGTAACTTGTGTAAGTGCTAGTAGCCGAAAGCACCACCTTTATACCCAATTCGGTAAAGAACGAGTGCCAGAAAGGGAACTCCTCGTACATATTAAGGGCACGAGGAATACCAATGGTCAATTTCGGGTGTTCGACAGCAGCCGCATTGTCGGCACGGTCAAACAACTCGTGATACTTCTGTAAGCTAAGGTTAACACCAGTATAGTCGGCAGCAGAACCATTAGAGAAGACTCTTTCGCACTTGTTGCCAGAGTAATAGCTCTTACCGTTTTGGAAAATATATCGGGTAATGCGGCACTGGTTTTCACAACCATGGCAAATCAGTGTTTTCTGTTCAAAAGCTGCCTCGTTAAGGAAATCGTCGAGCGGACGCGCAACAACCTTTCCACCAGCAGTTTCACTCATCTGCTTAGCGAACAGCGCACAACCGTAA
The DNA here is from genome assembly GCA_002362105.1 of Bacteroidales bacterium UBA3297. Taxonomy (GTDB): domain Bacteria; phylum Bacteroidota; class Bacteroidia; order Bacteroidales; family Paludibacteraceae; genus Physcocola. The sequence continues at coordinate 170,741 of DETD01000001.1, forward strand.
GCTCCCATCAGTTCAGGCACATTGTTGCAATAAACCGACTGTCCGGTCAAATTTTCAAAAGCCTTGACAATAGAGTCGTTACGCATGGTGCCACCCTGCAAAACGACATGTTTTCCCAGTTCGTCGTAATTTTTCAGTTTCAGCACCTTGAAAAGGCAGTTTTTCACAACCGAATAGGCCAAACCAGCCGCAATATCGCTTACCTGGGCGCCTTCGCGGAGCACCTGCTTCACCTTAGAGTTCATAAAAACGGTACAACGTGTACCCAAATCGCTCGGAGCCTGACTTTGACACGCTTGAAGGACAAAATCTTCAATTTTGCAGTCCAACGTTTGTGCAAAAGTCTCTATAAACGAGCCACAGCCAGAAGAGCAGGCTTCGTTCAGTTCCATACGGGTAAGTGCACCGTTTTCCACATAAATAGCCTTCATGTCTTGGCCACCAATGTCGAGGATGAAAGACACATCAGGACACATTTTGCGTGCAGCCACATAATGCGCCATAGTTTCAATCATTCCATAGTTCAGCGAGTAAGCCGCCTTAATCAGGTCCTCGCCATAACCAGTAGAACATGCTGCAACAATGTTCAACTTTATGTTTTCTTCATCACAACGTTCCTTCAGGCGTTCCAATCCATGACGGACCGTACCAATCGGATTACCGCCATTATGGGCATAATACTTAAAGAGGATGCTACCATCGTTCCCCATCAGTACCACTTTAGTCGTAGTAGAGCCAGAATCAATACCCAAGAAAGTAGGTTCGCCAGGCTTCACCTCGTTCAAGTTGACAATAGGGATGTACGACTGCGCCTTCTGCGCTTTCCAAGCCAAGTATTCAGCCTCATCGTTAAAAATAGGCGGAAGCGAAACGAAAGTTTTGTTTTTCTTCACCTTGCTTTCTTCCTTTTCCACAGGAGCGCCATTGAGCAACTCCGTCAGCGACTCGACCGTATAGGCGCAGACCTTCTCGGCTGACACCGAAGACACATCGGACGGGAGTTTGGCGCTAAGCGCAGTGCCCCAAGCCGGAATAACATTGGCACGTTCTTCCAGCAGCACATCTTTCGCAATATCGAGTTTGAAATAATCGGCAATAGCCTTACGCAAAGAAGGTATAAAAGTAAGCGGGCCACCACACATCAGCACGGTAGGCTTCACTTCACAGCCATGGCTCAAGGCAGAAGCCGTCTGCACAGCAACAGCCCTGAAAATGCTAGCCGCAATATCTTGTTTCGACACATTACGTGCCACAAGGTTTTGAATATCGGTTTTCGAGAAAACACCACAGCGAGACGCAATCGGATAAATCGTAGAAGACTGCCGTGCAAGTCCGTCAAGGTCAGCAACCTCAACGCCAAGACAAAGAGCCATTTGGTCGATAAAAGCACCCGTACCGCCGGCACAGTTTCCGTTCATGCGCAAGTCTTTCACATGTCCGTCTTGCAGATACACGATTTTTGCATCTTCACCACCAATATCGATAATGGTGCTTACCTCAGGATGAAGCAAACGGGTGTATTCAGCCGCAGCAATTACCTCTTGGACAAACTGTATGCCATACCGTTCAGAAACGCCAAGGCCTACCGAGCCCGTAATAGCCAGAACGAACTGCTCGCCATTGAGAACACCAGAAAGTTCTTTCAAAAAGATTTCAAGAGCCCCCTTCACATCAGCCTTATGACGGCGATAAGAGGAGTAGACAACCTGCCCATTGGCATCGAGCGCTACAATTTTCGCAGTTGTAGAACCAATATCAAGGCCTATTTTGTACATGTATTGTCGTTTGTTTGCGTTTAAACCACATTAAAAACACAAATTTAATGCAAATGAACGAGTTCTCAAAAAAAACAAGCAGGCGGAGCATCCACCAGCTTTAGCGAAAAGCAAGTCACAAAAGATTAAGCCGCCCCATTAGTTCAAAATTCTACTTTTTTTCGTATGTTTGTAACGTATAAGAAGGTAAAAAAATTATTTACCCAAACACATCATCAAATAAACCGATACAATTTACTGGTTTTGAATAAGTTTTTCCCCATATGGCTACTTATAGCCACCATCCTTCTGGGTGGTGCGGGTACTGCATATGCCCAAGAGACAGGCGAAGAAAACGCCACAGAGCTGAACGAGGGCAACGACAACACAGACGAGGAGCCAACAGAACACACCCGCAGAAGTGAACGTGCAGCCCGTAGAGCTGCAAAAGAGGCTGAAAAGCGGAAGCGCAAAGCTGCCCGAGAAGCCGCAGAGCAACAAGCCCTCAGAAAAGCCGCCCTCAGGAAAGCAGCAGAAGAAGCCGCAGAACGAGAAGAGGAACGAAAAAAGGAAGAAACCGAAGCAAACAGCCTCGAAGCCATCGAACATAAAGAATACGCGAACGACGAAGAACGGAAAAAAGCCATAGAGAAAGCGCACGCCGAAAAGGTCGCCCGCGAACAGGAATTACGCAGAAAAGCGGACGAAGCCGAGAGAAAGGCGGAATTTGAAGAAGCAAAAAAGCGCAACGAGCAACACACGAAAGAAAGACTGGACCAGCAGCAGGCTGAGGAAGAGCGCAGGAAAGCCGCTGAGCAGGAAAGTTTGAAAAAAGAAAAAGAAAAGCAGGAAATGCAACGCGAGCGTCAACGCCAAGAAATGGAAGAAAGGCGTCAGAAAGCACGCGAACGCATAGAGCAACACAAAGCCGAACAAAGGGCTGAAAGAGAGCGCCAGCAACAAAAAATGGAAGAGCGCAAGCGCATCAACCAAGAGAAACTGAACAAACAGAAAGAGAACCGTCGCGCACGCGCACAACGAGAGAAAGAAGAACGCCGCAAAGCAAAAGAAAGAGCCGCGCAAGAAAGAGAAGCGCGTCTCCAGAAACGTGCGGAAGAACGTGAAAGAGCCAGACAAAAGAAAGAGGCACAAGCCGCCAGAGCCGAACAGCAAAGGCAAATGCGCGAAGAAAGGAAAGCACGTCAACGCGAGATGGAAGCACGACGCCAAGAGGCCATCATGAGACGCGCCGAACAGCGCCGCCAACGCGCCGAGCAGCAACAAAGCATACAGAAATCGGCCGCCGAGCGCAACAAAGAGCGTTCGGCCGAAATAAAACAACGCCAACGCGAACGCCTGCAACGACAGAAGCAGAAAGACGCCGAACGCCGACAGGCACAACGCGAGAAAGAGCTGAAAATGCGTGAGAACGAAAGGGAGAAAAAGGCACTAGCCCGCCAAAAACGCCAAGAACGCATGCAGGCTGAAATGGAGGCACGACAAGCAAGACGAGAGAAGGAGGCGCAGGAACGCGAACGCAAAGCCGAACTGCACCAACAGGCACTTGAAGCCGCCTCGAAACGAAGAGAAGCGGAAATTGAACGCCGAATTCGCGAAAACGAAAAACTGGCAGCAGAAGAAAAGGAAAAACTGATTGCCGAGAAAAAAGCCAAAGCCGAAAAAGAGGCGCGAAAAATAGCAGAAAAACGCGTCAAGGCCGAATGGAAGAAAAAGAACGACAAGCGCAAACGCGACGAGAAAGCAGAGAAAATGCGCTTGAAATACGAGCGACAGCTTGAGCTAGACTCTATTGAGGCAGAACGCGAACGTATGAGGGACGAGGCGGAAATGATGGAAGCCGCATCGGACTCATTAAAGGCGGCGAAGATTGCAGAGAAAGCCGCTAAAAATGCGGACAAAGCCGCCAGAAACAGAGAAAGGCTGATGTCGAAGCTGGAAAGCGCCCAGATAGACAGTACGGATTACGACCAAGAAACGGGAAAAAAGAAGTCGCGGAAAGAAAAACTGAACGACGAGTTCTCGATGGCCGCCGACAGTCTGGAAATGAACATCAGCGAAGACGATGACATCAGTTTGGACAACGACTCTACAGCGGGAGGAGACGACCTCTCGTTGGAAAAGAAGGAAGTCTTGATTGATGGCGTCGACAGCGTACTGTTAGCCCAACAAATTGCCGAGTTGGAAGAAGAAATGCAGAACATGCAGGACTTGAAAGACGCAGAAAGGGCGGCAAAAGAAGGTAAGACCAAAGAGAAGGTTATAAAGATAAAAATACCAGACTGCGTCTACCCGAACTCTGTCAACTACAAAAGGAACAAGTTCGACTTCAACTACGAGTACAACTTCTTCATGTACTATATGCACCACACTTATTTCTACAAGCGGAAGCTGTACGACAAGAAGGACTCGACGCGAATTATGGCAAAAAAACTGATGACACTTGTCGGCAACAGTCCGTACAGGCGCATCAATCTGAACAAGTTAGTCGACTCGGTGAGTGTACTGCTGCCAGGCTACGATGTAGAGACATTTGCCGACAGCATGATTTCGAATCTCAACCTTGAATACCTGAACACAGGAGAAATAAAGGTTAAGTACAAGAACCACAAGCAGAACAAGATATACGCCAAGCTTCAAGTCAGAGAAGGACGACAACTTGGCCACATCAAGTTCTACACCCACAACAAGCGAAATGTCATAGAGCAGCTGAACGGAGAAGACTACGAAGGTCTGCTTCCACCAGAAGACTCGACCGATGCAGACGTACAGTTGTTAGCAGACTCTATAGCCCGCATAAAGGCAAGGGCCGATTCGCTAAACAACATGCGTAGAATGCAGGAAGACTCGCTTGAAGTGCCAATCACAATGGATAGGAACAATGTCGACTCGTTGTCATCCATCATGCCACAACGCGACAATGCTCCAATGCTGAACTCTGGCGACACAAAAGCAGGCGAAGAAACACCTTCAATTACAGAGCCTCTATCGGAAGAGAACACCCCTCCGACAACGCCATCCGACCCTCCGACTCTGGCAACCTCTCCACCAGAAGTTCCGGAGATGAGTGAGAAAGAGCGCAAGAAGGCAGAAAAAGAAGCCGCCAAAGCCGCTGAAAAAGCGGCCAAGGAGGCAGAAAAAGAAGCCAAGGAGGCTGAGAAAGAGCGTAAGAAAGCTGAGAAAGAGGCAGCCAAAGCCGCCGAAAAAGCGGCCAAGGAAGCCGAGAAAGCAGCGAAAGAGGAAGAGAAGGGAGAAGATTAGTATAAATAAAGATTATGCCCAAAGCATAACGACCGCTGAGGCCACGGCCATGGCGGTCGTTTATTATAAAGAATACAGACAATGAATAATTACAACCAGTACAACCACTTTTTCTTTATAGGAGTAGCCGGCACCGGAATGAGTGCAATAGCGCAATACCTCTGCGGTTGTGGTAAGAAAGTATCGGGAAGCGACCGCATGTTCGGAAGTGAAACCAAGCTACCCATTCAGGAACAGCTTGAAAAGCAAGGCATATCCTGCCACAACCAAGACGCTTCTGGCATCACAACCGATATAGACGTTGTAATTGTATCGACAGCTATAGAGGAAACCAACGTAGAACTGGTAAAAGCCAAAGAGCTGGGCATTGACGTGATGAAACGCTCGGAACTGCTAGCAGCCATCTCAGGAGAAGCACGCACGATAGCCATCGGAGGTACGTCGGGGAAATCAACAACTACCGCAATGGTCTTCCACATTATGCAAGAGTGCGGTTTCAAACCATCCATCATGAGTGGAGCGGGGTTGGTCAGTCTACAGGAGAAAGGACTGCCTGGTAACGCCTGGAACGGAGAAAGCGAATGGCTGGTAATTGAGTCTGACGAAAGCGATGGATCAATAGTCAGCTACCACCCGGAAATATCGGCGGTGTTGAATGTAGACCGCGACCACAAAGAATACGATGTGTTGATGGACCTTTTTTCACAATTCAAAGCCCACACATCGAAAGTCTTTATTGCCAACCAAAGTCACCCAATGTCGAAGCAATTAAGCGTGAATGCGAAGAACGACTTCGGAGTAGACAACGACGAGGCAGGTTACAACGGAACAGACTTCAAACAAGAAGGCTTCTCTATCGCCTTCAAATGCAACGGCACACCATTCACCATACCAGTCATCGGACACCACAATATGGAGAATGCCTTAGCGGCTACCGCTATTTGCGCAGCAGTAGGAATACCAGTCAAAGACTGCGCCAAAGCGCTCAGCAGCTACCGGGGCATCTATCGCCGAGCACAACTTGCAGGAGAAGCAAACGGATGCTGTGTCATTGACGACTTCGCCCACAATCCGGCCGAAGTAGTCTGCGCTATAAAGGCCTGCCAAACCATTGGAAAACGAGTTTGGGCGTGGTTCCAGCCACACGGCTTCGGGCCATTAAAATTTATGCACGAAGAACTGGAAAAAGAAGTTCTGAAAGTACTCAGGAAAGAAGACTACTTCCTGTTAAGCGACGTTTACTATGCAGGCGGAACCGTAGAGCGAACCGTTACCAGCAGCGACGTGGCAGACCGAATGAAATTCGAGAACGGCCATGTACTGTACTTCGGCAACCGCGACCTTATGCCACCCTATATAAAGATGAACCTCCAACCAGGAGACGTCATTCTAACCATGGGAGCCCGCGACAATACTTTGAGCGATTTTGCAAAAAGGATATTCAACGAAGTAGTAAAATAAGTGTCTATGAGCAGCGTCAACAATATACTAGAACGGATGGGCATTTCCGCCCTAAACGAAATGCAGAAAGAAGCACTTTCTGTCATTCCACATGAGCGAGAAACACTTATTCTTTCACCGACAGGTTCGGGAAAAACTCTAGCCTATCTGCTTCCAATTGTACAACTGCTAGAGCCAGACAGCAAATACATTCAAGCAATAATCATTGTGCCAGCTCGAGAGTTGGCACTGCAGATAGCACAAGTCTTCCAGCAAATGGGTTCAGGCTTCCGCGCGTTCTGTACCTACGGAGGACACCCCTTCGATAAAGAGTACCGCTCACTAACAGAGGCTCCCCCCGATGTGCTGATTGGCACTCCGGGCCGAATTGTAGACCACATAGAGAACAAAAGCTTCGACTTGAAGCGTACACATACCATAATTCTCGATGAATTCGACAAATCCTTAGAGTTTGGATTCAGCGAAGAAATGAAGTTTATCATCGAAAACACTCCTTCGCCCAAAAGGAAGATTCTACTTTCGGCAACAGAGGCCGTACAACTACCCGACTTTATAAAAATAACCTCGCCCAAACGTATCGACTATTTAAAGAAGGAAGCCATAACAGGCTTAACTTTAAAAGAAGTGGTTTCGGTAGAGAAAGACAAACTTCCAGCGTTAAAGCAACTGCTTTGTCATCTGGGGAAAGGCAAAAGCATCATATTCGCCAACTTCAGAGAGAGTGCAGACCGTATAGCCAACTATTTGCGCGAACAGGGAATAGAATGTATGTGTTTTCACGGAGGGATGGAACAACCCGACCGTGAGAAAGCCATCTGCCTATTCCGGAACGGTTCTGTAAACTGCCTGATATCGACAGACCTTGCAGCCCGTGGTTTAGACATTCCAGAAGTAGACTACATTATCCACTACCACCTGCCAACAACAGCAGAAGTGTTTACCCACCGAAACGGACGCACCGCACGAATGAATGCAAGCGGACAAGCCTTCGTTATTCTCTACATAAATGAAAGACGTCCGGAATACCTACCAAGAATGCTGAAAGAAAAAATACAAGAAGGATGTCCTATACCCCCACCCGCAGAATGGGCCACCATCTACATAGGGAAAGGCAAACGCGACAAAATCAGTAAAGGCGATGTAGTCGGCTTCCTCTTCCAAAAAGGCGGTTTAGAGAAAGACGAACTAGGCATTGTGGAGGTAAAAGAACGCTACGCGATGGCAGCAGTCAAAGCCGCAAAAGCAAGCAGTATGCTGAAAAAAATTGAGAACGAAAAGATAAAAGGAGTAAAAACCGTATTCGAACTAATAAAATAAAGATTATGGACCCAAATAGAAAGAAGTCTATCAGCTACTTCCGCACTCCTCCATACAACTATACCTGCGCGCAAGCCATCTTGAAAGGCTTTCAAAAAGAATGTCCGGTCAGCGACGAGTTGATTGACCGTTTTTTTGAATACCGAGGAGGGAAAGCGCCAGAAGGAGTATGTGGAGCCATTTATGCGGCCAACTATCTGCTGCAAGCTAACGGGTTGCAACCCATCAACAAAGATTTCGCCGCAATAGCAGGAAGTGACAAATGCTTCGAGATAAAAACCATACACCGGTTTCCATGTCCTGATTGTATAAACCTTGCGGACCGCTTGGTAGAAGAGAAATTAGAAAAAACAAATAAAGAAACACTATGAGCGACAAAAAGAAAGAACTCATTGTACTTATCCTACAACTGTTTGTAGGAGCAGTATTCGTATTCTCAGGCTTTGTAAAAGCCGTTGACCCACTAGGAGGGTTGTATAAAATAACAGACTACTTGACCGCTTTCCATTGGGATGCGCTGAAAGTACTTGGATTTACAGGGATGACTGCCATGTCGGCACTAGAATTTGTACTCGGCATAGGCCTTATACTAGGCATACAGAAAAAGCTAGTCACCCTGGGCACATTAGCCTTTATGGTGTTTTACACGCCACTTACACTCTATCTGGCAATAGCCAATCCGGTAAGCGATTGTGGCTGTTTTGGAGACGCACTGGTCATCACCAACTGGCAAACATTCTGGAAAAATGTCATTTTGTTGATAGCAGTCCTTGCCATCTGGTTTCTGTTAGACCACAGCAAGCGTGGCTTCTGCGCAAAAGCAGAATGGGCCATTTTATCTTATAGTTTTATATTCTCACTAATTCTTTCAGTCTATTGCTTCCAAAATCTTCCAATAATAGACTTCCGTCCATATAGAATAGGCGCAAACATTCCAGAAGGAATGTCATATCCAGAGGGAGCACCAAAAGACAGCATTCGCACCACCTTTATTTACGAAAAGGATGGAGTGAAGCAGGAATTCGACATGCAGAATTATCCGAAAGACACCTCATGGCATTTTGTTGACAGCAAAAACGAGATAATAGAGAAAGGTTATGAGCCACCTATTCACGACTTTGTGTTGACCCATGCAGACGATGGCGACATTACCGACCTCATATTAGAAGACACTAGCTACGTATTTTTGCTTGTTGCACACAATCTGACCGAATATAATGTAGCGACCAATCCTGGAGGTTGCCACTATGACGGTAGCGAGAAAATTAACGCAGCCTACGAATATGCCCATACACATGGATACAAGTTCTACTGTCTGACTGCGACCAGTTCAGAAACCGACGAAATGAAGGCCTATTTGGCTGCAACAAATGCGAAATACGATTATTTGAACGCAGACGAGATCATGCTGAAAACAATTGTCAGGAGCAGTCCTGGCCTTATGATTATAAAGAAGGGAACGGTAGTAAACAAGTGGGCTCTTAAAAATATACCAACCTTCAACGAGCCACTCGACAGTTGCGAAGCCGGACAGATAAAACTACCAAACAACAAACTGACGGTATTGCTTATCGCCATTCTGTACCTTATTCCTCTTGGAGCAGGCTACATGTTCTGCAAAAAGCGAAACAAGGGGTGCGAAAAAGCATAATTGCAACACCATAACAGGAAAAACAAAAGGTGTGTCATAATTGGGAAGGTCCAATTTGGCACACCTTTCTGTTTTATATAGAACTTGATGACGGTTATTTGGCGGGGAAGAAAGCAAAATAAAAGTCATCTGTTTTTGTGTTCACATAAAAAACTATTTGTTCGGGGACACCAAGGATTTGAAAATATATTTCATACCATAAATGTTTCCCTTTGCAATAGCCAACAAACGTTCAATTTTCTTATCCTGATACACCAACACAGAAGCAGGGGTAAGAATATCCCAAATTTTAACTACCTCCCAAATCAAAGGTCTGGAAACCGGGAAATAATCCGCGATAATAGTCCAGTAATTACATATAATATTACAAATACGGTTAGGAGGATAAGACACCGCTTTATGATTATGAGATTCAAAAACCTCACCAAATCGTTGTTGCAAAAGAGCACCGCCTAAACAACGCACTTTATATCCATTACTTCTAATTTTATATCCTAAATCGATGTCAATACCATCGAGAAAAAAATCAGAGCGAAGGCCACCCATAGAACGAATCGCATCAACACGAAGAAAAGCACCGGAAGTAATCACATAATCCTTATCTTCGAAAGCACCAGCATGCAAGGTCTGACTATTTACTTCTGGAGCAAATTCAGCGACAGACAAATCTGACACATTAGATTCAACCAGTTGAAGATAGTTTTGGAAATCAGGGAACACACTATCCTGATCCATGGTCAGCAGCCACTGATAGTCCTCATTTGCACATAGCTCCAGCACCTGATTCACGGCATAAGAGATACCGTCGTTTCTGCCACTTCCCATATAAGTCACCTTCATTTGAGGGTCATCAAATTTTTGGAAAGGTTCGTTGGAATTTCGCCAAATTACAATTTTATCAGCATACGAATAAAAGGCATCTATATTCTTACAGAGTAACTCCTTATCGGGATTATAAGTAACAACTATAGCGCAAAACTTCATACAAAATCATTTTAAGACAGACCAACGTGGATTAGAATACAGCACATATCCTTTCAGCGTAGAGAAATCGTTCACCCCCACCTTACAAAAATCGAGATTAACAAAATTATCACCAGCTGGCAAATCCAACGTCAGCGTCTGCCAAGTACCCTTGGCAGCCATATTATAGAAAGCGTTACTTAAAGGGCGGTGTTCCTTGTCGAGATTAGTGACAAGCGCCCACTCGGCATTAAAATCTTCCGAGACGAAACAATCGATATCAAAACGAACCGTTTTTTCGTGGTTTCTCGAAATAAAGAACACATAATAAGAGAATGCATTATTATCGCCCGTAGAACAACGCGAATACGCATCTAAACGATAAATAGGGCTGCCATTTCTTTGTTCACCCTTCACAACAATATCCTCAGCTTTCGACAAAGTGTAAACTTCAGACGTTTTCCGTGCATAAAACACAACAAATAAAATAGCAACGATAAAAGAAGCGACAACTAATAGTATTCCTAATTTCTGGCGAACAGCCAAAAGTTTATCAGGGAGAACCAAATGTTTCTCAGCCCCAACCGACATACAGACAACCGACAAGAAGAAAGCGAAGAACAACGCACCCGCAGTTCTTGAGATGTAACACTCGGTAAACATGATTAAGGCTAACAGCAAGACGAACAAAGCAACAAACTTCCTGTAAGGTTTTGTCACACAGAAAGGAGCAATGACCATAGCACCGAGGAAAGCAAACAAACCAGGCAGGCCAAGCTCCAGATATAATTCCAAATACTGATTGTGACACAGATAATGCCAAGCAATACCCTCGGCCCAGCCCATCCGTTCATATTCCATGAACAAGAACCCGTCGACATTGTTTTCGCCATAACCCCACAAATAAGTATGCGGGTCAATAGCCAAACAGGCCTTCCAAATCATGAAACGCGGATCTGAGAACGAGACAGAGCCATCGGAAAACGAGTTCAAAATAACATTAACAGACTGGGAGATTCGATTTTCCGTAAACAAGACGACAGCCCCCAGTACAACAAACGCTAAACAGCCCCAGACGAACACCTTCTTGTTTGAAGTCGCGAAAGTCAACAATGCGACAAATGCAACCACCATGGCCGACAATAATACCATTCGAGAAGTGTTCACGTACAGGAAAGAAAGCATAATGGCCAAAGCAAGCCCATAAACCCAATAGAACCGCCGCTCAACATTTTTTGTCAAAAGCAAAAAAACAGAGGAAAGGGCAGCCAACACCACATTCGTATTAGTATATGCACGATTCACCACATCACCAAACAAATGGGTCAATCCAGCAAAAGAATCACTATCGAAAGCTTCGAGAAAATAGTTGTCATTCATCAAGAATGTAACCACCAAATAGGAATAAAGGACAAAGCAGGTTACACCCCACACATAACTTTTAAGAACACGCGTCAAGGGCACACGCACATTTGCAAGTATCACGCCCAAAGGGATACAAAAAACGGGGAAACGCGCATTAAACAAACGATGAACCACAGCACCTGCATCAGAAGCATAGGTCATCGAAAACAAACCTATAACGAATAAAAGCAATAAAGCAAAAGCCGGCCAAGCCTGTCGGTTGGCAAAAGCCTTCGAAAAGTTCTCACGCCAATGACCAATTGACAGGAGAACACACATTCCGAACCACACGCCAAGTGTATAGGCAGAAAATCCTTTAGGGAAACTTAGGGAAAAAGCGAGGATGCACGTAAGTCCCTCAAGAACCGAACGCCTTTCAAAATACTGGCCGTATAATTTTTTCACAAATTCTGCCATAACAAATTATTTATTTTTGGGAGAAAGGCAAGGGACTGCAATAGCCAGGAAAAGACAGATTACTCCAAACAAAGCCTATTGTTGTCATTAAACCAATCGGCAATAGACTCTTCAAACGTCCACTTTAGAGTATAACCAGAACGCGCAAGCCTAACACCGCTGATATTAGTAGAAATCTGCAACTTCTTGACACGAGCAGGACAGATGCCCATAGGAGAACCTAACAACATAGCAAACGTAACAGCAGGTTTGATTACTATATTAGGAATATATGGAACCCACTGATTCAAACCAGTTTGCTTCTTTATAACAGAAACTATTTGTTCAATTGTATAAGCAGGTTCATAGGTACAATTAAACAAGCCAAAAGAAGAAGAACGCTCCTCCACATTCCAAAGAATGAAACGAACAAGTTCTTTGACATAGAAACAAGCCTTAATAGTGTCCTTACGACCAGGATAAGCAAACATATGTTTGCGGATACCCCAATAAAGACGGGAGAAGTTTCCGTTTTCCCCCTTACCATAAACAACGCCAGGACGAACAATTGTAAGTTTGCGGTCAGCAGAACCAGCCTGCCATGCCATATAGATTTTTTCGGCAACCAGTTTAGATATACCGTATGAAGTATTAGGAGTAGGAAGAGATTCTTCCGTCTTCAATTCCTCAGCCGCACCATATAGAGAAATAGAAGAGGTAAAAACCATGTTTCTAATGCCATATTTTTCTGCGAAGGCGCATACATTTTCAGCCCCCTTCATATTGGTCTCGAAATAGGCCAAATCGGGATGTCCTGGTGTTCGATGAACAGCGGCAATGTTGAACACGACATCATCGACAGTAGGAGTGAAAGGGATGTCAACAATAGGTTTACGAACATCGCAATAAACAAAAGTCGATTTTCTTGTCTCGCCCTCAACCACAGGAGATTTCCATTTTTTGACGGCAGTATATTCGTAGAGCTCCTGCTCGGACATACCATACAACTTTGAAGGATCGACAATATCGAGACTCCAAATAGAAGCATCGGGATGCTGTTCGTGCAGAAGAGTTGCTAAGTGTGTTCCAATGAAACCGGTACCGCCAAAAATTATATAATTCATTCCTGGTATCCTTTATAGTTCAACTCTTCCAAAATCTCTTTATTCCATTTTTTTCGTTCGCTATCGAATATCCAGCCCCATTTATTAAAATACTTAATCATATTCCACATATGGATAAAAAGCATTTTAGTATTCTTATAAGAAGCAGCTCTATGGGCGTGAACAATTGTCACCTCTGGCCAGAACATCGTACGGAAATACTTGTGCATACGACGAGTCATATCAATATCTTCAGGGTAAAGGAAGAATTTCTCGTCGAACAAACCAACCTTCTTGAAAGCAGAAAGGCGGAAGAACATGAAAGAGCCTTGATGATTAGGTACATTGAGCGGGGTTTTGTGATCCCAAAACAACAATGTATAACGATAATTCAAGCGCTTTATCAACCAATTAGGCATAAAGCGTCTTGCAATCAGGTCAATAGGAGTAGGTAACAAACGGACGGCTTCTTGCTGTTTTCCATTTGGATACAAGACATACGGCTGAAGTTGGGCAACATCAGCATTAGCATCCATATAGCCAGCTATTCTATCAATGATATCCGGTTCGAAATAGACATCGGAATTAAGGACAAGATGATAAGAGACATCTTTATCATCTAGGACTTGGCGCAACGCCTTATTATGTCCCGCCCCATAGCCAACATTTTGACTACCAATATATACGACATGACTATATTGTTTACAGAATTCGGCCAAATAAATTTGTTCTGAATTATCGACAACATAAATAGTCTTGATTAACGGAGACGTAAGAGAAGAAAAACACTTCTTCAATTCTTCCACGTCTGTCTTGTATGTCACTATTGATACTGTAATCATTTAGAAGATCTAATAAGCCGAGTTAGCGAAATTAGAAATGTAACATTTCTTAACATTCAAGGGTGAGAGAAAGGCCTGATCAAGCCATTCTTCAGTGTCCGATATTTCAAAATCACTTTTCGACATGGTATTAAGAAGACCACTATTCCCCAATTAGAGGGCTCCGATAAATAATGTAATAAAGTTCTAACTATGTATTATTCACCATTATACATATAAATACGTATAAATATACATTAAAACGCCCTATACAACGTCGGAAAAATAGCCGCTCAATTCATAAAGTTATATCAATTTGGAGTTTCCGCCAAATTTTTCCCTATATGTTTTCAAAACGCGAGATTCCCGCATTTGGTATATAAAAATAGAAAAAAAATCACCTTTTTAACACATTAGTCAACATAACCCACCGATAATGAATCTGTTTCATCAAGGAAAAAGCGGAGGCCTCTCCAGTTGTAGATGCATTATCACCATGTCTTCTGTAAAGGAGAAGATGTTCGGGTAAAAAAACAGTTTTCCCTTTTCGTTCGGCAATCAGTCCAATCCACATGTCATGCCACAACACATTTTCAGGGAAAGGCAAAGCAAAATCAAGTATAGAGCGCCTAAAGGCCATACAACTACCCATAAAACAATTCTTGGTAAGATTCTTCCAAAACCCCGGACCTGACCCATGAAGTTTAAAAAAGTCTTCCGTCGTAACTGTGCCATCAGCATACATAAAATTCAAATCATGGACAACCAAGTGAGCAGATTCCAAAGCCATCATGCAACGTTCAACTTTGTTTGGCATCCAAATATCATCTTGATCAGAGAGGAAGATAAAATCGCCCTTAACTAAACTAAGAGCATTTTCAAAATTATGGACAATGCCATGCTTCCCTTTATTATGAACGACTCTGATGCGTGAATCATTAAAGCTAGCAAGAATTTGAAGTGTATCATCAGTACTTCCATCATCAGAAACAAGGAGTTCATCTCCGACAGAAAGTTGAGGGAGAATTGAAGCGACCTGCTCTTTTATATATTTGCCACCATTATAGGCAGCCAAAACAACGGAAAGCATATATCTAAAACATCCTTTTAAATTCGAATATGAATTTAGTAGAAACGTATTTAAAGACACTCATGTTTCTCAGTTTTTTTGCAATCTTATACTGAGACACATTTGACTGCCAAACGCGTTTCAAACTTTTCAATTTAGCCAAAACATACCCACTTTCCACATTAACAGCTCCCACCTCGTTACCGCCGTGCTGGCAATACAGTATGGTAGGTTGAGCGATATGAGACAAGACTCCACCATTGGCAACTGTCTGGTAAGCCACCCACAAATCGTGCATAGGCACATAACCGGGCATAGGAAGAGATAAAAGCCTCGCACGTTCATTAAACATCATGGTGCATCCCGTCACACAATTCGCAACCAGCAAACGGTCAGGATGTTCCTGCCATTGCGGCACCACTTTAGAAACTTTCCACAAAGAAGGATGGACGATATTATAATCGGCATCGCACACCGACAAATCAGTATGCACACAGACCGGCGATTCCGGATTGCTAGATTCCAGTTCTCTCAGATAAAGAAAAGTAGTTTGTATTTTATCAGGCATCCATATGTCATCCTGGTCACAAAACATATAGTAATCGGCCTGCACATGTTCCAGCAGCCACATAAAATTACCTTTTGCGCCCAATCTTGTAACTTCACGGTCAATCACGTTCAACTTGCCCGGATGTTTTACTGCAAAATCATCCAACAAGTCGACAGTAGCATCAGAAGACCCATCATCATGAGCATAAATCCTCCAGTCGTGGTTAGTTTGAGCCAATATAGAATCCAACAACCGAGGGAGTCTCTTGCTTCCATTATAAGAGGCCAATAAAACTGCTATTTCCATACCTGTCTTAATCGAAGAAAATCATATAATAGCCATTGAGCAGTTTATTGTGGAACAAATTAATCAACAGTATACTCCAGGCCATACACAAGACGACAAGTTGAGCCACAGCACGCGGTTTGATAGCATAATAGACCAGCGGATACAAAATAATGGTAGAACAGCCCAAGAAATCGTTCAACCGGAAAGCAAACACAGGAATGCGTGAAAAGAAATAGAAAACAATAATGCTCAATAAATTCAATTTCAGCAAGAGATAGAAATACGAGCAATGGGGAATAATCAAGTCTCGCTTCCAATAAAGGAAGACGGACACAAAAAGTTGCAAAAGTATAAAGGAATTAAATAAGTTCACATTGAACTTGAGCCAGTTTTGGGTAGCGGTATAAATCACAAGTTTATGGTGAAGTATAGGCACATCATAATCCAAAACAAAAGAGACCACATCGTAATGAATAACAGCAAGGACAAGAATAGCGACAGTACATCCCAGCCACAATTTAAAATTGATACCCTTTCCGTTCAAGAAATATAACGGCAATGCGACCATCGTAGAGCGATGTATCAAAGAAGCAAAAATAATCAAGCAAACAAATTTCACAGGTTTACGCTGGTAGATAGCAGGAATTGCATACAAGAAAATGCCAGTTGCCAAGCCAGCTCTAATCTGAGTCATTTCATGCAATAGAAACAAATTAGAGAAATAGAACAAAAGGGCGAAAGCGAACATATCGTCATTCGTCAATCTACGAATACCATTTATTTTTGTCGGCACAGCAAAGAAAGCATAAACAACTGCGACAACGGGCATTACACAAGCAGTTACACCTTTAATGAGGGACACTAGCACACAAAAACTCAGTTCAGGAGGGGGAAGATGATTAAGGAAACCAGAGAAATCACGAAACATGAAAGCCGCATCAGGAATATTCTTTATGAAATATCCATATGCCCACACATAATCGTGGTCAACATATTTTCCACGGAAAGCAGCAATAACAAACAACACAATTGCAGTCAGACAGACCGACAAGTTTTTCGACTTCTCGTTCATCTTTGGGAAACTCAGAGCCAGAAGAGTCAATAAAAAAGCTATGAATATATAAATGAACATGCTATCAGTTTTTCAATACGAACACAAAGGTAATTAATTAGAATCTTTTTTCCACCAAAGCAAGCCTACAGCAACAAATATCTCCACTAATTCACAGAGTAGCCATGCATACGCAGCGCCTGGCGTTCCGAGTCTGGGTATAAGTATGCAGTTAAGAGAAACACTAAACACACAAACTATAGAACCAATCAAAGGAGCAAAACGCTGTAGTTGCATTCCATAAAGTCCCTGCACGGTAAGAGTTGTTGCCAACGAGACCAAAAACGGCAAAGGAGATAACAAGCGTAATAAAAAGACAGCATTGGTAAATTCACTTCCGAGCAAAATAGATACCACTACGGGAGCCAGAAGGAAAGTGACAACACTCACGACAAAAGAGAAGGCCGCTATCAGCAAAACGCACTTTTTAAAATATGCGAATCCCTTTTGTTTAGACTCATTAAAATAACTGCTGATGCGGGGGAAAAGAGCAATAGTTATAGTCTGACAAGTAATCATCATAACAGCCATCACAATTTTTTGGGCGCCAGAAAAAGTTCCTATTTCAGAGTCGGAAAGAAATAGTCCCATTATGAATATACCCAGCACAGTATTACAGTTAACAAGAATAGAATTCAAAAATATTGGGAATCCTTTGCGAACAACAGGCGCCACCAAAAAGGGTTGAGGTTTTTCCAGCCGGATACCATGCTTCATTTTCACATACACAAAGGAATAGCACCCCACAGCAACATTAGCCAAAGTGAGTCCCAACAAATAAAAAGGATAATCGGAAGGGTTGTGAACCATAACAATTACCAGCAGAGCGCCACCCAGTTTGACGGCAAAAGAGAACATGCTCATACGCGCCATCTGTTCGATACCTTGGAAGAACCAAGTTGGGAACAGGACCCACCCCAGGTTTAATAATGCGACAATCAGGAAGGAAGGAAAATCTTCCCAAACTCTTGGCATGCAGATAGCCAACACAACGACGAACGCCAGCGAGGCAATGAACAATAGGAATTTGAAAGCTATCACAGTCGAGAAAATAGACTGCAGTTTAGCATGGTTGCCTCTATTGATAGAGATTTCTTGTGTTGCCGAATACTCAAATCCATAATTCACCAACAACGTGAGGTACATACCGATATTTTGGGCATACGACGCCCGTCCAAAAGCATCGACCCCCAAAACCCTTGAAACATAGGGGATAAGAAGTAGAGGTATAAGGTAGTTCGCAAACTGTACCAGCCCTTGCGAAGATATATTGACAAAAAGGACATTGTCCTTTAAATTAGAGAGTTTCCGCATGCAGCAATTTCAATTACGCCACAAAAGTAGACAAAAAGAAGGGACACGCAAAAAAGAAGCGGACGAAAAGGTCCGCAACAAAAAACATACAGAAGTTGTTAACGGAAATTAATAGACTGCAGATACAGTTTGAAAGCAAAACAAAAATTAGTATATTCGCAAAATTGAAGATAATTAACAAAAATCATGACTCAGAAAAACTACTGCGTAATAATGGCAGGAGGTGTTGGCAGCCGCTTTTGGCCATTCAGCACATCAAAACGTCCGAAACAGTTTCTCGACCTATTTGGAACAGGCCGAACACTAATTCAGATGACATACGACCGTATGCGGAAAGTAATACCTGCAGAAAACATATTCATTGCATCAAATTCGTCGTACCGCGACCTCATTCTTGAGCAATTGCCAGAAATCAAGTCAACACAATTGCTGCTAGAACCTGCCCGCCGCAACACAGCGCCATGCATTGCATACGCGACCTACAAGATAGCCAGCCTATGCCATGATGCGAATGTTGTGGTTGCCGCCTCAGACCACCTGATTCTGAAAGAAGACGAGTTTGTCCAAGCAATAACGAAAGGCTTGGAGCACACCAGCAACCATAACGACCTGCTTACACTTGGCATTAAGCCAAGCCGTCCGGAAACTGGTTACGGATACATCCAAACCGAGGGAGAAAGCGACAATGGCGTATACAAGGTAAAAACCTTCACCGAGAAACCTAACCTCGAGATGGCAAAAATATTCATCGAGAGCGGCGATTTCCTTTGGAACTCAGGTATGTTCATTTGGAATGTGCGAACAATATCGGAAGCTTTCGACTTGTTCGCTCCAGAAATGGCTTTAAAGTTCCGCTCCGGCATGGAATTCTACAACACTCCGGCAGAGCAAGGCTATATTGACAAAATATACCAATCGTGCACCAACAAGAGCATCGACTACGTCATTATGGAAAAGGCAAAGAACGTTAAAGTGATAGAGGCCGACTTCGGTTGGAGCGACCTTGGCACATGGGGTTCACTTTATGAGTTGAGCGACAAAGACGAAGAGGCTAACGTCCGCCAGAAAGGCAAACTGATGCTGTACGACTGCAAAGACAACATCATCACCCTACCAGAAGGGAAACTAGCAGTTATTCAAGGCGCAGAAAACTTCATTATTGCCGAGACCGACAATGTGCTGCTTATCTGCAAAAAAGACCAAGAACAGCGCATCCGCGACTTTGTGAACGAAACCAAAGTACAGATGGGTGACGAATTCGTATAAAAAGGTACTGAAATTCATAAAAAAGCCGTTGGTGATAATCACTAACGGCTTTTTCTATTTTATAGGATTTCGCATAAAGCATATACAACCTAAGAATCGAACACCTCGTGTAGTACATCGAGAGTTTTAAGTTGTCCGAAACCATGAATGTGCATCTGGTAATAACGGATAATCCGGTTCAACAAATTACTCCGTTCAGCCCGCGAAAACAAAAAGAGATGCATATTGCGGTAATTAATACGCAACAACTTTCTCAAAAATTGTTGTTCCTCCAAATCTATCACATCCGCATTCGGCCGGGCGTAGCGTAGATACTCACTATTAAGCAGGTCGAAATAGCGCATATTGGGCTGGTCTGGACCCAAATTTGGTGTAAACCCTAAGAAAACACTTAAACGGACTAAAAAAGATATATGGAAGTTACCAATTTTCGATGAAGAAGTCAGGTTCAACCACATTATAGAATTGCGAAGATACAAGAATAGAACCTCGTCACACTCATTCGTACGCAGAGCATGTGTCAAGAACTCAGCAAGAAAGACCGCCATTGTGTTTTTTACGGGGTCAGTCAGCATAGAGAGCAACGGAGCAGTGCACGACACATCGCGCAAGACCTGCAAATCGCGCTTCGGCCTATAATCGGCCGTTATAGTCACAATAGACATCGGCTGAAGGAAAGCCAGTTTTCGTCCGCCCTGCCGGCTATGTGCACCATAGACCGAATAATTGACCCTTCCAAACTTTTCGGTATAAGCCGACACTATCAAGCATTCATCCTTGTACTGTTTTTTCGAGAGTATTATAGCGGCAGTTTCTTGAAGCATAGAGGCAAACAGTAAAAAACATTAACCGAACAACTCTTTGAACGCGTCTTCCACTTTTTGGGCAGAAACCACCTTGATAGTCTTACCCAGATTGTCTTGTACAGCACGGAAAGCAGGAACGATAATACGTTTGAAGCCCAGTTTCTCGGCCTCGGCAATCCGTTGTTCTATTCTAGTAATAGGTCTGAGTTCACCGGTCAACCCCACCTCACCCGTCAAACAAGTATCGGCGTCAATCGGGATGTCCATATTAGAAGACAAGATAGCCGATATAACAGAGAGGTCCATGGCAGGATCGTTGACCCTTACGCCACCCGCGATATTCAAGAACACGTCTTTTTGAGACAGTTTGAAACCGACCCGTTTTTCAAGCACGGCTAGCAACATATTCAAACGTCGGTTATCGAATCCGGTACACGAACGTTGCGGAGTTCCATAAGCGGCGGTACTAACCAAAGCCTGAACCTCAATAAGGAAAGGACGCGCACCTTCAACCGTAGCACCAATGGCAGTACCGCTCAAGCCCAAATGATTTTCAGCCATCAGCATTTCCGACGGATTCGTCACTTCGCGCAAACCATTCTGCATCATTTCGAAAATACCCAATTCGGAAGTGCTGCCAAAACGGTTTTTAATAGAGCGGAGAATACGGTAAAGATAATGCTGGTCTCCCTCGAACTGCAGAACCGTATCGACGATGTGCTCCAGCACCTTCGGTCCAGCGATATTACCATCCTTATTAATATGTCCAATCAGCAAGACCGGCACACCACTTTCCTTCGCATAACGAAGTATTTGTGCAGCACACTCACGAACCTGCGAAATACTTCCTGGTCCGGACTCCATATTCTCGGTCGAGATTGTCTGTATGGAGTCGATAATCACAATATCGGGCTGTACATTCTTAATATGTACAAAAATATCTTCCAGCATAGTCGTGCTGACAATATAGCAGTTCGGATTATTGACATTTCCCAGCCTTTCAGCACGCAAACGCAGTTGTTTCTCGCTTTCCTCACCGCTACAATAGAGCGTCCGTTTGTTCTGGATGCCCAAAACCACCTGCATAACTAGAGTCGACTTACCAATGCCCGGTTCACCCCCGATCAGAGTCATAGAGCCAGGCACTAATCCACCCCCTAGAAGTCGGTTCAACTCGGCGGAGCCCATATCGATACGGGGTTCCTGCGAAAGTTCCACCTGACCAATCAAAACAGGTTTCGATTTTGGTCGGCCATCAACACCAACAGCCGAAGCCACCGCCGAAGTTGCCGCAGGTTCCTTTTTCACCAATTGCTCCACATAGGTGTTCCATTCGTTGCAGACCGGACAGCGTCCAATCCATTTAGCCGATTCAGCGCCACAATTCTGACACACATAAACCGATTTTATCTTGGCCATAAAATAAAGGAGATTTTTTACAGAACAAACACCGGGTGCCAGACGCCATCAGACCGTTCCAACACCCGGATTTATAAATTAAACTTCAAGAATAGACAGAGGGGAAGATTACCAAGGATCGCCCCATCCGCTACCCCAATCGTCGCTACTACCAGAATCGTCGCTGCTATCAGAGCTACTATCGTCGCCGCCGCTCCAGCCATCGCCGCCAGAATCCCACTCATATTTGGTAGGCAAATGGCTACGCGAGAATTTTACAGGAACCAGCATACCCACCTTCACACGGACACCGTCTAAGGCTCCGGGTTTGAAAATAGGCAGATTCTCCATCAATTTCAAAGCAGCCTTATCGTAGGCATCGTTAACCGACTCCATAACAACTGGGTTCACAGCCTTACCACACCGGTCGACAGTAATATGAACCATTACAACGCCTTTGGCACGATAGACCTTTTCGGGCTGGTCGTCAGTAGCAGCCACCGTAGAGTCGACCACATCGGGGTAATCTTTACCCAGCTGGTCGTAAATATAGCGCAGGAACTCAATGTCGCCACCATTAGGGAACAGAGGTGTGCGCAACCCCTTCGGCCATTCGTTCGGTTCGTAAATTTTCGAAGGTTCGTTATCCTCACAATCGGGATACAAATTTACAAATTCGTTGTGGCCAGCCGCAAACACCCCACAATGGAGCAAGAGCAAGAAAAAGGCGACCACACATTTAACAAATCTATTCATAATACCTCCAATTAAAATAATGTAGGTTCTTTATCGATAAAATCATCACCGCCATTCTGTTCATCAGAGTCGGAAGAATCATCCTCGTCGGAAGTTCCCTCCTCTTCAGGTTGGCGTAACGGTTCAAGTTCGACAACAGTTGCGACCTCGCTTTGGTGCAGCCTCTTACCCTTAGCCTTCACGCCCTTAACAGAAATAAACGACTCGACATCGACTTCGAAAGGTAATTTCTCGGCATCGCCACCACCAAGTTTAACCTCGAGACGCGGATAATACGTATCGGTCAGCAAGCGCAGTTCCGACTTTGGATTATCGCCAATAAAGTTGACAGGTTTGGCAGAAGGTTCGATAACGAAACGTTTAATATAGGTAAAGCCCTCGTTAGCGTCGAACAAGACAGCCGTCCAAATCTTCTTCGGGTTGTATTTTTCAATACGCAACAAGTTCTCATTAAAGTGGTTGTTCTCGTCGAAGTTGGTAGTATAGTATTCACCATTTTTAGAAACAACAAGAACAAGGTCGTCGGAATGGAACTCGCCCAGCAGGGTACCACGACCGTCGTAATTCAAGCGGAGCACGTCGAAGTCAAACCAGACCTGACGTCCACCCATTGTTGAGCCACCGCGGCGTTTCAAGACAATGCTATGAAGTTCGTTCTTAGTCAACAAGTTACCCATAGACTGCCTTCCCTTCACCAGCAAGTCACCGAAATCGCGTTCAAAAGAAGTCACCTTCAAACGAGGTCTAGGGCGTAGAACGACCCTGATGACCTCGGCCTCGGCATTCGGATTTGCCGTAAAGTACACCACCCTAGAGTTGGCGGTACCACGGGTCAGGTCGTACTCCTTATCACGGGTAACAGAAGGGACAGCGAAACGCTTCATATAATAAGGTCCACCACGGCCATCGTGGTACACCACGTTATAAACCGTTCGTGTATCCTTCTTTTTATATACATTGAGGTAGAGAATATCCTTGCCCACGTAAAGTTTGTCGGCCACCTTCACTACCTTATATTTACCATTTTTAAAGAAGACGATAACATCGTCCATATCGGAGCAATTGCAAACGAATTCGCCATCCTTTTTCAAGTCGTAGCCAATGAAGCCTTCCTCTTTGTTGACATAAAGTTTTTCGTTGGCCTCAGCAACCTTGGTTGCGTTAATAGTGTCGAAATTGCGGATTTCGGTAAGACGCTCGCGTCCCTTTCCATACTTCGTCTGCAGATACTGGAACCAGGCAATCGTGTAAGGCACCAGGTTTTTCAGATTGTGTTCAATCTCCGCCATCTTGTCCTGCAAGGCAGCGAGTTTCTCCTCACTCTCGAAAGCGTTGAATTTGTGGATTCTCGCCATCTTGATTTCCTCCAAACGGAGCAAGTCTTCACGGGTCACCTCCCTCAAGAATGTAGGTTTGAAAGGTTCGAGACGTTTATCGATGTGTTTCAACGCAGACTCAAGGTCTTTTGCGTTTTCGTACTCCTTATCCTTGTAAATACGTTCTTCAATAAAAATTTTCTCCAACGAGCAGTTGAAAAAGGCCTCACGGGTTTCTCCCAGTTGTATTTCGAGTTCCTGCCGGATAAGTTCCTTCGTATGCTCGGTAGACTCGCGAAGCAAATCCTTAACCGTACAAAAACGAGGTTTCTTGTCTTGGATGACACAACAAACCGGCGATACCGACTTCTGGCACTTGGTAAACGCATATAAAGCATCGATAGTCTTGTCGGAAGAAGTGTTAGGCGCCAACTGTATAACGATAGACACTTTATCGGAGGTGTCGTCGTCGACCTTACGGATATTAATCTTACCCTTTTCCTGGGCGCTAATAATAGAAGCGATAACCGACTTGGTAGTCTCACCATAAGGAATATCCTTCACCTCAAGGGTCTTATTATCGATTTTTTCGATGTGCGAACGAATCAGTACACGTCCACCCCGGGCGCCATCGTTATAACGTCCGACATCGATCATACCCGCAGTCGGGAAATCGGGAAAGAGTTGGAAGTCTTCACCTTTCAAATAGGCGATAGAAGCCTCGAGCAGCTCATTGAAATTATGAGGAAGAATGATGGAAGACAACGTAACCGCAATACCCTCGGCACCTTGCGCCAACAGCAGCGGGAACTTGACCGGTAGCGTAACCGGTTCGTCGTTACGTCCGTCGTACGACTTTTTCCATTCGGTAATCTTCTTGTTGAAAGCGATATCGAGAGCGAATTTCGACAAACGGCACTCAATGTATCGGCCAGCCGCCGCATCGTCGCCCGTATAGATATTACCCCAGTTACCCTGAGTATCGACCATAAGGTTCTTCTGTCCCAACAAGACCAAAGCACCCGTAATAGAAGAGTCGCCATGAGGGTGGTACTGCATAGTGGCACCCACCACATTAGCCACCTTGTTCATACGTCCGTCCTCCATAGTGCGCATAGCGTGTAACACACGTCGCTGAACAGGTTTCAAGCCATCTTCAATATGCGGCACAGCACGGTCGAGAATAACATAAGAGGCATAGTCGAGGAACCACTGCTTGAACATGCCAGAAAGTTGGTACTTCACACCTTCGGCATTCAAATCAGGGGTTTTATAGTCGGAATGAGAAACCGGACCATCGGAAGATTCAGACCCAAAGTCGTCGTTTTCTTCATTTTCCTTCTCATTCTCGTATTTTTCATCGTCATCAATAGGATGCATACTTCGTCTAATATACCTTATTAAAACTTTTTGCGTAAAGGTAATTAAAAAAAAGGAAATGACGAAACAGAGAGGACCAGTTGCAAAGTTCCCCACGAGGAAGGAAGAAGAAAAAATGTCGATTTAGAGAGTTGATTTTGCAGATTAGAAAAAAAACACTAATTTTGCACAACCAAAATTCAAACATTTGCGGATGTGGCGAAATTGGTAGACGCGCTAGACTTAGGATCTAGTGCCGAGAGGCTTGTGGGTTCGAGTCCCGTCATCCGCACTGAAGGTCGTTACCAAATGGTAGCGACCTTTTAATTTTTGACAATGGAAACGAAAGCAACTTTCACTTATAACGGACAGACTCACGCACTTTCCGACCAAAGCGCGTGGGAGGGGACGCCCATTGCGCAGTTTATGGAAACATGGTACGACGGGGAAAGCTACGTCATAGGCCACACCTCTGGTTCGACAGGCATCCCCAAAGAGATTATGCTCGACAAAAAAGCGATGGAAGCCTCGGCACAGCTCACCAACCAGCACTTCGGGCTAACCGAAGGCAAAAGCATCCTACTCTGCCTTTCGACGGACTACATAGCCGGAAAGATGGTCGTTGTGAGAGCACTAACAGGCAACTTGAGGTTGATTGTCGCCGACACGAAATCGCTACCCGAATGGGAAGGGCACATCGACTTTGCCGCCCTAGTACCAATGCAGGTAGAAGCCCTACTCCACCACAACGCAGAAAGCAAGAAAAGGTTGTCGGAGATCGGGACCATCATAATAGGCGGCAGTCCGTTAAGCGAAAGTCTGCAAAAAGAGTTGATAGAAGCCGGTTGCAAATCGGCATACACTACTTATGGAATGACTGAAACGCTGTCGCACGTAGCCGTTGCAAAAATCACCGGCGACGGGAAGCTGTCATACCACGCCCTTAAAGGCATAAAATTCGACACGGACGATAGGGGTTGCCTCGTCATTCACGCCCCCCACATACAAAAAGCACCTTTCAAGACCAACGACATAGTCGATTTGGCAGACGGGCAATCGTTCACCTGGAAGGGGAGATGGGACAACGTTGTAAACTCGGGCGGGATAAAGTTGTTTCCAGAATCTATAGAAAAAAAGATAAACCACCTGATAGACAGTCGGTTCTACTTAATAGGAGAACAAGACGAACGGCTAGGAAGCCAGCTGGTGCTTAAAATAGAGGGCATAGAGCCAGCAAGAGAAAAGGTGGAACAGCTCAAAGCAGAAATAGCAAAATGTGTGGAAAAATACGAGCGTCCGAAAAGGATAGACTTCGTCTCACAGTTCGAAGAAACAAGGACAGGAAAAATAAAACGCACAAGCGCCCCTCAAAAAAAATGCTCAACAAAATAAAAATTGTTGAAAAGTTTCTGTAATAAAGGAAAAAATGTTTAATTTGCATATTCAAAAAAGTAGTGCGATGAGCGTACCAACACCCAATGTGGTTCAACACAGCCATATGGAGTGAAATAATTTTGGCAATGGTTATAATCTGTCGGTTTGTGACGGCAAAAGAGCCGGATATTTGATTAACAGATGCTCACACCAAACCAAACTACAATTATATAATGTACGCAGACACAAAAAAGAAATTGAATAAAACGTTTTTAGCATTATGATAAAGAACAAAAGGATTGCATGGACACTAGGCCTGTTAACCGTGTTTGCCAGTGCGTCGGCAATTCATGAAGAGTTTATTGAAGGCTACGAGTTCTCGCCTTCAAAGGTAAACACTCCATCGAAGGAACTGCCAATGTCAATGTACCGCGACGGGAAAGTCGTGTTCTTCAGAAACGACACTGCTTATGTTGCAACCATTGGAGACGCATTCGACCTTGAAAACCCAGAAATTTGTAAAGAACTATGCGGGAAAGGCATAGAAGGCACATTCGCCTATAACCAAAGACGCAACAGCGTCATCTTCGCCCACACCGACGAAATAGGAAACTCTGACCTCTATGAGATGAAGAGGGAGGGAGCCGAATTTGGTCTTGCGAAGAAGCTAGAAATACAAGGTTTAAATAAGATTCGCAAACCAATTAAAGGCTCCAGCACAAGAATGGCAGGTTGGACATTCCGTTACAACTCCATTTCTGGTTTCTTTAATCCGACAATTGCTAAAAACGGCAAAAGAATCTACTTCTCAGCCGACTTCCCTAAGCAAACGCAAGGAGGCCGCGACATTTGGTACATCGACCGCGCGAACGACAATTCCATCGGTTTCGACTGGAAGATGCCAGAGAACGCGAGCGATACAGTCATCAAAATGAACAGCAGTTCACGCGAAGACTATCCGTGGTGTTCTGGCGACACCGTCCTCTACTTTGCATCTAACCGTCCGGGCGGTATGGGAGGATTGGACATCTATTTCTCAAAACTCACTACCCGAATGGTGCTTGAGGTAGACACCGTGAAACAGACCTCGAAAGAAGTAGAGAAAGAAATTTGGGGCGAGCCAGAGCATTTGAGTTCAGTATTCAACAGTAATGCAAACGACTACAACTTAATAGGTAACAGCAAGTTGGTATTGTTAATGTCGAACCGTTCAGGTGGTGTTGGTAGCGACGACATCTATCGTCCGGCGCCTTTCACAGCCACAGCCGAAAACGAGTTGAACCCAGACATCACCTTGGAAGAGCCTAAGGGTTTCCACTGGGTGCTCTTCTTCTTCGACTTCAACGCGACAGGAACCAAGCCTGAGTACGAGGTTCAGCTAGACGAGCTTGTAGCAGCAATGAACGAGTTCCCTGGAGCCGAGTTCGAGGTTAGCGGTCACACCGATACCCGTGGTAGCGACTCTTATAACATGAAATTGTCACAGAAACGTGCCGAATATATCAGAGAATTGTTGATAAACCGCGGAATACCTTCTAATAAGATAACCGCCAAAGGTAAAGGTTTCCACGAACTTGTAATTGAAAACGCACAAGACGAAGCAGAGCACGAGCAGAACCGTCGTGCTGAAATTAGAATCATAAACGACTAATCGTACACAGTATATGAAAAAGATACTCACAGCCATAAGCTTGCTGGCCATGACTTTCACAGCCAATGCACAGCGAGACATGATGTTGTCACAGCAATTCTTTTCTCGCTTGAACATCAACCCAGCAGCAACCGGCAACAGTGATGATATAGACTTGTTCCTGTTGGGTCGCTGGCAGTGGACAAACGTAGAAGACGCGCCAAAATCGGGTGTATTAAACGTAAGCGACTACTTCGAGGGCATTCGTTCAGGCATCGGTTTGTCGATGTTGTACGACGACATAGGTATCAGCAACCGCACCTACAACTGTAAAGCGGCCTATGCCTACCACGTAAACTTGAACGAAAGTATGTTGCTTTCGATGGGTCTTTCAGCAGGTATCTACTACCACTATTGGAATCCGGAAGGTCACAGACTTCTAGATATAGAAGAGTACGGCAGATACACTTTCCCAAGTGAGATTGACACCCACCTGTATCCAGACTTTGACCTCGGTTTCGAGTTGGCGACACCAAAATTGATGTTTGGTGGCTCGGTATCGCACCTGACCAACAACGAAGAAGACGTAACAACCGGCAAACCAGGCCGCCACATGTATAGTTATGTACGTGGTCTGTTCCCACTGTCATCGAGTTTCGACATTGCACCGGCAATCGTATACATGCATCGAAACAAAGTAGACAAGGTAGAACTTAACACCATGTTGTTCTACAAGAGCATGCTTTGGGGAGGCGTAACCTACCGTCCGGACGTAAACGCCGAGTGGTCGTCAAACGATCTGACATTCCAAGTCGGCATCGAGTGGTCACAGTTCCGCTTCGGTTACTCGTTCGAGTTGGGCTTAGGCGAAGTTGGCAAGCTTTCGAACAACTCACACGACATTTTACTCTCTTGGAGAATACCGAAAGCCAAGAAAGAAAAATATGTCCGATTTATGGAATGATGATTTTTTCGATAAAAGCGCTTATTATTTCATCATTTAATGTAAATTTGCGTATTGAGACAACAAAGAACAAAAACAGCATTCCCGAAGAGACTATAATCTGATACACAAATGAAGTTTAAACACAAAATAGCAGCATTTCTCTTGTCTTTGCCATTATTTGGAGCAGTTGCACAAGATGAAATCGTGTATGACCAGTATT
>DETD01000025.1 GCA_002362105.1 Bacteroidales bacterium UBA3297
AATACTGGTCATACACGATTTCATCCTGTGCTTTCAAGCCCATGAAGCAGAGCATAGAAACCAAGAGCGTGCTAATATATTTCAATTTCATTGCTAAACTATTTTTTCAAGATATTAGAACTAAGGGAGCAGACTTGTCCCCATAAGTGTGGCAAATATATGTAATATTCCCAAGTTTTCAACAATTATTAGATTGAAAACATCAAAAAAAACGTATTTTTATCATAACTAAAAAGTTTTAAATTCATAAATCAGGTTTCAATACAAGTGTTGCTTAAATTCTGCGTCCAGAATTTCTACGGCAATATTAGGCAGTATTTCACCTATAAAATGTGGAATTTTTAAGAAAACATATCAACTTTTTTCAAGCAACAAAAAACACACTAAAAACGGCAGTGTACAATATTTCAAGAAGCCTAACTGCAAAAAATCGCCACTAATTTTCAATAAATTAGTCGAAAAGGTGATAAATTTAAAGATAAATACTCCACACAATTACGCTAGATAAAAATCCACCTCTCAAAAAAAAGCGCACAAAAAACAAGAAAAAATGCAAAACAGAAAGGCTTGTTTTCTAAGGGAAAGTTCCTCAATCTTCCTCGCAACGACACAGAATACAGCCAGAGTGCAAACAGGCTTTACAGGTATCATACCTATATAATATTAGGTATAAACAGCAGCGAGAGAATAATAGTTATCGGAAAAAACGGGTTATCAAGGGAAAATATACTAAATTTGCCCTTCAAATTGGTTATTAAAGAAAAACAACAATAAAATTATATAAAAATGGAATTGAACTCTCTCACCGCAATTTCGCCCATCGATGGTCGTTATCGCAACAAAGTAGACAATCTTGGCGAGTATTTTTCAGAATATGCACTTATCCGCTACCGTGTCCGTGTAGAGATTGAGTATTTCATCACCCTCTGCGAGTTACCTTTGGAGCAACTGAAAGGGGTTGACCACAATCTGTTCCCCGTTTTAAGAAACATCTATAAGGAGTTCAGCCTTGCAGATGCACAACGCATTAAGGAAATTGAGCAGACCACCAACCACGACGTAAAGGCCGTAGAATACTTCTTGAAAGAAAAGTTCGATACGTTAAAGCTCACAGCCGCAAAAGAGTTCATCCATTTCGGCCTCACTTCACAAGACATCAACAACACTTCAATACCTCTAAGTTTGAAGGATGCCATCAGCAACGAATACGTTCCAGCACTTCAGCAGTTAATAGACACCTTGCAGGAAAAGGCAAACGAGTGGAAAGATGTGTCTATGTTGGCCCGCACACACGGACAACCAGCTTCTCCAACCCGTCTGGGTAAGGAAATCATGGTATATGTAAGCCGTTTGGGTGTACAACTCGAGCAGTTAAAGCAATTGCCTGTTAGCGCAAAGTTCGGTGGCGCTACCGGTAACTTCAACGCGCACCACGTAGCCTACCCTTCTATCGACTGGAAAGCTTTTGGTAACCATTTCGTTGACGACGTGCTCGGCTTGCAACGCGAGCAGTGGACCACCCAGATATCGAACTACGACAACATGGGTGCCATTTTCGACTGTCTGAAGCGCATCAACACCATTATGATAGACATGAACCGCGACTTCTGGATGTACATATCGTTAGGCTACTTCAAACAGAAGATCAAGGCAGGCGAAGTGGGTTCAAGTGCAATGCCACACAAAGTCAACCCAATCGACTACGAAAACGCAGAAGGAAACTTGGGCATGAGCAACGCTATCTTCCAATTCCTTTCTGCCAAACTTCCGGTTTCACGCCTCCAACGCGACCTCACCGACAGCACTGTACTCCGTAATGTTGGTGTACCTATGGCACACGCCATCATCGCCATCAAGAGCACATTGAAAGGTCTGGGCAAGTTGTTGCTCCACGAAGAAAGCCTCCAATACGACCTCGACAACACATGGGCTGTTGTTGCAGAAGGTATTCAGACCATTCTTCGTCGTGAGGGCTACCCTAATCCATACGAAACCCTTAAAAACCTTACCCGTACTAACAGCGAGATTACCGAGAAGTCTATCCACGACTTCATACAGACTCTCGAGGTAAGCGACAGCGTTAAGAAAGAGTTGATGGCCATCACGCCGAGCAACTATACAGGAATCTAAGTCCTGCCAAGTAAGGGAAACAAACAAATAAGAATGCAGACACCTCAATTTATAAGGCTCATTAAGCGGTTCGTTTCGGGTTACAAGCGTTACGTGGGACTGAACTTCATGTTCAACATACTGTCCACACTTTTCAGCTTGTTCTCGTTCGCGCTCATCATTCCAATTTTGAATATTCTGTTCAAAATTGAGAACCAAGTGTACACCTATATGCCAGTAACCACCGACGACCTTGCAGGCTCGTTGAAAAACAACGCTTACTGGTGGATGCAACAGTTCATAAACGAGAATGGTGGCGTTGCGACCCTTGGACTATTGGGTGCTTTTATGGTGGTTATGACCCTGTTGAAAACAGGTACTGCCTACCTGGCCAGTTATTACATCATACCACTCCGCAGTGGTGTGGTACGCGACTTGCGCCAACAACTTTACGACAAAATAGTAGACTTGAACCTCGCCTTCTTCCACAAACACAAGAAAGGCGACATCATTGCCCGTATGACTTCAGACGTAGGAGAAGTGGAGGCCTCTATTATGAGTTCGCTGGAAATGCTGACCAAGAATCCGATTATGATTCTCATCTATTTCAGCGTCCTTCTTTGGCTCAGTTGGAAACTGACACTCTTCGTTCTGGTGGTATTGCCATTTGCCGGCATTCTGATGGGCAAGGTGGGAAAGTCGCTTAAACGGAAATCGGTGTTGGCACAGACACAAACTGGCCAACTGCTTTCGATGATTGAGGAAACATTGGGCGGACTACGCGTCATTAAGGCATTCAATGCCGAATTGAACATGACCAACCGCTTCAACCAGATGAACAACGACCTTCGCAAAACGAGCAATTCGATGCAGCGCCGCAATATGCTTGCTCACCCTATGAGCGAGTTTCTGGGCACCATCACCATCTGCATTGTGTTGGTATTCGGAGGTATGGTAATCTTAGACGGAGGAAGTTCTCTCGACGCATCAAGTTTCATCTACTACCTCATCATCTTCTACAGTATCATCAATCCCGCAAAAGATTTGTCGAAGGCGTGGTACAGCATAGAAAAAGGCCGTGCTTCAATGGACCGAATCGATGCTATTCTTGCGGCTAAAAATCCGCTAAAGATTGTCGACAACCCGGTTCCATTAAAACCGTTCAGCGACAAAATCGAGTTCCGCAACGTTTGGTTCAAGTACGACGAGCAGTGGGTATTAAAGAACATCAACCTGACAGTAGAGAAAGGCAAGACCATCGCATTAGTCGGCCAATCTGGTTCAGGCAAGTCTACTCTGGTAGACCTTCTTCCCCGCTTCTATGACGTACAGCAAGGAGAAGTGTTGATTGACGGCGTGAACGTAAAAGACATGGCGCTTTACGATGTCAGAACCCAGATGGGAAATGTCAACCAAGAAGCCATCTTGTTTAACGACACCATCGCCAACAACATCACATTCGGCACTAAAGGAGCCACACAAGAACAGATTGAAAATGCGGCGAAGATTGCCAATGCCCACGAGTTTATTGTGGGAACTGAAGATGGTTACCAGACCAACATCGGCGACCGAGGAAGCCGTCTTTCGGGAGGACAGCGTCAGCGCTTGAGCATTGCGCGCGCCATATTAAAGAACCCGCCAATCTTGATTCTCGACGAAGCGACTTCTGCTCTCGACACTGAAAGCGAAAAATTGGTTCAAAGCGCGTTGGAACACCTGATGAAGACCCGCACCACTATTGTTATCGCCCACCGCTTATCTACGATTCGCAATGCAGATGAAATCTGCGTTATGAACGAAGGCGAGATCGTTGAACGGGGCCGACACGAAGAACTTATGGCCTTGAACGGCATCTACAAAAAGCTCTGCGACATGCAGTCGTTCTAAACAGAGCTGACAACAAGACAAAAGAGGATGTACCAGACCGGCACATCCTCTTTTTGTTCTACATTTATTTTGCCATCACAACGGAAAGGGCTATCTTTAGAGTAAGATTTATTGGGAACTATGGCAAACGAACAAACTACAGCACAAGAAAAAGAGAAGGAGCCGTACGATGTACGGCACAGTGGGAATGCGCCAAAATTTGACGCACGCGACCCATATTTACCCGACGACCACCTGATTCTTTCCATTTCAACCACCATTATGTGCTTCAATCCGCTGGGCATTGTAGCCATATTAAAGTCGAGGAAAGTCAACAAGCTATTCATCGAAGGAAAATTCGAAGAGGCCAAAAAAGCATCGTCGTCTGCCTTATACTGGTGTATATTTTCAACGTTCGTTGCCATTGTTTTTTGGGCCATCTATATTTTGTACTTTATGGACTAGGTCCAACCGGCGTGTTGTAAAACACACTTTATTTTTTTGCATTCACCTTAAGTTGCACTACCTTTATTTTAGAATGAGGAATAGGGTTCCTCTATTCCCCAATTCACATCAATAATACAAACAAAAAGACAAGCAAATGGAAAACTTTTTAGTTAAAGACGAGAAAATCAACTTCTGCAAAGAGGAGTTCGCTAAATATATTGAAGCCATCAAGAACGACTTGAATGGTGTCGATGACGAGCACTCAAAATATAAAGGCCTCTACCCTTTCGAGTACAAGGGCCACGTAGAAATCAACAAAGTTGTACTCGACGCCCATATCGACCTTCTTATGGAGCATCTTAAATATATGAAAGCTAAAATCAGACACGACGAGGCCTACATTGAAAAGAGATAAAAACCTAATGGAAGAGGATTATAACGGAGACTTTTTGATAGGCGACGGCCAACGCCACGAAAATTCGATAAGACTGGGAGATGGCATAGAGATTAATTTTCATAAACCGGACAAGCAATTAGACAATGTGCCAGAACATCCAAACAACCACCTCCTCAAAAGTCTGATTGCCCTATGTCTGTTTCCTTTTATTGGCATTTTCGCCGTATACAAATCATGGCGGGTACACGACCTACACAATAAGGGAGATTACGAAGGGGCAAAAATGGCATCAAGAGATGCAGACCTACTTGCAAAAGTGGGCATAGGCCTCGTTGTCGTTCCCATATTATTAATAGTAGCGGCGATCACCGTATACGTTATCTACCTCTTTTTCACCATTTAACGAAAATGGCTTTGGGAAAGAGTGCCAAAAAAGGCTTTTACCGACTGGTTTTAGCAATAATAATTCTCCTTTTGTGTATGTTGTACTACCAGTACGACCCTACACAAACGGAGTGTTTTCCCAAATGTCCGCTATACGGTCTTTGGGGTATAAAATGTCCAGGTTGCGGAAGCCAGCGTATGTTTCACAGTCTGCTACACCTGCATATAGCAGAAGCAGCACGCCACAACCTGTTGTTTGTTTTATTAATACCTATCCTTCTGTTCACCATCTTCAGCAGAGTGTTCAAGCAACAGTTTCCATACCTTTTCAACATAACCGTCCATCCGGCATATAGCACCTTCATTGTAATAACCATCTGTCTGTGGTGGATTTTACGCAACGTTTTCAACTGGTAAGAGCGGCACACAAAAGTTAAAAAAAGCAATAGGAAGCCCCACAACAACTCTAGTCAACGCAGAAGCATAAAATAGAGCAAAAGGACAGCAAAAACAGCAAAAATCAAATATCAAGTAAGCAAAGAAATCAGAACAAGTCAACTTTCGTCACACACAATTCACAATATGAAAGAAAAAAAGGTGAAAATGGTGGAAAATTTATTGGTTCTTTTTTTTGCCAAATCCAATTACTTTTTTGATTTTTGTACGATTGAAACTTAAAATGTGACCTTATGCAGAGTAGCTTCAGGCACCATTTAACAATCGGAAAGTTTTAAGTTTTGTAAACTAACAAATTACAAATAAAAGAACGACAAACAGTAACGAACCGGAAGCAGAGCGCCTCATCAAACAATAAAAGGCAGGCGAAGTCAGCCAAGGGAACTTACAAACACATAAAATTGCACATTCAAAAAAAGAAATGTTACAACAAAAGTCAATAAAATGCGTGATGTGTATGCAGGCAGCTGTATACGCCGTCGTTGTATATATGGCAGGTAACAGGAAAAAATAATGCATCGTAGACACAACAAAGTCTGTGATGCATTTTTTGTGTGGGCACTTTAGGAAAGATAAATAATTAATAACAATTTAAATTATATGAGTTCATACGAGATTTTTGTAATCGTTTTCATTATGGCTCTCGTAATGGTGCTTGGCGGTTCGGTCATCGGCTTATTACTGTCACCGAAATCAAAAAACAACCAGAAAGGCGAGCAGTATGAGAGCGGTATTCCGACTCGTGGAACATCGTGGATGCAGTTCAAGGTAGGATACTACCTGATAGCCATCTTGTTCCTGATGTTCGATGTTGAAGCAGTGCTTCTCTTCCCTTGGGCCGTCATTATGAAGGGCATGGGAGTTGAAGGTCTGTATGCAGTATCGTTCTTCCTTGTAGTACTCATTTTAGGCCTTGCATACGCATGGCGGAAAGGAGCATTGGAATGGAAGTAAAGAATTTGCGTGTTAAAAGCATGAACCACGTAACCTTCAACGACAACGAATACCTTGAGCAGTACGTTGAAGAGTTGAAGAAAGGTGGAGTGAATGTAGCCATTGGTTGCTTAGACGACTGCATCAACTGGGGTCGTAGCCACTCAGTATGGCCACTTACCTTCGCTACCGCATGCTGTGGTATTGAATTCATGTGCGTAGGTGCAGCGCGCACCGACTTTGCCCGTTTCGGTTGGGAGGTTACCCGTAACTCTCCGCGTCAGTCCGACGTTGTCTTCGTAGCTGGTACCATCGTAAACAAGATGGCTCCTGTTTTGAAGCGACTTTACGACCAAATGGCAGAGCCTAAGTACGTTATTGCAATGGGCGGTTGCGCCATCAGCGGCGGTCCGTTCAAAAACTCATACAATGTGGTTAAGGGTGTTAACGAAATCATCCCTGTAGACGTTTACGTTCCAGGTTGTCCGCCACGTCCGAACGCCGTTTTGTATGGAATGTTGCAGATGGAAAGAAAAATCAAGCTAGAAGGTTTCTTCAAGCTACCTAAAAAGCCAGCTATCACCCCTGAAGAAAAAGTATGGGCTGAGCGTCTGGCCAAGGAAGAAGAAGCACGCAAAGCAGCAAAAGGAATCAAGTAAGCGATGGAAGATATCAAGAAATTATTAGCAAAAGTAGCTCCAGGCAAGGAGGTTGCAGAAGGTACCCAGTACCCTACAATAGAGCTTGAGCCTAATGAGGTTAGAGCCGTTGCCAAGAAGTTGAAGGAAGCTGGTTTCGACTATCTCATCAACCTTACCGGCGTTGACTATACCGACGCCCTTGGCACCGTTTACCACATTTCGTCGAGCACTAACAAGACCGCTGTTGTGGTTTTGAAGACCAAGACCGCAGACCGCGAGAACCCTGTTCTTTATACGGTTTGCGACATTTGGAAGTCGGCGGACCTTTACGAACGTGAAGTATTCGACTTTTACGGCATCCGTTTCATTGACCACCCAGACATGCGCCGCATTTTCTTGCGTGGCGACTGGAAAGGCTTCCCTTTCAGAAAGGACTATAACGAGGTCAACGAGATGCCTACAACCAACGTCAACATCGACGATTTGGAGACTCTGCCTTCTATCACTTTCGACAAAGAAGGTAAGATTGTAGAGAAGACCAAACAGTTGTTCGACAACAACGAATATGTTGTCAACTTCGGTCCTCAACACCCTGCTACCCACGGTGTGCTTCACCTCCGTGTTTCGCTCGATGGTGAGATTGTTAAGAAAGTTGACCCTAACTTCGGATACATTCACCGTGGTATTGAGAAAATGTGCGAAAGCCTTACTTACCCACAAATTCTCCCTTACACCGAACGTCTAGACTATCTGTCAGGCTCCATCAACCGCCACGCATTCTGCATGTGCGTTGAAAAGGCAGCCGGAATTGAAGTTCCACAGCGCGCACAATACATCCGTTGTATTTTCGACGAGTTGACCCGTATTGCTTCCCACTTGCTGGGTTGGGGTTGTATGGCCATGGATATGGGTGCGATTACCGCCTTCATCTACGGTATGCGCGACCGTGAAAAGATTATGGACATCTTCGAAGAGAACGCAGGTGGCCGTCTGATGCCGGCATACAGCATCATTGGTGGTTTGACCAAAGATGTAGTGCCAAACTTCCAACAGACCATCAGCGAGTTCGTTGCATATATGCGCGAGTCTATCAAGGAATACCACACCCTGTTCACTGGCAACCCTATCGCAACCGGCCGTATGCACAACGTGGGCTGGCTGACCAAGGAGACTGCAGTGGCATTGGGTACTACTGGTCCGACCGGACGTGCCTCTGGTTGGAGCAACGACGTCCGCAAGATAGCTCCATACGCAGCATACGACAAGGTAAAGTTCAAAGAAGTACTACGTAATACCGACACCTGCAAAGGTGATTCGTTCGACCGATACATCATCCGTTTGGATGAGGTGTTGGAATCTCTCAACATCATTGAGCAACTGAACGAGAACCTGCCAGACGACGGCGTTAACGTAAAAGTACCAGCCATCGTAAAATTGCCTGAAGGCGAATACTACCAGCGTGCAGAGTCTGCCCGCGGCGATTTTGGTGTCTACATCAAGAGCGACGGCAACAAGAACCCATACCGTGTGAAATTCCGTTCACCATGTATGACCCTGATTAGCGCTCTCGATCCTCTTTGCAAGGGCGAGAAGATTGCCGATTTGATCACTATTGGAGCATCGCTCGACTACGTAATTCCATGTGCCGACCGATAAACCGATAAGAACACATAAACAAACGAGAAAATTATGTCATTAGAATTAATAGATGGTATAAACAAGATTCACGAGTTTTTGACTAGCAACATCGAAGCCGCTTGGGTAGTGAGTCTTATCGAATACGTTCTAGTGGGTCTCGGCTTCTTGACGTTATATGCGCTTATAGCCTTGTTCCTCATCATCTTTGAACGTAAGATTTGTGCGTATTTCCAGTGTCGTCTTGGTCCAAACCGTGTAGGTCCTTGGGGTATCTTCCAGGTGTTTGCCGACATGGTGAAGATTTTGATTAAGGAAATCATTCCGCTGAAGCACAACGACAAATTGTTGTTCTATGCGGCACCATTCATCGTCATCATGGGTTCACTGCTCACCTTCGGTGGTTTGCAGTTCGCAGAAGGCGTCCATGGTGTAGACTTCAATGTAGGTGTTTTCTACCTGCTGGCAGTATCGTCAATCAGCATTATCGGTGTTATGTTGGCCGGTTGGTCAAGTAACAACAAATACTCGCTGATTGGTGCTATGCGAAGTGGTGCGCAGGTTATCAGCTTCGAGCTTTCAGCCTGTCTGTCAATGATGGCTATTGTAATTTTGGGCGGTTCTATGAACTTGTCTGACCTGATGGCAGCCCAAGAAGATGTTTGGTTTATCTTCCAGTCACCATTCACAGTGGTTGCATTGGTTATCTACCTAATCGCAGCACATGCAGAAACCAACCGTGGTCCATTCGACTTGCCTGAAGCAGAATCGGAGTTGACCGCAGGTTACCACGTAGAATACTCAGGTATCACATTCGGTTTCTTCTATGTAGGTGAATACTGTAACTTGTTCATCAACGCAGCAATTGGAACATTGGTGTTCTTGGGCGGTTGGCAAGCATTCCACCTTCCTTTTGCAGGTTGTGAAGGCTTCAACGCCGTTATGGATGCCATTCCAAGCTATGTATGGATGTTTGGCAAGACCCTCTTGCTCATCTTCTTAAGTTTGTGGGTACGCTGGACCTTCCCACGTTTACGTATCGACCAATTATTGCGCCTTGAATGGAAAATTATGTTGCCATTCAGCCTTGCCAACATTTTGTTGATGGCTATTTGGGTTGCATTAGTTAAATAAGCAGAGAAAAAATGAAAAAGTATTTCACAGACATATTTTCAGGCATTTGGAATTTGCTGAAGGGTATGAAAATCACCGGTAAAGTGTTGGTCAGCCCAGCTGTAACCGAGTGCTACCCTGAAAAGAGAGACGAACTTCAGCCCAAAGAACGTTTCCGTGCCGAGCTAACCATGCCGCACAACGAAAACAACGAGCACAAGTGCACCGCCTGCGGAATTTGCGCAATGAACTGCCCTAACCAGACTATTACAGTTAAAAAGAGCAAGATCACTGACGAAAACGGCAAGCCTAAAATCGTATTGGACCAATACCTCTACGACATTGGCAGCTGTATTTTCTGCGGCCTTTGTACCAGAGTGTGTCCACAAGGCGCTATTGAGTTCACCAACAACTTCGAGCACGCAGTCTACACCCGCAGCAAGCTGATCAAGCAATTGAACAAGCCGGGCAGCAAAAAGGTGGAGGTTGCAAAACCGGCAGCGCCTGCGGCAAAACCTGCACAAGCCGGACAGAACGAAGTGGCTGCGCCTAAACAAGAAAACGAAAACAAACAATAATCATGGAACTAATAACAGCAAACAATATCATATTCGCGCTACTATCGGTGGTAGTTCTGGGATGTGGACTGCTTTCTGTGCTGACTGAAAAGCTGATGCACGCGGCATTCTACCTCTTTTTGACACTGGTAGGCGTGGCAGGTCTATACCTGCAAATGAGTTACGACTTCCTGGCGGCAGCCCAGTTGTCGGTATATGCTGGCGGCATACTTATGCTTTTCATCTTCGCCATTGTGTTAGTACACAAAATCGGTGAGAACAGCGAGCATGTACGCATGGGCAAAAAGGTTTGGGCTGGCATAGCCGCTTTCTGCGGTATTGCAGTCGTTCTTTGCACCATGTTCTTATTCGGAAACTTCAGCGCAGACCCAAGTACAGACCAATTTACAGAAACCGTCAACATGGAACTTATTGGTCGCACCTTGCTGGGCACTGGCAAGCACCAATATCTGTTACCTTTCGAGGCTACAGGTATCCTTTTGCTGGCCTGCATCATCGGTGCACTTGTAATCGCTAACAAGGAAAAGGAGGATAAAGAATGATACCAGTTCAGTTTTATTTGGTAATCAGCACATTGTTGTTCTTCATCGGTGTGTTTGGTTTCATTTCCCGTAAGAATTTGATCGGTTTGCTTATGTCAATCGAGCTTATCCTTAACGCGGTTAACATCAACTTCGTAGCATTCAACCGCTACTTGTTCCCTAACCAGATTGAAGGTTATATCTACAGTTTGTTCATCATTGTGGTTGCCGCTGCCGAAACTGCAGTCGCCATCGCCATCATCATGAACGTTTACCGCAGAATGGGTAACGAGACTGTAAAGAGTATTAAAGAGTTAAAGAACTAAAGCATAATACAGAAACATGGAAATTACATCAATAGCTCCCTGGATTCTTCTTTTGCCGTTCTTAATGTTCATCTTCTTAGGCCTTACAGCGCATAAGTTCAGTGGACAGACTTCGGCAAAAATCGGAACCACAGCTTTCGGTATTGTAGCTATATTGTGCTACTATGTTGCAGGCCGTTACTTCTTTGGCAACTTCTCAGTATTGGATGCCAACGGCTTTGAAGTATTTAATAAGACAGGTGAGATTTACAACCAGATTACCGTCTTCAACTGGACCTGGATGCAAATGACCGAGAATCTGACCATCCACATCGGTTTCTATCTCGACCCTATTTCTGCTATGATGCTGGTCGTTATCGCAACCGTTTCGCTAATGGTCCACATCTACAGCTACGGCTATATGTTCGAGCACGGTCATTTCGACGAGGGTATGTCTCGTTACTACGCTGTATTGTCTTTGTTCTCATTCGCTATGTTGGGTTTGGTGCTTGCAACCAACATCTTCCAGATGTATATCTTCTGGGAGTTGGTGGGTGTGTCGTCATTCCTCCTTATCGGCTACTACTTCTTCAAGCCAGCAGCCGTCAGCGCATGTAAGAAGGCGTTCATCGTAACCCGTTTTGCCGATATGTTCTTCTTGATCGGCATATTGATTCTTTCTTACCACACTCAGACTTTCGACTTCGACCAGTTGAACGCCGACAACGCAAAACACGTTCTCGACAGTTTCTCCATCACGGATGGAAGCAGAGGTATCACCTTCTTGGGTTTCCCTCTCATCACCATCGCGACCTTCTGTATCTTCTTAGGAGGTGCTGGTAAGAGTGCAATGTTCCCATTCCACATCTGGTTGCCAGATGCCATGGAAGGTCCTACTCCATCATCAGCCCTCATCCACGCTGCAACCATGGTTGTGGCAGGAGTATTCTTGGTAGCCCGTTTGTTCCCTGTTTATTCATTTGCAGCACCTGAAGTGTTGAACGCTATCTGCTACATTGGTGCGTTCACCGCATTGTTCGCTGCAATCATTGCAGTGGCACAAACCGACATCAAACGTGTATTGGCCTTCTCTACCATCTCACAGATTGCTTACATGATGGTTGCACTTGGTGTTGCACGTTTCGGGAACCACGAGAGCGAGCTCGGATTCACCGCATCCATGATGCACTTGTTCACTCACGCTATGTTCAAGGCTATGTTGTTCTTGTGCTGCGGTTGTATCATCCACTGCGTAGAAAGCAACGAGATGAGCAAGATGGGCGGTTTGAAGAAATATATGCCAATCACCTACTGGTGTTTCCTTATCGGCTGTTTGGCAATTGCAGGTATTCCAATTTTCTCAGGTTTCTATTCAAAGGGCGAAATTCTCACAGCCTGCCTTGAGAACGGTTACACTGCAATCTATGTGGTAATGACGCTGACCGCAGGTCTGACCGCATTCTATATGTTCCGCTTGTTCTTCCACATTTTCCACTACGAGGAAAATCCTGAATATGCGACAAGCCACCACAAGCCACACGACCAGGGTTGGCAGATGACCCTGCCACTGATTGTGTTCGCAGTCCTGACCGTAGGGTTCGTCTTCTTGCCAGGTTTCAACAATGCGATTACAGCAACCCGCACCTATATGGAAATGCCTACCAACTGGACAGTTGAGGGCATCAGCATCGCTGTCGCATTGCTTGGCATTGCAATCGCATTCTTCCTTTACTACAAAAAGAACGAAAAGCCAGCAAACATCATGGCAAAATGCCCTGCTCTTTGCGAGTTCGTTTACAACCGTATGAAGATTGACGAAATTTGGTACGGCATCACCCGCTCATTCATCTTCGGTGTTATCTGTAAGTCAATCGCTTGGTTCGACCACAACTGCATCGACGGCTTTA
Source organism: Bacteroidales bacterium UBA3297 (assembly GCA_002362105.1). Taxonomy (GTDB): domain Bacteria; phylum Bacteroidota; class Bacteroidia; order Bacteroidales; family Paludibacteraceae; genus Physcocola. The sequence continues at coordinate 13,293 of DETD01000025.1, forward strand.
TGAACCTCTGCGCATGGATTACCCAGAAGGTATCTTTGGAAACCAAAGATGCACAAAGCGGAAATGTACAACAGTATGTTTGGGTGTTCATTATGGGCGTTGTAACAATCGCATTCTTGGCACTCTACTAATAACCGAAAAAATTCAAACCAATGAGTGAATTTATTTTATTATATTTTGTAATCATTCCTTTGGTGATGATGGGTGTTCTCTACCTGATTCCAGGTGAGAAGAAAAACGCTATCCGTTACACAATGGCCGGCGGTTCTGCCCTATTGGTTGCCCTTGCAGCCTACATAACCATCGGATTTTTTGAACAGCGCGCAGCAGGTATGACTCAGCCATACTTGTTCACCGCAAGCAAAGTATGGTACGAAGGTTTCCTTAACATCCACCTTTCTTTGGGTGTTGACGGTATTTCAGTAGCCATGCTGGTGCTTTCTTCGGTCATCACCTTCACGGGTTCGTTCGCATCGTTTGCAATAGAAGACAAGGCTAAAGAATACTTCTTGTGGTTCCTGATGCTTTCAATCGGTGTGTTTGGTTTCTTCATTTCCATCGACCTCTTCACCATGTTCCTCTTCTACGAGGTAGCGCTCATCCCTATGTACCTGCTTATCGGTCTTTGGGGTAGCGGACCAAAGGAATACGCCGCAATGAAGTTGACCCTTATGCTGATGGGTGGTTCCGCATTCCTTATGGTGGGTATCTTCGGTATCTACTTCATGTCAGTTCCTGAAGGTGGCGTTCCTACATTCGAGATGGTTGAGTTGATGAAGAACGTCAGCACATACATGCCAATCGAATGGCAGCACGTCTTCTTCTGCCTCACTTTTGTCGGTTTCGGCGTGTTGGGAGCTATGTTCCCATTCCACACATGGTCGCCCGATGGTCATGCCAGCGCACCTACAGCCGTATCAATGCTCCACGCCGGTGTATTGATGAAACTTGGAGGTTACGGATGCTTCCGCGTTGCAATGTGCCTGATGCCACAAGCTTCTGCAGACCTTGGTTGGATTTTCTTAATCCTTACCGGTACATCGGTCTTCTATGGTGCTTACAGCGCATGCGTACAAAACGACTTGAAATACATCAACGCATACTCTTCAGTTAGCCACTGCGGTATGGTGCTTTTCGCCTTACTGATGATGAACAACACAGCCTTCACCGGAGCATTCCTACAGATGCTTTCACACGGTTTGATGACCGCTTTGTTCTTCAGCCTTATCGGTAGCATCTACGGCCGTACCCACACCCGCGACATCCGTCTGATGGGTGGTATGATGAACATTATGCCTGTGCTTTGTGTTTGTTACGTTATTGCAGGTATGGCATCACTCGGTTTGCCAGGCTTGAGCGGTTTCGTAGCAGAAATGAACATCTTCGTTGGTTCGTTCCAGCGTTCTGTTCTCGCATTCGAAGAAGGCAACTGGATGTTCCTCATCTTCACCATACTGGCATGTACTTCAATCGTAATTACAGCAGTTTACATTCTGCGTGTGGTTGGCAAGATGCTGTTTGGTCCTATCCAAGACCAGCACCATGCCACTCTTACCGATGCAAACTACTATGAAAAGGTTGCTGCATTCGGACTCATTATTTGCGTGGCAGCAATCGGTATGTTCCCTTCTGTTTGGACAGACCTGCTCAACATCAGTCTTCCAAACTTGGTGAGCCTGTTCGCCGACAAAACAATTGTAGCACCATTCTAATCAAAGAGGAGACACAAAAATGGATTATAGTCAATTCTTATTAATGAAGCCAGAAATTTCACTGGCACTCACATTAATCGTGCTTTTGATTGCCGACCTTTTTATGGGCGAAAAATCAAAGCAGTATTTCCAGCCTTTGGCATTGGTGCTTTTCGCCGCCCACACTGCAATCAACTTCTGCGATTGTTGCGGAGGTTCTTGTATGGCCGGACAGAGCGAAGCCTTCTCTGGCATGTACATTACATCAAACATCCACGTGTTCGTTAAAAACATGTTGAATGTGGGTACGCTGCTAGTCTTCCTTTTCTCGTTCGAATGGAACAAGAAAGAGAACAAAGAGCACATTGCTGAATTCTACCTGCTGATGATGGCTACCCTTTTCGGTATGTACCTGATGATTTCATGCGGTGACTTCCTGTTGTTCTACATCGGTTTGGAAACAGCCTCTATTCCAATGGCAACATTGGTTGCGTTGAACAAGAAACGTAACGAATCGGCAGAAGCTGCTGCCAAATACATCCTTACTGCAGGTTTCTCATCTTCGGTTATGCTATTTGGTATTTCTCTGATTTACGGTTCTTGCGGAGGTTCTCTCTATTTCTGCGACGTAGTCAAGAACTTCACTGCCGAGCCATTCCAAATTTTGGCAATGATCTTCTTCATGGCAGGTGTAGCCTTTAAGATTTCGTTGGTACCATTCCACTTGTGGACTGCCGACACCTACCAGGGTGCGCCAACCAGCGTTACCGCTTACCTTTCTGTAATGTCGAAAGGTGCCGCAGCATTTGCCTTTATGGTAATTATGTGGAAAGCGTTCAGCAATATCGACGTTAAGTCTACATTTGTATCTTGGACAAACATTCTCTGGTGGATTATCGTTATTACCATTACAGTTGGTAACATCTTCGCCATCCGTCAGAAGAATTTGAAACGATTCCTTGCGTTCTCTTCTATCTCACAAGCCGGCTACATTATGCTTGGTCTTATGAGCGGAACAGCCGAAGGTATGGGTAGCATGGTCTACTACATTCTGGTTTACCTCTTCACCAACCTCGGTGCATTCGGAATCATCAGCAACATTGAAGATAAGAGCGGGAAAGTTGGCATGGACGACTACAACGGTCTTTACGAAACCAACCCTAAAATGGCAGTTGTTATGATGCTTGCCATGTTCTCGTTGGCAGGTATTCCTCCGTTTGCCGGTTTCTGGAGCAAGTTCTTCATCTTCGCAAGTGCAGCCCAGGCTGGCGAGTATCTGTTGGTATTCCTCGCATTGGCAAACACCATCATCTCTCTCTACTACTACTTGCTCGTTGTAAAGGCTATGTTCATCAACAAGAGCGACACCCCTATTGCAACCTTCAAGAGCGACAAGATGAGCTTGATTGGTATTACCGTTTGTACTGTAGGTTTCTTGTTCCTCGGCTTCATCAGCCAGATTTACGAACAAATTATCGCATGGTCTTTCGGCATTTGATTGGAATAGTTTCCTTTACGATAGAAAAAGGAGAAAACTTCGGGTTTTCTCCTTTTTTTATTTATAAATAGTGCAATATGTGTAATTTTGCAACGAAACAAAATCTACAGGCATGATTATCACAAAAAAAGACGCCATACAAACAGTTGTGTCACTGGCATTGGGCATTATAGTTTTCTTATTGGTCTACCGGGAACTGAACATTAAGGAAATGCGCGAATTGTTGAAAAACGCACACTGGGAATACATTGCCATTCCCGTCGTTCTTAGCCTGCTAAGCTGTATTGCGCGCGCATTACGGTGGAACCAGCTAATTGAGCCCATTGCACAAAAGCCTGCCTTAAAAAACACGTTCTGCGCCGTTATGTACGGCTACTTCATCAACCACCTGCTTCCACGTGCCGGAGAGCTGGCCCGCTGCGGTGTGCTGAAAAAATATGAAGGGATTCCCTTTACCGAACTTTTAGGCACAGTCATAACCGAACGCGCATTCGACCTGATTATTACCTTCTTGATTACATTCCTGACCATAGTCCTTGAATTTGAGCTATTCGGTGACATTCTAAGTGGCATTACAATTTGGCAAAGTATTTGCAATCTACTTACAAAACCACTATTGTGGATTTTCTTGGCAGTATTGACGCTCGTCCTCTACCTGCTCCGGAAAAAAATCATGCAGTCAAAGCTGATGAACAAGTTTAAAGGGTTGGGAACTGGAATATGGAATGGATTAAAGTCATTTACAAAAGTAAAGAACAAACCTTTGTTCATCGTCTACTCCATTTTCATTTTCCTGATGTACTACCTTATGCTCTACTTCAGTTTCTGGCTGTTTGACTTCACCGCCGACCTCGGCGCCGAAGCTGGTCTGACCACCTACGTGTTCGGAGCTTTAGGAATGGTTGCACCTGTACAGGGAGGGATAGGTACCTACGAATTTATGACCATCCAAGCCTTGGGCATATACGGAATTGGAGCTACTGCAGCTGGCGCATTCGCAGTTCTATCGCACCTGATAGAGATTGTTGTAAATTGTGTCGTTGGATTCGGATGCAGCCTCATTCTGCCATTCATCAACAAACAAAAAAAGGAAGAATAAGATGGATATTTTTCTCATCATCGTTGCCGGGGTACTTATGATTATTGCCTTTATAGGCTGCATTGTTCCCGCACTGCCAGGCCCTATTTTAGGGTATGCTGGCATGTGGCTGATACACATCACCAACAGAATAGAGTTCAGCATGCGCGACCTCTTCATCGCAGGCATCATAACCCTTGCGGTTATCCTTCTCGACTACGTGGTTCCCGCCTGGTGCACCAAAAAGTTCGGAGGCAGCAAGAAAGGCGTGTGGGGAAGTATTATAGGTTTAATTGTAGGCATGCTGTCGCCAATACCATTCGGTTTTCTATGGGGGCCGTTCGCAGGTGCGGTAGTCGGCGAACTGATAGCTGGCAAGGACCATTGGGAATCGCTGAAATCGGGGATGGGTTCGTTTGTGGGCTTTATCTTATCGACAGGGCTGAAAATTGCCGTGGTCGTTGCCTTCTGCGTCCTCTATTGCCAAGAGGTTTGGAACGCCTATTTCTAAAAAGCAGGTTGCTGGTTATAGGAAAACCATACGTCCTTCACACCAAAACCCACTCAAATTCTAACAAAACACAACATTAAACACACGAAAGACTAACACCACAAAGACAACAGCATTGGAAAGTAATTATTGACAGACATCTGTTTTTTCCCTAATTTTGAGAAAAAATTACAACATGCTGTTTAACACTTTCAGTTTTGCCCTATTCCTACTGATAACCTACACCCTATATGTATTGGTTTTCAGCAAAAATCTAAAGGTAAGGAATATCTTTCTTCTCTGTGCCAGCTACTTTTTCTATTCTTGCTGGAACTTCAAACTTCTGTTTGTCATTATAGCAGTTTCTGCTGTTGATTACCTGATGGGACAGAAAATTCAGGGGACAAAGAGTGTACCTGTTACAACAAACAGCAATGAAGAAGGTAGTGAGCCGACAGAAGCGGCGCCTTATGTCCCTGCAAAAGAGGCAAAGATATACTTATGGATTGCCATTTTAGTTAATTTGGGCGTTCTGGCCTACTTCAAATACACAAACTTCTTCCTGGAAAGCATTTGGGACTTACTCGGATTATTCGGAATAACAAGCAGCGCTTACTCTCCTCTGAACATCATTCTGCCTATAGGCATAAGTTTCTATTGTTTCCAAGGACTGAGCTACGTTATCGACGTATATAAAGACAAGATAAAAGCCTGTACAAACCCTGTCACATTCTTCACCTTTATCGCATTCTTCCCTCAATTGGTGGCAGGCCCTATTGAGCGAGCGGGCAACCTGCTTCCACAGTTCGACCAGCCCTACTCTTTCAACTACGAAGAGGCAAGAAAAGGCCTCTTCATGATAGGCGCAGGCCTTGTGAAAAAAATGCTGATTGCCGACCGTATTGCCGTGTATGTAGACGGTGTATTCGGGAAACTGGGTGATGCCGGTGGCTACCCTTCGTTTTTGGCTCTGGTATTGTTCGCTTTCCAACTCTATCTCGACTTTTCTGCCTACTCACAAATAGCGGTAGGTACCGCACGGATGTTCGGTTTCAAACTGAGCGACAACTTCAAGATGCCTTATCTGTCGGTGTCATTTAAAGACTTTTGGTCACGCTGGCACATAACGCTCACTAACTGGTTCCGCGACTACCTATACTTCACTTTAGGTGGTAACCGGAAAGGCAAGAGCCGTACTTACATCAACGTCCTCATTGTATTTGCAGTAAGCGGACTGTGGCACGGTGCATCGTGGAACTTCTTTATCTGGGGTGTGCTCAACGGCATTTACCTCGCCATTTTCGACAAAGTATTTCACCTTAACCCACAGAAGTTCATTGCGAAAGTAGGCTGCTGTCTGTTCGTCTTCTTCAGTTGGACATTCTCGCTAGCCTTTTTCCGAGGTGCCAACCTACACGACGCATTGCAGATACTGGGGAATATCGGGTTCTCAAATATCGACGCAATCTATAACTTCGGGCTCAACAGCATGGAGTTGAAGTTCGCATTCTACCTTATTGCGGGATTGATGTTGATTGAACTTCTTCTAAAAAATTACGGAGAAAAAATCAGCAACTTCTTCTTCAATAGATTCTTCATCATCCGTTGGGCGGTGTACATAGCCATTCCTCTTGCCCTAATATACCTTGGCATCTATGGGGAAGGTAACGACAACACTTTCATTTACTTCCAATTCTAACCACAGCAGAGAATGAAACAACCAAAATACAAGAAAAAAGATTTTGCTGCTGGGACCCAAAAGTCAACAAGAGTCGATAATAAAGAGAAGGAGATTTCAGGTCCTTCAGTACACAAGCACCCCAAACTCCTTCTTGCAGGGAAGGTGCTTGTTATTTTAGCTATTGTTATAGGCGTGGTAAACTACACTGATAACAAGAAATACTTTGAACCATACAAAGGTTTCAGAACACAGAAAGTTATGCCTGCTTTTTACAGTCTGATAGAGAAAGACACCATAGATGTGTGCCTCTTCGGAAGTTCGCATATCGGCGAAGGTATTAATGCTCATGTTCTGTCAAACTGTTTAGGATGCACCTGTTTCTCGATGCACCAAGACGGCAGCGACTTGCAAGATGTATACTACTCGCTGAAAGATGTTTTGACACAAACTAAGATCAAGGTAGCGGTTTTCGAAACCTTCACAATGACCAACGTTTTGGAGCAAGAACAAGAAAAGAGCAAATATTCAAAGTTCAAAATGCTGTCAACCCCAATTAAGCTAGAAGCAACGGCAAGGATGTTTCCAATAGACGAGTATTGGGCAGCATGGTCGAATACGGTGAGAAACCATAGTTTCTTATTTCGCGACACCGCACGCATAAACCAGAATATTCATCCTGTAGAATATCCGAAACAACGCTTCGTTTATTTGGGTTCTGAAGGCAGACAAGTAAAGAGTATGAGCGACTCGCTAATTGCGGTATACGACTCACTTGGCCCCATTGTCGACGGAGACAAAATAGTGCACGACGAATTCGACTTTGAGTACTTCGACAAGATTGTGAAACTTTGCGAAGAATACGACACGAAAGTGGTGTTCCTAACTATACCGGAATATTACAGAAACATAAAGAACTACAGCAGTTGGAAAAACGTGGTGAACGAGATGATTGGCAAGACCAATTACCCTTGGCTCGACTTGCAAGACAAATACGACACTACGATGTTTAGGAAGGAGTTATTTGAGAACAACAGACTTATTAACCAACACATTGTAGCAACAGGTGCGCCTTTATTCTCATCTATTCTTGCGGCTTATTTAAAAGATTCCCTGCAATTAGATTTACCCGACCGAACTAAACAGAAAAGATGGCACGATATGTTTTATGGTAGCGAGGGTTACTATTTAAACTATTCACCTCGGGCTAACGACACCATCTGCCACACCATCTGCGACTCTCTAAAGATAGGTCCTGTTCTTATACAGAACGCTTTCTGGTCGAAGGAACAAAATGTGCGGGGTATCTACGTGAAGTTCGACAAGTCGTCATTCACCAAAGAGCAGGCAAGAAAGCCAATTGAATTGCTTATGGACGGAGAATACCAGGGAAGAACAGTCAGAGCCTCTTTCAAAATAATGCCAACCGATATGTTCCCTGTGAACAACTACCTCTACAAAATAAGTGTAATAAACGATTTTACGCCAAAAGCCATTATCGGAATAAAGATGTCTTCGTCAGAGGCTAAAGCAGCAATCAAAAACTAATCATTTCAGTTTTACCGACCGTACAGGCCGCACTCTGTCGTGGCCGTCTTTGGCACTCTGCCCTATAATGAGGGTGGCGAAATTGATTGACCACACCATCGTCTCGTTATATTGCGAACTGCTCCAATACCACACTTTGGCTATTGAAATACCACCATTACTGCGCAATGTGGCGTCGATATCATTTTTATTATCGGCGATCATCTTTAGTTGGGCTATAGAAGGCAGATACCAGTCGTCGTGCCTACCACCTCTGTAGTCACAGGCCAACTGAACGGCACGAGCCTGTGCTTCTTTATTATCAATCACATATTTATAGATAGCCTTTGAATTAGCCCGCCCCGAAAAATCGAAGTTAGCCTTGTTCCACATATTCGAATTGAAACAGCCCTCTACATCATCCTTATGTGAGCTCCAGCTACAACCACCGCCGTGCTTCATATCTTCCATAGCAACAATGTAAGCCTCAGCACTATCGGGCGACAAGCCAATAACCACACCACCCTCTTGCGGGAGGAAAGTTCCCACAGCATAGGTATCTTCCTTTGAATTCGCATCAATCAACCGGCTCCAGAATTCGGCTTCTGGATGGTATTCGTACCTGATGGTCATCGTCCCTTTTGTGGTATTGGTGGTCAACATCTGCAAAATGAACTTATGACGGTAGATTTCCACATTTTTCTTATTGGAAGGCAGTTGTTCAAAGCGGTCAAAATTGATTTTATTTGCCCGGTAGGCATCAATATCTTCTTGGCGGTGCAATCTGTATGACACAAACTTACTGCCGTCGGCACTTTTTTTCACTACAATATCTTCCACATTGTTATACTGCCACCCCATATCGAAGGCATCACCATCGATAACCGTAGTGTTACCATTCCAACCTTTACCCCGCATAAATTCTGGGAGGTCATCGGGCGACATATGGAAGACGCGGGTCAAGTCGACCATAGAAAGCGACTGACCGGCAGCAGGAACCGCCAACAGCAGCGCAATTAAAGCGCCTAGTAGTTTAACCATATAAAAAAGTAATTTTATAACAAGCCCCTACTGCCACCCTAGAAACAAAAAGGACAGCAATCGGAATAATGTAATTAATTAAGTCTATTGCAAATAGTTAAGGAATTATTTTCCCCAACTAGTTTATTATAGGTCCATTTTCTGCACCTGACGTGCAATGAAGTGCAAACGGTTTTGCACATTCACCTCGCTCACGCCTCCATCAAAATCGAGGTAGAGCAAATTGAGGTCAGGATACAAATCCTTCACACGTTTTTCAATACCTTTCGCCACAATATGATTGGCGATACAGCCGAATGGTTGCAGACTGATAGCCGCATGAATGCCTTGCTCTGCAAAAGAAGCAAATTCGGCTGGAATAAGCCAACCTTCGCCAAACTGTGCTGCCAAATTTACTATTTTTGTCGCTTTTTCTGCTGCTTTATTGATATTTTCTAACGGTTCGTAGTAAGAGAAAGCAGCCGCAGCCTTGTCTATCTTCTTTCCTATATGCCACAGCATCTTTTCACCCAACAACTGCAAAAATTTGGACTTGAACGATATTTTTTCATCCAAGTTCACCTTGCTATTGTACTTCGCATTAGGGAAATACTGCGTGAAGAATTCGGAAAGTGGCGGAATAACCGGCTCTATGCCATGGTTAACAAACCAGTCGACCACATACTGGTGGCCATAACTGTTATACTTGATGAAGACCTCGCCCACCACACCGATACGTGGCACACGGCGGTGCTCAATAATAGATTCGAATTTAGCGGCAGCCTCTTTCATCAGGTCAACCAGTTTTGAACTCTGCTTGTTGGCAACGAGTTCTACCGCACGCTTCAAATATTCGTCGCGCAATTTTTTAGCCACTCCTTTTTCCTTTTCACGGACAGCCGACGCATAATAAATCTTCGCCAAAGCGTCACCGAAATAAATAGAATAAATGGCCGCTTTAGCAGCTTTCTTCATTTGTGGCTGGAACCCTGGTTGTTCGTTAATGGTGTTCATTATCGACAACGATATAACAGGGACATTCGGATATCCGGCAGCCACCAGCGCTTTTTTCATAAGCGCGATATAGTTGGTTGCCCTACACTGGCCACCCGTCTGGGTTATAGCAAATACAATGTTGTCGGTGTCATACTTGCCCGAATGGAGCGCCTTTATACAGTCTCCGACAACTAGTGTTGCAGGATAGCAGATTTCGTTGTTCGCATATTTCAAACCATATTCGGCAGACAACTTGTCGCTTGGTTCCAAATTCTGTACATTCTCGCCAATCAGGTTAAACACAATAGGGACAAAAGGCGACACATAGTCGTTAAAGAAAGGCACCAATATGGTCTTGCCCTTATCTTCCGACGTGTAGGTAGAAGTGGTGACGAAAGGTAGAGGCTCGCGTTTTTCTGCATCTTGGAACTTCAGGCTTTCTATAAGCGAGCGGATACGCAGTTTCAAAGATCCCGCGTTATTCACATCGTCAACCTTCAGTATGGTGTGCGTTTTGTGCGAGCGGCGGAGTATATCGCTCACTTCGTCAAGCACAAAGGCATCGGGACCGCAGCCAAACGACGTCAGTTGCACATAATGGATATTGTCGACCTTGTTTTCGGCCACCCACTGAGCGGCTTTCACGACACGGTTTACGTACGTCCACTGCGGAATAATGTTCACATCCTTCAATCCGCCGCAATCTTCACGGCGAATAACGTCCTCGGTGACCACATCAACGCCAAATTGTGCTATAATTTCAGACACCTTGTGCTGTACCAGCGAGTCGGTATGGTAAGGGCGACCCGCCAACAGAATCAGCATACGCCCGTCGCGACGTGCCGACTCCAACAAATGTTGAGCCTTCTCTTGCAACACCCTCACATAGTCGTTTTGGGCGGCAATAGCCGCTTCAAAAGCCGACTTAAAGGTCTTCGACGAGAACTTTTTACCCAGTATTTCCTTTAAATAGCGCTTGCACTGCTCTTTCAGCAAGTCGTTATCCTTAAAATTGATAACAGGCGAGTCGAACGGTATGCCATATTTCTCTTCTGGATTAATGGCACTGCGGATGACATCGGAATAACCGGCCACCACCGGACAGTTAAAACTGTTGTTGGTGTTCGGATCCTGCATCTCGTAAATAACATAAGGGAAGAACAGGCGGTCTACCTTCTTGTCTATCAAATCAAAAATATGTCCATGCGCCAATTTTGCAGGGAAGCAGATATTATCGGCCATCACCGTATTCAAACCGCGTTCATACAGTTTGAAGGAAGAGCGTTGCGAAAGCACCACTTCTATGTTGCATTTCGTAAAGAGGGTGTTCCAAAATTGGAATTCCTCATTCATATTCAAGGCGCGTGGCAACCCCAGTTTCAAATAAGGTTGCTGTCCAGCCTCGATGCGTATATTTTTATGGAAGACCGTTTCATTCTTAAAGAGGTTCATATTGAACGCCATGCGTCCCTTCTCTCCCTTATTGGTATAGACACGCTCACACTTGTTGCCCGAATAGAACACCTTGCCGTTAGCAAACACATTCTTCAGCACACGGCAGTTGTTCTCACAGCCAGAGCAACGGAACGGTTTGGTGGTGTACTCCTTCAAATCGCAAAGTTCAAGCAACAAACGGGGTTCGCCACAACCACATTTTTCCTTCATCCGTTTTGCATACAGAGCACCACCATAGGCACCCATCAGTTCCGGATAATTGGAAACAGCTACTGGTCTGCCGACAGAGAGTTCGAAAGCGCGGACAACAGCCAAGTTGCGCATTGTGCCGCCCTGCAGCACAATATGGTCGCCCAGTTCGTCAACCGACTTCAGTTTCAGCACCTTATAGAGGCAGTTTTTTACCACCGAATAAGCCAATCCGCTTGAAATATCGTCGAGCGAAGCCCCTTCGCGCAACGACTGTTTCACCTTCGAGTTCATAAACACCGTGCAACGGGTTCCCAAATCGCACGGATTGGAACTTTCACACGCGCGGGTTACAAATTCACCCAGAGGGCAACCCAGCGAGGTCGCGAAACTGTCGATAAACGAGCCGCAACCCGAAGAGCACGCCTCATTAATCTCCAGACGGTTAATTGCGCCATTGTCAACAAAAATAGCCTTCATATCCTGTCCGCCTATATCGAGGATAAACGAGACATTCGGATTAAGTTTATGTGCGCCTGTATAGTGCGCAATGGTCTCGACCATACCATAGTCGAGTCCAAAAGCAGTCTTTATCAGATCTTCACCATAGCCAATTGAGCAACTGCCACGCACCTTCAGCTCGTGTCCGGCAGCCTTAGCCTCATCGTAGAGTTGTTTCAGTCCCTCTTGGGCCACCTCTAGCGGACGTCCACTGCTCTTTTTGTAGAAGGTGAAGAAAATATTATCGTGCAAGTCGGTCGCCACCACCTTGGTGGTAGTAGAACCCGAATCAATGCCAATGTAGCACTCATCGCTGTCGAGGTCGGCCATCGCCACTTTTTTAATGGCATGTTTCTCCTTGTCCTTTTTCCAAGACTCAAATTCAGCCTGGTCTTTGAACAGAGGTTGCAGTGCACTCTGTGTACGCCCTCCAGTCGACGGTTGCTGTTCAAAGAATTCGATAAACTCATGCAAGGATTTCACCTCGTTTTCATCGGTAACAGACAAGCTGGCGCCCCATGCCGGAACGACCTGCGCATGTGAGTCGAGAATAACGTCCTCGTCAGACAACCCCAGTTTGTCTTTCACCAGATTCTTTAAAGTAGGAATGAAGGCGAACGGGCCACCGCACAAGAAAACCTTAGGCAGGATATCGCTACCGCGAGACAAGGTAGAGAGCACCTGGGTTGCCACCGCATTAAAAATAGAGATAGCGATATCTTCACGCTTAACATTAAGCGCAATCAGATTTTGGATGTCAGTTTTGGAAAAGACGCCGCATCGAGACGCTATAGGGTATATGGTGTCAGCATTTTCAGCAAGGTCGTTCAATTCGTTCGTCGAAACATTAAGGATAGCGGCCATCTGGTCGATGAACGCACCCGTACCGCCGGCACAGTTTCCGTTCATACGCATATCGGCCTGCATATTTTTATTGAAGAAGATAATCTTACTATCTTCTCCACCTATGTCAATAAGGGTGCGAACCTGCGGGAATTTGCGTTCAACCACCTCGGTAGCGGCAACCACCTCTTGTGTGAACGGTATATGATAGCGCTCAGAGAGTCCCATACCAGCTGAGCCCGTAATTTGGAAACGAACCTTTATATCGCCCATCTTCTGTTGCAAAACTTTTAACGCGACAGAAAGTGTACGAACAATATCTGCATGATGGCGTTGGTAATCGGCATACACAACATCGCCATCCATATTTGTCACCACTAATTTAAGTGTTGTAGAACCCGCATCTAGACCAATGCTGTAGGTTTGCATCTCCATGTAAATCTAACTTCTTTCGTTTACTCATTTCGCCCGCGATCAGGGGCGTTTCCATAAATACGCAAATATACTACAATCAAACCTATTTTTCAGTTTTAAATCATACTAGACGCACAACTATGTTAAAAAATCATTCTTTTAACAAACAAGATAAGCTATTCTTTCCAAGAATCATGAAATAAATGGGGGGTGTTTGGCTTAAAATGAATACCTTTGCAAGCCAGCAATTAATAGTTTATGGAAGAACAGGAAGAAAAAGCGAAATCAAAGGAAGATGAAGCCCTAGCTACTGTGTTTCTCGAGCAGAAAAACACGGCGCAAATAGAGCCTGCATGCAAAAAAGCCTACAAGTGGGTTCCCAGCCTCTACTTTGTAGAAGGTTTACCCAACGTTATTGTAACGGTGCTTGCGGTAGCTTTTTACAACAAAATGGGCTTCAGCAATACCGAAGTCGCGTTCTTTACCAGCTGGCTCTACCTTCCTTGGGTAATAAAACCTTTTTGGAGTCCGATTGTCGACTCGTTCAAGACCAAGCGCTGGTGGGTTTTGGGCATGCAGTTTATGATGGGTGCCGGTTTCGCGGGCATCGGACTGCTGCTGATGCAAGGCACCAGCCATTTCTTCGCCTTCAGCATGGTCTTGTTCTGGCTCATTGCTTTCAGCAGTGCCACACACGACATAGCCGCCGACGGCCTCTACATTTTATCGCTCACCTCCCACGAGCAGAGTTTCTATGTTGGCATACGTAACACTTGCTACCGCTTCAGCATCATAGCAGGTCAGGGCGGATTGCTCTTTTTAGCGGGGTGGCTCGAGAAAAAAACAGGAAACATTCCGATGGCGTGGTCGTGCACTTTCATGATAATTGGAGGCGCCATCTGCCTATTCAGGCTTTACCATGGCATTGCATTGCCCAAACCGCCTTGCGATGTAGAAAGAAGCCTGTGTAACAACCACATAACCGTTGCCTTCTACCGTACTTTCTATAAATTCATCACCAAAAAAGGTTTTGGACTAGCGCTGGCCTTCATCTTGCTATTCCGTTTGGGAGAAGCCCAACTGGCTAAAATGTCGTACCTTTTCTTGAACGATTCTGTTGCCAACGGTGGTTTAGGCATCAACACGAAAGACATCGGCATCATCTATGGTGTTTTCGGTGTTTCGGCCCTGACCGTGGGCGGACTGCTTGGTGGCTACTTGGTATCGAAAGACGGCATGAAACGGTGGTTTTACCCGATGGTTATCGGCATGAACGTTCCCAATCTGGTTTACGTCCTCATGGCCATTCTACAACCAAGCAACTACATTTTCATCACCTTTTTATTGTGTATTGAGCAGTTCGGCTACGGCTTTGGCTTCACGGCCTTCACGCTCTACCTCATCTATTTCTCACGAGGCCAGTACAAAACCACCTTCTATGCCATCAGCACCGGCTTTATGGCATTGGGTATGATGCTGCCAGGCCTTGTTGCCGGATGGATTCAGGAGCACATTGGTTATTCGAATTTCTTCATTTGGGTTTGTATCTGTACCATTCCGGGCTTTATTATTGCCCGTTTTCTCCCTTTCGACAAAAATTTCGGCAAGAAGGAATAGGAAAAATCCAAATAGTTGCTTAACTTAGATAATAGGTTAGGCATACAGCCCGTTTGTATGCAAAAGGATGGTTTCTGTTTACCCGTCCTCTACGTTTTTTAGCATACCAAAATCAAAACTTTACAGATATGAATACAGAAGAATTGTTAATGGAAATTCAAGACACCGACGAGCTTCTTTACACACAGGCTGAGGCCGAGTTGATGCTCGAGTACAAAGAATCGGTTGAAGATTTTAACCCACACAACGACGAAGAAAAAGCCACACGCGAAGAACTGATCGAGAAGTTCGGCAAACTCAACGACCTCATCAGCGAATTCAACGACCGTATAGAACTCACGGCCAACAATCCGGCCAACCCGTCGAAAGAAGAAATTGAGGCGCTAAAAAGGTTGTTCAACCAGATTGAGGACCTTGACTTCGAAACTAGCGACAAGTACAAATATCTAACTGGCGACCTCAGCTAAGGCCGTCCCTCTAAACAAGAAAAAAGGAGCACTAGACTATTCGTTTAGTGCTCCTTTTTTCTTATTGTGGATTTTACTCGTTTACCACGGCGATTTGCCAGGAGTTAACCACCGACTTGGTTATATCGTCGAATTCCGTTTTTTCACTTTCTGGATACTGGAAATACAGGGAATAGGCCACACCGTCTTTAAATATGGTTTTCTTATAGTATACGGCCCCATTATCCACGCCCGACCACACGGCCCAGTTGTCCTTATGGGCATTGTAGGTGTCGGTTGCACTGCCTCCAAAGGCCAGCACCTCGTCGAACGATTCGCTGTAGCCCGCATAGGCAATTATCGTCGAGTTTCCCCGCTTAAACGTACGGCCGTCTCCATTTTCAGGGTCAGGCTGGGCAACAAAATCGGCAGGTACAGCAACCGAAAAATGGAACCGGTTGTTTTTATAGAAGATACCCTCCTTTTCAGGAGCCTTCGCAGATTGGTTTAACGTATCGACGGCCACCGCAGTAGAATCTGCCGCCGGTTGGTCAGAAACCTTATTACCACCACATGCCGATAGCAACACCACAGCAGCCGAGCAGGCGAAAAAGCGCATTTTCATATAACTAAATCATTTAATGACATTTCAAATACTCATCTATTTCGGCCAACGAAACATCGCGGCCCACTATATTGCCGTTTTTGTCGATAAAGTAGTTGGTTGGCACATTCCTGAAATTATAGGTCAACGCCGAGGTTTGTTCGGCATCGAGTACAACAATCCATGGCAGGGCGGATGCTTTCTGCTTCCACACTTCTGGGTTCTTGTCGAAAGTCACCATATAGATTTCAAAGCCATTCTTTCTGTATTTTTCACGAATCTGCGCCAGCTGTTCGTTCACTTCCCCAGCCAATTGGGCAAGGAAGCAGAACTCTACCAGCACATTCTTTCCCTTCAAGCTCGACAGTTTGACCTGTTGACCGGCCGCATTCGGATATTCCAAATCCAAGAATCCGGTTTTCGGAGTGTTAGCGGTTAGTTGTTGGAACTGCTCCGCCTGTTTTAGTTGCTGTATCCCTTTCACAAGGTCTTTCAAGTAAGCCGAGCGCAAATCGTCGGGATAACGTTTGTTCCAAGCATTTGCCAGCACCGCAAAAGAATGGAAGTCTTCCCGTTCCAGCGGTTCGAATGGTTGCAACCCCATTGTCACCTTCTTGAACAGCAGGTAATAAGAAACCGGAGAAGCCGGATTTTTCTGGACAAACGAGTTAACGGTATCCTTGTAGGCCTTAACCAAACCATAAAGAGCGAGGTCGACCTGTTTACGGTCAGCGCCAGCCGGCGAAGTAAAGACACGGGTCAGGCTGTCGTCGATAGTACGGATGTACTTCTGCCACAAAAGCAACTGTTCACTTTCAACAGACCCTTTCACCCTGCAATCCGTCAAATTGCGGTTAGCCGTCACCTCAATATGCTCGGTAGAGTCGACTGCAAGCCACAACGAAGAGGAATCGACACGGAGCGAATAGAACTCAGGTGCGGAGCGACGCTGGCCTTTCAGTTTGAAACTACCCGACGAAGAGAAAACAGCCGAATCGCAAACCACGACACTGTCAATGCCTTCGCGCACCAGATAAACAGTTCCGCTTTCTGCGCTGTTGATTGTGCCACTTACCACAAAGTGGTCGTTGTCGGAACAAGAGGTTGCCAGCATAGACAAAGCCACGACTGGCAATAAAAGATAGTGAAAGAGTTTCATTAGTGTATATGCATTAAAAAAGGAGAAAGACAGGCTTCCTCCTTTTTTATCCGTTTAACTATACAAATTACTTGCCACCCTTGGCAGCAGCAGCCCTAGCAGCCTTAATAGAGTCCTTCTTATGCTGCAAGCGCTTGTAGTAAGAAGAGTTGTCTCGCGCAAGGGTCTTAGTTACTGTCAACTCTGGCAAATTCAAATCGTATTGTTCCACCATGATGGTGTACTCGTAACCTTCCTCGTAGTAGAAGTTGTTGATTTTACCACAATATGGAGTCCAAGGAGTGTTATCCTTACGGCTGTAGCCTGGCTTTACGTTGTAACATCGCTGGTAGTCTTCAGTAATGACATACTTTTCAGCTACTTTCATATAATCGCCAGCAAATGCTGGAGCCATCGTCAAAGCCATCAAAAGAGACACGAACAACTTTTTCATATAGCTAATTGTGTTTTAGTCGTTTTAACAAATTGATTAACAAGAATTTTTATACAAACGTTTGTTCAAGAACCGTACCAAAGCAACGGACTAGAAACAATTAAGTTTGCTATAATGCTTTACAAATATAGGACAATCTTATATTATATTCAATTTTTCGACCCTAAAATTCATTGGTACAGAAAAAATGGTGGTTCTGAAAACATTATTTTTTACATCATCCGGAAGGCGGAACGCCGCCTGCCACAACACGGATGTTTTTCAGAATATCTTGTCGACAAAATCAATAAACTGGTGGCCGGGCACATGTTTGTGGTGTATGCCTACCGAACCCAGTTTCAGTGAGAAACTCAAGTCTACAGAGAATATGTTTTGCAGATACGAGAAGTCGCTGTCATAAAAAAACAGTCCGCGCCAATTGGTCGACAACAATATAAAACCGTAGTTATGCTGGTATACGCAATTCACCCTTCCGTGTGTACGCACGCCGTAGCAGAAATGCATCACATCTTGTCCTGCCAGTTGATACGACGAGCGGGCACCCGTCAAATAGGGAATCAGCAGCGTACCGACCACAAACTGCCCTTGGCGTACCACAAAATTGTAGCCATAGCCACAACCCAGCGAGCCGCTGTAGATTCGGTTGTCTTGCATAGGCAACCGGCTCAGTATTTCGTTCGCCTTTTCCGAACGCGAGTCGCTCGGATTCAGTTTGAAACGGTTCTCGCCAAACGCTACCCCACAAAGCACCGAGCCCGCACTCACCCGCTGGCCGCACGAATACGACTGGGAGAAAGCGGAACTGGCCGAAAAGTAGGTCGGATTCATAATCCACTCCAAATTACATTTCCACTCGAAGGTTTCCAGTCCGTCGAGCTGAACATCGTCGACATTCTCGCCAATTTTTTCGGCATAACGGTCCGGATTCAGCAGCTTGTACTTGCGGATGTTGGAAATACCCAGATCAATCAGGAAATTGGCGATACTGGGGCTAAAGTTAAAGTCGTAGCCGTGCGTATAGTCGTCCAACGGATAGGAATAGCCCACTCTGAGCCACTTCCAGTTGAGGTTGGCGGTCAGATAGGTTTGCGGACCCGTTGTAAAGTCAATGCGGTTCTCGCTTGTAGGATTGATAGAATAAGTCGGATTCAAGACCAATGTCCCCACCTCAATTATAGGGTCATCGTAATTGGGTTGCATATAGGCTTCCACGAAGATGTCGACATCGTCAGCCAGTTCATCAATAGAGAGGGGGTGTTCCACCACCGCAGAATCGGCAGCATTTTCCTGTTCACCAGCCTGCGCCGACGAACACGCCAGCAACAGCACAGCAAACAGGGGAAAACGTATGTGCGGACAATTCTGGAACATTCTCCTCGTTAAACAAGACTTTCAAAAAACTTTATCAGTTTGCTTTCAGCAACTCTTTCGCATTCTGCACGGCCGCCTCTGTCAATTGGTCACCGCTAAGCATCCGGGCCAATTGTCCGACCCTTTCCTCGTCAGAAAGTTGTCGGATGTGCGATACGGTCGCATCGTCGGTATCTTCTTTATAGACCAGATAATGCGAAGTGCCTTTAGCGGCAATTTGTGGCAGGTGGGTGATGCTTATTACCTGCATATACTGCCCCATCTGCTGCATAATAGAGCCCATTTTTGCGGCAATATCGCCCGAAACGCCTGTGTCTATTTCATCAAATATAATGGTCGGCATTCCCAACGAGCGTGAGAGCACCGATTTAAGGCTAAGCATTACACGCGCCATTTCACCACCCGATGCGATAGAGGCAATGGGCTGCAATGAGCGGTCTTTGTTTGCCGAGAACAAGAAAGACACCACATCGGTTCCCATCTCGCCAAGCGTTGGTGCCGGTTCAAAACCGACCTGAATACGGGCGTTAGGCATACCTAACGAGTGTAGCAAGTCTGCCAGTTCTTTTTCTAGGCCAGGAGCGGCGTTTTTACGTTTTTCCGACAAGTTGGCCGCCAGTTGTTTCAATTCGGCCTGCTGTTGTGCAAGATGTTTCTTTAGCGCCAATATTTCCTCGGCGTAAGAGTCTATTTTAGTCAGTTGCTGTTCCATACTGTCGCGCAAGGCAATCAGTTCGCCAACCGTCTCCACTTTGTGTTTCTGTTCCAACGAATACAGCAGGCTGAGGCGCGCGTCAACTTGTTCGAGTCGGTCCGGATTGGCCTCCACACTATTCTGGCAGGCATCGAGTTCGCGGGCCACGTCCTTCAGTTCAATCAGCGAGCTGTTCAAGCGGTCAATCTCGCCCTTCACCTGCGGATAGGCGTCGACCACAGCCGAAAGGGCCGAAACGGCATCTTTCAAGTTTGAAAGAATGCTGCCCCCGTCGCCCTCGCTAAGCAGCCAGTTGGCCCTCGAAAGGCCTTCTTTAATGGCCTCGGCGTTCGACAGGGTATTCTGTTCTGTTTCCAGTTCCTCCTGCTCGCCAGCCTTCAGGTGGGCCTCTTGCAGTTGGTTGAACTGAAACTGTACGAATTCCAAATCAGAAGCCCCCTTGCTAGCCGCATCGGTCAGTTTTTTCAGCTGGACCAATCCGTGCCGGTAGGCCACATATCGGGTTTTGTATTGTTTTAGCAAATCGTCGCAACCCGCCACCACGTCCACCACATTCAGTTGGAAGCCGGCATTGCTCAACAGCAGGTTCTGGTGTTGCGAGTGGATGTCGAGCAGATGGTCGCCCAGCGCCTTCAAAACCGTCAAGACGACAGGCGTGTCGTTAATAAAGGCCCTGCTTTTACCATTAGGTGCAATCTCGCGGTGAATGACGCACTCGTCGTCATAGTCCAGGTCGTTCTCTGCAAAGAACTGTTGCAGGTGATAGGCGCTAATATCGAAAACGGCTTCCGTAACGCACTTGGCCTCGGGGTTGCGTAGTGCCCCCACATCGGCGCGCTGGCCCAGCAAGAGGCCCAAAGCGCCCAGCATAATAGACTTACCCGCGCCTGTTTCACCGGTAATAACCGAAAAACCTTTCGAGAAGTCGATACAAGTGTGCTCAATCAGAGCATAATTATTAATGGTAAGCCTTTTCAGCATAATCGGCAAAATTAATTCGAGGTGAGGTCCTTCATCTTGGTAGTCTGGGTAGGCAGCACAGCCGAAAGTATCTCGTACACCTTCTGCTTGTCGCTAGCCGACGAGTTTCTGAACATATCGACCAACTCGTTCAGTTTGCACTCGGTAAAGTTCTGCAAAGCCACCGAGAAAGGTTTTGCGCTGTTCATCGTCTGCAACCCTGGCAGAATCGACAAGATTTGCGATTTTCCGTTTTCCACATTCTGGCTCATCATATCCAAGCCGAGGCGATGGTAGTCGTAGAAAATTTCACGCAAGCCGCGCAGCGTGTTGTCCATATAGTTCGAAATGAGCGCGTAGCGGTTATTGTCGCTCTTATAGGCCTGCCAGCCCTCGTCTTCGCTCGAGCGGGCCAAAGCCGCAATCGTCTCCGCCTTCTCGAAGAACTTCTGGCCACCATAGCGGCTGTAGGTATCGAAGTCCACACCTAAGATGATGTAGCAGTAGAAAGCCATCACCGACATAAGGTTCGACTCGTAGACGTTGTCGTTAAACTCCAACCGGTCGTACTGGGCGTAGTTAAACGAGAAGTTTTTATCCTTAAAATTGAATATAGGGGTCGTGTAACTGGAGTTGTAGACGGTACGCGAGGCAGAAATCTGCAAATTACCGTTCATCGTGTTACCCGAAACACTTTCGATAGTAATGACAAACGTGCACTCGATGCGTTCCTCGTTGTTGAAGACGGCATCGGTCCATTTGTGCGAGTTGATATATTCGCCAAGGTCACTCTGCAAAGTAGAGAAGATGTCTTTGTTCGTACCCTCCAACTGTTGGGCATTCACCTCCACACGGGCGTTCAGTTCCTGAGCCTGAGTCTGGGCAGACAAGAAAAGGCCGAGCAACGCTATAAATAGTTTGTTTTTCATTTTTTCAGTTTTTTTAAGGCGTAATCAATAATATCTTTAGCCACCAGAGCCTTGCTCTTCAACTCAAAAGGGGAAACTTCCCCGTTACGGTCGATGATGGTTATTTTGTTCGTATCGTAACGGAAGCCGGCATTCTTGTCGCGCAGCGAGTTCATGACAATAAAGTCTAGATTCTTGCGCTCGCACTTGCCAGCCGCATTTTGCTGTTCGTCGTCTGTTTCCAGGGCAAAGCCGATCATCAGCTGTCCCTCGCGCTTGCGACGGCCCAGTTCGGCGGCAATATCCGGATTCGGAACCAGCTCCAGCGTCATAGCGCCAGTCTTTTCGCGTTTAATTTTATGGTCGGCCTGTTGTGCCACACGGTAGTCGGCAACAGCCGCACAAAGAATTTCAATATCGGCCACAGCCGATAGTTCCACCGCCGCATCGTACATTTGCAGTGCGCTTTCCACATCAATACGCTCGATGTTCGGAGTCGACGTTTTCAGAGCGACAGGTCCAACCACCAGCTTAACGCAGGCACCGCGCCTTGCGCACTCTTCAGCCAGTGCGAAGCCCATCTTGCCACTGCTGTAGTTGCCGATAAAGCGGACCGGATCTATTTTTTCGTAAGTTGGTCCGGCAGTAATCATGACGGTTTTACCGGCCAGGTCTTGCTGTTCCGAGAAGAACGAGTCGAGGGCCTCCACAATGGTTTCAGGCTCGGCCATTCGTCCTTTTCCTTCCAGACCGCTGGCAAGGAAGCCCGATTCCGGTTCTATAATATGCACGCCATCGGCACGCAGCACATCAAGGTTGCACTGTACAGCCTTGTGGGCATACATATCGAGGTCCATAGCCGGCGCCACAAATACGGGGCACCGGGCCGAAAGGTAGCTGGTAAGCAGCAGGTTGTCGGCAATGCCGTTAGCCATTTTGCCCAACGAGTTTGCGGTAGCCGGAGCTATAAGGTAGGCATCGGCCCACAAACCAAGACTCACGTGGCTGTTCCACTCACCATTCTCTGGGTTGAAGAAGTCAACCAAGATAGGGTGACGGGTGACGGTGGCCATAGAGAGCGGAGTGACAAACTGACGCGCCAGCGGAGTCATCACCACCTTGACGTCGCACCCCTGTTTAACCAGCAAGCGCGCCAAAGCGGCACACTTGTAGGCGGCAATGCCACCGGTTATTCCCAACAAGATGTTTTTACCTTTCAGCATAGGTTGTGTAAGTTTACTATAAACAAAAAAAGATAAAGGCGACCCAGACTGGAGGCGTGCTTTATCTTTTTTTATCGGGTGGACCTACAGGTACAGTACCAGCAGGTGTTTTTTATTTGTCGATGTTCACGCCCTTCTTACCAGCCAAACGGTAAGCGAGCTTGCCTTCGATGAATTCCTGGGTTGCCATAAGGGTTGGCTTAGGCAAGCGCTCGTAGAAGCAAGAGATTTCAATCTGCTCGCGGTTTTCGAAAACTTCTTCAAGGTTGTCGTTGACAGCGGCAAATTCCTGCAACTTCTTGTCAAGTTCGCTTTTGATGTCAACAGCAATCTGGTTAGAGCGTTTTGCTATTACATTTACCACCTCATAGATGTTGGTATCACCGCACATCGAGTTCATGTCGCGGGTGATGGTGGTGTTAGGAGCATTAAGCTTTTTGTAATCCATGATTTATAATTGAATTTTATTTTTGTTCTTTACCAATACCGACGTGCTTCTGTGAGTCTTCAAGAATGCTGGCCGCCTCTTTTTTATACTGCGTGTCGGGATATTCCTGCATAAAGTTGTAATACTCGTCGATGGTGTCGTGGTAGCGGTCTTGTTTTTTCGACTCCACACTTTCAACCGCCTGACGGTATTTCGCTTTCAAGATAAGGAACGACAACTCCTCACGGTAAATACTCTCGGGGAACTCTCTCAACGCATTGGTTGCTGAAATCACACACGAGCGGTAGTTGTTGCCCTGGTAGTTGCCCAAACGGTAGTAAAGGCGGGAGTTGAGGTAGGCCTTATAGGCCAGTTTGTCGTTCAGTTCCTGCCTTTTACTCTGCACCTCGGCCACATGTACACTGCGTGAGAAATTCTGCAAAAACTTGTCGAACTCCACAATGGCCTTACGTGTTCCAACCTGGTCGAGTTTGGCCTCGGGCGAGTCGTGGTAATAGCACAACCCGATATGGAACTGCGACTCTTCGGCATAGTCGCCACGCGGATAGCTGCGCATATAGCCCGAGAAGTAGCTCAAAGCCGAAATATAGTCACGGTTCTTAAAATGTGCGCTTCCCAACAGGAATAGCGCCTCTTCACCCTTTTGGGTGCCACGGAACGGAACTACAACAGCCTCGAGCAAGGTACATGCCTCGAGGTATTTGCCCTTTTCATAATATTCCTTAGCCTTGGAGAACTTCAAATCGTTGTCGGTACTTTTCACCAAACGCTGATACTCGCCACACGATGTGAAGAGTAACACAGAACAGAGCAATATGAGTAAATACTTCGCTTTCATTTCAAAATACAAAATTAGGAATTTATGTTGAAAGTTTAAAACTTTAACCGCGATAACTTGAATTTTTCCATTTTACCGCGTATAGTTAACGCAAGAATTATTGGTTTATTTTGAAAAAGAAGGGCTAATAATTCCGTAAATTTGCAAAAAAAGCATGGATAAAGCGGTTTTGTGGAATAAGAACTACAACAAGGTAATGGTCACCAACTTTTGCCTTTACTTTGCCTTTTACATTACCATGCCCCTACTCCCCCTCTACTTAAGCGAACACTTTGGCGCCACTAAAGACACCATCGGCCTTGTTTTGGCGGGCTACACCGTCACCGCGCTGCTCTTCCGCCCTTTCAGCGGCTACATGGTCGACAGTTTCAACCGCAAAAAGGTCTTGTTGTTGTGCCTGGCCGCCAACTGTCTGTTTATGGGCAGCTATCTCGTTGCCGGCAGCCTTTTCCTCTTTACGCTGTTCCGCACTCTGCACGGCGGACCTTTCGGCGCCTGCACGGTAGCCAACAGCACGGTAGCCATCGACGTGCTCCCCCCCAGCCGGCGCAACGAGGGCATCGGTTTTTACGGGTTGAGCAACAACATCGCTACGGCTATCGCCCCCGGCATCGGCATCTTTATCTATCAGCAGACCGACAGTTTCGAGTGGCTGTTCCTGATTGCCCTCGGGGTTTCCATTGTCGGCCTAGCCGCCGACGCTATGGTCGACGTTCCCTTGAAAGAGATTGTGAAGAACAAAGCCAAAATCTCACTAGACCGTTTCCTCCTCACCCGTGGCTGGATGATTGGCGCCAACGTGGCGCTGGTCGGCTTCTGCTACGGCGTGCTGTCGAACTATCTGGCCATTTACGGGAAAGAGAAGCTGGGCATCACCAATGGTACGGGCACTTACTTCCTGATTCTCTCGTCTGGTCTTATCGCCTCACGCCTGCTGGGGAACCGCACCCTGAAGAAGGGCCTGATCACCCACAACTGCGGACTCGGCCTGCTGTTATCGTCTCTGGGGTACGGTCTGTTTGTCTTCTGCCAACACCCGGCCGGATACTATATATCGGCTCTGCTTATCGGACTTGGCAATGGGCACCTCTGGCCCGCATTCCAAAACATGATGATAGGTGTGGCCCACCACAACGAGCGGGGCACGGCCAACTCTACCCTTCTGACGGCATGGGACCTCGGCATCGGGTTCGGCGTGCTGGTTGGCGGCTTTGTGGCCGAGCACACCGACTACCACCAAGCCTTCGTCGTAATGTTTGCCATCCACTGCCTGGCGGCCCTTCTGTTCTACGCTAAAACCAAAAGATTTTTCAGAGGCAGGAAGCTCGACAGCAACCAATCTTGACAAAATAGTCTGCACACCGACAGAAAAAAGGGTGTGCCGGTCATGGCACACCCACATACTGAAGTCAACAAGAAAGCAGGTGCGAACGGCCTAAGCCATTCTGCAATCCACTTTTTTTCCTGGAACCGGACCATGTCCGCCTTCCACTTACTGGTTGTTTGGCCAAGCCAGATAAGTATAGAGACCGGACGTGTAATTGCGGTTATAATTGAAATGAGGTTCGTCGAATTCCACCGCTGCGTCAACATTGAAGCAACCGGCAGCAAACCAGCCGTCGCAATCGCCATCCCAACCCCAGTTGATATGGAAATAGGTGTCACCCTCTTGCACATCGTTAGGGTTAGACGTATAATAGAAACGCTCCACACGGTAACCATCTACAAGCCAAGTGTGTCCACCACCGCTCGAAGACGACATAATAACAGGGTGCTGGTTGCCCACATTTGTCATAATGGTGCTTTTAGTGTAGTATCTACGTCCCTGCGTATAGTGTCCGTAGCGGCTCAGATAGGCAAGACCGTCTTCCACAGCTACACCTGTAGCAAGACCTTGATGAATTTTAGGTACCTCGTTCCAAATTGAGCGGAACAAGATGCCTACCCACGTTTTATGGAAATCATCGAGTTCCCACGCATGTCTTTTAGCCGTCATCTCTGGCATCATTGAAATGCCTGGCTGGTTGTAATATCCAATCAGTTGGGCAATGGCAGTAATGGTACAACCCGTGTAATACTTTCCACCACCTGGATAGTCGTCTACAAAAGCATTGTAGGGAGAACCTTGGCTCCAAGCGGTTCGGATTAACGGACCAACCTGGGTGGTTGGCAACTGAACCGTATTGCCAGCGCCTCCACTCTTCAACGCGTTCGTGCTCTTGAGGTTCTTGCTTTCTGCCACCTGTTGCTCCGCATAGGCCTTGATGTTGTTTAACAAGAAAGTGAAGCCGGGGTTATCGGAGTTTCCGTCGAAACTACCCTGATCGGTGCAGGCTATGACCTTGTCCTTCACACGTTCGTCGGCCACAACAATAGCGAAACCTGCGTCACCTTTGAAATTGCAGACATAAGCCAGTGTGTCGGACGAGCCAGCGTCTGACAGCAGTGCGTCGACCGAACCGATTTCACGGGTTGAAGACTGCGAGAAAAAGGCTTTTACCGCATTCAACGCTTCCTTTTTGGCAGACTCACGTCCAACTGAATAAGAAGGTGAATTGTTCTGCTGTGCCTCAAAATCTTCCTTAAAGCTGTCATCCTCACAACCAGAGAAGAAAGCGCAACAAGCCAGCAAGAGTGACGCCCTTGTAGCTGGCAGAAAAACTGATTTGTTCATACATTACTTTTGTTTAAAATTTGAAAATACACAAATATATACATATTTTATTACAAGTAAAATATTTTTCACAAAATATAAAATAACCCTGTACGAACAAAAAAAGGTGCCGCTCCCAAAGAGCGACACCTTATGCTGTTATTTTTCTATTCGGAACGGATTAACCGCGGACATAATGATACTCTATACCATTGTGCAAACGGAGTATAAGCTCGTTGTGGTCGGCTTTGTTAACGAAGAACTCCACATAGTCGCCGTTATCGTAATGAATGCTTATCCAACCATTGTGGTATTGGTACGAGCCCTTGTCGTAAAGAGCATTGGTACAATCGTAATAAAGCACCTCCCAATCGGTAAAGTTGATGTACGATTCGTATTCGCAGCGGCTCAAGCCATCGTGCGAAGCCGGATACCAACGACCATCGCGGATGTAGTTGTATACATTGTGGTGGTAGTAGGCGTCGTCGTAATAGTCGTGATGGTAATAATAGCCATCGTCGTAATAATAGTCGTCGTAATAGTCATGATGACGTCGGCAAGAGTTGGCCGACAAAAGGAATCCAACCAGAATTGGAAGTACAACAACAAGTTTTCTCATTTCTTTCTATTTGTATTTACTTTTTCACGATTTTATACTCCTCGCTGCCAATTCGCAGTTTGTATCCACCCCTCATGCCCGGCAGTTCCAACTTCTGCTGGTCCGATGCGGTAGCCTCGGAATAGGAAATGAGTCCGCCACCCGAGTTCATCAGGAAGACGCTCAAACCCTTTACCCCGCCGATGGTGATTTCGCTCAAAGCGCTGTTGATATTGATGTGCGGGCGACGGAGGTCGGTAGCCACCAGTTCGGCGTCGGAGTCGTAATAGTGGAGCGACACCACATCTCTAAACTCCATCATCGTACGGCTGTCGGTCTCCACCAACAAAATGTCGTCGTTAAAACTCATCGAATTTTTACCGGGAACATCTATAACAACTTGGCTCGATGCTAACTCTATATGTACAACTGGTTGGGCGGCATTGATGGCAACTACGCCAAAACAGAGCATCACCCAAACAAAAAAACGCTTCAAAAACATCGTGTGTCTTATTATGATATTAGACTTACAAAAAATTAGGACGGTTGAACGAAAATGATTTCTACAACACTACTTTTCTCTTATTATGCAAAGATAGTGCAAATTAAGTGAAAAAATGAAAAAAATTGCATTTACACTTCCGGCAAATAAGCGAAGGGGGCAAACGTGGGTGCGAATAACAGACTAGCCCGCACCATTTTACTCACAGACATCGGCTTTCTGCACCACAAGAACCGGGCAAATCAGTTCTGCCTGCAAAACACCACAGTTGTATGCATTCATCTTTATTTCTGAGTTACCCATAGGCAACTCGGCGCTAATGCCATCAGTGCCGACTTCCCAAGTAAGGTTACTGCCGTCATGCTTTAACGAGGTCACCTCAAAATTCACCTCCGTGGCATCGGCCACGCTAGGATACTTCAGCAAGAATGGGCCGGAAGCCGCCACATAGCCGTAATCGCCACACGTAGCAGACATCTGTTTTAACGACACATTAACCACCGACTTTGTAGCACACACCGCAGTAGTCACACCATCAGAAACTTTCCAAGAAATTTCATAAGGTGTGTCACGGGCATAAAAAGACTCCTGGAAATTATTGCTTGGCACCTCTATATAGTCGCCACCATCAATGGAATAATAACGTTTTTGATTACAAGTCACAGTCGGTGCCGACAGTTCATACGCTTTCGAGCAAGTAGTAATCAGTTCGGTCTTATCATTCCGGTTATTCATGCTGCAAGTTACAGACTTTGCCTTAACAGTAAATGTTTGGGGGCACAGATAAGTGTTATAATAAATACCCCAAGCGCCAGGCTTTGCTCTAAACAAATTCTCGGTATATGTACCAATATAGAAATTTCCACTTACATTCACATATTCCATAGCTACGCCATCTAACAAGCCATCGCCACACGGATATTGTCTATTCGTATAAGGAGACTTGTTAAATATGCTCTTCAATTCAGTGTTAGTTATGTAACATTTATTCGCAGCCAATTCTATCACAACAGGGGTAAATCTTGGGCAAGACCGCACCCAATATCTAGGTAGCGTACATTGCTTTACCAGATGACCAGCAGGTGTATAAACCCGGACTCTCACTCCATCGTATGCCTGGTCGTCTTCCATCGTTCTAAAACCCTGGAAACCATCTCCCCAGTCGTATTTATAAGACTGTTGGAAATTCGCAGTTGGCAAATTGGCATTTTTTTGGTTCAAGAAATCCTGTTCTTTACTTATCGTACACGCGTTTGATGTGGTAAACAAGTTCTTTTCACTCAAATCAGTAGGGCAGTCCACCCAGCAATAAGGAACGTCGTAAGAGATACCAGCATCTACCCAGCGGCCGTTAAGGCGCTTCTCTACCCGAAACGTACAGAACGGATTATGTTGCGTATCTGCATTCACATAAATTCTCACATTCGTGGCCGTATAGTTAACACCACCCGCAACATCGGGCGTAAGACTAAAAGTGCCACTACAACCGTTTAACCGGTATTCGGTATTCGGCTGCGCATTCTTCATTTTTATAACGATATTGTTGAACGTGACCGCACTTCCGTTATTCCGAGATACGCATTCGGGCTCCATGGTAAAAGTTACCGTCGCACGGACAGAGAAAACCGCTACCAGAACAAACAATATAGTAAATAACCGCTTCATCTTCTTTTAAAGGTTCTAGATTATACTGCAAATATACAACTCTTTAACGAGCATTTATGCGAAAGTCGCATTTAAAGCATGAAAGTGTGCAGTTATAGCGGGCGGAAAAGACTATATTTGTAAGGAAGTACTACATTAACAACTTGAAACATGGACAATGGAAAAAAATCTGGACAACATAACGATGAACCACAGCAACATTCCTGTGGAGGTCTTCATCAAAAGCCAACCCTTCGCGAAATGGCAGTTGCTGACCGATGCGACATACGAGTGTTTGAAACGGGGATTCAACATAAACCGTATGGAGATGGAGAGGATGGCCAGACTACTCTTGAGCAGACCACCGCAGAACGCCAAGAGACCGAAAGGCTGATTGCCATTGCCAAAGCCAACGGCCTTTTTGTGGAGCCCGAGACTATTGCGCAATACGGCGACAAGCTGGGGGTCAAGACGGGCGAATGCGAAATCTACTTCAACAGCCAGAGCAACCTCATTTTCAAAGTGAAGGACCCTTTCGCCAAATGGATGCTGAAAGAACTGCACGCCGAAGACGCCATCTACGAGCACATTGTGCACAACCTGCTCTTCCCAAACACCCGCTATAAATTTGTGGGTATTGCCGAACACGAGGGCAACCTGCGCATCGTGCTGTCGCAACCCTACATCTCTTCGTGCAACAAACAGCCCGACGACAACGAGATTGTGGAACACCTGGCCTCTCTAGGGTTGGTCGACGACGGACGCTACTACTATGGTAACGACTATGTGTCGGTGACCGACATCGGTTCGGCCAGCGACAACGTGCTGAAAGGCGATAACGGCGAACTCTACTTTATCGACCCTATCATCAAACTGAAAAGGCCAGCACCCGAAGTCATCGACTTCTTGCTCTCCGACAAAAACACTCCGAAAATGCCGGCTTCTACCCCACAACAGCCTTGGTGGAAGGTTCTTTGGCAGAGACTTGCGCACCGGACCCATTAACACGAATCCTTTCTCCTTTTTCCAATTCCCATAAAAAGTAAGAAGGGCCAACCACGCCGAAACGTGACTGGCCCTTCTTCCTTATTGTTAAAAGACATTTATTTCTCTAGACCATCAGTGTCTAATTCCTGGTTTTCGGCTTGAGGTTTTGGCCATGCATAGAAAGAGTCTAGGCCATACATATATTTATGGTTTCTATTGGCGTGGTACTTGTTGTCGTACTCAATTGCAGCATCAACATCGAAGCAGCCAGCGGCAAACCAACCATCGCAGTCACCACCCCATCCCCAATTGATGTGGAAATAGGTGTCGCCCTCCACCACATTTGCAGAGTCAGAAGCAGAGCGGAATTGTTCTATGCGGTAGCCGTCCATAAGCCAAGTGTGCCCGCCGCTGGCCGTTGCACTGGAAACCATAACAGGATGCTGTTCCGAAATACTATTTAGAACGGAACCACTGGAATAGAATGATACCCCCTGCGTATGGTAGTCATATTCTTGTAAATAGGTAAGAGCGTCGTACCCTAACACACCAACGGCACATCCATTAAAACGCTTCGGTAGGTCGCGCCAAAGCGAACGGAACAATATACCGACCCACGTCTTGTGAAAGTCATCAAGTTCTTGGGCATGCTTTTTAGCCGTCATTTCTGGCATCATTTCAATGCCTGGCTGGTTATAATAGCCAATCAACTGTGCCAAGGCCGTAATAGTGCAACCCGTGTAGTAAGGATATCCAGAAGGGCAGGTGTCAAGAAAAGCATTGTAAGGGGCAGTCTGGTTCCAAGCCGTCTTAATCAGCGGCCCCACCTGTTTGGCGGAGATAGGGATAAGGCTGTCGCCATCGGCCGTGGTATTTTTCAAACCTTTGGAGCTCTTTGTTGACCGTGCTACAGCAGCGGCAATCTTACGCTCGGTGTAGTTCTTAATATGGTCCAACAAATCTCTGAATCCGGGGTTATCCGTGTCCTCGCTGAAATGTCCCTCGTCAGCGCACACCACCACCTTGTCGACCACACGTCTGTCGGCAGCAATAATGGCAAAACCGGCGTCACCCTTGAAATTGCAAACAAAAGCAATGGTATCCCGGCTGTTTTCTCCACCCATCAGTGCGTTCACCGATGCCACCTCGCGCTTAATCTGTGTGCCTTCGTTAGCAAAGAAAGACTCTGCCGCAATCAACGCATCCTTCTCTGCCGACTCTTTCCCAACAGTGTAAGATTGTGCGTCCTTCTTGGGGAGTTCGTTGTCATCGTAGAAAGGGCGCTCATCTTGCTCGCAACCCACGAAGTTTGTGCAAACGCCCATTAGCAACGCTACACTTGACATGTACAGGCCATACTTTTTTTTCATATCCTATGTGTTAATACTGAGTGATTGTTTAAATTCAATTCAAAACTAATTTGAGAAGTCACCTTCTCTATTTAAATATTGATTATCAATTCAATAAGCAGATAATTTTCACGACATCAACAAACAAAACAAAAAAGCAAATAATTATCTAACAGATCTCACCGATAATCAGTGGAAAGTTATAGAAAAGTTTTGGGATGTGCAAGAAGACAAACCCAATAAGAGAGAAACGGGCAGCCCCAGCAGGTGCGCCCGTTTCTGTATGTCACAATTCCCTCATTTTTTTGTAACCAACCGCCAATAATTCCCTCATTTTTTTGTAACCAACTGTCAATAATTCCCTCATTTTTTTGTAACCAACCGCCAATAATTCCCTCATCTTTTTGTAACCAACCGCCAATAATTCCCTCATTTTTTGTAACTTCGCAGCACAAAACAACCCCTAAAAAGCTAACGACTATGTACTTAAAGAGAAAAATAGACATTTTTCTGAAAGAGTGGAAAAATAGCAGCGAAAAAATGCCCCTTATCATCAAGGGAGCACGACAGATTGGGAAGAGCGAATCCATTCTGCATTTTGCGCATTCAAACTACCACAACATAGTGTACATCAACTTCGCAACCGACCATAAATACAAAGCCATCACCACCGACGGCTATACACCGGAAAGTATTATAAAAAACCTGTCGAAAATAAATCCGCAATTCAAGTTCGTGGCCGGTGACACCATCATTATTTTCGACGAGTTACAAGATTTTCCCGAGATTGCAACCAGTTTGAAGTTCTTTAAGCTAGACGGGCGGTTCGACGTCATCTGTAGCGGTTCGCTACTGGGCATCAACTACAACAAGATAGAAAGCAACAGCGTAGGCTACAAACAAGACTACGAAATGCACTCGCTCGACTTTGAGGAATTCCTCTGGGCCAACAACGTCCCCGACGAGCAAATTAACGAAATGCTGTCGCACGTATTAGCAAAAAAGCCTTTCAACGAGTTGGAAATGGAGTTATACAACAACTACTTCAAAGACTTCTGTATTTTGGGCGGAATGCCGAAAATAACAGCTTCCTTCATTGAGAAAAAGACTTTCGAGAATTCGCTCCAACTGCAACGGCAACTGGCGAAAGACTACCGGGAAGACGTCAGAAAATATGCCGACGGGATGGACCAGTCGCGCATTTTAAACGTTTTCGACCATATCCCCACCCAGTTGGCCAAGGAGAACAAAAAATTCCAGATTTCGAAAGTCTCCACTGGAGCCCGATTTAAAGACTACCGAGGATGCGTAGAATGGCTCAACGATGCCGGCATCGTCAACGTCTGCTACCGTTTGTCGTTTCCCGAACTGCCTTTAAAGGGCAATTACGACGACAACAAATTCAAACTCTATTTCTGCGACACCGGTTTGCTGATCGCCTCTCTGGAAGACGAGGCACAAGAAGACCTGCGGTCAAACAACAACTTCGGAGTCTACAAGGGTGGGCTCTACGAGAACATTGTTGCCGAGGCGCTGAAAAAGCAGGGCTACGACCTCTTCTACTACAAAAAAGACGATTCGACACTAGAGGAAGATTTCTTCGTTAGAACCAAAACCGCGCTGGTTCCCGTAGAGGTGAAAGCCAACAACGGGAGGTCAAAATCGCTCCGTACGCTAATCGAAAGTGACCACTACCCCGACATAAAATTCGGCATCAAGCTCGGCAAAGCGAACATCGGTTTTGAAAACAACATCTTCACCATCCCCTATTTTTGCAGTTTTCTCTTAAAGCGCGTTTTAAAGGAGATGGATTAGCGGCAGGCGCTACCGGACGGGCGGTAGCGCAGCCGATTACTTCTTGCGTTCAAGTTCGTTGAGGTTCTCCATCTTCTTGCGTTTCAAGAAGTCGTAAATACCTTCAAGGTGTTCGGTCACCTTCTTGTTTCCGAACTCGTACACCTTGGTCACCAGTCCGTCGAGGAAGTCACGGTCGTGCGAAACCACAATAAGGGTGCCGTCGAAATCTTTCAGGGCCGATTTTAGAATATCTTTGGTCTTGAGGTCGAGGTGGTTGGTCGGCTCGTCGAGGATGAGCAGGTTAACCGGCTCAAGCAACAGTTTGATCATTGCCAAGCGGGTACGCTCGCCACCCGACAACACCTTCACCTTCTTGGCCGAGTTCTCGCCGCCAAACATAAAGGCGCCCAGCAAGTCCTTAATCTTGTTACGGATTTCGCCCTTAGCCACATCGTCGATGGTTTGGAACACCGTAAGCTCGCCGTCGAGCAGCGAAGCCTGGTTTTGTGCGAAGTAGCCAATCATCACATTATGTCCGATTTGCAGTTTGCCGTCGTGTTCAATCTCGTTCATGATGCACTTCACCATGGTCGACTTACCCTCGCCGTTCTTACCCACGAAGGCCACTTTGTCGCCACGTTCAATGGTGAACGACGCATTTTTGAAGACCAGGTGGTCGCCATAGCTCTTCCCCACCCCGTCGGCAATAACCGGGTAGTTGCCCGAGCGCGGCGAAGGCGGGAATTTGAGTCGGAGTGCCGAAGTGTCCTCTTCATCCACCTCCACCAGTTCCAGTTTCTCCAGCATCTTCACACGGCTCTGCACTTGCAGGGTTTTACTGTAAGTGCCCTTAAAGCGCTCGATGAAGTCTTTGGTTTCCTGAATCATTTTCTGTTGTTCCTCGTACTGTTTCTGCTGCTGTTCGCGGCGTTCCTTGCGGAGTTCGAGGTAGTGCGAGTAGTTGACCTTGTAGTCGTAGATGCGTCCCATTGTCACCTCAATAGTACGGGTGGTGATATGGTCGACAAAAGCGCGGTCGTGCGAAATAACGATAACCGCCTTTGCGCTCTCCACTAAAAAGTCTTCAAGCCACTGAATAGACTCAATGTCGAGGTGGTTGGTTGGCTCGTCGAGCAGGATGACGTCCGGTTTCCGGAGCAAGATTTTCGCCAACTCGATGCGCATACGCCATCCGCCGCTGAACTGGCTGGTCGGTTTCTGGAAATCGTCGCGTTCAAAGCCGAGCCCCAGCAGCGTTTTTTCCACATCTTCCTCATAGTTCGTCTGTTCAATAGAATAGAACTGTTCGCTCAACGCCGACACCTTCTCAATCAGCTGCATATAGCTGTCGCTTTCGTAGTC
Source organism: Bacteroidales bacterium UBA3297 (assembly GCA_002362105.1). Lineage (GTDB taxonomy): Bacteria > Bacteroidota > Bacteroidia > Bacteroidales > Paludibacteraceae > Physcocola. The sequence continues at coordinate 48,287 of DETD01000025.1, forward strand.
GGTGCGGGTAGCCAGTTCGTTATTCATCTGTTCAATTTCCTTCTCCATAGCGAAAAGCTCGGCAAAAGCCTGCGATGCCTCTTCAAACACCGTGCGGTGGTCTTCGGTCATCAGGTGCTGCGGCAGGTAGGCCACAACCGTCCCCTTTGGGGCGGTAACCACACCACGGGTAGGCTGTTGCACGCCGGCCAGAATCTTCAACAGGGTCGACTTGCCAGCGCCATTCTTACCCATAAGGGCTATACGGTCTTTCTCGTTCACCTGGAACGATATATTCTCAAATAAGGTTGACCCCGAGAACTCGACGGTCAAGTTATCTACTGAAATCATATAATTTAGTTTGCTTTTCGGTTTCGGGCGCAAAGTTACTAAAAACTAATTAGTGCAACGCATGTCTACTTTTCCGAGTTGGCGCAACGGAGCCATAAAAAGCCGTGAAACGGCTGTTTTCAAGGACGCTTTTTTCAAAGAAACGCACGCGCTGCAACTGGCGCGAGGCCACACCGGCAGGAAGAGCCACGCAAAAAAGCCCATTTTTTCTGTGCCGACAGAAGAGGAGAAAAACATATACCGGTAATGTTATTTTTATGTAACTTTGCACCAGATTTCAAAGGAACTACATGCGATGAAAAGAATTGCTATTGCCTGTATGGCCGCCTCTCTGCTTACGGCCTGCGGCCAATCTGCCGACAATGCGACAGAACAGAATGTAAAACAGACTACCACCGACTCCCTTCAAATGGACAAATTTGAATCGGCCGACGGGCGATTCCTTGATGTGCGCGGCAAAGTGGCCAAACTCGTTGTGAAGTCTACCGACTGCGACACACTGGGCAACCCTACGGTGGAAGACTGGAGCGTAAAAATTTACACTTTCGACAAACACGGCATTGCTTCACGCATGGAGAAATACTCCGACGAGAAAATCACACGCGACCTGAAAGGACGCATCACCAAGGTGGAACGCCTCATCGACGGCTACAAGACCAGGGTGGAATACACCTACAACAAACAGAACATGGTGAAGAGTGCGACCACACAAACCGAAGACTGGAACGGCACCAAAATCTACCACTACAACGAACTGCAGGAACTGGTCTCTTCTGTTGAAGAGTCGGAAGACAGCAAGGAAGTGGAGACGTTCACCATCCTCGACCGTGACGACCACGGCAACTGGACCAAACGTCTGGTGGTAACCTCTAACGACAGCGACCTGAACGAGGACGCTGAAGGGGAAGACAATGAAGATGATGAAGAAACCCTCGGCTTGGAAGTCAGAGAGATTACCTACAAGTAATATTCAGAATTTTACACTACACAGGAAGGGCGGCATCCGTTTACAACAGATGTCGCCCTTTTTGCGTCAAAAGAAGTCCGGCAGCGTTCAGATGACAGAATCACCGCCCATCTTCTCAATTTCATCCTTGCGAATAGAAAGTCCGCGCATTTCATCGTCGGAAACGACCTTCGGATCTTCTCCGTATCGGTTGTCTCCAACATAACCATCCTTAACAAGCCGGAAAGGCGAAAAGCCTACAAGTGCAAACGGAGCACACGTATAGGGCGTCCGGCCCCACGGTACATACTTTCGTCTTCAGCCGTTTCTCCCGTAGCGACAAATCCGCACTTTTCCATCACCCGTCCAGAAGCCGGATTATCTATAAAATGTCCGCTTATTAACGACTTGATGTCCGTTGTACTGCGGATGTGTTCAATCAATAATTTTCTTTGTAATACAAATACGGATACCATTTCCTCTGATAAGAATCAAACAACCTCTGTTCAATCCAACTGCGAAAAAAAACTAATCTATCTAAAAAAATATCAGTTTTATTTCTTTCAATCAAAGTACATATTAAAATAGTATGATCATCAAGTGATACTGATGTTCCATTCTCTGACCAATCAACAGCCATATTATAGTCATATAAAAATGTATCTTTTATACACGTGTTAATATCCCACTTATTCATTTTATGATTTAAATCAAAATGGACCAACTCAAATTTTTCTGCGTTCATTGTGTCATTTTTATATTCAAACCGATAGTTGAAATAATTAGTTAATACATTAACATGATAATTTCGAAAAATATAATCATAGCTTTCAATAACAAGTAAAGTGTCATTGTTTATATAGAACGAATCAGAAATCAAATGCACGCATTCATATCTTTTTTGTCTGAAATCTAAATCTACAGCGCATATAGCACCACAGGAGTCGGCCAATGACAACGTGTATAAAAGTTTTTTTTCTTCTGCATAACAACACAATGATGTCAACAGAGAAATAATAAATAATCGAATTCGCATAGGTCTTCTATTTATACATAAAATACGACTGACTTTTACATGGAGACATTCCTTCTACATCAAATTTAAAACGTGACACTCTCAAATAAAAGGTAGACTCTTTATAATTTACTGATTGAAGAATTGCAGAATACTCTGCGTCAGCTATATAATGAGTTCTCAGCGGGAGACCAGCTTCACTTCTTAGCTTATTCTCTATATGAGTTGCATATTTCTCGGATTCTACGATTTTTTCAGAAATACTTCCCCATCCAAAAGTGAACCATTCTTTATTGCATACATTTTTACCTCTTTTATCATAATCAATTTTATGGGCTAATTCGTATCCTAAAATAACCCACGTTGGAGAATTACTACCATCTGTTCCAGACGTAGTTGGAATTATATCACCTCCTTTTTCATTAAATAAAACGTGATGAGGTTCTTCCTTTACACAGCCAGACCTGTTTTGGCTTTGAATAATTCTAACTTCATTTTTTGCATCAGAGAAGTACTCTATCATCTGTTGACCTGTGGTAGTCTCTCCTAGCTTTCTATAGTCATTCCTAACGCTATATAAAAAAGACCCTTGCGGCGGGGTATATTCATCTTTACTAATATTCCCAACCGATAATTCCTTATAAAATTTATCATGCTCATAGTCATACATAATCCAACCTCCTTCCTCCGAAGAATCCCAAATAAATGAACTTCTCCCATCCGGGTCTACCAACTTCACAGGGTTCCCCGCACAATAGTTATACGGGCTCATGCCCGGATACTTGCCTTGCAACGGGTCAGTGCTTAACCATAAAGCAATAGAAGGATTTAAGTAGCGTGCCCCATAATAATACAGCCCTGTCTCCTCGTCCAACTCTTTGGCGTTGAACAGGTAGGGCGAAGCCCAACTGCCGTTGCGCTCTTCCACGAACACCTCGCCGTACGGAATATACACCACATTCTGGGTAATGTGGCCGTCTTCGTTGGTGACCATGGCAGTACTGCCAAGGTGGTCGGTAGATATGTCGCTTTGCTTTTATTACTTTATGATGAAACTGAATACTATCAATTTATCGATCTATGATTTCAAAGTTGCATTTATCTGTATTTGGGTGAAGAATACATTCTGCTCCTTTGCAGACATCAGAATAATGAACAAAATAAGAATATATAAATCGTTTTCTATGTTTTTTTCTAGAAAAGTATTTTACTGGAAAAAACAATTCAACTAATAGTGAATCTTGATTAATTAAATCGAGATTTATAAAGACTGGTAACAACACCTTTTGTTTATTGTTTATAGCATATGGAATAGTAATTTCTAACGTATCAGCCGTTAAATTGTTGTTGATATTAAATATTTTTGATTCGACATTTTTAATAGAGCTGTTAATGATGTATTCGTTAGTTCTACCTTTATTTTTATATGATAAAGACCATATGGTATCAAAGGAACATCCATTTACTTCTATATTAATAAGACGAAGTTTGTTGACCAAATTACATTCTATATTTGAATCGTTATTTTGTGCAGAGAGTTTTGTGAAACTTATGCCAAATATTACAATTAAAACAATGATTTTCATTTTAATATCTTATTAAAAGCCTTCTTGTCTAATGATATGCAATTCGAGAAGTCACTATTAAAAATGCAATAACCAGCAATTCTATTATCTATAACTCCGTTAAAATAGACATGTTTGTTTTCCTCGTAATAATTCATTGTTACTTGTTGTTCTTTAGGGTATTTCGGATTTGTGAATTTTCCTACTATTATATTATATTTATAACCAGAAAGGTATTCTTTATCTAAAGATGAAGGTTCGTTCGCAAAATATGCATCTCTTGGATACTGTTTGTCAAAAAACACTTCATCTCCTCTTCTAATCCGTATAATACAATAGAGGGATGTGAATGTATGGAAGCTTCAACTTCTTCTTTTTTCCAGGGATTTTCTGGTAAAGGTGCAGTAACAAGTTTCTGACCAAAAACGGCAGGTTCGCCTGGTTGCCCAACGATAACAGATCCATTGTTATGAACTAATGAAACTTCTTCTTTCGAACCTTTGTTATTTTTGGATTCAGTTCTTTCCATAACGGATTTTGCTTCTTTAAGAGTTGCGTCACTGGGCAATTGAAATGGTGTTTCCGAAAAGGACGATAACTCTGTATATTGCTTTTTCCGACCTTTTAACATTTCCAGATCAGAACTATTAGTAACAATATATTTTTCTTCTCCATTCGCAGAACTTCCTATCCTGTCTCCATCAGTATTGTAATATATAGCTCTTCCATCTGGGTCAACCAACTTCACCGGATTCCCCGCGCAATAGTTATACGGGCTCATGCCCGGATACTTGCCTTGCAACGGGTCAGTGCTTAACCACAAAGCAATAGAAGGATTTAAATACCTCGCCCCATAATAATACAACCCCGTCTCCTCATCCAACTCTTTGGCGTTAAACAGGTAGGACGAAGCCCAACTGCCATTGCGCTCTTCCACAAACACCTCGCCGTAAGGGATATATACCACATTCTGGGTAATGCGGCCGCCAAGGTCGGTTACCATGGCGGTACTGCCGAGGTGGTCGGGATGGTAGAAGTAGAGGGCTGGCGCAGTGTCTGTTGCGGACTGGGGGCCCAAATTTTCGACTAGTTGGAGATCACCGCCGTCGCAGCAGAACGACTGGTTGTTCACGTAGTCGTTGAAGCAAGCTGGTTGCTAAAGGTCCAGTTTCTTGCGGATGATGTATGTTTCCTCGTCGTAGGCCATTGCGGGCGTGAACGACGCACTGCTTCCTCCCGTCCCGAACGTGCCGGCTGCGCCTGTCAGGCGGTCCCAGTCGTTGTAGCGGTAGTTATGGGTCACAGTGCCGCCGACGGACTTGCCAGTGCCATCTTTCGGCTTGACCTTTGCTGTGTTTGACAGAGAGAGAGTATTTCCCACTTTTTGTAAAGGTAAGTATTTTTCTGTTACAATAGGACTAAACGCAAAATGTTATGTAACTAATATTCTTATATTGTGTGAAGTTTTTTATTTTTTGAAGTGTTTCGAATAATGGTTAACTTTGTGAAAACGAATTGGCTTATGGGCAAGTATCTAGATCCGAAATACGACCTGACTTTCAAGGCGGTGTTCGCAGAACATCCCGACCTTATTATCAGTTTCCTGAATGCGCTGCTGCCGTTCAAGGAAGGGGCGAAAGTGGTTGATATCGAATATCTGCCACCGGAGTTGGTTCCCGACAGCCCATTGAAAAAGTACTCCATAGTCGACG
>DETD01000002.1 GCA_002362105.1 Bacteroidales bacterium UBA3297
ACGGCACCTACAACGGCAAGAAGGTCCGCTCGGACGACTACTGGTACGAGATATATGTGCCAGAGCTCTACAAGTACTTCACCGGCCACTTCACGCTGACGAACAAGTAAACACCTTCCGCCCCACCGGGCGGCACAATACACCGGCGGGCACGGGGAAATGGGTAACGCCATTCTCCGCGCCCGCTGTCTTTATAGTAAGCGATAGGTGGTAGTAGATTAGGTGGTAGGGCATAGGGGACTCTGCTACTGCATATGACAACTCTTTCGACCTTTGTTGGTGGTATACGGGGGACGGGCAGAAAAGCCTCTCTGGCCCGTATTAGGGGCGCCACACAAAAAAGAATTGCCCCTAAGTCGTTTGGTAGACTTAGGGGCAACTCATATTGATTTTTGTGTCTATATTATCAGATGAGGTAGTTCTCACTAATAGAGAGGTCTTCGTAAACGCGACGGATGGTGTCGGCGAAGAGTGCGGCAACAGAGATAACGTGTGCCTTAGAACAATTTTTGTGGAAAGGAATTGAATTGGTGAAGTAGATCTCCTGCAAGCTAGAATCTTCAACACGCTGGCTTGCTGGGTCGCTCATAACCGGGTGGGTTACGATAGCGCGAACCGACTTGGCACCGGCGTTAGTCATCAGGTCTGCAGCCTTAGTAAGTGTACCTGCGGTGTCGACCATATCGTCGAGGATGATGACATCGCGGCCTTTAACGTCACCAATAACAGTCATCTCACTGACAACATTGGCTTTTTCGCGGCTCTTGTGGCAAAGTACCATTGGGCAACCCAAGTACTTAGCGTAAGAGTTGGCGCGCTTAGAACCGCCAACGTCTGGTGATGCTACAGTCAGGTTCTCAAGCTTCAAGTTGTTCTGAATGTAAGGCAGGAACACCGTAGATGAGTACAGGTGGTCTACCGGTACATTGAAGAAACCCTGAATCTGGTCTGCGTGCAAGTCCATTGTAATCAAACGGTCGATACCTGCTGTGCTCAACATGTCGGCAACCAGCTTCGCGCCAATTGCAACACGTGGTTTGTCCTTGCGGTCCTGACGGGCCCAGCCGAAATAAGGAATTACTGCGAAAATCTTGTATGCTGATGCGCGCTTTGCAGCGTCAATCATCAACAACAGTTCCATAAGGTTGTCTGCATTAGGAAATGTAGACTGAACTAGGAATACATAACATCCGCGGATAGACTCTTCGTAAGAAACTCCGAATTCGCCATCTGCAAATTTTTGTACTTTCAATTTGCCGAGTTCACAGCCGAGTGAGCTGCAAATTTCTTCAGCCAAGTACTTTGTTGCTGTACCTGAAAATACCTTGAAAGGACGGTTACTTGCTGCCATTTTGTTGTTAGTAATTAAATTCGGTGCAAAATTAATACTTTTTTTGCCTTTTTTCAATCTATGTTTAACAAATATCTTTTTCCCTTTTTCGCTACCTTTGCCTTCAATTTATTTTTGACGCTTTTTTACGTATATGGTTTTTCCGGAAAATATAGAAGTAAAACTCGGGTTCGATAAAATCCGCTCGTTGGTTAAGGGTAACTGCCTGTCTCCGTTGGGGATTGGACGGGTCGACGATATGGCTTTTTCTGCCGATTTCGATCTGGTCTGCTGTCTGGTAAACCAGACCAACGAGTTTGTACGTATCTTGCAGGAAGAGGACGACTTCCCTGTAGACTACTATTTCGACCTTCGCCAACCCCTGCACCGTATTGGGGTGGTGGGGACTTTTCTGGAAGAAAAAGAACTGTGGGACCTGCGGCGCACTATGGATACTATTGGTCAGGTGGTTGCCTTCTTCAACCGTAAGGAGGTTGCTGACTACCCTTACCTGAAAGAACTGGCTACCGATGTGTTTACTTTTCCCGACTTGTTGCGCCTGATTGACCATGTGGTCGATCCGCTGGGACGCATCAAGGACAGCGCTTCGCCTAAATTAGCAGAAATCAGGGCTAGCATTGCTGTGGCCGAGAGCAGCATCTCGCGCAGTTTGAACGCCATCTTGCGCCAGGCCAAGTCTGAAGGCATCATCGACAGCGATGTTTCTCCGTCTATCAGAGACGGCCGTCTGGTTATTCCGGTTCCGCCTGCCAACAAACGCCGTATACGTGGTATTGTACACGACGAGAGCTCGACCGGTAAAACGGTCTTTATCGAGCCCGAGGCCGTGGTGGAGGCCAATAACCGCATCCGCGAATTGCAGGCTGACGAGAAACGCGAAATTATCCGGATTCTTACCGACATGACGAACCAGATTCGTCCACGGGTGCCTGAAATTGAGTTCTCTCTGGATTTTTTGGCCGAGGTCGACTTCATTAGGGCCAAGGCGCGTTTCGCTACCGAAACCAACTCGGTGCTGCCGCAAATTTCAGATACGTCTGAATTGGAGTGGTTCAACGCTGTACACCCGCTGTTGTTCCTTTCGCATCAGCGGCAGGGTAAGTCGGTGGTGCCGCTCAATATAAAGCTAGATGCGAAAGACCGCATTCTGCTGATTTCGGGTCCGAACGCGGGCGGTAAGTCTGTCTGCCTGAAGACGGTCGGACTTCTTACCTATATGTTCCAGTGCGGATTGCTGGTGCCGATGAACGACAACAGCCACATGGGTATCTTCAACGACCTGTTTATTGATATTGGCGACGAGCAGAGTATAGAGAACGATTTAAGTACCTATAGCTCGCACTTGTCGAATATGAAGTGTGTGGTGCGCAACTGTAACGACCGTTCGCTGATTCTTATCGACGAGTTTGGTAGTGGCACAGAACCGCAGATTGGCGGCGCTTTGGCGGTGGCGCTCCTGCACCATTTTAACGACCAACGCTCGTTGGGTGTTATTACCACGCACTATAACAGCCTGAAAAACTTCGCAACCGATACCGAGGGAATTGTTAATGGCGCTATGCTTTATGACCGGCATCTGATGCAACCCCTCTTCAAATTGGAAATCGGCAATCCGGGTAGCTCTTTCGCTGTCGATATCGCGCGGAAAATCGGTTTGCCCGAGTCTATCATCCGTGAGGCGGAAGAGATTGTGGGTTCCGACTATGTGAATATGGACAAATATCTGCAAGACATTGTCCGTGACAAGCGGTACTGGGAAAACAAACGCCAGAATATTCGTATTAAGTCGAAACACATTGAAGAGGTCGAGGCCCGCTATGCCGCCGAACTCGAGGAACTGTCGGAACAGCGGAAGTCGCTCATTAAACAGAGTAAGGAGGAGGCGAAGCTCATCCTCTCGCAGGCTAATGCGGTAATTGAGAATACGGTCCGCCAAATTAAGGAGGCACAGGCCGAAAAGGAAAAGACGCGCGAGGTCCGCAAACAGGTGGAAGAGTTCAAATCGCAACTCGGTGCGGAAGAAAGTGCTGCTATCGACCGGAAAATTGCCAAACTCCGCGAACGTGAGGAACGCAAGAAACTGCGTAAAGAACAGCAGGGCGCTGCCCCTGCGGCTACGGTCGCCAAACCTGAAGTCAAGACGGTTGCTGTTGGCGACAGTGTACGCGTCAAGGGTCAGCAGAAGGCGGGCGTGTTGCTCGCTCTAAACGGTAATAACGCTTTGGTACAGTATGGACTGATGAAGATGAATGTTAAGGCCGACGCTTTGGAAGTGGTCTCGAACAGCCAGATAAAACGCGAAAACCGTCAGATGCAGTCTATGCAGCGTAGTAATGTGGCCGACCGAATGCGGCAGAAATCACTGAATTTCAAACGTGAGATTGACTTGCGCGGTATGCGTGGCGACGAGGCACTGGCGGCCGTGCAACTCTTTATCGACGATGCTCTGATGGTGGGTGTTAGCGAAGTGCGCATTCTGCATGGCACGGGTACCGGCATCTTGCGACAACTTATACGCGACTACCTGGCTACTGTGCCTGGCGTCGAACACTTCCACGACGAGCATGTGCAGCTTGGCGGTGCGGGAATTACGGTGGTGGAATTTTAAATGGGTATGAATAATAAGGTTAAAGGCTACCTGCTGGGGGCTGTGGGCGGTGCCGCCTACGGATTGAACCCTTTGTTTGCCGTCCCGCTTTACGGGTCGGGTATGGATGCCTCTTCGGTGGTCTTCTACCGTTACCTCACGGCCGTCGTTTTGGTGGGCTTGCTTGCCAAGCTCACGGGCCATAGCCTGAAAATTGAGCGCAAGGCGGTGTTGGTGGCTTTCTTCCTCGGCATTATGGTGGTGGGGTCTTCGCTTGCCTTGTTTCACAGTTATAACTATATGGATGTGGGTATTGCTTCCACTATTCTTTATGTCTATCCGGTTATGGTTGCCGCAATTCTGGCTTTGTTCTACAACGAACGGTTAAGTGTGCGGACTGGCTTTTGTATCTTTCTGGCTATGCTGGGTATTGCTGTGCTCTATGTCGACGAAGACGGAGCGAGGTTAGATGCGCTTGGAACCGTCTTGGCTTTGCTCTCAGCTCTGACCTATGCCATTTATATGGTGTGTATTAACAAAAGCCGTTTGCGCAAGGTGCCTATGCCGGTGGTTACTTTCTACATTCTTTTGTCCGGTTTGGTGGTTTATGTCCCGCTTTGTATAGGTGGTTTCAGACTTTCTCCGCTTACAAGCGTATGGCAGGTCGTGCTTATTTTCTGTATTGCGTTGTTCCCGACTGTTGTTTCGTTCGTGTGTACGGCCACAGCGGTCTTGAAAATCGGTTCTACTCCGGCTTCTATTTTGGGTTCTTTAGAACCCGCTACGGCTGTCGTTATTGGCATATTGGTGTTTGACGAAAAAGTAACCCTTCGCACTTTTATAGGTATGCTGTTGGTGTTTGTAGCGGTTATGGTAATTATCCTTAAAAAGGAAAATAAGTAAGGTTATCTCGAATATTTCTGTATATTTGTTGCAGACAAATTAGAAAAACATCCTAGTTTGAATCTCCCTTTGACGAAAAACATACTGATTATGAATAAAACTCTATTTGCAGGTTCAATTGCATGTACTTTGTGGATGGCTTCTTGCCAGTCTCCACAAACTGCTGAAGTTCCACTTACAGACTGCCCACATTTCAATGCGCGTGGCTGGGTTACCGGTGTTGATGGAAAACCTTTAGAGGGAGCTAAAATAACAGCTCCCGATACGGTAGTGTATACCGATTCACGTGGTTTCTATAGTTTGACTTCTAAATCAGCTACAGACCGATACCTTCTCAAAATAGAAAAAGATGGTTACTTCTATCATATCTGTTCCAGGTTCTTGGCAGATACTGCAACCTACATAGTGTCGATGGTGCCGAAGAAAAGCACCTCTTTTAGTTCAATCACTACTTTTGATTCCGATAGGGGAACTGATTTGGAAGTAGATGGTGCAACTATCTCCATCCCTGCTAATGCTTTGATGTTGCCCGATTCCAGCGCATATAATGGTAAGGTTAATCTTTCTGTAGTTTATTTAAATCCCGATAATCCTCGTTTTGATGAATTGATTCCGGGGGGCGATTTGTCTGCCACTATGGTGAACGGTGATACGGCCAGTTTGGTGTCTTATGGTATGGTTCGTGTGGAAATGGAAAGCGAAAACGGAGAGAAACTCCAGTTGAAAACTGGCTCCAAGGCAAATTTAAAATTTCCTGTCTCTTCATTCCAAAAAAGCAATCCCCACGACACCATTCCGTTGTGGTGGTTCGATGAAAATGTGGGACTGTGGAGGGAAGAAGGCCTGACTCTTAATAAAGGAGACTATTATGAAGGCTATGTGAGTCATTTTACTTGGTGGAACTGTGACCATTATTTTAAGAATGGAGCAAGAGTAAGACTCTATTTCCTCGATGAAAAAGGTGAGTCACTTGATTGTTTTTATCGCATTGATTTCGGGAAAGACGATAGAATACTGGGCCTTTCTAAATCTATTAGTGTTCCTGCCAATAGAGAAATGAAAGTTCGTGTAAATACTGGTGCCGATTTGTATAGCGATGTTTGTGCTGTTATTCCTCCTCTGAAAAAGGACGAACGCAGAGTTGTTTATGTTAGGACCTCTTTACGCAAAGTGAATGTGAAATTGGTAGATGAAAAAGGCGTTCAGCTGATGTACGAACCGATCTTTCTCGATGATAAGACGTCGTATTGGAAAGTTGATGCTAATTGTGGTTATCTCATCTATTTGCAGAAGGGGAAGTCTGTCTCAATCAAAGTCCCCCGCTTCTCAATTAGTAAGGAGTTGAGCTCGGATATGGTTGACAATAGCGGTGTTTATGAGATTGTTTGTAAGAAGACGGGCACAGAGACGCATAAAACTGCTAACATTAAGTCTGGTTCGAAAAATGAATCTCAGCCTGCTGTGATTTTGAATGACGTTAAACCTTTCATAGATGAAGCCGAGGATAATACCATTTATGACAAAGTTGAAGTTGCGGCGTCCTATCCTGGCGGATTAAGTGCGTTATCGACTGCTCTGTCATCCCGTTTGGTCTATCCTAAAGAAGCAATGCTAAGAGGCGAAGATGGAACTGTGATTGTAGAATTTGTTGTGGAGAAGGATGGAACGTTGACAAATTTCAATATATTCCGTCATGCTTCTGCTTCATTAGATAGCGAAGCCTTGCGTGTTGTACAGACATTAAAATTTATGCCCGCAATAAAAGGAGAGAAAGTGGTGAGGTCTAAATATAGATTGCCAGTTTCTTTTAAATTATCTAGATAACGATAATCTGTCCACTTTTCCGATCGGAATATGAATACCCTTCGAGAGATAATGTAGTATTTTTTCGAAGGGCGTTTTATTCTAAAATGAAATTTTACTAAAATGATTGGTACTGATAATCAGTGTTTAATAAAAAATATTGAAAATAATTCCCCGAATAGTTTGCCAGTTCGGGAAAAAAGTCTAATTTTGCATCCGCTTTCGGGTTGTAAGGCCCGACGCCTCTGGGAAGCGTTCCAGGGGGCTCACGAGAAGAGAGATCTTTGAGGAAATTCCGATAGACTAAAGTAGCATAAGCAAGGTAACAGTCAGACGTTAGTTCTGACATCCAAGCTCCCTGAAAAGGATAAAAAATAAACATTTTTCACAATGAAGAGTTTGATCCTGGCTCAGGATGAACGCTAGCGACAGGCCTAACACATGCAAGTCGAGGGGCAGCGAGCCGTAGCAATACGGTGTCGGCGACCGGCGAATGGGTGAGTAACGCGTATGCAACCTTTCCGCAAAACGGGGACAGCCTTCCGAAAGGGAGATTAATAC
>DETD01000009.1:0-16281 GCA_002362105.1 Bacteroidales bacterium UBA3297
TGTGTGAGATGTGTCAACCCCTATTTCAGGTGGTTATTGCGGCGGGTTCCCACCTCTTCCCATTCCGAACAGAGAAGTTAAGCCCGCCATCGCCGATGGTACTGCGCACTGTGGTAGAGTAGGCAGCTGCCTTCTTCAAGTCCCCTGTTTCACTGACGTGGAACGGGGGACTTCCCTTTTTTGACGCTTTTTGAGATACAACCTCCTAAAATTTTATTAACTTTGTTCAAGTTAGTGTTAAATTCAATCTATAATATGAGTAAGTTTTCTTTGCTTGCATTAGGTTTGGCTTTTGCTGCCAACTGTTTTGCACAAGATGTTATCATTACACGCGATGCCAAAAAGTATAACGCTAAGGTAACAGAAATCGGTGTTTTTGTGGTTAAATATAAGTTGACCTCTGAAGAAAACGGACCTACTTATGTCCTTCCTAAAGATAAAATAGCGGCTATCACTTATGAAAATGGCCGCGTCGAGACGTTCTTCGACGGTACTACTTTGTCTAGCGATTCTGCGACTATCGCTTCTGCAAACACTGCCGATTCTTCTGCATTAGTCTTCCCTCCTAAGGATACACTTTTGCCGCCTCCACCACCTCCTGCACGGGTTGTTGTGGTTGAGCGCCCTTATGCTCCGATTGAAGAGCCGGCTCCTGAAATTAGTGAAGAGGAAATCCAACACCATATGTTTAGTGAGAATGTCAAAGGTCTCCGCTTTAAACTGGATGTGGCTCCGCTTTTCGGCGCTACCCAGTATTTCTATGCCTTCGACGACTATCGGTATTACGATTATAAGTATAGCAGACATCACAATCATGACGACGAATTTGCATACCGCGACAGCTCGCACTCTATTAGTCCGGGTCTCGAGGGATCATTCTCTGTCGGATATCAGTTTAACCCGATTCTCTACTTGGGTGTAGGTTTTGACGTTCAGACGCTCGACAAGTTCGACTGGTTGGCCTTCTCTGGCTTCCTCGACTTGAACGTACATTGCCTGCGTTACAGCAGAACGGCTCCGCTGTTTGGCATGCGTGTGGGTATTTCTTCTTTAGTTGAGCCAGAAGATCAGACTGGTTTCTTTGCTGAACCATACGTCGGCATTAATCACCGTTTCACTCCAAAACTCTCTTTGGGTGCTGCTGTGGGCTACCGCGCATCTACATTTGAATCCAACGATGGTCATCACCGCTACAATGGCAAGTATTACGATAATACGGCCTACGATGCTTATTTCTTGAAATTGTTCTTTATGTTCTGATCTTTGGGTCAGACAACCGAAAAAAATAGGGGGTGTATCGCTTTCGATGCACCCCCTTCCTGTTTTTTGTTCCTTACTCTCCCAAACTTATTCTGACGGCTTCTTCAATCTCATTTGGGGCTATCCAGTGTATTTCTTCGTCACGCCGGAACCACGTCAACTGCTTTTTTGCATACCTCCGGCTGTCTTGCTTTATCATATTTACGGCGTAGTCGAGTTCCCATGTCCCGTCGAAATAGTTGAACAGTTCTTTGTAGCCAACGGTGTTCAGCGAGTTTAATTCTTTTAGCGGATACAGCTTTTTTGCCTCTTCCAGTAGCCCGTCAGCCATCATTTTGTCTACACGTCTGTTTATGCGGTCGTAGAGTTCTTCGCGCGGTAGGTTCAGACCTATCTTGACAATTTCGAAATCGCGCTTCTTCTGGGTCTCTTTGCGTAGGGCAGAGTAAGGTTGCCCGGTGCTAAGGCAAATCTCCAGCGCGTGAATGATGCGCTTGTAGTTGTGTGGGTCCACTGTTGCCGCATAGTCGGGGTCAAGTCTGACCAGTTCTTCCCGTATTCCTTCAATGCCGTCTTTGTCGTAGCGGGCCCATAAGCTGTCGCGCAGAGCCTGGTCAACTTTCGGACGGTCGTCAATGCCTTTGCAGACCGCATCGATGTACAGCATCGAACCGCCTGTCATTATTACGGTGTCGTAGGTCTTGAACAACTTTCCCAAAAGGGCTAGAACCTCTAGTTCGAACCGGCCACAACTGTAATAGTCGTGAATAGACAGGTTGCCCACAAAGTGGTGCTTTACGCGTGTTGTCTGCTCTTCTGTAGGGCGTGCGGTGCCTATGCTCATTTCTTTGAACATTTGTCTTGAGTCGCACGATATTATTTCTGTTCCCAGCCGTTCTGCCAGCTGTAGGGTGAGTTCGGTTTTCCCTACACCTGTTGGGCCTAGTACAATGACGAGTTTCTTGCTCATAGGTATTTAAAAAATCCCTGTAGCGTTGGCTGCAGGGATTTTCTCCTTTTTTATCGGGTTGAATTTTGATTACTTCTTTTCAGACTTCTCTTTTCTTCCGAAAACGGTGATGTTGACATAGCGTTTCGGATTTTCCTTCAAATCGGTAAGGAGTTTGTCGGCGCTATTGATGGTGTTGTCCAAGTCGTTATATAGTCTTGGGTCGTTAAGCAATAAGCCGACGGTACCTTTTCCGTTGTTGATTTTTTCGACAGTAGTGTTCAATTCGTTCATTGTGTTGTCAACTCTGCCTATTGTAGCTTTGAAGTCAACACCGCTCAGGTTTTCGCTAACCTTGGTGAAATTGCCGGTAATATTTTTCGCGTCGGCAAGAATCGGAGGCAGTTCGTTGCCTACCAACTTCTTCAACTGGGTTGATGTTACAGCCAGTTCGGAAGACATCTTATTGATGTTGGCGAGTGATGCAGCGATATTTGGATCCGACACCACGGTGTTCAAGTTGACAATCAACTGGTCGAGGTGTGGAATCACCTGCTCTATCTTTGGCATAACGCCTTCGGTAATTGCGTCAAGCATACCTGCCGGAGTCGCGGTAGGTAGGGTGTCACCTTTCTGGTAAAGGTCCTTCATACCGTTGGTTGCGTGCATATCGAGCACAATGCTTGGCGTTCCCATCAGTGAGAGTTGGAGTAATGCGCGTGAACCCTTTGGAATCTTTAATTCGTTGTCGACTTGAAGCACAACAAGAACGTCGGCATCTGGGTTGTCGTAGTCGTAGATGATTTCTTTTACCAGACCCACTTTGTGACCGTGTGAGGTAACCTCGCACGATTGAACCAAGCCCTGGATGTCTTTGTACTTTGCATAATAGTAGTTGGTCGGATTGAACAGGTTAATACCTTTCAAGTAGTTAAACCCAAAGAAAAGGATGGCGATGGTCGCCATAACCATTATTCCGATTGAGAACTCTTTGCTGATTTTAAATGTCATATCAATAGTCTGTTTGTTTTCTTATTTTAAATAGGGTCTCGCCTCTTCGCGCGACAGCCTCTCACCATTCTTGAAGACGGCAATAAATGCGTCTTTAAAGTCTTTTTGCACTTTTGCCAGCAGTTCTTTCGCTTTTGCATAGGTCTGCTCGTCGCCGTAGGTGTAAGTGTAGCGCTCTTCGGTTATCTTGTATTCGGTTGCGGGTACGCAGCTCTTGAATTCTTTAGCGTTTATGTTCTTGCGAGCACCCGTGTAGAACTGTATGCGGTAGTGGATGCCGGCTGTAATGCGTTCGGCGTCGGCTTTGACGTCCTTCTCTTTAGCAGCCGCCTTTTTCTCGTATTTGTTTTTATAATTGACCACTGCCTTGTAGATGGCGGAGGCAAGTTTTTCGCGTGAAGAGTCTTTTCGTAAGAATTTTTCTTCTTCCAGGTTCGACACATAGCCCACTTCCACCAGAACACCCGGCATGTTGCTGTACTTCAGCACCCAGAAACCGGCTTGGTGTATGCCACGGTTGTAGAGACCTGTCTGTTTGGTCAGTTGCCTCGATATCGAGCTTGCCAGTTCTTTACTTTGCCCCGAGAAGCCGAAATCGCCGGCTACCAGGTCCCACTGAATGTACGACTCGCTGCTGTTAGGGTCGAAGCCCTCGTATTTCTTCTTGTAGTTCTCTTCCAGCTCCATAACCGCATTCTCTCGCATCGCCACAGTGTTCGAAGAAGGGGAGAAGGTGTAGACCTCGGTGCCGTTAGCGGCATGGTTCTCGGCCGAATTGGTGTGGATAGAAATGAAGAGGTTGGCGTTGTGCTTGTTTGCAAACTGCGCCCGGTCGTCTAGAGGAACAAAAACATCGGTTTTGCGTGTATACAGCACCTTTATGTTCTTCTCCTTCTCGAGCAAGGCGCCCAACTTCAGGGCAACCGCAAGGTTGATGTCTTTCTCTTTTAACTTTTTCTTGCCCGAGGCTCCCTCGTCTTTGCCGCCGTGGCCGGCATCTATCACTACAACAAACGGCTTGCGGCTCTCTGCGGCAGCAACTGCCACTGGCTTTTGACATACAAGCCCAACTAATACTGTTAATATGATGAGTACCTGTTTCATTTAGTACTTACTATATTTAAGTGTTTTGTTGAAGTTTCGAATCAACTGCAAAATTACAAATTTTACCTTATTATGTGATAACATTTTTTTCGATTTGAAATTTATTTGTGCTTTCTTGCCGAATATCTGTTTAATTTTGCGTAATTTCGCAGTCGAATTTTCAATTTTATTTAATCAAACGGAGGCTCTGTATAACCTTCTTAGTTAGTGAAAATGCCAATTTGCTTGACAGATAGAAATTTTTACCGTCTTTGTGCGCTGCTGTTGTGCCTTTTATTTTGGGGCGCTTCACCTGCTGGCGCTAAACGTGGGGCGGTTACGGACTCTGTTACCGGTGTGCAGATTGGACTCGAATTTAAACCGAATGCCGAAGATTCTTTGAAAATGGCAAAGGCTGCAAAAAAAGCAGCTGCCGATTCGGCCTTGCATCGTATCCCTAAGAAATCGAAGGATGCGATTTCTTCCCCCATCAAGTATACGTCTAAAGACTCTGCCATCTTTTATACGGGCGGTGTCGCTTTCCTTTATGGTAGCGCCGAGGTTACTTACGAAGATTTGAACCTCAAGTCTTCCATTATCCGGTTGCGCATGGACAGTAATCTGGTTCAGGCCCGCGGACACGTCGACTCTACCGGCGAACTCGTGGAAACTCCGGTTTTTGTCCAGGGTAGCGATACCTACGAGTCGGAAGCTATCGACTATAACTTTAAGACGCAGAAAGGCCTTATACGTGGGGTAGTGACCCAGCAGGGTGAGGGCTATGTGACTAGCGACAAGGCAAAGAAGTTGGCCGATGGTACGTTCCAGATGGTCGACGGTAAATATACGACTTGCGATTTGCACGAACATCCGCACTTTTATCTCGATTTGACAAAAGCGAAGGTAAAACCGAAGGATTATGTGGTTACGGGACCTGCCTATCTGGTGCTGCTCGATGTGCCTGTGCCTTTGTTCCTCCCGTTCGGATACTTCCCATTCACCGAGAGCTACTCGTCGGGTTTGCTGATGCCTAGTTATGGTTACGATTCCCAACGAGGCTATTATTTGAGGAATGGCGGTTACTATTTTGCCATTAACGACTATGTTGACCTAGCTTTG
Source organism: Bacteroidales bacterium UBA3297 (assembly GCA_002362105.1). Lineage (GTDB taxonomy): Bacteria > Bacteroidota > Bacteroidia > Bacteroidales > Paludibacteraceae > Physcocola. The sequence continues at coordinate 5,423 of DETD01000009.1, forward strand.
CGGGGCGATGTCTATACCAAGGGTTCATGGGGCCTGAATGCCACTTCGCGCTATAAAAAGCGTTACAAGTATAGCGGTAATTTCAACATCAGCTACCAAAAGACGATTTATGGCGAGGAACCTAATCTGCCCGACTATTCTGAAATGAAGGATATGAAGGTGATGTGGACCCATGTGCAGGATGCCAAAGCCAATCCGTTCAGTACGTTGTCGGCTTCGGTGAACTTCTCGTCATCTGCCTATAACAAGAATAACGTCGACTCGTACTACAATCCGGCCTACTATTCAGAAAACAACAAGTCTTCGAGTATCAACTACCAGTTGAACATCCCGAACACGACGATGTCGCTGGCTTCTAACGCAACCCTCAACCAGCGTACGGCCGACTCTACAATCTCGCTGTCGTTGCCGAATATCTATTTCAACGCGTCGCGTATGTATCCGTTCAAGCGCAAGTCGCAGGTGGGTAAGGACCGTTGGTATGAAAAGCTCTACGTGGGTTATAACTTCAATTTCAACAATACCTACTCTACAAAAGAAGACGAGTTCTCGTTTGGCGACATCTTCTCGAAGGGTAACAATGGAATAAAGCATGCCTTCAGCACTGGTGCTTCTTACACTGTGATGAAGTATTTTGTGCTGTCTCCTTCTATTTCGTACCGCGAGCGCTGGTATTTCCGGAAGAACGAACAAACGTTCGACGAGGCCCGACAGGTCGTTAAAGAAGATACGGCTAAGGGCTTCTATCGTGTCTACGACGTTTCCACCAACCTCGACCTCAGTACACAGTTGTACGGTTTCTATAAACCGCTCAACTTTATGGGGGGAAAGAAGATTAGCATGATCCGTCACGTCCTGACGCCAACGGTCGGCTTCTCGTGGGTGCCTGTTATCGACAACGACAACCACGGCTTCTATTACCGTAGGGTTCCGGCAACCAGCCAGTACGATCGTGTTGACTACAGCTATTTCCGCAGCGGTATTTTCGGGTCGACTACCACTGAAGACCAGGGTAACATCAATTTCGGCTTGAACAACAATGTAGAGATGAAGGTGGTTTCCGATAAGGACTCTTCCGGCTTCAAGAAGATTTCGCTTATCGACAACCTCTCGGCTACCACCTCTTACAACATCTTTGCCGACTCTCTCAATTGGTCCGATATCTCAACCACGCTCCGTTTGAAACTGACCCAGCAGGTGTCTTTGAATGTGAACGCTTCGTTCACACCATACACTTACCAGCTGAACCAGTATGGCAGCCCGACCAAGGTTAATGTTACCGAATGGGAAAAGAACCACCGCATTGCACGTATGCGTACGGCTTCTACGTCGTTCGGTTACACCTTCTCTAACAATATGTTCAAGAAGGATGGCAAGAACGATGCGACTTTGAACGAAAACAACAGTATTGACGGCTTCGACGAAGACAAGGAGAACGACAATACCCCTTCTTTGCGAAAGAATAAGAAACAGAAAGACAATACCGATGCCGAGGGCTACGAAAAGTTCTCTCTGCCTTGGCATTTCCGTATCGATTATTCCGTCTTTTACGGCGACAGAACGTTCAACAAACGCAAACTGACCTACGACCAGGAAATCGACCAATCGCTCAATTTCTCTGGTAATGTCCAGTTCTCTAAAAACTGGGAGGTTTCCTTCAGCTCGGGTTACGACTTTACAATGAAGGAAATTTCATACACCTCGTTCAATATTACCCGCAATATGCACTGCTGGTACTCAACTTTGAATCTGGTTCCTTTCGGCGACAATTTCTCTTACAGCTTCCATATTGGTGTACGTTCTTCTATGTTGCAAGACCTCAAATACGAGCAGCGTAGAAATAGAACCGATTTCCCTGTATGGAGCGAGGATTGGTAAACTTAGATAAACTTATTAGATTCATCTCGGAAAACTGCTACATTGGTTGAATTTTCTATTATGTTAAAATTGGTCTGAAATGCCACTTTTTTTAATAATTTTAGTAACTTTAACCACAAGTAAATTGCAATGTGTGGGGATATTTGTTCCCCTTTTTAAAATTATAGAAACAGAAGATGAGGAAAATAATAGAAACTCAGTCGGCTCCTGCCGCAATCGGTCCTTATAGTCAGGCGGTTATAATCGATTCATTCCTCTATGCATCGGGTCAGTTGGGTATTAATCCCCAAACAGGTAATTTAGAGGGTGATACTATTCAGTCACAAACTAAACAATCGCTCAGTAATATCAAGGCTATTCTGGCAGAAGCAGAGATGGATTTTTCAAACGTTGTCAAGACCACAGTTTTCCTTTCCGATATTGCGTTGTTTGCCGACTTCAATGCGGTTTACAGCGAGGCGTTCCCAAATAACGCCCCTGCACGCTCGTGCGTAGCCGTTAAGGGGTTGCCAAAAAATGCGTTAGTGGAAATTGAGGTTATTGCTCATAAGTAAAGTATGAAAGAGAACGGGTATATTTTTGAAACTAGTTGGGAAGTTTGTAACAAAGTGGGTGGTATCTATACCGTCCTTTCTACTGTTGCCGCTTCTCTGAAGGCTGAATATGGTAATAATCTTTTCTATATTGGTCCAGATTTCCATATCGAAAATTCACCTTTGTTTAAGGAAGATACCAAGCTTTATGCCGATTGGGTAAAAGCAGCGGCTAGTGAGGGATTGAAACTCCGTGTGGGTACTTGGAACGTACCGGGCAATCCACAGGCTATTCTTGTCGACTTTCATGTGTTCGACGGCCAGAAGGGTGCTTTCCTCTACCAGTTGTGGACTGCTTACTCGATCGACTCTATGAATATGGGGCAGGATTACGAGAACAGCATCATGTTCGGTTATGCTGCCGCAAAAGTGGTGGAAAGTTTTGGCAACTTCTACAAGATAGCCAAGGCTAAGACTGTGGCTCATTTCCATGAGTGGCAGACTGCAGCCGGTCTTCTTTATTTGAAGTTGAACAACCTGCCTTACAAGACGGTGTTTACTACACACGCTACGACTGTAGGGCGCTCTATCTGCTTCAACAACAAGCAGCTATATCAGTATTTTAAAAACTATAATGGTGACCAGATGTCGTATGAACTGGAGGTTAAAGCCCAGCATGCGGTTGAAAAACATGGCGCACTGAAGGCTGACTGTTTCACTACTGTCAGCGACATTACTGCACGCGAGTGCTTGCAATTGCTAGGCAAGGCTCCCGATGTAGTCACTCCTAACGGGTTTGAGGCTGGTTTCGTTCCTAAGGGCAGCAAGTTTACGCAGGTCCGCAACGAGGCCCGTGCTTCCCTGAAGAAGGTGGCTGAAACCCTGATGGGCTATCCGTTGGCCGACGATGCCCTCTTTGTCGGAATTGGCGGCCGTTTGGAATACCGGAACAAAGGTATCGACGTGTTTATTGAAGCTATGCGCGCCTTGAACCAGGAAATCAACCTGAAAAGGCAGATTGTGGCTTTCATTATGGTGCCTGATTGGATAAACGGACCACGTAAAGATTTACAGGAAAAACTGTTGAACCCTAAGCAGAAATACCAGTTCGCCGATGTAACTACCACTCACGAGTTGCACCAGCCGCAGTACGATGCCGTTCTGCAGGGTATCAACTACTTCCAACTGCATAACAACGAGAACGACAAGGTGAAAGTCTTCTTTGTTCCTTCTTACCTCGATGGTAACGATGGCATTTTCAACAAGGACTATTACGACCTGCTTATCGGACTCGACATTACGGTCTTCCCTTCTTATTACGAACCATGGGGCTATACGCCTATGGAGAGTGCCGCTTTCAGCATTCCGACTATCACGACCGACCTTACGGGCTTCGGCTTGTGGGTTAGCAAGGGTGTTGAACCTATTACGAATGGTGTTGCCGTGCTTCACCGCGACGACAACAACAGGGGTGAATTGGTTGAGGCCATTAAGAACGAAATCGTAAACTTCTCTATGCTTAGTGCCAAACAGGTCGACGAGTGCCGCGCCAAGGCTAAGAAAATAGCCGACAACGCTGCCTGGAATGACTTTGTTGTTTACTATAAAAAGGCTTTTGCCTTTGCTAAAGGTGAAAAATTCGAGTCTGACGAATCTGCAAAGAAGAAGGCACCGGCAAAAAAAGTTGTTGCTGAAAAGAAGTCTTCTGCCAAGGCTGCCTCTTGTAAAGCCAAAACCACTACTACGGAAGGAAAAACGGCCAAGGCTGTAAAAGAGCCGAAGTCTGCCGCTAAAAAGCCTTCTGCAAAATCTAAGTAAGAATAATAATAATTAAGATAAAATTTATTGCTAATGGAAATTTCAACTAACCGTGTCAACTGCCCTGATTGGAGAGCAATCAGCACTAAGGGTAAAGTTCCTGCTAAATTGTCTAAGCTCGACGAGCTTGGCCGTAACATTTGGTGGGTGTGGAACAACAAGGTAACAGATATCTTCAACGACATTGACCCTGAAACTTGGGAAAGATGTGGTAAAAACCCTGTTACGTTCCTTGAACAGGCACCGATTGAGAAACTCGACGCTGTTGTTACGGATGCTAAGAAAATGGCTGCTATCGACGCCGTTTACGATGAGTTCAAAGCCTATATGAGCGCTAAGAAGGACCCTAAGAAGCCTTCTATCGCATATTTCTCTATGGAATACGGTCTGACCGACGTTATTAAAATTTACTCTGGTGGTCTTGGCGTGCTTGCCGGCGACTACTTGAAGGAGGCGTCTGACCGCAATTTCGACCTTACTGCTGTCGGTTTCCTTTACCGTTACGGCTATTTTACTCAGTCGCTGTCGGTTGAGGGTAACCAGATTGCTGTTTACGAGCCACAAGATTTCACTAAGCTCCCTTTGGAGCAGGTGCTCGAAAAGGATGGCTCTCCAATGTTGTTGGAGGTTCCTTTCTACGACCGTGTGATTTATGCTAACGTTTGGAAGGTTTCTGTTGGCCGTGTGCCTCTCTACCTGATGGATACCGATGTTGAAAAGAACAGCGAATGGGACCGTGCCATTACCCACCAGCTTTATGGTGGCGACTGGGAAAACCGCTTGAAGCAGGAATATATGTTGGGTATTGGTGGTATCTACCTCCTCAAGAAACTCGGCATCAAGAAAGAGGTTTACCACTGCAACGAGGGTCACGCTGCCCTTATCAACTTGCAGCGTATGGTTGACTTCATCAAGGAAGACGGCTTGAACTTCACTCAGGCGTTGGAGGCTTCCCGCGCTTCTTCGCTCTATACCGTACACACTCCGGTCCCTGCTGGTCACGACCGCTTCGACGAGGGCTTGTTCGGCAAGTATATGTACAAGTTCCCTGAAATGCTCGGTATTTCTTGGGACGATTTGATGGACCTCGGTCGTGAGAACGCTGGCGACAAGGGCGAGAAGTTCTCGATGAGCGTGTTCGCCTGCCGTACCTGCCAAGAGAGCAACGGCGTTAGCTGGTTGCACGGTGTTGTGTCTCGCAAGATGTTCGCTCCTATTTGGAAGGGCTACTTCCCTGAAGAACTCCACGTTGGCTATGTTACCAATGGTGTGCACATGCCTACTTGGGCTGACCAGAAGTGGAAAGACCTTTACGAACGTGTGTTCAAGAAGGGTTACATGGATCACCAGTCTGACGAAGAAATTTGGAAGGCTATCTATAATGTGCCTGACGAGGAAATCTGGAACATTAAGCTCGCGCTTAAGCAGCGTTTGCTTAACTTCATCCAGAACAAGTACCGCAATGGCTGGTTGAAGAACGAGGCTAATCCTTCTCTTATCATGGAGATCCTCGACAAGGTGAACCCTAAGGCGTTGACTATTGGTTTCGGCCGTCGTTTCGCTACTTACAAGCGTGCTCACCTGCTCTTTACCGACCTCGACCGTTTGGCTAAGATCGTTAACAACGAGCACTATCCGGTTCAGTTCATCTTCACTGGTAAGGCACACCCAGCCGATGGTGCAGGTCAGGGCCTTATCCGCCGTATCGTTGAAATCTCTCGTATGCCTCAGTTCCAGGGTAAGATCCTCTTCCTCGAGAACTACGACATGGCATTGGCTAAGATTTTGATTTCAGGTGTTGATATCTGGTTGAACAACCCAACCCGTCCGCTCGAAGCATCAGGTACATCTGGTGAAAAGGCTTTGATGAACGGTGTTGTTAACTTCTCAGTACTTGACGGTTGGTGGCTTGAAGGTTACCGCGAAGGTGCCGGTTGGGCGCTTACCGAAAAGCGTACATTCGACAACCAGGGCTTGCAGGACCAGCTCGACGCTGCTACTATCTACCGCTTGCTCGAGAACGAGATTGTGCCTAAGTACTATGCGACTAACAGCTATGGCTACTCGCCTGAATGGATTCAGGTTATCAAGAACTCTATCGCTAAGATTGCTCCTAATTATACTACTACCCGTATGATTGAGGACTATAACGAGCGTTTCTATACCAAGCTGGCTAAGCAGTACAAACTCATCTCCGACAACAATTTCGCCAATGCGAAGAAGTTGGCCGACTGGAAGGTGAAGGTGAATAACGTTTGGGACAGCATTGAAATTGTTTCTACCAATATTTCTGAGGCTGTCAACCATATCCCTACTGTAGGTTCTAGCTTCAGCCTGACTGCTGTTATCGATGTTAAGGACCCTGAGTTGGTGAACAGTTTTGGTGTAGATGCGGTTATCATTAAGAAGAACGATAAGAACGAGGACGAACTCGACCGCGCTATCCCTGCCAAGTTGGTGAAGACCGAAGGCACTAAGCTGTTCTTCGAGGTGAAAGAGCGTGTGGAAAAGGCTGGCTCGTTCCGTGGCTGCTTCCGCTTGTTCCCAACTTGCGACCTGTTGCCTAACCGCATGGGCTTCGCTTATGTACGCTGGTTCTAATTCAGTTCGTAATTTTCAAATCTTTATAAGCCTGGCTGATTTGTTCAGCCAGGCTTTTTTTTATCTTTACGGATATATTTTATCAATTATTTGGTTTTATGTCGAGGTTATTCGTTTTATTAAGTGTCCTGTCTTTTTCCGTAAGCCTTGGTGCACACGGCGTTGAGGGTGAATGGAGTGTGGAGTCGCTAACCCATCGCGACTTCTGCCGCTCGCATACAATCCTTATGGCTGATGGTGTCGACGCCGCTGGCGTCCGATTTGCCCATGGGAAAATCTATTGCAACGATTCTGTGCTGGGGGCATACAAAGTCCTTCACGATACGCTGGTCCTTTTCCGAAACCAGGCCGATGTGGATAGCAAAAGGGAGGAATTGCGTGCCAGGGTGGAACAGCTGGCGGCCGACGCGTCTTTCCTATCCCTGCAGAATACTGATGCAGACGAATACCGAAAACGCGAGTTCAAAGAGTTGGAGCGTGAGGTGTCGGCTTTTGCCGCCGATACGCTTCTGCTTGCAGCTAGTTCGTCTGGTAACACATTGCTGGCGCTTTACGATAATAGTTACAAACTGGTCAAACCTCCTTTCGATGTGGCTTTCTACCTTCGCAGGAAAGGAACAGACGAGAGCATCAACACCGACAATGACCTCGTTGGCCTTTGGTCTCATATATTCGACGCTTGGCGCTTGACTGTTGACCTGAGGCCGGATAAGACATTCAGCCTGAAAAACTATATCGGGAACGAGGAGAAATTCTCAGAAACAGGACGGTTTGAGGGTGAGTATCTGGTTTTTGCCAAAAACGAGAAGTTACGCTTTCTTGTTGCCAGGCGTTTCGCGCTTTTGAAGGTTGAAGACCAGGCGCTCAAATTGCTGCGGTAAACTGCGGTAGGGTGCCGGTTGGTGGATACAATAAGGGGAGGCCGTTCTTGCGGCCTCCCCTTTTGTATCTCCAGTAGGAATCGAACCTACATCTAAAGTTTAGGAAACTTTTGTTCTATCCGTTGAACTATGAAGACAGTTGCCCGTTTCGTACAACGACGCAAAGATAAGTAAAAAAGATTAAATTACCAATTTAACAACTTGAACTCGTTGCCATCGAACACACCGTAGGTGAATTTTGTAATCCATTCTCCCAATATCGCCATTGTCGCCTCTTTTCCCTCGTGTTCAAGTTTGAACAGCAACTCAATGTGCCGGTGTCCGAAAATATAGTAGTCGGTTTCAGGATGCTTGGCAAAGTGCTTTTTCGCCCATTGGATTTGGAATTCTTTTTCCTCGCCCAAAAATTCTTTTGCCTCCGAGTCTTTCTTCCGTTTGCGGTTCTTGTTCGACCATAGGTAGCCGAACCACATCGTAACGTCGGGATGTATCCATCTGAAACACCATTGGGCGAATTTGTTGCGGAAAAACTTGCGCATAAAGTAGAACGACAGGCTGGGGTCGCCACAGCCGTCGCCGTGCTCCATGTAGAAGCGCTTGCCCATAATGTTGCCGATCCATTCGTCTGGTACAATGGTGCATCCGCACTCTTTCTCTAAATAGTCCAGCATCCACATATCGTGGTTGCCGTAGAAGATGTAGACGGGAATGCCGCTGTCGGTAAATTCGGCCACCTTGCCCAAGAAGCGCACAAATCCCTTTGGCACCACCGTGCGGTATTCGTACCAGTAGTCGAACATGTCTCCCAGTAAGAAGAGGGCACCGCAGTCGGACTTTATGCTGTCCATCCATGCGCAGAAACGTTGCTGCGACGCTATAGGGGTGTCGTACAACTCCAGGCCGAAATGGGCGTCGCTGGCAAAGTAGACTTTCTTTCCTGCTGCTATGTTCAGGGTGCTGTTCATTTTGTCGTCTGCTATACTGTTACATCAGGCCCAATTCCAATTTGGCTTCGTCGCTCATCATGCTTTGGTCCCACAGGGGCTCGAATACTATTTGCACAATGGTCTTGCTTACACCTTCTACCGAGTCTACTTTCTGTGTAACGTCTTCCACAATAAAGTCAGCAGCCGGACAGTTCGGTGCGGTCAGCGTCATCTGTATCGTCACTTGGCGTCCGTCTTCGCCCTCTTTCTGGTCGTCTACGTCAATACGGTAAATCATACCGAGGTCGTACACGTTGACGGGGATTTCAGGGTCGTAGACCGTACGCAACATGTTTACAATCTTCTCCTCCAGCTCTAAAAACTGGTTGATGTTGCCTTCTACCTTCACGGCGCCTTCGCCAGTTTCCGGGGTGTTCTTTATGTCGTTCTCTTCCATTTCGTTTTTATAAAGTGTTTGTGCCTGAATTTACATGAGCGGGCTGAACAATCTCGCCCACGACTCTCCAAACTTTTCCAAATGCGGCCTGTTGCGCCATTCTTCCAAGTTGATCTGGCTCGATTTTTCGAGGTCGGCAAGGAAGATGTTCTTCATTGTTTGTGCAAATTCAGGGTCGTATATCCAGGTGTTTATCTCGAAGTTTTGTTCAAAACTGCGGAAGTCCATGTTGGCCGTACCCACGGTAGAGAGGTTGTCGTCTATGACGATGGTTTTGCTGTGGATGAACCCCTCTTCGAAGAAGTACACTTTAACACCGGCGTTCAGCATCTCGTCGATGTAGGTCATCGAGCTCTTTAGCGCGAACGAGGCGTCGCTGTGTCTTGGTATGATGATGCGTACGTCAACTCCACCCAGCGCGGCGCACTGCAAGGCGTTAACAATAGTCTGGTTGGGCAGGAAGTAAGGCGTTTGCAGGTAGATGTAATTTCGTGCCTGTGCAAATGCCATAAAGAAGGTTTGCATAATCGACTCCCATTCGCAGTCTGGCGAACTGCTGACCACTTGAATCAGACTGTTGCCGACCGGAGAGTCGGGGGTAGGGTAGTAGAGTTCGTCGTCGCTGAGCAGTGTGCGGCTAACGAAGTACCAGTCGCTGAGGAAAACGCGTTGCAAACCGTGTACGGCCTCGCCCTCTATGCGGAGGTGTGTGTCGCGCCAAGCGCCCCATTTTGAGCCTTCCACATAGCGGTCGGCTACGTTCATGCCTCCGGTGTAGCCAACGTCGCCGTCGATGACCACAATTTTCCGGTGGTTGCGGTAGTTGACTTTGCTGTTGATGGCTGGCAGACCCACTTTCAAGAAACAGTAGATCTCAATGCCGGCGGCTCGCATATCGCGGACCGAAGACTTGCGCATCAGCCAACTGCCCACGTCGTCGATGATGACGCGCACCTTCACCCCTTCTTTAGCCTTCCGTTTCAGAATTTCTATAAACTTGCTGCCAATGGTGTCGGAGTTGAAGATGTAGAATTCTACGTGGATGTATTTTTTTGCTTTCTCTACCTCGGAAAACATACTCTCGAAAAAGTCTTTTCCGGTAGTGAACAACTTCACTCCGTTGTTTACGTACAAAGTGCTGTTGCTGCTGTTCAGCGCCATATAGGCGAAGTTCTTGTATTGCTTTGGAAACGATTTTTCAAGAATTGGGTCCCCTTTAATGGTTTCTATACGTTCTTTCCATTTCGCAAGGCTTCGGTGTGAGATGACCATCTTTTTTCGGAAGTTTTTACCTACCAGTATGTAAAGCAGCAGCCCGACTACTGGTAACAGTATCAGCACGAAAATCCAGGCAATCGATTTTACCGGACTCCTGTTCTCCATCAGCAGCATTAGTATGATGCCTATGATGGTGATGAAATATAGTACTAAAACTATGTTTGTGGTAAGCTCCCAAACCATAAGTTTAATCTCCTCGTGTAATTCTTGTCTGTTTGATCTGTATAGGTTTTGTAAATATAATTATTTTTTGTCTTTTTCTCCGTTTTGTTTGCCTATTTCAAGGTTTTTTGACGTTTTTTAGTGTGATTTTTGCCATTAAATTTGAAATTCTCCTTTTTTTATCTGATTTTTGCACTCTGAAACGAAAGGGGTACATACCAGAGTGGCCAAATGGGACAGACTGTAAATCTGTTGGCTCTTGCCTTCGGTGGTTCGAATCCATCTGTACCCACTATATTTTGCGGAATTAGCTCAGTGGTAGAGC
>DETD01000009.1:16358-193662 GCA_002362105.1 Bacteroidales bacterium UBA3297
CGAGTTCGAGCCTCGTTTTCCGCTCAAACGAAACAGCAGTTGTCTATTCAGGTAACTGCTGTTTTTTTGTATGGCCGAGGTCGCTATATCCCCAGCCCTCAGAACATTTTGAAGGCATCTGGACAGACGTTTTTCCCCCGGTTTGAACGTTTCCCCTCGTCCATATTTGTATCTATGTCTTCTTCTTCTTCTTCTGTTGATGACGTATTCACAATGGAAGAGTCTGCGGCTGTCCCGTTTGAATTAGGTGTCTGACTTTGAGATGTGCATGAGGTCAAATATCCGGTTGCGATCCCCATGATAAAAATTAGGCTGACTATGTGGTTTGTTTCTTTCTTCATTTTGAAAATGTCTCTCTTGCTTTTCTGATTTTTTCGGCTAATTTGTCATATTTGGAACTCCGTGCTAACGGTTTAATAGCGTCTAGCTTTCCCAGTACCTTCTCAAAGCTACTCAGTTTGGTATCGGTTCCTATCAGAGTTTTATAAATAGCCAATTCTACTAAAACTGCCGATTTGCCACTATAACGGTTGGGGTTATATATTTCCAGCGATGCACGCCTGTTTTGAGCGTGCGCTACCTCATCGGTGGCATTTGCTATGTTGGGTTTTAAAAAGGCTAAACCAACTGGTACGATTCTAATGTTTTTATTTTTACAATGGTTTGCCACCCATCGACTTATGTATTCAGCCCGTTTTAACGACAGCTTCAAGTTATAGTTTTCACTTCCACGTGTATCGGTGTGTCCTACAATCAGATATAACTTGTCGGGATATTCATCTATGAATTCCGCCATCTCTTCAATCTGTTGCTCGTTTTCGGGTTTGACTCCGCCAAAATCGAAAAAATAGTTTTCCCAAACCAATGAGTCGCTGTTCATCTCCTGACGTTCTTGTGCGGAAATGTTTTGAACCGAAAGCGCCAACAGGCTCGATGCCAAGCCCGCAATCTTCACTGCTTTGCCGGCCTTTTGGCGTAACGACAGTTCTTGCTCAATATACGAGCGCTCTGCCTCGCAGGCCGGACAGGTGCCGCGGCAGATGCCTTGGAAATTGCATACCGATGGGGTGTAGTCTATATCGTTTGCCTTAGCAATCTCAGTACGGATGGCTTTTAGTTGTTCGCAGGTATATCGGCTTTTTAACATGAACAGTATGAATTTTATCGGTAAATAATAGGAATCTGTTATGATAAATTGATTTCTATTGCTATAAACATTCAGGGCATGTCACATAGTAACGGTTGATAATGATTCTCCATATTTTTGAGTTTGGCTTCAAACCAGAACCGTCCTCTTTCCTGCTTCCTATAAAACCGTCTTCTCGGCATCGCTCGTTACAGTCTTCGCCTTCTTCGCATTGCTCGTCGTCGTTAGAATTCTTATTTGAACAAAAGTTTAAGACGTCTTCTTCCTGAAAAATAAACCTTACCATTGGATATTTTGCTGTTCTTACCTCGACTCTCTCTTCGTCTTCTATCCAACCGATGTGTAAATACAAATCACCATACGTATTTTGCAATTCTTCGAATGTGGAACCGACGCCGATGCCTTCTTTCGTTTTGAACTTATCAGAGCGTATGACTATATTATCAATAGAGTCTTTACGATGCCAGGAAGATGTGTTCTCACATTGGATGAGATAGATTGAATTGTCTTTTTCGTATTCTTTGTTTTTGGGGTTGTCCTCTTCGTAAGGCATGAAGTATTTGCCGCCAAATGCGATTATTGTGTTGTCGTCAGCGTATGGCATTGAACAACCGTCTATTTCATCACTTTTGTTGTCGGCTTCAATTTTATCCAAGAAACATCCTGCCACATTTGCTGCATCGACCATGTTGATGCTTCCTACATAGTACTTTAACTTGTAGTATTTGTCGTTAATGTCTTTTACGGTACCGTTCATTTTGAAATATCCTGCAGAATTATTGGTTATCAGATATTTACTTTTTGGCGTGTCTTCGTTAATGAATACGTTCGCTAAACTGTCCAAGGTCGCCTGCTCTGTTTCGCTGGGAGTACTCCCTGTATAGGCCATTCTTGTCAGAAAATCAAGCTCATTTACATTCACATTGTCTGACATTTCTTCATCATTATTGTCCAATTCATCTTCTGTGTCGGATGTTGAACTCTCGATTGGGTTCTCTTCTGATTCGTAGGTCGTGTTGGCATAATTTCTAGAATTTGGCTGACTTTCATCCTGCGTTTTTGTTGATGAGCTACAGGATACTGAAAGAAAGCCGATTAAGGTCAACAAATAGGTGAAATGCTTGCTCATTTTAAATGGTCTAAAAAATCCTTTATAAAGATAGAATGAAAGCTGGTAAATGGTAGGTTCTTACTGCGCTGGCGCTGTTGAACAAAATGATACGAACCACTTTGGCCATCATTCAAAAATAGACAAATCAATTCGGAACTGCAAGATTTCTCTTGGTTAAAATGATTCGAGTATGGGAAATCCTTTCTAAAGCCTGTGTTGGTTCCTGACAAATGATGGAACTGGCGGGGCTGGACGATGTGTTCGAATTTTTTTTATCCTCGTAGGACTGATTTTTTTGCCGATATTTGCTGTATACTGGCGTGTTGGCATGGTTTTTGCTGCTAAAAATGGCGGTGACAATTTTGGCGCTTAAGCCATGTTGCTATGTGACTTTTTTGAGCCATTGCCCAAAACTTGTGTGTTGCAGGCGAAATGATTATTTATATATAGGGAGTGTGATTTTTCAGTTCGTTTGGAAATGGCGACGACGCAGAATATGTTGTTAGTTGAATAAGTCACTGTTATTTATTGAATCTAAGGTGTTAAAATTGTAGTTCATTGTAAATTTTATGAGAAAACTTGTTTTTTTCTTTTCTCTGGTTTTCAACTTTTTGAGTTACACGCTTTATGCGCAGAGTACTGGAACGCCCGCAAAACCTAGCGGAAGCGGTACAGAAGAAAGTCCATATCACATCACAACGGCCGACGAATTGCTTTATTTCGCTGCTGTGGTAAATGGCAATGTCAGCTCTATCGCACAAAATCAGGGTGCGTATGCGGTGCTGGATGACGACATCGACTTGTCGGGTGTCTGTGGTGCTGGAAAAGGCTCATGGACCCCTATCGGTTACGGCAAAAGTAAATTTACAGGTGTGTTCGATGGACATAACCACACCATCAGCAACATCTACATTTCAGGCGGCAATGTTCCTGGCATGGGCTTGTTCGGAAAAATGACAAATGCCGAAATTAAAAATGTTACCCTTGGCTCGGGCTCCATTTCTAGCTACGAGGAATGTGTGGGTGGCATTGTAGGCATAGGTACGGGTAAAATCGTCAATTGTCATAATTATGCAGATGTAACTAGCTCCAACAAATTCAATGGAGGCATCATTGGTTACATGGGCAAAGACAGCTATATAGAAAGGTGCCATAATGAGGGAAAAATCAATAGTACCACTTCTGACAAATCGTTGTTTGGCGTTGGCGGTATTGCCGGTGCTGCCAGTGCTAACACCATTATTACCGACTGTTATAATATTGGCTCTATAACTGGTATGTCGTCTCGTGTAGGAGGCGTTGTTGGCAGTGCGGAAGACTGCATTATTACGAATTGTTTCTCTTATGGTGACGTGGAAAGCACGGTAGACGATTACGGTGGTGGTCTCTATGGCTACTCTTACTCGAAGACCAAGGTGGAAAACAGCTACTATTACAACAGATGGACTAGCTCGAACGAACAACCAGAACTGAAACTTTCGAAGTCGGCTTTCAACAATGGCGAAGTGTTCGATTTGCTTAGTGCGAAAAGTCCTAAGGTATGGCAGCAAAAGTCTGGTAAGTATCCTATTTATGTTGATGATGTCGATCCTATTACAACGTACAAAAAAGAATATACTGACCTTTGTGAGGGCGACGGCATTGAATTCGACGGTCAGATACTTCGTGAGGCTGGCACTTACATTGCGGGCAACTCTCCATCAGGTGGCGATACTTTGGTGATTAATGTTATTAAGCCAAGTACGTATGCTTTTGAAAAAACTATTGTTGATGGCGAAGCCTACGTTTTTGGCATAGAAATCCTTACCGAGGCTGGCGTCTATACCGAAACTATAAAGGGAGGATCGGCTAATGGTTGCGATAGTATTGTGACTCTAACATTAGAGGTGGTTCCTCCTGTTTTCGATAAAGTGAATGAGAGTATTTGTGAGGGTGACAGCATTGAATTCGATGGCCAGTACTTTCGTGTGGCTGGCACTTACATTGTGGGCAACTCTCCATTCGGTGGCGATACTTTGGTCTTGAGTGTTTCCAAACAGGGTAAATCGGAAATAGAGATGACCATTGTTAAAGGCGATGAATATTTGTTCGGTGGTCAGTCTCTTACCGAGGCTGGTGTTTATACCGATGTTGTTGAAGGGGGTGCGGAAAGTGGTTGCGATAGCATTGTTACACTTCATTTGAATGTGGTAGAGAAAGATTCTGTTGGATCAACAATCCAGCCTTTTGTCTTCTTCTCTCCAAATGACGATGGTATAGAAGACACGTGGACCATAAAGAATATTGAGTCTTATCCTGAGGCGAAAGTATATGTCTACAATCGTTGGGGCAAACTCTTATTCGAAACGGAGGGCTACCAAAACGAGACTAACGCATGGGATGGTACCTACAAAAACACTAAATGTCCTTCGGCCGACTATTGGTACATTATAGACATTGAAAGTCTCGATATGCAGTTAAAGGGACATCTTACACTGGTACGTTGATAGTTTGTCGGACACTATAAAAAGAAACTCCCCCTGGAAAGTTAATGCGACTTCCGGGGGGAGTTCTTATTTGTGTGCTTTTGTATGACCTTCTTTATACTTATGTTGTCTGCACGTCTATCTCAACCCCGTAGTGTGTTTGCTCGGTTTCTGCTGTCAGTAGCACGTAGCCTTTGCTTATTTTCCCGTCTACAAGTTCCACAGGGTGCTGTTCGCGTTGCTCGGTGGCATGGCTTTGCAGTTCGCCGTCTTGTTTGAAGTGGATGGTGCGGTATTCGCCTGTGCTGCCTGGGGCTATCCATTGGTCGTAGACCAGCCGGGCTGCCATCCCCATCGTCATGCGCAGATTGATTTCCACACACGGGTTGAGTCGCTCTTGGCCTTCTACAAGGCCGGTCAGCATGTCTATACCTACTATGCCGTTGTAGTGCGGGGCTATGGATTGTGTCAGTAGTTCGGTCCAGAGTTTCCGTACGTTTTTCAAGGTGTCGCCTCCAACTTTTTGGGCCAATAGCGCGCCGATGGTGTCGTCGCTTTCCAGCAGGTTGCACCGGTAGACGCCCGCATTGTCGGCCATAAAGTGGGAATAGCCGGCAAACAGAACTTTTCCGTCCGTACAACGGAACTCCATGGCGAAGTCGCCTGTCTTCTCCCAAATGGGCTCGCACAGAATACAGCCTTGTGTGCTGATGGTTCGGTTCGACCACCGGTGCACATTGAAGTCAAATCCGTTAAGTGCCCACCAGATGCCCCGTCCGCTGCCCGACAAAGGGGCTTTCAAAATCAGTTTCTCGTGTCGGGTCCATTCTTCAACTTCGTTCAGTCTGGTCGCTTTTCGGGGAAGCAGGCTCGCTGGAAATAGACCGTTGCTGACGAATGTTTTCAGCAGGTCTATCGTCTTGCCTCTGTGGCTCCAGGTTTTTATATGCGCTAAATCTTCTCCGTATTCGTAACCAACTTTCCGCAGCTGTTGGGCCGATTGCGGGTCCCACCCCCATACGTGGTAGTGTTCGCCGCCTTGTGGCTCGAAATGTACCCACGGACACAGTTCCCCCTCTATGCCGAGTTGCCGCATAAGCGCCTTTGTGGCTGGCGCAATGGCCGCTGGGGTGGTCAGTTGCTGGGTTAGCACCATAGCGCTGCCGCTTAACCATAGTGGTAGCGGGCTCAGGTCCTCGTTCATGGCAGTGGCCACTTTTGGGGGTATGTAGAAGGGTTTGCCGCTGGCTAGTGCAAGGTCGTGCTCGAAGTTCAGTAGCCAGATGTTTCTCCGTTTGTCCATCTTGTCGCGGTTAATTGGGTCGTTTAGAGCAGGCATACGCTCAGTGCGTAGTCAGGTGTCAGCACGTGCCTTACTTCGTAGGCCTCGTTGCTGAAAAGGTCAAGAACGCGGCTGCGGCCTTCGTTGCCGTCCATTTGGCATTCGGTAATGCGGAATCCCGCTATAAAGTCGTAGTGTGGAGGGTCGGCAAGTTTGAAGAGGGCCTCTTTTGTGGTCCACGCTATCAGAGCGTCGGTACCTTCGTCGGCAGTTGGGTGCAGTGCCACCTCTTCTTCGGTCATAAACTTGTGGCGTACGCGTAGCACTTTGGCCGTGTTGTTCTTTTCAATGTCGACGCCCACTTTTTTATAGTGCCGGCTAAGCAACAGACAGGCAAAATTGCCGGTGTGGCTGATGCTGATGCTGGTGTTGGGGTAGTCGGGCAGGTAGGGTCTGCCTCCTTCTTCATAGCCGATGCGCGCGTTGGGTAGCTGCTGTTGCAGCAGGTAGTTCACAAAGGCTTTCTCCTTCTGTCTTTTAAGCGACAGTTGTCCGAAACCGGCTATGGCGTCTAGGTTCGTCTGTGCTGTTATCTGTTCAAGGTTCTCTTCCATCCTCCATACTTGTAGGGTGGTCGATGAACCTGTGTGTAGCTCAAAATCCAGCATGACGGTTTTTATAGAAATCCCTTTTGGGGAGCATTATTCTTGTTTCTCGATAATCAGTTTGGTGCCGAACACAAAGGCCGCTATCACAAGCAGGAAGTAGACGGCGTCGCGGCTGTCTATCACACCACGGCTCATGGCGTCGTAGTGTGCGCTGATTCCGAAACTTGAAATCAGGGCCTGTGTGCTGCCGTTGTTGCTCATTTGGCCCATAAGGTCGAAACCGTAGTAGAACACGCCGCTGAGTACGGCCGCTATTATGAAGGCGATAATCTGGTTGTCGGTTAGGCTTGAGGCGAAAACACCGATTGCAACGTAGACGCCTGCCAGAAAGACAAGCCCGATGTACGAACCCCAAGTGCCTCCTAGGTCGAGGTTGCCCATAGGGTCGCCCATACAGTATACGCTAATCACATAAACAAGGGTCGGAACCAGCGATACCACCACCAGCAGCAGACCTGCCAGGTATTTGCTCAACACAATGCTCGCACGGCTGATGGGGCGGCTCAGCAGTAACTCGAGGGTACCGGTGCGCTTCTCTTCGGCGAAAAGTCGCATGGTGATGGCTGGCACGAGGAACAGGTATAGCCAAGGGGCCATTATGAAGAGGCCGTTAAGGTTGGCGTAGCCGTTGTCCATAATGTTGTATTCGCCGCGGAACACCCACAGGAACAAACCTGTAATGAGCAGGAATACGCCTATCACGATGTAGCCCATTGGGCTGCTGAAAAATGTGCTGAATTCTTTCCTTAAAAGTACTAACATGTCTTTGCTTTATTTCAACGTGCAAAATTAGCGATTATTTAGCTTACTTATTGGTCCTTCTCGTCAGAAGTCTCGTCTTTCTTGTCTTCGGTTTCCTTAGCTTCATCTTTCTTGTCGCTGTCCTTTTTCTCGTCTTCCAGGTCTTGGGGCTCCAGTGCGCACAATTTCTCTTCTGAGAGGTCTGTCTCTGCCGCAAGGCGGACGGCCTGGCGTTCAATGGCTTTTTCAAACAGGTTACGTACAAAACGTCCATTGCCGAAATTGTTGTCTTTTTCGGCTATAGCCTTGTCTAACAGGGCTTTCAAGGCGGTCTCCGCTTCTGCTGTCAGTTTGTATTCGTTGTCTTCTGCACGGCGCTTGAATATCTCCATCAACTCGTCGGCGTTGTAGTCGTCGAAAGTGATGTAGCGGTTGAAGCGCGATTGCAGTCCCGGATTCGAGTCTATGAAGGTCTGCATCTCGTTCGAGTAGCCGGCCAGTATCACGATAAGGCGGTCGCGGTCGTCTTCCATACGCTTCAGTAGGGTGGCTATAGCCTCGCTGCCAAAGTCGTTCTCTCCGCCCGCCACCAGCGAGTAGGCTTCGTCGATGAAGAGTACGCCGTCGAGGGCGCTGTCTATTATCTTGTTGGTCTTTACGGCAGTCTGGCCCACAAATTCTGCTACCAGACCCGAACGGTCGGTTTCTATCAACTGGCCTTTCTTCAAAATGCCCAGCTCTTTGTAGATGCCGGCCAATATGCGGGCAACTGTGGTCTTGCCGGTACCCGGATTGCCGGTAAACACGCAGTGGTAAGAGATTGGGGCGGCTTTAAGCCCTTTCTCCTTCCTTAATTGTTGTATTTTCAAGAAACTGGCCAGCTTGCCAACTTCCTCTTTCACGGTCGCCAGACCTACCAGCTTGTTCAGACGTACTTCAGCCGGTTCTTCGGGTTCGCCCTCTGGCTCTTTCTGCTCGGGTTCCGACTCTGGCTCGTCGTCGTTGGTGTTGAGTGCTTCGAAGTCGTCTTCGTCAATGTCTTTGAACTGGGTCGGACTCTTCTGTATATAGCCCATAATGCTGGCTAGCCATGAACTTTCTTCTTCGGTTATTTTGTTGTCGCCTTTGGCCATGACGTTCGCAAAACGGTAGAGTTTGATGATGTATTGGTTGACCAACTCTTTGTCGATACCGTATGCGCGTAGGTAGCGGACGAGGAGGAAACCGTCGCCCTCGTGCGGATTCTTATATCCTTTCTTCACAAGGTTTATGAACTCGCTGGCAATGCTCAAACCGTCTTGCATTGCTATTCCTTCCCGGCTGTCGTACACGTCGTTGCGGCTTGGGTTCAGAAATCGGAGCATCAGAGAGGCTAGTCCGTAGCCTTCGTTGTTGTCTAGCTTCATTTTTGGCTTGGGCAGGCCCAAGTCCCTTATGATGGCGTTTTTCCGGTCAAGGCCTTCGTAGCTGGTCAGCACATCGTGAATGGCAGCCAGCAGCAGACGGCTGTTTAGTCCGCCATAGTTGCGGCTTTTGTCGTCAAAAACTTTCAATTCGTCCTCGTTGTAAAGGGCTTCCATCACCTCTTTGTTGTGGCCGAGGGCTTGCACCTGTTTATAGAAATTCGCACCTGTGTTGCAGGCTAGTCTGAAGTAATCTTCGTCAATCTCTTCAAATGTCATAATCTTGCTGTTTAGACTTTTCCCTTATTTAGTAAAGTACACGTATTGGAACTCGGTTTCTTCGTTTCCGTTGGTGTGCTTGGTCATGTTTCCGAGCGAGTCGTAGCTAAATTGCTGGATGTGTGCTTTCCCGTCGGCGCTGTTGTCTGTCTTTTCAGTCAGGTTCCCCGCTTTGTCGTAAGCGTAGGTCGTCTTCCTGCCGTCGGTATAGTTTTCTTCCAGTATGTGGCCTTTTTTGTCGTAGACAATGCTCCGGCCTATTCTCAGCTGGTTGTTCTTGTCGAAGATTTCCTCCTTGACCAGCAGTCCTTTCTTGTCGTATTGCCTGGTGGTCTTGCCGTTAAACACCGCCAGACAGAACGTTTCCACCGTCTCGCTGGTCTTTATGCCCTTCTTGTTGAAGGTTCTAGTGGTTCTCGATATGGGTCTTCTTTTCTCGTCGAGGTCAACCTCAAGTATGAAGTTGTGCTTTTTGTCGTAGGTCTTTTCCAAACTTCCGTCTGGCTCGTCGTCAAAGAAGCGGGTGATGATTTCTTTCTCGCCGTCGTCTGCATAGTGGTAGCCGTGCAGAATACCCTCCTGACCAATCACAATTTCGCGGTGCTTCATTAGGCGTTTGTCGTCGTCGAACCATTTGTCGTCGGCTTTCACCATCTTTTTTGTTTCGTCGTATTGTTTGGTCGTGGTGTGCTTCTTTTTCTTGTTGTAGTTGTAGGTGGTGACCGCGCTGTCTTTTAACAGCCCCTCGGCATTGGTGGTGATGCGCAGTACCTCTTCACCTTCGGCGTTGTACTTGTAGCTAATGTTTTCGCCTTTTGTCTTGTCTTCCACATTTACCAGCAGTCCATTCTTGTCGAAAGTGTATTTGTGGGTGAGTTCCAATCCGTTTGCACCTTTTTTCAAACGGCTGTATGTCATTACGTTGCCATTAAGTCCCAATGTTTCCCAAGCGGTAGCCGCAGTGGCAGTGGCCGACAAGCAGGCGCAACCGATGACCAAGGCGTATATGTTTTTGCAAATCATTGTCTTATTATATTCTTTTTTATTGTTTTTTCTGTTCCAGATATTCGGCAAACACGCGGGCTGCACTTTCAACCTTCTTAGCACATGGCCGTTTTTGGTAGTATTCGGTGTTGCGTTCGTCAGGTACGTTGGTGTCGGTTACGGCCTTGCATCCGCTCATGTTGAGCAACTCAGCGCAGATGATCGACCCGTTGCGTTCCTTAAATTTTGCCAGCAAATCTTGTACCACTTTGTAGCAGGCGGCTTTGCCTTCCTTGTCGGAACCTTCGGTGTGTCCGCAGTCTAGCCCTGCCAGAGTAACCATACCCGACACGGCACCGCACATCATGCGCATTCTGCCCACTCCGCCACCAAAACCAGCGGCAATGCGTTTGGCCGTCAGGTCGTCTATCCCGTATAGGTCGGCAAAGGCCGAAACCACACTTTGGCAACAACCGAAGCCCTGCATAAAGCATTCTACTGATTTCTGGATGCGTTCTTCTAATTCTGGTGTCATAAAGTAAGACTTATGTATTTCTCTTTTGTCGTTAATGCAAAAATAGTCTTTTTTCTTAATACACAGTTTAACACAATGGGGTTATGTGTCGATAAAATAGTTTGTTTTGACCGTTCGGGAGGCTGTTTTCTTGCGGGAAACGTTTTGTCGCTGTCTTTTGCCAACTTCAAAAAAATAAGTATTTTTGCTTATTCCTCGGTCTAGTTAATGTTAGGAATGTAAAAATCGATATCTAAAATGTTGATACGAAGAAATACTCTTGTTCTGAACTTTTGTTTGCTGTTGCTGACAGGTTCGCTCGCTGCCTGTGGTGGCGAAAATCCTAGCGCTTCACAAAATGCCCCCTCTTCACAAACCGACGATGTTTCTGCGGCTGGAACAGGTCGCAAATCGGCCGACAGTAAGGGGAAAAACAACTCGAAGAAAGATGACGCTTCGCCCCGTAGGTCGGGCGCGAAACAGGTCGCATCTGAAACGGAAACAATCTATTACGATGGCCGTGTTGGCGACGACGATGTCTTGCTACAACTGCATTTTAAAGGCAACCAGGTTTCGGGCACTATTGTACGCGAGTCGACTAATAAAAAGTTCAAGGTCAGCGGATCGCTCGATGCCGAGGGCAATATCACCCTTTCTGAATTCTCCCAGTCGAGGAAGGAGGGCTGGATGGTGGGAACCAAACACCGGCGCAAGCGCCGCTTCTCGGGCGACTACTTCAACGCAAATGGAGGCAAGTCGTCGTTCAAGTTCTCGAAAACATCGGCTCCCGATGATGTCGACGACATTTACCGTTAATTTCAAATCGGTTTTATTCCAGCGTCTCTTGAAACAAGGTGTTGTTTCAATGAGGCCTTCTACAAAATAAGAGTGGATGCCCAATTCCTGAGCATCCACTCTTGCTATAAATACAACTTATGTTAGAAGATTCTGTAACCGACCGTCAACAGGTAGTTGGCTACTGGCTGGTTGCGTGAGCATTCCCAGTTGGTGACGTTGTTTGGAAAGTGGTTGTGGTTGATGATTCCATAAGCAACTTCGCCTGTTATTGATAAATGGTTGAAGCAAAAGAATAGCTCGAGTCTTGCGTGCAGGTCGCTCCTACTCATCAGCCCTTCGTTGTACGTGTCAACTTTTTCCCTATGGTAGGTGTAGTCGAAGTCGTCGTGGTATTTGCTTGTGGTAGTACCGCCTAATCCGTACTGGTAGATTAGACCTATGCCGACACCTCCCATGACATTGTCGTCAAGGTATCTTCTATATCCGAAGAGTGTGGTCGGAATCTGTAGGTGAGTGACTTCCACTTCAGATTCGTCTTTTGGGAAGATTTCGTTGCCGTAAAAGACGTTGAAGTTCTGCTTGCTGTAACGTGCGCCAATGCTGCCGTAGTAGCCCCCGCGTGGCAACCCGATTTCAGCTTTGGCACCAGCGCTGTAGCCTAGGTGCAAATCGTTGTCGCCTATGCTCGACAAATTACCGCCAGCATAGATTTCGCCCATAAACATTGGAAGGGCATCGTCTATTTCGGACGTGCTTTCCACATAATAATTGTCCGAGGATGTAACTACAACCACCTCGCCTCCTGATGGTGGCGGTGGGGGAGTGCCGCGTCTGTAGTGCCTTGGTCCGTGTGGACGATGGTTGCTTCTGACGTGGTCTTTCTTTTTTATTGTGCTTTTAGGCTCGGGGGTGCTGTTTGGCTGACTGCCCCGGCTGTCAGAGCCGCTCCTTTGTGAATTTTGTAGTTTGCCCCTGCCTGTGGCCCCGCTGTTGCCCGCGTTGTTGCTCGAAGGAGCGTGGCTTGGAGTCGAGCGGGTTGTGTTGTCGCTAGAAGGGGTGCTTTGGGTTGACGAGCCGCGGCTGGTTCCGCTGCCTCTGTTGCTCGCAAGAAGGAGTTGGTCGTTCTGCCCGGCTTCAAACTGTTGTGCCGCAGCATTGGTAGTGAACATCGCAGAAAGGGTAATCGCAGTTGCAAATAGAGATATTTTCATTTGTCCTGTTATTGAATTTTACCACAAAATTAATCTTTTTCTTTAATTGGGCCGCGTTGTGAATGGATGTAACGCCTTTAAACAAAAAAATCCGCAATGTTTAGTTGCGGATTTTTTTCAAGTTGTTCCTCAAGGATTCGAACCCTGACAAGCAGTGCCAGAAACTGATGTGCTACCATTACACCAAGGAACAATTTTATGTTTGTTGGGGTTGTTCTCCCCGATTGCGATGCAAAGTTAATGCTTTTTCTTCACAATGCAAGAGCTGAAAGAATTTTTTTTCGAGAAAAGTGCATTTTTTATGCGGTGCCGCCTTTCAGGCCTGTCTTGCGCGTGGTAGGGTAGGTGGGGGAACATTCGGTTTTTCTGTGTCTGAAAACGCAGATTGTTAGTCTTTTCATATGTAAAAGTATTCTTTTGGTACGGTTCTTGTATATTAATTAGGAGTGCTTTGTTATGGAAGCGCTATCACAATAAACCTAAAATGAGCCTTTAGGGCACTTAAACATATTAAAGTAATGCGTCTTTTTAATGTTAGCTTAAGAGAGGTCTTTACCTCCCGTTTATTCATACTTAGTTGTTTCTTTTTGCTGTCTGGGTTGAAGTTCTCTGCAGTAGCTGATGATATAGACACACACAATGTGGATCCCGTTTATTCAAAAATGATAAATGGAACGTGCCTCGTTGTTGGTAATGCGAATACCCGTTTGTCTACGGGTAAGGTTGATTACGGGGATATTGCTAACGTGGCAGATGAAAAGAAGGCATTGGAGTATGTTTTGGCCGATGGTCTGAAGAACACGGTTAGTGTGGATGGTGGCGGTAGTGTGAAAATCTATAATAGCAGTTTTGCCAATTTCTGTATTCCTAAAGATTTGCCATGTGGTGATGTGAATATCGAATTGGGACAACTGAACTGGGGTGGACGTGTTGCCTCTGACAAAACCACTCTATTAAGCGAAAGAACTACAGTGTACATTAAAATAGGTGACAGCCCTGTCTACAAAGTTGACGCAGATGAGTACGTCTTTACCGCTGAAAAAGATTATTATTCGTGTCATGCCGATATCTCTAAATATATCAAGAAACATCTGAGTGCCATAGCTGGGCAGCCGGTCAGTATCTATGTGGGAAACATAGCCGCTTCTCTCGATGTTATTAATGAGGCTAGTGGTACGAGTAATGTGGAATCTCCAACTGCGTCTGGCTGGTCTTTAGATTTAGTTTATTCTAGTCCGTCATTACCAAGGAGGAATATCGCAGTCTATAATTACGATAAATTGCAGATATCGAACACTGTAGGTAATGTGGAACCAGCTCTTAATCCGCAGTTTAAATTCGCATGGTCTGGTGCTGGTGATGGTGAGGCTTTTGACTATTCAATGTGCGATACCATCACGCTTATTTATTCTGCGTTTGGTGGTATGAAGAAAATAGATGACGATGCGCTGTTTTTCGGAACGGGTGGCGCTGTCTTCGACTTGTATGATGATCTCTTTAAAATTACTTATCTTAATGATAAGAACCAGAAAATGACTGTTAATCATTTTTCGTCATCTATTGATTATGAATATGATACAGACGGGTGCAATGTGGGTAAGTCTTGGCAGTATTCTCCAGGATATGACTTGCATGCAATTACCATCGACCCAGGAGAACCAGGAAAATTTAAAAAACTTGCAAGGGGGGCAGATGCCTTTTCACTATATATCAAACCAGCTAATGAACATCATTTTGTAACGAATGTTGCCATTGTTACGGGCGCCCCTGAAACTCCGCAGGCGCAGATTTATACCAGAACTCCTGAATCGGTTGAACCTGGTACTGTATATAAAACGGACATAAATTTCGCAGTTGGTGAAAATAAAGAGGGTATGGCTAATCTGGTTATTACGGTGCCTATCTCTGAATATATCGATTCTATTACCTCTATTGAGACTAAATGCCTATCTGATATTGTAAAGAAGAGTAATTCTAGTAGTTATTACTCAGTTTGCGTGAAACCTGGCGAAGAATCTGGAACTGGGGTTTTTACGGAGTATTGTTATCCTTTCTCTGAATTTTGCAATGGCGCTATTAATAAAAACCAGCGTCCAGAACTCTTTACGGATATCAACAAGTATTTGATTGCTGTTGATGAACATAACGACAAGAACCGTTTTGTTGATCCTGCTGATTTTAGATCTGCGCGACTCGTTTTCACCTTTAAGAATGTGGTCGTTCCTAAGGAGGTGAAGAAGACTGATGTTTGGAATATGACCTTCAATTTGAAAACAAAGAAGGAAGGTGATCCTGTTTATTTCCAAACTACCTACGTGAATAAGCGTCCTTCTATTGCTCCTGAAGCCGAATTAAGCCTGACTACTCAGGAGTCAGGTGAACACTCAATGTTTGGTAATACGCTCGAGGATCCTAATTATTGGGATAACTACCGTTGTATGCTTAATGGCGGTGGCGGTGATGGCTACGGTGGTGGCGGTGGTGGCGGCTGTGTTACCTTAGATGGCTCTCAAAAGTCGGAAAAAGGTGTCTTTGTCAGACAAGATTCTATCCGGAAACCACAGGTGATAGTTTCCACTAATTCCGTGTGCCGGCCTGTTCCAGACTCGATCTCTTTCACTATTTGCAGTCCGACAGTTATCTCTATCAATGACCTTAATTACCAGTTGGTGTCGAAAAAAGATTTCGATATTGACTCTATAGCTCGTATTGACTCATGTATTTGGGAGGAACGCAAACGCGATTCCTTGATAGCTTTTGCACAACGGCATGGTGTCAACAAATCGCGTCTAGAGAAACTGTTGTCCGATGTGTCTGGAACTACCCTCGATTTTGCGGCTACGGCTGTCCAAAGTTACGGTTGCGATAACGGAGAGGCTGCCCCTCAGTCGTATATTGACTCTGTAGAACTGATTCTGAATGCTAAAATACGTCCAAGCAGGTTGTTTGCTTTGTATGGGGCTGCGGACACGACGAAAAAGTATTTGAGTAGTGCGAGCTATGTCGTCTCCCCTCCAAATTATAATGTGACCTATACGGTTGATGGCGATACAACTCTTTATCTCTATTACCAATCGCCGTGGGTCGATGGTAATGGTGATTCGTGTAGTAAGTTTATTCCTGTGCATTTTCATAAACGGCAGGTCCCTGCGCCAGAGGTTACGTACGATAGCGAAATATTGTCGAATCAAGATACCGTATACCTTTGTTTGGAAGGAAACCTTGCGCCTTTCTCTATAACAAAAGATCGTGGTGAGTATGACCTTTATGCAAGCCTTTCGAAGGTTGAAGGCTCTACTTTGGCCGATTTGACAGACTTTAGAGATGTGATGCTCTATAATGGTTTTAGCAAGGTCTACAACTGGAAGGCTACCGACCCCGATAAGGGTGCTTTCTCTTCCGCTGAACCAGGATTATACCGTTTCGCGGTTCGTCAACAGACGCTGAACTGTAAGAGCGACTCCGTGGTCTTCTTTGTGTCGGTTGCCGATATGAAGATTGAAAACGGACCGGTAATCGATGACTCTCAAACGGAATTCTGTCAGGCTTTGTCGCCTACCGATTCCATTACCCTCAGTGTGGTTAAAACGCCAGAGCAGCAAGATTATCTTGTTCGTTGGTACAATACACGCACCACTCAGGCAAAGGCTGAACTTATTGGTACGGGCGATGTTATTAATGTTCGCCAAGATAGTGCTGAAACTTACCGTTATGGTGCAACTTTCTTTAATAACAAGTGTGAGAGTGATACCTCTATCATTTTGATTGTTGTGAACCCTGCGCCTGATACCATCTCACCTGATACGATCCCTGTCTGTCAGCGTTACCATCTGACGGAAGCTGACGTGATGCAGGTGCTGAAAATGAAGAAGACTGGCGCCTCCCTTTCTCCTGATAAGGTTAAGTTCTACAAATACATTGATGCTAGCGGCCTAACTGTAGAGGAGAATGTATGGACTTCTATTCATCAAGACTCTCTAATGTTAGGGACGTTGCTCGAGGGGCTCGATTTTGAATCGGCGTGTCAAGAAGGTGGCGTGCGCTACCTCAATTTTGTTGCGCAGGCTATGAGCGATAAGGATTGTCCTGGTCCGGGCTCGCTGATTACTATTAAGATTAACTGTTACGAGGAAACTCAACCTAAGTTCGGATTACCGGGCGACTCTATTCTTTATTGTATGGGGTCGAAGGGTAGTGCCGACTTCGATAATTTCCTCGCTCCTGAAGAAAAGAATCAATTCTCTAAGGGATATAAGTGGTTCTGGTTCGATGCTACGAAAGACGACCACTACACCTATAGCTTTGGCAACGATTACTACAAGACGGGCGAAAACTCGGCTCCTGTAGTTGACCCTTCTTTTGTTCATTCCGATTTGATTACGGTGGTGCGTGTCGACTCTAACAACTGTATCTCGTTACACGATACGTTCAAGGTCGTTGTCGATACCAGCATCAATACTTACCCGATAATTGCCGACTCGGTTATCCCTGTTGCCGATAAACGCTTTACCCTCACCTATTGTAAGGGTGACTATTCACAGCCTACAATCTCTATTCCGGCTGTCGGCTTCCCTTCTGCCGACTATCGTGTAGAGTGGTACGAGAAGGACGACCTCAATACTATTTGTAATGGTATTGATTCGTCGGGTATTGTAATGCAACCTTCTGTGGTTGCGGCTCTTGAAAAAGCGGATACGGCTTATTATTGTGTACGACAATCTACTCAAATGGGATGTACGGGCCCTTGGTTGACGGTGCAGGTGGTTGTTTACCCTGATGTGTCGGGTGAACCGACGCTCGGAAAGATTCCGGAATACTGTATGGGCGCAATCCCTGTTCCTGCTACCGTTAATGCGGAAAATCCGGACCCTGATGCCTATATGCTGACGTACTACAGAATAGACACGACGCATGTAGACGGTGTTGTTGTGAAAGATACGGTCGCTGTGCCTAACATTGTGCCTGATACCAGGTTCGAGGGTGTGACGACATACTATGCCGCTTTGCGCGATAAGAAGACGAAGTGCCAGAGCCCGCTCTTTGAAATTCCTGTCAAGGTGAACCATAAGCCAGGTTCTGTAGTCTACTCGGGTGATTCTGTTATTATGTATTGTGCCGAAATTGGCGATGTGGATCTGGCGAAGGATATTCCTGCCAAGATTAATACTAACGATTACGATACACGGTTGATGTGGCTGCCTTCTGAGGTCCTTTCTACCAACCAGGCTGCTAAGGTTGCTGTGGGCGTTTATCAGAAAGATACGGTTACTGGCTGTTTGGGCGATACGACTACTTTGGCGGTGAAGGTGGAAAAGACTTTCCGTTACACGCCATGGAGCGACCGGACATTCTGCTGGGGCGAGACTATTAATGTGTGCGATTCTATTAAGATGCGCATCCGCCCAATTAACCACTATATCGACTCTACTTCTATTGGCTTCGAGGTGCGTCGCATGGTGGGCAAGACTGCCGCGAAAGACCCTCTGTCTTGCGATGTGCTTTCTGCCTTGCAGTCGAAGGCCGGCCGACATGAGTCCGATACTACTGCTTACCAGATTACAGTGCTCGATTCGGTTAGCGGCTGTTTGGCTTACGATACTGTGACTATTGTGTTCCGTGGTCTGCCGAATGCCGAACCTGAAAAGGTGGAGGAGTATTGCGAGGCTTTCCCTACCAAACTGCCTACTCCTGACAATAAGGACTATACTTACAAGTGGTTGCGCGAGAATGGTTCGGAATCTTCTGAAATTGTTACTCTCGATGTCTCTGAGGTGTTCTCGCTCGTTGAGTTCGACGAGTTCTTGTGCTCCGATACTTTCAAGGTTGAAGTGAATGTGCATTCTAAACCGCTGCCTGCTCCTGTCTCCGACTTGAAACTCTGTCAGGATGGTTCTGAGGTGGTTTTGTCTGACGTTGTATCGCCTGATGCTGAACATCTGGCCGAGAATTTGCAGATTCAATACTTTAACCACATGGGCGATAGCATTCCTTACAAGATTAGTACCGATACTATTGCTATTTCTGGCCTGAAACGTGTCTTGACGTTCAAGGCTCGCCAGACCGATTTGCTGTATGGCTGTTATAACGAGTCGACCTTCAAGGTTGAACTCTCGAAGGGCTTGTCTTTGCAGGCTCCTGATATGAAGGCGGTCTGCCAACCCGATACAGTTGACCTCGCTAAACATGTGAAGACGTATTTGAGCGAGAATCTCGAAAGTGTACATCTGCCAAATCTTGGTGGGGTCACTATTGAATACGGACGTTTGGTTGGTGGCGTTTCTACCAGCCTGACCGATGACGAGGCGGCCCAGTTGGTTTATGTCGATGGTCGCGACAGTGTTACCTATATATATAGTGTGACTGACGCTTCTAATACTTGTTCGGCTTCCGATACGTTGTTTGTGGTTATCAACAAGCAACCGGAAACTCCTCTTGTCGAGAACGGGGTCGATTCTCTCTTCTTCTGTGTGGGTAACGATCCTTTCGTTATCGGTGCAGAAAACAAGAATCCGAAATCAATCAGTTCCGCTATTTTCTGGGATGGTATTTCCGATGCGGTTCCTGCCGATTCTATCACGGTCGATACCGATGTCGAGGAAAAGTTGTATTCGGCTTATAGCAAGAACTTGCTCACGGGCTGTATAAGTGTTTCCGACACGGTGGCCGTTGTCATCGCTAAGGCCATTATGGTGACTCCAATTGCCAAGAACGACACGTTGGAATTGTGTGCTGGCGAAGTGATGAATGTGGCTGAGGCGGCCGAGGCTTCTTTCTCTTTCGACGAAAAACGGTTGTCTAAAATTTCTGTCTTGGCTGCTATAAACGGGGTGTCTACTCCTATGCAGGCACTGACTGCTGTTACCAGTACCGCACAAGATACCATCAACTACGAGTTTAAAGCATCTGACGAACTGACCGGATGTGAGGCTGCGAACCGTTTGGTGCTCATCTTTCACAAGAAGCCGAGTGTCGGTTTCGATGCGCCGAAGGTGGTATGTCAGGGCACTGATGCCGAATTGAAGGCTGTTGGCGAAACTCGTCCGGTTTCTTATGCCTGGTATTTGGGCGATGACCCTGTTGTTGCCAGCACCCAGGCTACTTTGCTCCACGCTGGTGTTCAGGAACCTGTTACGTTCAAACTGGTTGAGACGCTTAGCGGTACGCTTTGTTCCGATAGTGCGTACTTCGACCTCGATGTCGTGGTTACTCCTGCTGCCTTTACCGACTCTGCATTCGTATTCTGCCAGCAGTCTGCCGAAGAGTTGATTCACTTCTCGCGTCCTGCTGCCGATGATGTGTATTCGGTAGAGTGGGCCGACGACCAGAAGACAGTGGTTTCTTCCGACGAGAACCTGCCTGTTGATTTGGCGACCGATACGGTCTATGTTCGTTATGCGCGTCAGGTTAATGCAGCTAAAGGTCTTGTCTGCCCTTCAGAATGGGCTAAGGCCGATGTGAAGATCAACAAACACATAGATGTCACTTTGCCAGATACCTTCATGTGTCATCCGTTCGAGTTCAACCTTGCCAAGTTCGCCGCTAGCGAAAAGGAGGAGGCTGTTTCTGGCTACCAGCTGGCTGTCGACAGGGTATTCCTTGTTGGCGGTATGGGTGCTTTGCAGTCTGTGGCTGACTCGTCGGCTGTTGTTGAGGGTGGTAAATACCAGATAGAGTATAAGGATAAGAACGGCTGTCGTAGTACGGCTGTTACCAAACTCGACTTTATCGACAAACCGGCTACTCCGATTGTCGATGTGGCCGACCCTATCTTGTTGTGCCAGGGTGCCGATACCTTTATCACGGTCAACAAGGTGGCGGGCGACTACGTATACCATTGGCTGCCTGTTGGTGGAAACGATACCATTTCTGCCGATACTTTGAAAATTTCAGCGGCTTTGGCTACTTCTGCGGCTCTTCAGGTTTGGCGTCAAGATGCCAAGTATGGCTGCGAAAGCGACAAGGCTGAATTTAAATACAGTGTGGTCGACTCTATTACGACCAACCTTATAGACGTACAGCATATCTGTGATGGCGAGACCCTCGATTTGGATTCTCTTGGCCGTTTGGCGTTCAACTTCAACGATGAGTTGAGTTATGCTTATTATCCGTTGTCTGCCGATGGCGAAAAGGGCAGTCAGATGCTTCAAACCGGTGCTGTGGGTACCGAGGGGGCTTATCTGGTGACTGCCAACAATGCGGCCAGCGGCTGTAACGCCAAGGCGGTGTTGAACATCGATATTCACGACAATCCGGTTCTCATGTACAAGGGCTCAACGGTTCTTTGTGAGAACGACACCTTCCGTCTGGTTGCTTACACTGATAAGGACATGCCTGATCCTAAGTACACCTGGACGGTTGATGGCGGCATGTCGGTTAGCGACAGCGTCCTCACCTTCATTGCCGGTGTCAACGAGCCGCATGTGGCGTTGGAACAGAAGGCTGTTTTGCAGGGTACTTACGTAATTACCAATAAGAAGAGCTGTGTCTCTGAACAAGAGGTTACGCTGTTGACCAATCCGGCTCCTGATGCTCTGTCTACCAGTGTGACCGAACTCTGCCAGAATACGGGCGTCGTGACTCTCCCTGTCGAGTACGAGCAAAGCAGCTATAATCTGGAAATTACGGCTAATAATGTCGAAATTCCAGAAATAGTGGTGAATACGGACAAAGTTTCCAACTATGTCTACACTATCCGACAAATCGACCGCCTGACGATGTGTAAGAGCCCAGCTGTGGCTGTGTATGCGAATGTTCATCCGGCCATATCGCTCGACTTGGCCGACGAGGTGTATGTGTGCGAACCTGAGACTTACGACCTGTTGGCTGTCGCTAACGACATTGCACTAGTTAACAATGCGTTTATTTCTGAGTTGAAAGAACTGTCGATTGTATCGGTAGTTTGTGCGGGTGATACAATAGAAAATGCAGACCAACTCGACAAGAGCGGCACTTATGTGGTGACGATTGCCGACCAGTACAGCTGTCAGGCACACGACCAGGTGGCTGTTAACTTTGTGGCTAAACCTTCAACTCCGGTTGTCGATGCGGCTTCGCCTATCCTCTTGTGCCAAGGCGCCGATACCTTTATTACGGTTAAGCCTGTAATTGGCAATTATATCTACCACTGGTTGCCTAAGGGTACTATCGATACGGTTTCTGCCGATACGTTTGCTGTTTCGGCCAAGTTCGCTAGTGCCGAAGACCAGGTGATTAATGTTTGGCGACAAGATGCCGACCATGGTTGTGAAAGTGACAAGGCTGAGGTTAGTTATCGTGTTGTCGACTCTATCACGACTAACCTGATCGACGTGCAGCACCTTTGCGATGGCGAAACGGTTAACTTGGATTCGCTCGGCCGTTTGGCCTTCAACTTCAACGACGAGTTGAATTATGCGATCTTTAAGGTGGCCGACGGTAGCCAGTTGCTCAAAACCGATGCGGTTGGCGACGAGGGCGCTTATCTGGTTACTGCTGGCAATTCGGCCAGTGGCTGTAGCGCCAAGGCGGTGTTGAACATCGATGTTCACGACAATCCGGTCTTGTTCTATAAGGGCGACACCGTTCTTTGTGAGAAAGATACCTTCAAACTGGTGGCTTACACCGACGAGTCGATGCCTGACCCTGTTTATAAGTGGACTGTAGGCGGGTCTTCGGTCAACGGTGGCCAACTGGTTCTCGACGCTGCTGTCGAGACTCCGCACGAGGCTTACGCGCAGACCGCTGTCTTGCAGGGTACATATGTTATTTCCAACACTAAGAACTGTGTGACTGAACGAGAGGTGAGCCTGTTGACGAATCCGGCTCCCGATGCTTTGCTCTCCGATACCGTTGAGCTCTGCCAGAATACGGGTGTCGTTACACTCCCTATTACTTACGAGCAGGGTGTCTACGATCTGTTGATTACTCTTGAGGGCGATTCAGTTCCAAATATCTCTGTGAATACCGACGAGGTGGCCAACTATGCATACGTTATTCTCCAGAAGAACCGTCTGACGAAGTGTAAGAGTTCGTCGGTTCCATACTATGTGAATGTGCATCCGGCTGTTTCGCTCAAGTTGCCTGAAATTGCGGCTATCTGTCAGCCGGCCGTCATCAATTTCGTCGAGGTGGTCGACAAGGCTACTGTCGAAAGCAATGCGGCAGTCAACGAACCCAAGCAGTTTAAGACGGTTGCCTACTATTTCAACGGTGTTGAGATTGAAGACGCTTCCGCTCTCGACAAGTCTGGTTCGTACCGTGCGGTTATTGAAGACCAGTATGGTTGCCAGGCTTCCGACGAGGTGGCTGTCAGTGTGGGCTTGCAGCCTGAAATGGTGAAGGCCGATACGGGTTTCTGTCAGTCTACTGGCGATAGGCTGTTGGCGGGTAACGGCACTTCTTCAATGTATGCGTTGCAGTGGTTGGCTCTCTCTACCGCTTACCCAGATAGTATTTATTCCGATTCGTTGATGGTTTCTACCGTTACCGATGGCGAGTATGCTTATCTCATGCGCCAAGTCGACCGTAATACGGGTTGCCCTAGTGAGGCTTCTCCAATAACGGTTACCATCTATCCTGCGCTTTCTGTCAGTCTCAGAGACACAATGCTCTGCTATGGCGAAACATTCAACTTTGTCGACTATGCGGCTGGCCAGGTTAAGGGTGGTACTAATCCGGTGCTCGACCATTACGGTCGCACAGTGGCCATCAGTCCGCTGGCTTACGATGCGGTTGCGCAGAAGGGTGACTTCTACGCCGTTTATACCGACGAGCATGCTTGTTCTATTTCAGACACTATGCTGGTTGATTTTGCTCCTGAAATTAAGGTGTCTGTTTCGTCTAATGCTCCTGTCTGCGAGGGCGACACTCTGAAGCTTGTGGCCGATGGTGCTGACTTCTATGCATGGAACAATATGGGTGCGACTGCCGGAACTTACGATATTGTAACAACTGAAGACGGTACACTTGAGGTTCCGCTCAAGGCTGGCATCAGGGTGGCTAACCTCACTTGCGAGATAGATTCTGTTCTCTCGTATGTGGTGAAGGTGGTTCCAGACCTCTTGCCTGTTGCCGATACGGTGGTTGCCTACTGTCAGGGTACAGTGGTCGAACCTCTAATGCTGACTCCTTCGCTCGAGGGTGCTAAAGTGCTTTGGTACTCGCCTGCCGACGGTTACCAGTCTGTCGCGCAGAATGGCACACTGGTGCCTTCTTCTCAGACTGCCGGCACTTCTGTCTTCCGTTTCCGTCAACAACTCGACGGTTGTATGACCGACATCCAGGAGGTGACTGTTGAAATACAGCCTGCCATTACTGACCTGCCGGCTACTTCCGATACGGCTTACTGCTTGAACGAGCCAACGGTTCCTTTGTTGGCGAAGGTCGAGAATCCGCTTTACGATGTTGTCTGGACCAATGCCGATGGCGATACGCTGCCATTGGGCTACAAGCCTTCTTCTGCCGAAGCGGGTATGCAGCTCTACCAGGCACGCTTGCACTACCGTGCTTGTTATGGTAAGCCTGTCCCTGAACGTGTGACCGTTTCTCTGCCTTACGGCGAGAAGCCTGATGTCGATGCTTCGTTTATCTTCTGCCAGAACACGGGCGACTACACCTTGCAGGCTAATTCTATTCCAAGTGGGGCTCGCCTCAACTGGTACACAACAATTGGCGGTGTCCGCTACGACTCTATTGTGGTGCCTACAGCCGACGGTGCTGTGCAGTGGACTTCTAACAGTTATTACGTGACCCAGTCGGTTATCGACGGTTGTGAAAGCGATCCGAAGGAGATTGTGGTTGACATCAAGCCTTCTTCCGAGAACAAGGTGATGGCGGTCGACACTTGTGCGAACCTGCAGGTTAAGATTGCCAACGTGTTTGAGCGTAACGGGGTGACCGATGTGCTCGACACCTTGTGGCGCCTCGACGGTGGTGTGAAGGAGCGTGTTGAGAATACTGCCAACATTGGTCATACCGCTACTTACTATGCGGCTACACATAACCAGTGGGGCTGTAAGGCCATGCAGACGGTGAACGTGCGTATGTTGCAGGTTGAAGACTTCAAGTATTCTACTATTAAGACGATGTACTGCTTCGACGATACCGTCAGCCTTTCGGCTTCTTCTTCTAACTCGACTTTCGAGTGGTACAATCCTACCGATGGCGAGACGTCGTTCTCCGACAGCTACACCTTCCGTCTGCAGGGCCCTCAGGAAATCCGCCTGGTGGCTACGGTGCTCAGTATGCCGGCTTGTACCGATACGGTCAACTACGAGTTCAACACCCATCCTTACATCGCGCCTAAGGTCGATGGCAAGATGCAGATCTGCGTGGGCGACCAGGTTCAGTTGTCTACTTCTAATGTCTTCAGTGCCGAATGGTCGGTTGCCGATACGGTGGCCCATGGCGACAATTTCAGTTTCTATCCTGAACAGTCTTGTGTTGTTACCTTGGCTGGTGTCGATAAAAACAACTGTCCGGTTAGCCAGAAGTTGGAGGTTAGCACGGCTAAGGTGCCTAAACCGGTTATTGCGGTTGAGCCTAGCATCCACTCGCGTATCTACCATCTGAACCGCGATACTTTCGATGTGAAGCTGAATGCAGTTCTTGAAGATAATTACGACGAAGGTCTGACTTATTATTGGAACTTTGGCGACGGAATCGAAGGCATTGGCAGTATGTCGGAGTACCACGAGTACGACTCGGCACGCGTACGTCTCACCAAACCGATTATGGTTACTGTGCAGGTGGCTCACGAATACGGTTGTATGGGTGAGGCCGCTAAGGTGTTGCTGATTGACCCAGATATCTATGTTCCGAATACGATGGCTGCTGGTGAAACCTTTATGCCTAGTTACGAACTGCAGATTTTCGACCGTATTGGTAACCTCATTTACGAGGGTATTGGCTGGCAGGGTCAGAAGAACAATGGTGATGACGCTTTTGCCGATACTTATTTCTATGCCATCAACTACTATCTCGATGGCGACAAGAAGGTGAAGACCGGTTATATTACTTTGGTTAGATAATGGACGTTATGAGCAATATAAATAGCAGATTTTTCAGTTTCAAGTGTTTTTTGCTGGCGCTACTGGCCGGGTGTTCCGCACTTACGGCTACTGCTCAGGAAGACGTTATGTTTACCAACAAGCAGCTGCGCCAGAATTATATGAATCCGGCCTACATCCCCGAAATTATGTACGCTACCGTCAATTTGGGCGGTAGGTTCCAGTGGCGTGGGGTCGAGGGGGCGCCTACTTCCTACTTTGTGGGGGCTAAGTATTTCTTTATGGGTGCTCACTCACAGATTTCGTTGTCGATGCTCTCCGATGAGATTGGCTACCAGTATACCCGTAATCCGAAACTTGGTTTCGCCTTCCTTATCCCTATTGCCGACGACAGCTACGTTAACCTGGGTGTGGGGGCTGGACTGATGAACCGCGATTACGATGCCAGCAAGATTTTGCCGAACAACACCAAGAATTTGGCCGACGAGTCTAAATTCCAGCAGGGCACGGTGCCCGACGCCGAGGTGGGTGTGGAAGTCTTGTTGCAGAATTTCGAGTTGGGGCTTTCGGCCAACCATCTGCTAAAGGGTACATACGATATGCCGTTGTACAACCTTTATTCGGGCTATGTCAACTATTATTTCCAGACGAAGGAATGGTGGCGTTTGGCGCCGGCTTATTCGGTCTATAATTACCGCGACCGGTGGAAGCACCAGGTGGCCCTCTACTATTACTACCTTTTCGACTATGAGTGGAACCCGTCAGATTTGTTCTATGTGGGCGGTGCGTTCAGGTACAAGTACGAAGGCTCGATAATGGCGGGACTCAGTCTCTTCGACTGGCTCTCGGTCTATTATAGTTACGACTTCTTCTTCGGTGCCCTCCGGCACGATAGTTACGGCACGCATGAAATAGGGTTGGAGATTAAAATCCCGCAGAAGTTCCAGGGCTGTCTGGCCAACTATGGCAAGTCGAAAAAATACACTCGTTACACGAAGTATTATAGAACCCGATAATACAAAAATGGTCGCCTTACAGGGTGGCCATTTTTTGTTTTGAGCCCCTTCTGGATGCCTATTTTAGTGTTTGTATAATTTTGCGTTAAATATGCATGATTGTTAAAATTTATGCGAAAAATTGCTTGAATTTTACAAAAAAATCGTCTTTTGTACCTTTTTTGCGTGTTTTGTACCTATTTGCTGATGTTTTTGGGGATGATAATTTACTTTTTTGTCTGCCTCTTTCGTGGTTTTGGTTGATATTTGCATTGGGGTGTTAGGCCACTTTCCTGCACCTTGTTTTGTTATGTCAACTTAACCTTACTTATCATATATTATTCGAATTACAAAAGGGGAATGACGTTGTCGCCGTTCCCCTTTCTCTTTATTGTCTTGGCCTGCTTCTTCCCTGTCTCTTCTATTAGGTGAAAAAAGGAGGCGAATAGGCCTTGTAGGGCCCATTCTCCAGAAGTCTGTTTTGTGTCGTTAGTTTGGGTTGTGTGTAGGGCGCAAAATACCCCTTCCTAGCCCGTGGTGGGTGTGTCTGCTTGTCGTTTGTGTCAGAGTAGTTTTTTACGCCATTCGGCGGCAGTCTCCTGCTCGTGGTTGCAAAACACCTGGTCGAAGTATTTGCGGGTCGAGAATCCGCAACCAATAGCAATGTCTTCTATGCTTTTCATCGGGTCTTCCTTCATCCTCGTTTTTGCTTCCTGTATGCGCAGGTCGTTTATCCATTCTCTGAACGATTTGCCAATGCAGGTGTTGATGTGTTTCGAGAGAGTAGTGCGGTTGGTGCCAATCTCGTTGGCCAGTTTCACAATGGTAATGTCGCTGTCGCAGTATTTCTTCTCTTTTATCCAGTTTTCGATGTTGGGTTGCAACGTGCGTTCGGTCAGGTTGACAAAGGCCAGTGGGGCAGTGATGGTGTTGCTCTTCTCTTCGGCTTCTTCCACCAGTTTCACATAGAGCCCGAAGTAGGCGAAGTTGAAAACGTAGTATGCCAGGGCGGTCCAGAAAAGGAAACTGAACAGCAGGAGGGCTTTTGTCGAGAATATAGCGAAGGGAACGCACACAAGGCAGATGAACAATAGTATTGAGGCGTTTCGCATCCATTCAATGTTCTTTTCTACTGGCGAGCCGTAGAAGTCGTCTATGTTGCGGACCATTCTTTTATAGCCTAAAAAGATGAGGTAGCTGAAGTAGAACTGGCTGAACAAGTATAGCACACCGCAGATTTGGTTCGCTATGTTTATGTGTTGGCCGTTGTCTGTAAATAGTCCTACTAACAATATTGTGTATACGGTCAGAGTGCCTACAATGCTGGTCCATATTTGCGATTTTTTCAGTTTGTTCTTTTGCTGTAGGTTCAGTGCGCTGAGTAGGAACAGAATGTTTCCCGGCACGTAGAAGAACAGGTTGCAGGTTGTTCCCAGTTCCTCGCTATTGGCCCTGATGTTGAAGAACATTTGCAGTATATATTGTATAGAAATGAGGAGTAGGGCATACATCTGCATCTTCCTACTTCTGTTGTAGGTCTGGAATCCGGGACCGGTATATGGGCAGATAAATAGCAGCAAGCACAGTATCATATCGACCATATACGACATCAGTTGTATCGCAAGAAGTAGTTTCATGTGTTATAATTTATAGCGCTATTCGGCGTTGTCTTGTTCCTAACACTGCAAAATTAGTGATTTTTTGCCTCCCATTATGATGACTTCACCTTATTTTACAGCATATTATTAATTGTCTGCGTTATTATTTGCGCGAAAAGATTCTAACGTATCCTACTCTTTCCACTAAATCGCTCTTTTCGTTGGGAAAACCTTCCTTTTTTCGTAAATTTGCGTGCCTTTTTGGGCGCTTTGCGCTCTGCTTGGCTTGTGTTTTGAAAACAAACTATTTAGATATAATAGCAATGGGTAAAAAATTTGCCGAATACGCTAAATTCGACCTCTCTCAAGTTAATAAGGAGGTGCTGAAAGTGTGGGACGATGCCGACATCTTCCACAAAAGTATTGCCCAGCACGAGGGCGATCCGTCTTATGTCTTTTTTGAAGGCCCCCCTTCTGCCAATGGTAAACCGGGTATACACCACGTGCTTGCACGTACCATTAAGGATATCTTCCTACGCTACAAAACCATGCAGGGCTACTATGTGCGCCGTAAGGCTGGTTGGGACACTCACGGACTTCCTGTCGAGCTGGGTGTTGAGAAGGAACTTGGTATTACTAAGGACGATATTGGCAAATCCATTTCTATTGAACAGTACAACGACAAGTGCCGTTCCAATGTCATGATGTTCACGAACGAGTGGACCGACCTTACCCGCAAAATCGGTTATTGGGTCGACTTGGAACATCCGTATATCACTTACGACAACCGCTTCATCGAATCGGAGTGGTACTTGTTGAAGGAACTCTACAAACAGGGCTTCCTCTACAAGGGCTACACCATTCAGCCTTATTCTCCTGCTGCCGGTACGGGTCTTAGCTCGCACGAGCTGAACCAGCCTGGCTGCTACCGCGATGTGAAGGATACTACTGTTACCGGCCAGTTCTTGGTGAAGGGTAATATCCCTGCTGCAGTGAAGGTTGCTGAAAACTGGGGTGAGGTATTCTTCTTGGCTTGGACGACCACTCCATGGACGCTCTCGTCGAACACGGCGCTCTGCGTTGGTCCGAAAATCGACTACGTTATGGTGCAGTCTTACAACCCTTACACGGGCAAGCCTGGCACTTTCATTTTGGCTGAGGCCCGTTTGTCGGCCTATTTCAATCCTGCTGGTGCCGATGCGCCTCTCGATGCTTACAACCAGGGCGACAAGGTGGTGCCTTACCGCATCATCGGCCAGTGCAAGGGTAGCGACTTGGTGGGTATGGAGTATGAACAGCTGATGCCTTGGTTCAAGGTGAATGGCGATGCTTTCAAGGTTATTCCTGGCGACTATGTGACTACGGAAGACGGTACCGGTATCGTCCACATCTCTCCTACCTATGGTGCCGACGATGCGCGCGTGGCTAAGGCGGCCGGCATTGCTCCGCTGCAGTTGGTTGACGCTAACGGAAACTTGCGCCCTACAGTTGACCTCGATGGTAAGTTCTACCTCTTGAAGGACCTCGATGTCGAATATGTGAAGAACAGCGTTAATGTTGACGCTTATAAGGAATATGAAGGCCGCTTCGTGAAGAATGCTTACGATGCGAACCTTACCGATAAGGATGCCAGCCTCGATGTTGACCTCTGTGTGATGCTTAAACAGCAGAACCGCGCGTTCAAGGTCGAGAAGCATGTGCACAACTATCCGCACTGCTGGCGTACCGACA
Source organism: Bacteroidales bacterium UBA3297 (assembly GCA_002362105.1). GTDB lineage: Bacteria > Bacteroidota > Bacteroidia > Bacteroidales > Paludibacteraceae > Physcocola. The sequence goes on from DETD01000009.1 coordinate 46,272, forward strand.
AGCCTATCCTTTATTATCCGCTCGATAGCTGGTTCATTCGCTCTACTGCCGCTCGCGACGAGATGGTGGCGCTGAACAAGACCATTCTTTGGAAGCCTGAGTCTACTGGTACCGGCCGTTTCGGCAAGTGGCTCGAAAACTTGAACGACTGGAACCTCTCTCGTTCTCGCTTCTGGGGTACTCCGCTTCCAATCTGGCGTACGGAAGACTGCCGCGAGGAAATCTGCATCGGTTCGGTTGAGGAACTGATGAACGAGATCGACAAGTCTATTAAGGCGGGTTTCATGACCGAGAATCCTTTCAAGAACTTCAAGGTGGGCGACTATTCTGAAGAGAATTACTCGACTAAGAATCTCGATTTGCACCGCCCTTATGTCGACAATATCATCTTGGTTTCTCCTTCGGGCAAGCCTATGAAGCGCGAAAGCGACCTGATCGACGTTTGGTTCGACTCGGGTTCTATGCCGTTCTCACAGTTGCACTATCCGTTCGAGAACAAAGAGTTGGTTGACAACAACCTTTTCTATCCGGCTAACTTCATTTCTGAAGGTGTCGACCAGACTCGTGGTTGGTTCTACACGCTCCACGCAATCTCTACTATGATTAAGCACAGCGTGGCCTTCAAGGCGGTTATCTCTTGTGGTCTGGTGCTCGATAAAAACGGTAACAAGATGTCGAAGCGTCTTGGTAATGCTGTTGATCCGTTTGGACAGGTTGAGAAGTTCGGTGCCGACCCTGTTCGTTGGTATATGATTACCAACTCTAGCCCTTGGGACAACCTCAAGTACGATGAGGATGGTGTCGATGAAATCAAACGTAAATTCTTTGGTACCCTATACAATACCTACTCGTTCTTCGCGCTCTATGCGAATGTTGACGGGTTCACTGGTAGCGAGGCGCAGGTTCCGGTTGAAAAACGTCCGGAAATCGACCGTTGGGTGCTCTCACTCCTCAACACACTGGTGAAGGAGGTTTGTGCCGCTCTCGACGACTATGAGCCTACTAAGGCCGGCCGTGCTATTTCTAAGTTCGTTCAAGACGACCTCTCGAACTGGTACGTTCGTTTGAACCGTAAGCGCTTCTGGGGTGGAACTATGGATGAAGACAAACTGGCTGCCTACCAAACGTTGTACACCTGCTTGCTCACTGTTGCCAAGCTGATGTCGCCAATTGCTCCGTTCTATGCAGACCGTCTCTATCTCGACCTTACTGCTGCGGCTCCGGTTTGCGAATCGGTTCACCTCGACAAGTTCCCTGTTGCCGACGACTCGCTTATCGACAAGGCGCTCGAAGAGCGTCAGCGCATGGCTCAAGATATTTCTTCTATGGCGCTCTCTCTCCGTAAAAAGGAGAACATCAAGGTGCGCCAGCCGCTCAGCCAGATTATGGTGCCGGTTTTGTCGGAGCACGAGCGTGAAAGCATCTTGGCGGTCGACGACCTCATCAAGAGCGAGATTAATGTGAAGAACATCAAGTTGGTCGACGATTCTGCCGGTATGCTGGTTAAGCGCTTGAAACCAGACTTCAAGAAACTTGGCCCTAAGTGTGGTAAGAGCATGAAGTCGGTGGCTAACATCCTGACCAACATTGACCAGCAAAGCATAGCCAAACTCGAAAAGGAGGGCCAGTTGGAACTCGATGTCGAGGGCTTGAAGGTTGTGGTTGAAAAGGCCGATGTTGAAATCAAGTCGGAAGATATTCCTGGCTGGTTGGTGGCTAATAACGGCGATTTGACTGTAGCACTCGACATTCAGCTGACTCCTGAGTTGGTTAAGGAGGGTGTTGCCCGTGAGTTTATCAACCGCATCCAGAACATCCGTAAGTCTTCTGGTTTCGACATTACCGATAAGATTAGTGTTAAGATTGAGCGCAACGAAAAGGTGAACGATGCTGTTGCAGACTTTGCCGATTACATCGGTGCTCAAACTTTGGCGAAGTCTGTCGAGTTGGTCGACAAGGTGGCTAACCCTACTGAACTCGATTTCGACGACTTTAAGGTGAATATCGAGGTTAGCAAACTCTAATGTTGCGAACCATTTAATCATAAGGCGTGCCTTCTGGTACGCCTTTTTTGTTGCATGTTGGTAATGTGTATATGCGTAGAAAACTTTATATTTGTTATAATGTAAACCTTAATTTTAATATATGTATAAAGGAAAAATTACATGTGAGGCTTTGAAGGCGGTACGCAAAAAGATTGCCGATGCCAATGGAATCGATTACCAACCGAGTGTCTGTAAACATCAGGGCGATTGTAGCGGCACTTGCCAGAAATGTGAATCGGAAGCCCGTTATATCGAGAAGCGTCTCTCATTGATGCAAAGTGCGGGAAAGGCTGTTAAAATTATAGGTCTTGCAACGGGTGTTTCTGCCTTGTGTGCAGAGCTGCCTTCGTGCGATGATCCCTTTATTTCTGGCGACGAGCCTGAAAGGACTACTGAGTTCGTCTTTGTAAACGATACAGATCACGATATCGAGATAAACACAGATACAGACACTATTAAAATAAAGAAGGGATTGTATTACCATTGTCAGGATGACTATCTTAATCGAAACCTTCTGTTTATAAACGATATACAAGTTGTGTACGACGATACGGTTGCTATTCGTTTCCATCGCAATAAGAGTGCTCAAGTAGAAGGAAAGGAATTTAACTTTCTAAGGAATACTAGTAATTGTGAAAATGAATTATGCGTTAACTCGTATGTCTTCACCGATGCTGACTACCAATATGCTTTTAACCATAAGGACGATGTGGAGGAAACCGATGAAGAAACCGAGAAGCAACATATCATCCGCCCAATCCCCAAAGACTCAACCACTGAGAACAAGTGAGTAAGGGGGGATGCATAAAACTACTCTTGTTATGAGAAGAGCCGCCGGTATATTATTATGCCGATGTCTATAATCTCAAGAAAGTTATAGAACTAATCAGTCAAGGTGCTAATCCTAAATGTAAATTAGACGGAGAAGTCGCAATTGAAGTAGTTAAAGCTAGATTATCATCAGATGAAATAGAAGGTATAACTATTTGGAATAAGCTAGGGGATACAGGTGCCCTTTTAAGGAATACGATTGAATGGTCGGTAATGAATCGTATTATTTGTGTATGTGAAAAAGCATTGGAACAAAATTAATGCTTCATTTTAATTAATTCCCCCACATTTATACCCTGATTCAAATACGTTGATTCTTATTTATTCTGTATATTTGCCGGGTATTGTACAACATTACACATTATTAGCCGATGTTTAAAGGATTTGCCATTATCGATATTTTAAGGAGTCTCTGCAGACAATCTGCTGGTGCAAATCGTGCTGTTGGGCAAGTTGGTAAGGCGTTCTGGGTGCTGGGCTTGTCTGCTGGCTTTACGGCTATGTGTGTCGGGTTGCCTTCCTGCGATTGGATGGTCGATGAAGAAGTGGAAGTTGATTCGGTGTTGACAGAACACGTGTTTGTGAACGATACCGACCATAGTATCCTTATTAAGTCGTCTTACGATTCCATTAGGGTCGATAAGCGGTCGTCGCGCCGTTTGATGGTTGGCGAACTTCGGGACGAAATTTTCAACCTTACTAGTGCCGAGGTCGTTTTCGATGACACCATTACGGTGGAATTCCTTAAACGCAAGAGTGTGTTGTTCGATAACAAGGAGGTTAATTTCTTGAGGTATACGTATGAGTGTAATGGTGCAGTCGGCATTTACACATATACATTTACCGAGGCCGATTACCAGTATGCACTCCAGTTCTCGGACGAGGCGCAAGACATCATCCGCCCGTTACCGGTCGATTCGGTAACTGATCCCGATAAACAGTAACCGCTCGGTTGTGGCTGTTGCCACAACGTGTATATCTTGCCTAAACCTTTTTGGGGACTATCTCCCTGCCCGAAATCTATTTGTTCCTATACCTTACTATTGTATTGCATCCCACAGCAAATTGTTCTACGACCACTCCGTGTGCGTTTGGCGCCTTAATGCCATTTTCTACCGACAGTGTTGTGTTGGTCTCCACACGCATCTCATCGTAAAGCCCTTTGTCGATAAACGATTGTAACAGGCTGCTGCCTCCCTCCACAATCAGGCTTTGCACCTTTTGGTTGTAGAGCTCCGTAAGCACAAATTGTAGGTCAATGCCTTCGGCGTTGAATGGGGCTTTCACGTAGTTCACGTTCTCCTTTGTGCCAGTTGGAAGTTCCTCGCAGAATATGAGGGTAGGCACACTGCCGTCGAGCAGGTGGTGGCAGTCTGGTATGCGCAGGTGCCGGTCTATGGCTATGCGTAGCGGCTGTTTGCCGAAGTAGTCGCGCACTGTCAGCGACGGATTGTCGCCTACTGCGGTGTTCGTTCCTACCAGAATGCCGCTCTCTTGGGCACGCAGCTGGTGTACCAGCGCACTGCTTTCAGGAGTGGAAATCTTGATGGATTTTCCTTCGGCCGTTCCCATATATCCGTTCGATGTTTGTGCCCATTTCAGGATGATGTAGGGGCGCTTTTGGGTGTGGAAGGTAAAGAAGCGTCGGTTCAGTTCCCAGCCCTCTTCTTCCAATACACCCGTCTCTACTGTTGCGCCTGCGTCGCGCAGCATTTGCAGCCCTCTGCCAGCCACTTCTGGGAATGGGTCGCCACAGGCAACCACCACGTGTGGTATTTTTTTGTCGATGAGCAGTTGGGCGCACGGCGGCGTCTTTCCCCAGTGCGAGCAGGGCTCCAGACTTACATATATGGTGCTTTCTTCCAACAGCGGGCGGTCTTCTTCGCGTACACTGTTCACGGCGTTCACCTCTGCGTGTGGGCCGCCCCATTGGCGGTGGTAGCCCTCTCCGATGATTCGGCCATTGTGGACAATTACCGCTCCTACCATTGGGTTGGGTGCGGTATAGCCCAATCCCATTTTCGCCAGTTGGAAACAGCGGCGCATATATTTTTCGTCTTCTTTAGTCATATTTTTGGTTCGTTTTAATGCATTGTTTGTTTTCTATCACTTAAAACCTATTCTCTCCTGCACCAGTCCCCTTGTGGCCAGATAGCAGAGGAAGGCCAGCCAGAGGGCGTGGTTGCCCAGCCACTGGTGTAGGCTGAAGTAGAGGAGGAAGAAGATGACGCTGGCCGAGAAAGTGGCCGTTATCATCGGTTTTATGGCGGTTGCCCCCACCATGATTCCGTCCCACAAAAAGGCGGAAAAACCAGCTACTGGCACCAGCACTATCCAATAGTAGTAGTCGGTGGCCGCGTGACGCACGTCTTCTTGGTCTGTAAGCAGGCGCAGGAAGGGCTCGGCTCCTGTCAGGTAGAGTAGGGTGAATACGGCTGTCAGTCCCCAGCCCCACCGGAAGATGAGCCGGACGGACTCGTCGATTCCCGCTTGGTCTTTTGCGCCTTTGTATTTGCCGACCAGAGCCTCGCCCGCATAGGCAAATCCGTCGGTGAAGTAGCTGAACAGGTTGAACAGCTGCATCAGCAGTACGTTCACGGCTAGCAGCACTTCGCCTTGGCTTGCGCCGGCAAAAGTGAAGAACGACATCACTGCGTTGAGGCACAGTGTGCGCAGAAATATGCTGCCGTTTAGCTTGAAGAAGCCTTTCAACTCCTTTTTTACCATTGCTCCCTTGAAGTTCAAGTAGCTCCAGTACTGCCGGTACTTCCAGCACCATAGGCCTACCCCCATGGCCAGACCGGTGTATTGTGCCGCCAGTGTGCCGTAGGCCACTCCTTCCACCTTCCAGCCCAGTCCGTACACCAGACCGAGGCTGGTTAGAATGTTCACCACGTTGATGCTGATGGCAATCACCATTGGGAACCGTGTGTTCTGCATACCGATGAACCAGCCTTTCAGGCTGTACATGCCCAGTATGGCGGGTGCGCCCCAAATGCAGATGCGGAAGTAGCGGAGTGCGTTTTCTTCCACGTCGGGGGTGGTCTTCATCAGCAGGAAGGCCAGCCGGGTTATCGGCCATTGCAGCAGCCAAATGGCGGCGGAAAACAAGAACGAGAAGAACAGTGACCGGAAGAGGGCGTTGGCCATGCCTTCGTGGTCGTTGCGGCCGTAGGCCTGGGCCGTCTGGCCGCTGGTGCCCATACGCAGGAAACCGAAGTTCCAGTATATCATGTTGAACAGCGTTGCCCCTACCGACACGGCGCCTATGTAGGCCGTCTTCCCCAAATGCCCCGTTATGGTGGTGTCTACCAAACCGAGCAGGGGCACGGTTATGTTGGTTACAATGGCCGGTAGTGCCAGTCGCAGTATTTCCCTGTTGTTGCTGTTCATCTTGTTGCAAAGATACGGCTTTCTGTGGTTCTTCGGGCAAACTTTTTATCCTACCAAAAGAAAGGAGGACCTTTCGGCCCTCCCCACATCAAAAAAAATACAACAATTGGCTTTCACAGTCTCACGACTCTTACAGCCTTCTTTTTAACCTTTTACTATTATGTCTTTGTCGTCCGTTAGTCCGATGTCGCTCGGATTGTTGGGACTTTATTATTATCTTTAAGTCTAGAAACCAGACTTGAGTCTTGCGGTTTCACATATTCAAGCAGCTGTTTGTTGTTGCTGTTAATCAAATATAGGCTTTTTTTCTTATTCCGTATAATTTTACGGTATGTTAGAAAGCATACCCTTTTAGCAACGTTTTTTAATAGTGTTTTCCATGTGTGTATTTCCTGATAGAATTGCGTAGTGTATTGTGCTTTTTGCGCATTTTTCCTGCTTTTGATGGAGTTCTTTGGGTGGAAAAAACAGAAACGGGTCCCATTGTCTGGAACCCGCTTCGATGTTTCCCTCTTTTCTGCTATTTACAGGCTGGCCTTGTAGATGGCCAAGACATCTTGCCAGTACAGGGGCTTGAAGTTCCCTAAAAATCCTTCTCCTGCACCTTTCTTCGCCATTTCTTCCAATGGCGAGTTCTCGTTGAAGCCGAGTTCGCGGAGGGAGGTTGGCTGTCCGAGTGCGACAAAGAACTGCTGGAGTTTGTCGATGCCTGCGTTTATGGTCTTCTCAATGTCGCGTTCTGGCTTAATGTCCATCACGTTGGTGGCAAACTGGAAGAACATGGCCGGTTTCTCTTTGTAGACGTAGCGCATCCAGGTTGGGGTAAGTACGGCAAGGCCTGCCCCGTGTGCCACTTTCTCGTCTTGTGCGCTCAGTTCGTGCTCCATGCCGTGGCAACCCCAGTCTTGAATGCGTCCACAACCCAGGAATCCGTTATGGGCGAACGAGCCGCCTAGCGACACTTCTGCCCATGCGTCGTAGTTTTTAGGGTCTTTCATTAAGACGAGGGCGTTGCGCATTATGGTCTTCAGGGTGCTTTCTGCCAGCGAGTCGATGAGGTCGGTGTGGTCGGTCTGGGTGAAGTAGCGCTCGAAGATGTGGCTCATCATATCGCATACGCCGTTGGCTATTTGGTTCTTGGGCAGCGACATGAATATTTCTGGGTTCACTATGCTCGCTACCGGACGTATCTGCTGGCTAGAGTAACCCAACTTGCGCCCCTGGTAGGTGATTACGGCGTCGGGACTGACTTCACTGCCGGCTGCTGGAATGGTGAGTATGGTTGCTACGGGCAACACTTTTGTGGGCTCGCCGCCATTGGCGAAAAAGTTCCATACATCGTCGGTCGCTGCTCCCATAGCTATTGCTTTCGAGGTGTCGATTACGCTGCCGCCGCCAACGGCCAATACCAGACCGGGATTCTCCTTACGCAGCAGGGCTATGCCTTCCTGTACCTTCTCGTAGCGTGGATTAGCCTGTATGCCCGACAATTCGATATACGCTACACCATTTTCTTTTAACGATGCCGTTACTCCGTCGTACACACCGTTGCGCTTGATGCTGCCACCACCGTATACCAACAGCACTTTGTTGGTGTAGGGCTTAACTAGTTCGCCTATTTTTTTATGCTTGTCCTTGCCGAACACATAGTTGGTGGACATCTGGAAAGAGAAATTATTCATGGTCGTTATTTGTGTTGTATGTTTTCTTTTTTGTGTTGGAGGCTTGTAGAGGTGTTCCCCCTTACCTCTTTAGTTATAATGAGAACCGGCTAATGGCTTGTTGTTGCGCGTCAATCACCTTGTCGCACCAAGCGTCAAACTCTGGGTCTTCCTTTTGCAGTTCGGGGTGGACCAGCACGTTGGCAATGGTGTTGGCAATGCCCTGGTCGAAGCGGGTAGTGGCGCAGAATTCGGGTACAACCCGTTTCAGTTTGCTGTTGTCGAAGACGACCGAGTTGGCCTTGTCGCCTATCAGGCTGCCTTCGAAGTCGTAGTCTGGCCCGACGCGGTTAAGGAACTCGCTGCTTACGTGGCAGGCTTTCAGCTCAACGCCTAGTTTGTCGGCTATGGTCTGGTATATTTGGTTCCAGGTCAGCCGCTCGTCGCTGGTTATGTGGAAGGCCTCGCCTATAGCGTGGATGTTTCCCATCAGCCCAATGAAGCCCTTGGCAAAGTCGCTGTTGTGGGTCATGGTCCACAGCGAGGTGCCGTCGCCGTGAATAATCACGGTTTTGCCTTCCAGCATACGTTTGGCAACTTGCCAGCTGCCGTTCTTGCCGTGTACGCCTAGCGGAATGGAGCGTTCGTCGTAGGTGTGGCTTGGGCGGACTATAGTGATGGGAAAGCCGGTTTCACGGTACTTCCTCACCAGTAGTTCCTCGCAGGCTATCTTGTTGCGTGAATAGAGCCAGTAGGGGTTGGCCAGGGGAGTACTTTCGCTGATGTGGTAGTTCGATAGCGGTTTCTGGTAGGCCGAGGCTGAACTGATGTACATAAATTGTCGGGTCCGGCCGTTGAAGAGGCGGTAGTCGCGCTCTATTTGGCTGGGTTCGAAGCCGATGAATTCGCAGACGCAGTCAAACATCATACCTTTCAGCTGTTCCAGTACGGCGGCCTCGTCGTTGATGTCAGCCTTTAGGGTCTTGATTGAAGAGGGGAGCGCGTCGTTGCGGTTGCCCCGGTTCAATACATACACCTCCCATTCGGGCATGGTGGCCAGTTTGCGGGTTATGGCTGCCGATATGGTGCCTGTTCCGCCTATAAAAAGTGCTTTCATGTTTTATTTGTTTGTGGTAATGTGTAAAGCTTCGCAAATATAGCCTAAAATTTCCAATTATCGTCTTTCTATTTAAAATCGTCATTACTCGCCGATTATTATTAATTTTGTACCTCCTTTCGGGGGGAGGTCTTCCCCTTGCTGAATATTATTATCTGATGACTACTTACCTAAATGCACTGTACAGGCATATTCCCTGGTATGTCTTCCTTGTGTCGGTTCTGTTGTTCGCTTTGCTGACTGCCGTTTTCTATAAGCGGAAGGGCGACTCGCTGGCCGATTCCTTTAAGCAGGCTGCTTTGTTGGACTATTTCTTCCTGGTTCTTTTCTCTACGGTGTTTAGCCGTCCGGCAAGGCCTGAAATGGAGTATGTCTTTACTCCGTTTTGGAAGTATTGGATTGCTTTCAGAATGTTGAATATGTTTGGCTTGTTCGAGATTGTGATGAACATTGTCCTTTTTGTGCCTATCGGTTATCTGGCTCCTACTTTGTTAAAGTCTTGCCGTTTCATTAAAAATGAGTTTGTGCGTGTGCTGTTGTTCTGTATGTCGTTGTCTGTAACAATCGAGTTGCTTCAACTGGTCCTCCACCGTGGTATGTGTGAGACGGACGACCTGACCCACAACACGTTGGGTACCCTAATCGGGTATGGCCTTTACCGGTTGGTCCGGAAGTGTAGAAGCTGATGCGCGCAGGGTAACGCTGTTCACTTACCTCATTTCCTAGGTCAAAGAAAAAACGGAACCCCATTTGTCGGGATTCCGTTTTCTGTTTTTATCGGTTTCAAGTGCCGTTTTAGAGCAACTCGATGTTCAGTTTCTTGCATTCTTCACGGTAATCGTCTGGCCAGATGCTAGACTGAATTTCACCAATGTGGGCCTTGCGCAGGAAGAACATACACAAGCGGCTCTGACCAATACCGCCGCCAATAGTGAGTGGCAGGGTGCCGTCGATCAGGCGTTTGTGGAAGTAGAGCTCTTTGCGTTCGTTCTGGCCTTCAAGTTCCAGCTGGCGGAGCAGGGCTTCCTTGTCAACACGGATACCCATTGAAGAAAGTTCGAACGACTGGCCGAGAATCTCGTTCCAAACCAAAATGTCGCCGTTCATACCAGGCAGGTTCTTGTCGCCGGCAATCGTGCTCCAGTCGTCGTAGTCGGCTGCACGGCCGTCGTGTTTCTGTCCGTCGCCCAGCTTGCCGCCGATACCCATAACGAAAACAGCCTTGTGCTCCTTACAGATGGCGTTCTCGCGCTCTTTTGGAGACAGGTTTGGATATTTCTGGCGCAACTCCTCACTGTGGATGAAGAAAATTTCGCTTGGAAGGATTGGCTTGATTTCAGGGTAGGCCTCATATACTACATATTCGGTCTGGACCATAACGCCGTATATCTTTTTTACGATGCTCTTCAAGAATTCAATGTTGCGGTCTTCCTTTGTGATGACGCGCTCCCAGTCCCACTGGTCAACATACAGCGAGTGCAGGTTGTCTAATTCTTCGTCCGGACGGATGGCGTTCATATCGGTATACAGACCGAAACCAGGCTCGATTTTATAGTCGGCCAAAGTCAGGCGCTTCCATTTTGCCAACGAATTGACAACTTCGGCCTGCTGGTCTCCCATATCTTTGATTGGGAAGCACACTTTGCGTTCTACACCGTTAAGGTCGTCGTTAATACCACGGCCCTGCAATACGAACAGCGGCGCTGTTACACGGCGAAGGCGGAGTTGGGCCGACAGGCTCCCTTGGAAAAAGTCCTTTATTTTTTTAATTCCAAGCTCTGTTTCTCTCAAATCTAGTATTGGCTTGTAGGCTTGGGGCTTTATTATTTTGCTCATTGTCGTTTTTTATATTTTCTTTTTCTTACGCAAAGATATTATATTTTAATCCATCACTTGCCTTTTTGATGCATCTTTTTCTGTCGATTTTGCTATTTTGTTGTTAACTTTTTTGTTTTTCGCCTGCTTTCCTTACGATTTGTTACTTTTTTGTCTACTTTATCTCCATTGATTAAATTTTCTTCGATTTTTATCTGTATTCGGTGTGTCTATCCGATTTTTTTCTTACTTTTGTACACGCCTAAGGCATGGCTTCGTAGCTCAATTGAATAGAGTACCAGATTCCGGTTCTGTTGGTTGCGGGTTTGAATCCCGCCGAGGTCACAAAAAAAATCTCCATCACTGCATTTCTGCGGTTTTGGAGATTTTTTTGGGGTGGGTGTTTAGAATTTAATCACCTCTTCAGGTGCGCCGAACGACGAGATTTTGGCTTCTGCTTCGGTTAGGAAGAATACAGCGGTGTTGTCGTCGTTTTCGTTATACATGCCGCGGAGTTCGGGGTAAGCGTCGAGCATGCTCTTCTTAGCCTCGATGCGGGTATCTTCTGCCAGCGTTGCTGCCACACGGATCCATTCTTTGCCGTTGAAGGCGCACAGCTCAACCTTTGGGTTGGCGGCAATCTGTTTGGCCACGTTCTTCTTATGTCCGGTCTGAATGTAGAGTTTCCCCTCGAAGATGTTCACTGTGCCGAAAGGACGCACGCGGGGTTGGTCGCCATCGACGGTGGCCAGATAGTAGGTCTTGGTGGCTTTCAGAAAGTCGTAAACCTTTTGTTGACCCTCTTGGTTGCTACTTTGGTATTCAGAAGCCGATGGGGCTGTGCTTTTTCCGCCTCTGCTGGCCTCGGTCTGTGGCTGTTCGTTGGTCGGTGGGGTGTTGGTGGTGTTGCTGCAACTGCATAGTGTTGCGGCCATCAGTGAATAGAAAAACAGTTTTTTCATATATGTCTTCTTTTTTTGTTGTGTTTATGCAAAAATATCAAAAAGTGCCAATATGCCACTTCAATTCTAATTGTTGATTTGTACTCTTTTGTTATTTGCCTTTTTCTGTTCACTCTCTTTTTGCTTTAAAAAATTATAATTTTGTATTTTGAATATGGAACAATCGAACTAACTTTGTGAAATTTTATATTGAGTTATGAAAAGGTATATCTCTATATTGTTGTTGCTTTTTTCCCTTATGCTGTCTGTCAATGCTCAGACAATACAAAATTCTTCTGTGAAAATTTCTTATGTGGGATGGCACTCGGAAAGTTCTCCCCGACGTGCCGACTCTAGGTGTTGGGGTATTTCTGGTGACAAACTGTACCTCTCTACATGGCTGCTGCAAAATGGTCTAAAATCAAGGGATTCTCTGTATTGCTATAATCTGGAAACTGGTTTAATTGAGTCGAAAGCTGCCTCCTCTGGTAACTTCCTTTGTCTGTGTCCTGACGGATCTTTAAAATCGTTTAGAAATGAATACGATTGGAAAGAACGTACGTTTCAAGTGTTTTGCGACAATCTGAATTCCAGAACGCTGGAGAAGTCCTCTTCTCAGAAACTAATGGAAAAAGTGTTGGCGAAGAATCCTAACTATTCGTGTTCCTATTCTTTGTCTCCCGATAGCTCGAAAATAATGTGCTTTGTGACTGTCGAGACCGAAAAAAACAATTACTCGCACTATTATGTGCTTTACGATTTGAAGACAGATGAATTCGTTAAAAATGAAGTCTCGTTTAAAACATCCTCTCCGTTCTACAGCGTAATGGACATTAACCTTACCAATAACGGTGAAATGATTTTTATTCTTAAAACGTATAAAAAGAAAAATACTTCTTCCTTTTCAGATATCGAAACGTTGTGGGTTGACCAGGAAGGAGACGCCCAGCACACTGTTTTTTCCCTACCCGAAAAGACGGATCTAAGGTATTTCAACTCAAAAGTTCTACGTGGTGGGAATTTTGTCTTCACGGCCGTTCTTCGAAATTTGTCGCCTGTCTCTGGGAATGGATATGACCTGTATTACAGTGTTTTCAATAAGAAGATGATTGAAGAAGGGACGGTCGATTACAAACAACACCGCTTTGATGATGTGTGGTATGACAAACAGGGTGAGTCAGTAACTCTGTACCGAGACCTGGATGTTAGTAATATAAACGAACTTGACAATGGAAAAATTATGCTGACGGGGTTTCCTTGTTCCCTTTATGATGGAAACTTCAAATGGGGAGGATTTTACAATTTAATGTTAACCCCCAATGGAACACTAGAAAAGTCAAGCTATATTGAACGTATGGCTAGAAGATTGAAAATCAGTATGACACGGAGCCCTCGTTATGTCGATACCTATTATGATGCATTCGTGTATGGCAATAACCTGTATTTGTTGTTCAACGAGTCGGTAAAAAAAGTGGAGGCTGGCAAGCAGAACGCTGGCTATAAACCTGGAAGTCAGGCTTATATTACCTTGTGGCAGGTTGGGGCTGATGAAGAAAAGGCTTATAATTTGTCGGGTTCAACTCCGTCCAACTTTGCCTATAACAGATTTTTGGCGAGGAAAGGTAATAAATTCTATGTCTTGACTAGAGATTTCAATCGCGCTACTATTGGTTCTTTCGAACTGCCTGAAATACGGCCTGCCCGTGTGGAGGGTGTGCCTGCTGGGAGGGACTCTGCCAGTGTTGGCGGAAGCAGTGGAAAAACTGCTGATTCCAATGCCAAGACTCCTGCCAAAACGAAGTCCAATCCGCGTAAGCGTTCAGTGAAGAAGTAGCTGGTAACTGAAGCTGTTCTTAAATAAGTTTACATTTCGTAATAATACAAATTCCGTAAAATTATAATTATCATGAAGAAAATCGTTTCTTTACTGCTGTTGTGCCTTTCTCTTTTGCCGGCAGCTAATGCCCAAACCATCAAAAACTCTTCGTTGCAAGTCGACAAATGGGGGTGGCATAAGGTGCTGAATATGAATCTGCTTGAAAGTGTCTGCTACGGCAATCTCGATGGCAATATTTATTTCCGTACCGAGGCGGGGCGTTTTATGATTAAAGACTCGCTCTATTGTTACAATATGAAGAGCGGAAATATTGTTTCGAAACTTGAGTTCGACGGTTTCCCCTGCGTTACTCCTAACCGGACGCTCAAGTTGTTTAGAAAAGAATTTGACAAGGATACGCGTGTGTTTAAACTGTTTTGCGATGAATTGAACACGAAAACGTTGAAAACGAATTCTTCGAAGGAACTTTTCCAAATCTCTTTGGTGAAACGTCCCGATTATGCGTTCTCTTATTCTATCTCTCCCGACAGCTCGAAGGTGCTTTGCCTTATGACGGTGGAAACCGAGAAGAACGACTACTCGCACTATTATGTGGTTTACGACCTCTTGACCGATGAATATGAGAAGAACGAAATTTCGTTCAAAACAGCTGCCCCTTATTATTATTTGTCTGGTTGCAAAATTACCGATAAGGGCGAAATGGTGTTCATCTTGAAAACGTATGATTCGAAAAAGGCGAAAACGCTGACTAATGTAGAAACTTTCTGGGTTGATGCCGATAAGGAGATGCAACGTTCGGTTTTCAAAATGCCGGAAAAATCGTATCTGAGTTCGCTGAATTCCCAAATTCTGCATAATGGGAATATGGTGTTGACGATTCTTCTGCGTAATGGTGGCAATGCATCGGGCGATTTTGACCTTTATTACAATATTTTTGAAAAGTCAAATTTCGAGAACGAGCAATACCATAAATACCATTTTAATGATGTTTGGCTCGAAAAACAAAAGGTTGCCCTGAAGGTCTACAGCCACATGGAGTTAAGCTATATTACCGAACTTGACAACGGAAAGGTTATGCTGACGGGTTTCCCTTATAAAATTCTGACGCAGTGCTCCAACAACTCTTGTGTCAACAAGAACTTTTGGGGTGGTTTCTTCAATTTGGAGATAAATCCTGACGGCTCTTTCGAAAAGGCTAGCTTTGTCGACCGTTTCGCAAAGAAATTAAAGACGGCAGTGGTGCCTTTGTCTAGTGTAGACATTTATTATTCTGTTTTCCCTTATGGCAACAACCTTTATTTGTTGTATAACGAATCGGTTTACAAGGTGAAAGACGGCAAACCTACGTACGCATACAAACCTGCCAATCCGGCGTATATTACTTTGTACCGCCTTGGCGAAGATGGGGAGAAGTGTTTCAACTTGTCGGGGGCGGAGCCTACATTGTTTGGTTGCAACAACTACCTTACAAGGGCTGGCAATAAGTTCTATGTCTTGACCCGTAGCAATAAGTATGGTTCTATCGGCTCGTTCGAATTGCCAGAGGTGGCGGTTAAAGACTTTACCCGCCGCAATGGCAAGGCTCCGGTAGCAAATGCGGTTGAGAAGCAGGAAAAGACTAATTCTGTTGAAACTGAATCTAAGCCGGCTCCTGCCCAAACGAAGGCTAATCCGCGCAATCGGTCGGTGAAAAAATAGTCTGGCCGTTTAATCCTTACTTTGTCTCGATGTCTTCTTGTTAAAGGGCAAGGAGGCCGTGTATAACGACTATATTTATTTTAATATGAAAAAACTTTTTCTATTGGGTGGCGGTTTGCTGTTGGCGGTGCTTGGCCGTTCCGCAAACTATCAGCCAATGTCGTGCGAAGGTAAAATGCCCGAGCACATGGTCCGCCTGTTGGGCGAAGAAAAACTTTCTGACGACGAACGTACGGTGCAAAGTCTGTTCCGTTCGGGTAGGGTGCTTTATGGTACGCCTGTTAATGCCTACATCGACTCTATCGCCAACATTCTGTATAAGGCGAACCCGAATTCTGAACACGAAAAAATAAACATTTACCTCTATAAGTCGCCTGAAGCTAACGCTTTCATGTGTCCCGACGGTTCTTTGTTTATGAATCTGGGTATGGTGGCGCAGGCTACCAGCGAGGCGGAGCTGGCGTTGGTTCTCGCTCACGAAATTGCCCATTTCGACAAAAAACACGGCTCTTCTGCCAATAAGAAGGATTTGAAAAAGGCTAAATCGGTTGCCGAATATGCGCTGAAAAAAACGATGCGCGACCGCGAGAAGGAACTAGAGGCCGATTCGTACGCTATTACCGAGTTCTACAAGAAAACGAACTATAGTTACGAGGCGGTTCCTGGGTTGTTCGACCTTTTGCAGTACAGCTACCTGCCGTTCGACGAAGAGGCTTTCGAACGCTCTTTTGTAGAGACGGCCGACTATAAGTTCCCCGATGAGTATTTCACCTCGAAACTGAACCCTATCGTCAGCCGTGAGGACTATGTCGACACGCTTGACACACATCCGAACTTGAAGAAACGCCGACAGAACGCCGATGATTTGGTAAAGAACTTGAGCGATGAGGGGCGTACGGAATTCTTGCTGACTGAAGCCGCTTTCGACCGTGCACGCTTCCTGGCCCGCAAGGAGTCGGTTTGCCTGCTCCTGAAAAATCACGATTTCGGTGAGGCTTTTTACAACACTTACGTGATGATGGCCGACAATAAGGACGATGCCGACCTTCAGACTTTCGCCGCCCAGGCGCTTTATGGGGTGGCTAAGTATAAGGCCGACGGCGACATTACCGATGTTGTTCCCGACTATAAAAAGACAGAGGGAGAGAGTGGCGCTGCCTATTACTTCCTCCGTAAACTCAAAAAGAAGGAAGTGGCTGTACTTGCTCTCCGTTTCGCTTGGAAGGCACAAAAGGTTAATCCCGATTTGGCGCCTATTACGAAAAGCCTGATGGCGATGGTGCGTAACTACAGCCTTTCGACTTCCGATTTCTGCGACTTCGCTATGGGTACTTCTGTGGCCGATGCGCAGAAAAAGGTTGATGCCCTTCTTGGAACTGGTAAGCCGGTGGCCGAAAACGCTTCTAAGGCGTCTGGTAACGTAAAGCCTGCCTCTAATGAGACCAAAAAGCCTGATGCCAAGCAGGCTTCTAAAAGAAAGAGCAAGCGGAACATCCCTACTGCTAAGGCCAGTGGCGGAGAGACTGCTGCCGCGCCTGAAAAACGCCGCGACAGCAAGTACGACAACATTCGGCAGAAGCAGATACGTGAGAAATATGTGCTTCCCGATTCCAGTTTCACCGTGTTGAACTATATGCTGGTTGATATGAAGGCGGACTCTGCTTTTGTGAATATGCTTAGCTCTACGGCAAAGTCAGATGAGAAGAAGGATGTGGAGGATGCGCTCGACGAACTGACAAACAACGTAAACAAGAAAGCGTTCGAGGGGGGAAAGGTCTTGTTGGTTACCCTTTACTATGGCGATGGTAAGTCGCTTGCTAGAAAAGACCGGCAAATGCAGGACAACCTTATTAAGTGGGGACACAAATATGACATCGATTTCGTCTGTTACGAACAATTGGTGAAAAACAATCCGAATACGAAGAACTATAACTTCTACATCTTGCTGAAAAACCTGCAGTATGAGAACATTGCGGGCTCGGACAAGGGCTTGGTTAACCTGAAAAATCCGGTACTCGATTCTTTGTTGAAGAAGGAGGGTATTACCAAGATGCTCGATTTGCGTGTTGCCGATATGACAAAAAGAAAGTTCAAAATGCACGGTGTTATGGCCGGTGTTGCGGTCCCTTATGCCTTGCCTGCAGTGGTTGCGGGTGGCTTTATCAGGCTGCGCGGACTGGTTGCTTCGGCTGCCCTTACCGACCTCGATACGGGCGACACCGACAACAAGGCGGTATTAAAGGCTTCGAAGTATAACACGCAGCCACGGCTTCACCAATTCTTGTACCAGTTTTTGTCTAATGTTAAAAAAGGAGAGTAGTTTATGCGTTCTAAATATTTGATTTCAACAATTCTTTGCTGCCTTCCTTTGGTGGCTGGTGCGCAGGGTTTCCTTGGTAAACGCGTGTTGCTCGATGCTAACGTCTACACTTCCAGCAAGGTAGTAAGGCTTTTCGATTACAACAGCCAGTTTATAACTGTTCCTGAACCAGACGATCCTTTTTACACCACTTTCGACTCTGACTCCTATTTTGACGAGAAAGACTGTGAGACGAAGTCGATGGAAGGATATCATTTTTGGGATTGTAACATTTTCTTTTCGGCAAGTATCGAAACCATTCTTTGGCGGAAGGGTAGCCTCATGCTGGAGGCGCGCTTCGTGCCTTATTCCGATTTCTTTTACCAAGACAAGCCGCTGCTGGAATTTTCTGAATATAACTTTTCGTTAGAATTCAACCGTAAGGCCGAAGAAAGGTCTTTCGAGGCCGGAATTGGCTACCGCCAATATATGTTTAAAACGTCGAATGCCCCTTATGGCCGATACATACAGGTGGGGGTTAACAAACTGCAGGTGCAGTGGCGGCGCAATTGTCTCGATTATGCGGCGCGTTCCTTTATTGCTGAAAAAACGAAACTTCCGAGCAAGGATGTGTTAGAACGCTTTTCGAATGAGCAGTGTGCGGGTAACGAAGACCTTTGGGCGGGTTACCTTGAACTGGGTTACAACCACCTGTTCCTGAACGACCGCTTGAGGGTGTCGTTCGCTATGCGTACCGAATTCCCGTTCTTGGGTAAGGCCGAAGAAGACGATTTGCCAAATATCGGCTATTATGCGGTCCGCCATTTCTGGAGTACCAACACCTTCTCGCTCCGTGCCGGAGTCGGTTTCCTTTTGTTCTAATCATCAATTTCTGTTACTATGCGTTTAAAATACTTTATACCGGCCTTCTCGCTACTGGTTGCTTTTGCGGGATGCAAACAAGACGAATGCTATTGTTCTGACGACGACCCGACGCCGGCCATTGATTTCACCATAGAAGAGGAACCCGTCAAGGAGTTCAAGGTTGGTGATACGTACTTTAAAATGGTGGGTGTACCTTCTGGCTCTTTCTTTATGGGGGCGCAAAGTTCAGATCCTGACGGCGACAACTATTCGAAAAGTGCCGATCAAGATGCCGGGCCTGTTCACAAAGTCTACTTGACGGGCTATTATATTGGGGAAACCGAAGTAACCCAAGGCTTGTGGACCGATTTGCTGGGCATGTATAAAACGGGCTGGGTCAATTACAGCAAGGTCGGCAAGTATTATCCGGTCTTCCTAATCTCTTATACCGAGGCGGTCGAAGACTTCCTTCCAGCATTGAACAAGTACCTGCACGACGATGGACAACTGCCTGAAAACATGGGGTTCGTTTTGCCTACCGAGGCCCAATGGGAATATGCGGCCCGTGGTGGCACAAAGTCGAAGGGGACCGAATATCCAGGCTCCAATGATCTCAGTGAAGTGGCTTATTACGATTCTGACTATTACAATTCTTCGTACGTATATATTAATTACGTGAAAACGCGTAAACCTAACGAACTGGGATTGTACGATATGGCTGGTAATGTGGCAGAGTGGTGCTCTGACTATTATTCAAGCACTTATTATAAGAATAGCCCGACCGACAATCCTACTGGCCCGAAAACTTCTCCTCATTCCCCCGCTCTTTATGTGAACCGTGGAGGCGGCTACGACTCTTATAAAAAGAACCTGACGGTTTTTGCCCGTAGGGGATTAGAGGCCGACAACGTCACTAGCTCTTATTCGAGATACAATGGCGGTCTGCGTCTTTGTCTGGTAATGAAAGGTGATGAATAGCCGATTGAATTCTTTTTGTTTAAAAATGGTTGCTCAATTTCAATAAAATACTATCTTTGTAAATTGATAATTTCAACTATAAGAACGAAAAACAGTCTAAATAGCTATTTATGAAAAAAATAGGCATTATTCTATCGCTCCTGTTTTGCACAATGGCCGCCTTCGCCCAAAACGATGTGAAGGTTCGCTTCGGTGGACAGCTTGGCTTTAATATGAGCAAGTGGTCGGGCGATTATGAATCTCTTTATGGAACCAAGTTCCGCGTGGGTGGTAACGCTGGTGTTTTGGCTGAAGTTCAGATTAACCAGAAATGGTCGTTACAGCCCGAACTCATGATTTCTATGGAAGGTACTAAGACCGATGGCGGTACGCTTACTTTTTGCGAGAATTCCGTTTCGGGTCTCAGCCCTATTGAGGTGAAGTTGCCTGAAGATATTTCCGCCTGGTACATCAAGGTGCCTATTTGGGTGATGTATAGCTTCAACGTGGGCCCTGGCCGCCTTTCTCCGGGCTTGGGTGTCTATGTGGCTTGGGCGTTCACGGGTAAGGCCGGCGACAACGACGTCACTACTTTCTCCGACAACTCGTTCTACCGCACTGTATACGACGAATTGCAAGAGCGTTACGCCAACTCGGCACAAGACTTCTCGCAGCAAGATGTCGAGAACATGCAGGCGTGGTACAACTCTATTCCGCGCCGTTTCGACTATGGCGTGGGCGCAAAGTGCTGCTACGAGCTGGAAACGGGAGCTCCGGGCTTGTTCGGTTCGTTGAACGTGACCGAAGGCTTGAACGGCTCTTACAACTTGAACCTCGGTTTCTCGGTGGGTTACAAGTTTAAGTACTGCAAGTGGTTGCGTACCCGTTACAACACAGGTTTGCTCGAGTACAACCCTTAATCTGGTTGAGAAAAGATTATTTTGAAATAGCGCACGGCCCCTCCGGGTCGTGCGTTCTTTTACCCGTTGGTGCAAGTGTTTAAAAAGGTCTACATCGAAATAACTAATTCCTGCAATTTCAACTGCAGTTTCTGCTTCCCCTCGTCGCGTGCCAAGGTGCTGATGTCGCCACAGCGTTTCGAAGAGGTGTTGCTCCGTATCAAACCGTTTACCCGTTACATTTACCTGCATGTGCTGGGCGAGCCTATGTTGCACCCGCATTTCGGTGCGCTGTTACAGTTGGCTTTCCAGCATGGCTTCAACGTCAATGTCACCTCCAACGGCTCGTTGTTGGGGCGTTTGAAGGTCGAGCCGTCGGTCCTTCGCCAAGTGCGGCAGTTTAATTTCTCGTTGCACGATGCGGTCGAGAATATACCGCCCGAGGGGTTGGAAGACTATTTGCTGGGGGTCTGCAACTTTGTCAAGGCTTACCAGGGTAGCTGCTATTTCTCGTTGCGGTTGTGGAATGCGGGCGCCGATGGTGTTTCTGCCTTTAACCGCTATTGTCTGGACGTCTTAAACCGCGAGTTCGGCTTGTCGATGACCGACGATGTTCTTTCGCAGCGTAGCACCACGCTGGCCGATGGGATCTACCTGAAGAATGCGGCCCGCTTCCAATGGCCGGGCCAGGTGGCGGAAGGTTGCGCTTCTAGGGCGTGCTATGCGCTCCGCGACCATATTGCCATATTGTCTGACGGCAGTGTCGTGCCATGTTGTCTCGATGCCGATGCGCAACTCCGCTTGGGCAATATCTTTACCGACGACCTGCAGGCTTTGCTGGCTTCCCCTAGGGCCGAGGCCATCCGTAAGGGATTTATGAACCGGAAGGCGGTTGAAACGCTGTGCCAGCATTGTGGCTTCGTTTTAGACAAATAGGTGCTATTGAGACAAAAAAAGAAAAATGTGGCCGAAAAATGGTCGTGAAAATATGTTCTTTGGCATACTATTTGCAGTTAGACTTCTTGTAAATAGGAAACAATTAATTTTTATTATACAAATGAAGAAATTTTTATTGGCAGTGATCTCTATGGTCACTTTTGCGACTGCTAATGCAGCAACTTCTGGTATTGAAGATGTTCAACCTGATGGTGGCTTTAACATGGGTGTCATGTTGGGTGTTCCTCCATGTGATGATGTTGATGCAAAATTCGCAATGACTTCACTCGATTTCAATTGGACATTGACTTCTGGTATGTTCAATGCTGGCAAGTTCGGCCAAAACGGTGCCATCGACCTTGGTTTATATTATGGTTTTGCTCCATACTCTGCTGGTGATTATGATTTCAGCCAACATTGTGTTGTTGCTCGTGGTGCTTTTCACTTTGAATTCGTACAAAATTTAGATGTATATGCTGGTATGTTTGGTGGCTCAAACTTGTTTATTGGCGATGATACTGATTCTAAGCCTTGTATTGGAGCTTTTGCTGGTGCAAAATACTTCTTTACAGAACATGTTGGTGTAAAAGTCGAATTTGGTCATGATTTTTATAAGGATCATAACTATGCACCTATTGCTGCTGGTTTGGCTCTTAAATTTTAATTGCATCTAATAAACTAAGTGGGTTTGCCTTCGGGCAAACCTTTTTTTGTTAAATGTTATGTTATATATGAGAAAAATAATTCTTGCACTTTCTGCGTGTTGTGTTTTGATGAATGCTGAGGCTAAAACTTCCGGTATTCAAGATGTTCAGCCTAAGGGCGGTTTTAATTTGGGTATTATGATTGGTGTGCCTCCGGCTGACGAACGCGACCTCGAGTATGCGACAGAGGACCCCCTTATGCCGAATGTCTCTATCGATGGTAACTGGACCGTGGCTTCGGGTATGTTCAATACCAAGAAGTTCGGTAAGAATGGTGCCATCGACCTCGGTTTCTACGAGGGCTTCTGTAACTACCTCAACCACTGGAACGACGAGATTGGCGCTATGCAGTTCGAAACGCTCTTCCGTTGCGCCTTCCATTTCGAGTTCGTTAAGGGGCTTGACCTGTATGCGGGTATGATGTCGGGTATCAACCTGCTTGTTCCTTATGGTGAGGATAAAGATGGTTGGGGCTACGACTGTGGCTACCACAACCCATGGGAGCACGACTACCACCGCCATTGTCCAAGACATTGGGTAGAACGTGACCCTGAAGCCAGCTTTGCTATGGGGCCGTTTATCGGTGTAAAGTACTTCTTTACCAAACATTTTGGTTTGAAGGCTGAATTTGCAACCGACTTTGCAAGCGATGCTGCGGCCGAGGCTTCTTTCGGCCTTGCTTTCAAGTTTGGCGGTAAGGGTGGCAACACTAAATCAAGCGCTAAGAAACGTAAATAATAACCCCCTCCTTTGCCTGTGCGCAATTGGGGGCTCCGTCTGTAAGACGGTATCGCTATAACCGGGTGTGGGAAAATGGTGGTTCCATTTTTCACGCACCCGGTTTCTTGTTTCTCTACTTTTCTTTGTGTTCTTTTCGCTAATTCCGTATCTTTATATAAAATCGTTATTTAGTTTTTATGGAATATATTGCTGTAGCGGTTCTTCTGCTGTTTTTTGTTTTGATGTCGGTTCTCGACCTCTTTGGCGGATCATCGTCCGACGATTCTCAGTTTGAGAAGAAGTCTGATGCGCGGTCTAAATCTTATGCGACAGAGGAGTCGTCCGAATTTTTCAGAAATGCGTGCGGTAGGAAAGATGCGAAATACAGCGATAATGTCAGGCTTTTGGGGACTCTTCTTGCCTATAATCCGCATTTCTATAAATTGACTGAAGAAGACTTTAAAAAAGCGGGATTTTCTTTTTATGAGGCGTCCGACATAATGTCTGTCGCAAAAACTTGGAAATCCTATTTAGATACGAATCTGCTGGTTGCGTCTATAATGGAACGGAATCTCTCTTTTTCAGATCGCCGTAATCTGGTGCACAAGTTATTCAAGTTGGCCAATATCGGCGATGGCATTAAGGACGATGAATGGTACTTCATTATGGATGTGATGAACGGACTGAAAATGAATAGTGCGAATACCGGCTATCTGCTTAGGCTTTATTCGGGATGGCGCACTGGCGCGCCTTCCGGTGGTGAAAACGACATACCCCAAAGGTTCTTTTTGGGCGACTGCCTGGTCCGTGTGGTGAACGAGGTGCTTTACTTGAGTCCTAAAAGCTCGAATAAGGAACATTTGGCAAGCTCGTACATCTCTGTCAATTTCAAAAACTGCATCCCCTTTTTGGGAAAACTGGGCGCCCGTCAGGACGAACCTACATTGAAACAGGCTATTGATGTTATAAACCAGAACGTTACACGCCAAGTACGTTTTACTTTTGTGAAAATGTTGTACAAACTGGCTGCTGTTGACGAGGGTATTAAGTACGACGAATGGCTTTTGTTGGAGTTTTTGCTCGAACAGTTTAAACTTAATAAGTCTGTCGCGACTTTATACCGGCGGTTTGCGGGGTTGCGCTCCGAAGGTTATAATTACAAAACTTACCAAAGTTTCTCTGAAAAATACAGAGGCGCTTCCTATGCTGGCAATTCTTCGTCTTCGCAAGGTCGTACTTCCTCTTCTAGGCAGGGTGCGCCTGCCCCTGTCTCCGCATCGTTAGCCAGTGCCTTTGCCGTACTCGGATTGGCACCTACCGCTTCGGAGAGCGAGGCTCAAGAAGCATACCACCGCTTGGCGTTGCTCCATCATCCCGACTTGCCGCGCAATGCAGAAAGACGCGCCGAGAGTGTACGGATTATGGCGAAAATTAATGTGGCGTATGCCGCCATTACACAAAACACAAAATAGTTATGGGACTCGTTGTACCTCTTTTGGCTTTTGTCTTTATATGTGTTGTTATTAAGCCTGTTCTCCTCTCTGAATACATGTCTTCCTCTAAAAATAAGGACAAGGCTGAGAAGAATGACTTGAAACTGCAAACGCATTGTGCCAACCTCATTTCCGCTATGCTGGTCTATAACAGGGAAATCACCGCTGCAAAGCGGAAACTGATTGACGATGTGATTGACAGGGCAAAAATTTGTGGCAGTCTTTCCAACTCCGAATACTGGAACTTGGTGGTAAAACAAATTTACGAGCCCAGCGATTTAAACAAGTCGATTAATTTTATCGCCCATAATCTGCCACTCGACGAGAGAATGAAAATCTCGCACCTGCTTTTCAAGCTCTCTATTGAAGACGATGGCATTATGAACGATGAATGGAAACTTTTAAGAACCGTGGTGAACGGTATGAATTTTTCGAAAACCTATATCGACCATTTGTTCAAATTCTATGGTCCCCTCCGCTCTTATTCCGATACGGCCATCTACAACAAAGTGTACGGTTTTGTCAAACAGCGGAAGCAGTCTGGCAACACCGGGAAGGCGGACGGTGCCTCGGCCTCGGCCTCTGCCTCTGCTCGGGCGAAGGGTGGCACCTCTTCGTCCTATAACAGGTCGTCGGAACAGGCCCGGTCGCGGGCTGGAAGTGCGGGCGCTTCCGCGGGTGGCGCTTCGCAGAAAGCAGCGCCTAAGGTTGCCAATAGCCGCTTGGCGCAGTACTATGCTGTGCTTGACCTGCCTGCTTCGGCCTCGCTCCGTGAGGTGCAAGACGCTTACCACCGTCTGGCTTTGCTGCACCATCCCGATTTACCGAAAAATGAAGGTCGGCAGGAGGAATGCGTGAAACAGATGGCGAAAATCAACGTGGCGTACGAATTTATCACGAGTTCGTTATCGTCTGGTTCGTAATCAAAAATTAGTGCTATTATGGAATTAGTGGCTTTTTGTGTGGTAATAGTTATTACATGTTATTTCTTTCGCTTTTTTATGGAAACGGGTACCAAGAAGAATTCAAAATCGTTTCTGCTGCCTTTGGCGAGGATTACTTCCGACTTTATTATGTTGGGAGACTCTGCTGTCAACGACCGGCAGGTCCTGATAAGGGAATTCCTGCTGAAACTCGAATATACTGGGTCCGATTTGGGTAAGGCCTATTCTACCTTTATGAACGAACTGGGAGTTCCGCATGCAAGAAAACCGGAGTTGCAGTATGAAGACGTGAAGTTTGTGCGCAGTTATCCCTACGAGATTCGTTACCTCTTCATCCGCCTCCTTTTCAAGTTGGCGGTCTCTAACGATGGCATCTATCGAGACGAGTGGGACGCACTGAACAATATGATGGTGTCTATAAGGTTGAGCGAGGAAACTATAGAACAGCTTATCGAAGAATACAAGCCTTTAGCCCCCAATAGGGCAAAGAAGAAAACCTACTCGAAGACTGCCTGGAAGAAGAGAACGAAGCAACAGAGAGATCAACAGAGGGCGCAGCAAAGCGAAGAACATAAGAAAACGGCTGGCGGTGGCGGCAAGGCGGTCGTACAGCAGAAGGTCGACCTCGCTGCCTTTTTCCGGGTGCTTGGCCTGCCTGCTTCGGCCTCGCCAGCTGAGGTGCAAGTCGCCTACCGCCGTCTGGCTTTGCAGCACCATCCCGATTTGCCGAAGAATGCCGACAGACAGGAGGAATGCGTGGCGCTGATGGCAAAAATAAATACGGCTTACAGGGCAATTGCCAACTCGTTCAACTGAATTTTATCGTAACTTTGTATTAGCAAATCTCATTATTATGATAATTGAAAATCCTGCTGAGTTTTCGGGCAAGTGTTTTGCCCTGCAGAATAGAGACCGGGTGGTCCGGGCCGATGGCTCTGAACTGTCTTTTGCCGACTTGAAACGGCTTGGGGTGAGGGCGGTTGGCTTTATTGCGGAACCGGAAAACAACATTTGCGCTATGGAGTTGTCTTCTACCGAGGACTTGCCCGAGGGCTATGCGGTTAAAACCATCCGCCAGTCGTTTTTTGAACTTGCCGCCGAAGACGATTTTTCTTTGGCCCGTGCAAGGGCTTTGCTCTCATGGCACACCAGCTTCAAGTTCTGTCCGAACTGTGGCGGAAAATTGCTGCTAAGGGATGTTGAAACCGCAAAATACTGTCCCACCTGCGGCAAAATCCATTTCCCCCGCATTGAGCCTTGTGTGATTGTGTTGGTTCGCAAGGGCGATAAAATCTTGTTGGGCAGGCACGTGCAGCGCAACCAAGATGTCTATTCCACACTGGCAGGCTTCATAGAGGTGGGCGAGACGGCCGAAAGGGCAGTCGCCCGTGAAATTTTCGAAGAAACGGGCATTAGGGTGAAGAACATCCAGTTCAAGGGTACCCAGAGCTGGCCTTTCCCCGACCAGCTGATGCTGGCCTTTACGGCTGAGTACGAGAGTGGGGAGATAAAGGTGAAGGAAGACGAGCTTTCTGCCGCCGGCTGGTTCGATGCCGACAACTGCCCAGCTACTCCTGCACCCGGATCGGTCGCTTACAGGCTTATCCACAACTTGATTTGATAATCGTATAAATATAATAAGATGAGAAAACTGTTTTTTTTAGCTTTGGCACTTGTGCCGTTGGTTTCATTTGCGGCAGAAAAGGGCTATGTGTACTCGTTGCCGTTGAAGTTCTTTTTGACGTATGCCGATGGCCATAAAACCGTTTATACCACGTGGTGGACAAATCAGAAAACTGAAGGAACCTCAGTCGATGAAGATAAAGAATGGATAAAGAGCCGAATAGAACAAACGAGACGCGACATTTACCAGCTAGCTCCTTCTTCTACAAAGATCGACAGCGTGGAATATAACCTCAACTGTATAGAGGTCGTATACGATCCAAAAACCTTCGATTCAAACTCTGTGGGTCGTGGTTGTGGCATCTATCTTTTAAACGAAAATGGCGAGTTTGTTCATAAATAAGTAACTCTTCGTTACTTACAACTCCTTTTTGCCTGTATGGCGGAATTCCTATAACCGGGTACGGAAGAAATGTTACTGGCATTCTTCCGTGCCCGGTGTTTTTTGCATGACCAAATGCTCAAGTATATGAAAGCATCAAAATAAATGCATATAAAAAAGCGTCCCCCGAAAACTGTCAATACAATTGAAAACAATTTATTTACGACCAGAAAATAGCTTTTTCTTATAAAAATTGGTTGCTTCTCTGAAAAAATATCCAAGTGTGCAACCCTCCATGAAGGGCTTTCCCTGTGGGTGGGAGAACGAACCCCTGTGGCAATAAGCCGTTACTACACTTCTCACCCGAAATAATATCATAAAGCGGACAGACTCATATTGTCTTACTTTTACGCTGCTAATTTTTCTATCTTTTCTTTCGCATACGGACAGTTTGGTTGCGGCATATTCTGGTGTGGTAATTAAAAAAAATCCGCAATGCCGTTTTTGCAAGCATTGCGGACTGTATTGTTATGCCTTTTGAGGCTTAGCGGACACCAGTGATTAAAAATCAATATCGACCGCCAATGAAACATTACTCTTTTTACAAATAGTTTCTTTAATTTCTGCGTTTATAGAGAATAATTCTTTCATTGCTTTTAGAGAAAATGCAATTTCTTTTGAAGTGTTTGACTCCTTAGACAATTCAATTCCTATGTGTTTTGTGTTATTTTGAATTGGACTCCCAGGCTTTCTGAATTCAAGTAGGTCTATTATGTCATTGTCATTAGAAAGACCGGATTTTTCTGCAATCTCTTTAGCCTCCCGATAAGTTTCAGGTGTCATTTCACCTGTTGTTGTGTCTGTGGACACAAATTTTTTCTCAAGTTTATCCTTCATCTCTTTCTTATAGTCACCTTCAACCTCTACCCATTTGCAACTAGCTTCTACTTCTGCGTCAAAATCACGTTTCATACAGTCTGTTATTATAATTTGAGTTGATACTTTTTTTGCACCAAGTTTCTTTGCTATAAGTTTGATTTGATTAAACTTGTATTCATACATTTTCTCTTCAAAATTGTTAATGTCAATGTATGTGTTGTCTAGATAAGGGTGCTTCACCAACATACATCCTGGTACGAGTCTGGTTCCTATTTCAAATTGAAGATTATAGTCTTTCTTATAGTCATCAATGAATGAATATGGTAAAACTTGTAACTCTGGTCTAATATATTTATGCTCTGTTTCCCAATTGTATGAGAATGCAGGTTCGTCTTTTGCGATTAGGAGTACATCTCCTTTTAATTCATCTAATTTTAACATGTTTATTGTGCTGATTTGTTTTTCCTATTTCGTTTTGAACTCAATTATTACGCCGATTAGAAGGATGACGAGCAAGATTAGAGAAATAGTCCTTACATTTACTAAAAATTGTTTTTTTTTATCTTCTTCTTTTATCTCCTTTAATGTTTTAAGTTCGTCTTCATCTAATTCTCTTTTTGCTAATTCTGCGCATTTTCTTAGTTCATTAAAGACCTTATCAATATCTTCATCTTCCCAATCACAGAAAAATTGAAACCCCATTCTTCTCCCACTCTCGTCTAGTTGATTTTTACTGAAGCAGGATTGTATAAAGGTTCCTTTTCCTTTTTTTTGTTTAAAGCAAAACCATGAAGGTAACTTTTCTTTTATTTCCCTTTTGTACGGAACGTCTTTCCATTCCATGGCTGCTGATGCAATTTTACTTGCAGCTTCCTTTTGGAGTGTACTATTTGAAAATAAAGAAACCTCTCCATTAATGACAAATGTTGTTTGCTCGTTTGCTTTTTGTGCTTGAGCAGTCATATATGAATTCATAATATAACTTTGTTTATACATTCTTTTAGTTGATCAGTATCACGAAGATCAGTGACAAAAAAATTCTTTTGTAACAGTTCTTTATATTCTTCTTCTTTTACTTCTTTTTGAATGGTTTTGATAATAGATTTTCTTTCTTCTTTTGAGAGTTCATCCAAGTGAGACCCAAATACTACGGTTGGCTTATTATTTTTTTTGCGATATATGAAGTATAATCTGCTATTTACCTCTTTTTTTTGATATATTTTATCATTGATATATTTATTGACATCAAACGTAAAAAATATACAGTCGCTTTCTGATATTAATTTGGAATAATAGGTTTCAATTCTAGCTTCTTCTCCACCTAAATCTACTCCTTTTTTTATTTTTATCTTTTTTTCTCCAATCTCTGTTGTAAACTCTTCATACTCTACATACTGAGAATGATGACGTTCTTCATATGGATATGGTTCATTCCTTAAAAAAGACAGAAGTTGTGTTTTTCCTGAACTCTCTGGACCTAGAATACAAATACTTTTTCCTGCAAATTTGTCATATATTATGCTTCCTGTTACAATCAGTCCTATAGAAGCAAGCCCACTAAGGATACCTACAGCAATAGCAGGAAGCAGTGGCAGTATTGCAAGTTGTGGCTCTGCCTTTTCAATCAGATTAATGGTAATTTCTAGTATCATATGTTAGTTTTTAAGATTATTAAATGTTTTATTGGTATTGCCCCTATAGGACATTATGTTTGTAGAATTTTTCACATAAAAAAACGTGGGTGTCTAAACTTTACCTGTCTGTCGTTTGTGGTCGTAGGAATAACCATGAAAAATAGACAAAGCAAAGAAGATACCCACGTCATGCGTATATATAATACCACATAAAGTGTGCATGGACAGAGTTGTCCATATGCACACTTACGGAATGTATATAACACACCCGCAGCATCATCTTTTGCATTGTTCTTGATTTTTCAACTTTGAAATTTCCTACGTTTCAAACGACCAAAAACAAGCTTCAGTTGACGCTTTTTATGTATAGTTGCATGCACATAATGCGCATACAATGAAAATTTTCCGCAAAATAAATGAAAAAATACGATTTCTACTATTCTGTAAGTTCTATTCTTTTTCTTATTTATGTCAAACTGCTCTAAAACAGTTGATTCGTAAAATAAAAACAGTCCCCCTGACAGCGAGTGTATTTTGGACTAGCTGTAACCCAGTTCCCTTACGCCAGTGTCGTGCTTGTTGTAATTGGGTCACTCCCACGTCAATGTGAAATGCCCCTGTATCGTCTTATCCGACTCGTCTAAACTGATGGTATACCAGTAATCTGCCGAAGGTAGTTTATGGCCTTTATAGGTGCCGTCCCAACCATCGTAGTAGTTCTTGGGGTATGGTCCGTTGTAAGATAAGTAAATCCTATTTGTTTTTTTCGCTAACTGTTTTTATTTCCCAATAACCGTCTCTATCACCACCGTTACGAATAATTATGCCTTCGTTCTTAAGTAGGTTTATATGTTTTTGAATAGCACTTGGAGAAATACCCACTGTTTCTGCAAGAACTTTTCTTGTTATGCTTGGATTTTCTTTTATAAGTTGAAGGATGGTGTCAATGGTTCTTCCTGCATCATTCTGACCACCTTTCTGACCACCTTTCTGACCACCTGCATTATTTATTTCCCAATAACCGTCTCTATCACTACCATTACGAATAATTATGCCTTCGTTCTTAAGTAGGTTTATATGTTTTTGGATAGCACTTGGAGAAATACCCACTGTTTCTGCAAGAACTTTTCTTGTAATGCTTGGATTTTCTTTTATAAGCTGAAGGATGGTGTCAATGGTTTTTCCTGCATCGTTCTGACCACCTTTCTGACCACCTTTCTGACCACCTGCATTATGACTGCCTTCTGCATCGTCAACATTGCTAACATATACCCCCTCAATATCAATAATACTAAATTTTGGTAATGTCAAGACAAAACTATCCCTTGGGGTTGAGAATGAAGGATTCATGCCTTCGGTATAGCCTTCATGTTCTTTATATGCAGAAACTATCTTTTTGAATCCAGAGCCACGGCGTTCCATGTATTTTAGGCGACTGAAAATATCTGCAAGAATTGGATTTCGACGTCGAGATGCCATATTTAACACGTCCACATCTTTGATGGAGCCGCCATCTACGAGACCACCAGGAGAGAATATCTCAAGTCGGTCGTCATACATGTCTATATGTACTTCACTTCCCAATTCTAGATAGTTGCGGTGAATGAGAGCGTTTACCAACCCTTCCTCTACGGCACGTTCTGGATATTCAAGCCGATTATCAGATGTCTTGCGCCATGCTTTCTTTGTTATCTGAACTTATGGGTTGTATTTCTTTACTTTTCCCGAGCTCGTTTACTCCCATATTAGTGTGAAATGTCCCTGAATAGTCTCATCCGACTCGTCTAAACTGATGGCATACCAGTAATCTGCCGAAGGCAGTTTCTTGCCTTTGTAGGTGCCGTCCCAACCATCGTAGTGGTTCTTGTACAGGGCAAGCTCTTTGCCCGAACGGCTGTAGATGCGTATAGTGTAGATGTTGTACCTGTCTATGTTGACGATCTGCCAAGTGTCGTTTGTCCCGTCTCCGTTGGGGGTGACCACTGTACCCGGTTTTATGGGGTAGTAGGTGGTGTCGTTGGCCAGAACTGTTACTTGGTAGGTCACCACACTGTCGCAACCATAAACCGTTTGTGCTCTTTCCGTATAAATACCGCTTTGGGTAACCGGTTTACCGTCAACCAGCAGACTTTGTCCGCTGTGTAGGGTGGTGTCGATGGTGGTGCTGGCAGTGTCGTGCACGGTCAGGTGCAGAATGGTAGTGCTGTCGGCGCCGTACCAGGTCTTTGTTTTCTGGATGGCGTTGGTGGTTTGGCTCAGTACGTGGTTGCCGAACGTGTAGCTTTCGCCCTGGCAGATGTCCTCGTTCAGTTCCACCTCAACAGGGCAGTAGTTCATTTGGCCGACTATGTAGTCGGTCTTGTAATATTTTACCTGGTGTGTGCTGGTGGTGGCCGATATTTTGTCCGTCTTTCTGTACAGCACGTTTTGTCCGTCTGTTTTTACCAATTCCGAGTAGTTTTCTTCTTCAGCAGTTCGTATCTCGTTGGGGCTCGGACAGTCGTTGCCCAGTTTGCTGTTAAAGTAGTCTGGCGACAGAAAGTTAAGAAAGATTTCGGCCGTTTGTGAATAATTCTGTGACCAGTCGACAGTAAACGGGGTGAGCGGAATCGATTCGTAGATAGTAAAGTAACTGACCCGCAGCAGCTTTACCTGGCGCAATGCGTCGTTGTTTGCCGCACTGAAATAGATGCCGAAAATGAAGCAGGTGTCGTTCAGTCCGCCATCTCCCTTTCCTTTTATCGCGTGTTTCTCCACGTAGAGTAGGGTGTCTTCTTCCGATAGCGCAGGTAGCTCTATGCCTCCTTTCGCGTTATTATGTGTATGTTGGTTCGACGATGTCCTTAGGTTGACGTAGTCTGTTTCTGCGTCAAAGAAATTGCTGTTGTCAAGCAACTCCGCTACCACCTCGTTCAGGGGCCTGCCTATGGCGCAGGTCGTGCTGCCGGTGTTGAACAGGGCACCGGTTTCTGGGTAGGGCCTTATACCATAACAGACTATAGCCGAAAGAAATGCGAATAATAGAAGAACTGTTTTTCTCATCGGTTGTAAATAAGGTAATGTGGTGACATTTTCTTAGTGCAAAGATATATATAATAGCCGTTTCTATTCTTGTTCGGGAGCGCTTGTTTTTGCACTGGTTGGCAATTTTTCCGCACCGCACAACAAAAAAGCGCACCTTGCACAGGTGCGCCTTAACTCTGCCTTCTGGTAGAGCTTTGCCTAATCTTGGTCTGCATAAATGCCGATTACTACGTCGTCAATTACACAACCAAAGTCATCATAAACGGGTTTCACTACTTCATTCATAAGCGTCCTCCATTTCTTTTTTCCCCTTTTTCAAGGGCGAACATTACATTAACAATAACTAAAAAATAACAAATATGCTGATGTCTTTAGGCAATTTCCTTAACATCTGAGAAGTGATTTTTATTGCACATCTCGTTTTTGTTTGTGCAAATATAGAAACAAAATTGCACATTGCAAGTATTCGTGTGCATTTTTTTGCACAAATTTATTTTGATTGTGCAGATGTGTTTTATCTTTCCTCAAATATGTCCAATATGCGAACTATTATTGCCTTGTTTTATTGTTAGTGTATTTATTGGTGACGCTTTTTATGGTTGTGGCAACTCTGTTTGGGCAGGGGGTGTGGTGGTTGCATGGGGCAGGAGTGTCTCTGCCTGTTTTTTTAGCTGATGTACTTGCCCACTATGCTGGCATCGGGTTCGAACGAGTGCCCGTAGCCGTTAAGTATGACGAGTTCGGCGTTCCTGCTCAGCCGTTTCAGTTCTTCGGAATACGATGTCGGAACCACTTCGTCGGCTGTTCCGTGTATTATGGTGGTTTTTCCCTTATATTTTACAAACTCTTCGTGTATGGGCAGTTGTTTGGCGTCTTCTATATAGTTGCGGCCTAGCACGCCCCACACAATGGGCAGCGTTTCGGGCAACTGGTAGGGATTGAAGGTGCCTCCGAGTATGTTGCCGTTTCTTGCACCGTCTCTCAGCACAACGGCTGGCGCCAGCAGCACCAGGTGGTCGATGGTCTCGTTGCCGATTTGTCCGGCTGTCAGAATCGAGGCGACACCGCCCTGCGAGTGCCCTACCAGTAGTATGCGTTCGGTTTGTGGCAGTTGTTCCACATAGTGGATGGCTGCAATAGCGTCGCCCACCTCGCTCGTAATGGTCATATCGGTGAAGCTGCCATCGCTTTCGCCGTGTCCGTTGAAGTCGATGCGCAGTGTGCCAATCCCTTTCTGTTGCAGGCTGGCAGATACAGTATTCATAAATGGGGTGGCCTTGTGGTCTCCTATTCCGTGTAGTAGAATGGCAATCGGGCATTTACCGCCGGTGGCTAGCTCCGGCAGGTCGAGTAATCCTACTATCTTTCCATTGGGGCTGTTATAGGTAATCCGTTTTGTCATATTCTTTCTTCCTCCTTCTTTTACACTGCAAAATTAGGGTGTTTACCATTTTTGGACAATCACACAAATCTGTCATATAACATACCTTTATTATGGTATGCCGGTTGGCGGTTTGTGGACTCACGCCTTTTTCAGGTTCGGCAGGAAGTAGGCTACCATTCCCAGTAGCGGTATGAACGAACAGGCATTGTAGACATTAAAGATGCCGTAGGTGTCGACCAGGGTGCCTAGCACTGCGGCCGATATGCCGGCTATGCCGAATGCGAATCCGTAGAACAGGCCAGAGGTCAGGCCAATGTGGTTGGGCAACAGCTCTTGCGCGTAGATGATGATGGCCGGGAAGGCCGACGACAGTACCAAACCTACCAGAAAACTGAGCAGTATGGTGGCGGTAAAGCCTACGTGGGGCATTAGCAGGGCAAATGGCGCGGTTCCCAGTATCGAGGCCCAGATGACGTACTTGCGCCCGAACTTGTCGCCGATGGGGCCGCCGATGATGGTGCCGATGGCCGTCGCTCCCAAAAAGACGAACAGAAGGATCTGCGAGGTCTTGATGCTGACACCGAATTTTTCTATCAGGTAGAAGGTGTAGTAGCTGTTCAGGCTGGCCATGTACAGGTATTTCGAGAAGATGAGCGTCAGCAGCACACAAATAGTCAGCAGGGTTTTGCGGCGGGGTAGTGGTTGTGGCTGGTGGTGGCGCTTTTTACCGTTCCCCGACTTCGCCTCTTTCAAAATACGGCCGTACCACCTGCTGATGGGTATCATGACGAGGATGCCTACAAATGCCAGGCAGGCGACTGCCGCTACATGGTTTCTGCCGTATGGGGCAATGAACAGTGCGGCCAGCAAGGGGCCTACGGCGCTGCCGGTGTTGCCGCCAACTTGGAATACCGATTGGGCAAATCCGCGTTTGCCACCCGAGGCCAGCGAGGTCAGGCGCGACGCTTCCGGATGCAGTATCGACGAGCCCAACCCTACAAGCGACACGCTGCCCAGAATGACTCCGAACGAGTTGGTATAGGCCAGTATGGTCAGCCCGCTGAAGGTGAACATCATGCCTAGGGGCAGAAAAAACGGATTGGGCTTCTTGTCGAGCAGCATTCCCATTACCGGTTGGAATACCGACGCCGAGGTCTGGTAACAGAGGGTTATGGTGCCTATCTGCGCGAAACTGAGGGCCATGTCGCTCTTCAGCAGTGGATAAACTGCTGTGATAATGGCCTGAAGCATGTCGTTGAAAAAGTGCGATAGTGCCAACGCTATTAACAGCACCATCGACGTTTTCCCGGCCGTTGTTGTTATATTCATCTTTTCTATGTTCTGTTTTTTACTGTCCTTTACGAACTGTTTACTTCAGCAGTTCAAACGGGTACTGCATGGTGATGCAGTGGAGTGAACCGTGTTGGCGGATGAGCGGTACGCAGTCGCAACCGACTATCTCACGGTCGGGGAAGGCTTCCTGCAGCACGGCTATGGCCTCTTCGTCTTTAGCTGAACCATAGGTTGGCACTAGCACCGCATCGTTCATAATGAGGAAGTTGGCGTAGGTGGCAGGCAGCCGCTCGCCATCCATCTCTATCTTGTCGGCCATTGGCAGAGCCAGCAGTTTGTAGGGGTAACCTTCGGTTGTGGTCAACTCCTGCAACTCTTTTTCCATGGCTTGCAGTTCGTTGTAGTGCTCGTCAGAAGG
Source organism: Bacteroidales bacterium UBA3297 (assembly GCA_002362105.1). GTDB lineage: Bacteria > Bacteroidota > Bacteroidia > Bacteroidales > Paludibacteraceae > Physcocola. The sequence continues at coordinate 82,063 of DETD01000009.1, forward strand.
GTCGTCGCACCGCACATAGGCAATAGTGTCGTAGTCGCATAGCCGTGCCAGTGTGTCGATGTGGCTGTCGGTGTCGTCGCCGGCAAGGTAGCCGTGGTTCAGCCATAGGATGCGCTTCGCCCCGAGTGCCTTTTTCAGGTAGTCTTCAATCTCTTCTTTCGTGAATTGTTCGTTACGGTTGTGGCTGAGCAGACACTCGCTGGTGGTGAGGATGGTGCCGGCTCCGTCGCTTTCAATGCTGCCGCCTTCCAACACGAAGTTCAGACGGTTCTCGTAGTCGGCGTTGAGTATGCCCGATTGGAACAGCTCGCGGGTGATGCAGTTGTCTTTGTTCGATGCGAACTTCAGTCCCCAGCCGTTAAAGCAGAAGTCGAGAACGGTGTGCGAACTTTCGCACTCGCAGATGGGCGATACCGGTTTGAACGGGTCGTCGAGGTTGCACACCTCGCTCTGGAAGAAGCTCTCGGCGGTGTCTACAACGGTAATGCCGCCGTGGTCGCGGGCCCAGGTGTCGTTGGTGTCTATTTCCGCAAAGCGGATGTTGTCGAGGTTGGCTTTGCCCTCTAGCTGGCGGCGCACTTGTTGCGCGTTTTTGCAGACAATGAGCAGGGGCTCGCGCGTGCTTATTTCGGTGGCTATGCGCACATAGCAGGCGGTAACGTCTTCCAATATGTAGTTCCAGTCGGTATCTTCGTGGGGCCAGGTCAGTTGTATGAACCCTTGTGGCTCCCATTCTGCAGGTAATATTCTCATTCCTTTGTCGTCTTTTAAACTGTATTATTTGGTTTTATATAGAAAGAGGATGTACCAATGGTGATACATCCTCTTTTGTATTTGAATGCCCAATAGGGTATTGGCTTAGTCTAAGTACTCGAAGCCAAGGTATGGAACCAGAGCCTTTGGCATACGGATGCCCTTTTCGCACTGGCCGTTCTCCAAGATGGCTGCTACTATACGTGGCAGAGCCAATGCCGAACCGTTCAGGGTGTGGCAGAGTTGGATCTTCTTGTCGGCTGCCGTACGGTAGCGGCATTTCAGACGGTTGGCCTGGTAAGTTTCGAAGTTCGATACTGAGCTGACTTCCAACCAACGCTTCTGTGCGGCACTGAATACCTCGAAGTCGTAGGTGATGGCAGAGGTGAAGCTCATATCGCCACCGCACAAACGGAGAATGTGCCAAGGCAACTCCAACTTCTCAACCAGAGTCTGTACATAGTCGAGCATCTCTTGCAACGACTCGTAGCTGTGCTCAGGTGTGTCGATGCGTACAATCTCTACCTTGTTGAACTGGTGCAGACGGTTCAAACCGCGGACATCCTTACCGTATGAACCGGCCTCGCGGCGGAAGCAGGCTGAATAAGCGGTATTCTTTATAGGAAGGTCCTTCTCGTCAAGAATAACGTCGCGGTAGATGTTGGTGACCGGAACCTCTGCTGTTGGAATCAGATAGAGGTTGTCGAGGTTGCAGTGGTACATCTGGCCTTCTTTGTCAGGAAGCTGTCCTGTTCCGTAACCCGATGCCTCGTTTACAACGTATGGTGGTTCAATTTCCAGGTAGCCGTGGTCGCGGGCCTGGTCAAGGAAGAAGTTGATAAGCGCGCGCTGTAGGCGTGCTCCCTTGCCCTTGTATACTGGGAATCCGGCACCGGTGATCTTTACACCGAGGTCGAAGTCGATGATGTCGTATTTCTTAGCCAACTCCCAGTGTGGAAGTGCGTCTTCACCGAGGTTTGGCATTGGACCGCCTTCCTTAACAACAAGGTTGTCTTCTGCGCCGGTGCCTTCTGGTACCAGTTCGTTTGGAAGGTTCGGAATTACCAACAGGCGGTTGGTGATTTCCTGCTCGTAGCTGGTCAGACTTTCTTCAAGTTTCTTGCTCTTCTCTTTCAAATCGGCAGTCTTGGCCTTAGCGGCTTCTGCTTCATCTTTCTTGCCTTCCTTCATCAGCGCGCCAATCTGCTTGGCTAGCTGGTTGCTTTCTGCCTTTGTGTTGTCGAGTTCCTGCTGGGTCGAGCGGCGTTTCTTATCTAAATCAATGATTTCGCCTATAATCTGCTTGCCGTCGAAATGCTTCTTGGCCAGGCGGCGAATCACGTCGTCGGTCTCTTCTGTAATAACTTTGAGAGTTAGCATATTGTTTTTCTTTTTTATTGTCTGTCTTACTGCAAAGATAGCGATAATTTGCCCTTTTTGTAATACTTATCTTCTAAAATGTGTCGTGTTTTTTCGCTTTTTGCGTCGCGCCTCTCTTTGCCTTTGCGCTTGCTGCTGTTGTTCTTCCTTTATTTTTCTGGCTTTCTTCTATCGTTTCCTGATTATTTTTCTAATTTTGCAGAAATTTCTGCAATCTAACTCACTTACTTTGCACGGTTTTTGTCTAATGTAAGTTAGTTACTCGTTTAATGTGATTCGAAATGAAGAATAAGTACATCGATCTGATTGAGCAGTCTTTTGAATTTCCTTCCGAGGAATTCAAGGTGGAAAACAACGAACTGTATTGGTACGATGTCCCGTTGATGGACCTTATCAAACAGTACGGAACCCCTTTGCGTATTGCCTATCTGCCTAAAATAGCGCAGAATATAAAAAAGGCACGCCGTATGTTCAATGTGGCTATGGCGAAGGTGGAATACATGGGCGATTATAACTATTGCTACTGTACTAAGAGTTCGCACTTCTCGTTTGTGATGGAGGAAGTGCTGAAGCACGATGTCAACCTCGAAACTTCTTCGGCTTTCGATATTAACCTTATCGACGCTCTGCACGAAAACGGTTTGTTGGTGAAAGATAAGTTCATCATCTGCAACGGTTTCAAGCGCCCGCAGTATGTCGAAGGCATTCAGCGGCTGGTCAACGAGGGCTTTACCAACGTTATCCCTAGCTTGGACAATGTGTTTGAACTGGACCAGATTCTTAACGGTCTCGACAAACATATTAAGGTGGGTATTCGTGTGGCTACCGAAGAAGAGCCTAAATTCGACTTCTATACTTCCCGTCTGGGTATCTGCTATAAGGATATTGTGCCTTATTATAAGGAAAAGATTGCCAACAACAAGCAGGTGGAACTGAAAATGCTCCACTTCTTCATCAATACTGGTATACGCGATACCGCCTACTATTGGAACGAGTTGAACCGCTGTGTGGAGAAGTATTGCGAACTCCGCAAAATTTGTCCTACGCTCGACTCCCTCAACATTGGTGGCGGACTGCCTATACAGGCCCACCTCGATTTCAACTACGACTACGAGTATATGGTCGAGGAAATTGTGTCGCAGATTAAGAACACCTGCAACGCCAACGGGGTGCCTGAACCTAACATCTTTACCGAGTTCGGTTCTTACACAGTGGGCGAGAGTGGCGCTATTCTTTACTCTATCGTCAACCAGAAAAAGCAGAACGACCGCGAGTTGTGGAACATGATCGACAGCTCGTTCATTACCACACTGCCCGACACTTGGGCTATCGACCAGCGCTTCCCGTTCCTGGCTATCAATAACTGGGACAAGCCTTACGAGCGTGTACACTTGGGCGGCCTCACTTGCGACAGTATGGACTTCTACAACGCCGAGGCTCACTCTAACGCCATCTTTATGCCGCGTTACCAGCAAGACCAGGACCAGTATGTCGGCTTCTTCCACATGGGGGCCTACCAAGAGTCGCTCAGCGGTTTTGGCGGCATCCAGCACTGTCTGATTCCGGCTCCTAAGCTGGTTATTATTGACCGTGACGAGAATGGCGAGTATTTCACCAAACTCTTCGCTAAGGAGCAGAGCTACAAGTCGATGATGAAGATTCTCGGCTATTAGTCGGCCGGCTTTGTCTGTGAATTGGTTATTCCGCTGTTTCTGGCGGTTATCTATCATAAAAAAGTGCGGGGAAGTGGCATTGCCATTTCCCCGCACTCTGTTTTCTGGTGGCGAAAATCCGGATTCCGGTCCCGTTTATTTCGCCTTGTTCGTCTTTCTGTTTTTGCCCGTAGCGGCCTGCCGTTCGGCTTCCAGTCTCTGGTTCTCTTCCTTCAAGCGTTCTAACTGGCGCTCAAGGTGCTTTATTTCATGCCGTAGGCTGTCGTTTTGCGACTGTATGGCCAGCGAGCGCTCCTGCATATCGTAGAACCAGGTCTTCACCAAGTCTTTTTCGCGTGTCAGCTTGTCTTTTTCTGACTCGAGCGGGGTCGATTGCACCACTTTCAGCTCGTGGTCGAACAGGTGGTAGGTGCCCATGTGCGCCTCTATCAGGGTAATGTCTTCTGTCGTCAGCGGTTTGCCCACCACGGTTACCTCTACGGTGTTTATGCTGTCGCCCTCTATGTAGCGGTGGTTTACCACCTGCAGGTCTTTGTTCGTGCCGAACTCTCCGTTGATGAACTGCGTCAGGCGGTTGCCCTGTATTTCGTTGCGGACAATGTTGTAGGTGGTGAAAATGCTGGGTATTAAGATGATGAGCACAATTATCCAGCTCCAGTTCAGCAATATCCGGTGCTTCTCGTCAACCTTGTGCTTCGGTATGCTCAGAATGCGTACGCCAAGCCAGGTGGCGAATCCGATGTAGACGGTGTTGATCAGGTACAGGTAGAAGGCACCGAACACGAAAATCCATTGGCGGGTGGCCAGTCCGTAGCCCACTGTGCAGAGGGGTGGCATCAGGGCCGTCGCTATGGCTACGCCGGGCAGAATGTTGCCCTTCGATTTGCAGCCGGTGGTGATGATGCCGGCGAAACCGCCGAAGAAGGCAATCAGCACGTCGTATATGGTCGGTTGGGTTCGTGCCAGCAACTCCGAACGAACATCGCTGATGGGCGATAACATAAAGTAGACGCACGAGGTGGCCACTGAAAAGACTGTGGCGACGGTCAGGTTCTTCAAACACCTTACTATCAGGTCGCCGTCGTTTATACCCATGCCCAGTCCGATACCCATGATTGGACCCATCAGCGGAGATATCAGCATGGCGCCGATGATGACGGCGGTTGAGTTCATGTTCAAGCCCAAACTGGCGATCAGCACAGCGCAGATAAGAATCCACAGGCTGGCGCCCTTAAAGTTGGTACCGCTTACGATGCTTTCTATGGCTTCGGTGTCTTCTATTTTGTCGTGGTCGAGCGATAGGAGCGCCCTGATTTTTCGTCTTATCATTTTTTCGATCTTCTTTTGTTTAAGGTAATGTTTTTTTGATGTGTGGTCGTGCTTCAACCGTCCTACAGTACGTAAATATAGTTACTTTTCTGCATTCTACTAACCCTCCTATAATCATAAGAACTGAAATTCAAAAGTGAAAGGCTCTTTTTTTTCAACAATAATTAGTTTTTTGGAACAAAAACTCCATACATTTTTGTATATTTGCGATATTCAAAATAATATGGACTTTTAGATTTGGAGCCTGAACCGCTCCGCTCTTATTAGGAATATAAACAAAATAAAAAAATATAACTTTTTAAATGAAACGGTTTCAAATTTCTTTTGCCGCAGCCCTTTTAGCTTCTGCTTCTGCGTTTGCGGCTAACCAGTACACTGGAACCTTCGGCTGTAAGGCCAAGTATACTGGTAAGAACACCTACCTGATGGATTCCTGCTATGTTGACTACACCATTAAAAGAGTTGTGGGTGTTCCTAGTTACACTGCTAAGGTTAGATGGACTCAGCAGAAAAGTGGATATAATGTTGGTGGCGTTGCTGTTAAGCCTGCCGATATTGCGGCTTACAAGCACCCAACCCGCCGTTACAACGATGTTGCCCCTACTAAGGCTACTTTCAATTTTACCGTTTTGTTTTATTCTGACCAATTGAAAAGCGTTGTAGGCTCGGCTCAGTCTTCTATGGTGGTGAACCACCTCGAAAAGTCGGGGGCTGATTTCGGACCGGTTGTTTTGAATATGTCTAACTGGAACGATATGTTCAAGAATGTGGTGGTTGGTAAGCAGTCTGCCGCTAAGGTGGGTACGGTTATCACCGATGCCGCTGTCGCTAAATGGTGTAGCGACCAGAATATCGCTGTGGGTAAGACCGACCCTTCTACCCGTGAAGGACGCCGTGCGGTGTTCCGCCTTTTCAATAATGCCGACCGCATCGAAATCGTTAATCCTACGGTCGATGTTGAGTGGGATATCGACGAATATGTATTCCTTAATAATACGGTAAAGATGTTGGACGGTATTTCCGACGCTATGGCTAATGCCGATACCGTTGCTGCCGTTAAATCTTACTTTATCGATAATCCGGCTACTCCGGTTGTTATTCCACAGTTCGACTATTTCTGGAACTCTACCGTTTCTCCTTATTCTATTGCGAACGAGGCTTACGACGCTGCCGAGGCTGCCTACAAGAAGGGCGACTACAACACTGCGGCTATCAACTACCAGAAGGTGCTCGAACTCGACCCTTCTGTTTACTACTGCAAACACCGCTTGGCTAAGATCGACGAGTTCAACAAGTCGAAAGAGTCTCGCAGCTTTGGCGAAATCGATATGGTCTATGTCGAGGGTAACAGCCAAATCAAGAGCTTCTACATTTCGAAGAAGGAAATCACTAACGGCGAGTGGCGCCGTGTGATGGGTGCTGAGGCTGGCCAGAACTTCAACATGGAAACCCGCAACCAGCCAGTTTCTAACATCACTTGGGAACAGGCGCTTGCTTTCGTTAAGAAACTGAACGAACAGACCGAACAGAACTTCCGTCTTGTTAAGTCTAACGAATGGGAGTATGCCGCTAACGGTGGTAAGAAGGCTTCTAAGTCTGACTTCGCCGGTAGCAACAACATCGTCGATGTGGCTTGGTCGGTTTACAATGCGGAAGACGCTAAGCACGATGTTGCTACGCTTGACGCTAATGAACTTGGCATTTATGATATGACTGGTAATGTGGCTGAATGGGTGGCCGACGTTTACGATAAGAAGACCCGTATCACTAGGGGTGGCTCTTATGCCGACGACGCTGCACATAGCCTCAATTCTTCTAAGCAGTTGCTCGATGTTAACTATAAGAGCAACACCGTTGGTTTCCGTATCGCTCAAGATGAGTAATGTCCAATTCAACTGAATGTCTAAAGAAATGAAAAAGTTCATATATATCGTAATGGCTGCAGGTTTGGTTTTCGCCGGTGTTTCCGCTAATGCCGCTCCTGCAAAAAAGACTCCTGCTAAAACTGCTAAGTCTGTTAAGAATACTAAGGTGGCCCCTCAGAAGGAAAGGGTGAAGGCTACTACCAAGTTCGTTATGCCACAGCATACGCTTTCTGCTAACGAGAAAAGTGCCTACAACTATTACATGAAGGCGCTTAACAATTATAGCGAGGGTAAGGCTAAGGCTGCCCTGCAGGAACTGGACTTGTGCGACAAGAACCTCGGTTATTCGTCGGCACGTACCAACTACCTGCGTGCTAAAATCGCTTACGAGACGGGCGACTATGCAACTGCTCGCAACGCTTCTGAATCGTACTTCAACTCTAAACCGATTCACGATAACGGTTATGCTGAAATGAAGTCGATTAACGATGCTACCAAGGCGTTCTTCTCTCAGCAAGAGGCGAACAAGGAGGCGGCTGCTGCCGAAGCGCAGGTTGCCGCTGCTAAGGCTGCCGCTGAAAAGAAGGCTGCTGCCGAAAAGGAGCAGGCTGAAATTTCTGCTGCCCGCGCTCGCCGTGAAGAGGCCCGCAAGAACCGCGACGCTATTGTAAAGAAGGTAGAGGCTGACCTCAATGCTGCACGCCAGGCGAACACCCGTGCCGCTTATCAGGAATTTATCCAGAACCATCCGTTCGGTAAGTCTCGTCTGACTGCTGAAAAGGAAATGAACGAAAAATGGCCTTATCCGACCAGAACCCTAAAGGGCAACAAGTACGGTTTTGTCGATAAGAAGGGCAAGTTCGTTATTAAGCCGAAGTACGACAACGCTTCTCCTTTCGAAGAAGATATGGCCCGCGTCGGCAAGGCTGGCCTTTATGGCTTCGTTAACGAACAGGGTAAGGAGGTTGTTCCGCTCAAATACCGCTATGTTTCCGATTTCAGCTACGGTTATGCTGCCGTTAAGGAAACGAATGGTGCCGCATACTTCATCGATAAGGCGGGTAATAAGTTTGGTAACGAGACGTATAAAGATGTGCATGTCTTCAGCGAAGGCATGGCCGCTGTCGCTAACAAGTCTGGCTTGTACGGCTATATCGACAAGGAAGGTAAGCAGCTAATCGGCTTCCAGTACAACACTGCCAGCCAGTTCTCTGGTATGCGTGCTGTTGTTGGTAAGAAAGACGGCAAGGTGACCAAGTACGGTTACATCAAGAAGGACGGTACTCCGCTTACCGACTGCATTTACGACGAGGCTCAGAGCTTCCAGGGTGGTATGGCCCGTATCAAGTTGAATGGTAAGTACGGTCTTATCGACTGGAGCGGTTCTCCTATCACTCCGGTTGTTTACGATTACATTACCGAATTCCGTAACGACGGTTACGCACGTTCTCGCCGTAATGGTGTCGAGGTGCTTATCGACCGCAATGGCGACACTTGGTCTGAGGTTAATGGCAACGTTATCCCTGTCAAGTTTAAGAACTGATTCTAATTCTTTCCACTATAGAAAGTCCTGCCCTTTTAAGGGTGGGACTTTTTTGTTTTTGGGGCTCTTTAGGGACTTCTGTAAGCATCCATTTAGTTTGCGAACATAAAAGAAAAGGGATTACCCTGATGAACGCTTACGCTCTTTCTTGGAGTGTGTGCCGGTGTTTGCCGTGTAAGGCGGTTTTCGGGCGGCTCACGGCCTTTTCTGTGCGCAGACGTATCGGCGACCATTAAGGGGGGCTGCTGTTGTTTGAATGGCCGGAAATGGTGCTGGCCCTGTCTGTGTTCCCTGCCTGCACGTAAAGTGGTGCGGATAATAGCTCCCCAAAACAAAAAGAGGGCATATCTTCACGATACACCCTCTTCCTCCATTTTTAAGGTTTTATTTATATTCCTTCGTAAGACGCATTACCAAAATTCCGTTTTCTATTGTAACGTTATTTGGACTTTCTGTTACTTGTTCCATTTGCCAGTCGCCTTTGGCCCAACGTGTGCTGTCGAATGTGTCGAAATCGTCGGTCCAGCGCTCGGTGAAGGTGCCTGTGGCAGTGTCGTAGTCCGATACCTTCACGTAGTCGATGTATTGCGCGATTGGCAGTTTGTTCGGATTGAGGTTGCCGACCCATGAGGCGCTTTTGCTCGACCACAGGTTGAAGCGCAGGCTCTGTGCCTCTACAAGGGCGGCCACTTGTTGCTTGATGTCGGTCGACGCGTCGGTCTTCCGAATCAGTTTGCCGTCTACCGTCCACATTACGTAGGTTGGTGTCCATTCTACCACGTAGGTGTGGAAATCGGTGTTGACAGGGGTATCGAGCTTGTGGACTTTCTCGGTAGTGATTTGCTGTTCCTTCGAGCCTGTTATGATGTTGCTCTGGAAACCGGTCGAATCTTTACCGATAACCTCAATGTCGATTTCGTTCCATACCTTTCCGCCTCCTTTGTACGAGTCGTTGTAGTACAGGAACATTGAACTGATGCAGCCTGGCGCATAGGCCATCTTCATACGGGCTTCAAAGCGGCCGTAGGTGAACGTCTCTTTTGAGTAGAGTTCTGCTCCCTTGAACTTGTATGCCGAGAGATCTATGGGCTGGTCGTTCGTTTCCTGTTTGTTGTAATTCTGGGGGGTGTAGTCTTCATCGTCGTCTTTCGAGCACGATGTTGTGCCTGTTAGTATGCCGATACAGAGCAGGCAGAGGAGTTTTGTGCGTTTCATCGTATTTTGAGTTTATTTCTGTGGTAAAAATAGCCGGAATATGCTATCCCGGCTGTGATTTTTTACCCATCTTCTGTGAATAATCTTTCATTTCTGCGTTTTTCGGCCCTTTTCTTGTCAGTATATGAGTCTGAAGTAGGTGTCTATCCAGTTAAAGTGGCTCCTTAGGGCATAAATGCGCTCTACAAGGAACATCCCTTCGGTAACTGCCGGTTTAAACGCTTTCCAAAACCGCTCGCGGTCGGCGTAGCTGTATGACTTGTTGCGGTACACGGTCCTTATTGCCTTTCTGACGCTGCGGTGGTATACGTCGTTTATCCGTCGTTCTAGCGCTTTGTTATGGTCGTTGTTGAGCTTGCTTTTGGCGGCATAGTCCAACGCGGCCACTTTGAAGCAGAGGTCGGCGTCTTGCACGTCCGACAGGGTCGCATTGTCTTGCACGCGGTAGTGGTAGAGTGCGTCGGGTAGTGTGCAGAATTTTTTGCATTTCAGGTAGTAGGCGTACGAGAAGATGTGGTCTTCACAATAGCTGATGCTCTCGTCGAAGCGTTGGTCGCCTATAAGGGCTCTTCTGTACATTGTGTTCCAGACAAACGCGTGGTAGCGGTTGTGCTCTGTTTGCAGGAAGTAGTCGCTGAGGCGGTCGGTCTGGTTGGCTGGGGTGCTGACTGTTTTCTGCTCTTTGCCTTCTTTTATGTAGCCTATCCTTACCACGTCGGTGTCGTCGGTGAAGTGGCTGGTGTAGGTTGCCAGTGTGTTGGCCTCCATCCAGTCGTCGGCATCGGCAAAGGTCACATACTGGCCTGTTGCCTGGCTCAAACCGTAGTTTCTGGCTTTGCTGACGCCTCCGTTGGGCAGGTGGAAGACCCTGACGCGCTTGTCTATCTGGGCGTACTGGTCGCACATTTCGCCCGAGTGGTCTTTACTGCCGTCGTCTACGAGCAACAACTCGTAGTCGGTGAAGGTTTGCGCCAGTAGGCTGTCGATACACTGGGCCAGATAGCGTTCGGCGTTGTAGATAGGTACTATAACAGATACTGCTGGCATTGTCGTCCCCGCTTATTGGTTCCAGATGTCGGTGTATTCGTCGTCGGTTTTGAACGAGACGGGCTTGCACTGGGTGTAGGTGGCCGGATTGTTGACCACTTTGTAGTATTTCTCGCCTTTCGACTTCACCACGCTTATGCCACGCCAGTTGGTGTCGTAGCCGTTGCTGAACGCCTCTAGGTGGAGCACGGTGCCTTTAAGCGAGTTCGAGTCTTCGTATCCGTTCTTCGGGTGGCTGCGTACGGTCACCTTGAACGGTTTGCTGGCCTTATAGCCGTTTTCTGGGGTCGCTCCGTTCAGGAAGGTGGCAACGAGCTGTGGGGTATAGTAGTCGCCGTACGACGGATTGTAGCGGTCTTTCAAGATGCGTAGCACGCAGTCGACGTTGCTGCTGGTGTTGGCCATGTTCAGGCATTCTGTACCGGCGGCGTGGTCGTGGTTGTAGATTTCAAAGGCGAACAACTCCAGTAAGACGGCTCCTGCTGGGGTAGTGCCCAGGGTTTCTTGGGCTTTCTTGAATTCTTCCACAGTCTTTGGGAAATCGCTGAAGGTGATGGTTGCGGTCTCTTTGGGTTTGTATACTTTCGCGTCTATGCCACCTTCTGTCTGGTAGGTATAGGTGTTGGCGGCAGCAGCGGCGATTTCTCCACCTTCAGCCTTAGTGGCCGATGCGTTAGGGGTGCAGAAGGGCGCGGTGCTTGTCTTGTCGGTTGCCGTTTGCTCTGGGGCAACGTTTCCGCCGCAGGCTGTTAGCGCTAGTGCTAGCGCGGCTGTTGTATAAAGGTTTATTCTCATCTTTTTGTTTTTTTTAATAGTCTTCTTCTTCGTCTGTTGTTTTGCGTTCAAGCAGGCCTGCCGCTAGCGAGTCGGCACTCTGTATGATGCTGACCAGCGGATAGAGTTCCTTGGCGGTGTCGAAGCATTTCTGGTCTTCTATGCTGTTCATGTTAATGCCCCATGAACCCATGTGCCAGCGTATGGCCAGCATTTCGGCGTCGTCTAGTTCCAGGCCGCTGCACAGCAGCAAGATGACCGATTTTTCGCCGTGTCCCATCGGAAAGTCCTTGTAGCTGACTTTGTAGCAGTCGCAGTCTACCCATTCCCCTAGGCGGGTCTTCCGCTTTCGCACACTCTGTTTGTAGATGTCGGCTTTGCAGACGTCGTGGAGTAGTGCGGCCAGTATCAGGCTGTCTCTCTTCACTTCCTTCTCAATAGAGGCGTCTAGCTGCTTCATGCCTTCCCATATTTTCTCGGCGGCGTAGAAGGTGTTGAGCGAGTGCTGGACAAGTCCGCCCGCCACGTTCAAGTGGTGGTTGCACGAAGCCGGTGCTTCGAAGAACCCCATCTTTTCCAAATCTTCTATTACCGATTCCACACCTTCCCTTTCGGTCGAGCGGAGAATGTTGCAGAATGTTTCCTTGTTTTTTGTCACATCTATTTCTACCATCGTCTTCTTTTTGTTTTTTCGGTATTCAAATATACTTATTTTCTGCATTTCTTTACGCACATCCTGGCCGGTTTGTGTGGCCGGGGTGCCGGGGAAAGAAAATAACAAGAGCAGACAAAGTTTTCTTTGTCTACTCTTTGTTTCATAATATAGTTGATATTAAGGTTTTTGTTACACCACAAATCGAAGCAGTCAAACAATTCACACAATAAACACTGCTCCGTTATTTGTTGGTTGCAGTGCAAAGTTATGTGGTTTGTCTTACTTGTTTGCTGTCAAAACCTATCATCTTATGACAAAAGGCTTATTTGGCATAAGAATGAGACGATTAGCTGTAAAATGACACATTATGTGACAATTTTTACACCCGTTTTTTAAGAATTGTCCTATTCGTTTTCGGCTTTTTCCGCCCTTAGCAGACTTCTATACGATCCGAAACCGCTGTCTTCCGCAATTGCCTGTTTAGAATATTCGGGGTGTTCCTTGTGTAATTCTTTGGCATGCGACAACCGGTAGAAATTGACCATCTTTATAAAACTGCCATATTTTTGTTTGCTCACGTTTCGTAGGGTAGGCACGTTGGTGTTCATCATGCGGGCCAACTCCATAATGGTGAGGTTCGGATTCAAATACGGTTTCTCTGTTTCCATCAGTTGCTGCAAGTGGTCCTCGAAACCTTCGTTTGGTCTGGTGGCCAGCCCCTCGTCCTCGTTCAAACTTTCTGTCATCTCGTCGGCTTCGGTTATCGGGTTGATGGCGTCTTTTGGCTGGTACTCTTCCGGTATTGGCTGTATGTGGCTGTCGAGCACATAGTTCAAGAAGAATACGTAGGCTCCTGTAATAATCAGGAAGGCGACGCCCATCACATAAGGGTTCTTGGTGATGAAGGTCAGCCAAATGATAGGCAACATGATGATGATGCGCGGTATGATGTCTTTGGCGAAGTTGTTTGGAAACTCTTCTTCGTTCGAGTATTTGTTCTCGTAGAATATACGCATCTGTTCTTTCAACCAGAATAGGGTGCGCATAATGGCTATCGAGAAGATGATGCCCAGTGCTCCCGTAATAAACAGAATCTTAAACTCATAGGTTTGCAGTATGCCCATGTCTAACCATCCCAGTATGGTGATGATGATTTGGAAGGTTATGGGTATATGGCTGAGCAATATCAGTTTTATCTCTAGCTTTTTTATCTGGCTGCAATGCTTTATTATACCTGTTACTATCAGGTTGGGGGTGATTAGCAGGCAGAAGCAGCGGGCGGCTATCCAGTTGTCTGGATTGTTGGGCTGCAAAATACATCCTATGAGCAATATGCTCATCGCATAGGTGAAAATCCATTTCCGTCTACTCGGATAGTAAAAGTCCGGGTTGCTTCTGTAAGGGACGCAGATGTGCCTCCATTTCGTGTAGGCGCAGAATAGTCCCGATACAAATAGCGATAGTGTAGCGGAATAGAGGAAAAGGTTACTGTTTACTATAATACTCTCCATATAGTTTGTGTTGTGAATTGTTTGTTAAATAAATATAAAGCCGCTAACTGGCTATGATATGCAAAAATAAATAAATTTTCCATTTTATACCGATTGTACGGTCATTTTTGGCTTTTTTCTGTGGTTTTGTAGTTTTATACGCTGTTTTTGTATCTGTATACAAAAAAATAGAGGGTGCACGTTTCCGTACACCCTCTCTATAGTTGGTTTGGAATGTTCTAGATTACTTCCAAGCTTCGATGATTGGCATGAAGGTGTCTGCCTTGAGGGCTGCACCACCAATCAAACCACCGTCGATGTCTGGCTGTGCGAACAATTCAGGAGCGTTGCTGCCCTTGCATGAACCGCCGTAGAGGATAGAAGTCTCTTCAGCTACCTTTGCATCGTAGTGGTCAGCAATTGACTTACGGATGAAAGCGTGAACTTCCTGAGCCTGCTCGCTAGTTGCGGTAAGGCCGGTACCAATTGCCCATACTGGCTCGTATGCTACTACGCACTTTGCGAAGTCTGCTGCTGAAAGGGTGTACAATGCTGCCATCTGACCTTCGATAACTGACTTGAAGGTGTTAGATTCGCGCTCTTCCTTTACTTCACCTACGCAGAAGATTGGAGTCAAACCGTTTGCGAGTGCCTGCTGAAGCTTCTGGATGAGCAGGGCGTTGTTCTCGCCGTGGTACTGACGACGCTCTGAGTGGCCAAGGATAACGTACTTTGCGCCAGTTGATGCAATCATGTTTGCTGCAACTTCGCCAGTGTATGCGCCCTTCTCCTGTGCTGAGCAGTCTTCTGCACCAACACCGATGATTGAGCCTTCAACTTCCTTTGCTACTGATGCTACTGAAATGAATGGAGTGCAAACTACTACGTCGCACTTTACAGTCTTGCCAGCAAGCGCTGCCTTCAAATCCTTTGCCAATGCAATACCTTCTTGCAGGGTGGTGTTCATCTTCCAGTTACCTGCTACGATCTTTTTTCTCATTTGATTTATAATTAATAATAAAGTAAATGTTTTCTATTTGTTGCCTGCTACGGTTCCTGTCTGCATCTCTCCGGTGTCTGTGCTTTCTGGCTCTTTCTCCGGTTCCGATGCAGGCTCGCGTCCTTTCTCTTTAGCGTCGGCTTTTGTCGACAGCCTTCTCCAAGCCCATTTAACAAGGTCTACAAACTTGTCTAGGGCGAGGATTATCATCAGTATGATGGCGAAATCGCCCAGTGTACTGATGAACTTCTTCCGCATCGACTGTGTTTGCAGACTGGCATTCTCGCTGTTTTCCAGCCGGTCTTCAAAGGTGGGCAGCTCGAAGTAGCTCCATTTGCGGTAGATGGTGCCGTCTTTCAGCAGTAGCAGACCTGGGTTCGCCTGTATCATGTTGCTCAACACGCTTCTGTCGGCATTCACAATAGGGTACTCCGCACCTCCCGACTCTACGCAGTACTCTTCTGTTATGTTGCTGGACTTTTTAGTCGCAGTAAGGCAGAAGAACCTGTAGTTGTTGTCGCGGGCGTAGTCGTACAGGTCGTTTATCTCGTGGCGGGCCGATGTGCTGGCTTTCCGCAGGTCCTCGGCCACAAGCAGGAAGGTGTAGCCTTCGTAGCCGGTTATTTCGCGGGTGATGTCGCCTTTCTCCTCGCTGTAAATCTGCAGGGCGGCTATCGGGTTGCCTTCCGGGGTGACGGTGCTATGCTTCTGCTTCGTATTGAACAGTTCGTTCTCGTCCCACTGCACATCGTCCTTCGTCAACTGTTCGTCAATCGAGAAATAGCGCAGATTGGTGCCTGTGCGGTACGGACTCAGGTCAACCATGGGCAGCCTGATGTAGCTGGTGAGCGACACACATATCGAGAAGGCCAGGCTGATTGGCCCTATGGCCCATTCTATACGGTTCGAAAACACGCTCTTGCTGTATTTTCGCCAAATGAAGATGAGGATGGCGGTGGTCAGCCACACCACATACAGCCAGAACGATGCGCGGTCGCTAGTCGGCAGGCCTACCATCTGGTGGTTGCCCGTTACGGGTGACACAAAGGCGGTGTAGAAACTGAAGGGGGTCAGAAAGCCCAACAGCAGCACGGTGTAGAGCGACGTCTGGCGAATGTTCGTCCCCAACAGCGAACAGATGCCTATGGCAAATTCGGCGGCCGCAAAAATAATGGCCAGCGGTGTCGACAGCGGCTGGAAGAACGTCATGCCGGCTGCCTCTATATAGTCGCTCACCATTCTTGCTCCCATTACGGGGTTGAACGCCCTGATAAAGCCGAAGACCACGAAGGTGATGCCCAATAGCAGACGGCAGAGCGTTACTATGGTTATCTTCAACTTGCGGTTCTCTATCAGGTTTTTAAGCATGGACTTTATTCGTTGAAGTCTATTTTTATCAAACCGAATACGGCATAGTTCACCATATCCATATAGTTGGCTTCTATGCCTTCCGAAATCAGGGTTTTGCTGTCGTTGTCCTCTATCTGTTTGGTACGGTAGAGCTTCATCAAGATGAGGTCGGTGTACGATGTGGTCCGCATCGAGCGCCAAGCCTCGTCGTAGTCGTGGTTTTTGGCAACCATCAGGTCGCGCGTTATCTTCATCTTTTCGTCGTAGGCCGCTAGTGCCTCTTCTGCGCTCAGGTCGCTGGTCTCGCTGAAGCCGCGCTCCAACTGTATCAAACCCATTATGCCGTAGTTCACAATCGCTACCAGCTCGGGCCTGATGCCTTCATCTACCATGGCGTTGCCCTTGGTTTCCAGGGTCCTGATGCGGTTCGCCTTAATGAATATCTGGTCGGTTATAGAACTGGCGCGCATAATGCGCCACGCTGCACCGTAGTCTTTTAGTTTTTTAGAATAAATGTCTCTGCACGAGGCAATTACTTTGTCAAACTGTTCTTCTGTCTTCATCTTGGTAAACCATTATTAACCACTTTCTGCAAATTTACTTATTTTTTGCCGATTTTTATTTGCTTTATTATGGGTTTTTAGAAAGGGGTGTTTGTTCTTTTCGTTTTGTCTCATTTCTCCCTTTTGCTTATTTTTGCAGAAAATTATGTGCTGAAAAAATGAGTGCTGAACTTTTTCCTTTGATTGACGAAGAGGGGAATGTGGTCGGTAAGGCTACCCGCTCTGAGTGTCACAGCGGTTCTATGCTGTTACATCCGGTCGTTCACCTGCATATCTTTAACCGGAAGGGGGACCTGTTCCTGCAAAAAAGGTCGATGTCGAAAGACATTCAGCCGGGTAAGTGGGATACTGCCGTTGGTGGACATGTCGACTACGGCGAGGAGGTGGAGGTTGCTTTGCGGCGCGAGGTGCGCGAGGAACTCGGGGTGACTAATTTCGAGCCTTCGTTCCTTTTCCGCTACATCTTCCAGAGCAAGGTGGAACGCGAGATGGTGAACGCCTACCAAACGGTCTACGAAGGCCCTTTTGTGGTTGACCCTGTCGAACTCGACGACGCCCGCTTTTGGCCGATTGCTGAAATTGAGGAAAATCTTGGAAAGGGGGTCTTTACCCCTAATTTCGAACAGGAGTTCCAGCGGCTCAAGGCTTTTATCAAATAATTTCCGTTTTTTACTACCCATTGCCGCTCTCTTTGTGTGGGGAACGACTGTGGATTAATGCAGATAGGTAGATATGAAGAAGATACGTTGTCCGAAGTGTGACGATTTTATTATTTTCGATGAGAAAACCATCGATATGGAGAATGTCGTGGTTTTCAAGTGCCAGCATTGTGGCAAATCGTTTAAAGTGAAGTTCAAGAGAAAGAATAAAGACGAGGAAGCGGACGAACCCGATTTTGGCTCGTTGGTTGTCGTCGAGAATATGTTCGCGCATAGGCAGGTTTTCAAACTTCATCTTGGCGACAATGTGGTCGGACGGCGTAACCCGGGCGACTCTATCGACTGCCCTATTGTTACCACCGATCCTTCTATGGACCGTGAACACTGTGTGGTGAATGTTTCTGAAAAGAATGGGAATCTCGTGTTCCGTATCCGCGACTGCAATTCGAATACGGGTACTTTTGTGATGAATGTTGAGGTGACTAAAAAAGAGCAGCGCATTATCCATAATTCAGACATTATCTCGTTGGGTGCTACTACGCTGATTCTTAAAACTCCGGGTGCGGATGAGTGATAGACGGTCCGCCCTTACCCCTGGATAGAGGATATTTTTACTTTATACGAGTTTTTATGAGAAATTTATTTTTAATGCTCAGCTTCGGAGCATTGTTTGTGTTGATGGCTTTTTCCGATGTCGCAGATAAGAAAACGCAACTGTTTTCTGTCTTAGACACTCAAATTTCGGGGTTCGACAAAGTTCGCTCGTCTTATGCGGCGAATTATAGTGCTGATGACATGGAGGAATACGACGGCACTCTTTCTGAATTGAAGTCTGATAGGAACATGGTTGAAAAAGACCTTGATGAGTGGCTGGACGCCCGTGAGGAAATCGAAAATCCGGCTGCCGATTTTCTTTTCTCTTTGAAAAAAGTAATAGAGGTATACCACGGCTGTGCCTAAGGTTATTCCTATTGTAATTCCTAGGAATGTGGCAATGGCGGCATACATGTCGCTGCTTTGGAAAATAAAGTATAGCGAAATGCTAAATACTGCGGCAAATGGTGCTATGCGGACCAGTGCTGCAGACTTGCTTTTCAACCACGATGTAAGGGTGGTGAACATAACGTATGTGAAACCTATGGTGACACACAATTCCAAAATTGCCCTATAAGGCCTAAGGCGACGAATATGGGCATAAATCCCTCTGATCTTGTCAATATATCTAATATCATAATAAGAGTCTGATTGATACACAAGTTAAGGAAAATTGTGGGCTCTTCCAAATACCTGCTCTGCTTTCGTCCCTTGTCCGTTTTATTTCATGTGCTCTCTTTATGGAAGAAAATATATGTGCTGTGCATATCGGGAAAAAACTTGCCGTTTATGGAATTTGTTCCTCCATGTCGTTCTGTCCGACAAACATGACGTAATAGATGGGCATATAGGTGACTTCTCCTTTCTTTTTTACCTGCTGGTTGTTTGAGAAGACTATTCCTCTCTTGACGGAATAGTCTGGGTTCTGTAAGAGGCGGGAAAGGGCGGAGTGCTTGGTGTAGTCTTTTCCCGACTTCACCTCTATTGGTAGTACCGACAACGACTCGAAATCGTCTATCAGAAAGTCGACCTCGCCGTTCTGCTTGTTGTCGTAATAGTTGAGCGAATGCCCGTGTGCTTTCAACTCTTGGGCGACAACCGACTCGTATACGGTTCCGAGGTTGATGCTTTCTTCGTCGTTGAATATTGCGTTGAAATTCTTCCTATACAGCAGGCAGGTGAGAATGCCGACGTCGTTCAGGTATAGCTTGAGCAGATTCTTTCGGGCTGATTCTAGCAATGGAAATCTAGGGTTGGATACGGATTTCACCTCTAAGGCGATTCCGGCGTTTATCAGGTAGTCGAATTCGTCTTGGTAGTCTGTGAATGTCTTCTTCCCGCCTTCTTCTATGTCCTTGAACACGATCCTCTTTTTCTTGTTCTCTAATGCCGATGGAATGTAATCGTATACTCTGCGTATCTTTAGTTTGTGCTCGGTGTCGTATTGAGAGGCGTCCATACCGTAGTATCGGTGTATCTCGCTCTGCTGGCTCCTCAATTTGGCAATGTTGTTCGTCCTTAAATAGATGTTTACGATGTCGGGTAGCCCGCCACAAATCAGGTATCGTTTGAACATCTTCATGATGAGGTTGTGGTTCTCTGCGCTTAACCCTTCGTCCGATTGGTAGTGCTTGCGCATGTCGTCTATCATCTCTCGGCCTATGTTGTTGGCTATGAGGAATTCTTCGAAGTCTAACGGATACATTTGCATGACGTGGATGCTGCCTATGGGTATTGACGTGGTCTGAGCCAATGTGACGCCAAGCAGTGAACCGCTGGCTACAAATGTGTATCTGTTGTCTTGTCTTAGAAATTTCAACATGGTCAGCAGATGCGGGTAGACCTGTATTTCGTCAAGGAACACTAGCGTGTCTTCTGCGTTGTTCATGCGGACTCCTCCGTATGAACTGAGCTGTATGTAGAAATCGGTCGTGTTCTGTATGTTCTTGAATACTTGGTTCTCTTTTGAATCTTGGAGCATGTTGATTTCTACAAAGTTCCTGAATAACTTTTTCCCAATGCGCCTTATGATGTAGGTTTTGCCTACCTGTCTTGCTCCGTCTATTAGCAATATCTTGTTTGGCTTCGATTGAAAGAAGGTGGTTATTTCTTGCTCTATTTTTCTGTATAACATTTTCCTTTCCTTTTCTATTTTTCTGCAAATGTAACATTTTTAATTCGATAGTAAAATTTTTTCTAACTTTTCCACATCTTTTTTTGCATTATTTACCGACTTTTCTATATAAAATGAATGCTGTTTCACCGACTTTTCTATATAATTTTCACTTTGTTTTTCAGACTTTTCCATATTTTTTTTGGTTCAATTATACGACTTTTCTATATAAAATGAATGCTGTTTTTCTAACTTTTCCATATTATTTTCATCTTGTTTTCCTGACTTTTCTATATATTTTTCAGTGCTATTTTCTGACTTTTCCATATAAAATTGAATGCTGTGCTCGCAGCGCTATGGCTGCTAACCATTTCCCGCTATCACTGTTTGTCTCAATCTAAACTGCATGAAAATAGAGCGCTTGTGTTCTTTGCAGGTTTGTCGTTTTTCCCTATTTTTGTTTGGAAAATAGACGGTTTTATGGTCATTCCCCTATTTTTCAATTCTGAAAAAAATGATGGAACGTTCGGTTAAGCAGGTTATTGTTATGAGGCGCGACCTCAATATGCGCAAGGGCAAGATGGTGGCACAGGGGGCTCATGCTTCGGTTGGTGCTTTCTTGAAACTGTTCAAGAAGAAGGAGGCGGGTGACGTGTCAGTCAGCCTGTCGCTCGACTATACTCCCGATTCGTTTCTGGCTCAGTGGCTCGATGGCTCTTTTGCCAAAATCTGTCTGTATGTCGACTCGAAGGAAGATTTGGTGAACCTGTACCGACGCGTGAGGGAAAAGGCCCCACAGATTCCTGTCGATTTGGTGCAGGATGCCGGACTTACTGAGTTCCATGGCGTGCCTACGCTCACTTGCCTGGCTATTGGACCCTATTGGGCCGATGAGATTAATGCCTTTACTGGTGACTTGAAATTATATTAGTTTTTATGCGTCCTGATAAATCGTTCCCTGTATCGGTTAAGCGTTGGAAGAAGACAATATTATTCTCATACCACAATTTCCTTCTCGAACTCGTCCATAGGTTAAAGGCTCAATGTAAAAAAATGGCCCATACCCATAAAGTCCTCAAATCTGATTTATATTTTTAATTGCGAAAATGTGCAACTTTATTTTCTAATTAGGGTTGCAATCTCATATCTCTGTTTTTTGTCATCTTCGAAAACAATCTGAAGGCCCAATAAAGTGTTACTATTAAACTTACGCAACTCTGCTGGTGTCAATTGTGATCCTGGCTCCATCAGAGCATAGCAATCCATGTAAGTAAGGCCACTCAATCTGTGTTTTATTATTTTCAACCTTTTATTCTTGCGGTCCGCTACCTGCAGGTCCACCGCTGCAATTGTGTCGGGCAGGCTTAGTATCTTACTTGAGTCTAGCTCTATCTCCACTCCTTGTATGATCATGACGATACGTACATATGGCCTAATGTGTACGTTTACGGTGGTTTGTAACGTGTCAGCTTCCTTTACTGTTAAAAACAAATCTTCTGTTTCTGGCTTTGCTTGAATGTACAGCCGTTGTAAATTTTTCATGTTGACTCCCCGAGTCTTATTGTATTCATATTTTACAATTTTGCAGTTGTTGCCAATCACCTGGCGGATTTTGTAGTTTGAACCCCACATGTTGAGTTCTCCGTTTGTTAATTTACTCTTATGTATATTTTGAAAGGCAGGCGGAAGGCCATACTTGAAATCTACGGTAATGGTGTCGCCCTTGTACCAAATCCCTGTCATGTCAATTTGTTTAGGAAAGTATTGCCGCTCTTTTTTGGTTGTCGTGCTCTGTGTGGTGTTAAAAACTTGCGCATTAGCTGTTGTGCTGGCTAAGAATGACAGGACGGTCCCTATAAATGTATGTGTGAGTCTCATAGTTGTTTTTTGTAGTTATTCTTTTGTCCGTAGCTCTGAGTGCATAACCGGTCCGTGCCCTTTCCCTTGTTCAATGTCCTTTCCTAGTTCAATGGCATTGTGCAGGTAGGCGTGTGCTTGTGTGACCGCACTACGCAGGTCCTCGCCGTGTGCCAGGAAGGTGGCAATTGCGGCCGATAGGGTACAGCCGGTCCCGTGTGTGTTTTTCGTTGCAATCTTTTTGCTGGGCAGCACTAGGGGCGTACTTTCTCCCTTTATAAACAGAAGGTCTACACTTTCCTGGCTTTCCAGGTGGCCTCCTTTCATCAACACCGACCGGCAACCGGTCTGCATTATGGCAGAGGCGGCTTTGACCATGTCTTCGGGCGTTTTTATGCCGATTCCGCTAAGCACTTCTGCCTCTGGTATGTTGGGGGTTACCATTGTCGCAATAGGGAACAGCTGGCTTTTCACCGCTGCTATGGCGTCTTCCTCTATCAGTCGGCTGCCGCTGGTCGATACCATAACTGGGTCGAGCACATAGTGCGGTGGCCTATGTCTTTTTAGTTGTTCTGCCACCACTTCCACCAGTTCTTTGTTGAATAGCATGCCACTTTTCACTGCGTCAATGCGCATGTCTTCCATCACGGCGCTAATCTGGTCGCCCAGTACTGCCGGCGAACAGCCTTGCACACTGCGCACTCCCTGGGTGTTTTGCGCTGTTATGGCGGTAATGGCGCTGCAGGCGTAGCCGCCCAGTGCCGATATGGTCTTTATGTCGGCCTGTATGCCGGCGCCTCCACAACTGTCTGAACCTGCTATTGTAAGAATGGTTGAATATCTCATGTCTGTTGATGCTTCTCTTCCCTAAAGATACCAACTTTAATTCATTCTTGTATTAACTTTGGGTGTATTTATTATCCGTCTACAATGTTCATCATAAACCGCCGTATACCCTCGCTCCCTCCGAAATTCGCCTTTTTGCTGACGGCTGTCATGGTTTTTGTGGCCTACCTTATGGACGATGGCGTTTTCCTGCTTCCCGCTTTTGCCCCTCTTGCCTACGGTGCTGTTACGGGCACTGGGTGTTGGGCGTGTGGCCGGAATGTGTTCGTTGCGGTGCTGGGCCTGTCGGCTGCGGCTGGTGTTGCGGCGGTGAGGATTGGTGGAGTGGTGCACCCGTGGGGATGTATGCTGGCGGTCTGTCTGGTGGTGTCCGGCCTTCTTGGACTGTCGCGGTCACGCCTCTTCCCGGCGTATGCTGTTGCCCTGCTGCCCGTTTATTTGGGAGAGGGGCGCATTACCTACGTGCTGGTTGTGCTTGCTATGGCTTTGCTGTTGGTGTGCCTTTGTCGCTTCCCCCGAAACGGACGCCCTTTGCCGGAGGCGGTTGGCCGTGGGCGGGTGCTGCCGCTCGTCATGCCGGTGGTAACTATGGGGCCGCTTTTCTTCTTGTCGGACCTTTTTGCTAACGCCTACTTCTTGACGCCGGCACTCTGGTATGTGTGTGCCGAACTCTTTGGTAGCGGAGCGAGTGGAACCACGTTTTCCCGGCTCACACAGCTGCTTTTTGCGGTGTTGTTGGGTGCGTCGGCCGACAAGGCGGCCATGTCTCTGCTCCAGTTTTCCGGTCTGGCCGACGCTGGGGTAGTGCCGGCTGTTGTGTATGCCGTTTCCTTGCTTATGGCGTTGCTGCTCTTTTACCGTTTGGCCGGCCGCCGGCTGTTCCTTCCGGCATTGGTGTTTGTGGTGTTCCCATTCTTGCGCGATGGCGAGACGGCTTATGTTTTGGCTGCCGATTTTTCGTTCCTTTATATGTTGCTGGTGGTGTACATATTCAATCGTTTATGGGGCAAATCGGCGCAGAATAATTTAGATGCATAAATTTCAAACGATACTACATTTTGGCGGTTTCCTTGTTTTTTCGTAACTTTGCGCGTCAAATATTTTTCTTTTGATGGAAGACGTTAAAATCTTATACATTGCGCAGGAAATTATGCCGTATGTTCCTGAAAGCGAAATCTCGGCAATTTGTCGTAAACTGCCACAGGCTGTTCAGGAAAAACAGAAGGATGTGCGCCTTTTCATGCCTAAATTCGGCAGTATTAACGAACGTAGAAACCAGCTGCACGAGGTCATCAGACTGTCGGGTCAGAATATCGCTATCGATGATACCGACCACCCGCTGATTATCAAGGTTGCTTCTGTACCTGCCGCCCGCATGCAGGTCTACTTCATCGACAACGAAGATCTCTTTACGAGAAAGGGTATCACCGCTGACGCTGATGGCAACGAGTTCGAAGATAACGACGAACGCGCTATTTTCTTCGCGCGGGGTGTCCTTGAAACGGTTCGCAAATTGAGGTGGACTCCCGACATCATTCATTGCCACGGGTGGTTCTCTTCTTTTATTCCTTTCTATGTGAAAAAGGCTTGTAATGAGGACCCTTTCTTCAAAAATGCGAAAATTGTTACGTCTTTATATAATGATTCTTTCAAATCTACGTTTTCTAATAGGTTCGCACAGAAAGTGATGTTCGACGAACTTGCTGAAGGTGATACCGACTTCCTTGCTGGTAAGGAAATGACGTATGCCGACCTGATCAAGTTCGCCCTTGACTTCTCTGACGGGGCTATCGTTAGCGGTAGTGCGGTCGACCAGGCTATTGTCGACTATGCTAAGGCTAACGTGAAGAACTTTATGGCCGTACACGATGCTGAAAACTACGTCGATGAGTACGACCAGTTCTACAATGATTTGTTGAAATAAATTACGTTTTCTAGCACATGAAATTCAAGTTTATTCTTCCCCTGGCTTTCCTCTTTTTAGGCATTAACGCCTGTACAGATGACGAAGAGGGTGTGGGGGCTTCTGTACAACCGGCTGGTGACCTCCTTTCTGCCTATTCTAACAGAATCGACGTCTCGACCAATTCTATTCTTGTAGATTCTGTGCTATATAAGGCCGACTTCCTCTATCTCGGCCAGTATACCGATACTTACCTCGGTACTACCCAGTGCGAATTCATCTCGCAATTCGACGCACGTGTCGGTGGTATCTCTATTCCCGATACTTCCCTCTACTCTTATACCAATAAGTTGGGTGTTAACCAGAAGTGGCTCTATCAGATGGACCCCAATTACGGCTATATCACCGAAATTACCAATCCTAGAGAGGTGGAAATTGACTCTGCCTTCATCCTGATTCGTTTCGATGGTGATGCGATTGGCGACACGAATGCGCTGCAGGCTATTGATGTGTACGCGCTGAATGCCACCCTCCCTACTTATGGTAGACACTATTCTAATGTCAATCCGGCAGATTATTGCGATAAGAGCCGTCGCATTGGCTCGTTGGCTTACCAGACGGCCAACAGGAAGATGAACAAGTATAGCTCTAGCGACGACAAGGAGGTGCCACGCATCTTGGAGGTGCCTGTCGACTTAGACTTTGCCAAGGAGGTGGCGGGTGCATATATGAAGAATAGCGGTATTACGAACCAGCGCCAGTTTAACGATAAGTTCCCTGGCATTTATGTGGCACACTCGTTTAACGAGGGCGCTATCATTAAAATCAATACCTGCTTCTTGCGTCTTTACTACCATTTCCAGGGCGATATACACACTTCTTATCAGGGTCGCGACACGGTTATCGACTCTCGTTCTCTAGGACGGGCTAACCCGTTGGTCAAGAGTGTTTCTATTGCGTGCGATAAGTCGGTTGAAAGGGTGAATGTCTTCAAACATCCGAACAACTCGTCTTTGAAGACGTTGATCAATTCTTCTGAATTCACTTATGCTTCGTCTCCTGCCAGTCTCTATACCCAGGTCGACATCGACTACAAGGCGATATGTGACTCAATTAAGGAAAAGGCTGGTTCCGATTTCTCTAAGTTGGCTGTTAACAGCGCTTTGTTGAAGTTGAAGGCGGCTAACCTCAGTTGGTCTACGAAGTTGAAAAAGACGCCTAACCAGTACATGCTGCTGATTAACCGCGACTCTATTGCCAACTTCTTCTACTGGAACAAGACCCCCGATGGAATGTATTCGTTCAGCGCCAGTCTCGATACGAGCGACTATTCCTTCTCGTTCGACCTTTCGCACGCTGTGCAAATGCGCCTGAAGGAACGTAAGGGCTCTGAAAATATGCTCGAAAATATGGTGGTGGTTCCTCTTTATGTTACCTCTTCTTCCGAAAGGTACTATTACCACCAGCAGTTGTGGCCTACAATGTCGCGTTTCTATAAAAACACGGCTACCGAGGCTAAATTACGTCCTTGTATCGATTTGGTTTACACCCGACGCGAATAATATGGGAAGAATCCTCGCTTTCGACTACGGGAAAAAACGAATTGGCGTTGCGGTTACCGACCCGCTGAAAATGATTGCCAACGGCCTCGATACGGTTTCTCCGAACGATGTTTTCAAGTTTGTCGAAGACTATGTCGCTAAGGAACAGGTCGAACTGTTTGTGGTGGGGCTGCCTAAAACGGTGCGGAACGAGCCTTCCGAGTCGATGAAGTATATCGAGCCGTTTGTTAAGGCGCTTAAAAAGAAGTTCCCTGACATCCCCGTTGAAATGCACGACGAAAGGTTTACTTCGGTGCTTGCACATCAGGCTATGATTGTTGGCGGTGTCAAGAAAAAGGAACGACGCGATAATAAGGAGTTGGTCGACAAGGTGAGCGCTACAATTATCTTGCAGTCGTACCTTGAAAGCCTGCGTATGATGAACGGACTATAATTTAAAGATTATGATATATCCAATTTATGTATATGGCATGCCGGTGCTTCGTAAGGTGGCTAAGCCTGTCCCTTCCGATTATCCCGAATTGCCACAGTTGGCTGAAGATATGTTTAAGACCATGTATCATGCCGACGGTGTTGGTTTGGCTGCTCCGCAGATTGGTCTTTCTCTTCGTATGTTTGTCATTGACCTAAGTGTTATGGCCGATGAGAAACATCCTGAGTACAAGGATACCAAAAGGGTGTTTATCAATCCTGAAATCCTTGAGGTCGGTCCTGAAACGAAAACACAGGACGAGGGCTGCCTAAGTCTGCCTGGCATTAGCGAGTCTGTTAAACGTTCTACTATGGTTCGGGTTAAGTTCTTCGACGAGAATTGGAACGAACACGAGGAAGTGTTTACCGATTTCTTTGCCAAGGCCGTTCAGCACGAATACGAGCATCTCGATGGCAAGCTGTTCATCGACAATATCTCTCCTGTTCGTCGTACGATGAACAGAAGCCGCTTGCACAATATGCAGAAGGGTAAGGTCTCTTGCCGCTATAATGTGAAGACTGTTTAATTTTTTAACAACCTCTTTCCTTTTTGTAATTATGGCTCATCATTACACCATCAATACCCAGACAACTGCTGGCAAGCGGTTGCAGAATGAAATGAGGAAGCGTATGCGTGAAAATATACAGCGCGACCAGATGGCGCGCGATAATGCCGCTTCTGCCGAAGAAATGATTGCTGACAAGGAACAATCGGCTAATACTAATGCTGAAGACGATAAAAAAGACTAGTAGCTTTTTTAGTGGTTTATAATTAAAAAGTCACCCCAGATTGATTCTCGGGTGACTTTTCCTCTTCTATATCGCTTCCTATTATTTCCTCTATTGGCAAGGTGGTTTTATTGGTTGTCTCTTTCTGTCTTTGTGAGATCTATTAGTTCCTTTTTGCTGTCGCACAAGCCGATGAGTACGCAGTTGCCTTTCCTGTCGACCTTCAGCATCCCATAGGCGGCTTCGTCGAATATATGGCTGCTGCCTTCTTCGAAGAAATAGTCTTCGCCTCCGAATCTAATGCTGTTTTCCTTGCCTTTTTTGCAGTGCAATACAATCTCGTTTTCGTTCAGGCCCTCGGCGTCGGTCTGGTTCCGGACGAATGAGCCGATGCTGTCTCTCCCGACACGTAGTACGCTATAGAATGTTTCTGGTAGGTTCTTATATACGGAGGGGTTGTAGTACAGACTGCTGTCGGTTGCTGTATCAATGCTGTGGCTTATTATCTGAAGCGTTATTCTGTACCGAAGTCTCATATAGTCGCCCTGCATCAGCGAGCGTGGGTCTGTAGGGACCAGTTCAAGTAACACAATTTGACCATCGCTCCTAATCTTCTCGCTGTTAACGACTGAGTTGGTGAAGAAGGCCAGTACGGCTAGCAGGTTGGCGGTTATGATGTATAGTTTTGTTTTGCTCATTTCGATATGCGTTTTAGGTAATAGAACAACAGGAGCAGGGCTATTCCGCTTCCCATAAGGAGGTACGATTTATAGGCGAGTGAAAGCTCCATGTTGTAGTAATAGTGTATTATAGACCATAAGAAGAAGCCCCCAAATAGTAGCATGCCCGCATAGTGGTACACCATATACGATAGCAGGAAGCCTAACAACGATAAGGCAATGTCGGGCGATACGGCTGTTGTTGAACAGCACAAAAGGGCCAGTAACACCGAACCTATAATCTTTTTTTCCTGATGTACGAACGAATGTATCAGCACACATGACAATGCGAACGAGCCGACGGCGTAAATAACCGATAAGATGATGGACTTACTGCCCGTCATCGCTATTGCGGTGACGACTAGCGAGAACCGGATGGCTGAAAGGTATTCCTTTACCTTTTCGGGTATCGTGGCTATGTTTTCTTCTTTGAATACAGTGGTTAGGACTTTTTCTTTGAATGCAGTGGTTATGGCTTCTTCGTATACGACTAAACAGAACAGTATGCCCATATAGATAACTTGGAAGCCTGATAGAACGATATGCTTATCATCGTATTCAGGACAACATAAGTAGGGCACCAATGCCAGTATTGCTAGAATATGCAGTTTCCGAAAAAATGGATTCTTAATCAGGAACAGGTTGACTATTGCCAGTATCAGGATGATAAAGATGGTTATTCGGGTATCACCGTGGGCTGTTATACGGCTGGCGACAGTCAGGCTGTAGGCGTTTAGCAGGCAGGGTAGGACAAACGCGTAGTGTATGCGCTCGTTGGTATGGGCTCGGGTCAGGACAATTGCTACTATGAACGAGATGAGGGCTGCTAGGGCATATGCTATGCTTGAGTTCTCAAATATAAAAATACATGGTATTAGTAGGATTATCGAACCTATTTGTCCTGCTATGAAGAAAAGTATTTTTAAAGACCAGGGCAGTGTGGTGCTGCCGGTGTTTTGTGTGGTGCTATTCATATCTGTAAACAGGGGTTATTCGTGGTTGTCGATTTTTTCGGTGGACCATTCGTCTCTCTTTTTCTGTATGATTGTGACGCATAGGAAGATGGGAAGTGCAAATACGAATGGCGCAAAGAAGAGGAATGATAGGTCGTGTGCGCTAATATTGATGTATATCGCGAAAAGGAATACGATGACGTCGATGACACTGATGCTGAAGAGCAAGAGGTTCTTTTTGTATTGGGCTAGGGTGAAAATTCCTCCTATTGTCGTTACGGCTATCAGTAATGCGGTTAACGAGAAATCGAAAATGATGTAGCACAGATTGATCTCGGCATAGCAGTTTGCTGCTATAGCCAATGTTCCGATAACCCAGCCTGGAACGGTAGTACGGTTGGGTTGTATTCGCGGCAATAGCAGGAATAGTAGGGAAAAGGCGACGAAGACGAGTATGCAGTAGTTGTTATAGTTCGATTGGACGGGATTGTAAAAGCATTCTGTTTTATGTGAATAACACGCCAGTGTTATCGTCATCCATGCCAAGAATACAAGAAACATCCATAGAGGATAGAAATCGGTGACGATGACCCATACTGCTATAAGGAGCATCCAGGTCAGGGGCAGGGTATATGTGTCTGCTCCTGTTTGGTATATTTGTCCGTATACTGCAAGAAAAACGCCTACAAACATACACATTACCAATATGGTTATGTTGCGTGTCCAGTCACGCATAGGTACCTTTATTACGGCCGCGTAGGTCGAAAGCAGTAGTACCAGCACTATTCCCAACTTTCCGAAGCGGTGGATGAACTGCCAGTTATGGGCAAAAAAGAAGATGATGCCCGTTATAAGGAATCCCGCTCCCAGCGATAGCGAGAAGTACTGTAGAAAACGCATCCACGCTTCTGCGTCCGGACGTTTTTGTGTTGCCTGGGTCTCGTTTAATTCATTACTCATATTCAGGTTCTTGTTTATTGTTGGGGACACTAAACAAACAACCACCAGTGAAGTATTTTACTGGTGGTTGTAGTTGAAGGTATTCAGTTTTCAGTTGTTATTCTTTAACAATCTTAACCTTTTTCTGGGTGCCGTTGTCGGTTATAACTTCTACGACGTAAACCCCCGATGTCAGGTTTTGTAGCTGAAGCTCGGTTGGGTTGTTTCCTGTGCCTTTTAAAACTTCCTTGCCCAATACACTCACTATTTTGTAAGTGAAGTGTCCTGCACAGTTAATGGTGAGTGTGTTTTTAACTTTCGAAGGCTCGATGCTGATGCCTTTTGTCGCTTCCTCGGCTTTCACGTTGGTGAGAGGCATGTCTTCAATAATTTTCTGAAAGGCCTCTTTTGGTTTGTAGCCTGAGAAGAGGAGTGGACGCCCTTTTTTCCTCCAACTGATCTCGTCGTTTGTACCCCAGACGGTTACAACGCTGATCTCGTCTTTATGTGTTTTGTAAAGTTCGAACAGTTGCTTGTACATGTTTGCCTGGGTCTCGTAGTTGTGGCCATCGGCTATCGTGATGTCCAATTCTGTTATCTGTATGTCGCAGCCGATGGTCGCATATTTTTCCAATGCTTCTTTGTATAGACTTACCGATGGATAATCGGTGCTCAGGTGTGATTGCATACCTATACCGTCGCATAACCCATTTGCGTATAGTTTTTTTACGAGGTTGTAAATAGCGTCGCGTTTCGCTGGTACGTATTCATTATAGTCGTTGTAGTATATTTTGCATTTGCGTGGAAGTAGTTTCCTCGCACTCTCGAAGGCGGTGCTGATGAACGAGTCGTCTCCGTATATTTCCATCCATCTCGACTTCCCTTCTTCCTTGTAGTTGCTTCCCGGATCACGCATATTTCCTCCGTCTACGTATACTTCGTTGACAATGTCCCATGCGTATATATCAAGATTTGGGAATTCGTTTTGCACAGCTTCTACTACATTCTTTATGTAGTTGTGTATGCGCTGGTCCATTATTTCTTTCGATACGGTTTGGCCGTTGTCTTCAAAACCCTCGTTGAAGAACCAGTCTGGGGTTTGCGAGTGCCATATAAACACGTGCCCGCGTATAGGAATGTTGTTCTCGCTACAGAATTTCAGCACCGTTCTTGTTGTCGCTGGCAGTTTCACTTGTGGGTTGACATTGTTCCCGTCGCTTATGCTGCTAGTTTGGTCGAGCAGACAGTCGGGCTTCAGCTCGTTGCCTGGTGTCACACTGTTGAAATGGTGCAAAACCATGTTTTTTGCGTTGGTCGGGGTAATTTCGCTGGCGGTTACCGCTGTCCCTATCTTGAAGTAGTTCTTGTATACGTCTTTCAGAGCTGGTTGGTCGCTGTAATCAATTATTTCCTCTACTTTTTCCTCGCATGTGAAATCGTCAATATAGAAACTCAGTGTTGCGTTTTCGTTGCTCTGCACGTACGGTTGTATGTTTGTTGCGGCTTCCGGAATAACAATCTCACCCGATAGTTCTGTCCAGTTGTAGGCATTGACTTGCTTGCTGTCGATTGCTGGGTAGCTGTCATCTTCGCCCTGGGTGTATTGTAGGCTGAGCTCTATTCTCGCATTCTCTTTCGAGAAAACCCATACCGAGAATTTGTAGGTCTTCCCGGCCTGTATGTAGTCGTTCTGCACCAGTGCGCCGTGCCAGCCCGCTGAACGCTTGTCTACATATAGCGATTGCTCTCCTCCGTGTTTCTGCTCGGTTGAAAGTTCTATTGTGGTTTCTCCGGTCCCGCGTGCCGACCAATCGTTACTGTCCGACTCAAAGTCGTATGCAAGGCCCGCTGCATAACTGTTCATGCCAGTTAGGGCCAATCCCAATAATAACAGGTGTCTTTTTGTCATAATTGTGAAGTTTTTGGTAGTTCTGTTTTTACTTACTTTTCTATTTTGATGTTTTTTATTCTGTTAGGTTGGAAGAACTAGGCGCTCTTCCTGATTATCTGGCTTTGTTATAGCTTTTTCCCGTCGTTGAATGCTTGTCCCACTTTTTTACCCAATTCAATGTACGAGTGGTGTACGGGGTCATAGGTTATCAGCCCCATTTTTTCAATGTCGGGTTGTCCGTCGCTGGCAAGGTAGTGCTCGTCTACAAGAATGTTGACTATTTCAGCCACCAGATAGTATCCGGTCTCCGATTCTTCTATCTTTCGGTTTATACGGCATTCCAGTGTCATTGGAAAGTCGGTGAAGACCGGGGCGTTCACTTTTTGGGCTTTTTCTACCTTCCAGCCCGTTTTCTCTATTTTCCTGGGCTCTTTTTTTGCACTCACAATGCCGACATAGTCGGCCGCTACCAGTGTTTTAGAGGTAGCGAAAGCAACTGTGAATTCGCCATTGTTGGCTTCCAGGTTCTCGGTGGTGGCGTGTGCTCCCATCGATATCATTATTTCTTTCATGTCCCACTGGCCACCCCAGGCGGCGTTCATGGCGTTGGCTTCGCCTTTTTTGTTGTAGGTGCCGATTATCAGCACGGGTTGTGGAACTACCCATGGTTTTGCTTCAAAACTTTTCATTTCTGTGCTTTTTTATGAAAGGTGGTTTTTCTTTCTCCGGTGTAAAGTTAAATAAAAAAAGCATGTCTGCCCTCTCGGGTTACATGCTTTTCTTAGTTGTTTAAAAAAGTAATGTATCGTTAGAACTACCAGTTCTTGTATTTCCCGTTCCAGTAGCCTTTTTCTCCTATGATATTACCATTCACATAGTGGCCGTTTGGTGTGGTAAACTCGCTCTTGTGGTCTTCTCCGGCTATCTGCCAGCGCATCCAGGCTACAGTTGCTGCCATACCGCCCCATGGGCCTGAACCGTGTCCCCAGTCGTTGCCTACCATCTTGATAAGGCAGGCCGGACATTTTACACCGTTGTTGTTGTAGTCGGCTTCTGCGTTTGGCGCTTCCATTCCCGACTCTCCGTATACAATCATGGCGGTCTTGTCGGCCGATACGTAGCTCATTGCCGTGTGACCGAGGTCGCCGCTGTTGTTGAGGGCTGCGGTTACCACACGTTTGTCTTTGATAAGTGCCTGCTCCGATTCCAATCCGCCCATCGAGTGGCCGGCACAGCCTACACGGTCTGTAATAATGCGGTTATAGAGTGGACCGTTCGGGTCTTTGCTCTTTTCTTCCAACCAGTCGAGTGCTGCTATCGCAAGATCGCCGCTTCCTGGCGATTCTCTCAGTGCCATTACGACGAATCCTTGTGAGGCGAGGCGGTTTATTATACCCATATATGCGTCTGGTTTCGTTCCTCCGCCTGGTCCCCATATTACAACCGGATGCTTAACGTAAGGGTCGTCCGACATATTGGTTGGGTATACCAGTATGTTCCCTCCACCAGGACCGATGTTGTCGAGTTCGGTCAGTTTCATCGGACCATTCTGGTTTACATCGTCTCCGGCCAGAAATACCTTTATTTCTTTGGGCTCTTCTTCGTTGTATTCAACAAAATCGACTTGTTTCACTTCTTCTGTAGGGAAGAAGACTTCGGAACCGTCGTTTTTCAATACTCTCATTTTATATGTTTGGGCAACTGCGCTCATTGCTACCAGAGTCGCTGCCAATAGGGCTATTCTTTTCATTGTCTGATAAGTTTTAGTGTTGTTGTGTTGATTTTAACTAAGATGATTCCTCGGCCGGTTTGGCGGAGGTCGATGTCAAGCGAACCTTGTGCGTCGGTCTTATAGGTGCCCGTCAGTTTCCCGTCTACGTTATACACTTGTACGGTTTGGTCGGGCTTGCCGTTCCTGAAAAAGACTCGGTCGTCGCTTGTCCATACCACAGGCTTGTCGCCGTCTTCTACTAGTTTGCTTGCGGTTACTTCTTTTAAAAAGTAGTACTTTTCGACATTCGGAATACTGAATTCCGCACTCGCTTTGTTCGTGTTAACTTGTAGTTTAGCTCCCGAATACGTTATTACGGGCGCATCTCCTAGCTCGTAGTACTGTTTGTCTCCTTCCTTGTTTTCTACAACTAACACCTCGGCCGTGGCTTGCTGTAGGAGGAATAGTGAGGCAATGGTTAATATAAAACTTTTGCCATTCATAATATAACACACACTTTTTTATTAAACATCTATCTTTTGAAATCCGTATTTGGATTTTCTTCGGTGATACTCTTCAATTAATTCCCCGATTACGATGGCAAATTTAGTGTTTTATTTATTGGCTGTCTGTTTTTATTATATGTTGAGAAACATTGTTTTATAATATATAAATTTTATGTCATTGGCTGAAAAATAGTAAGTTATGATTTGTTATTGGATTGTTTTTCTTGCCGATTCGGCCTATGCTTGAATGAATGTTTATATAGAAAGATTTATCCTATTGGGTGTGAATTTTGTCCAATATTTTTAACTGGTGTGTCGATGCTGTCAAAAACTTGTAATATTTAGTCTTTTTCGAGTTTTTGCGTCTTTTTGGGGCTTTCCCCTACATTTTATTTGATAGTCTTTTTAGGGCCTTCCCGAAGCCCTTGCCTGTCCTTATTTCCGGAAATTTGAAATGTCCACCCTCGTTCCATTCGAAAAGGAAGTTTGTTTCTCCGAGTTGTTTTTCCAGCAGTACGCACAGACTCTTGATGTTTGTGCCCGTTCTTGCCATCACTGGGTTTTTCGCTATTGGTTCTGCGTCGCCCATGCTCAGATACACAAATTGGGCGTTTGTCGGGTTTTGGGTGGCGTATTCGTCCCATTTCGGGAACCATACCGATGGCGATGCCGCTACTATTGCGGTAAACACACTGGTTTTTGTCCCTGCCCATAATGCAAAGAGGCCGGCAAGCGAGTATCCGCCTAACAGGTAGCGGGTATCGTCCTTCAAGCCGTATTTTTCTTGTAGGTGGGGTAGTAGCTGCTGTAGTATATACTGGAGGGTGGTTGCTGCACCCCCCGAAAAGGCTTTGTTTCCGAATGCGGGGGCGCTTTGCCAGGGGCTTAGCTCTCCGTTCCAGTCGCTTATTTCAATACCCACAAACAGGTATTCAGCCCCATCCGTCTCTAGGTTTATCTTGTCGAGTTCGTTTTGCAACAGTGCCAGTTCGCGCCGTTCCAGTGGTTGGATGATGCAGATGTCGCTTGCCTCACCAACCACCACAATTGTCTTGCCGTTCAGTTGCTCCTCTTTACGCATAAAATTAAGAGTGTTTTATTGTTTAGTTTCTCGTTCTAAAGGTCAGAATGCCGATTGAATGTCTTTTCTGTTGTTACACAAACTGAGCATTACAACAAAGATAGTCCCTATTTCTTTATTCCTTCTCTGTAATAGCTTTCTTTCCAACTGCCGTTTTCTATTTTTCAAAAAAGCAGATCTTGACATTATCTGTCAAATCGTATATCTATCTTTGAGATTTACTAAAATTTTAGAAAGATAATGTATATTTGATTTATGATTATCAAATGATTAATTAAACTGCCTATGAAAACGAGCAAGGAATATCCGGCAACACACTCAATGTCTACTGCATGGTTTGTGATAGATGAAGAGGATAACGTGGCTCTTTTCGAAGGGGCTGATAATGGTCCTGTACCAAATGGTTTGAGAGAAGAACGGTTTATTGATGAACTTATCTTTCGAGATGGTGTTCAAGAAGTAAACGGTGAGAAGTTTATAGATTTCTCGGAAGAACAAGCCTCATATTGGGTAGAGAATCTCCTTGATCCTAACTTTTCGGACTGGAAATCCTGTTGGGACATTATTCTGCAGATTGATCCGGATAGAAAAGATGTGTATCTTTCTTATAAGCCCGATTCTATTAGATTGAATGCGAAATATGGATTATATTATTCGGGAAACGGGTATCTTCCAAAAATCTTATTGGAGGAGAAGATTGTACTGAAGGCTACATATTGTCCATACTGGAACGAACCGTTATCAAATATAGAAGTTCAGAACCACAGTTGTCCGTTTTTCCTATATGAAAACGAATGGAATTTCAGATTCCCATTTGTCCGTGCAAATATCCCACTTTATCCAGTGAAGGCTTCCCAGTTGTCCCTTAAACAGTTAAAACAATCTGTCAGACTTCCAATAAAGTTCAATGAGCGCGAAAAAATCCAAGTTATGCCTTTATATCCTTGCTATTCTTATTGTTCTGAATATGAAAACCATATTCTCAAAGGCGGATATCCTTACGTGGAAGTATTTGGCTCTTTGGGTGAACCTGTTTATGCTTTGGATTATTATGCGGATGGAGAAGAAAACATCAAGGCTCTCAAAAATATACCTCTAACGCTTTCATTAAAAGAGGTCGATAACTTAAAAAAATAAGGACTAATGAAACTTACTAATAAAGAATATCCGGCAACACACTCGATGTCTACTGCATGGTATGCAGTTGATAATGAAGGTAATGTTGCTATTTTGGATTTCAATGAAAATGGACCACAGCCAGATGGTATTGGAGCTCCTTTTGAATATGGAATCGATGATATGTCTATCGAGGATTTAGTCGAGTATTGCGATGATGATGTGAAAGTATTGCCATATACGGAGGAACAGGTTTCTGACTTATTGTATATGGATATGAAGGACCCTAAAGACATCGGTAGTTTAGAATTCAACTGCATTATAAGGGTCGCAGATGGATGTGTAGATGAATTTATAAGAAGAGCGAAAAAGTTAAGAAAATCACACATAATCAGAATGTGTCAAGATTCACCCCTATTTTGTGTTGAAGCATCTGATAACAATTTCAACGTCGAAATGGATAAGATGGTAGATGAGAAGATAATTGTGGGTGGATACGTGTATGATTACTATCTAAGCGACGATTTGAACGGTAATTCTGTAGATTGGGAAAAGCAATTCTCTCGTCATCCGATGTATGTATATGGACAACCATATTGGTATAATCTTCCTATGGAAAGGGTGTCGGAACCTGAACATCCGTTCAAGTATGACCAGCTTCCTGAACTTCTTAAACGTAAGGTGTTAAAATTACCTATACTATTCCGTGAAACGGAAAAACTGCAAATTGCAGAGTTCTCGCAGTTTCAAATGTACTCATTTTTCTCCATAGTTTACAAGGGACGATATTATGAAAAACTGCCGCTTTCAAATGGTGAAATGAAGTACTTTTGCTCTTCTGTCTTACCAGCAGATTCTTCTATAAGATGTTCGCTCTGTGGTAAATGCGAAGGGGCAGAATACTTAGTTGATTTTAGAAATACCCAATACTCTGATTATCCAACTGTATTGATACTTGAATTTTTAAATAAACATGAGAGGACTTTAGAGTATGACTATAAATTATCAACTGAGATTTTTTTCAGAAAGAGTTATGTGGCAAATTTGATTCATGGATACCCAGGAGTTGGTTACTCTGATTTGGCTCCATTCGAGAAACAGAAAGTAGGGGAAAGGTTCGTGAATTGTAGAGCGTACATGGACCTTACGGTTGAAACTTTAAAACCAAGAGTTATATTATTGCAAGATAATGCACTTAATTTGGTTAAAGACTTCTATAAAGTAGATACAGTTGGTCACAAAATAGAGATTTGTGGTATGACTTATCCGTTCTATTTGTTATCAGAGCTAAAACAATATAGGGATTTAATCAACAAACTATCTCAACAACCCTACATAGGAAGAGTTCTTTCTGCGGACGAAAAAATAGTTGATGTCGAGGCCATAGAAGGAGATTTCCATGATATTGACCAGACCCTATAGAATATCAAGAGCCAATTCGACGATATGGTAGAGACACATATCTCTCTTATTGCTTTGACCAGCGTTTAATTTAAATCGGTAAAAAAGCAGATCTTGACATTATCTGTCAAATAATGGGTGTATCTTTGTGCATTCTCAGTTATGAGATGGGAAATCTAGAGATAAGTTACTGGATTGTGACAGAAATGGCTGGCGCGTGAGCGTCAGCCATTTTAATTTTTGTCTATTTCGTTGGTGTTGCCCCTACCTTTATAAGGTACTTGCTTTGTTGCATCTGGTAACTTGCAATGGCGTTCGACAGGTTGTTTTCCGACTGGCGGTTCAGTGTCTCTGCGTCCAGTAGCTCGGTTATGGTTGTTGTGCCTGCCTGATATTGGTTAGTCGACAGGCGCAGATTCTCTTTTGCTGCCTCAACGCTGCTTTTGGCTATTTCTATCTGGTTATAGGCCTCTTGCAGGTCCGACCATGCGGCCTCAATGTCGATTGCCAGTTGCTCTTGTGCGTCCAACAGGGTGTTTCTCGACTCTTGCAACGCAGCCTTTTGGCGTTTTATGGCGTGCGAGCCGCCCCACCAGTTGCTGATTGGTATCGATAGGGTTCCAATGGCCACCCCGTTCAGCATATTGGTGTTGATGAACATTTTTGCGGTAGATGAAAGTCCGCCCAACCCCAGGTTGTAGCCGACTACGCCAATGGCAATGCTGGGAAGGCTTTTCCCGCGCTCCATCTTTACCTGTTTCTCGCCGACCTCAACTCCTATTTCTGCAAGTGCCAACTCTTCGCGGTTGCTGACGGCCTGGTCGGTTGGGGTGTAGACCTGGTCGGGGGGTGTGGTGGTGGTTGGGGAATCTACTACAATGTCAATATCGTTGTTGGCCAGTCCTATCTGCTGGGCGAGCAACAGACGGAGCACATGGTCGGCATTTTCTAACTTCAGCCGGGTGCTGGCCAGTTCTTTTTGGCGTAGTTTTACTTTCAGAAGGTCGTTGGTGTTGATTACGCCGGCCTGCACAAACTGGTTGACTTTCTCGTAAATGGCGTTAACCTGTTTCTCTGCCGCCTCTATGGTGTTCAGGTTGTATTTTACCGATGCTATCTGCCAATAGTTCTCGGTGACTTTCTGCCTGACTTCCTTCTCTTTCATCTTCAATTGCAGTTTCTTCGCCTCTTGCTGCAATTTTGCCAGATCGTTGCCTGTTTTTATACGCCCTCCCATATAGATGGGTTCTATTACCGACAGGGTAGCCGAATATCCCTTGTTCAGTTCCTCTACGCTATATGGCTGACCGGCAAAAGGAGCCAGTTTGTTGTTGATGGCGGCAACCAGCAACGGCACCTCGCCTTCGCCCTTTATCATATAGTCGAATGCGTGGAAGGCCATAACGTTGGCCGATATTTGTGGAAAGTAGTTGCTGAAGGCTTCCTTTTTTTGTTCGTCTGCCGCTTCTATCGCCAGGGCGGCGTTCTGTAGCGTCCGGTTGTGTCGGGTAGCGCTGTCCAGGCATTGTTCAAGCGTCATTTTTATTTGTGCGTTGGTGCTTACACTGCACATAAGCACCAGTCCAATAAGGGTCTTTCTCATTTTCTCTCCTTTTTTTCGTTCAGTTTCCAGTAAACAACTGGTAAAACAGTCACTACCATGACCAGCGCCCCGATTCCTCCGGTGAAAATGCTTACACCTACCGGCATCCAGAAGTTGGTGGCGGCTATAATCATTGGTACTACGCCAACTGCGGTGGTCGAAGTGGTGAGGAAGATGGGCACCATACGGCGTTTGCCTGCCTCGAAGGCGGCTTCTTTCACACTTTTCCCATTGCGTACCAGGTTGTTGGCGTGTTCGAATATCAGTATCTCGTTACGCATAATCATTCCCATAAGGGTTACCACGCCGAAGATGGCGGTTAGCCCTATCGCACGGTTCATCAGTAGCAACCCCAGCAGTGTGCCTGGCACGGCAAGCGTTATGGCTATCAGGCAAGTCACTGTTATCTTATACTGCTTGAAGTTGAATAAGATGAAGAAGAAGATTATGGTAATGGCTATTCCCATGCCTGTTAGTACGTCTGCGGTCAGCGCTTCGTCGTCTTCTGGCTCGCCTCCTATTTCAAACGTCACACCTTCAGGCAGGTGGAGTTGGCTGGTCCGTTCTTTCATTTCTTTGTGCATGGGTTGCGCCATCACACTGCGCACAAGGTCGGCGGTTACGGTTATGCAGCGTTCGCCTTTCCGGTGTACGATGTTGGTTGCGGCCCATACGGGTTTGGCGGCTCCTATCTGCCGGAGGGGTACTGCGGTTGTCCCTATCGACGAGATGTAGAGGTCGTTGATGCTTTCAAAGTCGAGGCGTTCGCTTCCCCGGTTCCGTAAGACGAGCGGCACCTCGTAGTCGCCTTCCCACACCTGGCCTACTTTCATTGAACCGGTGGCCAGGCTCAACTGTAGTTCGGCTAGTGTGCGGTTTACTCCGAGTTGTGACGACTGGATAGGGTCTAATTCTACTTCTATCAGCGGACGCGCTTCTTCCCAGTCGTTATGCACGTTCATAAACCGTGGGTCCTTCATCATCTCTTCTTCGAGTCTGTTCGCTGCGGTACGGAGGCTGTCGATGTCTTCGCCGTAGAAACGGTATTCGAATGGACTAATCATCTGAAAGTCCAACTGCTTGAACTTGACAAATGCATTCGGATAGTGTTCGCTATAAAGCGGCTCGTATTTGTCGAGCAGCGCTTCTGTGGCTTTGTTCGAGGTGGTGTTGACAATCAGTTGGGCGTAGTTCCTTCCTCCTATTTTAGGCGCATACGACATGTGGAAACGTGGCGACGATGTGCCAACGAAACTGGTGATGCTGGTCACGTCGGGGTCGGTTGTCAACACGTTGTAAACGGAGTCTACTATTGCTTTTGTTTCGTTTAATCCGCTCCCTGCTGGAAGGAAAATTTCAACGGCAAACTGGTTACGGTCGGCCACAGGCATCATCCTTATACGGAGGTTCGGGGCTATCACCACTACCGACAGCGCTATGGTCGCGATTGCTCCGGCTATTGTCAGCCATGGGTTCTTGAAATTCCATTCGAGGACTTTCTCGTAATATGCCTGAACGTAGTCGGTAATCCCTTTCTGTTTGGCTTTCTTGGCCTTCTTTTTGTTGTTCTTTATCATGAAGACTTCCATAATCGGTATGACTACAACTGCCAGTACCAGCGATACGAGCAAGTTGATAAGTACTGTCCATGGAAGCCAGTAGATAAAGTCGCCGAATGAACCTTTAATAACGAGTAGGAATGGGAAGAAGATGACCGATATACACAGGGTGGCAACCATCATCGGCATAAAGTAGTGCTGTGCCGATTCGGCGGCGGCATGCCAGCGGCTCATGCCTTTGTTCTGGTATTCCAGATAACCGTCTAGCACGACTATGGCGTTGTCGACTACCATTCCCAGCACGATGATGAGGGCGGCCAGGGTTACGGTGTTTAGCGGTATGTCTAGCATATACATCACGCCTAGCGATATGAAGGTCGACAGGGGGATGGTGATGCCTGCTACTACTGCGGTGCGCCAAGGAAAGAGTATCAGCATTACGATGACAATGATGGCCATTGCCTCTAGCAGGTTGATCATAAAGTCGGTCACACTGCTGTCGACTACTTGGCATTGGTCGGCGATTCGGCTGATGTTGACGTCGGCTGGCAGTTTGTTCGCTGTGTAGTCGTCTAACACTTTCTGGACATCCTTCCCGTATTCTATGATGTTGTTGCCTGCCATCATCTCTAGCGAAAGCAATACGCATGGGCGGCCGTTATATTCAATATAGCTGTCGCTGGTGTCGTATTCTCGTTTGATGTCGGCCACATCTTTCAGACGCACAACATGGTTCTGAAGGTCGCTGTATATAATCTGGTTTTCGATTTCCTGCTCGCTCGACAGTGTTGGCTTTACATGGATGGGCACATCTGTCAAATTGCCGCTTATGCTGCCTGCAAGCGATGTGAAGCCTGCCGCCTGTAGCGATTGCATGACGTTCATTTTGCCTATGCCGTATGCGGCCAGACGTTGGGGATCGATGTAGATGGAAATCTGCTCCTTTTTGTCGCCATAGAGTACGGCGTTGCTTACCGACGGTATTTTGCGCAATTCGTCGGCGATGTCGTCGGCGTATTTCTTCAAGTCGCGGTACGAGCGGCTGTCGCTACCTATTGCTATCAGCAGGGCCGAGGCTGATCCGAAATCATCGTTGACGATTAGTCCCACAACTCCGCTGGGCAGACTGAGGGTCTTGAAGGTGTTCAGACCGTGTCTGATTTTCGACCATACTTCGTCTTTGTTGCTGACGTTGTCTTGCAACTCTACCATCACAACGCACATGCCGTTGCTCGAGGTTGTGGTGGTTTTTTCCCGTTTCACTTCATCGTAGGTATAGAGGTAGCGCTCTAACGGACGTGCTACTTGTTCTTCAACTTCTTCTGCTGTCGCTCCGGGATATACGGCTACTACAACGCCTTGGCGAATTACAAATTCAGGAAATTCGGCTTTGCCCATTTTCATGAATCCGATTATGCCGAAGCCGAATAGCAGGGCAATGATAAGGAAGGTAATGCGGTACGAACGCATCAACCATGCTACCCAGTTGTTTTTGTCGTTTTTCATTCTCTAACCTCCGTTCCCTCGCTAATCTTGTGGTATCCTTCTGTTATGACTTTCTCTCCTGCTTGCAGCCCGTTAAGTACAACGATGCGGTTGCCACTGGCTCTGCCAAGGGTTATTTTTTGGCGGTGTGCCTTTCCTTCTACTTCCTTCCAAATGAATTTGTCGCCATCTGCTCCCTGTTGGACGGCTGATATTGGAACTGTGCAGTATTTTTCTTCTCCCGGGGTATTGTTTACCTTCAGTTCTACGTTGCAAACCATACCGGGCAGCAGTTGCTGCTGTTGGTTGTTGATGTTTATCTTAATGTCGTAGGTGTGGGTCATTGGGTCGGCTTGCACGCCTTTCTCTATTTTCCCGCCGTTAAAGGTCTTGCCCAGGGCGTCGACCGATACTGAACTGCGGCTGTTGCTTTTTATATTGGCAATCTCTTTCTCGGGTATGCTTACTTTTACTTTCACGGTCGATATGTTCAAGATGGTGGCTACCGACATGGCGGGTAGGGCCGTCTCTCCTGCCGATTTTACGCCTTTGCCTATAACTCCGCTCACCGGTGCGTAGAGCATACAGTTCGCCAGCGACTTTTTGGCCATGTCTAACTGGGCTTTTGCCTGTTCTACCTGGCTTTGCACTTCCACCCACTTCATTTCTGGCAGAGAGTTGGTTTCGTGCAGCTGCTTCATTCTTGCCAGTGCGTCGTTGGCTTGTTGCATCTGGGCTTCGGCCGCATTCAGCATGTTTTGCGACTGTGTTTTGTCTAGTTCGGCTATCAGTTGTCCTTTGCTCACACGCTGTCCCTCTGTGACGTGCATCTGCGTAATGGTGCCGCTACTCGTGAAGCTGACAGCGGTGCTCGATTCCGCTTCAACTACGCCAACATACGATGTGTTTTCAACCGAAGTGCTGGTGCTTGCCAGTTCGGTCTTTATTCTTGCAGGTGTTTTCTTCACTTCTTCTGTCGTGTTTCCGCAACTCGCCAGCATTAGGGTCACTGTTAAAATGGAATATATGCTATTTTTCATATCCGTATTGTTTCCTTTTGTTGCAAATGTATATAAATCTTTTTGCAAACTGTTTGCAATGGTAAAATTAGTTCGTTCTCTTTTTGTAAGTATGTGAGAAAGCATTTGGGGTGCTCGCCTCTGGCTTATCGGAAGAGGCATCAATAAACTATTGTTCCCCTCAGCAGTTGAAATTGTCCGAAATACCTTTGATGTCGTTATAACATTCAGTAAATCAATCGTGTTGATATCTTGTTTATATCTTCTATTAAAAACGTTTACTTCTCTTTTTTGTTTCTTCTAACTTTGCGCTGGTTCTGAATGGCGGTTGATTCTCTTTATAGTTTTTGCTAAGGAGGGGCGTTGTTTGGGCTGCAAGGTTGCAGTTCCTACATTGTCGCCTAGTTGTTATTACTTTTGAACTGCCATTCAAACGAAGTTGGCTATGAGATGATTTGGAACTATTGTTTTGATATGGATTTTTAGAATGTGTATGGAATGTATATGATGTGGAAATTTAGAAAGAAGGGTAGCGCTGTTCTATAATGGCGCTACTTTTTTTGATGAATCTGTAGGAGTTGGGTACTTGGCTTTTTTGTATCTTTGTTTTCCAATAATGAAGGAGTAAGAAAATGATATTTTTCTCTGAAATAACCCCCGATAGTAGGGGATACGACTTTGTGGAGCGGCTTTTCTTGTCGGCTTTCCCCGATGATGAGCGCAGGCCAGAGGCTGACCAGCGGGAGAATGTATCTTTTAATCCGTTTATGCATTGCTTGCTCTTGACCGA
The DNA here is from genome assembly GCA_002362105.1 of Bacteroidales bacterium UBA3297. Taxonomy (GTDB): domain Bacteria; phylum Bacteroidota; class Bacteroidia; order Bacteroidales; family Paludibacteraceae; genus Physcocola. Next base: position 126,207 of record DETD01000009.1, read on the forward strand.
TGTCGACGACACCCCTTTGGGCTTCCTGAACTATTGGAGTTTCGATTCGTTCTCTTATATCGAGCACTTTGCAATCGATCCTGAATTCCGTAACCGGGGCATTGGGGGAGAGGCGCTCTCTACTTTTCTTGAAATGCAGCACTGCCCGGTTGTGGTTGAGGCTGAACTGCCAACTGCCAGTCCTGTCGCATTGAGACGTATAGGTTTCTATATGCGTAACGGCTTTGTTCAGTTGTCTGAACCTTATCTGCAACCTTCCTATCCTGGACGTGATACCGAACCGGTCCCTATGTTGTTGCTGCTGTATGCAGAAGAAGGAAAGAAACATCCGTCTTCCCGTCAAATGAAGATGCGGATTTATCAAGAGGTCTATGGCATAATGCCTGCCCGCTAGGAAAAACATAAAAGGGTGTGCGATTTACTGCACACCCTTTTTTATAAGTTAATGGAACTCAGTTTAGAACTTCACACCCAAGTTTAATCGGAAGCTGTTCATTGAAGCATCCATTTCTAAGTTGTCAAAGTCAAATTCTTCCATACCGTTGATTTTACCGATACGGTACTCAAAACCAGCCTGAAGAACCTTCCAACGGAAAGCCGCACCAACGTGGTGAGTTACGCCGATACCCCAGAAATTGTTCTCTGTTTCCTTGTCATCGTATTCGCCGTTCATTGTAATCTTTGAATAGTTGACTGCTGGCATAACGTTGTAATATGCGTCGATAGCCATATCGTCGTTCAAGTACCAGGTGAACAATGGGCCTACACCGAGGATGCCACCGCTGATTTCTGTCAGGTCGATGGTTGGACCTACTGAACCAAAGAATGGAACGTCGAAACCAAGTTCGCCAGAAAGGAAGTTTGCGTCTAACCAACGGCCCTGAACGGCGATACCTACTTTATCGTTGTGCCATACATACCAACGATTGTCCAATGATAAACCGAATTGAACACCGTCTACTGTGTAATATTCTGGCCAGCCATCCTCGCTTAGAGTAGTTGTTCCTGCAGGGAAACCAAAGTTCAAACGAAGTCCCAAACCATTGTCCTCACCAGGACCACCTTGTGCTGATGTGTTGCATGCTAAACCCAAAACGGTAGCGATTGCTAATAGATATTTTTTCTTTATTGTGTAAATAAATTGATAGTAAATTTCCTCTAGGTCTGAAAATTTGTGCAAATTTAGTAAATTTTCTATAGATACAAGTGATTTCGTATAATTTTTTCGGCTAAATTTCGTTTGTTGAATATTTTCACTGTCCCAAACGCTTGGCTTGTGTGTAGTTGGGTTATCTGTTCTCCTTAGTAATTATACCTCTTTTTGTTCCGCCAATAAAACCAACCGCTGATGCCCAAACACAGAAACTCTCCAATGAATATGCTCAGCCATATGCCGTCTACGCCTGCCACTGCTGGCAGTAGCACTACGGCTATGGCCTGGAACAGGAATGTGCGGCAGAAGGAGATGGCGCCAGATATTCCGCCGTTGCCTACGGCGGTGAACAGCGAGGAGGTGAAGGCGTTTATTCCCATTATCAGAAAAGCCAGACTGTATATCCGGAAAGCGTGTGTGGTGAGGGTTGCAAGGGCGGCGTTGTAGCCCACAAACAACTTTGCCAGCCAGGGGGCAAGCAGCAGTGCTACCACAAAGGCTGTCGCCCCAAAATAGCCTGCCAGTTTCAGGCTCTTCCTTCTCAGGTTCTGCACTTCGGCATAGTTCTCGGCTCCATAGTGGTAGCCAATGATGTTCTCTAATCCGGTCAGGTAACCCAGTATGATGGATATGAAGATGTAGGCGATATAGGTGATGGCGCCATAGGCGGCAACGCCGTCCTCGCCTACCAGCCGCATAAGTTGCAGGTTGTAGAGTACCGAGCAGAGTGGAACGGACAGCTCTGTTATCATTTCCGACGCTCCGTTGAAGCAGATGTGAAGCAACGCACGCCAATCCCACACGGGTTTCCGCATGCGCAGCAGGCTCTTGTTGGGCGATAGCAGGTACAGCAGCGGACCTATGCCGCCTATGGTGCAGCTAACCACCGTTGCCCATGCGGCTCCGGCTACACCCATCCCGCATACGCCTATGAAAAGCAGGTCTAAAACAATGTTGGTCAGTCCTGCTATTAGTGTGAACCGTAAACCGAGTTGTGGGCGTTCTGCTGTTATCAGTAGCGACTGGAAGATGTTTTGCAGTATGTAGGGGATAATGCAGAGCATGAAGGTGCGCCCGTAGACGACACACAGGGGTAGCAACTGCTCGCTGGCTCCCATCAGGCGTGCCAGTTGGGGCATATAGGCAATTCCCGCCAACGTGGCTATCAGGCCTATCGTGGCCGATGCCAGCACTATCAGGCTCAGCAAGCGGTTGGCCCGTTCTTGTTGCCCGCGGCCCAACAATCGCGATAAGTAGGCGGCTCCGCCCGTTCCGAACATCAGCCCGAGCGACGAGCACATCAGAGGAAACGGCATAACGATGTTGACGGCGGCTAATGCATCCTTCCCTATCAGGTTCGATACGCACAAGCCGTCTACCACGCCGTAGATCGACGTGAAAACCATCATGCCTATGGTGGGTAGGGTGAACCGCACTAACCGCTTGATGTTGAAGTGGTCCGATAGCTGTATGCCCATGCCTTAGCTGTTGGTTAGCTTTATTTCTACAACTCCGCCCGGATTTTTTACGGCTTCTTCCAACTCTTTCTGGTTGCTGGCTTTTCTGTAGCCGATGCCGTATGCCTTACACAGGGCGGCTATGTTGGTGTGGTGCGGGGTCACAAAGAAGCGCTCAAACTCTGCTACCTTGTCTGGTCCATCCATTTTCCGGAAAATTCCGCCTCCGTTGTTGTTAATAATGTATATCGACAGGTTGTTGGGGTATTCGTCGTTCCAAAGAGCGTTGCTGTCGTAAAGGAAGCAGAGGTCGCCCGTTATCAGGGTGGTTGGTGCCCCTCCGGCCAGGGCGGCGCCTATGGCGGTGCTAGTGCAGCCGTCTATGCCGCTCACACCACGGTTGGCGTAGAAGTGCAGACCTTTTGTGTTGTTCCACAGTTGGCCGTTGCGTACGCTGGTGCCGTTGCTGAGGTGCAGGTCGGTTTGGTCGGGTAGCGAAGTTATTATCGTGTTGAAGATGCCCACCTCGTTCCATTGGCCATAGTGGCATTCCAGCTGTTTCTGGCATTCGGTGCTTCTTGTTTGCCAGCGCTTGGCGTAGTCGGCGTTTGCCGCTACCACTTGGTTCAGTGCTTTCAGAAACGGCTTGGTCTCACAGGTGATTTGTTGGCTGATGTGTTGGAAGGTGTCTGTAATATTCTCTTCGAGGCCGACCTTCCAGGTTTGTTTGGCAGGGTGTTTTCTCAAGAACTGCTTGGCGCTTTTGCTGACTATGGCGCCGCCGGCCACGATCAGGAGGTCGGGACGGAAACCGTCGGCTTCGTTCGCTCCCACACTTTTAAAGGTCGGCTCTATGTTGTTCATGATGCCCGTGCCGTACCAATTCGACAGGTTCTCGGCTAAAACCGCAATTCCTTTTTGTGCGAGTTGGCAGACCAGACTGTTCAGTTCCGGGTCAGGCTGTTGGAAGCCTGCCAACAGCATTATATTGCCCTTGACCGGGCTGTTGAGTGTTATTTGGGTCTCAAAAACGCGCTTTATGTCGTGCAGGTCGGGTTCAAACTCGCCAGTCTCGTAAAGCGGAACGTCGCACGGCACATTCAGGTGCACGGGGCCTTTTCTTCCGCTTGTGGCGGTGTTGATGGCTTCGTTAATTGTGCGGTTGGCAAACCATTTGCCGTTGTCGTCAAGCCGCGTGGTCAAACAGTAGCTTTGTTTTACGATGTTCGCCAATAGCTGGTCCTGCCTGAGTGTTTGGCTGTCGGCTTGGTCTATCCATTCTTCGGGCCGGTCTGCGCTAATCACCAGTAGCGGTATCTCTTGGTAGTAGGCTTCTGCAATTGCTGGTGCCTGGTTCAAGACGGCGGTGCCCGACGTGCAGACAGTCGCCACACAACGGTTGCTCTTTTGCGCCATACCGAGTGCCACAAATGCGGCACAGCGTTCGTCAACCACCAGGTGGCAGCGTAGGCGTGGCTCGCGGTTCATGGCTATGCTGATGGGGGCATTCCTCGAACCTGGCGATAGCACTACGTCGGTTATGCCTTTGTCGGCGCACAGTTGGGCCAGGGCGGCTATGTTGCTATGTTTGGTCGTTTGCATTTGCCCGTCAGTGTGTTTTGTTGCTTCTATTGTTTGTCGTTAGGCTCCCCAAGAAAACGTTTCAGCGTTTCTATCTTCATTTGTGTTTCTTCCCATTCGGTCAGTGGGTCGCTGTCGGCTGTTATGCCGCCGCCTGCGTATAGGGTGGCACCGTCGGGGGTCAGCTTCATGCAGCGCAGGTTGACGTACAGCGCAAAGTGGAGGTCGTCGGAAATATGTCCGATGTAGCCGCTGAAGAATTCGCGGTCGTACCCTTCCTGGCTGGCTATTTCGTCGTAGCTGGCCTGCTTGGGTGTACCGCATACGGCAGGTGTGGGGTGTAGGGCCAGTAGCAGGTTGTCGGCTTTCTGCTCAACGGGCATTTTCATGCTTATGCGCGTGAGCAGGTGCTCGAGGTGACCGGCTTTGGTTGTTGTAACCGGAGTTACGTTTATGCTTGTGCAGTAGGGCTGTAGCGTCTTAACCACGTATTGCTCTACTATTTGTTGCTCTTCTTTGTTTTTCTCGTCCCATGGTGTCCCCTCGACGCGAAGGCTGCGGGTACCTGCCAGAGCAATGGTCTGCAGGTCTTGCCCGTTGCGGCTGAGTAGCAGTTCGGGAGTGGCGCACATCCAGATGCCTATTCCTGGCAGGTTGACCATGGCCACATAGGCTTGTGGATAGGCGGTTAGTAACTTCTGGAAGATGTCGGTTGCCTGTTGGTAGTAGGCGCCGTCTATCTGTTCTGGATGTGAGAATACCACTTTCGACAGAGTGCCGTTCTTAATTTTTCCAATGGTCTGCTCTATTTTTTTACAGTAGGTGGAACGGTCGACAGTCTGTTTGCTTCCCCCCTTTTCTGTTTTGGGGGCGGAAAGGCTTGGCAGTTGTGACGGGTCTAGCTCGCAATCGGCCGTAGTTATAGCTATGTCGGCCTTTATCAGGTAGTAGGGCGCGTTGCTTTTGAACGGAACCACAATGAAGCCGTCGTTGCCACTTATGCTGGCTGGTTGTTGCCTGGGGGTGAGTGGCGATGTTTGTATGCCGGCCTGCACTGGCGTGCCTGGTTTGCGGTAGCAGTAGAAAGGCAGATTCCTTTCTATGCCGGTTTGCATCAGTTCTTTTATTTGCATGTGACCAATCCTATTGTGGTTAATATGGCGAAAACCAGCATGTTTCTCGAACTTTCGCCAATAAGCACGTTCAGTGCCTTCCCCTCGCGTATGGCGCACATTTTGCGCCATGTTGCCATGTGTAATACAAGGTAGGGCGTCATTAGTGCCGTTATATAGAGTAGGGGAGCTACGGTTTCGCTCAAACTTAGGGTGCTTGCAAAGAGCAGCGAGGCTATTCCTACCAGATAGGCTGCCAGCCCGGTGCCCAAGTAAAAATAGCGGCCGAACGGCTCGCCGAGTTTGACGATGATGGTGCGCTTGCCGCTTGCCTTGTCGGTGTCGCGGTCGCGGTAGTTGTTCACAATCAACAGACAATTAATAGCCATTCCTACGGCTACCGACAGCCAGATGCCATAGTAGGGGCAGGTGCCAGCCTGCACGAAGCAGGTCATGCTGACGGGAACGACTCCGAAAAAGATGACGACGGCTATGTCGCCCCAACCGTTATACGAGAGCGGATAGGGGCCTGAGGTGTAGAGGTAGGCAAAAACGACGCAGGCTAGGCCTACCAGTATCAACTTCCAGGTGGTGAAGCACAAAATGCTTAATCCTATCAGGCAGGCTACGCCTACCACTATGCCTATGCCGGCCTTCATGGCTTTGGGGGTAATCCATCCTTGGGCGGTGGCTCGCATTGGACCCAGGCGCTCTTCGCCGTCACTTCCTTTCAAATAGTCTATCAGGTCGTTTATCAGGTTGGCCGCTATCTGCATCAGTACGGCAAATAACAGGCATATAAGTGCGGGAATGAGGCTGAAACTGTTCAGCGAGTAGGCTAGCGCGCAACCGACAACCACTGGTGTTACTGCTGCGGCCAATGTCTTCGGACGGCTGGCCAGCAACCAGGCCTTCGCGCTATTTGTTGCTACTTGTTCCATTTTCTTTCTTTTTTACAAAATTACGAAAATGCCAAATATTTTCCCTATCTTGTTTTATGTAATTAAATGTTTCGTCGTTTTATGATTGATCACCGTACTCTCGAGAATACTCTGAAACTGCTGAAGCTGTTGGCTTCTTCTAAGTACACGCCTGAGCGTGTTGCAGAAATATTGGATGTGTCGTCCCGGACGGCTTACCGCTATATTCAGACACTTAACGATGTCGGCTTTTGCGTCCAGCGCGAAAATGGCTACTATTTTATTGCGAAAACCGACAAAGCCTATACCGACATTTCACAACTGGTACACTTTACGGAAGAGGAGGAAGGACTGGTGTACGATATTATGCAGGGCTTAAGCAGCGATGCGGTGGTGCAGCGTAACCTGAAGGCAAAAATGGCGGCTGTTTTCAACATCGACTCGTTGGCGATGTCGGTTACCGGAAGCCGCTCTCATTCGAATTTGTCGAAGGTGCTGTCGGCTATTAAGAAACACCATCGAATCTGTTTGAGGGACTATCGCTCCAGCCACTCTAACACGACGAACGACCGTGTGGTCGAGCCTTTTGAAATTATTGATAATTACAGCACTATTTGGGCTTTCGACCCTGGCGACAAAGCGAACAAGCAGTTCAAACTGTCGCGAACCAATCGTATCGACGAGTTGGAAGACCAACCCTGGCTGTTCGAGAAACTGCACCAGGCGGCCCCGGTCGATGTGTTCCGCTCTTCTGGACATGGTGAGGAGTATGACATCTGTCTTGAGATGGATACAATGGCACAAAACCTTTTGGTGGAAGAATTTCCGTTGACAAAGCCCCTTGTGAGAAAGGCTGGTGACAAGTGGCGGATTTCTGCTAAGGTATATAACCTTTATGCGGTCGGAAGGTTCGTTTTGGGACTGGTCGACCATGTGAAAATCATCGATTCGCCAGAATTGGTAGAAAATATTGAACAACGGTTGCAAAATCGCATGTAGATATGGCGTCTTTTTGACTTTTGTCAACAATTGGCTTTCTTTTTATGAAACGTATCTCAATCCTATTTCTTATATTTGCATAAAGTGAATTACTGAAATTTTTATGAACGACGGAGTTGTTATTATTCCTACATACAACGAAAAGGAAAACATTGAAAGTATTATTCGTGCGGTGTTCGGATTGCCTAAGCATTTCCATGTTTTGGTTATCGACGATGGTTCGCCCGATGGCACTGCCAATATAGTTAAATCGCTTCAAAACGAATTTGCTGGCCGGCTTCATATTATTGAACGGAAAGGCAAGTTAGGATTGGGTACCGCCTATATTACCGGTTTCAAGTGGGCTATAGAGAATAAGTACGATTATGTTTTTGAAATGGATGCTGACTTCTCCCATAATCCTGACGATTTGGTTAAACTGCATAAAGCGTGTGCCGAAGAGGGTGGCGATGTGGCTGTTGGTTCCCGTTACGTTAGTGGCGTGAATGTGGTGAACTGGCCTATGGGTCGTGTGCTCATGTCTTATTTCGCCTCTAAATACGTGCGCTTTGTGACTGGCCTCGATGTGGCAGATACTACCGCCGGTTTTGTTTGCTACCGCAGGCAGGTTCTTGAAACCATCGGCCTCGACGAAATTCGTTTCAAGGGCTATGCGTTCCAGATAGAGATGAAGTTCACGGCCTTCAAGTGCGGCTTTGTTATTAAGGAGGTTCCTATCATTTTCGTCAACCGCGTGTTGGGCACTTCTAAAATGAGTGGAGGCATCTTCTCCGAGGCTTTGTTTGGCGTTGTAAGGCTCAAACTACGTTCCTTCTTCCGTAAATATCCGCAGAAAAAGGATGTGGCGTGATTTGTAAATCTCGATTTTTTTTCTAACCTTTGAATACAGACACATCATGTGATGGCTTTAGGCCGTATTCTATTTTATACAACTTTAATTCTCAAGTAAATGAAACCCGTGCTTATCTATAAGGCCAAGATTATTAACGAGGGGAATGCTTTTAAGGGGTCCCTCCTTATCGAAGATGGCAAGATATCTAAAATATTCAAGGACGATGTTCCTGAAAGTGTTAAGGCGAAAGCCGATATCATCGATGGTGAAGACAAATGGGTGCTTCCCGGGGTGATTGATACTCATGTTCATTTCCGAGATCCTGGTATGACACAGAAAGCCGATTTCATTACGGAAAGCCGTGCTGCTGTGGCCGGGGGTGTTACCTCTGTTATGGATATGCCGAACACGGTGCCTGCTACCACTTCTATCGCTTTGTGGGAACAGAAAACCCAGGAACTGGCTAAGAAGTCTTTGGTTAACTTCTCTTGCTACATGGGCGCTACCGACGACAATGTGGAGGAAATTAAGAAGATTGACCCTTCTAAGGTCTGTGGCCTTAAATTGTTTATGGGCTCTACTACGGGTAGCTTTGTGGTGACCGACAAACAGAAACTGGAGGAAATTTTCGCTAAGTCTCCTGTCCTTATCGCTACCCATAATGAGGACGATAATATGATTAAGGAAAACTTGGCCAAGGTAAGGGCCGAGTTGGGCGAAGACAAGCCTATTCCTATGTTCTACCACTCGGTTATCCGCAATTCCGACGCTTGTTACAAGTCTACTGCTGCGGCCATCGATTTGGCTTTGAAACACCATACCCACCTGCATGTGCTGCACCTTTCTACTTTGAAGGAGTTGGCGTTGTTCGAACGTATTCCTGATGCGCAGAAAGATACAATCACTGCTGAAACTACGGTCAACTACCTGTGGTTCGCCGACGAGGCTTACGAACGTCTGGGGGCCCGCATCAAGTGTTGTCCGTCTATTAAGAAGGGTAAGAGCCGTGAGGGCTTGCAAAAGGGTGTGGCCGATGGACTTATCGACACCATCGCTACTGACCACGCTCCTCATTTGTTGAGCGATAAGGAGGGCGATGCTCTGACTGCCGCTTCTGGTATTCCTTCTATTCAGCACTCGCTGCCTATGATGCTCGAACTGGCTAAGAAGGGCGCTTTCACTCGCGAACAGGTGGTTGAGAAAATGTGCCACAATCCGGCTAAGATTTTTGGTGTTGAGAAGCGTGGTTTCATCCGTAAGGGCTATTATGCCGACTTGGTGATTGTTTCTCCTAACACTCCTTATACTGTCGAGGCTAAAGACTTGCAGTACAAGTGCGGCTGGTCGCCTATCGAGGGTGAGAAACTCTCGTACAAGGTGGAAAAGACTTTCGTTAATGGTAACCTTGTTTACGACGAGGGTAAGTTTAACGAGGAAGTTAAGGGCCAGATTCTTTCTTTTGTGCGTTAATCAAAACTGCATACAAACAAAAAAAGGTTGTCCGTTTGGGCAACCTTTTTTTGTTGGATGTGTAAAAAATAAAAGGATGCGTTTTTACGCATCCTTTTATCATTATGTTTTAGTTGTTCTGTTCTGTCTGATTTTGTTCTGGTCGCTGTCCGTGCGGAGCGTGTGGCGCGTGTGGGTGGTGGTGGCGGTGTTCCGGACCGAAGTGCCCCTCTCTGCCATGATGCTTGTGCTTCTTGTCGAAGGCGTGGTGCCTTTGTAGGCGAACCGAGTCTTCTGGAGTGAACTTGTTGAGTAGTTTAGACGCTGGCGACAGCTTTTTAATTTCTATGTACAGGTCTGGATAGTACTCTTTGTCGCTGTTTTCGCTAAACCAATTCTTTATTTCAGTCTGTTTCTCTTTCATGAATTTGGCCTTGAATGGCGGAATCGGTCTTCTCATAAACTCGCCTCTGCATTCTTTCTTCATGTCGGGGCCTTGTTCGCCTTCAGGTCCATGGTGCCTCATTCCGTGTCTAGGCGGCATTGGTGGCATAGGCGGCATTGGCGACAAACTGTCGTTCTCGAATCTTCCCCTCAAACTGTCTAGTCTGGCGAATATAGAGTCGCTTGCTGCCAATACCGAGTCCATACGGGCTACATCCTCTTTGCTTATCTTGTGTACTTTTACGTCTCCTGTCAGTGTAATAACCTGTCCCATGAGTTTCGGGCTGAAAAGTTCCACATCGCCACCTGCCTTTACAAACAGTAGGGTTGTGTTGTCGCTAGTGTCAACCAGTGTAAGCCTTTTTCCTACCGGGTAGCTTACGCGTAACACTTTGCCGGTTACTTTCACGGTTTTGTCTACTAGTTGTTCTCCTTTTGCCTTTAATCTTGAGGGAGATATTTCTTTTTTACCACCATTGCAGGCAGATAGAGTTATAACAGCAGCTAATGCGGTTAATCCGATGATGCGTTTTTTCATATGTATTAAGTATTTTCCTAACACTCAAATTTAGTTAATAATTTTGGTATGAACAATTTGTGCACTTTGTAAAAGCGCTTTGATACTGCAAAAAGTTTCTATTCCGTTTTTTATATCAGAAATATGTCTGTTCGTAAACTAACCTGTTTGGTCTCTATTCCTGCAGCGTGTGTTAGAGCTTGTGGGCTGTTGCGTTTAGTCCCATGCAAAACTTGCTCTAGCTTTTCTCGCTCTTCCCTTTTTTCTTCTTGTTGCCTCTTCAAGTATCATAGCCGTCAGTTGGTAAAGTGTTAGGTCATACCGGAGTTTCATCTCCCAAAAGCATTTTCTTTAGTTTGAGCCTTTGGGTGTGAAATTTCTGAGTTTTGAGCAAGAACAATTATGTCTTCTCCTTTTTCAATATGACGATGATGCTCATAAGGAAAGAAAAAAGGTATATCATAAATTGAATTATGATATACCTTTGTATAAAATGTGCTTAATTAGGATTACTCACCCTTGATGGCTGCTACACCTGGAAGAACCTTACCTTCGATAGCCTCGAGAAGGGCACCACCACCAGTAGAGATGTAAGAAACCTGGTCAGCCAAACCGAACTTGTTGATACAAGCTACAGAGTCACCACCACCAATCAATGAGAATGCGCCTTCCTTGGTTGCTGCTGCAATAGCGTTAGCAATTGCCTTTGAACCAGCGGTGAAGTCGTCGCACTCGAACACGCCTGCAGGACCGTTCCAAAGGATGGTCTTTGCACCCTTGATGGCTTCTGCGAACTTAGCCTGGCTAGCAGGACCTGCGTCCAAACCTTCGAAACCATCTTCAATTGCACCTGAAGGGCATACCTTAACTTCTGCACCTGCCTTCAACGACATAGTGTCGAAATCGAATGCGTTGGTAACAACTGAGTCGGTACCAAGTACCAATTCTACGTTGTTTTCCTTTGCCATCTTCTGGATGTTAAGAGCCAAGTCGAGCTTGTCTTCTTCGCAGATTGATGAACCAACCTTGCCACCGTTTGCCTTAGCGAAGGTGTAAGTCATACCACCGCAAAGAACCAACTTGTCAACCTTGCTCATCAAGTTTTCGATGATGCCGATCTTGGTAGATACCTTTGAACCACCCATGATAGCTACGAATGGACGGTTGATGTTGTTAAGAACCTTGTCTACAGCCTTAACTTCCTTCTCCATCAAGTAACCGAGCATCTTGTTGTCTGCATCGAAGTAGTCAGCGATAACGGCTGTTGATGCGTGCTTGCGGTGTGCGGTACCGAATGCGTCGTTGATATAGCAGTCTGCGTATGAAGCCAAAACCTTTGAGAAGTCTTTCTGCTTTGCCTTCATTTCCTTCTTTGCTGCTTCGTATGCAGGATCTTCCTTATCGATGCCTACTGGCTTTCCTTCTTCTTCACCATAGAAACGGAGGTTTTCCAACATCAAAACTTCTCCTGGCTTCAAAGCTGCAGCTTCAGCCTGTGCCTTCTGGCAGTCGTTAACAAACTTAACTGGAGCACCAAGGCGTTCTGATACTGCGTCTACAATCTGACCCAATGAGTATTTTGCTACAACCTGGCCCTTTGGCTTGCCCATGTGGCTCATGATGATCAATGAACCACCGTCTGCCAATACCTTCTTCAAGGTTGGAAGAGCACCCTTGATACGGGTATCGTCTGCTACTTTACCATCTTTCAATGGCACATTGAAGTCTACACGTACGATCGCCTTCTTGCCAGCGAATTTGTAATTGTCGATTGTCATATTAGTTTTTATTAATAATGAATTTGTTTATTCTTGGTAATGCCTCACAAATATACGTTTTTTGCACTATAATTGTGACTTTTTGCAAGCACTTTTATACCGCAATTTTACGTTTTTTTTACTTGTTTGCCTTTTGTGGTTTTGTCGTTTGTCTTTATTTGCCACTCAGGTACTTGTGCATCTCTGCGGCGGCCTTCCTGCCGTCGCCCATTGCGAGTATTACGGTTGCGCCTCCGCGTACAATGTCGCCTCCGGCAAACAGGGTTGGTATGCTACTCTGCAACTTGTCGTTTACGACGATGGTGCCTTTGGCGCTGACTTCTAGTCCGGCTACCGAGTTTGGTACTATTGGGTTGGGCGATACTCCAATGCTGACGATGACTACATCGACTGGCACGTCGATGATGCCGCCTTCTATAGCTACCGGTGAGCGTCGGCCGCTTGCATCTGGCTCTCCAAGCTTCATCTGCTGCAGGCGCATGGTGGTTACACGGCCTTTCTCGTCGCCGATGTACTCGATTGGGTTGTGGAGGGTCATGAACTCAACCCCTTCTTCTTTGGCGTGGTGCACTTCTTCCAAGCGGGCTGGCATCTCTTCTTCCGAACGGCGGTATACGAGCATTGCGCGCTCTGCTCCAAGGCGTAGGGCGGTGCGGACCGAGTCCATAGCGGTGTTTCCACCTCCTATTACAGCCACGTTCTTGCCTTGCAATACGGGTGTGTCGCTCTCTTTGGTGTTCGCGCTCATCAGGTTCACACGGGTCAGATATTCGTTACTGCTCATTATGCCGATGAGGTTTTCGCCCTTTATGTTCATAAAGCGTGGCAAACCTGCACCACTGGCTACAAACAGCCCTTTGAAATCTGCTTCTTCCAAGTCTTTGGTGCTGATGGTTTTGCCGACAATGGTGTTCTTCTCGAATTTGACACCCATCTTTTTCAGGTTGTCGATTTCTACGTCAACAATCTCGTTCGGAAGTCGGAAGCCTGGAATGCCGTATTTCAGCACTCCGCCAATTTCGTGGAGGGCTTCGAATACGGTTACCTCATAGCCGAGTTTGGCCATATCGCCGGCAAACGAAAGTCCGGCTGGGCCCGAACCCACTGCTGCTACCTTTATGCCGTTCTTTGGCGCTGTCTGTGGTGCCTCCATTTTGCCGCTGTTACGTTCGAAGTCGGCGGCAAAACGCTCAAGGTAGCCAATGGCTACTGGTTCTTTCTTCAGTTTCAATTTGTAGAAACACTGGCTTTCGCATTGCTTCTCTTGTGGACATACACGGCCGCATACGGCAGGAAGCGCGCTGGTCTGGCGCAACACTTTTGCTGCTTCCAGATATTCTCCACGCTCAATGTTTTTAATAAAACCTGGTATGTTGATGCCTACCGGACAGCCTTCCATACAGGTCGGATTAGGGCAGTCCATGCAGCGTGTGGCCTCTTTTCGTGCCTGCTCTTCGGTCAGGCCCTGGTTTACCTCGTCGTAACTGCGGGCGCGTGTTTTGGCGTCCAACTCGTTCATTTTTACGCGTGGCGTGTTTGTACGGTCTTTTCCGCTAATGCTTTTGCGTAGCTGGTCGCGCCATGCTTCGTTTCTATCTTCTAATGCCATAAGTTCTCTTTTGTTTGGGTCCTATTCTGTCTGCCAGTTCCTTTTCTTGACGGTGGTCATGGGCTGGCCGTGTGGTGGAATAGGGCGTTTATTTGCCAATCTTGTAAAGGTCTGCTTTTTCCAACTCCTTGTATGCGCCCAAACGCATCATCATTTCGTCGAAGTCTACTTGGTGGGCGTCAAATTCAGGGCCGTCTACGCACACGAATTTGGTCTTCCCTCCTACCGTTACACGGCAGGCGCCACACATTCCTGTTCCGTCGACCATAATGGTGTTCAACGATGCTATGGTTGGTAAATTGTACTTCTTAGTCAGGAGTGAGACAAACTTCATCATAATGGCTGGGCCGATAGTTACGCAAAGGTCTACCTTCTCGCGGAGGATGACTTCTTCTACACCATTGGTAACCAAACCCTTCTTGCCTGCACTGCCGTCGTCGGTCATGATGATGACTTCGTCTGCCAGCTCGCGCATCTGTTTTTCAAGAATGATGAGGTCTTTGTTTCGGGCTGCAAGCACAACAATCACCTTGTTCCCTGCTTTCTTCATGCCCTCTACAATTGGCAGAAGTGGGGCAACTCCTACACCACCACCGGCACAGACTACTGTTCCGTAGTTCTCGATGTCTGTTGGCTTGCCGAGTGGGCCTACCAGGTCGGTAAGCTCGTCACCGACATTCAGGTCGGTCAGTTTGGTGCTCGATACTCCTACCCGTTGTGCTACCAGTGTAATGGTGCCTTTCTTCTCATCGGCTGAGGCGATGGTCAGCGGTATGCGCTCTCCGTTTTCTCCGACACGCACAATCACAAAGTTGCCGGGTTTGCGGGCTTTGGCAATAAGCGGTGCTTCTACCTCCAACTTTACCACGTTCTCCGAAAAGAATTCCTTGTCTACAATCTTGTACATTATATGGTTTGTATTTGTTTTTATTTTCTTCTCTGTGGTTTTGGCACGGTGGCCGTGCTATGGGTTCTAGTCCCCATTCTGCAAAATTACGGTTTTATTTTCTTTTTGCTTTATTCTTCGCTTATATTCCTGCACCTACTGCCTGTGCGGGGGCTGGTATTGCTGTGCGGAAGTGGACTTTTTGACCATTTATTTGCGGTGGCGTTGCTTTATTTTCTTCTTCATTCTCCTTTCACGGGCTAGTTGCTCGACGTTTATCTCGCTCCTGTCCCATTTGTTCAGCCCGTTTTTGTCCCACAGGTATTTCCGGGTCTCTTTAACCAGCACGTTCGAGAGTAGCAGCAACGACAGCAGGTTGGGTATGGCCATCAGTGCGTTCATGCAGTCTGCAATGTTCCACACTGCGCTCAAACTTAGTACGGATCCGACGAGTATGGCTATTACAAACACCACTCGGTACGAGGTTATCCACTTTTTGCCTCCCAGGTATTCTATGGCCTTCTCTCCGTAATACGACCAGCCGAGTAGGGTCGAGAAGGCGAAGGTGAACAGGCCTATGGTCAGCACCGTTGGACCCACTACCGGTATTGTGCCGAACGCCGAGCGCATCATGGCCGTACCTGCCTTGAATTCTATTTCCGGGTGGGCTATCATACAACTTACTATTACTATGCCGGTCATCGCACAGATGATGACGGTGTCCCAGAAGGTGCCGGTCATTGAAACCAGGGCTTGTCTGACCGGATTCTTTGCTTTGGCGGCCGCTGCGACTATTGGTGCGGAACCCATGCCCGATTCGTTTGAAAAGAGGCCCCTCGATACACCATATCGGATGGTGTTGATCAGCATACCTCCGGTAAATCCGGCTCCGGCTGCCGACGGGTCGATGGCCGATGCTATAATCAGGTTTACCGCTGCCCCTATGTAGGCATGGTTGCAGATGATGATGTAGACGCAGCCTATGATGTAGAAAATGGCCATGAAGGGCACTATCAGTCCGCACGCCCTCGATATGCTCTTTACGCCTCCCAGCATAACGCTTCCGACCAGTAGGGTGGTTACAAGTCCGGTCTTCCAGGTGTCGATGCCGAAGTCTGTCTGCATAAGGTCGGCTACGGCGTTGGCTTGTACCATGTTGCCTATGCCGAAGGTGGCTATTGCGGTGAAGACGCAGAACAAGACGGCGAGCCATTTCATTCCTAGCCCTCTCTCTAGCGCGTACATTGGTCCGCCAAGCATCTCTCCGTTCGATGTGCGTACCCTGAACTTTACGGCCAGTAGTCCTTCGCTATATTTTGTAGCCATACCTAGCAAGCCTGTCAGCCAACACCAGAATACGGCTCCCGGACCGCCTAACGCTATGGCGGTTCCTACTCCTATCAGGTTGCCTGTGCCTATGGTCGCGGCTAGAGCTGTCGCTAGTGCCCTGAAGGCGCTGATGTCGCCCGATTTGCTCTTGTCTTTCGTGAAAGTGAGCTTTATGGCTGTTAGAATGTGGCGCTGTGGAAAATGCAGCCTGATGGTCAGGTAGATGTGGGTGCCGACCAAAAGTGCTATCAGGGGCCATCCCCATAGCAGTCCGCTTATCTCTTCTGTTAGTTTTGCGAAGTTTTCCAATTTTGAGTGCTTTTTGTTGTATGATGTTTACTCTCTGTAATCTTCCAGGTGGTTAGCCCATTCCGGATTTTTCCTAATGGCATAATCCATAAACTTGAAGTAGAAGTCTTCTCGACTGTTGCTCCTTTTCATGTGGATTAGTTCCTGCGCTTCTGTCGCGGTGAACCCTACTTTTACAAATCCGCTAGAGTCTAATTGCAACGGGTCTATCTTTCCTTTCAAGGGCCTGTTTTCGGTCTGTTTGCTCATCTGTTCCTCTAGCTGGTGCAGGCGTTCTATGTCTGTTGCCGACAAGGCCTCTTGGTTGGAGGGGGTTAGCAGGTCGGGTAGCGCAAACCTTATAATCGCAAGAAGGATTATCAGTACCATAAGTACGATAATCCCTCGTCGTTCTGTTTTTGTATAGTAGAGAAAATCTTTCCACATGGGGCGTTAAAGCAGGTAGAGGCATTTTTCGATGTTGAGACCGCAGTTTCTGTCGTGTTTCGACTTGCTGATCAGTACCATCTGCCTTACGGCGTTCATGGCGTGCTGGGTGCTTACTTTCAGACTGTCGCCTTTCTGCAAATGTCCGATTAATACGGCCGAGAAGGTGTCGCCAGTGCCGGGGAAGTGGGCGTCTACATAGTCGAATGTTATGACGAAGCGTTCTTTGTTCACATGGTTGTAACCTATGACGCAGTCTTTGCCGTTTATGCGCATGCTGGTTATTAAGGCCGACTTGGCCCCTATTTTCAGCAGGTCGTCCAGCATTTCAACCGCTTCTTCCTCGCTGCATCCTTCTTCCTTGTATTGGTGGCCTGTCAGGTAGGCGGCTTCTGTGTAGTTGGGGTAGATGAGGTCGGCTACGGCTATCATCTCCTTCATCACTTCAATGCGGCTTTCTTCTATCCCGTTATATAGCCGGCCCTCGTCGCCCATTATCGGGTCGAAGTAGATAGAGGTGCCTTGGGCGGCTTGCTCTTTGCAATACTCCTTGACCAGTGTGGCCTGACGTTGCGACACGATGAAGCCGGCCGCTATTGCGTCGAATTTGAAGCCCAGTTCTTTCCAAATGGGGAAGACGCCTTCTATATAGTCGGTCGTTTCCATTATGTTGAACTTTCCGTACTCGAATGGGTTCGATACCAGTGCGGTGGGCAGGTTGTATACCGATATTCCGTAGTAGGAGAGTATGGGCAACATGGCGGCTGTCGCTACTTTTCCGTAGCCTGGCATGTCGTTTATAAGGAGTATTTGGCTCATTGCTATACTTTATATCTTTCTGCAAATTTACGCTAAATTAGGCATTATAACCTAATAATAGGTGTATTCATTGATTTCCCCTTCTACGGTTACCCCTCCTTTTATTTTGTGCCTCAGAGTTTTATTGTCGTATTGGTCGTAGTTGGAGTATTCAATGTCGATTAGGGCTTCTGTTTTTTCTTTGTTGCCGTTGTAGTGGTAGGTCGCAGTTTTGTTTCCGCGATTGTCGTTCTCGTAAATGAACAGTTCTTGCAGCGTGCCGTTCAGGTACACCCTTTTGCCGGTCTGCATTCCCCACGCGTTGTATTTGGTTTCAGTGGTGTGGGAGGTGTCTTTCCCGTTGCTTTTTGCCCAAGCGGTAAGTCGGCCATCTTTGTCGTAGGTGAAATCTTCCTTTTTCGAGAGCACCTGGTTTTTGTAGATGGTCATTTCGCTCACGTTGCCCTTTTTGTCGTAGGTGTACGTTGCGTTAAGTGTTTTTTCTTTGTCTTTATATTCCGAGGTTTGTTTTCTCCCCTTCTTGTCGTAGGTGAACGCCCAGGTGCTGAGGGTGTCTCCTTGTTTGCCAAACTTTACTGAACGTACCAGCCGACCCTTCTTGTCGTAGGCGTTGTCGGTCTTGGCCGTTTCTTCTCCGTTCTTGTTGTAGGTCTTTTCTTCAAGGACTTTCCCTTTAGGGCCTACTTTGCTTTTGGTCCTTCCGGTTGTCTCATGGTTCCGGTTGAAGGTGCTTGACTCGGTTTTGTTCCCTTTCTCGTCGAACAGGGTCAGCCGTTTCAGGTAGTCTTTTACCAGAGTGTCGTTAACGGTCTTGACCTCGTATTGCGCATAGCTCTTCACCTTCCCTTTCAACCCCATTTTCTGAACGTCGTTCATCTGTATGGTTTTGTCTGCGTAGCCGTTTGTGCAGTAGCAGGCCAGTGCCAGAAGAAGGTAGAGTGCTTGTTTCATGGTTCCGGGTCAACTTTCTATTGAACGTAGCTTTTCGTTTACTTTTTCTTCGTAGTTGGAGCCTGGCCCTTTCGACTCGCCAACAATGCGGTGGCACGGTGTGATGAGTGCCAGCGGATTGGTGCTGATGGCGGCTGCTATAGGCCGGACCGATTCCTCTTGGCCGATGTGGATGGCCAAATCGCGGAAGGTCTCTGTCTTCCCGTAGGCAATGCCGTTGAGCGCACTCCAAACTTCTTTTTGGAAATCTGTCCCAATCAGTTCTGTCTTCAGGTTGAACGAGGTGCGCTTGTGGTTCAGAAATTCCGTAATCTGTTTGCCTGCCTCTTCCAACAGGGGCGAGTTCCCTTCTATGAACTTTTCTTTCGACAGGCGCTGGAGGCGGTGCTCGATGGCTGTGCGTTTGCTATGTTTGGCCCATACGCAAAGGCACAGTTTCCCTTCGTGGTCACCTAGCAACATTTCTCCAAACGGGGTCTTTATTCGTTGGGTTTTAATATTGTTTACAGACATTATAGGGCGGGGTTGTATTCTTTTTTTGTGATGTCGTTATTTATCGGATTTTGACCAACGCCCAGAATGAAGTGGTGGCAAAATTCCTGATGTAAGGAATGCTGGCAAACCATTTCCACATTTTGCGTGGGTTCAGTCCAAATTTTTGCTTGTAGTGTGGATTGATGAACCAGTAAAGTTCTTCGCAGGTTTCGAACCCGGTTTCGCTTGACAGACGTTTGAACAGTTCTGGCGTCATTTGTGAACGCACTATGCTGAGCAGTTCGTTTATACGGTCTTCCGGTTCTCCGCATTTGGTCAGAATCCATTTGTAAAGACAGGTAGGTAGCAGGTGTAGGAAAGGAAGCTGCGACAGCTTGCTGCTGCAGATTTGCTGGTGGCCGCCGTAAGGCATCTGCCAGACAGGGAAGGCGAAAAAGAGCAGACCGTCTTTCTTCAAGTAGCATTTCGCATTCTCGAAGAAACTCTTCTTGTATGGGGGCTCAATGTGCTCTATTACGTCGTGGATAAGTATAATGTCGTAGCGCTCTTCTTCGCTCTCAGGCTTTTTTGCCGTAGTGAAATCAAGGCACTCGAACTTTGCCGGCGAACCTTTGGTGTTAAACTCGGCATAGAACTTTTCCGCATTCTCAATTTTTGCGGTGTCAATGTCAAGACCATAAACGGTGCATCCCAACTCCGAGAAGGGGAGCAGGTTGCCGCCCTCTCCGCATCCAATTTCAAGCACGCGTTCGGTGCCAGTCAGTTTTCTTTGTTGGTTTAAATAGTCTATATAGAAGTTTCTGGCTGTGTTTGCCAACTCTATGAAGTATTGTTTGCGGTCTTGATGTCTTTTCTGCATTTTAGTGGTATACTTAAATTCTCGTTAAAATTACAAATTAATTGTCACAACCAGTCTATTATCCTTTTGCTATTTGTCTTTTTACATTATTTCTCTTTATTTCTTTCTTCTTAAACGATATTTTTTGTAATTTAGCGACCAATTTGATGAAAAATATAAAAAGAAAACAAAATAAAATTTATCACATCTAAAGTAAATGGCAACATTAGAGAAAATTAGAAGCAGAGCCGGATTGCTTATCTTTACTTTGGCTTTTGCGTTGCTTTGTTTCGTTGTTGGCGACTTCTTGACCAACTCAACTTCCCTGTTCCGTCAGCGTCAGAATGTTATAGGTTCTGTTAACGGAGAAGAATTATCACGTGAAGAATTCGAAAGCAGCTATCGTCAGCTCGCTGAAATTTCTAAACTTCAACAGCGTTCCAACAACGATGACGCTACTCTTCGTGCTGGGGCATGGGAAAACTTCAAGCAGAGGTCACTCCTCAATGCTGAGGCTGAAAACGATGGTCTTGTTGTTACTGCTAAGGAATTGACCGATGCCACTATCGGCGACAACCCTCATATGCTCCTTATCCGTAGCGGCCTTTTCACTAACCAGCAGGGTATGTTCGATAAGAACATTGTTAGTCGCCTTATCGATGACGTTAACCGTGACCCTAATACTATTCAAGATCTGAATCAGCGTAACCAGTTCATTGAAAGACAGCAGTCTGAACGCAACTTGTGGATGTATATGGAGAACACCATCAAGAACAGCCTGATGTCTGACAAGATTGGTGCTATTTTGGCTAATGCAATGTCTACTCCTAAGGCCGAGGCCGATTTCTTGGCTTCCCTCAGTGGTAAGGAATACGATGCAGTGGTTGCTCGCAAACTTTACGCTGATGTGAATGATGCTGATGTTCAGCCTACCGAGGCCGAGTTGTTGGCTTACTATAATAAGGTGAAGGATTACTCCTTCAAGAAAGAGGGCTACCGTAATATGGATATCCTTATTATCCCTATCCAACCTTCAGCTCAAGACCTTAAGGAAGGACAAGACAATATGGACTCGCTCCGTGCTCAGTTGAAGAATACTACCGACGAGGAACAGCTCCGTCTCCTTTTTGAAAGCGCTTCTGAAAAGAATTACCAGTATATCAACGTCTTTATCAAGCCAGATAACTACGACCGTGCTTTCACCGAGTTTGCTAAAAACGCTACTGCTGGAACTGTTTCTGAAGTTGTTACCGACCAGAGCCAGAAACTTTACAAGGTTGCTAAGTGTTTGGCTAACCCTGTTAATCGTCCAGACTCTGTCCGTTTCAGCCTTATCGCTATTCAGGAGGCCGATTCTGTTGCTTCTCAGCGTCGCGCCGACAGTGTCGTTGCTGCTGTTCGTGGTGGTGCCGACTTCGCTGCTTTGGCTGCTAAACTCTCTAAGGATACAAGATCTGCTGACAAGGGTGGTGACCAGGGCTGGATTCAGGAAGGCTATGTATCTCTCCCTAAGTTCGACGAAAAGACTTTTGGTGGCAAAAAGGGTGATGTCTTCACTGTAAGCAACGGCCCAGTTTGCTTCGTTGTCAAGGTTACAGATCAGACTGCTCCTATCAAGAAGGCTAAAATCACTATTTTGGCTACCCGCATCGAGCCTAGCTCTGCTACTATCGACAGCCTCGACCGTGTTGCTAACGACTTCTCTGTAAACAATAAGACTGCTGAAGAGTTCGTGAAAAGTGCTGCTGAAAAGCACATGACTATCCGTCCTTTGCAGCACCTTACCAAGGGTCAGCCTACTACTTATGTGTTGCCAAACTCTCGCGCTCTCATCAAGTGGGCGTTTGAACACAAGCAGGGCGACGTTTCTGAGGTGTTCACCGAAGTGCCTGAATTCTACATCGTAGGTGCTCTGACCGAAGTGGTTGAAGACAAAGATGGTATTCTTCCTTTCGAAAGCGTGAAGAACGAAGTTACTGAAGCTGTTATCAAGCAGAAGAAGGCTGATAAGCTGATTGCTGAACTCAATGGCAAGGCTTTGGCTGAAGTAGGTACTATTGATACTGCTAAGGCTGTACGCTTCTCTTCTAACTACGTTGAAAAGTTCGGTAACGAAACCGGTTTGGTTGGTGCCATCGTTTCTGCTAAGATGAACGAACTTTCTAAGCCAGTTAAAGGTAACTCTTCTGTGTTCGTTTTCCAGAAGATTGCTGAACGCGACTCTCAGATGCCTGCAACTGACAAGGCAAATCTAGACCGCACTATCCAGACCTCGGTTGGCCGTTCTTTGATTGAGGCTCTTGAAGATAAGGGCGATGTTGAAGACAACAGCTACAACTTCTTCTAATTCCCGATATTTCTGGAATATAATATAAGGATGGAGTAGGGGTGAATTTATTTCGCTTCTACTCTTTTCTTTCGTTATAGTTTTATTTCCTGTTTTCATTATGAAACAACTTTTGGGTATGACGCTGCCTCAACTGAAGGAGGTGGTTACTTCTTTGGGTATGCCTGCTTTTACGGCCAAACAGTTGGCCGACTGGCTGTACAAGAAGAAGGTGTCTTCTATTGCCGATATGCTTAACATCTCGAAGGTAAACCGCGAAAAACTGGCCGACGGTTACGAGGTTGGCTGTGTGCCCCCTTCCGATGTCAAGGAAAGTGTCGACGGCACTAAAAAGTACCTTTTCCCTGTCGGTAATGGCAAATACATCGAGTCGGTTTACATACCCGATAAGGATAGGGCTACGCTTTGCGTCTCGTCGCAGATTGGCTGTAAGATGAACTGCCTGTTCTGTAATACGGGCAAGCAGGGCTTCTCGGGACAATTGTCGCCGGCCGACATCCTTAACCAAATTCAGTCTATTCCCGAAACCGACAAACTTACTAATGTCGTGTTTATGGGTATGGGCGAGCCGATGGACAATGTCGACAACCTGTTGCAGGTGCTCGATGTGCTTACGGCTGACTATGGCTATGCTTGGAGTCCAAAACGCATTACCGTCTCTTCTGTCGGTCTTGTTCCCGGGCTAAAGCGTTTCCTTACCGAGTCGTCGTGCCATCTGGCTATTTCCCTTCATTCGCCTTTTGCTGACGAGCGTTTGAGGCTGATGCCTGTTCAAAAGGCCTATCCGGCGGCCGATGTGCTTGACCTTATACGTAAATTCGATTTTACCGGTCAGCGCCGTATCTCTTTCGAGTATATTGTCTTCAAGGGGGTTAACGACTCTGCTGAACATGCCGACGAGCTGAAACGTATTTTGCGGGGATTTCCTTGTTTGGTCAACCTGATTAGGTTCCACAAAGTTCCGGGCGTTCCGTTAGAAGGGGTAAACCAGGCGGGTATGCTTGCTTTTGAGTCGATGCTTCTAAAACGGGGCATTAATACGACAATCCGCCACTCTCGTGGAGAAGATATTTGGGCCGCTTGCGGTTTGCTTTCTACTATGAAGCAGAACCAAGAGGCTGACAATTTATAACTAACTTATTTTTGATAGCATGAAAAAAATTCTGATAGGTGCGGCAACTGCTTCGATTTTGGCTTTGTCCGCTTGCTCGGGCGACGGGCGTTTCCTTCCAACGGTTACGGGTTCTACTTACGATTTGTTGGTGGTTGGGGCCGACTCTGTTTGGAACCGTCCTTCGGGTCGTATTGTCGACTCTTTGTTTTCTAGCCCGATGCCTGCGCTTCCTGAAGATGAGCCTTTCTTTAAGGTTATCCACTTGAAGACTGCTGAGTTCGACGCTACCGTTAAAACAGCACGTAACATTGTGTTCTACGAGGTCGACCCTTCCCGTTATACCAAGGGCTCTCTCAATTATATCAATAACTACTTTGCCAAACCGCAAGCTGTGGCGAAAATTACGGCTCCGAACGAGCAAGTTTTGGCTGCTTTCGTGAAGGAGAAGGGCGACGAGTTGCGCCGTTACTTCATAAATGCCGAGGAAGGACGCGCACTGAATTATTTCAGCAGTTACCAGAATCTTAACTTCAGCCGTGTTATACAGAAGAAGTTTGGTGTCGACATCCTTGTCCCTGCCGACTTGAACAAGATGCGCGACACGACCGGCTTTGTCTGGATGTCGAACGGCAACCTGAATGTGAACCAGAATATGGTGGTTTTCACCTCGCCATACCGTTCTGTCGAGGACTTTTCTCCAGAACACTTGGTGGCTGTGCAGGATTCCTTCACAAAACTCTACATCCCTGGTCCGTCAGAGGGCTCGTATATGAAACGCCTGCCGATTATACCGCTTACATCCGAAGTGTTGTACTCCAAGAACTCTGATTATTGTGTCGAGGTTCGTGGTAGGTGGCATTGTCCGATCGATGTGATGGGTGGCCCGTTTGTTTCTCGTAACTACCTTTCAGCCGATCACCGCAACATTGTTACCGCAATGGTCTTCTTATACGCTCCAGGACAGGAAAAACGTAACCGCTTGCGCATGTTAGAGGCTGCCGCTGGTTCGCTGAAGGTTAAGGTCGCTGCTCCTGACTCAACTGCGGCGAAATAACCTTTGATTGCCCTTTGCAATAGGATTTATGTCCTTTTTGTTTTAATTTTGCATAAATTGTGCGTGGTCTGTGAACCACTCGTTCTAATACATTTTCTAAATGGAAAACGGTAAGTTAAAAGTGGGTATTACCCAAGGTGATATAAACGGTATCGGTTACGAGGTTATCATCAAAACCTTGATCGATAACCGAATTCTCGATTTTTGTACTCCAATTGTTTATGGCTCGTCTAAAATTGCGGCATTCCACCGTAAAACATTGGGTATTGACGATTTCAATCTGAATGTGATTAACTCTGCTGCTGATGCGAATCCGCGCAGGGCGAACATCATCAACTGTGTTGACGACGAGGTTAAGGTCGACCTTTCAAAATCGACTCCCGAGGCTGGTAAGTCTGCCTTTATGGCGCTTGAACGTGCTACCGACGATTTGAAGGAGGGCCTGATCGATGTCTTGGTCACTGCCCCTATCAATAAGAAGAACATCCAGTCCGATGCGTTCCATTTTCCAGGACATACTGAGTTTTTGGAACAGAAATTCGCGTTGGGTACTCATGGACTGATGCTTTCGGTGTGCGACGTTATGCGTGTGGCGATCCTTACTGGACATTTGCCACTCCGCGATGTGTACCGTTATATCAATGTCGACAATATTGTTGAAAAACTCGAAATTTTCAACCAGTCGCTTAAGTCCGACTTCGGTGTTATGCGTCCGCGTATCGCAGTTCTGGGTCTGAACCCACATGCTGGCGATAACGGTTTGCTCGGTACCGAAGAGCAAGATGCCATCATTCCTGCCATTAAGAAGGCTAACGAGAATGGCATTCTCGCTTTTGGACCATATCCGCCCGATGGCTTCTTTGGCGCTGGTAGCTTCAAGAGTTTCGATGGCGTTCTGGCTATGTACCACGACCAGGGCTTGGTTCCTTTCAAGGCTCTGTCGATGGAGCAGGGTGTTAACTTTACGGCCGGATTGCCGGTTATTCGTACGTCGCCCGACCATGGTACAGCATACGATAAGGCTGGTATCGGTAAGGCGTCGCCCGACTCTTTCCGTCAGGCGCTTTATTTGGCTTGCGATATTTACGAGAACCGTATCCGTTTCGAGGAAGCCTCTAAAAATCCGCTGAAAAAGCAGAAAGAGGACCGTAATGCCCGTCGTAACAGCGACCGCACGGTTCTTCCTGATAACGATGCTGACGATGCTTTGTCTGAATTGGCGCTCGATTAATGATAATGGTAGGTCTCTTAATTTGTTTTTGCCGTGTTAAGTGCTTCTGAACTTCAGCAAGTAAAGCAACGCTTCGGTATTATTGGTGTTGACGAAGGCTTGAACAGAGCTATCGATGTGGCTGTTCAGGTTGCCAATACCGACCTCTCGGTGCTTGTTACTGGTGAAAGTGGTGTGGGTAAGGAAAATATTCCGCGTATTATCCATAACTACAGCGCCCGTAAGCACAGCACGTTTATTGCTGTGAACTGTGGCGCTATTCCCGAGGGTACTATCGACTCTGAACTCTTTGGCCATGAAAAGGGCGCTTTTACTGGTGCTATTTCCGACCGTAAGGGATATTTCGAGGAAGCTAATGGGGGCACCATTTTCCTCGATGAAATTGGCGAAATGCCAATGGCTACGCAGGCCCGACTTTTGCGTGTGCTTGAGGCCGGCGAATTTATTAAGGTGGGTTCCTCAAAGGTTTTGAAAACCAACGTCAGGGTTATTGCCGCTACTAATGTCAATTTGCCTAAGGCTATTGAAAACGGCCGTTTCCGCGAGGACCTTTACTACCGCTTGAATACGGTGCCTATCTACATTCCGCCGTTGCGCGACCGTAAGGTAGACATCCCGATGCTTTTCCGCAAGTTCGCGGCTGATTTTGCCGAGAAAAATAAAATGCCGGGGGTTCGGCTCACCGACGACGCACAGCAGTTGCTGATGCAGTTCTCGTGGCCGGGCAACATCCGACAACTTAAAAACGTGGCCGAGCAGATTTCTATTCTCTCCGAGGCTAGAGAGGTGACGGCCGATATGTTGTTACCTTACATTAAACCGCTTTCGCAAGAGCGCTCGCTGGTCCTTGTTGACGATAACGCTGGCTCGGCGGCTGGTGCTAATGGTGGCAAATGGACTGAAAGCGAACGTGAGGTGCTCTACCAGATTCTGTTCGATATGCGGAAGGAGATTAACGACCTGAAACAGTTGTTGAACAAGGCTGTGGGGAAGACTATTGTACCCGAAACGGACGTCGATGTCGACCTCTCGCGCTTCTCTACGCTGCATCCTGCCGAAAGCCTGCATTTTAGTTCTGGCGAATCTAATACCGATTCGGGAACTGTTGCACCTTCTGTCGTCGTTAATAACGGCTTCAGCTCTTCTTCTAAAATCAACAACAACGCTACGGTCGATACCGATGTGTTCCTCGAACCTGAAAACCGCACTATCGAGGAAATGCAGAAGGAGATGATTAAGAAGTCGTTGGAAAGGAATGGTGGAAACCGTAAACTGGCTGCCGACGAACTCAAAATTTCGGAACGCACCCTTTACCGTAAGATAAAAAAATTTGGTCTTGATATATGAAACGCAACTTATTCTTCATTGTCGTTTTACTCTTTATAGGGTTGTCTTCTTGTATGGTCTCTTACAAGTTCAATGGCACTTCTATCGATTATACTAAGATTAAAACTATTTCTGTAACCGACTTCCCTAACCAGGCGTCTTTGGTTTATCCTTCTCTGGCGCCTAACTTTAACGAAAAACTGAAGGATGAGTATTCTAGTAAGACTCGCTTGAAGTTGGTTCCTCGTGATGGCGATTTACAGGTGTCTGGTGAAATTGTCAATTACGAACTTATTCAGATTGGCGTCAATACGGCAGGTACTTCTACAAAAACCAAATTGCAGATTACCCTTAATGTGCGTTTCGTGAACAAGCAGAATCCTAGCGAGAACTTTGAACAGCGTTTCTCTTCTTATCAGGAATTCTCGAACGAACAGACTATCAACCAGGTCCAGGATGAACTGAACGAACAGATTATCGAGGATCTGGTCAACCAGATATTTAACCGCACGGTTGCTAACTGGTAATTAGACTGCTATATGACCATTTCTGAACTGAATAGGCTGGTCGCCAACCCGGGTCTGGTTAACAGGTCGCATTTCTCTGACTTGCAGAAACTGATCGACGAGTATCCGTATGTCTCTGCGTTCAGGTTGCTGTATCAGAAGGGATTGGGTAACGAGCACGATGTTATCTGTGATGCCGAACTGCATCGTACTGCATTGTATGCTCCCAACCGTAACCAACTCATGCTTCTTTTGGTCGATAAACGGGAAGAAGAACTGTCAACTCCTGCTGTTGCTGCCGAAAAAACAGAGCCTGTTGAGCCTGTTGTTGCTCCGTCTAAGCCTGAGGCCAGGGTGAAGAGGATATCTTCTCTTGCTCCTACCCATCCTGCTGCTGGCTCGACGACGGCCGGGGCCGATGACCCCGATGTGGGCAGTGCGTTGCGCTTTGGGGCAGAGGTCGATGCCTTTTTGTCGCATTTCGAGGCTGCACAGGCAAAACGGAAGGCAGAACAGAGTGCCGCTGCCAGTGCTCCGCTGAAGGTGCAGAACACGGTTGCTTCTGACGACGACGATGACGACAATGTGCCTTCTGGCGCACAAACCGAGAGGGTTGATTCGAAGCCTTCTAATGAGTTTTTTACCGAAACTCTGGCCAAAATTTACATCAAGCAGGAAAAATTTGATAAGGCGATTAATATTTTCGAACAACTCTGCTTGAAATATCCAGAAAAAAGTGCTTACTTTGCAGAGCAAATCCGATTTTTGAAAAAATTGATAAAGTATTTATAATGTATTACATTTTAACTGGTTTGATCGTATTCGCTTCCATCCTTATGGTTGCTATAGTACTTGTACAGAAGTCTAAAGGTGGAGGTTTGGCAGAAAATTTCGCAAAGGGTAATGACTTTGCTGGCGTTAAGCAGACTACCGACATCGTTGAAAAAATCACTTGGTTCTTGATGGGCTTCATCGTTGTCCTGAGTATTATTACTTCAATTACCGGTGCTTCAGAGGCTACTGAAAGTGTGCAGAAATCTGAGGTTCAGTCTACTTCTACTGCCCTCCCAGTTAACCCAGGTGTTGAAGGTGCTAACGCACAGCCTGCTGCTCCTGCAGCTCCTGCTGAAACTCCTGCTCAGTAATTCTAACAAAACAAGATTTGAACCATATAAATGTGTCGTGGGTTTCCTCGGCACATTTTTTTTAAATACCTCTTGCTCTGTAGACTTCTTTCTCTTAATTTTGAGCTACAATTGCTAAGTATGTTTTTTTCTTGCCAATTGTTCGGATGTTGTATATTTGATTAATTCATCTCTTATATGATTTGGATTCTCTTCTTTGTGGCCTTTGTCCTCTCTTGGGCAATTGCCCGTTATGTCAGACGTCGTGCAATCGCTTCTTATCAGAAAACGCACAATGTCCCTCAAAACCATCCTGTCCGTATCTTACCCGAAGGTGCGGGGCTTTCCATCGTTGCCACATGGTTCTTTTCTTGCGCGTGTCTCACGGTCTTCACCGATTTTATGCCGTTTGAATTGTTTATGGCAATGGTGCCTGGTTTGTTCCTTGTTGCTGCTATTGTGTTGGACGAGTATAAACATTTCCCTTCCTATTTCCGAATGGTTGTACAAATGGCTTCTGTCGCGTGCGCCATGTATATTTTGGGCGGGGTAAATGCTCTTACTGTTGGCGGTTTTATATGGAATACCAACATTTCTGTCATTGTCATGAACGTTTTGTCGTTCTTGTTGTTGACCTGGTTTATCGATGTTTTCCGATTTTATGATGGTATCGACGGAAAGGAGGGAAATCTGGCTGCTGTATCTATTGCTATCTGTGTCGCTGCCATTGTATTCGCTCCTGTCTCAAACCCTATCTTTTTCCTGATTCCGTGCATCGCAGGTTTCCTTACTAGAAACTGGTATCCTGCCCGATACCTGATGGGTGATGCGTGCGCTTCTTTTTTGGGTTATGTTTTTGCAGTTATGGGCGTCTATTTTCAGAGTGACCATTTGGTGGCTGGTTCTGTGATTTCCAATTCCAATCCAGATGTGAATGGTATACCGTTCTTTGCGTATATGATTATATGTTTCGTCCCTTTCTTCGATGTCACTTACACTTTGCTCCGTCGCATTATCGCAGGCGATAATTTCAGAGTGCCCACTAAAAACCATCTGTACCAGCGCATGCTTTATTCCGGATGCTCGCACAGAAAGGTGATATTTACACAATTGCTGCTTTCCGCTTTGATGCTCGTCTTGGCACTCATATACCGTTTCTTCTCCGATGTAGCTGAAGTGGCTGTTTTCCTTGGTGCTGACGCGCTGATTATTATGGGCGTTTACGCATTGTGGGTTGAGGGCAGATACCCTTATGTTCCA
Source organism: Bacteroidales bacterium UBA3297 (assembly GCA_002362105.1). Taxonomy (GTDB): domain Bacteria; phylum Bacteroidota; class Bacteroidia; order Bacteroidales; family Paludibacteraceae; genus Physcocola. Next base: position 156,073 of record DETD01000009.1, read on the forward strand.
GAAAAAAAAGAAAAAGCCTGATTGCTTATGGCGAAGTATAAGTTTGGACTTGCTTTGAGTGGTGGCGGCATACGTGGTGTTGCGCATATTGGTGTGCTGAAGGCCTTAGACGAAATCGGTCTGAAACCCGATATTGTCTCGGGTGTCAGTGCGGGAGCCATTGTTGGTGCTATGTACGCTGACGGACGTTCGGTTGAGGAAATGGTCGATTTCTTCGAAAAGTCGTCTTTCACCAAGGGCGTGAAACTCAATATGCCCAAACATGGCGGCTTCGCTAGCGTGAGGGGCTATAAAAAATATCTCGACAATATGTTGCAGGCCGAGAATTTCGAGGATTTGAAAACTCCGCTCATAGTAAACGCAACTGACCTGGTGGCGGGTACTATTGCCTACTTCTCGTCGGGAAACCTTGTCGATGCTGTGGTGGCTTCGGCAAGTGTGCCGGTCTTGTTCAACCCGGCTAAAATTGGTTCGCGCTATTATGTTGATGGGGGATTCCTTTGCAACCTGCCTGCCGAAGTGCTGCGCTCGCAGTGCGATTTCGTTATGGGGGTGCATGTTAACCCTATACGGCCAATGGCGGCTTCTACGCAGATGGGACTGATTACGGTCACCGAACGCGTCTTCCACTTGGCGGTAAACGGCAATACCTATAAGGAAAAGTCGTTTTGCGATTTGGTGGTCGATATGAAGCCCGAAAAAAATGTGGGAATGTTTGAAACGTCGAAGTCGGACTACATGATGAAAATGGGATACGATACGGCTATGGAAGACTTCAAAAACTTCGATTTTTCCAAGTATGGACTTTCTTGTTCACTTTTTTAATTGCATTTTTCCGTTTTAGCATTCCTCTATCATATTTTTTTATATATTTGTATAATATAAGTAACCGCTATTATAAAGAGTACTACTAACAAGACAATAGTATATGGATACACTCGAAAATGTTGATCCAAAACAGCAGGATGCTGTTTCTGAAGAGTGGGTCAATGGTTCTTCTATAAACGCTGATGAACTGCCTGAGCAGGTGGCTGCCGTTGATGAAAGTAAAGTTAATTCTTATATAAACCTTTCCGAAGAGGAACTTGTTGCCAAACTTAAAGATTTGGTGTCAAACCCAACGGATTCTTATCTTGCTATTAAATCAGATGTTGAGGCTGTTAAACAGTCGTTCTATCGTCTTTTTAATCATAGAAAGGATGCCGAAAGAGAAGCCTTTGTCGCTAATGGTGGCGATGAAGCTGATTTCTCGTTCCCTGCCGATGCCAACGAACAGGCGTTGAAGGATGCCTTGGCTGATTACAAGGACAAACGACAGGCAGAAATCCAGAAGGAGGAGGCGCAGAAAGAGGCGAACCTCTCTCGTAAAAAGGATATCATCCTCCGCTTGAAGGAACTGATTGACGCACCGGAAGACTGTGGCAAGAAGGTGCCTGCTTTCCAGAAGTTGCAAGACGAATGGAAGGCGGTGGGACAAGTGCCTGCTACCGAAGTTTCTAAAACTCGCGAAAACTACCAGACACTGGTCGAGACTTTCTACGATAACCTGAAAATGGATAACGAACTTCGTGACTACGATTTTAGAAAGAATCTGGAAACGAAGGTTAAGTTGTGCGAGGCTGCCGAAAAATTGGCTGGCGAGTCTGACGTAGTTGCTGCTTTCCGCAAGTTGCAGTCGCTGCATGAAGAGTGGAGCAACCAGGGTCCGGTCGCTAAAGATATGCGTGAGCAGATTTGGACTCGCTTCAAGGCTGCGTCTACCGTCATCAACAAGATGCACAACGAGTATTTCGACAAGCTGCGTGCCGCTGCTAACGAGAACTTGGAGAAGAAGACCGCTATCTGCGAGAAGATTGAGGCCATCAAGACCGACGAACTCAATTCTTTCAAGGAATGGCAGGAACAGAGCAATGTGATTGTTGAATTGCAGAAGGAGTGGAGAACGATTGGTTTTGCTCCTAAAAAGTTCAACAACTCTATCTTTACTCGTTTCCGCGCTGCGTGCGACGCTTTCTTCAATGCTAAGTCTGAGTACTTCAAGTCTACTAAGGCGGTCTTCTCTGAAAATTTGGCGAAGAAGATTGCTTTGTGTGAACAGGCTGAGGCTTTGAAGGACAGTACCGACTGGAAGGCTACTGCCGATAAACTGGTTGAATTGCAGAAGGAGTGGAAGACCATCGGTTCGGTCGCTAAAAAACAGTCCGATGCGGTTTGGAAACGCTTTATCTCTGCTTGTGATGCCTTTTTTGAGGCCAAAAATAAAAATTTCAAGGATAAACGCACCTCTGAGCAGGCAAACTTGGAACAGAAGAAGACTATCATCGAACAGATTCAGACGCTCGATGTTGTTTCTGATCCGTCTGCTGCCGCCGAGCAGTTGCGTGCCTTGTCTGAACAGTTCAACTCTATCGGCCATGTCCCTGTTAAGGAAAAGGATGCTATCTATAAGGCATTCCACTTGGCTGTTGAAGAGAAATCTGATGCGCTTAATATTAAGTTGCGGGGCAGTAATGCTGCTTCTCACCGCTCTAACAAGGGTGGCGGCCGTAATGCCGATGCTCAGCCTAAGAATGAGGCTCAGCGTCTGATGAAGTTGAAAGCTAGCCTCGAATCGGAGGTAACCACCTATATGAACAATATGGGATTCCTCGCTAATTCGAAGGGCGCTTCTTCGTTGAAGTCTTCTATTGAAAAGAAAATTGCTGAAAAGAAGGCTGAAATTGAGAAAATTGCCGCAAAATTGAAAGAATTAGATAATAATTAACCGATTATTTAGTTTTATTATATATTAAACATTTAATTTTTTAGTGAAATGAGACCTGTAGATGAAGAATGGCAGGATTCCGGGAGGAACAATGGTGCCAGCCGTGAGGGTGGCGACGAACAGAATGAGAGAAAGAGTTTTAACCCAAATTTCTCTAGTGATAACCATTTAAAGGGCGAACGCCGTCCTAGACGTCGTATTGGTGATACCAATCACTCTAATTTCGACCCTAATGGCGGACAAGGCCGTCCTTATCGTCAGAACAACGGTGATTATAACAACGATCGTGGTGGTTACAACAACGACCGTGGCGGTTATAACAACAACCGTGGTGGTTACAACAACAATCGTGGCGGTTATAACAACAACCGTGGCGGTGGTTACAACAACAATCGTGGTGGTTATAACAACAACCGTGGCGGTGGCTACAACAACAACCGTGGTGGCTACAACAACTACGACGACAACCGCAACTATGACGATAACCGCGGTGGCTACAACAATAACCGTGGTGGTTACAACAACAACCGTGGTGGTGGCTACAACAACAACCGTGGCGGTGGCTACAACAACAATCGTGGCGGTGGCTACAACAACAACCGTGGTGGGGGCTACAACAACAACCGTGGTGGTGGTTACAACAACAACCGTCGTCCTAATGGCGGTCGTCCACAGATGCGCCCTCGCATGCCACAGCCGGTTGAATATGATATCCAGTACGATCCAAACGAAGAAATTCGTCTCAATAAGTTCTTGGCTAATGCTGGTGTTTGCTCTCGTCGTGAGGCCGATCAGCTCATTATGGCTGGTGCTATCACTGTCAACGGCACTCCTGTTACCGAATTGGGTACCAAGATCCTTCGTTCCGACAAGGTGATGATTAACGACCAGACTGTTAATCCTGACCGTCGTGTTTACTTGTTGCTTAACAAGCCTAAAGACTGCGTTACTACTACCGACGATCCTAATGCAAAGACTACAGTTATGGATATCGTTAAGAACGCGTGTCGCGAACGTATCTATCCAGTAGGTCGTCTCGACCGTAACACTACTGGCGTTCTCCTTCTTACTAACGATGGCGACTTGGCCGCTAAGTTGACCCACCCTCAGTACAACAAGAAAAAGGTGTACGAGGTTGCCCTCGACCGTGCTTTGGAAGCTGCCGACTACGAGACCATTTTGAATGGTATCACCCTTGAAGACGGCGAAATTAAGGCTGATAACCTCAGCTTCGTTGAAGAGGGTAACAACAAGAAGGTGGGCATCGAAATCCACTCTGGACGTAACCGTATCGTTCGTCGTATTTTCGAACACCTCGGTTACCGTGTTATGCGCCTCGACCGTACCTACTTCGCTGGTTTGACTAAGAAGAATCTCCGTCGTGGACAGTGGCGTTTCCTCTCTAACGAAGAGGTGAACAAGCTCCGTATGGGTTCTTTCGAATAATTATCTTTCTCCGAAAGGGGGATTTTTATTAGTAACTTTTGGCGATGTGGAAATACTTTTTCTGCATCGCCTTTTTTATTTATCCTATTCTATTTATGTATCGGTTCCTCCTACTGTTTATTTCTATTCTCCCTCTCCAGTCCTTGGTGGCTGGCAATTACTCTAAGTACCAGTCTGCCGAAACTTCTGCCTACATCCAGAAGTACCATAAAATTGCCATCAAGCACATGAAGAAGTACCGTATTCCTGCCAGCATTACTTTGGCGCAGGGCATTCTGGAAAGTGGCAGTGGCCGCAGTGCGCTGACGGTTGCCGCCAATAACCATTTCGGCATTAAGTGTAAGAACGAGTGGAAGGGGAAGACTTATTACAAGAACGACGACAAACGACACGAGTGCTTCCGCAAATACGATTCTGCCGAGGAGTCTTTCGAAGACCATGCGCTTTTCCTTGCCGAACGTAAGGTGTACGCGCCTTTGTTCAAATACAAGGTTACCGATTATAAGAAGTGGGCTAAGGGTCTGAAAAAGTGCGGATATGCTACTAATCCACAATATCCTTCTCTGTTAATCGACGTTATTAAGGCTAACAAACTTTATTTGTTAGACCAAAATCCCGACAAGTATCTGAACGACGATGAAGAGGTTGTTGAGGATGTCCGCTCCAACAATCCGCCTAAGGTGGTGAATGGGACTGTTGCGGGTGTAAAGTGTGTTGTGGTCGAGAAAGGGAACACGCTTTATGGGCTGGCAAAGGCTGCTGGCGTTTCTGTCAACGACTTGTACGACTATAACGATTTCGACAAGTCGCATATCCTTTCCGTTGGCGAGGTGCTTTATGTGGGGGGTAAGAACGACAGCTATACCTCTTCCAAATACCACTATGTCGAGGCTGGTGAGTCGCTTTGGTCTATTTCTCAGAAGTATGCTATCACGCTGAAGTCGCTCCAAAAGATGAATTCTTTGAAGAAGAATGCTGTTTTGAAAAACGGACAGCGGTTGGTGTTGTATAAGTAAAGGCCGTTGTTTGGCTGGCCGCATGTCGGCGCTTGCATAAAAAAGTTCCCCCAAACCTTTGCCGGGTTTGGGGGAACTTTCTGTTGTTTGAAGGCGGTGTTGTTCCGCTTCTTTTTCGTTAATTGAAATTCACTTTTTCAAGTTTGTAGCCCAGACGTTTCAATCCTATGCTGGCACCCATAAAGAACATTACTTTGCAGGCGCTGTGGAACAGGTAGAAAGCCTGTTGGCTTTGTGGCTCTACTCCCTCGTGCCTGATGGCGGTAACGGTCGCCTCGGCCAGTTGTTTGACTTTGTCTTGAAACTGTTTCGCTTCGGTCGTCCACTTGCGCAGCCCGTAGAGGTGTTCTGTTATGTGGTCGTCCATGTTGTCGAATCCTTGGTCACCGTAAAAACTTTTATATTCGGCCGTCTTGTAGGTGTCCCAGTCTGCATCCCAGCCCCAGGCAATGCCCATTCCCAAATACAGTGCGCACCCAACCGAGAAGGAAGGGTAGTCTTGTACTGCCGGAACGGCGTCTGCCATATATTCGGGTGCCAGTTCCTGCCAGCGTTTGCCGATGTCTTCTGTTTGCAGCAGTTTCTCGTCGGTCAGCCCGTTGTCCTTGCCTATGCGTAGCAGGTTGTCGAGCAGTCGGCCTTCGAATGCGGAAAGTAGTTTCTCGTCCATTCGTCTTCCTACCTTACTTGTTGAAATATGTATTCTGTATATTCTGTTTTGCTTCCTTCTTCATAGAGATCAAGAACCATGGTTCCGTTCGAAATCTTTACAACTCCATGTCTTATTTCAGGGTTGTTTTCCACATCTTGGATGAGGGTTAGCTCGTTACCCTTAATTTCGTATTTGTAGCGTTCTTCAGCGGCGTAACCGTCCAAGGTAATGTATTGGTAGCCGTCTTTACCGAATTCCCAGTTTGCAGACTGCATCATTTTGCCTTCGGTTTTTTGTATTTCACCGCTCTCGTCAACAGTCACAGAAAATATGTTGGTCATCTGCCAGTTCGCTACAATTCTGGTGCTTACATCCGATACAGGTGTCGGATCGTTGTTGTCGTCGTTGTCACAGGCGGGCAGTGCCAAACATGCTACAATTAGGCTTAGTATAAGCCCTGTTTTCTTCATTAAATTTTTCATTTTTTTTGTTTAATATACTATCCATACCTACTCTTTTTTAGGATTTTCGGCTTTCTCCTTTTTCTAACGGTTTGAATTCTCTGCAATTATACGCATTTCCTAACGCTTTACCAAATCTAACGCACTAGCTTTTTTTCTTGGCTGTCTTTAGGGCTGCCGCTAGTGCCACCACACCCAGTATCATGGGGTAGTACATGTAGCCGACTATGCTGTTTGGGGCTATTTGGGCCAGACCGGCCGCCATTAGCAGTTGTGCGCCGTAGGGTATCAGTCCTTGTGCGAAGCACGAGAAGGTGTCGAGCAGGCTTGCCGCCTGGCGTTTGTCGATGCCGTATTTTTCGGTCAGCTGTTTGGCAATTGGGCCTACGGTCACTATGGCTATGGTGTTGTTGGCAGTACAGAGGTCGCTAAGCACCACCAGCAGGGCTATGGTCAGCTTGCCGCCGCGCTGGCTCTTGACGCGTTTGCACAGGCCTTGCACAATGTAGTCGATACCGCCGTTGTAGCGGATGAGTTCCAGCATTCCGCCGGCCAGCAGGGTCACTATTATCAACTCGCTCATTCCCAGTATGCCGTTCCCCATGTGGCTCATCCAGCCGTAAAGGTCGTAGGTGCCGGTCGCTATGCCGGTCAGTCCGGTGAGGACGATGCCGAGGCAGAGCACAACGGTTACATTTATGCCGGCTATTGCCGTGCCCAGCACCACCAGGTAGGGCAGCACTTTCACCCATTCAGTCTCGGTCAGCCCACTGGGTGTTTGGGTCTGTTGTCCGGCGTAGATGTAGTAGGCCAGGGCCACCAGGGCGGCGGGCAGGGCTATCTTGAAGTTGGCTTTGAACTTGTCGCTCATTTTGCAGCCTAGCGTTTGGGTGGCGACAATGGTCGTATCTGATATGAACGAGAGGTTGTCGCCAAAAAGGGCGCCTCCTACCACTATTCCCACTATCATGGGCAGGTTGCTGTCTGTCTGTCCGGCTATGCCCACTGCTACGGGCGTCAGTGCCACTATGGTGCCTACCGAGGTGCCTATCGACAGCGATATGAAGCACGCGGCCAGAAACAGACCCGGCAACAATAAACTTTCGGGTAGCAGGTGCAGGGTGGCGTTCACGGTGGCGTCTACCGAACCCATTCCTTTGGCACTGCTCGCGAATGCTCCGGCTAGGATAAAGATCCACAGCATCAGCATAATGTTCTTGTTGCCCGCTCCTTTGCTGAACTGCATGATGCGTTGGTCGAGGCTGAGCCCTCTCGTGGTGGCTACCGCGTAGACTGCCGATACCAAAAAGGCTACTGTGATGGGTATTTTGTAGAAGTCTCCCAGCAATATGGAGGCGAGAAGGTAGCAGCATAAAAATACGATTAGGGGCGACAGTGCCATGAAATTCGGCTTGCGGCTGGTTTCTTCGTAAGTTTTCATCCTTTTTCTGTTTTCTGTTTTTCGGGGCTTTGTTCTCGTTTTTCTGGAGTAGCCCTGTTGCCTAATTTTTTTGCAAAAATAGGCAATAGCAAACGTCTTTCTCTCGTTTTTTTCTAAAATAGTGTTATATTTGAATTCTGTTATGGCGGAATTTTAAGTTTCCCGTACTTCAAAAAATATGCAAATGAGGCGAACCTTTTTATCTTTGGCTATAATTCTTGGTGCAGCGGGCAATGCCTTCGCTTATGGTGGCAGTAAGGCTTACCAGTTCCTTACTCTTCCCACTTCGACGACTGTTTTTGCTTTGGGTGGCGACAATGTGTCTCTATACAGTGGCGAGGTTACCCTTGCGCAACAGAATCCGGCGCTTTTGTCTGCAATTCCAGGTACGTCTGTCGGACTCTCTTACTTCAACTATATTGCCGATGCTAATTACGGAAGCCTGACTTTTGGCCAGGCGGTCGACAGCCTCAGTTGGTGGGGCGTTGGCTTTACCTTTATGGGCTACGGCACGTTCGACGCATATGATGAGTACGGTGTGGAAGATGGTACGTTCTCAGCTTCCGATATGGATTTGTCGCTGATGTATGTACGCCGTCTTGCTTCCAATTTTTCTATGGGTATGGCGCTTAAACCGGTCTACAGCCATATTGCCGACTATTCCAGCTTTGGCTTGGCGCTCGACTTGGGTGCGTTCTACTATTTGCCTGAAAAGTTGTTTTCGGCAGGTCTTGCTGTCCGTAATTTCGGTGTGCAGTTCACGCCTTACGAAGACGAGCGCGAGTCGCTCCCGTGGGATGTTCAGGTGGGTGTTACCAAAAAGTTGGCGCATGCGCCTTTCCGCTTCAACCTTACTTACACTAAATTGAACAAATGGGACTTCGATTATGAGAAAGACGCTAACCTTTACAAGGCTTCGTCTTCTTATGTCGAGGCCGAGTATAAGGAAGACGTTTCGTGGGGCGATATGTTCATGCGCCACATGGTGATTGGTGTCGAGTTTATTCCTACTAAAAATTTCTCGGTGGCCGCTTCCTACAACCACAGGCGTCACAAAGAGTTCGCTATGGAGAACGCTGGTGGGGCGGCGGGTTGGTCGTTCGGCGCAAATCTGCACGTCTATAAGTTCGCGCTAGGCGCCTCTTATGCCATCTATGGCCCTTCTGGTGGCGTTTTTGGTGTTAACCTTTCTTCTTGTATCGACGATTTTAGAAAAAAAGATAAATAATGAAAAAAATTACTGTTGCTATCGACGGTTATTCTTCTTGTGGTAAGAGTACGGTTGCGAAAGACCTCGCCCGCGAGGTGGGTTATGTATATGTCGACAGTGGCGCTATGTACCGCTGTGTGACCCTTTTTTGCCAACAGAAGAACCTTATTACCGACGGTAAGGTCGAGGAGGTCAAACTTCGTTCCCTCCTTCCTCAGGTCAAAATAGAATTCCGGAAAAATGCCGAGGGGAAGGCCGATGCCTACCTGAATGGCGAAAATGTGGAGAGCGAAATCCGTTCTCTCAAGGTGTCTTCACAGGTTTCTATCGTTGCCGCCCTTCCTTTTGTCCGTGAGGCGCTCGTGGCTCTGCAACAGGAAATGGGTAAGGCGAAAGGCGTGGTTATGGATGGTAGAGATATCGGTACTACGGTCTTCCCTGACGCTGAACTGAAGATTTTTATGACGGCCGATCCTGAGGTTCGTGCGCAAAGACGCTACCTTGAATTGAAGGAGAAGGGACAAGAGGAGCCTTTCGAGGCAATCCTCGAAAACGTCAAACAGCGCGACTATATCGATGAACACCGTGAGGTGAGTCCGTTGCGTAAGGCCGACGATGCTGTGGTCCTCGATAACGGTAATATCACCCGTGAGGAACAGAAGGAATTTATCCTTAATTTGTTTAAGCAAAGAACGGGTGCCTAAAGGGGTATGAAGGTTGAAATTGACGATAATTCTGGCTTCTGCCATGGGGTGGTGACTGCCATCCGTAAGGCGGAAGATGAAATGAAGGCCGAAGGTCCGCTTTTCTGCTTGGGCGATATTGTCCACAACAGTATGGAGGTCGACCGGTTGGCACAGCAGGGGTTGCACACTATCGATCACGATACGTTTGTCTCCCTCTCTAATACCCGTGTCCTTTTAAGGGCACATGGCGAACCGCCTTCCACTTACGAGGTGGCGCGGCAGAACGGTATCACTATTATCGACGCTACCTGCCCTGTGGTGCTGCACCTGCAACAGACTATTAAGAAGGCTTTTCAGGAGTCTGATCCCGAGCTGACGCAGATTGTCATCTATGGTAAAATTGGACATGCCGAGGTGAACGGATTGGTCGGACAGACCAATGGTAGCGCTATTGTTATTGAGGGTCCCGACGATTTAAATAAAGTCGACTTTAACAAGAACATCAAACTGTTCTCGCAAACCACCAAGTCTATCGATGGCTTCAAGGCAGTTGTCGACCTCATTAAGGAACGTATCAAGCCTGGTTGTGACTTCCAGTTCAACGATACTATTTGCAGACAGGTGGCGAACCGCATCCCTAAAATTGTTAAGTTCGTTGCGCAGCACAACCTGGTGTTCTTCGTCTCGGGGGCTAAAAGTTCTAACGGACGTGTTCTTTTTAACGAGTGTAAACGACACAACGATAATATAGTTATGATTTCTGGCCCCGAAGAAATCGATTTCTCGCTGCTCGAAGGCGTGGACTCGGTTGGTATATGTGGGGCGACTTCCACTCCGAAATGGTTGATGGAGGAGGTGAAGAAGGCTATTGTAGACTATATGGAAAACAAGGCCTGATTCTGTGGGTTGGTGACTGAGGTCTGTTGTCGGCTGGTATGGCTGAATCCGAATAATGCCCTTTCCCTTCCTTGGTTAGGTGGGGTTGTTGGGTTTTTAATGGTTTCCCGCTGCCGTTTTTTTGTTGTTTACGGCAGATGTGGCCGATTAACTTACAATTCGTAACCCCTTCTAAAAAACATGCTTTTTTAGGAGTTTTTGTTATGTGATAAAAGAATAAAAAATCTAATTTTGCGATATACTAATTTGGTTTAGGTCTATGGACATGGATTTTACGATTAAAACGTTAGGTGAATGTAAAATTAAGTCGCCTCTGCTTTTGTCTAAAGTTAAGGGTGATGGTATCTACGATTTTGTGGAAGATGGCGAACGCGTACTTTACTCCAATTCGCTACACGATGTGATGAACGCCGTTAAAAACGGTCAGGACTTGGTTTCTTTCGAAAAGCCGGGACCTAAGGACTTCCTTTATTTCGAACCTGCTAAAACTAAAGTGGCTATTGTCACCTGCGGTGGCTTGTGTCCTGGTCTGAATAATGTGATTCGTGGCTTGGTTACGCATCTTTATAACCAATATGGAGTCAGAAATGTGGTTGGTGTCCAGTACGGATATGCGGGCTTTAATCCCGATAACCATATTCCGTTCATCAATTTGGACCCTGACTTGGTTGACGATATTCATAAGGACGGTGGCAGTATGCTGGCTTCTTCGCGTGGCGACCAGCCTTACGAGGTTATTGTCGATACTTTGGAAAGAAACAACATCAATATATTGTTCTGCGTGGGTGGCGATGGCACACTCAAGGGTGCCCATGGCATTTATAAGGAAATTGAGCGCCGTGGCTTGAAAATTGTGGTGGCTGGTGTGCCTAAGACTATCGATAACGATATCAACCTTATTGAAAAGTCGTTCGGGTTCGAATCGGCTTTCACTGCCGCACAAAGCATTATCTTGAATGCGCATTACGAGGCTAAGGGCGCTATTAACGGCGTCGCACTGGTGAAACTGATGGGACGTGACTCTGGCTTTATTGCCGCTAACGTGGCTTTGGCTGTGCCCGATGTCAACTTCTGCCTGATTCCGGAAATGGATTTCGACCTCGATAACCCTGAAACTAAAAACGGTTTCCTCAACTTGTTGGAAAAACGTTTGGAACGGAAAAAACATGCGGTGATTGTGGTCGCTGAGGGTGCCGGACAACAGTTCTTCGAGGGCGAACGTAAAAAGGATGCTTCTGGAAACATCTTGCACGAAGATATCGGTATCTTCATGAAGAACCAGATTACCGACTACTTCAACAAGAAGCATATTCCTATTAGTGTGAAGTATATCGATCCTAGCTACATTATCCGCAGTATTCCGGCTAATGCTAACGATAGCAAGTTCTGCGAACAGCTGACTCAGAATGCCGTTCATGCCGCTATGGCTGGACGTACCGACTTTGTGGTGGGCTATTGGAACGGGGCTTTCACCTTGTTGCCTATCGAGGCCGCTACTTCGCAACGTAAAAAGGTCAACTTGGAGGGTGAGTTCTGGTGGAGTGTTGTTGAGGCTACCGGACAGCCTATGAAGATGAAGTAAACAGATTCATATAAGGAAAACGAGCCAATCTGGAAGCGGATTGGCTCGTTTTGTTACTATAACAGAAAATGCATTATGCTTAAATTTTCAATAAAGGGCGAGAACGAATGTGCGGTTGTGGGTTATGAAGGTGACGTTACAACGGTTTCTATTCCAGATTCTGTAGAATTTGAGGGTAGGAAATACTGTGTGACTGAAATTGAAGCGGAAGCTTTTAATATGTGTAAACATGTCACTTGCATCGAGATTCCGGCTTCAGTTAAAAAAATAGGCAATAGTGCTTTCATTTTTTGTTCTTCGCTTGAAAAGGTTAAGTTAAACGATGGGCTTGAAGAAATTGATAGATTCGCATTCTCCTTTTGCGAGAATTTGACTGAAGTCATCATCCCACAGTCGACCAAACTGATTGGAGACGGCGTTTTTAGAGAATGTAGAAAACTGGTCAAAGTACGGTTGCCCGATGGCTTAACAAAGATAGGGCGCGATTCGTTCTCTTGTTGTCTGTCTTTGTCCGACATCAACTTTCCCGAATCTTTAACCCATATCGGTGCTGATGCCTTTAGTCAGTGTCAAATGCTTCCCGACCCTCACCTACATTCCCTTGAAGAAATTGGTGACTCCGCATTTTACGGGTGCAAACTGTTTGAACCCAGAATACTATTCTACGCCAACAACACCAAATGTTATGGTTGGGTAGGCGATCCCAATAAGTGTACTGAAGTGGAAATACCTGCCACAGTAACCCATATCAATAGTTTGGCTTTTTGCAATTGTAGAAAAGTGAAGTCTGTTGTGTTGCCTGAGGGCATAACAGAAATTGGACAATACACTTTCGCCTCTTGTAACGGACTGACTGAGGTTCGGCTGCCAAGTACGCTGAAGTCCATTGGCTATGAGGCTTTCAGTTACTGTATCTCGTTGACAAAAATCAAAATACCCGATGGTGTGACCGAGGTTGCGGACACCGCGTTCCAAGGTTGCAAGAGGCTGGTTGACGTTGAAATGTCACCGTATGCCGTATTCGGTGTCAAACTATTTGGAAAAGCTCCTTTTGCTATTAAATACAAGCGTGTTATTGAGTTGAACAGCCTGTTGGTAAAGACTCTTGCAAAAGACCTTTTTAAGAAAAACAAGTTAAAGGGATTTAAGGTGACGGGCGTTGGTATGCATAGTGTCAGGCTGACCTTGTCTTTAGAGAAAACGGAATACTGGAGTGGCTGCCTATTGATTGAAGAGCTGCCTTCTAAGGTGGAATTCTTGAAACAAAAACTCGAGGAGGCTAGAAAGGCTGTTCCCGATGTGCCTGCCTCTTTATCCTAACTTCTGAATCCTTTAGTAATCCAATAAAATTCTACTTTGTAAGTAAGTTTGATGATTTTGTCAGGATATTGTATGCCTCATTAATCATCACCATCTATCGTTTGGTTGAATTGATGTAATTCGCATACCAAGGGCATAAAAAATGGCGTGAATAGAGAGCGGCCCATTCCTTGTTGTCTGTTACTTTACTTCGAAGCCCGCTTTCTTCAAATCTTCCCAGTAGAGTGGGTATGATTTTGAAACCACTTGTGCGTTGGCAATCTTTATGCTGCTGTTTCTCAAACAGACTGGTGCGAAGGCCATGGCCATGCGGTGGTCTTCGTAAGTGGCAATTTGCAGGTCTGTCGCTGGTTCGCAGTGTTTGCCGTCCCATGCCAGCACTCCGTCTTCAGGTTCGGTCACCACGTAGCCCAGTTTGGCCATCTCGTTAATCAGGGCGGCAATGCGGTCGGTTTCCTTTATCTTCAGGTTGCCCAGTCCGCTAAAGCGGAAAGTGGTGCCTAACATGCAGCACGTTACCACAAAGGTTTGTGCCAGGTCGGGTTGTTCCACCAGGTTCTCTTCATAATGGGCTACAGGGGTGCCCGTCTTGGTCAGTTTTACAGTGTCGCCCTCAAAAATAGTGCTGATGCCCAGCGGACGGAACAGGTTGGCAATCTGGCTGTCGCCCTGCACACTCGGGTTGTAGAGTCTTGGCAGCCTTATTTCCTGCTCTTCTGCCAGTGCGGCTATCTCGTACCAGTAGCTGCTGGCCGACCAGTCGCTTTCCACATCCATATCTTTGGCGGTGTATTTCTGTGGGGCTATTTTCACGGTGTTGCCTTCCATGCTTACTTTTGCCCCGAATTGTTCCATCAGTTGTTTGGTCATCAGAATGTAGGGGAGCGACACCAGTTTGCCTTTCAGTTCTAACTCAAGGCCTTGTTCCATGGTAGGGGCTACCATCATCAGTGCGCTGATGTATTGGCTGCTTACGCTGCTGTCGAGTTCAATGTGTCCGCCACGCAGTTTCCGCCCCTCTATTTTTAGCGGAGGGAATCCTTCTTCACCCGCATAGCTGATGCTGGCACCAGCCTCGTTCAGCGCATCCACCAGAATCTTGATGGGGCGTTTGCGCATGCGCTCGCTGCCCGTAATGGTGTGTGTGCCAGGTTGCTGGCTGTAGTAGGCCGTAAGGAAGCGCATAGCGGTGCCTGCGGCGCCTATGTCCACGTGCGTGCCGTCGCTTTCCAGCGCTTTGACCATTACGTCGGTGTCGTCGCATTGGGCTATATGGCCCAGTCTGGCCGGCTGTTCGCTCAGTGCGTTCATAATCAGCACACGGTTGCTGATGCTTTTACTGCTGGGCAGGTCTATCGTTGCCTTTATGTTGTTGCCTTCCGGCTTCTTTATCTCGTAATCCATTGTGTTTTCTTGTTGCCCCAAAATTAAAGTCCAACCACGTCTCGGTAATAGTCTATGGCTTCCAGAATGGCTTTTTTCTCCACGTCCTGGTTAATCTTAATATCGCCAATACCTTTTTCTCCCAGCAGGGTGAAGAGGATGCGTCCGTCGCCGACATTCTTTTTGTCGTGGGTCATCAGTTCGTAGAGGTGGTCGTACACTTTGCAGCCTACGTTCATTGCGCCGTAGTTGTCTTTGATGAGGTGGACAGCTTCGCGCATCAGTTCTTTCGGAAATCCACAGAATTTGTGGCTTAGGTAGAGTTCCGGTATCATGCCGTAGGCAACAGCGTAGCCGTGCAGTATAGGCGATCCGCTTTCCATTGCGTAGCTTTCAAAAGCGTGGCCTATTGTATGCCCGAAATTCAGTGCTTTGCGTATGTTTTTCTCGTAGGGGTCAATCGCAACAATTTTTTCTTTCACGGCGATGGAGTCTCTGAGCAGTGTGCTGAGTTGGCTGTAGTCGATGTGGTCGAGGTCGAATGCCAGCATGTCGTTCCAGTGCTTCTCGTCGCTGATGAGTCCGTGCTTAATCATCTCGGCAAAACCCGAACGGAAGTTCTTGTCGTCGAGTGTGCGGAAGGTGTTCACGTCTATCAGTACGCTTTGGCTTGAATTGATGACGCCAATCTCGTTTTTCAATCCGCAGAAGTTGATACCCGTTTTTCCGCCTACTGCGGCGTCAACCGCCCCCAGCAGGGTAGTGGGTACGTTCACATAGTCCATTCCGCGCTTGAAGGTCGATGCGGCAAAACCGCCTAAGTCGGTCACCATGCCGCCGCCCAGGTTGATGAGCATGCTTTTGCGGGTCGCCTTGTTCTGGCTCAGAAAGGTCCATACGCTGGCAAGCGCCTCCAGTGTCTTGTGGTCGTCGTTAGGCTTTATCTCTATGGTTTTTACCTTGCTGAAAAACTCGTCTTTTTCAAGTAGGGGCAAACACAATTTTTTCGTGTTGCTGTCTACTAGAATATAGACTTGTTCGGGAGCCCTGTCCTTTACTTCGTTGCGTAATTCGTCTGTCAGACGGCCTTCGCACATTACTACGCGCTGCTCGCTCATATTATCGTATTTTGTTTTTTGTTGCGGTTATTTACAAAATTACGAAATTTCTGCTCCAATCTAGTGCTGTATTTTCATAAAACTGTTGACGGACGCTGCTTCCTGTTGCCCTTAGCGGATAAACACTAGTTGGCTTTTGCCATTCCAGCGGAGTAGGTATATTCCGCTTCTTAGTGTCAGTGCCTTATTTTTGCCTTGGTAGACGGGGCTGCCCTTAATGTCGTATAGGGCAATGTCTCCCTCATATCCGTCTAGTCGTAGGGTGTGGTTGTCTGTGAAAGGAACCGCCTTTCCGGCTGTCTCCAGTCCGTTGCCGCTGCAGTCGGTTTCTAGTCCGCACATGGTGCATCTGTATATTGTTTTCCCGTCCTCTTTTACCTGTGTGAAGTCGTGGTCGAAGGTAGCAGGTTTGGCTTGGATGTCTGAGAGGTTTTGCGGGTCAATCTCATAAAACACCAGGTTCTCGGGTTTTAGCTGGCCGATGGCAACGTACCACACAATTTTCCCGTTGAAAAGCACTGGCTGGCAGTCCGACAGGTTGCCGACGCAGGTGTACACTTCTCCGTAGTTCCCGTTAGCGTCTAGCTCGGTGTAGAATACTTTCTCGGTGTTGTCTGTCCATAACAGCAAGAAGCGGTTGTCGTCCATCTTTACGAGTTTCGGGGTGTGCACCCTTGTTTGTTCGTTTTCGTACTGGGTGATTTTTGTGATGACTGGTTCACCGAAGTTGTCACCGTCTTGGGGTACTACACTGACGTAGATGTTGCGGTAGGTGGTCGAAACGGCCGAGTCTAGACGGTTGTAGGCCAGCAGGTAGGTCGAGTCGGAAAACTCCATGCCTCCTATCGAGACGCCGGTCGCATTTTGTCCTATTTTACCTGGTATTTCTTGCACTGTGCAGTGGTTGAATGCGCAGTCTACTTTCTTTTCGCTGGTCTTCTTTTTGCACCTGCCAAGGTAGATGCCGCGCGGGTAGGCGTCGCCCAAGCTGGCAACAACCAGGTGGTTGTCTTTAACTCCAAGGTACGCGTCGAACGAGTGGCTGGTATAGCCGTAGCCTTCGTTGATGACCCTCGTTTGGGAATCCACTATCTCCATGGTGTTTTTGTCTACCTGTATGGTGACTGAGGCCTGGTGGTTCTTGCCGTCTTTCTCGCTCTTATACATTTGGTGCGAGCTCCTTACAAAAAGGAAGTCTCCTTCGTCTGTCATTCGTGAGGCCGACGAGCGCATCGGTATGGTTGTGTTGGCACCGAATAGTCCGTCGTGGGCTATCTTTTGCCAACTCCCGTCGTACTTCGTGATGCGGAAGACCTCTACCGTGTCCGACTCTTCTGGGTTTTCCTGTCCAGTCAGCACGTAGTAGTTGCCATCGTTGCCTGCATGGAAGGCTCCGAATATCGGCAGGTCGAGTTTTACGTTCACGGTGTCGGTGCAGTCGTATTGGTCATCAAAATACATAATGCCAAGTGTGCCGTTTCCCCTGTCCTCTACGCGCATAAGCCTGCCGTCGGCCGTTACGCTCAGATACGATTCTACGGTTTTACTGTAGTATGTGGTATAGTCTTGCTTTTCTTTGTTGCTCTTTTTCCATAAGAAACTACATTCAGGGTTGGCTGATAGGTGGTTTGCAACGATACCCGATAGAAGGATAAATAGTGATAAATTTTTTCTCATAAGCGTTAGTTCTAGAGGTTAGTGTATTAAATATAGCGGTTATTTCTGAGGATTCAAAATGTAGTATGTGTTTTGTTGCCGACATCTGCATTTGTCGCCTTCTGCTGTCTGTTCCTATCAATCATTTCCGTATCTTTGCAAATCATTTTCCCTAATAAGATAAATGGCAAAGAAAGAATACATCTTAAAGAACCGCGAGTGGCTCGAGGCTAAGGCTAAGGAAGAGGGCGTTTTGGCCCTTCCAAAAGGTATTTATTACAAGGTTTTGGCGTCGGGTGACAAGGCGTCTCGGCAGCCTACTCCAAACAGTATGGTGACGGCCCACTACAGGGGGCGGACCATTAATGGCAAACAGTTCGACAGCAGCTTTGGCGGACATCCGTTCACCTGCCGTTTGGCTGACCTGATTGAGGGATGGATTGTTGCTATGCAGCAGATGCATGTGGGCGACCGCTGGGAACTCTATATCCCGCAGGAAATGGGCTATGGCTTGTTCAACCAGCCGGGTATTCCGGGTGGATCTACCTTGATTTTCGAGGTGGAACTGCTTGGCGTTTCTTAATTGTTTATTTTTCATTGCTTAAACTTCAGTGACTACACTATGAACCAAGATGCTATTCAGGAGCAAATCCTCATTCGTATAACCGGTAAAGACCGTCCGGGGCTTACTGCTTCGGTTATGCAGATTCTGGCCAGATACCAGGCTAAAATTCTAGATATCGGACAGGCCGATATCCATAGTACGCTTTCGTTGGGTATTCTCATCCGCATCAGCGAGCACAATTCGGGGTCGGTTATGAAGGAACTCCTCTTCAAGGCTACCGAACTCGGCGTGAATATCGGTTTTGAACCTATTACCGACGACGACTACGAAGACTGGGTCAACCAGCAGGGAAAAAACAGATTTATTCTTACGCTTATCGGGCGCTCGCTTTCGGCTGGGCAAATTGAGGCGGCTACACGTGTGATTGCCGGGCAGGGACTGAACATCGACTCTATTCTTCGACTCACTGGGCGTATCTCTATTAAGAACCCCGATAAAAATACACGTGCCTGCATCGAGTTCTCGCTCCGTGGCAATCCGACCGACAAGGCTGGCCTCCAGGCTGAACTTATGCGGCTCTCGTCTTCTATGGGTTTCGATTTCTCGTTCCAGCGTGACGATATGTATCGCCGAAGCCGTCGTCTTATCTGTTTCGATATGGATTCTACGCTTATCCAGACCGAATGTATCGACGAGTTGGCCGAAAGGGCGGGCGTGGGCGAACAGGTGAAGGCGATTACCGAAAGCGCTATGAGGGGTGAAATAGACTTTAAGGAAAGTTTTACACGCCGTGTAGCTCTGTTAAAGGGGCTTGATGTTTCTGTTATGCAAGATATTGCCGACCATCTGCCGATTACGGAAGGGGTCGACCGACTGATGGAGGTCTTGAAGCGTTGCGGCTACAAAATTGCTATTCTTAGTGGTGGTTTCACGTTCTTTGGCGAACAGTTGCAACGAAAGTTCGGCATCGACTACGTGTATGCCAATAATTTGGAGGTAGACGAAAACGGCAAACTGACCGGACGCTTCCTGGGAGATATTGTCGACGGACACCGGAAGGCCGAACTGCTTAAACTTATTGCGCAGGTCGAGAAGGTCAACCTCGAACAGACTATTGCCGTGGGTGATGGCGCGAACGACTTGCCTATGCTCGGCGAGGCCGGATTGGGTATTGCCTTCCATGCTAAACCACGCGTGGTGGCCAACGCTAAACAGAGCATCAATACCATTGGACTCGATGGCGTCCTTTATTTCTTAGGTTTTAAAGACAGCTATATGGGCATCTGATTGTGAGCCCGTTGTGTTGTATATGGTTAGCCCTTGAATTGTATTCAGGGGCTTTTTTATGGCGGCTCTCGCATTTTCTTGCGGTATGCTGTGCAATATGTTTCTTTTAGCGTATCTTAGTGTATAAAAATGAAATACAGTGCAAAACAGTTCTTTGTATGAAGGCCTTTCTGTCCGTGCCGTATCACCTCTAGAATGAAAATTTATTACGTGTTGTATGTAACTCATTGTTAAATTTCTATGAAAGTTAAGTTTGGCGTTTCCGATGTTTTTGCCTGGGCTATTTTGGCCATTGGTACTATTGTCTGGTTTTTCGTTAAGGGTGTGTCTGACGATGAGAATCAGGCGCCCCTTCCGTTGGTTGTACACCAGACGTCTGTCAGCGGACAACACGACGGACACGATTATGTCGACCTTGGTCTGCCCAGCGGTACAAAATGGGCTACCTGTAATGTGGGCGCTCAAAAAACAACCGAGAAAGGCGCCTTGTTCGCTTGGGGTGAAACTGAACCGAAAACTTGCTTCTCTTGGAAGAACTACAAGTGGTGGGACGACGACAAGGTGGTAAAGTATTGCACCGAGAGCAGTTGTGGATTAGTCGACAATAAATTGACGCTAGAACCTGCCGACGATGCCGCTACGGCCAACTGGGGAGCAGGGTGGCGTATGCCTACTTTAAACGAATTGATAGAGTTGTGTGAAGGTTGCGAGTGGCATCCAACTTCGTTCGTTAATGGCGATACTGTGGTTGGGGTGGTGGGCGTCTCAAAAACAAACGGTGAAACCATTTTCATCCCTTCTTCTACTGAAAAATATGAGGTGATGGGCTCTGTTTTCTATTTCAGTTTCCTGTGGGCGTCTACGCTGTCTTGCGTTATCGATAAATACGATTTGAATCATTATTACTTGGCAGAGGCGGACGATTCTGAACTTTCTTCTGTGGAGTACTCGATGTGGGTCCCCTGTCTGATGTTTAACTGTGTGCCTGCCTCACACGAGGTATACCTCTACCATCGCTACTCCGGGCGTAGTGTCCGTGCGGTTTCTTCTGTCTGGAAGTAGGTTGTGGTGCTTATTGATGCACTTTGGCTCATTTTTGGGGCACTTCTGCTATTTTTGTTTGCTATACATTGACCTATTTTTGTAGCTATAAAATGTTGTGCTGATTAATTATATGGGGACTCTGCTACTAAAGACCGTCTTGACGATGGTACGTCCGCACTTGCCTATATTGCGCACTAACTAATTTCATTAATTTCTTTAGAACTAAATGTATGGTAAACGTATTGGTTTTCGATTATGGCGGGATTGTTGTGAACATGGACTGGAAGCTGCTGAGAAAGGCGCTCTCTGAGGTTGGTGTTCCTTATTTGAAGATGCTCTTTTATAAAAGAAGAATCAAATGTCTTATGAACCGCTACATCAACGGACTTGAACCCGAAGAAACGGTTATGAGGGATATTTTGGCGCTCTGCCGACCCGGCACTCCCGAAACACAGGTCAACGAACTCATTTGCACGCTGTGCGGTAATATTCCTGCCAGCAGGCTCGAGGTGCTGGTGAAGTTGCGGAGCCGGTATAAGGTCTATCTGCTTAGTAATATTAACGACTACTTGTGGAAACAGTGCCTCTTGCGGATGAATGCTTTGGGGTATACGGTCGACGATTGTTTCGACCATGTCTTTCTTTCTTACAAGATGGGGGTCGCAAAACCCGGACAGCAGATCTACCACCTAATGGAGGAGGCTACCGGACTTGTGCCACAAAACACGTTGTACTTCGACGACAATGCCGACAATTGTGCTACCGGCCGGCTGTTGAACTACCAGACTGTTCATGTCCGCGAAAACTGTCTGGAGGACTATTGGAAACAGATTCCCGATTTTAAGGCTATTGTTGGCGATATCTGTTAAGGTATTTTTCCGGGCCGGATTCCTTTTCAGAGGGAACCCGGCTCTTTTTGTCTGTCAACGGCAATTTTCCCCCTTCTATTTTAGCGAAAAAATTAAACGGATTTTTGAACTTTTTATTTTGCAGGGGTGTGTATTCTTTTGAAAATAATGTGTTTTTTTTTGCGCAGGTGGATTTATTAGAGCCCCTCTTTTTGTGGAAAATTTAGTGTAATGGCGTGTCTGATTGACCTGACATAGGTTGATTCATAAAAATATATGTTTAAAACAGAATATTTGTTTTCTCCACATTGTCCCCGCCAGTGTTCACTTTTTCTTGACTGAAAAAAATCCATACCTTTTTATTTTTTCTCCACATCCAGCATTTGCCAAAAGCCCTATTATTGCACTGCGAAAAGCACAATAGGTTTACGATGAATGAGAGAAAAGAATGTTTTCATTATATCTTCACCTTTGGTGGCTTTTATAAGCCATCATCTGTCTTATTTAACCTATTATTATTCACCTCTACAATTAATATATTGTATAATAGGGTGGATTCAAGAGGGAAGGTGCTTACCGTTCCTTCCCTCGTTTTTAAAGAGATCAATTAAATCGTTATAGTTATGCTACTCAAATTTGAAGAAACGTCAACACTTGCCAGTATTTCCATCTTGCTGTCGTCCACAGGTGGAACCTCGCTTCTCGGAAATCCGGTATCCGGTTGTTTTCCTCGGGAAGAAATGTCTCGCTTAACTAGACTTGTTTCCCGTTCCGTTTTTAATCGTGAATATAGTGATGAAATGTTATAATAATGGCATGCCTTTGTTGGCCTCTGTCACATCGTATGCCCCCAAAAAGGGCTTGCTGTCGGTTCAAGCAGTTCGCCGCACTATGCATCTGTAGTTGCCGCCGACTGTACATCTTTTTTCCTAATTGTAGCTCTAGCTACAATTCTTTTTATATAGTAGGGTGAAAAATGGGGGAAGGTGCCACTGGCGCCTTCCCCCTATCTTTTCTGTTTTTTGTAGTCGTCTTACTTGATGTCTTTTACCATTGCCATAAATTCCTTGCTTGGCTTGAATGAAGGAATGTTGTGCTCTGGTACAATAACAGCAGTTTTTGCGCTGATGTTGCGCGCTACCTTCTGCTTTCTGGTTTTCAGACCGAATGTGCCGAAACCACGCAAGTATACGTTCTCGCCTTTAATAAGTGAACTCTTCACAATTTCCATGTAGCCTTCTACTACTTTCAAAACATCATTACGGTCAATACCTGTGTTCGCGTTAATTGACTCTACAATTTCTGACTTTGTCATCTTTTCTTAAAAATTTTACCACGCACAAAGTTAGAGAATATTTATCAACAAAACAACATTTTCTCCCCTCTGTGGGGCTTATAACTATTCTTTTTACCAAATAATAGTGTTATTTTAGTAGTTTGCATATCCCCTTGCGCTGGCAAGGGGATTTTTTGTTTGCAATCTTATGCCGCAGGTTATTCGGGCAGCATTATTACTTCTATCTTGTTGCCTTGTTTCACCAGCTTTTCCAGCGTGCCTACTATCTGGCTGCCGTTCATTCTGCCCACTATCTCCTCAAAACCGGTTTCTTCGTCTTCGCCGTCTTTCAGGTAGGTGGCTATCACATTTTGCCAGTAGCGGTTCTCACGTACACTTTCCTTGTGGCTCTTCTGCATAATCTCTTTAGTCTTCTGCAGGTCTTCCTCTTTTACCCCCTTGGCTATGATGCTGTCTATTTCTGCGGCTATTATTGGCAACAGTTTGTCTTCTACGGCTGGGTCGGTGTCGAACGACATTTGCAGGCTGCCTATTTTAACTGGTCTGATGCCGATGCCGGCTCTCACACTCACTCCGTAGGTGCCGCCTTCCGTTTCGCGCATCGATTCCAGATAGCGGGTGTAGAGTACGTTCTTTAATGCCTGCATATAGATTTTGTTTTCCAGCGTTGGCTCCATATCTCCTGTCAGGTAGATGAAGTTGCTTGCTTTTTTGGTTTGCAGGTCTTTCGTGAATTTGCACACATTGTACCCCTTTGGCACGCGCACGCCATGGTCTTCCCATTTCAGACGGCCTTTCTGTGCTTTCAGGCCGCCAAGGTAGGTCAGTATGGCGCTCTTTACCTGCTCTTTGTCGATGTTGCCTGTCAGTATTACGGTGAAGTCGGCCGGGTTGCTGAAACACTTCTTGAAGAAGGCGAGGGCGTCTGCTTGGGTCACTTTGTTCAGTTGTGTGGTGTCGAAGCTGACCGAGCGTGGGTGGTGGTTACCGACGGTGACGTTGACACTGTCGCCGAATGCGGTCGACGGGTCTTTCTTTCGGTTCACCAGGGCGGTGCGGTATTGGCTGATGACCGACGCGTAACCGTCGTTGTCTGCCCTTACACCTGTAAAGTACAGGTAGAACAGCTGCATCAGGGTCTCGAAGTCTTTTACCGACGAGCTACCCGATAGGCTGTGCTCGTAGGTGGAAATGCGTGGGGTTATTCCCACCATTTTGCCGGCCAGCGACTTGCGCAGGGCTACTGCGCTGAAGTTGCCCAAACCGTTGTTCTCTACCACATCGTCGCATATCTGGGCCGATGGCAGTTTGTCGATGTTGCCTTCCAGCGAGGCTCCGCCTTCGCTATAGGCGTAGAGCAGAATCTCGTCGTCTTTGAAGTCGGTTGGCTTGAACACAACCCGCATGCCGTTGCTCAGGGTCCACATCTCGTAACCCAGTTTGTCGTTTTTCGTTGTGCTCTTTATTTTGCCTGCTTTTGGCGTCTTGCTCACGAGCGGTTCGTTGGTCACTTTGTCGACGTAGGTGTTCACCTGCAGCTTCTCCATGCCTTTCAGCTCTTCTGCGACTCCGCTTTCGGTAAAGATGTTTTTCAGGGCATCGTGACCCATAATCTCCACTGTTATGTTCTCGTCTCCGAAGAAGTTCTTTTGTAGCACGCCGTTAACCTCTTTCAGACCGATGCTCGGCAGCAGCTCTTGTATTCTTGCGAATTCCCATTCAATGCCGGGTACGGGCTCGAAGTCGAGGAAGTTGCGCTTGTACTCGTTCACATACGCCTTGTTGCTCTGGTTCTCTTTCTCGTTAAAGGCTTTTTCCATCGAACTGAGCAGTTCGGCCTTGGCACGGTCTAGCTCGCTCTGTGTGAATCCGTAGCGGCGTACGCGTTCGGCTTCCAGCAGAAGGCGGCTGAAGGCTTCTTTCTCTTTCCCTTCGGTTGCTACGGCATACAGGCTGAAGGCATCGCGGGTGCGGACCAGCTCGCCGTAGTTGGCGGCGGCTTGTGCCCATGGCGAGTTCGCTTCCTGGCAGACTTCGGCCATTCGCTCGGTCAACATGCTCTCTACTATGTTGCTGATGGTGGAATAGATGTAGCCGAATTCGCTGGCTTTGGTCGCGTCTGGTATCGGACGGTGGCGGTACTCCAGGTCCAGTATGGTCTGTTTGGCCTCTGGGTCTGTCAGTATGGCAATAATCGGCTCTTTGTTGTCTTCTATCTCGTAGTAGGGGCGTTTGGCCGGGTTCACGGGTTTGGGTATGTCGCTAAACAGGCGCTTCACCTGTTGCTCTACCGAGTCGGCGTTTATGTCGCCTACAATGGCTATGGCCTGAAGGTCTGGGCGGTACCATTTTTTGTAGTAGGCGCGTAGGGTGTCGTAGGGGAAGTTGTTGATGATGGCGGTGTCGCCAATCACGTTGCGCTTTGCATATTGCGAGTTTTTGAACAAGATGGGGAGCGAGGCTGTCCACATACGGCGGTTGGCCTTGTTGCGTGTGCGCCATTCTTCGCGTATCACTCCGCGTTCTTTGTCTATTTCTTCATCCTCTAGCGAAAGGAAGCACGACCAGTCGTGCAGAACCATCAGGGCAGTGTCTATTATACCTTGGCGGTAGGTTGGCACTGCGTCGAGGTTGTATACAGTCTCGTCGATAGAGGTGTAGGCGTTGATGTTTGAACCGAATTTCACGCCCACGCTTTCCATATACTCTATCAGCATTTTCCCCGGAAGGTTTTTGGTGCCTTGGAATGCCATGTGCTCTAGAAAATGGGCGAGTCCGTTCTGGCTGTCTTCTTCCAAAATGGCACCTACGTCCTGAATGATGTAGAAGTGGGCCCGTTCTTTCTCTTTGCCGTTGTGGCGTATGTAGTAGGTCATTCCGTTCGGCAGTATGCCGTAGTGGAGTTGCGGATCCATCGCTAGCGGCTTCATCTCTATTTTTGGCTGTGGTTGCGCCCATGCGCACAAGCCGGCTCCGGCTAGCAGTATAGTTGTGAGTAATTTTTTCATCTTCCTTATCAAAATGTATAATTCCTTATGCAAATATAATGTTTTCTAAGGCCTTTCTGTATCTCTTTCCCTCCTTTTCTGCCGTTTGTTGGCGTTTCTTTTAGGGAAGGAGTGGTCGCGGTTATTTCTTTTGCACCATCCCCAACGGTTGGGGGAACTGGCAGGTCTGGGCGTGGCGAATTGCAGGATAGTAGGGTAGAGGGCATAAAAAAAGACTGCCAAATTGTTTGACAGTCTTTGTTCGTTACAGGTTTGTATAACTTACTCTGCAGCAGCAACTGGTACTACGTTAACGTATGACTTGTTGTCTTTCTTCTTCTTGAATTCAACAACACCGTCAACCAATGCATACAAAGTGTGGTCCTTACCCATGCCTACGTTTGCGCCTGGGTTGTGAACAGTACCGCGCTGGCGAACCAAAATGTTACCAGCTTTTGCGAACTGACCACCGAAAAGTTTCAAACCAAGTCTCTTACTAGCCGATTCGCGGCCGTTCTTAGAGCTACCTACACCTTTTTTATGTGCCATTTCTAATTTCCTCCTTTAATTTAAGCAACAACGTCGTTAATCTGGATTTCAGTGAAGTACTGACGGTGGCCGTTCAACTTGCGAAGGCCTTTTCTTCTCTTCTTGTGGAATACAAGAACCTTGTCACCCTTTACGTGTGAAAGAACCTTTGCGCTAACCTTTGCACCGCTTACGGTAGGAGTTCCTACAGTAATAGTACCGTTGTTGTCGATTAACAAAACTTTCTCGAATTCGATGTCAGAGTTCAACTTTGCATCTTCTTCTGCGTTGTTTGCGTCGTGAAGACGCTGAACGAACAATTTCTGGCCCTTTTCTACCTTGAACTGCTGGCCAGCAATTTCTACAATAGCGTACATTTTTTATTAAACTATTATGTTTTTTCCGGTGGCGGCATACGTTTTGTCTGCACTTTTTCGGCCACGATAGGAAATCGTTCGCAAAATTAGGACTTTTATTCCTAATATCCAAATCGTTCCTGCTTATTTCTAGCGTTTTGCTCCAATATTCTGCGCTCTACGGCTTCCTTTGCCGCCTGTTCTGCCTTTTTATTGGGCTAGTTCACCCTTGTTATTTTGGCGCCCAGTGCGTTCAGTCGTTCGTCTATGCGCTCGTAACCTCGGTCTATTTGCTGTATGTTGCTGATGGTGCTGGTGCCGTTGGCGCTCATTGCCGCAATCAGCAGGGCGATACCTGCACGTATGTCGGGCGAACTCATCTTGGCTGCGCGCAGGGCGTTCTGCCGGGCTAGACCAATCACGGTTGCGCGGTGTGGGTCGCAGAGGATGATTTGTGCGCCCATGTCTATCAGCTTGTCTACAAAGAAGAGGCGGCTCTCAAACATTTTCTGGTGTATCAGCACGCTGCCTTGTGCCTGGGTGGCCACCACCAGGAACACGCTCAGCAGGTCTGGTGTGAGGCCTGGCCATGGCGCGTCGGCGAAGTTCATGATGGAACCGTCGATAAAGGTGTCGATGGTGTAGACGTGCTGTTGGGGTATGTAGATGTCGTCGCCACGGCGTTCTAGGGCTATGCCCAGCTTGCGGAAACTGTCGGGTATAAGGCCCAACTCGTCGTAGGCTACATCTTTTATGGTTATCTCGCTTTCGGTCATTGCCGCCATGCCTATAAACGAGCCAATCTCAATCATGTCTGGCAGTATGCGGTGGGTGGTGCCGTGCAACTCTTCCACGCCTTCTATAGTCAGCAGGTTCGACCCCACGCCTTTAATATTGGCGCCCATCTGGTTCAGCATGCGGCATAGTTGCTGTATGTAGGGCTCGCACGCTGCGTTGTAGATGGTGGTGGTGCCTTGGGCGGTGACGGCGGTCATCACAATGTTGGCTGTTCCGGTTACCGACGCCTCGTCGAGTAGCATATAGCAGCCTTTCAAGGTCTTCGCCGTTACGTTGAACAGCTGGTTCTCGCTGTCGTAGGCGAAAGTCGCTCCCAGTTTCTGTATGCCCGTAAAGTGGGTGTCTAAGCGGCGGCGGCCAATCTTGTCACCTCCGGGTTTGGGTATAATGGCATATCCGAGGCGTGCCAACAGCGGACCCACTAGCAGCACCGAACCTCGTAGGGCGGTGCAGCGGTCTTTGAAGTCTTCGCTGTGAAGGTAGTCTTCGTTGATGTGCTCGGCCTTGAAGGTATAGGTGTTGTTGCCCTCTTTCCGGACGTAGATGCCCATATCCATCATCAACTGGATGAGGTTGTTCACATCAAGTATGTTGGGCACGTTGCTGATGGTTACTGCCTCTTTCGACAGCACTGTGGCACAGATGACTTCTAGTGCCTCGTTCTTTGCTCCCTGGGGTGTTATTTCGCCGCGCAGCTGGTGACCGCCTTCTATTACAAATTTTGCCATTATCTTAATTATAGTCTTTTTACTTAGCAAAGATAGTCTTTTCTATCCTTTTAATCCACACTTTGCTCTTCTTTGTTTTTGGTTGCATTTTTTTGTACATTTGTTGCTGTTTGAATGTATTTGGTAGAACTTTGCCGCCAGATTTGGTACAAGTTGCTTTTTTTATAATAAATTTGTGAGGTGAATTTAATAAAAATACTATGATACACAGTTGTTTCCGTAAGGCTCTGGCTGCCCTTCTCTTCGTCGGGTCGGCCTTTGTTGCCAATGCTCAATCTAATGTCAACGTCTATTTGAAGACGGGTGGCGTAGAGAAGATTAAAGTCGAGAATACCGGCATGATTTTCTTTGAAAGTAATGTGATGAAGGTTTTAACAGATAATGTGTCCGTAACTCCATACGCCTTTACGTTGCCTTCTATCCAGAAGGTTACTTTTGACGACGCTTCTTATGCTCCGCGCGTTTTGGGCGAGGGCGAGGTGGTGCTTTATCCTTCTATCGCGTCTAACGAGGTGTTCATTGCCAATGCGCCCGCTACGTTGAAGCAGGTGCAGGTGGTCGATATGGCGGGTAAGGTTGTTCTTACTGCCCCTTATCAGGCTGGCGAGGCGGTCGAGGTGGGTAGCCTTGCTGCCGGCATCTATGTCTTGAAAGCCGATGGTCTAACCTTTAAATTCCAGAAGAAGTGATGAAGAAAGGTTTACTTTTCGCTGTTGCCGCTCTTTCTGCTACAGTGTCTTTTGCCGATTACAGGGCGGTTATTTTCAAGGGCAATGTGCCGCTTTCGCAAACGAAAGTTTCTAACATCAAGTCATATACCACTGCCGAAAAGAAACTCACCCAACACACCGAAGATTCGAGCAAGAGTTTCGACCTCATAGGTGTCGATAGCTTGGTTTTCTTCTCCGATACGGTCTTCGTCAATTATTCCGAAGGCGCTGTCTCGGTGCAGAATCCGCTTGCTGGTTTGGGAGTGTCTGTTGTGGCCGATGGCGCTAATGTGACGGTTTCGACCGACACGACTGTCTTCGATATGAAGGATGTCGTTTTCGCCCTTTCGGGTGCGTCTACCAACGGATCGTTCTATATGGAACAACTGAAGCGTACCACACTGTTGTTCGACAACCTCACTCTCCACAACAACTCGAAAGCGGTGGTCGCTATGTCGGGTAACAAGGGTGTGACGATTGAACTGAAGGGTGTGAATACGCTTACCGATGCGCCGACCCGTTTGGGGGCCGATCTTACGACTGGCGATACGACGAATGCCGCTATTTATGTGAACGACAATCTGACGTTCCAGGGCAGCGGTTCGCTCTCGGTGCAGGGTGGCTATAAGCATGGCGTCTTCGTTAAAGACGATATGACGGTAAATGGTGGTGTCATCGTTTCTGCGGCCCAGAAGGCGGGCTTCCGTGTAAAAGATAACTTCTATTTGCTTAATGGTAGTGTGGTCGCCAATTCCGAGGCGGGCTCTTCTATCGATGTAAACGATTCAATCTTTGTTCGGGGTGGGGCTCTTGGCGCAACGGTCGTTGCCGACGATGAGAAAGCCATTACTTGCGACGGTAGTTACTTGCAGTCGGGTGGTACTGTCCAGGTGAAAGTCGAGGGCAATGGTGCTAAGGGTATCAAGGTTGGCTCTTTAGATCTTGGCGGATCCCTTTCTCCTGGCAGTATGGATATTTCTGGTGGCATACTTAATGTAGCGGTTGGCGCTGTCTCTAAGTTTGTAGAAGATGACGGTGAGGAGTCTTCGCCTGCTGGATTGAAGGCCGACGGTGCAATCCGCATTTCTGGCACTGCCCAGGTCGAGGTCACTGCTCCTGAAGGCTCTAGTGGTGTGAAGGGTATATCGGCCGATAACGATATCTATGTGAGTGGCGCATCGAAGGTGAATGTCTCTGTCCTTTCTGGCAGTGGCAAGTCTTGGTGCTACAAGACCGACGGCACCATTTATGTAAACAAGGCTTGTGTCACAACAGTCTGCAACGAAGACAATCCGAAATACGATTCCGATAAGTCTGGCACGTATAAGTGTGCTGCTTTCAAGTATATCGATTACTAATTGCTTCTTAATGTGGAAGGATTGCTCCTAATAATATAAAGGGCTGTGCGGCGCACAGCCCTTTTTTCGTTTGGAAGTCCGTTATTTATCCTACTTTTTTCCGAAGATAGATTCATGGTTTCCTTTTTATCTAATGGCCAGAAGGTACCATATTGCCTTGTTTGGTGGTAAATGTTTATAATGGCGAATGCCGTCTGGAAGACGGTATCTTTATAACCGGGCACGGGGAAAGGAACTATTCTTTCCCCGTGCCCGGATTCCTCTGCGGCGTCTGTGCGTCTGGAAGACGCTACATAACAACCCGGGGTGGAAGAAGGTCAATTCATCTGTTTCCCAAAACTAACATAAGGTTAAATATGTGAGTATATGTAGTCATGCAATTCTCTAGAACCAAATTGGGGACGATGGAAAGGTCGAAATTTCATAGGAAACTTAAAAACGATGGGTTTCGGACGATGAGTAACTGCTTGTTCGTCAAGTATTGCCAGAATTTAGACGATTCCATCAAACATAGGAAAAGAGTCGAGAAAATAATATACAAGAATTCTAAGATAAGTGTTATCTTTGTCGGTGACAAGCAAAACGAATACTCGTACCACCACATGTCACGTGGAAAAAGTAACGAATTTCAGCTGAATCCATTAGGAAATATCAAATTTTTCTAATGAAATGCCTTTGTATTTTGCTGATTATATGCTTTTTATGTCTTATAGGATTTAACATATAAGAAATTATGGGAATTTAAAACACAGACAGACTTGCTCATACTTGATGACTTCGGTATAAGGTCCTTAGACGGTCAACAACTACTTGACCTTATGGAGATAATAGAGGACCGTCACGGGAAAAAATCAACAATAATCATAAGTCAGCTGCCCATCTCCAACTGGTATGACGTTTTACAGGGCAACACCACCGCTGCTGATGCGATTTTAGACCGGTTGGTTCATACGGCTATCCGTTTTGAACTGAAAGGTGAGAGCTTAAGAAAAAATAACTAATTTTTCACTAACTTAGCCAGTCAGACAAAACGTGAACGGATATGCCCGTTTTGGGTGGGTGGGCATGCTCCGTTTTTTCCACGCTTGCTACGTGTAGAACGGAGATGCATCTCATAGCCTATTGGTCCTCAGAGAGTTTTTTTATGATCCAAGAATTTGTATTTTCAGACTTAATCGCATAATAACCTATATCCATTTTTAATACATTTGCAATAGAATCATCCATGTCAATCACCTCCTCTAAAGACAATAATCTTGCATTATCTTCAGTCAAATCTTCTTCCGAGTTCAAAAACTGCCAATCGCCATCATAATCATGCACAATATAATTTATACAAACTCTATTTTCAACGATTCCCTTTGTTGAAAACACGTAAATACAGCCATTTATCTCCATCATTTATTACTTTTCATTAAATTCTCTTCTTTAGATAAAACCTGAGCATTACCAAAACTATTAGAACCACCCTTTGACTTCGGTATTTTGTGGTCGATTTCTGCTTGATTCATATTAGCCTTTTCGCTTTTATGAATTTGAGTTGGAGAATCCAGTCGTTTGCCAGACTTATCACTTCTTAATTCTCCACCATTTCGTTTCCTGTTTTCTTCTAGTATTTTCTTTTTCTGAGAACTAGTAAATTTTTTCCCTTCTCCTACTTCCTTAGAATCAGGAATATTACTGTAATCTCCAGTTTTTGATTTTCCTTTTTTTACATTATCATTTTCATTCGTTCTGATTTAACTTATAAGAAATTATGGGAATTTAAAACTCCACTATCAGTTCGACTATCGGGTTTTCAAAATACCAATAGACAAATCTGTTATCATAAGTAATGACTTCCATTTCAAGTACAGAACAATTGTTTTTTTGGGATAGAGACAACCACCTTATTATATCTACAATACCCAGATGACATTCAATATCATCTAAACGTTCGTCCCCTAATTGCTTACCTTTTGCTTTAGACCATTTTTTTATTACTAACGTACATTCTTTTCCGACGTCTTTTTGTAATTCTGTATCATAGTAGCCATCAAGCGTTATTTTTAATAATGATTTATCTTGATCAAAATGAAATCGATAACAAGGGTTATCTTCGAATACACAATTGTTGATTTCCATAAAATTTATTTTATTCGAATATGCGCTTCCTTACTTGTGTTTTTTACGGGATTTAATAGCTTATCGAAAGATTGATGTTTTCTTCTATTGCTGTCCGATAAACTTCCGTTTGACCAATAAAAAAGGAAAAAGAACAAAAGTCCATTTCCTAAGAGGTTTGTAACTTTGTGTGACCAAACATAAAATTTCAAACCATGGACAAAGGTAGCACAAGATTTAATATATAAGAAATTATGGGAATTTAAAACACAGACAGACTTGCTCATACTTGACGACTTCGGTATAAGGTCCTTAGACTGTCAACAACTACTTGACCTTATGGAGATAATAGAGGACCGTCACGGAAAAAAATCAACAACAATCATAAGTCAGCTGCCCGTCTCCAACTGGAATGACGTGTTACAGGGCAACACCACCGCTGCTGATGCGATTTTAGACCGGTTGGTTCATACGGCTATCCGTTTTGAACTGAAAGGTGAGAGCTTAAGAAAAAATAACTAATTTTTCACTAACTTAGCCAGTCAGACAAAACGTGAACGGATATGCCCGTTTTGGGTGGGTGGATATGATGCGTTTTTTCCAATGGATTTCCGTTTTGGGGCGTTTATGGTAGTCGTTTGTCTGTGTTTAGCTGCCCAATCGTTCAATAAGGTAAGGCAGCGCTTTTTCAAACTTTACGCCATACCAGTGGTCTGGGTCTGGCATTGTGGCTTTAATGGTTTCCACAACAAAGTCGGCTGCTATGCTGGCCGCTTCCAAAATGCTCTTGCCACGCATCAGTGCTCCTGCGAACGAAGAGGCGTATACATCTCCAGTGCCGTGCATGGCTACGTTTATGCGTTCGGTAAAGTAGTATTGGGTCTGTTTGCCGTCGAAGCAAGCTACGCCCAATTTGCCGTCGTTAAAGTTTACACCTGTCAGCACCACATTCTTTGCTCCAAGGGCATACAGTTTCTTCAAGGTGTCTTCTACAAATGTCTGGTCGTAGGTCTCTGTGTATGGTTGGCCTAACAAGAGCAATGCTTCGGTCATGTTCGGAAGAATAACATCGGCGCCATTGCAGAGTTTCTTCATCTCTTCTGGAAACTGTTCGTCGAAGCCGGCGTATAGTTTGCCATTGTCTCCCATCACAGGGTCTACAATACGCAGTGCGCCTGGTCGGGCAACCTTGTTCATAATGTTGAGGATGATTGGAATCTGCGCTTTTGAAACGTAGCCAGTATAGAAGGCGTCGAAGTCTACTTTTTCCTTCTTCCATTGCGCAAGAATGTTGGGCATTTCGTTCGTTAAGTCGAAGAAGGTCCATGCGCTGAACCCCGCTGTATGGTTCGATAGTACTGAACTTGGTAATATGCCGGTTTCAATGCCGCATGCCGATATAATTGGTAGCGCTACGGTGAGTGAACATTGTCCGACGCACGATATGTCTTGAATAGTAAGTAATCTTTTGTCTGCCATAGTTGTTCTTTTTTACAATGGCAAAATTAGAACTTTCCTATCATTCTTTCCCCTTCAGCTGCGCCCTTATCGTTGTCAATTTGTTGCTGGTGTTTGTCGTTATTGGAATCTTTGCGTGTTCTTATTCTTTCGCTGTCAGTCTGGCGAGGAATTCGTAGTGATCTCCCTCTATTACTTTCTCACAGTCGAATCCGCAGTTTTGGGCGAACGTCCTAAGGGTGTCGAAATCGGTGTAAAGCCAGTCGAAGTATTCTCCCTTTACGTTTTTGTAGCGCATTTGGTAGCTGACTTCTCCATAGTAGTTACCCTCCAGCATTTCCATATCCAGGTCGCCGTCTTCGTCCTCGTAGAGGTAGCGCAGGTCGCTAGAGTCTACCAAAACCTGTCCGCCTTTTTTCAGTAACTGGGCCAGGCGGTTCAGCAGCGCGGGCAGACGTTCTAACTTGCCTGCCAGTCCCGTTCCGTTCATCAGTAGT
The DNA here is from genome assembly GCA_002362105.1 of Bacteroidales bacterium UBA3297. Classification (GTDB taxonomy): domain Bacteria; phylum Bacteroidota; class Bacteroidia; order Bacteroidales; family Paludibacteraceae; genus Physcocola. Next base: position 190,269 of record DETD01000009.1, read on the forward strand.
AGTATGGTGTCGAATTTTTGGTCGAATCCGGGGTCCATCAGATTGGAGCAATGCACGTTTTTCAGGCCTTGTGCTCTCATTGCGTCGCACGATAGGGGCGAGATGTCGATGGCGGTCAGTTCGCCTACTTTTCCCCGCTTTTGGGCCTGGAGGGCCAGACAATGGCAGCCGCTTCCGGCTCCGGCATCCAGCACGTCGCCATAGGCAAGGTCTAGCGCCCTCTGTTCTATGGCTGGCATCTCGTCGTAGGTTCTGAAAAGATAATCAACGGGAATTTCGTCTTCGTCGAACATTTCCGAAAGGACTCTGAGTTTTCCGGCTTTCCCTTTTTGTTGGTATTCGGCTATTGCGGCTCCCATCGGGTCTTTTTCTGGTGCCAGCGTCTGGTATGTTTGGTTCATGTGGGGGGCTTTTTTGTTGTCTTTTCGTTTGTTTCGTCTGGTGTTACGGGGTCAGAGTTCTACCAAGTCTAGTTCGTGCTCTATTTTTTCGCGGTATACAGGGTCTTTCCAACAGCTTTTACGCCAGTTTTCCAAGTCTTCGGCTGTCCCTTTCCAAATGGAGATGTCTACTTTCCCCTTTATGCCGCGTATTTTCCCTTTCTCGGTAAACTGCCAGAACAGCCAGTCGTCTTTCGAGCGGGGCGGGGTGGTGTCGTACCGGGCTATCCAGAAATGGTATGTGTCGAACTCGGGGGTGTTCAGCACCTTTTCCCGGGTCTTGTCTGAGCAGTAAATGAGTGGTTTGCCTCCTGTCGCGTCTTCCACAAGTTGCAGCCATTGCAGCACTTTCTTGCGGTATTCGCTGTAGGGTTTGCCTACATAGTCGCTTTCTATATCGAGTATCGGAGGGAAGCCGCTGCTGTCTGGTTGTGCTGTGTTCATAAAGTTGTTGGCCTGGTTCACGATGTTGGTGTCGTTTATCAGCACGTGGTAGGCTCCTGTCTTGTAGCCGTGCGCCCTTGCCTCTTCTTTCTTTTCGGCATAGGTCTTGTCTACGGCGCGCCCTTGGGTGGCTTTCAGGAATACGAAGCTGGCGGGCAGGCAATCGTGTGTTTTCTCGAAGGTGATGGTGTCGCGTTGGGTGTCGTAGTAGATGCCTATCTCGTCCCACTTTATGTTGGTTTGGTAACGCGACAGGTCAATGCCGTATACACGCACATCTTTCCCCTGTATCCATCTGCACACGGCGTTTCTTGTTTCCGGGTTCAGGCCAATGTAGGCGGCAGTTCCCGCCAACACAACGGCCAGTACGCATAACACGATGGTTTTTACGGGAGTCGGGTTGCTTTTCCTGCCTTTTTTCCGGTTGGTTGCCTTCGTCTTCTGCGTTTTAGTTGTGTTTGATGTGGGTCTCTTTTGTCTGGTTCCTTTTGTTGCCATTGGTTTGTGTCACGGCTACGGTTCGTGCTCGCTATTGCAATTCAATGCTGGGTTATTAAGTAAACGGCGAACTGGACTTTCCATCCAATTCGCCGTTTGTATTTGTAACGAGGGGCTGGCGTAGCCTGCCCGCTCCTGTTTTTAGAACTTGCTCTTCAAAATGTCAACGGCTTTCTGGAGTCCGTCGGCGTTTTTACCTCCTGCCTGGGCGAAGAAAGGCTGACCACCGCCACCACCAAGTATTTCCTTTGCGGCTTCGCGAATCATCTGGCTTGCATTGAGGCCTGTGGCAACTAAAGCGTCGCTCATGACAACGGTAAGGGTTGGCTTGCCGTCTTTCTTTGTGCCGGCAATGAAGACAAACTTGTCTTTTACATCGTTCCTGATCTGGAAGCCGATGCTCTTCACCATTTCAGCTGGCATTTCAGTACCGATTGGCAGACTGATGATCTTAACGTCGCCCTTGATTTCTGCTTTTTCTATTAGGGCTGCTTTCTGCTGCTGAACCTTTTCCTGAACGAATTTTTCTACGTCTTTCTTAAGTTCTGCGTTCTCTTCTACAGCCTTGCGGATTGCCTGTTCCAGATTAGGAACGTTGTTGAACATTTCCTTGAGGGTGCGGAGGGTGTCTTGCTGTGCGTTGAAGAGTTCTTCTGCCTTTGCTGCAGAAACGGCTTCAATACGGCGTACGCCTGCAGCGACACTGCTTTCGCTGATGATTTTGATCATACCGATGCGGCCGGTGCTGCTGGTGTGGGTACCACCACAGAACTCAACTGACGGACCGTATTTTACAACACGAACGTTGTCGCCATATTTTTCACCGAACAATGCAATTGCGCCCAACTTCTTAGCCTCTTCAATAGGCATAGCACGTTCTTCCCAAAGAGCAATGTCCTGGCGTACCATGTCGTTTGCAATCTGTTCTGCCTTGCGGAGTTCCTCGTCGGTCACTTTCTGGAAGTGGCTGAAGTCGAAACGGAGGCTGTCTGCAGTTACCAACGATCCCTTCTGTTCTACGTGGCTGCCCAAAACTTGGCGCAGTGCGTAGTCGAGCAAGTGGGTAGCGGTGTGGTTGTTGGCAATAGCCTGACGGCGTGCAGCATCTACAACGGCCTTTACCTTGCCGGCTGGGTTGGCTGGCATTTTCTTTGCCAAGTGTACGCTCAAGTCGTTTTCCTTCTTGGTGTCGATAATGCTTATCTTTTCGCCATCTACTTCAAGGTAGCCGGTGTCGCCCACCTGACCACCCATTTCTGCGTAGAATGGGGTCTTTTCAATTACAATCTGGTAAAGGGTGTCTTTTTTCTGCTTAATCTGTCTGTAGCGGAGAATCTTGGTATCTGCTTCAAGTTCGTCGTAACCGACGAATGAAGGCTCGCCTTCGTTTACTGTTACCCAGTCGCCTGTTTCTACGCTGGCAGCGTTACGTGCGCGTTCCTTCTGCTTGTTCATCTCTTCGTTGAACTCTGCCTCGTTCAAGGTCATGCCGTTCTCACGGAGAATAAGTTCGGTCAGGTCGAGAGGGAAACCGAAGGTGTCGAACAAAGTGAAGGCCTCTTTACCGCTGATTTCAGTCTTGCCCTGCTTCTTGGTCTCGGCCATCAACTTGTCGAGCAAGCCGATACCGTTTGCCAATGTGCGCAAGAATGAATCTTCTTCTTCTTTGATAACTTTGGTCTCAAGTTCCTGCTGGGCTGCAATCTCTGGGTAGGCTGCGCCCATGCTCTCTACTACTGCTGGTACCAGCTTGTACATGAACGCTTCTTGCTGACCTAGGAAGGTGTAGCCGTAGCGGACTGCACGGCGGAGGATTCGGCGGATTACATAACCGGCTTTTGCGTTGCTTGGCAACTGGCCGTCAGCAATCGAGAATACCAAGGTACGGATGTGGTCTGCAATTACACGCATTGCAATGTCCACATTCTTGTCTTTGCCGTACTGGTTGTTAGTGATTTTGCCAATTTCTGCAATAAGTGGGGTAAAGACGTCGGTGTCGTAGTTCGACTTCT
>DETD01000009.1:193810-193966 GCA_002362105.1 Bacteroidales bacterium UBA3297
TGAACACGAGGTTCCATATTTCTATTACCTGAGGGTTGTCGTGGTTTACGAGGTCGCGTCCTGGAACTTTGGCCTTTTCTGACTCGTCGCGGAGGTCGATGTGGATTTCAGAACAAGGACCACACGGACCTGTGTCTCCCATTTCCCAGAAGTTGT
>DETD01000009.1:194003-194205 GCA_002362105.1 Bacteroidales bacterium UBA3297
TTGTCGTGCTTGTTACCGTTAATGATGTGGTCTTTCGGAAGGTACTGCTCCCAATAGCCGGCAGCTTCGTTGTCGCGCTCCAGTCCTTCTTCCTTGCTGCCTTCGAATACAGTGGCATACAGGTACTTCGGATCCAGCTTCAATACGCCTGTCAGGTATTCCCATGCCCAGTCTATTGCCTCTTTCTTGAAGTAGTCGCCAA
>DETD01000009.1:194273-311104 GCA_002362105.1 Bacteroidales bacterium UBA3297
GGTGGTAGGTGTCGTGGCCTACTTCTTCCAAGTCGTTGTGCTTGCCGCTAACGCGGAGGCACTTCTGTGAGTCGGCACAACGCTTGCTCTTTGGTGCCGCATTTCCCAAAATGATGTCTTTAAATTGGTTCATACCTGCATTGGTAAACATCAGTGTGGGGTCGTTCTTTACGACCATTGGTGCCGATGGCACAATCAAGTGGCCTTTCGATGCGAAGAAATCGAGAAACGATTGGCGAATTTCTTTTGCTGTAAGCATGTTTTTATTTTGTATATGTTATTTTTCTGTTTTTTTATGTCATACGCTGTTTGTCCAACAGCCGACTTTTGCATTTTATCTTGCAAATTTACTAACTATTTGCCACTTTATACTTCATTAGACTACTTTTTTATTCCCTTCTTGCCTTATTAGGCTGGTGGCTGTCGCAGTATGGTCCTTTTTCAAATTTGTTGTACTGCCGTTTTGTTTTTCAGAACATTAAAAAAAGAAGGGGAAAGCACGTTTGCCGTACTTCCCCTTGCCGTATCTGTATCCGTTTTTTAACGCACAATTTTCTTAATCACTACCGAACCGTTGGTCAGGTAAATCTTCGCTACCAGTATGCGGTGTCTTATGTCGTTTAAGCTTATTCTGCCGGTTATGATTAGGATTTTTCTTCGGTTTCCTGAACCTTGTGTGCAGACCAGAGAACTGTTCGTACTCGTTTTTGGTAGATGGCCTTAGTGAACAGGTATCAGGTCTCCTGCTTTCTGCACTTTGGTGATACTATTCCTGGTAGGCTAGTACAAAACTGTAACGCTGACCAATGTATCCGAACGGTTTTGTCCTTTTCAAATACCATATCTCACCTGTGTTCAGATTCATCAGATAGACTTCACGTCCGGCTATAAGTTGGAAGTTTATTTTGCCTTTATATACGGTGTTATTTGGTGAATTCTCTACATCTAATGCATATATTTTTTCGCCTTTCAACTGCCAAACTTCTCCGGTCTCTTTGTTTATCCGATAGTAGTTATCATTGTCTTTAAAGTGGACTATCTCCATCATGGACCCGTCAATGTCCGATTTTGCGTCCTCATACTGGATTTTTTCTCGATAGCTGGTCTGTTCTTGGGCATAAGTAGCGAAGGACAACAGCATGAATTGTAAGATTAGGACGATTTTTTCATCTTGTATCTGTATTATTTATTTGCTAAAAAGGTGGCGGATTGCTGCTATAGGGTGGTGCCACAGCATGCGTGGACCGCTATAGCGCATAACATTTCGCATGGCTTCACGCATATCTGGTTTGTAGCAGTGAATAGGACATTTCTTGCACGATGTTTTGTTCTCTCCAAATTTGCAGTGGCTGAGTCGTGTGTGTGCATAGTCTTCTAAAGCGTGGCATTGCTCGCAAAGTCCTTGTGCCTTGTGTTTAGCATGGCAGTAAAGGGCTATCATCTGGCTTACAGTCTCTTTTTCTTTCCCAATTCTGTTCATTTTTCTTCATATTTTGGCCTATCCCTATGCAAATTTAGTAAACTGAGATTAAAAGAGTACTATGAAGGAGAATTTTTTGTCCTGTGGGTTATGGCCTCGTTTCCCTTTCGCTTATGGTAGACAACCAACTAAATCTTTACTTCTTACTGTTGGGAATATCCGACTTTGCCGTTATAAGGGTTGAAGGCTCGTCTTGATTCGTGGAACGTTATTTTTCAGGGAATTTCCGCAAGGAAATTTGAAAAAAAAGCACAGAAAAGGTTAATTTTAAGAAATGTTGCCCTGCCAACCACCAAGGGCGTGTATATGTACTGACAGTGGGCAGGCAGTCGTTCAAACTGATTAGAAAATAACGAATTTAAAGAAAGAAAATATGAAGAAACCGGTGTTCTTGGCGTTAGCAATTGCCTTGCTGGTGTCTGCTGCTATTTTTGTGACCAACATGTGCGTGAAGCCTAACGACGGAAAGGTGGAAAAACTCGACGTCGGAAATGTGGCGAAGGTTAACTACGAGGAGAAAACCGAAACTTCCGAAAACATAGGCGTGAACGCAAGCGACGAGATGGAAGACAACATAGGAATCCTATCTTCTGAGGATATGGGCGTGACCGTAAGCGGTAAGGTGGAAAACTACACTTACGTTGACCTCGGCTTGAAGAGCGGAACCAAATGGGCTGTGTACAACGTGGGCGCAACCAAGCCGGCTGAATACGGCGACTATTTCGCCTGGGCTGAGACTAAGCCGAAAGTGGATTACGGTTGGAAAACCTACAAGTATTGTACAGTAGATGACGAAGGTTGGCTCGATGAATGCTTAAAATATAGGACATCAACCAATAGTAAGTTCGACTCCCCTGACAACATTCTTGTATTGGAGGCTGATGATGATGCTGCGACTGCGAACTGGGGCGGTGCTTGGAGAATGCCGACCAAAGAAGAACAGAAAGAGTTGCTTGATGGTTGCGAGTGGAAGTGGACAGACGACTTCAACGGAAGTGGCATTGCTGGTCGTATTGGCATCTCGCATGCTAACGGTAACAAAATCTTCTTGCCTGCCGCTGGTATCCGTCTTGGTACGGAACTCTATAGTGATGGTGTTTACGGTGGCTTTTGGTCGTCTTCGCTTAACGAGGAAATCGGAGTCATGAGCCGTGCGTATTACCTTGGATTTGGAGAAATCTCCGTATTCGACGGTTCGTACGACCTCAACAGCGACTTTGGCGATGACCGCATAGAACGTAGTTTGGGTCTGAGTGTGCGTGCTGTTGTGAAGTGAGAAATATATATTATTAGTATACAATTTTATCATACTTTTTGTTAACTTTACATTATAAATAATTATGATAATAGTATGAATATATGACAAGTGATTTTTTGAAATTTCTCTTTTTTGCTGTGCCTGTGTTCTTCGGATTTGCCTGTAGTAGCGATGATGAAAGTGAGGATGATTATTCAGTAGGCAATTGGTCTCCTGTTATTTGGGAATATGATGGAGCGGATTATAAAAGTGCTGTCACAATCCAAGTTCCAAATTCAGGTGGTGAATATAAATTGAAATGTAAGAATTACAACCCTTGGATTACATATTTTAATGTCTGCGCAGATACATCCGCGGGTGTAGTTTCATATAAAAAGTATGGGAAACTGACAGATGGCCTAGAATACGAAATTGTCAAGTCTAATGCGAAGTCTGACACACTTTGTCCTGCTAATAGTAAAGATGAGGTATGCGATTGGTTTTGGATTGTTTCGCAGAATGGAGGTAAAGAGTATTCCGTGATTGTGAAAGAGAACAACGGATCTGCCCGTTCGGCCGAAATTGTTTTTTCTGTTGGAGATGTAGGCGGTTGCGTGAATTTTGTTCAGGAGTAACTGTAATTTATTAGAAAAATAAAGAAGAGTCGTAGGGTTGTTCCTACGATTCTTCTCTGTTTGTACGCTGTTGCTTTTATTTCTTAATCAGCATCAGACTCTTCTCTCCTCTTTCGTTCGTTATACGGATGGTGTAGATTCCATTGGTTAGTTGCTGGTCTATTTCTGTTTTGCTCCCAACTTTTATTCACTTCTCCGCTCATTAGGTTGTATATATCGATGCGTGACTGTCTTTCTATTGTTGTGTTAAATGGTGTATCGAGAGTCTTGTCTTTGCGTAAATTCGTCTATCCGTTTACGGTTTTTGCAATTTTTTCGATGTTCAGACTGCGGGCCGATGCGTCTACAATTTCTTTGTAGATGCCGCCTTGCTTGTATACCTCGTCCGGATTTCCGCCTTGCTCTACTCGGCCGTTCTGTAATGCATAGATGATGTCGCTATCGATGATTTGTGAAATGCTGTGCGATATTATGATTACTGTGCGGTCTTTCTTAATAGCGTCAATGCTGTTCTTTATCTGCTCGGTTGCCACGGCATCGAGGCTAGCCGTTGGCTCGTCGAGGAAGATGATTGGCGGGTTCTTCAAGAACATACGGGCTATGGCTATGCGCTGTTGCTGGCCGCCCGATAGTAGGGTGGCCTTGCTGTTGAACTGGTCGGGTAGTGCCATCACTTGGTCGTAGAGGTAGGCTTTGCGGGCGGCGTCGTATACCTCTTCCATTGTGGCGCTAGGGTCGCCGTAGAGGATGTTTTCGGCTATGGTGCCGTCGAAGATGTGGTTTTTCTGCAATACCAGGCCGATGTTCTCGCGCAGGTACTGGGTGTCGTAGTCTTTCAAATCAACTCCGTCCAACTTTATGCTGCCGCAGTCTGGCTCGTAAAATTTGTCCAGCAGGTTGACGATGGTACTTTTTCCTGCGCCCGACAAGCCTACAAATGCTGTAATTTTGCCACTTTGTATGTCCATGTTGATGTTGTGCAGGGCTTTGGTCCCGTTAGGGTAGGTGAAGTCAACCCCGCTTATTTCTATGTGGCCTTCTATCTTTTCTGGCTTGTAGGTGCCTGTTGGCTCAACGTCTTTTTCTGAATCAAGAATGTCGAAGAAGCCTTCTGCGTAGATAAGGGCGTCGTTCATGTCGTCGAATACACGCTGCAACTGCATGATTGGGGCTACCACATTGCTGAACAGCATGACGTGGTACATGATTTTACCGATGGTCATCCCCGGCTCGTGGGTCAGTACGAGGTAGGCTGTAAGGATGATGATGAGTACGGTGCCGATTTGTTGGACAAATCCTTTCAACCCAAAGAAGAAAAATACCACACTGCGTGTCTTCATTTGGTTGTCGGTCAGCTTTTTCTGTATGTCTAACTGCTTGTCGCTTTCTATTTGCTCGCGGTTGAACGATTTGATGACGTTGATGGACTCTATGATGTTCATAATGCCATGACTCTTGTTCTCACGGAATCCACGCATCTCTTTGCGCCATCCCTTTAGCTTCTTTGCTTGAAGATAGGTGATGTAGAAATAGATGGGCAGGATGCCGAGTGCGGTGAAACCGACTTTCACGTTGGCCGAAAACATAAGGATTAGCGCTAAAATAGCGCTGGTGAACATGGGCAGCAAGTCGATGAATACGTTCTGCACGGTGCTCGATAAGCTGGCCACTCCTTGGTCTATTCGGGTCTGGAGCTTGCCGGCTTCGTTGTTGTTGGCAGTGAAGAATGCTACTTTGAAGGTTAGTACCTTGTCGATGATGGCCTGTGCAAGGTCTTTCGATACTAAGATGCGCATTTTCTCGCCAAAATAGCGCTGCAGGTAGGTGATTATTGCCGATAATACTTCTTTCCCTAACAGAACTATCGATATAAATCCCATTATTTCGATGGCTCTTGCTCCCCATTCTACCTTTTCTATATTTACAAGGTTGTTTATCTGGTCTACCGTCCAGTCTAGCACGATGGCGTTTACCTGGGCTATCGACGAGCCGATAAGGGTCATAATTAAGGTGGCTACCACCATCCATTTGTAAGGTTTAACAAATGGAGCTACCTTTTTGGCGAGTTGGAAGATATTCATTGTCTAAGATTTATGTGATATGTTCGGTTTGCAAAAATAAGATATTTTCGTAAGTTGTTGATGTTCGTGTGCTTATTTTATACGAAAAAAGAGTCTGCTCTCTTTTTCCCACGGTTGCTCTTCTGCCGCTTTGAAGTTATAGATGGTCCTGATGACTTTTATAACATCTGCGGTTGGTGTTATGTTTGCAACAATTTCGCCCATGGTCTTGTCGTCGGTGGTCTTCGGTCCATCCTTGAACTTGGCCACGTAGCTCTCGTAATCGTGGAAGACGATGGGGTTCTGACTGCCTCCCTTCAGCCTTTTGGACGCCTGCTCCTCTTCGGGAGTCTCAAACGGCTCTAAAGATTTCCCCCCCCCCCGCCAAATTGTCAAATAGCGACAACTGCCTGTATTTCTGTGTCTGCTTCATAATTTTCAGTTTTATGTTTAAAAACATGGACTGGAATTGCCAGGTTAAAAAATTGTTGTGTAACTTTGTGGCGTGAACAATGCAAGTACGCAAGTAATTGTGTGCGGGCCCAAAAAAGTTCTAAACGACCACCTCGTCCAGCGGTGGCCGTTTTTCTTTTATAAATCAAATCTTAGAACCTCTTTTTCCCCTCTTATCACCACGTAGATGTGTTTCAAATCAAATCTATCTCCCCGATTCATATATCTATGCGCCGCTTTAATAGTATTTTTCATTTTTTCGTAAGTGTACAAAGCGGGGTCGTGAAAGTATAAGCACATTGAGTCTGCGTGGTCGGTTTTATTGTTGTCATTCCATGATATCAATTGCTTATTTTTCGTTGTCACACGGTTCCTATAGTCTTTTGAATCCGATGTTACGGATCGGATGTCCATCCTAATACCGTCAATCATGATGTCCAGGGCGGTTAATTCATACCCTTTTACTACGCATTTCTTTTCCTCTAAAAGTATACAAGAATGACCCCCCTCGAATAAAGTATCTAGGCATTTCTTTTCTAATTGGTTACCTGACCATCCTTTCCCTCCATTTTCAGAGAGAAAGAATTTATCACCCCTCGATGTGGATTTGTGCCTAATATGTTCAGCCTTAAGTCCTCCTGTTTTTGGGTCGAATACTACATTTTTATAATTTTTGTCCAGCTTCATTTTTTCGTATAGTTTTTTATTTGTCTCTTTATTTCCTGTTATTTTAGTTAGCATGTAATCGCATTCGTTACAATCCCCAGGGCACTTCACCTCCTCGGCATTGAAGAACCTGCCAAGCCTAGCCTCCGCACCGCCTTTGGCGAGTTTTAGCCAAATGCAGGTCTGTGGCTGTGGATAATATGGGTGGTTGCGGCTGTACATCTCCGCCTTCTTGCCGGGGTTGCTCTCTAGTCCTTTGGCGGGCTTTGGTGCGTCCTTCTCCTTCGGTATGCGCTTCTTCGATGTGGGTTCTGCGGTGGTAGGCTCGAGGTAGCACTTGCAGTTCCACAGGTCGCCAGGGTGGTGCTTGTCCCAGAACTTGTCGTCTACGGGCAGGGTCAGCCCCATGTCCCAGAAGGCCTTGTGCTGTTCCCGTGGGGTAGCGGACGAGGTCGGCATCCATTTCAGGCATGGGAAGTCTTCCTTGTTGTCTTCGAAGTGCCGCCAGTCGGCCGCCTGTTCTGCCCTCAGCACGGCGGTGTTGTACTCGGTCTGCAGCCAGTTCTTGTTGAAGTGGCTCTGTATGCTCTCGGTGGCTTTGCACCATTCCTCGAACGGGCGCAGTTTGCCCTCCGAGTCGTAAAGTTCGTCTGCCAGTCGCTTGGCGTAGGCGTGACTGCGGAAGGCGCTGAACACGTCTATGCTGTGGCGGTACTTCTTCAGGAACTCCTTGTCGTCGGCTATGTTCGGGTTCTTGCTCTGCGCCATGCCCTGAGCGGTGGCTTCCTCGAATTTTTCGCGGCTTGCCTCGTAGTACTTGCGCGGTATCTCGCCCTCTGCGGGTTTCACCTTCTCGTTGTAAATCTCCTCCAGCACCTCGGCCAGCATGTCCTCGTCGAGCGAGATGTTGAGGCTGGCGTCCTGTATGCCCGCACAGCACGGGCATGTGCTTCCGTAGTAGAGGCTGTCTACCACTTCATGGAAAGAGTGTCCTGACTGCCCGCCTCCTTGCGGGCTGATGCGAAAAAATCGAGTATGCTTTATTGCTAATAAACAAAAAACTTCGAGCCGAGTACATTGTTCACTCACCCGAAGTTGACCTTCTTAGATTTCTCTAATTATAGGAAAAGCCTTAAGATGTAATCTTTTATACGTGATGTGTTGGCAATTTCACGTCAAATGGTTTGGTACAATTAAAAAACAGATACGCTATGCCCTGGATGGCCTCCCGTATTTCAGATAATGCACTCATAATATAGACAATTATCTACAAATATACAAAACCCGATTGAAAATTAGGCTATTTATTGAGTTTTGCGTAAGCGAGAATGGCCTTATTGATGTAGTCACTTTTACTGCCTTCTAACCGCTCAATTATTGCAGCCACCTCGACAGAAGCGCCGAACATAATGCGTTTCTCGGTTGTTTTCTTTCTTCCCGCGCCTTCTCTTTTGCCACCTCGGGTGTTTTTCTTTTCATCCATAATGCTTAATTTTGCCAAAAACCGAAAGGGTTCGGGGTTGCCTTTTCAACCTTTCGCCCCGTCTTCGTTACTTTCTAAACAACTTTCGGAGTCTAAGCTCGATGTTTATGGTAACCTTGACAATCCAAATTGAAACCTCAACTTTCATTTTGAATATCGGTTTTTTGTTTCTGCCTTCGTGGCAGTCCGTGTAACGTTTTGATTACACTACTAAGATAGCAATTATATTTGAATTATGCGACATTTTTCATATATTTTTCGCTATCTTTTTTGTTTATTTTTAAGCATTTACCACAAAAAAAGTAGCTGCCCGAAGACCGCTACCCCGTCGGGGGGAAGAACCTACTATTGAAGAATAATACGCATTTACTTTACCTCGTTGCCCATCGCATCCCACCACTTGTTGTCGTAGCGGACCAGTGTCTTGTGGGCGGCATGGTTCTGCCGCTCCTGACCTCCGTCAAAATCCGCAAGGATGTGAAGAGCTTGTCGGACACTGCCACTATCATCTGCCCCGCTGTGTCGCATTTCCACCCGCTGGCGTTCGTCCAGAACGTCAAGAAGGGACAGAGGGTGTCCATCGCCCTGGGCTACGATGACGACAACCGCCAGGAGTTCGACGGGTTCGTGAAAAGCGTAGCCCTCGACGACAACCAACTCACCATTGAGTGCGAGGATCCGCTCTACGTGTTCCGAAGGGTGGACATCCCGAACGGCGAGAAGACCAACGTGACCCTCAAACAGCTGTTGGACTATGTCCTGGGCGAGGTGAACGCCTACATACGTTCCGAGGGACTGGGTGAGCCGCTGAATCTCAACTGTCTGTACGATTACGGGTACAAGACTTTCCGCTTTGTCAACGCCACCGCTTACGACTTCATGGACCAGATACAGAAGGAAGGCAAGCCGAACATCTTCATCAGTGGCGGTGTGCTGAACATCGTGCCACAGTACACGCACACCAACGGGGTAGCACGCTACAGCATGCAGCGGAACATCTGCCGGGACGGGCTAAAACTGAAATGGAGGGACGAAACAGACAAAGACCTATACGTGGAGGTTAAGGCTAAGGATATGAATGGCGGTGAGATTACAGCCACAGTAGGGAAACCCGGAGGCGAGACAATAAAGCTAAATCTTCCGGGAGGTAGAGACAAAGCGAGCCTCCAAACCATAGCGGGCAACCTGTACAAAAGCCAGGTGTATACCGGGTATGAGGGCTCGTTTAAGGGGTGGCTGGTGCCGTTCTGCGATGCTGGCTATGTGGCAGAGATCACCGATGCAGCGAACGAGTTGCGGAGCGGCCGTTACTATGTTGAGGCTGTCGAGGTGTCGTTTTCTTCTGCTGGGGGTGTACGGACCGTTCGAATCGGTGCGTGCATTTAGCGTCTTTATGGGCTTCCTCTTGCCCTACCCGCTCCACCAGCTCATGCCATTGCCGGCAGTCGGCGCAGTAGGTGACTGCTCTATTTGAGTGACAGTCACAGTGGCATTCGTCTTTACGGTGGTAGTCAGCGCACCAATTGCAGTAGCCATCAAAGCCACTTCGGTGGCAGTCGCAATGGCAGGTTGTGAATTCCGCATTCGCCGCAAAAACAGCGGCAAAAAGCAAAAATATGATGGATAAATAGCGCATAACTCCTCCTTTTTTGTGGAAATTTACCCTTTTCGAGCCGAAAAACGCAATTTTCGGGCATGCTGTAGGGCATTTTCTGACGATTTTTCAAGTCAAATCAAGTAAGGTAACCCACAATTCTCTAAATAACAGTGAATTGCGGTTTCTCTTTTCCTCTCCGCCGCGATTGCTCATCTTGAAAACCTGCTTGGTTATAGGAGAGAACCACACCGGATGGCCGTTCTTCTGTTTGTCCAGCTGATAGCATCCGCTTAAGATTCTGGCCAGCTACAACAGTTATAAAGATGCGCTGGTCCTTTCTGGTGAAAAGAAAAAGACCACCGAACTTTCGCCCAGTGGTCCGTGTCTGTAAAAAACGGTTTGTTCCCTTTATTCGCACGCCTTCAAACTCAGGTCAAGCCCTTTTACCGAATGGGTGAGTGCGCCTACACTGATGTAGGTGACACCGCATTCCGCATATTTGCGAAGGGTTGCGAAGGTAATGCCGCCGCTGCTTTCGGTTTCTACCGCTCCGGCAATGCGGTCTACCGCAATCTTGGTCTGTTCTGGGGTGAAGTTGTCGAGCATGATGCGGTCTACACCGCCGCATGCCAGAGCCTGCTCCAACTCATCCATATTGCGGACCTCGATTTCAATCTTCAGGTTTTTGCCTTTCTCTTTCAAGTAGGCTTTTGCACGGTTAATGGCGTTGGCAATGCCGCCCGCAAAGTCAACGTGGTTGTCTTTCAGCAGAATCATGTCGAACAAGCCGATACGGTGGTTGCAACCGCCACCAATCTTTACGGCCTGTTTTTCGAGGATGCGCATGCCTGGTGTGGTCTTGCGGGTGTCGAGTACGCGGGTGTTGGTGCCTTCCAGCTCTTTCACATATTTGTGGGTCATGGTGGCAATACCGCTCATGCGCTGCATGATGTTCAGCATCAGGCGCTCGGTCTGTAGCAGACTCTGGTCTTTACCTGAAACGTAGAATGCAATGTCGCCGGGTTTTACGTGGTCGCCGTCGTGAAGCAGCTGTTCTACCTTCAATTCGGGGTCGAAACGGTGGAATACGCGCTTGGCGATTTCCACTCCGGCCAGAATGCCTTCTTCTTTTACCAGCAGTTTGCTTTTGCCCATCTTGTCGGCTGGTATGCAGCAAAGGGTGGTGTGGTCTCCGTCGCCAATATCTTCGGCAAACGAAAGGTCTATCAACTCGTCAATGAGTTCGTCTTCAGTTTTAACTACCATAGTCTGTTTTTATTTGTTTGTTTTCAAAGATAAGCATTTCTGCTTTTTCCGTCAAAATTGCATCCTTTTTTCTTTTAAATGGCAAACTAATCTTGTCTGTTTATAAATTTTGTATGCCAATTTGCTTAATTATGCACAGTTTTTGCATACGAATGTTGGCTCCTGTTCTGGAACTTTATGTATTGAGTCGATTATGAAGGTTGTTCTTTTGACTGTCGGTAAAACAAACGACGCCAATTTTATAAAGGCTATTTCTGAGTACCAGAAACGGCTGAAGTTCTATATCCCTTTCGAAATCATCGAATTACCTGAACTGAAAAACAACCGCAATCTCTCTGAAGCCCAGCAGAAACAGCAAGAGGGTGCCTCTATTATTGCGTCTCTCGATGCTTCCGATGCGGTCGTCTTGCTCGACGACAAGGGGGCCGAATACACCTCTGTCCAATTCTCGCAGTATATGCAGCGGGCAATGGCGTCGGGCTCTAAACGGCTTGTTTTTGTCGTTGGCGGCCCCTATGGCTTTTCGCAGGCTGTTTACGACAGGGCTAACGGCAAGGTCTCTCTTTCGCGTATGACGTTCTCGCACCAAATGGTGAGGCTGGTCTTTGTTGAGCAGCTTTACAGGGCGATGACTATTCTGCGTGGCGAACCTTACCACCACGAATAATTTTCCCGTTAACTGGTTATGAAACTTAGCGATATCACCAACTCCCCTTTGTGTTCCGACCACCGTCTGCGGTGGCTGGTGCTCATGTTCTTGGTCGCTCTTTCGTTGGCTGGTATCTCTAATTATGCTTACTATCGCTGCCCACTCGAAAATGCTGGCGTCGACGAATTCACAAAGGAACTTCACAGGCGTGAGGCGGTGGCCAACACCATGCTCGACTATGTGGTTGAAAATGTGACCCGGAACGGATTGAACAGCGTTATGCTCGATAAAAAGCTATACGACGATTCCGAAAAGAACAATATCGCTATCTTTATTGTCAAGGGTGACTCGCTTTGCTATTGGTCGAGCAACTCGGTCGATTTGCGCTCGGCTGGCGAGATTCCTTTCTCTCCGCTTTTCTTCAGCATTACCCACAACTCTTATTGTGTTGGGGTGCAGCGGGCCGATGCGCAGTTCCGTTATGTGGCTTTTGTCAAGTTCAGGCAGAAGTCTTTTGCGGGCCTTTCCCTCGGCTCGAATCCTTTTGTCAGCGGGTTCAATCTGCCGATGAACACCCAGATTGTCGACCGCTCTACACCGGGTGCGGTCGAGGTTAATTCGGCTCGTGGCAAATATCTGTTCTCGTTGCAGATCAATTCTAAGTATGTTAACAACAACCTCTACTTGTGGTTGACTGTAGCTTTCTCGGTGCTGACGCTTTTCCTCCTTTTCCTTCTAAACTATGCGTTAGCCAACAAACTAAAGAATAATTTTATAAAGCGCGAGGCGGTCGGGGCTTTTGCCGTCGCCTCAGTCTTTTTTGTTGTCTTTTTGGCGTATATCGGCTGGCCTGAGTCCTTGTTCTCGAACGCTTTTTTCTCGCATAAATACTACACTTCGGCTTTTGCCGCTTCGTTAGGACATTTGGTTATCTACACGGCTAACGTGTTCCTGCTGGTTTATATCTTACGGAAATTCTTCCTGCCAGTCCAGTCGCAGAGGTTTGCCTGCATCCCCCAGTGGAAGCGTGTGCTGTTGGCGCAGTTGTTGGCGGCATTCGTGTTTCTTGCGGCTTATTTGCTGACTGTGCATTTGGTCTATAATTCCGCTATCGATGTGGCCACATCGTATGTGCAGGATATATCGCTCGTTTCGGTCCTGGGTCTAATTTTGATTATTCCTTGGTTCTATTTTTCCTTTTTTGTGGCGGGCCTGTTGGCTTATTCCTATGCTTCGAAGTCCGACGCGCGCACGGTTTATTATCCGCGTGCGTTTGTCACTGTTGCCGGGTTTGTCTTGGCCGCCGTGTGTGGGGGCGATGCCGCGCATTTTATTGCCTGGAGTGGCTTCTCGCTGGCCTCTGTCTTTATGGAGTCGAATGGCATCTATCACCGCAAACGTACGCTGTTCTACGTGGTGGTATTGGCTTTCATAATTATTAATGTGACCGTTTCGGTTTGTTATATACACTGTGTTGAGCGTAACTCTGAACGCTACGCCCTTTTGGCCGAAAAACTGACCGACAACCGCGAATTGCTCCACTCTGCCGAAGACGAGACCTTTATGCTCGACAACGGCAACCTTATTATGAGGGACAAGACGTTCCGCCGGCTGATGACCGATTCCACGCTCTCTAGGGTTGAGAATGTCGAGCGCTACTTGCTCGATGCCTATTTCAGCGGCATTGGCAATAAATATGAGTTCGATGTACAGGTTCACCCTGTAGGACAACCCTTTATGGTCCGTTCTAGCGATTTCGAAAACAGCATCAGCTGCCAGCCTTCTTTCTTCGCCAAGTCGTGCGAGTCGGTTTCCGACTCCAAGCTCCTATACCTTTGTGTAAGGCCCGATTTGCCGCTGGCTTATGCCTGTGTGTTCCCTTATAAGAACAATGTGGCGTACGTGTTCCTCTATCCGCGCCTCTTTGTCTACAGGAAGGATGTCGATGCCGATATGCCGACCCCGTTCCATTCTTCTTACTCTTATTCCGACTATAAGGATGTGTCGGTCGCTAAGTATTTTAACTACGAGATGCTTTTCGTGGAGGGTAAATTCCATTATCCGAATACCTCTAGCTGGATTCCGAACGTGAACAAACGCAATTTCCATATCTACAAGAACGATTGTACGCATTATGTGTCGCGTTTTTCCGACAAAGATGGTTATGTGGTGGTCACTAAAATGGAGCGGCGCAGTTACAACTACTTTATCTTTGTGTCGTACCTTAGCGCCATCTTCGCTTTCGTCTTGTTGATCTATAGTTTGTATTGGTGGATGATGCGTCGCCGGCGCAGGGCTTCAAACTCCATCCTCACACGTATGCAGTTCTGGTTGCTGGGCCCTTTGTTCTCGGCCTTTGTCGTTCTTGCGGTCATCAGCATGTTCTTCTTTACCGACCAGTACCGCAACAAGTCGATTATAACGATGAGCGAGCAGGCCAATTCTATTGAACGCGACTTACAACAGAAAATCGGCTTCGCCTCGTCGTTACATTCGGTCGATTATAAGCGTCTCTCGCAAGATTTAAAGGATTTGTCGAACCTTTTCAGTTCCGATATCCTTCTCTACGATGCGGCCGGGCGTCAGGTGGCCTCGTCGCGTACCACCATCATCAACGAGCGTTACCGTTTCGATAGGTTGATGTATCCTATTCCGTTGTTTACAAGGCAGGGCGACTATTTTCGTGAGGCGAAGTTCGGTCCGAATGTCTTTTTCTCTTATTACACCTATCTTTACAACCAGCGCCACCAATTGGTGGGCTACGTTAGTGTCCGTTCTTTCTCAAGTGCCGAACAGATGCGTAACGAGGTGTTTAACATGCTGGTTGTGCTCATCGATGTCTATTTGGTTATTGTCATCCTCACCATCATTATTACTTGGGTTATCAGCCGCATGATGGTCAAGCCGGTTGAACTCTTGGCCGACCAATTCAAGCGTATTAAGCTGACGGGTTCGAACACTAAGGTCGAGTATGCCGATAACGATGAGTTGGGTACTCTTGTTCAGCAGTATAACATCATGGTCGACAAGTTGCAACTTTCTGCCGAACAGTTGGCGCAGAGCCAGCGTGAGTTGGCTTGGCGAGATATGGCCCGGCGTATTGCGCACGAGATTAAGAACCCGCTTACGCCGATGAAACTGAGCGTTCAGATGGCGCAGATGAAGCAACAGCGCGATCCCGATAACTTCCCTGAATACTTCGACCGGACGTCGAAACTGTTGATTGAACAAATCGATAACCTTTCGCGTATTGCCTCCGAGTTCTCTACGTTCGCAAAAACCACAGTTACTGTCCGCGAGGAAGTCGACTTGGCGGCTAAAGTGCGTTCGGTGGTGGCCCTTTTTGAAAACAATTCCGAGGGAGTCCGTTTCGAACTCGATATGCACGGGGTAGAGACGGCTATGGTGTGGAGCGATAACAAACAGATTCTGCAGGTGTTCAACAACCTCTTCCGCAATGCTATTCAGGCTATCCCCGATGGTGTGGAAGGCCTTGTGAGGGTTGACTTCCAAATCAACGACGAGGCCACGATTATTTCTATCGCCGATAACGGGTGCGGCATTCCTGAAGAGAACCTGCAGACTATTTTCCAACCTAACTTTACTACCAAGACTAGCGGTATGGGGTTGGGACTGTCTATTGTGAAAACAATCGTAAATCTGGCCAATGGTGAGATTTGGGTCGATAGTACGGTCGGGGTCGGAACCACTTTCTTTATCCGTATTCCACTCGTGAAACCGGGCGAGAAGGCAGAAGATGTTCAGCCGACTGTTGCTCAGTCTTGATCGTTTTACTATCTTTGCATATATTAAGTAATGTGTTGATAAAAAACTGTGTTGTGGTTGTTTTGACATCGTTTTTTTATTGATTGAGCCGGTTTAAATGAACGGATAATCTTGTTATGGCGCAATATCGCCTTTGTGTTGTTAGTTTGAGTTTGGCGTGGGCACATAACGTGTTGTTTCTGACGTGAAACGGCTTGTCAGATTGCTTTAGGACAATTTATTTTATATTTAATACATGAAAAATACATTTCGAAAAGGATTGCTGATGGCTTTCCTGGGCAGTGTGTCTGCCGCCTCCCTTTCCGCTCAAATAAAGGTGGAAGCGGAGTCTGCTACTAAAATGCACAGTCTGAAAACTAACATCAAGCTCGAGAATAGCGATAAAACGGTGGGCTATTTCGACGAGGCTGGTGAGTACATGACTTACGAGGTCGATATTCCTGAAACGGGGCTTTACCAATTCTCGTTCTCGTATCTGACGGGTAAGGATGGTGACTTGAAAATTGAAGGACCTGATGGCGGAACTTCTGTTTTCCCTATCGCTGCCAACCATGCCACTGAAAACTGGTGGGAACTGCCTATGAACTCTTGGCCGCAGTTCGACTTCGAAGAGAGTGCCTTGTTCTATTTTGAGGCAGGTACACAGACTTTCATCGTTCACAATACCGGTTGGGCGTTGAATCTCGACTACTTCCAACTGAAGAAGTCTTCGGTTACCGACAATAAGGTCGTTTCTGTTAAGACAAATCCTAAAAAGGTGGAACTGATGCCGAACGAACAGGTTCAGATTATCCCTTCTGCCTATAATGCGGCTGGACAGAAAATTGCGGCAGCGGCTACTTGGTCGTCCAATGCTACTAATGGCGTATATAAAGCGGGCGCTTCTACGGGTGCCGATGTAGTTACTGTAACCATGGCTGGCGTTGAGAAGACCGTTAATGTGAAAATTGCGAATCCTGAGAAGAAACAGGAGTTCGTGGTATCTAAATACGGCCTACTCAATACTAAGGGCGGCGCCGTCTGCGATGCCAGTGGAAACAAGGTCAGCCTGATGGGGCCTTCGTTCTTCTGGAGTTGCTCTGCTCCGCTTTGGTGGACTAAAGAGACGGTCAACTTCTTGGTGAAGAACTATAACATCCAGATTATTCGTCTTCCGGTCTCTATCGCTCCTGGCGACAACACATGGGTCGATAACAGCGCGACTTGGAACGAAGATAACTACCTGCACCGTCCGGAATACACGCGCGAATTAGTTGACGAGATGGTGAAGGCGGCTATCGAAAACGATATTTATGTCATTATTGACTTCCACGAACACTATGCGGAGCACTGGGTCGACTTGTCGAAGGATTTCTTTTCTTATTTTGCCACCAAGTGGGGTGAGTATCCGAACGTGATGTACGAAATCTTCAACGAACCTATGCAAAATACAGAAAATGGCACTGTGGTTGAATATGCGAAGCAGATTATTCCGGTGATTCGTGCTATCGACCCCGATAACATCATTATCGTTGGCTCTAAACAGTATTCCCGCGAACCAGATAATGTGACTGCGGCTGGCGAGGGGCAAAGTAACATTGCCTATACTTGGCACGGCTATGTGGAATGGGGACACCAGGGCGACTGGAATGGTAAGAATTCTTGGAACAACGGTGTGCCTATTGTGGTTACCGAGTGGGGCTTGAATTGGAGCAAAAACGATGGCGGACTCCTTAATCTTTATAAGGAGAAGAGTCTGATCAACTGTTTCTGGTCCATGAGTAACAAGGGTGGCGACGATGCCAAATGGTCTATCTTGAAAGATGACGTCTTCAAGACTGCAAACTGGTCTGACTCCGAGATGACTGAAAACGGCGCCTACTTGTTGGGTGTGGCTAAAAACTGGGTGAACTTCAAACCTGTTGTCTTGGCCGATATTGTTGAAGACCTCTCTTTGGCTGTTTCTCCGAATGCGCTCTTCTATCTGCCTGAAAACTCTACTACGTTGACGGCTGTTGCCGAGGGCGGTACAGGTAACTATACGTTTGCTTGGAAGCAGACTTCTGGCCCTTCTGATGCGACTATTGAACAAGCTTCGGCTGCCATTACCAAGGTCTCTGGCCTCGAGGCTGGTGAGTATACCTTCTCTGTTTCTTTGACCGATGGTGAGGACGAAGTTTCGAAGGTGGTTAAGGTTACTGTGCGTCCTGAAGGTTATGTTGAACCTGGTTTGATTGACGATATTGCCGATAACGATATCATTAACCGTTTGGGTGGTTCTTGGGATATCTTTGACGACTCTGACAAGAACGCCAATCCGCACACTTCTATCACCAGTGCCGAAAAATTGCCTAACAGCGGCACTATCAAGGCCGATATTAAAATGGGTAACAAATGGCAGGGCGACGGCTGGCAGGGTGAACCTTACGGAGGTGTCGAGGTCTTCTTGTCGAAAGAGAAGGAGGGTATCGACCTCTCGAAGTGTACTAAAATCACATACCGTTTCCGTGGATCTTCTCACTCGTTCCGTGCTGAAATGTCGGCTGTTAAAGATGAAGACTATCACAGTGTGAACGTAGGTGAGTCGAAAGATTGGACCGAGGTTAGTGTTAACTGGAGCAGCTTGAAACAGGCTTCCGACTGGGGCGTTGATATGGATCTTGACAAGTCCGATATCCGTAAGTTCAGCTGGCAGGTTCAGGGCAACGCCAACGGTTCGGCTACTTTGGAAATCGACGACCTGACTTGTGTTGGCATGGATTTCAATTCTGCTGTTGAAAACACTTCTGCCGACGCTGCTGTTACTATGGTTGTTTATCCTAACCCTGCACGCGATGGTAAGTGTTACGTTCAGGTGGTTGAGCGTTGCAATGTCGAGGTGCTCGATTTGGCTGGCAGGGTAGTGTATGCTACTGTTGCAGTTCCTGATTTCGCAACTCAAGTTTCATTCCCTTCTACCGGCGTTTACTTCGTCCGTGCTGGCAACGTGGTTAAGAAAGTTGTTGTTAAGTAATCAACTCACCATTTTAGTAGGGTGCAAACATAAAGGGATGGCCAAACGGCCATCCCTTTTTTGTTGGTCTGTTATTTATGTATAAATGAATATCTTGATTATTTTCTTGACAAATAAACTTATAATATGATATATATATTAAATAGATTTTTTATCTTTGCAGCAGATATCAAATACAACATTATCTGTTGAAAAATCCGGTGTTATAGATGAAGTTGTTTTGTTGTATATATACAGAGTTGTTTAATAAAGTCCGATAGATCTTAAGGACTGATTGTTTAAAATTATTATTAAATTTTATGAAAAAAACTTATTGGTTTGCTGCCGCATTCGGCGCATTCCTGTGTGTCGCTTCTACTTCTTGTAGCAACGAAGAAGAATTAAATGAAAACCCTGTTTCTGAGAAAATTGCTTATGACAAGGATGAAGTTGTTTCTGACGAGGAAGTTATATTCTCTACCTTCGATCATGCTCAGAAAAATGGCCTGAAATCTACGGGTTTCTATACTTACGATATAAGGGTTCTTCATGGAAATTCTAATGATTTCCCAGATTTAGTGAATATAGGTGGTTACTCTTACTCTAAATTAGACCAGGACTTTAATGAAGGTGCTGGAGGTGAGTGGATTTATCTTTATTATAGAACTTATAATACAACAGTAGAACAACCTCTAACAAATATGGCGGCTATCGCATCTAGAAGATGGTATTCAGAATCGGATCTTAGATCTTGCATGAGTGATTATGCGGGCGCATGGTATCCTGGTCGTGACCAGAATGATAACCCAGTTGATATGAATGCAGGCTCTGGTGGTAAGTATGTTTATTTGGAACTTTCAAAAGACAATATGTATGCTCCAATTACTGGTATTCAAGTTGTGTCTACTACTAAAGACTACATTTATCTGAAGTCTAAGGTAGTAGATGGACGTACTTATTATCCAGTAAAGTGTTATACTGATATTTTGGATAATGCCAATAGAAACGTTTTATGGCAGGCTATGGAATTCAATATGGATACAAATAAGCACAAAAAGAATATCTATATTTACTATACCCGCGACTAATTTGCTGATATTAAGAAGTTTTTTTGTTTAAAATTCTTCTAAAATAAGTTAGGGACTGTGTCTATTTAAATAGATGCAGCCCCTTTTTAGTTTATCCTACATGAACTTGACTAATGGAAGGACCGAATATGCTTGTCGTTTTCGTTTTTTTATCCCAGACCGTCTCGACCTAAACTATCCATTCAGTTTCCCTGCCTCTTTTACATATTCTTTGAACTTGTATGCCAATGGCAACGGCAGAGAAAGTAATTTGTTTGTTAACGATAGGTCTGTGTCGGCAAGACGTATTAACAGGTCTGGATTGTATTTGTCGCTGTACGACTTCAAACTCTGTCCCGACAGGTTCTTGCTCGCTTTCACTTCTATTGGGTATACGCCTGTGCCTATTTGCGCTACATAGTCGATTTCCGCTTTTCCTTCCGATGCCCAGTAGCATGGCTCGTTTTCCAAAATGGGGAGTATCGATTGCAGGACGAAGTTTTCTGTAATCGCTCCCTTCATCTCTATATATTTGTCTGCCCTGCTCATTAGCGCTTCTGCGGGAAGTCTGCTCAAACATCGTAGTACGCCGCAGTCCATGGCATATACTTTAAATGCAGAGAGGTCTTTATAGGCGCTTAGTGGCATACCCGGTTTGCTTACATTGTAAACCATTGTGATTAGTCCCGCATCTTGTAGCCACAATAGGGCGTCTTCGTATTCTCTTGCCCGGGCTCCCGTCTTTACCGCTTTATAGACGAACTTCTTATTCTCTTTTGCCAGTTGCGATGGTAGGCTACGCCAAATCTGGCCTATTCGTATTACTTCTGTCGATGTGGCGTATTTCGAGAAGTCTGCTTCGTATAGGGTTATAATACTGTTTATCTCTTGTTCTATGTCGTCGTAGTTGCCTTCTAGCATTGACACTATTGCCTTTGGCATACCTCCGCATACCAGATATTGCCTGTATCGTTCTGTAAGTGTCTGTTTAATGGCTACAGGCAGGTTCTCTATGGCGTTGTTGTTGTTTAACCACTGCCAGTGCTTATTTTCGGTGGTATGGTAGAATTCTTCGAATGTGACCGGATACATCTTCAGTATTTCCACTTTACCTACTGGTACGGTCATTTTTTTGTGCTTGACAGCAACTCCTAACAGCGAGCCTGCGGCTATTATATGCAGTTCTGGCATTAATTCCGCAAAGTATTTAAGACTGTTTAGCGCGTTTTCGTTGGCTTGTATTTCGTCGAATATTAGCAGCGTTTTATGGGCTTCTATTTTTTCTTCTGAGTAGAGCTGGAGTTCTGATACGATTTTGTGCGGGTCTTTCGTCCGTCTGAAAATCTCTCCGACTTCGTCTTGCATGTCGAAATTTATTTCCACCACATTTTGGAAATATCGTTTGCCAAAAGCGCGCATCACCCACGTTTTGCCTATTTGTCTGGCTCCTTGTAAAAGGATGGGGTTTCGGTCTTTTTTCTCAAACCAGCGGCCCAATTCGTCTATGGTATTTCTGTATATTTCCATATGCTGAACGTATCTGTCTGTTTGCTTTGTGCAAAAATACGCTTTTCTTGCTGGATTTCAATAGAATAATTAGATTTTATATAATACTTTACACATTTTAGGAACCTGTTTTGTGATATTTTACACATTTTCCGAACCTCTTTTGTGGGATTTTACACATTTTAGGAACCTATTATGTATTACAGGCAATCGTCATACCTCTTGTTTTATGGTGTTATTCTGCTTGATGCCTTTCTTTTTTCTTGTCCACCCACCAACTGAAAGGGTTGCATTGCATAGGCAATGTACAGATTGTTTAATAACCATGGCTGTCGGTGCTAGTATCATACAAAAAAAAGAGAGCCGCATTCGCGGCTCTCTTTTTCTATAACAGGGGTAAGGATGAACTTACTTAACTTCCCAAATATCGTTGGTTTCGAGCAGTTCAGCGAAGTTGTGGTACTTCTTAGCTGCCTTAACCTCTTCAATCTGTGCGTTAACTGCTTCGTCGTAGGTTGGAGCCTCAACGTCGCGGATAACACCAAGAGCGATAGGAAAATCAGGACCTTCCATCATAGCTAACTTCAACTGGAGGGTGTTGTCCTGACAGTGTGCGTCGTGAACGAGAAGGTCTTTCTCGGTTACGCCGTTTTCGCCCAACTTGACAACCTTGATGTTGAAGCCGTCCTGCATCAAACCGAATTCGTTGTTCTCACCGAAGATCATTGGCTTGCCGTGCTCCAGATAGATGGCGTTCTTCTTGCGGCCTTCTGAAGTGTATACGCTTTCGTGAGTGCCGTTGTTGAAGATAACACAGTTCTGGAGAATTTCGCAAACTGCTGCGCCTTTGTGGGCGTGGGCTGCCTTTAAAACCTCTATTGTGCCAGGAGCGTCGGTCGCTACGGCACGGGCAAAGAAGTGGCCACGGGCACCGAAGCAGAGCTCTGCTGGACGGAATGGGTCTTCTACTGTACCGTAAGGAGACGATTTGCTGACGAAACCGCGTGGTGAGGTTGGAGAGTACTGACCCTTGGTCAAACCATAGATACGGTTGTTCAGTAAGATCATCTTCAAGTCGATGTTACGGCGGTTGGCGTGGATGAAGTGGTTACCACCAATTGCCAGTCCGTCACCGTCGCCTGAAATCTGCCATACGCTCAGTTTCGGATTGCTTACCTTGCAACCGGTTGCAATGGCTGCAGCACGGCCGTGAATGGTGTTCATACCATAAGTGGCCATATAGTGTGGCAGACGGCTAGAACAGCCGATACCTGAAATAACTGCAATGTCGTGAGGGGCTACTCCTATTTCTGCCATTGCCTTGTGAAGCGAAGCCAAGAAGAAGTGGTCGCCACAACCCGGACACCAACGTGGTTGTCCTTTCTTATAGTCTTTTGCTGTATATTCGCTCATAACTTTTGTCTTTAATTCGGGGGGTTATTACTTTGAGATAAGCTTGTTGAAGGCTTCTACCAATTCGCTGACTACGAATGGCTGACCCTTTACTTCGTTGTATTGTGCAGGTACGAAGCCGTCGACCTTCATGCGCAAGAATGCGGCGAACTGGCCGAGGTTCTGTTCTGCTACTACTACCTTCTTGTACTTCTTCAAAACAGCGGCTGTGTTCTTTGGAAGTGGGTTGATGTAGGTGAAGTGTGCCAAGGCAACTTTCTTGCCTGCGGCTCTCATCTCGTCCATCGCTGCGTGCAAGTGGCCGTAAGTACCACCGAAGCCGACAATCAGAAGGTCTGCGTCGTCTGCATCGCCCTCTACCTTTACGTCTGGTACAGGAATCTTGTCGATCTTGCTCTGGCGCAGGCGGCACATCAAGTCGTGGTTCTCTGGGTTAGTCGAAATAGCACCGGTCTTGCTGTCCTTCTCCAAACCGCCTAGAATGTGGGTGAAGCCCTCACGGCCTGGAACTGCCCAGTAGCGGACATCTTCCGAGTTTCTCATGTATGGAGTCCATGTACCCTTCATTTCTTCTGGTACGTATGGAGGGTTGATGGCTGGGTAGTCTGCAAGGTTTGGCAACTTGAATGCGCCTGAACCGTTGGCAATGTAGGCGTCGCTCATGAACACGACTGGTGTCATGTGCTCAAGGGCCATCTTACATGCTGCGTAGGCTGAATCGAAACAGTCGGTCGGACTGGTTGCTGCAATAACTGGCATTGGGGTTTCTCCGTTACGGCCGAACAATACCTGCAACAAGTCGGTCTGTTCGCTCTTGGTTGGAAGACCTGTTGCTGGTCCGCCACGCTGTACGTCGATAACGACGAGCGGCAACTCCATAATTACAGCCAGGTTCATGGCCTCTGACTTCAAACAGATACCAGGACCTGAGGTTGAAGTGGCGGCTAGCGCGCCGGCGAACGATGCGCCAAGGGCTGATGCACAACCTGCAATCTCGTCTTCACACTGTACGGTGGTTACACCCAACGACTTGTGCTTCGACAACTCGTGAAGTACGTCGGTTGCTGGGGTAATAGGGTAGGAACCCAAGTACAGACGGAGGCCGGCTTTCTCGGCTGCGGCTATCAAACCGTAGGCTGTTGCCTTGTTACCGGTGATGTCCATATAGCGGCCTGGCTCCTTGCTCTTGGTCTCGATTCTATATACGTTGGCGGCTGAACTGTGGGTGTTGGCACCGAAGTCGTAACCGGCCTGGATAACCTTGATGTTGGCTTCTGCTACGCCTGGCTTCTTTGCGAATTTCTCTTTCAAGAAGTTGAACGCAATGTTCAAGTCGCGGTCGAACAGGTAGCATACCAAACCGAGGGCAAACATGTTACGGCATTTCAAGATTGACTTGACGTCCATTCCGCTGTCTGCCAAACAGTCTTTCACCATCTGTGTAATGCTGCACGCGATCACACGGTCCTTGTCGATGCCCATTTCTGCCAATGGGTCTTCTGTTGCGAATTGTGCCTTCTCGAGGTCACCTTTCTGGAAACTGTCTGTGTCGATGATGATGGTTGCGTTTGGCTTCGCATACTTGTACTGGGTCTTCAACGCTGCAGCGTTCATTGCTACCAATACGTCGCACAAGTCACCAGGGGTGTATACCTTTTCTGCACCAATGTGTACCTGGAAACCCGATACACCGGTCAGTGAACCCTGTGGGGCACGGATGTCTGCGGGGTAGTCTGGAAATGTGCTGATGCTGTTACCTACCGTAGCTGAAATGGTTGAGAAGATGTTTCCGGCAAGCTGCATTCCGTCACCGGAGTCTCCTGAGAATCGAACGGCTACTTGGTCCAAATTCTCGATTTTTACGTCGTTAGCCATAACTCTGTTTTTGATTTTTTACAGATTGTTTCTATACTTTGTTGCAAAGTTAGGCATTTATATGCTTTTAAACAAAAATATACACTGTACGTTCGCTTTTTGGAGCCTTTTTTATTTCGATTTTTGCATATTTATGTGCATTTGCAGTTCTAGTTTGTAGATTTTTGTCACTTTTTCTTCCGATTTGTTATCTTTTTGATATATATGGGCCGCCCTTGTGGTTGTTTTATTGCTCTTTTTGGTGGAAAAGTGGATTATTGCCTCTTTTTTTGAATTTATGCAGTTTTTCTTCTTGCTTTTGCCTGAAAAAGCGAGAGGGTGTGCCTGCATGCGGTACACCCTCGGTTGCTCTCTATTCTATTTTTGTTACTTTCAGTTTCCCTTCTTCTTGTTTGAATTCAATGTGGTAGTCGCTGAACTCGAACGAGTAGGTTTTGTCTTTCTCGTGCTGGTAGGCCGGCACGGGGTTTTGTTCCAGTATCTCAATTAGGGCTTGGCGTTTGTCTGCTGCCACTTTTGCCAACTCGTTTTCGGGTATTTCTACCGCTATACGGCTGTCGGGACAGGTAAACACGCCGCTGTCGGCTTCCGGACGGGCGTCGGCATAGGTAATGTAGGGTTTTATGTCGTATATCGGTGTCCCGTCAAGTAAGTCCGCACCCCTCACTTTCACTATTGGTCCCCGTTTCTCGTCTATTTCCACTCCGGACAGCTCTACGCACGACAAGCCTATCGGGTTTGGGCGGTAGGGCGAGCGGGTGGCGAACACGCCGAGGCGCTTATTCCCCCCAAGGCGGGGCGGACGTACCGTCGCGGTCCATTTGTCGCGTTGTACTTCGCTGAAGCCCCACAGCAGCCAAATGTGGCTCACCTCGCCCAGGCCACGCACAAGGTCTGGATTGCGGAACTCGGGTTCGAACACAATCTCACCTTCCAGCGTGTTGGCCAATCCACTTTGGCGTGGAATGCCGAATTTCACGGGAAAGTCGGTGTGTATGCGGCCCACTACTTTCAGCAGCATATCGTTTGCGGGTGTCGCCTTATGTCGTCTCAACTTCTTTTCGCTCATTTTACTAATAACCTGTTTCCTGAACATCAGTGGCTCCTCACAAAATGTCCTTCCGGCATATCCGGAAAGCAGCGGTCGTCGCCCGTTTCCTCGTCAAAAGCCGCCTCTTGTTCTTTGCAGTATTTCTCGTAGTCGGTCAGTTCCTTTTCCTGGGGCTGTCCCAGCGACTGGTATTTCTCTCGTACCTTTTTCGGCAGTTTGTCAAACACTAGCTGGTACGACTGGTCAATCCATTGCTGGAGTTGTTCGTCGTCGAAATGGCCTTCAATCAGAATGTCGCTCCAGTGGGTTTTGTTCAGGTGCCACGACGGGGTGATGGCTGCGTATTTGTCGCGCAGCTCAATGGCGTAGTCGGGTGGTAGCTTTACGGCCATTCTCGGGTCGTCGTATTCGAGAGGCAGGTGTAGGAATATCTTACCTTCTATGCGGAACACGACCATATCGTCGCCGTAGGGCGAGTCTTCGGTTACTCCGGGCAGACTTAGGCAGTATAGGCGTACGTCTTCAACATTCATAATGTTTCTCTTAAATTTAATACAATGGCAAAAATAGCCATTTCGCGCCTTTAGTCCAAAAACATTTTCTTTGCCTGGCTTCTCCTGTCCGCATAGAAAAGGGGCGTTGTGAGCAACACCCCTTTCAATTGTAGTCTTTATTTATAGTTTAGCTAGTTGGCTTAGTCGTTCGGTTCAGAATGGTAAACAAATATAGTGTTTGTTGTTTATATATATACTATTAACTGTTGTGTTATACAACATATTTCGTTTGCTTTTCCTGTCTATATGCAGTATTTTCGTAGTATATTTCAATTCGAAGGTATGCCTAAAAAGTACACTACGGTTATTTTCGACCTCGACGGTACGCTGATGGACACGTTGGCCGACTTGGCTGCCAGCACCAATTATGCCTTGTCGGAAATGGGGTTCCCCACCCGTTCTGTCGACGAGGTGCGTGCTTTTGTCGGCAACGGAGTGCGCAAACTGGTCGAAAGGGCTGTGCCGGCTGGCGTTGGCGCTTCTTGCGTCGACGAGGTGCTTGCGTTGTTCCGCACGCATTACGCCCTGCATTGTAAAGACCATTCCGCTCCTTACGAGGGTATTGCCGATGCTTTGGCCAGAATGCGGAATGCCGGTTTTCAGATGGCGATTGTCTCCAACAAGCCCGACAGCGAGGTCAAACAATTGAACCGTGAGTTCTTTGCCGGTCTGATTGAGGTAGCTGTGGGTGAAAACGAGAAGGCGGGTATACCGAAGAAACCTTCTCCCGAAATGCTTGAAGGGGCTATGCGCCTGTTGGGTGCCGAGAAGGACAAGTGCCTGTATGTGGGCGACTCTGATGTCGACATCCTTACCGCAACCAATGCTGGGGTCGACTGCCTTTCGGTAACGTGGGGCTTCCGTTCGGCCGATTTTCTGGTTGCCCACGGGGCCGTACACCTTGTCGACCGTCCTTGTCAGTTGCTCGATTTCTTAAACTAAACGTCTTTATTATCTATATGAGTACTATTGTTTTTAATGTTGTCTTTGTTTTCTGTCTGTTGTTGCCGGGTTGGGCCGTTTCGCAGAATGCGCCGCGCAAAATGAAGTATATGGCGTCGGCCGGAGCCTCTTTCTATTCGGGTAATGTCGACAAACTCGATCTGAAGTCAACTGCCGGCATCCTCCGTCAAGACAGCGTGGTCGCTTTCGACCTGAACGGCAAGTTCGTTTATAGCCGGTCCGATGGTGAGGAGAACAACAAGGGTTTGGAAACCGTTGGCAAGCTCGATTTTTTCCAGTACAACACCTGGTCGCCTTTTGTGGCTGTCGAGTGCAAGGCCAACAGGTATAAGGGTTACAATTATATACTGAGTGCTCTGGCCGGTGGCAAGTACCGTATCTACCATAAAGAGGGGGTCTCCGACTATTCGGTCAGCCTTGCCTTTATGTTCGATAGGGCCAAATATACCCCTGTCAGCACCGAATTGTCGTCGCGCAACTACCGTCTTTCGTTCCGTCCAAAGGCGGTCCAGAAACTGGGATCGGTCCTCACGCTGAAAGATATTTTCTATTACCAGCCGTCGGTGCTCGGGTTCGATGATTATGTGCTGATGAATCTGCTGACGGCCGAGTGCCGCCTTTCGTCATATCTGTTTATGTGCGTCGGCTACGAGTACGAATACCGTAGCGAAATCCCTTCCGACGACTATCGGCACCACGACACCTCGCTCGATGTGTCGCTGAAGTTTGTCTACTGATGTGGTGCCCTCTTCCAGCCCTTTGTTATAGCCTGTTTGTGGTATTTTTCCGGGTAGGGCGCGGGACGCTATTTTTTCTCTGGCACATTTTTTGTACCTTTATGTTCAAAGGGAATAATCCCACATAACTCATAAACTTCACAATTATGAATAAGAATCTTCTCATAGCGATACTTTCTGCCGGCATGGTGGTTTGCTCATCGGCCGAGGCCTTCGCACAGCGGGGCTCATTGCAGAACAACAGCAGGGCTACCGATACCCGTGGCACTTCATGGTCAAACAGTAGCAGCGTTTCAACTCCTGCTGCTCCTAGCAACGCGACTAAAGATAATCATGTGGCTGCTCCAGCTAAGCCCGATGCGCCTGCCAAACCTGCTGCTCCGGCAAGACCTGCTGCTCCTGCCCACCATGGTAACAATAACGCAGTCCGTAACAATCCCGCTTCTGGCCGTCCTGTGCTTCACCCTAAGGGCAGAGAGGCTCAGACTGCTACTTTCAACAAGAAACTGCCCCCTAAGAAGGTGAGACCAAGCGAGAACTATCATAAGATGGAACGCCGTGGTGAGGTGGTGTCTAAGCGTCACGCTACACACAACTCGCAGATTCTCCGCCACAATAACCACGACTACTACTATAAGAAGGGTGTGTTCTACCATTACCACAACAACCAGTACGTGGTTTCACGTCCGCCTGTGGGTGTACATGTTCACGCTATCCCTACTCCGCGCATCATCGTTCTCCACAATGTGCGTTACTATTACTACTATGGCGCTTACTATACCATGGTTGCTCCTAACGACTATGTGGTTGTTCAGGCTCCGGTTGGTGCTGTAGTGGAAAGTATTCCTGAAGGATACGAGAAGTTGATTATCAATGGCGAAACCTATTATATTGTCGATGGCGTACAGTACAAGGCTGTCGTTTACGATGGTGAAATCTGGTACGAGGTGATTAAGATTCTCGACTAATTCTCAGTTCTGTCTTATAATCTCAAAAAGCCGCACATTGTTGCGGCTTTTTTTATGGGCTAGTCATCTTCTAGTTCCCACCATTTCCGTAGCACCACCAGTTCGGGGTGTTCGGTGCTTTGCCAAAACCAATGTTCGTGGTTACCTGCAAGTTCATTGAATGAACCGAAGGAGCGTAGGGTGGCGTCAAGTGTCTCTGTGGTGGTGGCCCGGCTTGGTGCGAAAAGCAGGTCTTCATACTCCTGCTCCTCTAGGGGTTTGGCATAAAAACGTGCCAATTTTTTACCGTCGGGCTCACTTTTCAAGTGTTGCGCATAGCGGCGGTTCAACACTTCTTCCGATACCCCTTCTTGGCGGGCGGTTATCGGATATTTGGGATATTCCGCCAATAGCAGGTCGTTTACCAGGGTGCGGTAGAGCCATTTGTTGCCGACCAACTGCCACATGGCAAAGAGTGGGGTGAATTGGGGCAGCCATTTCTCTGTGGCTTTGCGGTTGTAGGCCACATCTCTCCCTTTGC
The DNA here is from genome assembly GCA_002362105.1 of Bacteroidales bacterium UBA3297. GTDB lineage: Bacteria > Bacteroidota > Bacteroidia > Bacteroidales > Paludibacteraceae > Physcocola. Next base: position 223,211 of record DETD01000009.1, read on the forward strand.
CGCGTGTTATGCCGCCTTGTCTGGGCTTTCCCAGTCCGCCTAGGTGGGTCCTTCCAGTATAGAGGGCGCGCAGGGCGTCTAGGCAGTAGGTGTTCAGCTGGCGGATGTCGTCGGCTCTGTTGATGATGGGGAGGACGAGTGTCCCCCAGGAATACGTGCCGTTTCCCCAATAGAGGGTTTTGGCCAGGCGTTGCATTGCATGGCCAGCCAATGTCTGTATGTGCTTCTCCGAGGCTTCGGTTGCTTGCTTGCGCAGTCGGCGCACTTGCTTTATCAGGGGTTTGTTAAGGATGGTTATTTCATCGACTTGGCGTTGGAAGTGCTTCACCCATTTTTCCGAGAGGGTGATTTCTCCGCCTCTGATGTCAAACCCCAGAAAGCGGACAAAGCGGTCGGAACGGATGTCTTCCTGTTTTTCTTCGTTTAGGCTGAGGCCAATTTTCTGCAACTCCTCTTTCAGTAGGGTGGTGGCCTTCTCGTAGGCCTCGCCTACAAAGAGGATGTCATCTGAATATCGGACGTAGCACCCTCCTAGGGCTGACAGTTTCGCGTCTAGCTCGTACAGCAATACGTTGGCAAACCACGACGACACCGCGCATCCCTGCTTTATTCCTTGGTAGGCTTCCATATAATCTCCCTTGCGGGTATCGTAATAGAGGTCTGAATCGTAGTATTTTCCAATTAGGGCAATGACCGATGACGGACCATGGTGTTGCTCTACTTTGTCTAATGCGTTATGGATAACGCTGCGGGGTATGGTGTCGAAATAGTGGTGGATGTCAAACTTGCGTCCCACTACGCAGGGCTCTCCTTGGGGGTGCAGTGTTGCTATCTGTCGCGACACGTTTTTCACAATTTTTCCGATGCCTATGCCTTCGTGGTACGACATGCAGCTAGGGTGGATCATCTTACCCTCGTGTCTCATCAGCCAGAGGTAGATGGCGTGGAACAGCATACGGGTGAGGGGCGCGTTGATAAAGAAGGTGCGCTCGCCGCCATCTTCTTTCTTTACGTAGCCGGTGTGGGGTGGTTCTATGGGGTACTCTCCTGTGTAGATTTGTTCGCAGAGCTTGGCCCTTCCGCTCGGGTCTTGAATGTAGGTTAATACCGATTGGGCTATTCCCTTGCGGACGCCCCATTCCAGCACATCGCTCCATAGCGTTTGGTCTAGAAACAACGATTCAAGGATGTGGTCACTCATGATTAGAAGAGAGTATCAAAAAAAATCCAATCCCATAGACTCGGAGCGTTTCTTTAGTGTTTTTAAGATAACATAAGGTAATAGAGTCTTGTAGTACTCATTACATTATGTTGCAAGGTTGTCTACCTGATTGGAATACGTTCGCTCGAACTTTTTTCAATAAAGGTCCTTTCTATATTTCTGGTAATCAAAGGCTCCTCCTGTATTTTTGTTGAAGAATTTCTCTCCGCAATAGTGGAACAGGGCTCTTCCGTCGAGTCCCACTTCTGCTGACTTCTGACGGATGGCCGCCAGACTTTCGTCGCGCGTGTTCCATGAGTCTTGAATGTAGATGTTAAGGTGTTTTACCATAGTCATCATTGCGTAGTAGGCGCCATCGCCCGCGTAGGCGTTGACGAATGCCTCGGGCAGCGACTTGCCTGTTTCAGATGCGAACGAGTTGCGTCTGTCGTTGTAGTCGCAGAGCGCATCGCAGAGTTGGGTGATGTCTTCCGCTTTTTCTATTTCCTCGATTCGCTGGCGGAATGCGTTTGCCAAATCCTCCACCGTGTCGTTGGTCTGTTTCAGTCTGTTCTTGTAGTCGGCCGGAGGTGTTTGTAAGAAATAGTATCTCTCCTTTTTGCCATAGGCGTAACGTAAGTTGTAAAGGTTCACATAAGGCCCTCCCTTGCAGTCGTTTCGAACATACCTTCCTTCTCTAATCCGTCGGAGTAATAGTTCAAGGTCGTTCTTTGCCATGGCTACCGCCACCTCTTTGGTCCACCATTTCGAACGTTCTTCGTAGTCTTCCACACCTATATCGTTAAGATAGTCAAGAAGCTTGTAGGTGTTGGTTAAAAATTTCCAACACTTCTCATAGCTCATGTTCCCTATATTCTCGTAGTATTTTCTTTCGCTGAAATTGCCAAATTCGTCAAAGCACATGTGTACCATTTGGGGCAATACCCAGCTGCGGCCCACACGCAGGTTGCCAATGTAGTCTGAATTTTGAATTTTTTCCACTAGTTCCCTCACGTCTTCCTTTTTAGGGGTAGGGGTGGTCGGGATAGAAGAGGTTGGAAAGTCGCGTTTTTTGTGTTTTGAAAATTCGTCGTCGTGTCCGCGTCCCGAAAATTCATCGTTGTGTCCCGATGTTTTTCCAAAAAGTAGCTCTAGAAGAGAACTGAATAGTCCTGCCATAAATGATATAGTTAAATTTGGTGGGTTAATAGAAGGATGCAACCATTACAGATTAGATCATATAACCCTATTGTATGTTTATAATGACAAATATACAAATTTTTCAGAATATCCCTCTGTCTGCTGTTCATTTCTATCACCGCATAGCGGGAAAAGTATGGGGGTGTTTTACATAAAAGACCACCACTAACTCTAAAAACTGGTTAGTGGTGGTCTTAGTTTATGATGGGAGGGCCGGTTATGCCCTGCCGCATTCGTTTTTTGTGCTGTTCAACGTGTGCACAGTCAAGACTACTTCTTCATAATCTTGGCGGTGAACTGTTCGTTGACTTGGACAAAATAGATGCCTGCTGGCAAGTCGGTAATGTCGCATTCTGCCTGTCCGTTTACACGGTTGTAGGTCTTTATTACCTGACCAGATACATTGGTGATTCTGACGTCGAACGTTAGGTCTTTATTATCCAACGACACGTTGAAGATACCGTCTGTTGGGTTAGGGAAGACGTGTACTTTAACTTTCTGGTCTTCATCCGACAAGATGTCATCCAATTCGATTTCTTCGTCCAATAGGATGTACTCTGTATTAATGCCGTTAGATGATCTTACCGTATTCGTACGTTCTACGCCGCCATAGTTGCAGGCTCCTTCTGTGTAGGCTCTGAAGGAAACACCTTGCTTGACGTTGAATCCTTTCTTCATAACGACCTTGTTCTTCGCCTTGAAGACTGTCGGACCGCTCATAACCGTCACTGCTCCTACATTCGAGTTGCCGTAGTTTGGTGTGGTTGTGGTTACGCTTTCACCTGCATAGATGTTGTATCCGGCAATGGTTTTCGCATACACGTTATAGTTCTGAACGTAGATGTCATCGATGACGCAAGGCGCATAGTTGTTTTTCTGAATGGTAATGACGTAAGGGTAGTTCACATTGGTGAATGTGACGTTGTCGCCAGTCATTACTTTCATTCTTGAAACGTTGGTTGGGTCTGCCGAACTGGTCAGCGTAATCTTACAGTCGGCAACACCGTTGGTGTTCACGGTTACAGAGGTTCCGCTTTTACTTACCGTCGGATGGAAGCAAATTGGTTCCTGGGTGTAGAACATCAGGTTAGGGTCGCCAAAATAGTGGGCACTCAACTCAATATGGGTCTTGTACGGATAATCACCGTTGTAAAGACCGATGAACCATTTGGCATTGAATGCATTGCCGACCATATTGTTGCCATTTTGGAAGATGTCAGTAAACATCGCTTCTGAACGTGCTGTGCTTAGACTACTCCAACTCCAGGCAGAGTTGCCTGTGACACCAATGGCACCGCCATTGCTCTTCCTCAACATTGTTTCTGTAAAGCAACATGCATCCTTATAGGTACCAGTCTCACAGGTTGCACCGCCAAAAAGGAACGGAAGTTTATCGCCATTGGTCAGGCTCGCCGCATCAGAACTGTAGAAATTGCAATTTGCCCAGCCACTAGAACAACCATGGCCACCATAGAGGGCATAGAGAATGCCTGAGTTGATGCGATTCACAATGCTTGGACCTGCTTGGGCGTAAGTATACCAAGGGGTCCATGAATTCCTATATTCAGAAGGAAGCCAATCGTCTTTTGGCAAAACGTCGCTGCCGTAAGAACTGGCAGTACAAACACGGCTGACGCTTATGTCGCTGTTGTTGACTACGGTGTTATAAGATATAAAGGTTGTTCTGCCAAAGTCGTTGTCGGCATAGCCATCACGCACTCCATCTTTTAAATCGTCTTGAAAATAGGCACAATGAAGGGCTTTCCTATAGAAATTGTAATCGGTAGGTGGTGTTTTTTCGTATTTGATTATCTTGTCAACTACCGTATTCGCCTCTGCTAATGTCGATACCGAGATACGTCCAGTCACAACATCTGGCCCCAAATTGTAACTGTTGGCATTGGTTGTGTTGAAATGGGTGATGGTATCTCCGTTCTTAATATAACGGGTGTTGGCATAAAAGTTGTCCGTGTAGAATAGCACTGGATTCGGGGATATATCCTTCCTCTTATGCTTTATAGATACCTGAATACCAGGCACATCTTCGTAGTCGCCAACTATCGTCAGATAGGCAATTCTGTTGCTATAAGAAGATTGATAAATGGTTTTCATCAACGATTTAATCTGACTGGTATTTTTACCATCTACATAATTGACCATACACTGGAAGCCTTGCATCGATTTCCATTTGATAAACTTATCAACAGCCGTCTTGTACTTGTTGGTCGTCAGAATCAAGTATATCTCCGGGTCTACCGCCTTGGCTGCCTTCAATGAAGACGTCGAATGTTTGTCGATACAATCTGGATTTGACACCTTCGACTTCAAGACTTCCTTGATGGTGTTTGGAAGATTGAGGTTCGTTTTGCCGCTGGTGAACTGAAGTCTATAGGTCACACGTTTGTAGCAACGGAGCTTCTTGGTGACCGGATTGAACTGGACCGGATTAATTCTAACCGTTGCCAGAGGTACACTACGGAATGTTTCTTTTCCCTCAATTGATGTTATCGTTGAAGGGAAGAACTTGTTTGTAGTGTAGACTTGGTTTTCCTTCGGAAAATCTACATTGGATCCTGTAATGTTTTCTCCCAAAGAAGGGCAAACGTAGACGTTTGCGATGTCTTTATATTCAGAGGAAACTACCGATACCTTGACGTTCGACAACGAGCCAATGGCAAAGACGTCTTCAAAGTAGGGTAGTTCCGGATTGCCGCGCTGTGCCGATGTCAGTGCATTCGGCATGGAAATAGCTTGGTAGGTCTTATTATTTCCCTTCACATTGTGGATGGTTCCTCCTTCAAAGGTATAGGTGACGTCTATGTAGGAACTGCTTTCCGATATGGTCTTGTTGACCTCGAAATCTGCAGTGTTTACATAACCGTCTGTGAAGGATAGAAACTTGTTCTGGGCCGATGCGGTCAGGGAAAATAATACAGAAAAGCTTATTAGTATCTTTTTCATGATTATTTCACAAGTTTGTTAAGTTCTTCTACCTTTTCTTTTAAATTCTGGTTTTCTTTTTCCAACTGAATCAGGTGCAGGGTCAATTCTTCCACCTTTTCAAGCAGAATGTTGCTCATTTGTGAGACGCTCAAACCGTTTTCTGCAATTTCAGAGGCTGAAGGTACGCCTGGCAGGTGCTTGTTTGCTTTTACATAAGTTTCAACTTCTTTCAGCGACTTCAAGTTGTAGTTGTCGTCAAACACGTAGTCTGCTGCATTTGGCAATTCAAGGTTGAGGTCTTTTGCTTTGATGGCATCTGCGTTGAGGGCGGTCACTTCAATTTCGTTGTGACAGGTAATCTTGCCGGCCACATCCAAGTCCTTTTTCATCGACACGTTTCCGGCTGTGAAGGTGAACGAGCTGGCTTTGAATGCCAAACTGTTGTTCTTTCCCTGGTGGTTCGAAGAAATGGTGTTGCCAGTGCTGCTTTCGTTCTTAAATGTAATGCCACCGCTACCAGTCAAACCAACATTAAATGTGCTGCCTGTTGCATTGACGCTCATTCCGCCAATCACGCTTACATCGCCCTTTACGTAAAGCACCTTGCTGTCGATTGGAGCGTCTCCAATACCTACGTGGCCGTTAAGGGTGGTTTGTCCGCCTACATTGAATGAACTGGTGACGGTTGACGGATTGGTGGCAGTGAAGCCAGAAGGCATGGTAACTTTACCGATGAAGGTCGATGCCCCGTTAAGGTAGGTGTAGCCGTCAACGGTCAGTTTCCCTTTGCCGTAAATGTCGCTTGATGCTGTAACTGCTGAGAGGAACGATTTGCCTACAACTGTCAGCGAACTGCCAACTCTGGCTGTCCCTTGCAAGTTGGTTCCTCCACTCACGTTCAAACGGTAGCTGGTGCTAGGGGCTACGCCAATACCTACATAAACCGCACGTCCGTTTGTTGAGTTGAGGGCTTCGAGCATGTTCCCGTTTGTTGAATTCCAATACTGCGCGTTTGCGACACCTGACGACAGGGCGACTGCCATGCCGAACATTAAATTTTTTGTTTTCATTTGTTTGTTTTTGTTTAAGGAACCCTATAATTATTATAAAAAGAAGTCCTTGAGTCCCTGTAGCAGGACTTCTTTTCTTGTTGACAGCAGATTGTAAGTTTGTTAAATGTAGAATTTCTTCTTGTGCAAATATATAAAAATATAATGATATTGTGATTATAAGTCAGAATAATTCAATAATAACTCTGACTATCTGTAAACTAATAATGCTAATTGTATATTAATGATATACAAATATATATTGTGGAAAATGGATGCGATTTTTAGTCTCTATGGCATGATTTCTTTGATTTTTCCCCTATATCGGCGCCCAAGTGCATAAAAAAGATTGGAATTTAGATGCTATAACGCTAGGAATCATTATTTTTGGACACTAACAAGTTTGCTTATGAACAAGAAAGTACTTGCGGCGTTGGCCGTTTCGCTGTTAAGCGTCAATACGTTTGCCAAGCAAGATTGGCAGTTGGTGTGGAACGACGAGTTCGACTATCAGGGGGCTCCCGACGATTCTAAATGGTCGTTTGATACACAGGGTAATAACTGGGACTGGGGTAATAATGAGGCCCAGAACTATACCCCTAAAGAAAACAAAAACGCCTGGGTGGAAGACGGTAACCTTATTATTGAGGCCCGAAAGGAACCTTACACGTGGCCTGGCGACGGACAAACCAGGCAGTACACGTCGGCCCGGTTGCGCACGCTTGGCAAGGGCGACTGGCTCTATGGTAAGTTCGAGGTGCGTGCCCTCTTGCCGAAGGGTAACGGCATGTGGCCCGCTATCTGGATGCTTGCTTCTGAAGAGAAGTATGGCGGTTGGCCTAAGAGTGGCGAACTTGACATTATGGAAAATGTGGGGTTCGACCCGACTAAAATACATTGCAACATCCATACCGAAGCCTACAATCACGGTATTGGTACCAACAAGGGAAACACGGTTTCCACTTCCAATCCGAACGAAAACTGGCACATCTACAGCATGGAGTGGGATGCCGAAAAGGTCATTTTCTTCCTAGACGGCAACCAGGTCTTTCGGTTCGATAACGAGCACAAAACGTTTCAAGAATGGCCTTACGACCAGAAATTCCATCTGCTCCTCAATATCGCTGTTGGCGGTTCTTGGGGTGGCGAACAGGGCATCGACAACAGTGTCTTCCCTCAACGTATGCTTGTCGACTATGTGCGTGTGTATCAAATGGGCGAAGTTGACGATAATACGGCGGCTGGAATTGTGCGCAACCACGATTCTTTCATATACCAATGCGGAGGTTTGCTTCATGTTGTGAATGGTGTGGCTGGTAGCCCCTACCGTATAGTTTCTCCTGCTGGTGGCATTCTTATATCGGGTAGATTGGCCGACGATGCTACGGTCAATGTGGAAAACCTTGCAAAAGGTTACTACCTCCTTTCCATCGACAACAAATCTTTCCCTTTTATAAAGGAGTAAGCCTTTATAGTACCTTCTTTCGGTGAGGAAAGAAGGCAGGAAGAGACTTTAATAACTATTCTTCTGCTTTTCTGCGATAATCAGTAAAATATACAATCCGTACCCATGTACATACACGATTCCACAATAAAATATCTTAAACAGTCTGAGGGCTTGATCTTTAAGCCTGTGCTTATTATGGCAGGTTGTTTTTATACTGTTTTTTTTATGATTGTTATGTATTTTTTTAATGCAGAAGTTTCCCTGTTTGATGTGTTGCTGGTGGCGGTATCTATTGCTGTTCTTTGGGGCTATGTCTTGTGGAATGAACCTAGAAACTATATCAAATTGTTGGAGGATGGTTTTGAACTAAGTAATACAGAATGGCTGGGATTTAAAACCATTCGCAAAAAGTACAATTGGAAAGATATTGAAAAATTTGATTTCTATGGTTCTGATAAGTATAAATATTTAATCATTAAGGAAAGGAATAATGCGAAGAAATTTTATTTCGATATTAATTTTTCAAGTAACGGTGCGTCAACTCTGAAGTCTGTAAAACCTCTGGGGTGTGGCCTGAGTATTGAAGATTATATCAACTATATAGACCTTATTTCAAAGGAAGACTCTTTTACGAAATTTACACTTGATAAAAATGGGAAGGCTGCCACAGAGGAGAACGCCTGTTGCTTTATCTTGAATATGGTGTGTAAACTTAATCCTGCGGCCCGTTCTTCGCAGGCCAAAATCCTTGCTGCTGAAAGAAAATACCAGCTGTTAACCGGTTTCGATTATGACGATGATGTGAATGGCCTTTCCCATGCCGCGGGTGTGTTGCGGAAGTGGGAGCGCGCCGATAAACAGCGTTTCGTGGAACTGCTGTTTCGTCTTGTGATAACTGACGACGGCATTAAGAACGACGAGTGGTACTTTATGCAGCGTTTAATTGCCGACTTGGGGTTCAACCAGCATTGGCTCGATTACTTCAACCGGCGTTACAGCTCATTACGCACCGAATTCGACTATAAGTACAATGAGCAGAGTTCGCCCTCTTCTTCATCTGTTGACAGTTCTTTACAATCTTACTACAACCTGTTGGGCCTCCCTGCCGATGCCTCCATCAGCCAATTGCAGGCTGCCTACCACCAGTTGGCTATGGAGAACCATCCCGACCTCCCGAAGAATGCTAATCGTACGGCTGAATGCGAGAAAACCATGACGAAGATTAACGAGGCCTACGAGGTGCTGGTTAGAAACCTGAAACATTAACTGTTCCGCGTCACTGCCTCCCTTTTTGGGAACACCGTTTGTTTATTTGCCTACCTCTCCTGCCTTAATCTGGCTTTTTATGGTGTCGGGTTCTGGTGCGTACACGTCGCCCTCCAGTTGGTCGACGGGGCAGATGGTGTCGCTCGTTAATAGGGTGTCGTCTGGAATAGTGGAGTCTGTTGTCGCACCACAGGCGCTGAGGGCTGCCATTCCGGTAAACAGGCCGGCTATCTTTATCGCTTTCCCTGCGGCTTTGCGTAAACTCAGCTGTTGCTCAATGTAGCGGACTTCCTGCTCGCATTTTTCACACGTGCCACGGCAGTCGCCTTTGTGTTGGCATTCGTTCGGTGCGTAGTCTATCTCGTTCGCTTCGGCTATCTGCTTGCGGATGTTTTTCAATTCCTGGCACAGTTTCTTTCCTTTCTCCATAGTGCTTATGCTTTTTTATTCCTTATTATGTAGTTGAACTCGTCGAAGTGGCTGAATCCCATACCTTCCAGTTTCGCGCGGCTGGCCTTCACTTGTGTTTTGTCGTTAAAGTTGGGTATGCGGGGTAGCCTTATCATGCAACGGTCTTGCAGTTTTTGTTTCACAATCCAGTTCAGGTTGTTCAGCAGCCGTTCGTTGCTCTTCCCGGTGTAGGCTTCGTAAATGTTACCGTCCATATCTTTAATGTCGATGATGAACTGCTTCACGAATGGTGCGACCCTTTGCAGGTGTTCCTGCGGCACGTTCAGTGCGCTTTCTATATAGATGCTCCATTCCGGAGGACAGATGTCGTGAAATTTCTCGATAAACGCACTGCGTAGCAGGGGCTCGCCGCCGCCGAAGGTCACACCGCCGCCAGTCGCCAAAAAGTAGAGGTTGTCTATCTTGACGGTTTCAAGCAGTTTCTCCGGGGTGTAGAGTAGTACACGCGCGTCTGCCTTCAAACTTTGTGGATTTAAACAGTATTTGCAGGCAAGCGTGCAGTCTCTGAAGGCAACCAGTGTCGTCACACCGTCGCCGTCTACCGGTATCCTTAGGCGTTCTATCCCTATAAAAGGGGCTTCCAGTTCTTCTGCCATGCGCTCTATATAGTATTTATAGCAAATATAGCAGATTATCTCAATTTATAAAAGTATTTTCCCCGTCTGTAAGACGGTATCTCCATAACCGGGTATGGGGAGACGGCGTAAGCAGCTCCCCGTGCCCGGAAAAAGACGTGGCGTGAGTGTGTCTGGAAGACACTACGTGCCAACCCTGTCCGCAACCTATCTCCGCAACAAAAATCTGCCGAAAGTGTGATTTTTTGCCGTTTTTTAAAGCCGAAAGTGTGATTGTAATCAGCCGGCCCTCCGTCTGGAAGACGGTATCTCCATAACCGGGTATGTGGAGACGGCGTAAGCAGCTCCCTGTGCCCGGAAAAAGTGTCGAGCGTGTGTGTCTGGAAGACACTACGAACTAACCCTGCCAGCAACCTATCTCCGCAACAAAAAAACTGCCGAAAGTGTGATTTTTTGCCGTTTTTTAAAGCCGAAAGTGTGATTGTAATCAGCCGGCCCTCCGTCTGGAAGACGGTATCTCCATAACCGGGTATGGGGGAACGGCGCCAGCGGCTCCCCGTGCCCGGAAAAAGATGTGGAGCGTGCGTGTCTGGAAGACACTACGTGCCAACCCTGCCATCCACCATCGTCATACCCTAATCCCCGAAAGTTCGTTTTTTGCAGTCTTACATCCGCCTTCCGTCTGTAAGACGGTACCTTCATAACCGGGTATGGGGAAAAATCCCTATAGATACTTTATTAGTCTTATCTTGCACAGGAGAACTTGTCTAATTTCATGTGATCATTTTTTAACGCACTATCCGCCTCTTATATCAATTAAATTTTTGTCTTTCTGTCGTTTGATGATTCTGTGAATGTTGATTTTTGATCATAAAAGTTAAAGATTGATCAAATGCCTTCTTTTAAATCTATTGATCGTAAACTTGTGTTTAATATGAGGTATTGTGTTGCGAATCGAGCCGATATGTTTTCCCAATATATTGAGAAATATATGCGACGAACGTGTCATTCGATTTGTAACGATGATATGGACATTCGTATTAGTATAAAATATTATTGATATATTTATTTTTTCAATCCGATATATTGAGTTATAACGGTCTATTGAAAAACGAAATTTAAATAAATATGGCAAAAGCTAAGCCTTTTATCAAGTGGGTTGGTGGAAAAAGTCAACTTATAGAACAACTGGAAGCTCTTCTTCCTGTTGACTTTGATAATTGGGATGATGTTACTTACATTGAACCATTTGTCGGTGGGGGTGCTATGCTTTTTTATATGCTTCAAAAGTATCCGAACATCCGTCATGCGGTAATCAATGACATAAATGGAGATCTGATTACTTGTTATTCGGTCGTTAAATATAACCCCGATGAACTTATTGCTTCTCTAAGAAAGATTGAGGAAGAATTCTACTCTCTTGGAAGTGAACAAGAAAGGAAGGATTTTTTCATGAGGAAACGAGCGCGTTATAATGAAAAGAATCTCGACCCTATTGAAAACACGCAATTATTCTTCTTCCTGAATAGAACATGCTTTAACGGATTGTATCGTGTTAATAAAAAGGGGTTATTTAATGTCCCTTTTGGAAAATACGTTAAACCGCAAATCTGTGATGAGGAGACAATCCGACTTGATAGTCAATTGCTACAAAATGTGGAGATTCTTAATGGTGATTTTGAAGCAACATTACAATTTGCTCGTGGTAAAACACTGTTTTATTTTGATCCTCCATACCGTCCATTAAGTAACACTTCTAGTTTTACTGATTACTCAAAAGAGGCTTTTAACGATGACGCACAAATTCGTTTAAAACAGTATTGCGATCGTATTCATAAACAAGGATTTAGTTTTATGCTGAGTAATTCTGATTGCAAGGGGAAAAATGAAGAGGATAAATTTTTCGATACTCTTTATGGCGTATATCATATACATCGTGTTTGGGCTTCTCGTAGCATAAATTCAATTCCAAGTAAGCGTGGTAAACTGACTGAAATACTGGTTTCTAATTTCGAAGATGTAAAAGGGGATATGTTAAAGTAAAAAATATCCAACACATAGAAGCTCGAATGCCTCTATTTCAATAATTCGGTTTATTTAAGTACGGATATAAAATCAAAAGATATGAAAGACTTTGACAAATTTATGTCTCAACTTCAGGAGACAAATCAAACTTTAGATTTTTTCTGTGATTTCGACAAAATTTCGCAGAATGTTGAAAATATAAAGCTAAGTCTTTGTATGCTAAATAGCCTGATTGGTGCAACTGATATGCGCAAGGCGGTAGAAACAATATGGAATCGAGACAAGACCGCTTTTAACGTTATGGATATTCTTATTGCTGTTCGTAATGATGGGAAAAAGACCGTTCTGAACAATTTAGGTCAATGTGTTTTACTTGATTCTCTTTATAAGTCTGTTGATGGGGTGATGGAGTTCCTTGACAATACGGGTCTATCTGAAATACTTCAGTCGAGAAAAATAAAAGACTTGGTTGACTATGTTTTTGGTATTGAGACAGGTCTTGACTCTAATGCTCGAAAGAATAGAGGTGGACACGTTATGGAGGGTATGGTTGCCAGTATATTTAAAGAAAAAGGGATACCATATCGTCAGGAAGTATATTCAAGTGAGTGGCCAGAAATAACTAATGTCTTGGGTGATGATGAAAAACGATTTGATTTCGTAGTTAAAACAGACAAAAAGACTTATCTGATAGAGGTTAACTTCTATAGTAGTGGAGGTAGTAAACTTAATGAGGTCGCACGTTCTTACTCTGATATTGCTCCTAAAATAAACTCTGTTCCGGGCTTTGAATTCGTCTGGATTACTGATGGAATTGGCTGGAAAAGTGCAAAGAGTAAATTACAAGAGGCTTATAGTATTATCCCAAGTATTTATAACTTAACCGATATTGTGGATTTTATTAAAACTATTAAATCATAATATCACGGAGTATGCCAACGAACAAACGACGACAATTAATATGAAAAAAGGCGGAGTTGGTGGTGGTAATACCATCACAGGATTAATCTATGAAGGTAAAGTTGATTTATCAACCTATTTATCTCAACAAAATGGTTATGAAGTAAAAGGCTCTGAAGTCTTTTATAAAGGGAATGTAGTTGCTTATGTTTTTAAAAAACATGAGTTTTATAGTTTCCTTTCTAGAAATGGCGTTGACTGGAAAAAAATAATTTCTAGACAGTTACTTCCTGACAACTGCATTTACGTAATTGTCAACAACACTCTGTATATTATTGAGGTAAAGACTCAAAATGTAGGAGGTAGTGTTGATGAAAAATTGCAGACATGCGATTTCAAGAGACAACAATATATTAAATTGCTATCTCAGTTAAATATCGAAGTTGAATACATTTATATACTTAGTTCATGGTTTAAGAAACCCATATATAAGGATGTCTTGAACTACATAATTAGTGTAAAATGCCAGTATTACTTTGAATATATTCCACTTCAAAAATTGGGGTTGCCTGTTCCTGTACAATGATTTCATCATACTATAAATCATGCAACAAAGACTTCACCTTGATACAAGGTGATTGTGTAGATACTCTTTCAAAGTTCAATTTTGGCTTTGATATGGTATTTGCCGACCCTCCTTATTTTCTTTCAAATGGTGGAATCTCGTTACAAAGTGGGAAGGTGGTATGTGTCGATAAGGGAGATTGGGATAAGCCAACAACACCAGAAGAGATGGACGCCTTTAATTTCAGGTGGCTGTCTGCTTGTAGAGAGCACATGAAGGACAATGCGACTATTTGGATTTCTGGTACTCACCACAATATTTTCAGTGTCCAGCAACAACTCTTAAAGCTAGGTTTCAAAATCCTGAATGTAATTACTTGGGCAAAGACGAATCCTCCGCCCAACATATCGTGCCGTTATTTTACCTATTCTACCGAATTTATTATATGGGCGAGAAAGTCTCCGAAAGTGCCGCACTATTTCAACTACGAATTAATGAAGCGCTTGAACGATAATAAACAGATGACTGATGTTTGGAGAATGCCAGCTATTGCAAAATGGGAGAAATCTTGTGGTAAACATCCCACACAGAAGCCTCTAAGTGTTTTGGCGCGTCTTATACAGGCTTCTACTGTTCCAGGGGCTTGGATTCTTGACCCTTTTAGCGGTAGTGCCACTACGGGTATTGCGGCTAATCTTCTTGGTAGGCGGTATTTGGGACTGGAAACTGATTTGGGCTATCTTGAAATAAGTAAAAATAGAAGGATAGAGATTGAGGACGATTCAATAAAAAATAGCTATATTCGAAGGCTTAAAAAAGCGAAGATTATCATGGACCTTGATGAAGTCTGCTTGGCGGCAGAGCCAATAGAGGTTTATGGAGTCCCTTGGCTATAACGAAAATGTAAATATTTTTGGTATGATTAATCCTCATTTTCTATCTGAACAGGCTGAATATGCGCTATATAACGCTGATTGTTTAGAGGTTCTGCCTTTTTTGCCAAATAACACTTTTCAAACTATTTTTGCCGACCCTCCCTATTTCTTGAGTAAAGGAGGCTTTATTTCTAAAGATGGTAATTGGATTAATAACTCTAAAGGGGAATGGGATAAGGCTATTAGTCCTGAAGAAATGGATGAGTTCAATTCAAAATGGTTAGAACTCTGTAAGGATAAGTTAAAAGAGAATGGTACAATATGGATATGTGGCACGTATCATAACATCTTTTCTGTAGAACGTGCCTTGAAGAAGTGTGGATATAAAATAATTAATATTATAACATGGCAAAAGACCAATCCACAGCCTTCATTAACTTCTGGTCATTTTCAGTACTCGACGGAACTTATTATTTGGGCTAAAAATGCCACTTCAAAACGTCACTTATTTAATGAAGATGAAATAAAAAAGATAAAATTTGGAAAGGAAATGACTGATGTATGGTCAATTCCTGCGGTAAAAGATTGGGAAAAGGAATTTGGCAAGCATTCTACCCAGAAACCCTTGGCTCTTTTATATCGGATTCTTTTATCCTCAACCAATGCAGGAGATTATGTTCTAGACCCTTTTTCTGGTAGTTGTACTACTGGTGTGGCTTCTCTGTTGTTAAAAAGAAAGTTTATTGGAATAGAAAAGAGTTCGGAGTATTATAATCTTTCTATAAAGCGTATGGCGGATGCTGAAAATACTGATAAACAGGAATTTTTCAAGAGAAAAGTTTTTGAAACTGCCGATACGTTAACCGTGATAATAAATACTGTTAGAAATGATGTCTATGATAACTCGATAGAAAAGGGAATATCTTATTTCAGAATAGGTGATTCTGCGGGTTCTTTATTAGTTGTGCCTGGTTTTGAAAAACTAGGTTATGTGATGTTCTGTAGTGAAGGGAGGGAGCCACAGCTTTTCAAGTTGAAAAAACGTGGATTCCGAATTTGGTCGGCTGAGGAATTAAGGGGGAAAGGATTTTCTCCTAGTCATTCTAAGTTTTATGCGGTTTTGTTCTTTGATAATACTCTCCCTATTCCTTGTGTTTTAACTGATTATGTAAAACAGAAAATACGTGGAGGTGTTAAGGAATTGCTTCCAGTATCTTTAGTCATAAAGAAAAATCACTTGTAATTTCTTTGAATAACATGATTTTTTCAATAGTGCGATTCTCTGGCGCAAACTTATCTCCCCCAACAAAAAAGGCTTCCATTTGGAAGCCTTTTCTTATTTTCAAAAGAAAACCTTTACTCGTTATTGAACAGGTAGAGATAGTCGTAGTGGACGAGTGGCTTGATGCCCTTCTGGCCGATAACCCGCTGCGCTTCCTTACTGCTGTATTGCGACTTGCCGACCCCCAGTTGGGTGCCGTCAGCACCGAAAATCAGCACAATATCGTCCTTTTCAAAGTCGCCCTCAATGCGTTCCACGCCTACCGGGAGGATAGAAACGGCCGAGTCGCCTTCAATAAGGGTTTGTGTACAGTTGGCGTTTACGTGAATCTCACCCTTGGCAAAGCCCTCGCTGTGGGCAATCCAGCGCTTGACGCTCGATGTAGGTTCTGGCGATGCCACGAAACGCGTGCACAGGGTGTCCTTCTCACTATCCATCAGGTCAAGCAAGATGTTGTCGCGTTTGCCGTTGGCAATAATGACTTCCAAGCCCTCGTCTGCCACCTTGCTGGCAATGTTGGTCTTGGTCTGCATACCTCCACGGCCAAAGCTGCTCTTGCTGGTCTGTATGTATTCGCTCAAATCGCGTTTACCCGGCAACACCTCGCGGATGACCGACGAACCCTCGTCTTTCGGATTGCCGTTGTAGATGCCGTCGATGTTGCTGAGGATGATGAGGGCCTCGTGGTCCATCATGGTGGCTATAAGGCCGCTCAACTCGTCGTTGTCGGTAAACATAAGTTCGGTAACCGATATGGCGTCGTTCTCGTTCACGATAGGAATGACGTCGTTGTCCAGCATAACACGCATACAGTTGCGCTGGTTCAGGTAGTGGTCGCGTTTGCCAAGGCTCTCCTTGGTGGTCAGTACCTGTCCGCACAGTATGTGGTGGTCGCTAAACAGCATGCAGTAGCGGTGGAGGAGGTGGGCCTGGCCTACGGCCGAGAACAGCTGGCGCTGCGATACCGCATCCAGCTTGTCTTCCGGGTGCACCTGGCTTCTTCCGGCGGCTCCTGCGCCACTTGATACCATTACAACTTCCACGCCCCGCTTCTTTAGCTCGGCCACTTGGTCTACAAGCGCGCTCATGCGGGTGAAGTCCAAACTGCCGTCTGGGCGGGTGAGTACGTTGCTGCCTATCTTTATGGTTACTTTCTTATATCTGAGCATTGCTTTTTTTATCTCTTCTGTATTTTTTTGTTCCCTTTTTCAACGGGTTTTTATCCGTTTGCCTTAATGCCGGCAATCACGCTCTTGGTGAAGCCGTTTTCTTCCATCGCGTTCAAGCCCTTGATGGTCCAGCCGCCAGGTGTTGTAACCTTGTCGATTTCAACTTCTGGGTTGCTGTGGTTCTGCAATATTAGTTTGGCGGCGCCAATCATAGTCTGAGCTACCACCTCGTGGCAGATGTCCGGACGGATGCCCAGTTCGCAACCGCCTTCTGCTGCCGCACGGATGAAGCGGAGAATGTAGGCGATGCCGCAGCTTGAAATGCTGGTGAATGCGGCCATCTGACTCTCTGGAATAGCGATGGCCTTGCCCAACTTGCCAAACATGTCGAGTACTGCCTGCTCCTGTTCCTTGGTTGCGTTCATCGAACTTACGAAGCTCATGCTTTCAAGCATAGCGATTGCTGTGTTCGGAAGGATGCGGAACAAGGTGAAGTTGCGGTTACCTAGGTAGCCCTTTACTTTTTCAAGGGCAACACCGGCTGCTATTGAAATGAAAGTGTGTTGCTTAGGGTCGAGCGATGCCGACAAGTCGGTTACAACCGGTTCCATCAGCCATGGCTTTACAGCAACTATTACGTAGTTCGCGTCTTTTACGATGTTTTTGCCGTCATCGCTGGTGTTTACACCGGGAATGTCCTTCTTGGTCGCTTCCAAAACGGCTTCACTCTTGTCTGCTACGTACAGGTCGTTGGCTTTTACCAATCCGCTTTTATAGAGGCCACGGGCTATTGCGCCACCCATGTTGCCACCTCCAATTACTGCTACTTTCATTTCTTTTAGGTGTTATTGTTTTGTTGTTTCTCTTTAACTTGTAAAGTTAGTCATTTTTGCGGACTTTCAGTTACCATTTTCAGCCCTAAATGTTTTGCGTATCTCTTTGTTTTCTTATTTTTGTGGAAACAATATATATCGATTTGAAAATGAAAAGATTTTTCTGTGTGGCTTTCTTTGCCGCTTTTTTCTCTGTTTTCTCTGCTAGTGCCCAAACTGCTGATGACGAATACCGTGAACTCACAAAAGAGTTTTTAAAATTGTCGAGTTTCGACGCTACCATCGAAGCAATTGTGCCTCAAATGATAGAGCATTGCAAATCTCTTGTTCCTGAAGCTCCTGAGTCGCTTTGGATTTCTCTGTTTGAAAAGTTCAAAGAGAAATTTACAACAGATAAAGTTGTGGAACCAGTGGCAGAAATTTATGCAAAGTATCTTTCTAAACAGGAAATGAAAGAGATTGTGGCTTTCTATAAATCGCCTGTTGGAAAAAAAATGTCAGCTGTCACTCCTGATCTTACGAAAGATTGTATGGAGTGGGGAAAAAATTTGGGCATTGACGTCGCCAAAGAAATTCTTAACGAAGTTAAGGAAAAGGGATATAAGGTGAATATGTAACTTCCCTCCCTCTTTGTTGGGATTGCGCTATACACTGCGGGAGTGTGTCTTTATTTCGACACACTCCCGCTTTTCTTGTTCGCCAGTCGCTTTTAATTTTGTACCTTTGTCTTATAATCATATCTTACTATTATGCAACGTAACTGGACTAAAATAAAGGACTACGAAGACATCCGTTTCGAGTTCTTCGAGGGTATCGCTAAAATTACCATCTGCCGCGAGAAGGTGCGCAACGCTTTCCGCCCCCAAACCAACAAAGAAATGCTCGACGCTTTCGCCATCTGCCGCGAAACGCCCGAAATTGGGGTAGTGGTGCTGACCGGTCAGGGCGACAAGGCTTTCTGTTCGGGTGGCGACCAGAACTACAAGAGCCGTGGCGGCTATGTGGGCGACGACGGTGTGCCACGCCTCAACGTGCTCGACCTCCACAAGGCTATACGCTCGCTGCCTAAGCCTACCATTGCTATGGTGAACGGTTACGCCATTGGTGGCGGACATGTGCTTCACCTGGTTTGCGATCTCACTATCGCTTCCGAAAACGCCATATTCGGACAAACCGGCCCTAAGGTCGGCAGCTTCGATGCTGGCTTCGGCTCTTCTTACCTGGCCCGCATTGTGGGGCAGAAGAAGGCGCGCGAAATCTGGTTCCTCTGCCGCCAGTACTCAGCCCAAGAGGCCCTCGAAATGGGTATGGTCAACAAGGTGGTGCCGTTCGACAAACTGGAAGACGAAACCGTGGAATGGTGCAAAATTATGCTGGAAAGAAGCCCTATGGCACTGCGTATGATTAAGCGCGGACTGAATGCCGAACTCGACGGACAAGAGGGCATTATGCAGCTCGCAGGCGACGCTACGCTCATGTTCTACATGATGGACGAGGCGCAGGAGGGGCGTAACGCTTTCTTGGAAAAACGAAAACCCGATTTCTCTAAGTTCCCTAAATTCCCTTAAGCATGCTCAACGCTTCTTTCTCGAAATACACGCTGAACTTTATTGAACCCGGGGGTACCTCGCGCGGGGTGTTGCACACCAAAGATACCTACTTCATCCGCATTCAAGACGAAGACCAACCCGACATTGTCGGTCTGGGCGAGTGCGCCCTCTTCCGTGGACTGTCGGTGGAAGATACGCCCGATTACGAGAAGGTGTTGGCCGACTGTTGCTGGAATTTCGACAAGTACGAACCCGATTTCCGCGAACGCTTCCGCAACTATCCGTCTATTCTGATGGGCATTGAAACCGCTTTGGCCGATTTGCTCAATGGCGGGAAAATGCAGCCGTTCAAGTCCGACTTTACCGAACGGAAGGGCGAAATACAGATTAACGGCCTGGTTTGGATGGGCACGAAGGAAAAGATGCGGGAACGGATGGAACTCAAACTGCGTAACGGCTTCCGCTGCATTAAGCTGAAGATCGGTGCCATTAATTTAGACGACGAACTGGAACTGATTGCCTCTATCCGTCAGCGCTATTCGGCCGACGATGTTACGATTCGTGTCGATGCCAATGGCGGCTTCTCGCCCGAAGAGGCGCCGGCCGTCCTCGACAAGTTGGCCGCGCTGGGGGTTCATTCCATCGAACAGCCTATCAAGGCCGGACAAATAGAGACATTGGCCAAGTTGTGCGCCAACTCGCCTATTCCTATCGCTCTCGACGAGGAGCTTATCCCTATTCTCGACAAAGCGCAGCGCGAGCAGTTTGTGCGCGAGGTCAAACCGCAGTTCCTGGTGCTCAAACCCAGCCTGCATGGCGGCTTCTCGGGTACGCAGGAGTGGATTGATGCGGCTGAGGCCAACGGCATAGGGTGGTGGATAACCTCGGCGCTCGAGTCGAATGTGGGGCTCAATGCCATTGCACAGTGGACCTATCTTAAAAATAACCCGCTGCCGCAGGGCTTGGGTACGGGTGGCGTCTTCTCGAATAACACCCTTCCACAACTCGAACTGGTGGGCGACCGTTTGCGCTATGCGCCACAAAAGCCCGAGTGGTGATACAATATAAAAAAAGGAACGTTTCTGGCGTTCCTTTTTTTGTGCTATGTCTTTGCGGGTTAGTTCCTGACGTACAGGTAAGTCACACCGTCGCTCGTAGAGCGCAGTTCCAACTCGCCGTTTGTTGCTACAACAATGCGGTAGGTCATCAGGTCACCGTTCTCGTAATGGATGTTCAGGTAACCGTTGTGGACGTCGTACGAACCACTGTCGTAGTTCACATCGTGGCAGTCGTAGGTGTACATATAGTGCCCACGGAATATCATATACGAATTGAACTCGCAGTCGGTCAAACCCGATTTTGAGAACGGATACCAACGGCCATCTCTAAGATACATGCAGAGCTCTTCGTCTGGATCGTAGTAATAGTCGTCGTCTCTCCATTTGTCGTCATCGTCTACGTATATGCACGAACTTGTTAGGCAGAGTACGCTTAACAGTATCGGTATTAGTTTCAGTAATTTCTTCATATGCAGTTTACTTTTGTTTGTTCAACGTTATATCTTCAAAGATAACAAAACTTGTGCCATTATCAATACGGTTGGTCCGACAAAATCCTGAACTTCCCCGTTCTTTTTTACGGCAAAGAGGATGTTCCTTTGCCGGTACATCCTCTTTTTACCTTGCTTTGAAGGGGTTTCTTTTACTTCTTAATCATGTTCAAAATGGTGGTGACAACCGAGTTTGCGCTGCTGTTGCCCTTCAATGCCGCACTTACAATTGAACTGATGTTCGAACTGTTCAGGTCTTTTCCTTTCAAAAGGGTGAGGGCTGTAATCACCAGCGACGAAATGTCGTTGCCCTTATTCTTGCCGAGCAGGCCGCCAAGCGCTCCTATGGCGCCGGCCAGTCCGCCGGTTTTACTACTGCTGTTTGCCTTGATAAGTTTGATGACGCTCTCTAGTTTCGAGTCGGTTGATGAAAGTGCTGAAATTGCACTTGCGTTCTTTGTTACAAGGTTAATGATTGATTGTGCGTCCATCGTCAGTTAAATTTATGTTACACTTATAGTAGTGGGGGAGACAGTCTGGCTCCCAATTAGTGGCTGTGCCACTATGGCAAAGATAGTTAAACTATTTATTATTGCAACATTCCGTGGCAATTTTTTGCAGTTTTCCCCTAACGGAACAATATGTCAGGTATATATATAGCCAGCAACCGCAAATGCAGTGTACTGTATTTGCGGTTGCTTTTTGCAAAGTTTATTTTGCCACAGCTCGGAAATACCTTCCTTTCGAGCGGCTGTTGTCTTCTTCGATAATTCCGTTTTTGTTGACATAAACGGCGCTTGCGTTATTGCTGCGTGAGCCTAGTGAGGCTGTCCCGTATACGGCTTGTAGGAAGTCGCCTTCTTCCTCAGTGAGGGCCGATACTGGCAGGAAGATCTTTTTTTCGTTCTGTTTCGAAGTGCCAATCATACCTTTCATTCCGGTTGTGTCGTTGAAATTATCGGTCCACTCCCATAAGCAGCCTTCAATCAGTTCTTTCATTTCTGTTTTAGTCGGAGTTCGCCAGTCTTCGTTCCAGTTTTCAGTTGCGGCGTCATCGCTAGCGTCAAGGGTGGTTAGGTCGTCTTGCATACCGTAGCTGCTGTTTGTACTGTATTTTGTGATGGATTTGTAATCGCCTTCAGCCCATTTGTAGGTTGTCCAGTCGTAGGTTTCTTTCTCTTTTGTCTCGCCCCAAGCATAAAGGTTCCCTGTTTCTTCCTTTACAGACGCTCCCACATTGTGGGTGGCCCACTTCAAACCGCTTGGTAGTTCAAGGTCTACATAGGTGTAGCCGTTTATCTCGCCATCTTCAAAGTCTTTTTCTGTTGTTATGTGTTTATAGACGGGGTATATGTCCAGGTCTGAAACAACATGTGTAAACGATGAATCACTCCAACCGGTAAACTGGGTGTTTTCGTTCTCACATCCTTCTATTTTGTCGGGTGCGGTTGCTGCCATGCCCTCTGTCACTTTTTGTTCTTTTATTGGGGTCTTGTTGCAGTCATAGAATACTACGGTGTATTTTTTCTTTATGTTGTAAAGTCCCGAAACCGCACGGACACACATACCGTAGTGACGCCCTAGGTCACCCTCAAATCTATACATTTTGAAATAAGTGTCAGGTTTATAAAAACAGAGAAAGGCGGCATCTTTAATATCGTTGATTGTGTACTTTTCGCACTCTTCACATTCTTTGCTTGAAGACCAGTAGTTTCCGCCTCTATTCTCGTTGTAGATTCCGTTGTCGCCATACCCTGTTGCTGGTAGGAAAATTATGTTCCCGTTCGTTTTTGAGGTTCCTATTTCGCCTGCTACACCGCTTCCCATATAGTCGTCGGTCCATTCCCATGTGCAACCGTCAATCAGTTCTTGTTGCTCTTTGGTTCTAGGCATACGCCAACCCCTTCCCCAGTTTGCGGTAGCCGCATCGTCTTCTGGTTGTAACACTGTCAGACCGTCTCCTATGTCTTCTTTATCCCATGTATATTTTGAGATGGTATTTGTATAGAAGTTCCCCCATTTGTATGTATCCATTCGGTATTTTTTTTGGGGGCAGATTTCTCCCCATGCGAAGTAGGCACCGGTTTCGGTTGGTTTTGTGGCGCCTACGTTGTAGGTTGCCCACTTTACTCCGCTCTCCAAACCAAGGTCTACATACGAATAGCCGCCAATCTCTCCGCTTATGGTTACTCCCTGGCTGATGGTGTCGGGTGCGTCATCGTAATAGATTTGTGTTATCATCGAGGTGCTGAGGTCAGCCTTCGTACTGTCTGTTTTGGCTATGACCAGCGACCTGTTATTTGCGGTGTCTTTGCTTATTTTAACTTCTACAATGCTGTCGACGTCGAAGCGGAAGTTTGATTTATCCGACATTATGGTACGCATTTGCATAGAGGCGGAAGCAATGCCTGTAACCGCTGCTGTGGTAAGGTATAGTAGCTGTTTCTTCATTTTATTTGCGGATTAGCTTAAACGATTGGTTGCCGATATTGAGGATGTATACGCCTTTGCTGACTGGCAGGCTGATGGTGGCGGTGCCACTGGCACCGGTCTTGGTGGAGGCGATGGACTTGCCGTATGCGTTGGTTAAATGTACGGTGGTGTTCTCGCCTGCTTGTTCTATCGCTATTTCCGATTCGTTGGTGCAAATAATACGTATCTTGCTGGCTTCTGCCGTGGTTGTGGTGGAGTATTCGTCGCAGAAGTACCAACCGTCTACATTGTCGAGCTCATAAGTGGTCGACGCATTTTCGTTGACAATTAGGTGGTCGTCGTCGAAGGTGATGGTCGGCTTTTCTTCTAATAGGAAGTCGTAATGCCCGCCTTCTTTAAAAGTAACCACCATGTGGTTCTTTGTTGCGTTTGCCGATAAACTTATGCATAACAAGCTGCAACAGCATAGAAATTCTTTTAACTGCATATATCTAATTTTATGATATTACTATCTTATAAATGGCTGTAATAATAATTGCAAAATTAATGCTTCCTTGTGCGTATAACAAATATTAATCGAAAATTCTTCCCATGTCGAATGGCTTGCCTCTTCCGTGCTTTTGTTCGGAAAAAATAAAAGCGGAGCAGGCTGGCCTGTTCCGCTTCTATTTCAGTTTATTTTTCCTTATGGGTTACTTCCTGTTCTTCAGGTATTCGCTCACGTTCTTCTCGATGCGTGCTGCAAGGTCGCTTTCGGTCGCCTTCACGAACTTTTCACCTACAATGTGCTCGTAGAGTTCAATGTAGCGGTCGCTGACGCTGTTGACGTAGGCTTCGGTCATTTCTGGCACTTTCTGGCCTTCCTTGCCCATAAAGCCGTTCTCAATCAACCATTGGCGGACAAATTCCTTTGAAAGCTGTTTCTGCTCCTCGCCCTTCTCAAACTTCTCCTGATAGCCTTCGCCATAGAAGTAGCGGCTGCTGTCGGGGGTGTGTATCTCGTCAATCAGGTACACCTTGCCGTCGCGTTTGCCGAACTCGTACTTGGTGTCGACCAAGATGAGGCCCTTCTGGGCAGCAATTTCTGTACCGCGTTGGAAGAGGGCGCGGGTGTATTTCTCAACCTGCTCGTAGTCTTCCTTGCTGACAAGGCCCTGCTTCAAAATCTCTTCTTTCGAGATGTTCTCGTCGTGGCCTTCTGCGGCTTTAGTCGTTGGGGTGATGATTGGTTCTGGGAACTTCTCGTTCTCGCGCATGCCTTCTGGCAGCTTAACGCCACACAGTTCACGGCAGCCAGCCTTGTATTCGCGCCATGCCGAACCGGTAAGATAGCCGCGGATGATCATCTCTACAGGGAAACCTTCGCACTTCAAACCTACGGTTACCATTGGGTCGGGCGTCGCCAGTTTCCAGTTGGGTACGATGTCTTGCGTAGCATCAAGGAATTTTGCAGCTATCTGGTTCAATACCTGGCCCTTGAAAGGAATACCCTTTGGAAGGATTACGTCGAACGCTGAAATTCTGTCGCTTGCCACCATCACCATCAGGTCGTCGTCAATGTTATACACATCGCGGACTTTGCCGTGGTATACGCTTTTCTGATTTTCAAATTTGAAATCTGTTTTTGTTAAAGCTCCCATTTTTTGTTATGCTTTTGTTTGTATTGGTTCTTTTTCTGCCTTTTTTTCTGCTAGTTTCTTGCGGCGTGCGTCGGCATCGTAGGCCTCCACTATGCGTTGTACGAGTTTGTGGCGCACAATGTCCTTTTTGTCGAACTCAATTTTGGCTATGCCCTTCACTTTTTTCAGTATGCTCATGGCCTCTATCAGGCCCGAGCGCTGGCTGCTGGGCAGGTCAATCTGGGTTACGTCGCCCGTTATCACCATCTTGCTGTTCATGCCCATACGGGTCAGGAACATCTTTATTTGTGCCGTTGTCGTGTTTTGCGCCTCATCCAGTATCACGAATGCGTCGCTTAGCGTGCGGCCGCGCATAAAGGCCAGTGGTGCTATCTGTATGATGTTGTCTTCCAACATCTCCTTCAGCTTGGGGGTCGGTATCATATCTTCCAGGGCGTCGTACAGCGGTTGGAGGTAAGGGTCTATCTTTTCCTTCATGTCGCCGGGTAGAAAGCCCAGTTTCTCGCCAGCCTCTACGGCCGGACGGCTGAGTATGATTTTGCGCACCTCGCGGTTCTTCAGCGCTTTCACTGCCATGGCTATGGCTATGTACGTCTTTCCGCTTCCTGCCGGACCTATGGCAAATACCATGTCATTCTCTTTCGTCGCCTTCAGCATGTCGGCTTGCGAGTGGGTTCGTGCTACAATCGGCTTGCCGCTTACCCCGTAGATGACAAGGTCCTCGCTCTCTTTTTTCTCGGCGGGCTGCTTACCCTTTATGAAGTCGATTACCACGTCTTCGGGTAGCGAGTTGTATTTTGTGCAGTATTTCTCTATTTTGTCAAGAACAATCCCAAACTGTGCAATCTCGTCGTCGTCGCCCATCGCCTTCACTGCGTTTCCGCGTGCAACGATTTTCAGTTTGGGGTGCAGGTTCTTAATCAGATGCAGGTTTTCTTCGTTTACCCCGAACAAAATAACGGGGTCAGCGTTTTCTATAAGAAATATTTTTTCTGCCATTTAGTCGTATTTGTCTTCCACTTCCGTGTTAACTGAATCGGGTTGCATCGGTCCCGCTTCTGTGCGGAAGTGGCTTTTTTTATGCTTTTTTGTTGTTTACTCTGCTTCTTCGCTTTCGCTCTGGCGCTTCTTAATGATCAGGCGCTTCGAGGTGCTCAACCATTCCTTTGAAATCTGGACGAGGTACGAGCCGCTCGAATACTTGGCGGTGCTCAGGGTTATTACGTTGTTCACTACAGGGTAGTTGGCACGGCTCAACTCCTTACCCGACTGCGAGAAGATGCTGACGGTTACTGAGTCGTTCTCTGAAATGTGCTTGCCAAACTGGATGGTGAAGCTGTACTGGGCCGGATTTGGAGAGATGTAGACTGGAATGTTCCAGTCGGCCTTTGCCACTTCGTCCTTCTTGTGAAGGGTGAATGGGCTGATTTCCTCCATGTTCCAGTTGCCGGCACCGTCTTGTGTACGCACGTAGAGGACGTGGTTGCCGTTGCTCAGGTTCGAGGTCTCCATAGCGAAGGCCATGTTGTTGCCGTCGTTCTTGATGACCTTTCCGTTACCCTCGCCCGGATCGTGGTCGAAGAAGTATTCCGCCTTCTTTGGCTGTTCAGGCGACTTCAGGTACACGAATGGGGTAGTGATAGATGGAGTCCAGGTCTTGTCGCCATTTAAAGCGCGTACGCTCAAATGGTGGTAGCCTGGGTCGATGTTCGCAATGTTGTAGTTGATGTTTGCGGCATTGGTTTTCACGCTTTTAGTCGAGTCGCCACTGTTGATGGCGGTGAAAGTGCCTTTGCCGGCTCCTGGGTCCTCGTTGAAGTAGTATTCGGTACCGAGAATCTCGTCGGCCTTGTCAAACAGTACAAACTGGAAGGTAACGGTGTGGCTCCATCCATATACGTTTCTTCCGCGCACGTTCAAGGTGTGGAAACCCTGCTTCAAACGGCTGATGTCGGCGTTGAAGTCTTGGCGTCCGTTGTCGCAGGTGCCTGCTGAATAGCCTTTGCCATAACCAGGGTCTTTGTCGTAAAAGTATTCGGTTGAGATTACTTCAGGCTGTGCCTGCGCTAGCGCGCTAACACCCAAAAGCGCTATTGTATAGAGTTGCTTTTTCATTTACTTGTCAATTTTGTAGGTAACGGTAATTGGTAGGCCTTGATAAGAGTTTACCGATGTCGGACCGGTTACGTTTGAAATGACCGGCACGTCTGGCAAACCGCTGACTACGTATGGAAGTACGCCGCCAAATGCGCCAAGCGGGCCTCCGTCGGAACTCTTGGTCGAGATTGGGGCATTCAGCTTGATGCGGTAGTTCGCGTCAAGGGTGAAGTCGGGTTTCTCCATATAGCTGGTGAAGTCGCCTACAAAGTTGTTTACAAATGCCGAGGTGTTGTTCTTGCTCTTTCCCTGGTTCTCCATAATGTTCTCGATTACGGTGCAGAACTTCAGGTCGCGAACGGTTCCGAAGCGGTTGTATTTTCCAAAGGTGTTGTGCTCGATACGGCTGCGTTCCAAGCCGAGTACGTTACCACAGATGATATTGTTGTTCACCATAACGTTGTGCGGATAGTTCTGGCCCTGTATGTCTCCCACTACAAAGCACTGTTCTATTACGCTGCCGTTCACGTCGGTGTTGATTTTCACAGCGGTGCTGCTACCGTTCAGAATCTGGCAACGCTGAAGCGTTACGTTGTTGGCTTCGATGCGCACGTTCGACATGATGACGCCCGAAATGTTCACGTTGTCGGCGCTGATGCGGACAGTTCCTCCTATAAAGGTCTCTCCGGCGGCAAACTCTGTAATCTTGTTCTCTGCCAGATAGTAGCCCGGACCCAGTATGGTGACCTGCTTGTTGATCTTCATGTCGTTGAAACCGTATGCGTCACGCTCACCGTATGCTTGTGATGACGGTTCCAGATAGATGGTATCGCCTATCGCCGCATCAAGCAAGGCATTCGATAGGGAGTTGTAGCCTGCTTCAATGTTTGGCGAATTGTTGACTCGTAGAATCTTTGCCTGCATGCCCATGGCTGTTCCGAGTAGCAGTGCGATGGTGACAATTCGTTTTTTCATGTGGTTGTATTCTTGTTTCTTTTTCTAATTGCTTGTTTATGAGTTATCAGAAGTTGTATTTCCTGCTAACCGCTGCTTCTTTGGCGCCCTTCTACTGGCTTGCGCCGCCCTTTTTTGAGGGCTATTTGAATGACGCTTCTTACAAAATTGATTTTTTTTCAACTAAAAAGCAAATTTTTCTCTTCTTAAATATCAACAGATTTATTCTTAGGAAGTTTTTTCCCGCTCTTGGTCTTGTTGCTGCGGGGCGTGGGGTGGCTTGTTGGCGGCAACAGAAAAGGCCGTGAACAAATCACGGCCTTTTAGTGTTGTTACTTATTTATTCAGTTTTATTCAATCCAGTGAATGTAGTCTGGCTTTCTTTCTTTTGGCGCAGGTATTTCTCCTTTTGCGTAGCCGAGTGCCACGTGGCCAATACCTTCATATTCGCCTTCTATACCGAGGTCTTTCAAGATGGCTTTGCCCTCTTCGGTCTCAAACTCTTCTTTCGCGCGGTGAATCCAGCAGCTTTCTACACCCAGCGACTTTGCAGCCAGCATAAGGGTGGTCATTACCGTGGTTCCGTCATATACGGTCAGGTTGTTGTCTTTCTTGCACAATACAATCATCATGCAGGGAGCTCCGTAGAAGGGGTCGATGCTGTCTTTTTCCATCACTTTGGCGTTCATTCTCATAATGCGGTCGCGCATTTCCTTCTGGGTAACCACCAAAATGATGGGGTTCTGTGTGCCCATTCCGGTCGGAGCCCAGGTACCAGCCTCTGCAATCTGTGCCAGCACTTCCTTGCTTGGCATTGAGTCTGGGTTAAAAATGCGGCAACTTCTGCGGGTTTTGATGGTCTCAATGGTCTGGTTAACCTTTGTGCAGTTGCCTTTGTCGCAGTTGCCTTCTTTGTTGGCTCCGCACTTTTCCTGGTTGCAGCAGCTGGCGAGTAAAGCACTTGTAAAAGCCACGCTGCCTAGTAGTTTTAAAAATCTCATAAAAAATATATAAATGGTGTTATAAGTCTTTCGGATGTCCACCTTTCTTCCAGTGGGCTTCGATGTCCTCCAACTTCTTGCCGCGGGTTTCTGGCAAATAGAGGTAGCCCCACACGATGCCTGCCATAGCTACCAACGCAAACACGCAGAACACGCCGGCGGTGCCGTATGACTCGTTGCCGTTGAAGTGGTTGGTGAATGAGGTTATCATCTTGAAGAAGGTCCACACAATCAGGCTGTTGAAAGTCCAGTTGGCTACCGAACCAATGGAACTGCCCACACCGCGGACTCTTATCGGGAACACTTCGGTAATAATCAGCCAGCCCAATGGACCCATGCTGACTGCGAAGAAGGCGATGTAGCCCAGCATACTGCAAACTATGCCGTAGCGGCCGGTGTCGCCCATGGTGTCGAGGTTGGTGAAGCAGAAGGCTATCATCAGCAGGGTGACTACCATACCAATCATGCCGAGGAAGAACAGCTTGCGGCGGCCCAACTTGTCGATTAGGAAGAGGCTGACAATGGTGAAGATGACGTTCACTACGCCTACGCTCACCTGTGCCATTACGGCGGCCTCGCTGTCGGCGAATCCGGCTTTCTGGAAGATGCTTGGGCCGTAGTAGATGACGGTGTTGATGCCCACTGCCTGCTGGAAGAACATAATGAGGACGGCCAACATCATCGGATAGAACATCCATCTGCTCTTGAATGTTTCGGCTAAGCTCATCTGGTTGCTTGCCTCTTGCAGGTCTCTCTTCATGCTCTCCACTTCGGTCTCTATCACCGCTGGGTCTTCATATTTGCACATGATTTTGCGGGCTTCGTCTTCGCGTTGCTTGCTCAGCAACCAGCGCGGACTTTCTGGCAGAATAAGCATACCTACCAGCAAGATGATGGCGGGCACTACTCCCACATAGAACATAGTGCGCCAGCAACTGTTGTTGGTGTTGTCGGCTATGGCGCTGTCGCTCAAGAAAGCGCCCAGCAGTCCGACTGTTATCAGCAGTTGGAACATCGAAACCAGTGTGCCGCGGATGCGGGCTGGCGAAATTTCGGCTATATAGAGTGGGGTTGAGAACGACGCTATTCCGATGCCAATTCCCAAGAAGATGCGGGCCAGCATCAGGTGGGTTACGTCTGGCGCTATGCCACACCACAACGCACCTACCAGGAAGATGAGGGCGGCGACCAGTATGACTGTCCTTCTGCCAAAACGGTCGCTTAGCGCTCCGCTCACCAGTGCGCCTATCATGGCGCCTATAAGGGCAAATGTGGTAATGTTTTCTATCTCGTTGTCTGTTATGTTCAGGTCGGCTTGCATAAACGGTATGGCGCCACTTATTACGCCGGTGTCAAAGCCGAACAATAGTCCGCCTGTGGCGGCTATCGCAGCCATAAACCACACAAAATTTTTGTTCATTTTTTTGCTGTTGTTTAGTTGTTTGTCTTCTGGTATAAGATTAATAGGTGCAAAAATACTTTTTTTATCTGAAAATGCGAAATATTTGTTTCTTTTGTAATTACTGCGTTCCGCTGGTAAATAGGCGGCTAGTGCCCCTTTTTGCGTCCTTATTGTAAATAGTTATCAACAAGAACTAATTTTTCTTGTTTTTCTTTGCTCCGAAACAGGTTTTTTGTTAGCTTTACGGAACTTAGAAACTACGACTTGTGAAATTGAGATAGTTGAGTTTATATTTTATTACGTAGGTCTCTTTTAGTAGGTCTCTTTTTATAGTATGATATTAACTACATAAATCATGGAAAACATGGAAAAACATACGTCCTTTAGGGGACTTGTTGTCTTGTTCTTATTAATGGCGTTTCCGGTTCTCTCTCCGGTCTCGGCCCAGTGCCCTGTGTTGGTTGGCGGTTCCGACTTCTACGACATGGCGCACAGCGATACGTTGTGGGCGGGCGACCTCAACCTGGTTGAAACGGTAGGGCCTGAAGGTAGCAAATTCTCTTCCGGGTTGGTTTATGCCGACTCGGCGCAGGCTTTCCTCGACTCTACCAGAAGTGTCTATGCCGTTACTTCTAATCCGCATTTGCTCGACAGCACCTATGTCGACATCGACCAGAATATGCTGGTTGCACATATCGGAAAAGAAGACGAGGCCGACTATAAACTCACCAAACTGATTAGTTACAAGATTGGGGGCATCGACAAGGGGTCTGATTTCACTGTCGAGTTTGACCTCTATGGACTGAATGGCACTAAATACGGTATTGGTAAAACCGCTGCTTCTTGGGACCCTTACGAGGTGACCGTTGGCATCGACCTCGACCAGTACGGTGCTTCTTCCTGTAAGGTGTCTGATGCTTTCAGGGTTGACCCGGGTACTTCCACTCATGTTAAATTGTCGGGGACGCTTGCCGACGGGTTAGACTATATAAAGTTAGATATTATTGCCGGATATAATTATGTGAAGGGTATGACTGTCGGTATCAGCAACTTGCGTGTCAAGGGTTGTTATAAGCCACATGTCACTTCTAGCATGGGTATTGAGATCTGTGCCGGCGAGCAGGCGCTCATTTCGCTCGACAAGGAGTACAATGCCGCTTCCTATAAATGGTTCTCTTCTACCGATGGCTCTTCTTTCAAGGAAGTCGGCTCTAAAAAGAGCCTGTACGAGGAGCTGAAGAAGGCCGATGCCTCTTATTACTACTACTGCCTTGTTAATGGGGTCAATTCCGACACCATACACATTAAAACCATTACCTGCTGTGTCGATGGCGAGGGTAACCCTATGTCGCGTATGGATGTCTTCTACGACGACTTCGGCTATTTCGACGATATACGTTCCTATACCGACGCTTTCGGTAACACGTCTAAACAGCCCGACACGTACGCGCCTGAGCGAGCCGACGTTACTTTCGACTTGTCGAAAACGGGTATGGTGTTTGACCCTAGCGGACAGATTAACGACGGCTATTATGGTGTGGTGGTCCCTTCTCCGACGGGTTACTATCAAGATATCTCCGGAAACTCCCGCGCTACCTGGATGTCGGGCGTCTCTTCCGACCATTCGAGTCTCGTGACTGGTAAGTCGGGTGGTGGTGCCCTCTTTATGAATATCACACTCAATTATAGCGACCTTATCTTCACCCGGCAAATCGATGGCTTGTGTACCGATAAGAATATCTATTTCGAAACCTATATTGCCAATATGTCGGGTGGTACCGACCCCGAGGTGACCATCAACATTAAGGATGCCACTACTGGCAAGGTGCTGGCTTCCGATAAGAAGACCGCGACTGCCGGTGCCGGCTGGATTCGCGTCCACATCGACGAACTGCAGGTGTCTTCTTCGTCTATCATCCTCGAAATCGTATCTACCGGTACGGGTGACTATTCTTATTGGGATAAGGGTAACGACCTGATTATCGACGATATCCGTTTTATGGTCTGCTCGCCGCCTAGTATCGACATCTATTCGAACTTGGAGTCGTTTGCCAGCGATACGGTTATCTGTGCGAATACCGACTTTACCATGGGCTCGCAGGTTTCCGAACTGCTGACGTCTTTCTTCAAGGGCCAGCAGAAATACCTCTTCCAGCAGAGTACCGATGGCAAGGTCTGGAACAACATGGGCGGCATCTCCGACAAGGAAACCTATTCGTTCAATACTGCCGATTACCCTGCCGACACCAACTACTTCCGTGTGGTGGTGGCTAACAACGATGCCCTACAGAAGTTTATTTCCGACCCTAGCGATGCCGATTACGACGACAAGTGCCGCAATTACTCTATTTCAAAACCTTTCAAAATTGTACGTGCGGGTGCTATCGACATGGGTAAGGATATGCAACTGAGCGGATGCAGAAGCGATGAGGTGGAGCTGAATGGCTCGAGCGACGGCACTATTGTGCGCTGGAGTTGGGAAGATGCCGATGGTAACGTACTGGTTCCGGTCTCTTCCGATGAAAAAGATAAAACTTACACATACGAGGTGGCTGAGAATGGCGCTACGCTCTATTTCGTTGGCTACAACAAGGAAAACTGTGTCGGAAAACGCAAGTTTACCGTGACCGAGAAACCTCTTGTTGAGGCTACTGCATACACCGATAACAAGTGCGATTCTACTTTTGTCGTTGTTGACTGTAAACTGCCAGGTGCCACCTACCAGTGGAAGTACGAGGGTGAGGAACTGACGGAGACGGGATCTGTGTTGAAACTCGACGCTTCTTATCCCGACGGCACGGCGGTTGTTACTGTCTCGGCTCCTGATTATTGCGATGCGGGTTTTGCGCTCGATGCCGTTATCAACAAGGTTCCCGATGTTCCTGTTCCTGTGAAGACGTTGATGTCGGAACAGGTTAAGGCGGGTGCGTCGGTTTCTCTAGAGGAGATGGTGGCTTCGACCGAAGGTATTGAATGGTCGGTGGCTGTGGATGGTGAATTTGCCGACTCTTGGTCGACTGACGTGCCTAGCCAGAGCCTCGACGATGCTGGTACTTTCTACTATTGGATTCGTGCTGTCAGCGAAGAGAACTGTCCGAGCGACACGGTTCGTCTGACGGTGCTTGTGAACATGGCGCCTATGCCGGAGGTCCGCAACGATACCGTTTGCGTGGGTACGAAAATCGATTTCTCTAAATACATCCTCAAATCGGATCCTGGTTTCAAACTCCTTTGGTACAACACGCCCGATGGCAAGGGTACTGAACACATGAACTCTTACACGGCCACGGTGGGCGGCATGTCGCTCGAATACTGGGTGTCGCAGACGAACGGACTCGCCGAGAGCGAGAAGGCGCACATGACCATTCTTGTCGCTACGGTGCCTACGCCTGTCACTATGGCCGATTTGACTTACTGCCTAGACGCTCCTGCTGACGAACTTACGGCTGTGGTTACCGAAAAACCGGGCATCTTCTCTTTTGCCAACGGTTTGGAGTGGCACTACGGCGACGAGGTGGTTGAACACCCTGTTCCGCCTACCGATAAGGCGGGTGTGTACGAGTATACCGTATACGGCACGTTCTCGCATCCGACCACACTTAATGGCGATGCGGTTTGTTACAGCGAACCTGCCACTGTTTCGGTGATCGTCCGTGAAACGCCTGTCCCTCTTGGCAACTATACGGTCAACTATTTGAAAAGCGATGCGGCCGATAATGGCGGCGTGTACAAGAATCTGGTGGCACAGAACAGTCAGGTGGCTGTTGCTGCCGCCGGCTGCGAACTCCGCTGGTACGATGCGTCGAAAACACCTTTGAACGCTGTTCCGGCTCCTGATTACGATGCTTCGTTTGAAGGCGACGCCGAATATACGTACTACGTGAGCCAGATCGACGAGTATGGCTGCGAGAGCGAGTTGGTGCCTGTACGTGTTACCGTCTCGTCTGCCCCTATGCCGTCTACCGAGTCTGTCGCCTATTGCGAGGGCGAGACGGCTGCTGCGCTGACTGCCACGGTTAATGTGGCGGGCAATGGCGACGCTGTTGACGACTATACGCTGGTTTGGTACAGCGAAAATCCGAACGAAAAGGCTACCGATGCGGAAAAGGAGGCGTTAGAACTCCCTGCCGCTCCTGTGCCTTCTACTGTGGTCGACAATAACGAGCCTTTCCAGCTTTATACTTATTATGTGGCGCAGAAAAGGATGAAGGACGGCAAGGCGGTGGTTAGCCGTGCTGCTGCCCTTATCGATTCGGTTTATGCACGTCCGGTTCTGCTTACGGCTAATCCTGATCCAGTCTGTGAGCCTGCCACTGTCGACTTGTCGGCGGCTAACCTTTGGTCGGTTAAGGCGGCTAAGGTTTGGGCCAAGGCTTACAACCTGTCTTCTAACGATGCGGTTGCCGACCCTACGGCCGTTGCTGTGAGTGGCACCTACAATACACAGGCTTATTTCTATGTGCGTGGCAACCAGTGTGCTTCCGAAATGGCACCTATTACCGTGCAAATCGACTATATCCGCGACTTGGCTATCGAGGGCGCTTCTACCGCCTGTCCGGGCACTACGGTCGACCTCAGCGCTACCACTTCCGCTGTCTCTCCTGCCGAGGTGTCTTACACCTGGACCAGTGCCGAGGCGGGCGAGACTAAGACGGTGACCTCTGCTGACTTCACGACTGCGGAGTTGCCTGGCCCGGCTTCGCGTACTTACACCTATTCGCTTTCTGCCTCGGCTGGTGCTTGTACGGCTACTGCTGCCGAAAGCAAGACCATCACGATTGGCGACGGACCGGTTGTCGGTTCCATCTCGTTCTCGGAAGAGAATAATAGCGAGTCGACCCAGACTGCGGTTTCTGCAAATGGACATGTTTTCTATTCTTGTGGTTCCGAATTGACAATTAAGGCCGATGTCGTTTCTACAGACGACGACTTGGTGTGGACGTTGAACGGGGGTATGTTTGTAGATCAGGGGTCTTCCATTAAAGTGGCTCCTGCCTCTGGTACTAATGTATATACGCTTACTTACACCAACCAGTGTCCGACTTCGTTCGATGTGACTATTGTAAGTGTTCCTGTTAAAGTGGTGGCAACCAACACTCCGTATAATATTTGTGAGGGCGAAAGCTTCGAGGCTGCCTTGTCTGTCAATTGTCCGGAAAACACCTACAAGGTGGCTTGGTTCCGCGATGGCCAGCCGCTTTCTGGAGAGTCGGCTACCTCGCTTAGCCTGACTTCGCCAACTGCTGACGACGATGGGGTCTACTCGTACGAGGTGACCAACCGTGGTTGTGTGGTTACTGGCGAAATTGCCGAGGGTAATGCCCTTAAGGTTCGTCCGCGTATTTTATTGACCTACGAGAAAGAGTATACTGTTAAGCGCGACAGCCAGTTGTCTGTTCCGCTTAACATCACAGTCCCTGCCGATAGGAATCCGTCTACGGTCGAATGGACGGAAAACGGCGTCCATTTTGCCGATGGCAATCCGCTTAGTTTGAAGGTGACGGCTGACCATAATTTCAAGGTTACGCTCTCTGACGACGATTATTGCGAGGTTGAGGCCGAAATTGCGGTCAAGGTCGATGCGCGTCTGCAGTTGAGGGTGCGCCTCGACGAAACGGTTTGTGCTGGTGAAAAGGGCGATCTGGTTATCGACACCATTGGCACGGGTAAGTTCGTCTATCCGAACGAGGCGACCATTGTGGTTACCGAAACGGCTGGCGGTAATGTCCGCTTTTATACTTCAGGCTGGAGTATGGGGGAAGACGGTCGTCTGCACCTTCCTGTTACGCCGGCTTCCGATGCCACTTATTTGGTGCAGTTCTTTTACCGACAGCCTTCCGATGGCAGCGACTACCAGTCGTTGATGGTCGAAAAGTCGATAAAGGTGTTGGCACCGGTTTCTATAATTGTGCCAAACGATAGTTGGCTTGCCATTTGTGGCGATGGCGAGTCTACGCTTGAAATTGAGCTGTTGAAGGTGGAACCTGAGAATGCTTTCCTGACTTGGGACGATGACCCTTCTATCGTTTCCGGCCTCGACGGACGGTCTATTACCGTTGCGCCTACTTTCGATGAATCGTTGCAGGCCGATCACTACATTAAGACGTATTATGTGCGTGGCTCTTACGGCATCTGTCCTGAGTCGGTTTACTCTGTTAACCTGTTCGTCAGCCGTCCGCTTTCGGGCAGTATCAGTGCCCCTGAGGTGGTCTGCGAGGGGGCTGTGGCTACCATCGACGCCTCTTCTTACCGGGCTGAAGAATACTTGTGGACTTCGACCGACGACCCTGCTGCCGATAGTGTGAAACAGGCTGTTATTTATGTGAAGCCAGAGCAGAGCGCTTCTTATGCCCTTACCGTAAAACGCGGCATGTGCGAGGCAACCACTGGCTTTAACCTGGTTGTTTCGCAAAGCCCTACCATTGTTAGTGTCGACTCTCTCTATTATAACCAGCGCGATGTGGTGGTTTCGGGTGGCACCAGTCCTTATTCCTATTGGATTGACGACAATGCCAGCCAGGCTAGCTCTAATTCTACGTTCACGAAAATACCTTACGGCCAGCATGTGGCCTATGTGGTCGACGAGGCGGGCTGTACGGCTCAGGCTCCTTTCGTGGTGAAGGCTCCTGACATCAAAATACCGGTAATCTTGACGCCTAACAACGATGGTGTGAACGACTTCTTTACGACCGATATCATACGGGAAGCGTATCCAAATGCCGTTATCCGCATCTTCGACCGTTATGGTAAGCTGTTGGCTACCTACAAGGGCGAGGACCAGGGCTGGGACGGTACCTATCAGGGCTTCCCGATGAAGTCTACCGATTATTGGTACGAGGTTGAGGTCGACGATATGAACAAGACCTTTACAGGCCACTTTACGCTGATGCGCCAGTAAGTCTGTGTGGCTTTTGGGTTGGCTAAGGCTCGGGTTGGTTCCCGGGCCTTTGCTTTTTTCTCGGCATTGTGCTATTTTTGTATAAACTGTATTTGTAAACTATGGCAAACGAAATAGAACAACTCCAACCTCAGGGCTTGTGGCATTATTTTGCGGAAATCTGCAAGGTGCCACGCCCGTCTAAGCACGAAGAAAAAATAAGGGAATACCTAATTAGTTTTGGCAAGTCGCACAACCTCGAAACCATCAATGCGAATGGCAATGTCCTTATCCGCAAGGCGGCCTCTAAGGGCTATGAAGATGCGCCTAGCCTGCTTTTGCAGGCGCACATGGATATGGTGTGCGAAAAAAATGCCGATGTTGACCACGACTTTACCAAAGACCCTATCGTCCCTTACATCGATGGCGACTGGGTAAAGGCTAAGGGTACGACCCTTGGGGCTGACGACGGTATGGGGGTTGCGGCTATGATGGCGGTTTTGGCCGACGACAGCATTGAACACGGACCGCTGGAGTGCCTCTTCACGTTCGACGAGGAAACTGGCTTGTCGGGCGCAAAGGAAATGCCTGAGGGCATTCTTGTGTCGAAGTATCTGGTTAATCTCGATTCTGAGGACGATGGCGAGTTCTGTATCGGTTGCGCCGGTGGTGTCGACACTACGGTTACTTTCACGTTCCAACCGCAGCCGGTGCCTGCTGGCGTTATGTTCTTCAAGGTAACGCTCAATGGCCTGCAAGGCGGCCATTCGGGTTCCGATATCGATAAGAACCGTGGTAATGCCGTGCAGTTGCTGGCTCGCTTTGTCAATACGCTTTCGGCCGCTATGCCTGTCTCTCTGGCCGCTTTCAATGGTGGCAACCTGCGCAATGCCATTGCCCGCGAGGCTTCGGCTGTTGTGGGCATACCTGTGGCAAAAAAAGAACAGATTCGTGTCCTGGCCAACCTCTTCTTGGCCGATTTGCAGGGCGAATATCCGAACGAACCTGGTCTGAAACTGTCGGTTGACTCTTTGGTGGAAGATGCGTCTTCTTCGGTTATCGATTCCGTCACCGCGCAGAACCTTGTTGCTGCTTTGGTCGCTTGTCCGCATGGGGTTATGGGCATGAGTCAAGATTTGGCTGGCTTGGTTGAGACTTCTACCAATCTGGCTTCAGTTAAGATGAACGCCGACAACACTATTCTGGTAACAACCAGCCAGCGCAGTTCGGTGGCTTCCCGTAAAGAGGAGGTGAAAAACAAGGTGGCGGCTGTCTTCCGTCTGGCGGGGGCTGCTGTTTCGCACGGCGACGGCTATCCGGGTTGGAAACCGAATGTGAAATCTGCCATTAAAGATATTCTGGTAGAGTCGTATTCTACCTTGTTCGGACAGACGCCTACCGTGGGGGCTATTCATGCAGGTTTGGAGTGTGGACTGTTCCTCGAAAAGTATCCCGATCTTGATATGATTTCATGCGGGCCTACGCTCAGGGGGGTACACTCGCCAGCCGAGAAGGTCGAAATAAAAACGGTAGAGAAGTTTTGGCTCCTCTTGCTCGATGTGTTGAAGCGGATGAAGTCGCTTAAATAAGTTTTTGGCCGTCTCTATGCGTCTCACATACCTGTTCCATAGTGGCTTTGCCATCGAAACCGAACGTTGTATCGTTATTGTCGATTATTGGATTGACCCTACTGACTCGGTTAAGGGACTGTTGCAGTCCGACAAGCCGGTCTATGTGCTGGCCAGCCACCACCACGAAGACCACTTTAACCGTGAGGTTTTCCGCTGGAAAAGGCAGAAGACGGATATCAAGTACCTGTTGGCCCGCGATATTCTCGACAACCTGCGGGCAGATGCCGACGAGGCTGATGTCTGGTTTGAAAAGGGCGACTCTTGGAGCGACGGCTGTCTCAAGGTTACGGCTTTTGGCAGTAACGATTGTGGCGTGTCGTGGATGCTGGAGGTCGATGGAAAACGCATCTTCCATGCCGGAGACCTGAATAACTGGTATGCCAAGTTTCTGACGGACCATTATAGGGGACGGAAAATTTTCAGCTTTGAGTTTAATTGCGAGATTGATCCTGTTGAGGATGAACGCCGTTTTTTGGCGGAGTTAGACGATATTGCCAAAGTGACCGATACGTTCGATTTGGTGATGTTCCCTATTGACGGACGTATTGGGAACGGCTATATGCTGGGTGCCAGACAGTTCCTCGACCGTTTCTGCGTGCGGCAGCTGGTGCCTATGCATTTTGTTTTGAGTGGGTTCGAGTCGGCCTGGCGTATGAAGGAGTATACGCAGCCTAAAGGTGTTCCTTTCTGGGCTATCGGTTTCGATGGCGAATCGCTGTTACTCTGAGCGGTTTAGTATAGAATGGGGTGGCGCGCTTTTCTTTCGCAAAATCTCTCCCTTTGCCTTATTGGTAGATTGAATACCGTATGCCAAAACTTGCCTACTTGGTAAAAAAGCCGGATGAGATGTGTACTATGATACGATTTTGCCGAGAGATGTTAACGGTTGTTAAATATTATAAAGGAGGGCGAATTCTGGTGGACAAATTTGTACACCGTTAATTGTGATTTGTATTTTTGATGAAATTATCTGTAAGGAAAGACTTCTTATCTGTCGTCTAGTAGCTTCTTACGGTTGTTAAACAATGAATGAATAAAAAACTGCAAAAATGTTTGCAGCAGTTACTTTGTTACTATTCAAAACTTTAACGTGTCATACTGATATTGTTTTAGAAATGAAAAAGAGAATTTTAGTATTCTTGGCAACGCTGTTTTCTAGTATTGCCTGCTTTGCACAGAATTGGAAAATTGGAGATGTTTTTACCCAGGAAGGTATTACTTTCAAGGTGGTGGGTTACTGCT
Source organism: Bacteroidales bacterium UBA3297 (assembly GCA_002362105.1). Taxonomy (GTDB): domain Bacteria; phylum Bacteroidota; class Bacteroidia; order Bacteroidales; family Paludibacteraceae; genus Physcocola. The sequence continues at coordinate 263,388 of DETD01000009.1, forward strand.
TGGTGACCGATCCGCGCGACACCTTGCTAAACGCCTCTACTTTCTACGATGCCGGCGAGTTGATGGTGACTAACGTCTCTGATGCGTTGACCGATGTGGTGATTCCTGTGGCGGTGGGCCGGTACCAGGTGATTGGTTTGACCGACAGTTTGTTCTATGGTAAAACCTATAACAGGGTCTGGTTGCCTGAACTTGAGTTTATTGGCAACTCTGCCTTCGAAAACGCTAAAATAAAGTCGGGCACGCTGGTGGTCCACAACGTTAAACGGGTGGGCGAGTTTGCTTTCCATAACATAGATGCCCGTCTGTGTTTCGACGTCAGTAAACCTGTTGCGTTTGTCAAAATAATATCTTCCAACACTGCCAGATACACCCAAAAGCAACAACAGCCCAAAGGCGGTGTGGTTTGCCATGTGAGAAGCGTTGGCCATCTGGCTTCTTCTCCCTATTGGGGCTATGAGGTCGCTGGACAAGACAAGTTCTTTAAAAAATGTGTGAGCGAAGCCTACAATGGCGACAAGGAGTGGATTGAACGACCGCTGACCATTATACATACCGATTTGCGCTACTGCAAAAAGAATTTTAGAACTATGCCTGGTGCGCAGAAAGGTTTCGAAATTAGGGCGAAGGTGCGTTTAAGTAAGAGCATGGAAAAGAACTTCCCTTGGGGGCGCCTGAATGCCGAATATGAAAAGCAGTCCTACTACGAAGTTTATGTCAAGAAAAAGCGCAAGACCGTTGTGTACGACACCTTTAAACCTGTAGCTGACCAAAACGTTAAGGAGGGCTGGCACTTGAACTTTGGCGACAAGGACGGCGAAGTGAGCTTTACCCTTAAGGGCAAACGAATAAAAAGAGGAAGGAAATGAACATTATAACAAAATTTATTTCAGTTGTTCTGCTTGCTTTAACGCAAGCAACTGCCTTTGCCTACGAAGTGGGTGACACCATTACTGAAAATGGCGTGAAATACATTCTGGTTGATAAATACTTCTACGGACGTTATTGCGTTGACAAAAAAAATGTTGAAGACATCCATATGAACCTTTATGTCGGAAGGGTGTTGGCTGTAGCGACTGATAAGACCAGAAAGGACATCTGCCTTGCTGCAAATTTTCGGTATATTACGAACGGTGCCTTTCCCGATTCGGTGCCAACTGTAGAACAGTATTCTTTAGTGGGCATAAACGACAATGCGTTTGCCGATGAGGAATTAGAAAGCATTACTGTACCTGAAGGGTTAAGACACATAGGAAGCGGGGCGTTCCGCAATATGAAGGTGGACAAAGGGTCGCTTTGGATGCCGTTTGTTTGGGAATACGGTGAGGGGGTATTCTCTGGTTTGAGGGCTGACTTGGTGTTTACGTCTTCGTGGATTAAGCCGTTTGATGAACGTATATATACTAAGTTTAAAAAAACCTTTGAACCTGCCGAAAGTTTGCCTAAAATAATAGTTAGGACTTCGGAACTGCGGAACTTTAGCAAATCGAAAGGCTGGCCGGTCGACAGTATGCTCTGCTATGGCAGTGCGATCCTGAACGAAAAGGAGAGGAGAGAGCGTGATAGAATTTCCTGTAACGTTGAAAGAAATTCGTACAATAAAAGAATATACAGATCTCTCAACTATCCTGCTATCTCTTTATCGAAAAAATCTTCTTCTTCAAGAAGTTTCCTTACTAGCTCGAGCGGTGTGATGATAGAGGTAAAGAAGAAAAAGTTCAGTAGGAAGGAAATAAATCCTTATACCGTTTATAACGATGTCCGCGACTACTATGCAACTCCGTATTTCTATTATTATAAGGGGATTGAAAGTCCGACCTTCGTCATGAACGGCATGTTTTTTCGTCTTGAAAATAATGGGCAATATGTCTATTTCACTTTAGACGGGAAAAAAATGGAATATAGCCTGGTTGCCAATGAGGAGGGTTTTGACCCGTTTGGGACGCGCATTATAAGCAAGGAGGAAATAGAAAAGCGAAAAGCCAAAGAAGTTAACATAAAGAAACTGGACAAAAAAACGGATGACTTGATGAAACGTTTTGGCTTTTAGGTTCTTATGAATAAAATTTTATAAAATATGAAAAAGACGATGAAGCATTTGGGCGCTGTTGCAGCTGCCTTGGTTACACTTTATTCGTGCTCCGGTTCAAAAGGTACAGCACCAGAATTAGAAGGAGCAACGGACTATGTGGTGTCGGAATCAATCGACAGCGTGCCTATTACCGGTATGGTGGTTGACCCCACTGGCACACCTCTAAACGGCGTGTTGGTTGTGACGGGTACCGACACTGTCATCACCTCCGAAAACGGACTTTATGCAGTTGAAAAGAAGCGGTGTGTCAACGGCCGTAGTGTTGTGAAATTTGAAAAAGAGGGCTATTTTTCGGTAGTCCGTACAGCCGATGGCGACCGACTGGATGCGGTGCTTCAACCTATGGAAGACAAGGACAGCGTGTCTACTGTGACCCGCTTCAAGTCGACGGAGGCCTCTACGTTGAAAGTTGGTGGTATGACCATCTCTATTCCTGCCAATTCGTTGGTCGACGAAAAGGGCGGTGCCTATTCGGGCGCTGTTTCTGCAAGTGTTTTCTACCTTGACCCCAATGCAAAAAACTTTAACGACGCTATGCCGGGAAGCGACCTGTCGGGTGTGACTGCCAACGGCAAGGAAGTGGTTCTCTTGTCGTATGGTATGGTGGAGGTGTCGCTTTTCGACTCTACTGGTGGCAAACTGCAATTGAAAAAAGGCTCGGAAAGCGAGTTGACCTTTCCGGTTCCTGCTGGCTTCGACGACAAACTGCACAAAACCATTCCGCTCTGGTATTTCGATGAGGCAAAAGGAACATGGATTGAAGAAGGCGTGGCAGAGAAAGTTGATGGCTGCTACAAAGGCAAGGTTCAGCATTTCTCTTGGCACAACTTAGACGATCCGAATCTACGTGCCTATATCGAGGGGTATGTCCGTGACAAGAAAGGTGATCCCCTGCCATATATGTGTGTGACTGTTTCTCAAACCTTTACCTACACCAGGGCCGATGGTTACTATCGTGTGACGATCCCAAATAACACTGATGTCTTTGTCACTGTGCGTCCTGTTGACTATGGGGGGAAAGTTGACCCTCCTATTTATCAGGTAAAAGGTCTTGATGCTGGCACGGTTTATAAGCAAGACGTGGTTTTACCTGAACTAGCGTGCATTAAGGGCCGTGTTACCGATAGAACAGGTAAGGGTGTCTATACAATTGTGTCTGGTCTGCCACGCACGCGCGTCCGAACCAATTACAACGGCGAATACTTTATGTATTATCAAGGCGACGAACCGATAACGGTCACTGTCTTGCCCGAAGATTATATTAATCGTGAAGATGCGGGATGGGAGGTGAAGTCGTATTCGATTGCCAGTGAAAATAGTGTAAAGCCTGGTTTTAGCTACGATTTTGTTTTACCGAATAGACACTGTGGCTATGGACGCCTGACTAATTCGGATGGCGGCTCCCTTTCAAGTGTGAGGGTAACCGCTATGATTGACGGAAAGGAGTATTCAACTTACTCCACGTATGGTTTTTATAGGTTCCTGTATCTGGATGCGAAGAAAGCTTCTGTGGGAGTGAAATCTGCTGACTATTATGGTTACAAGGAAAAGTTCTATAGCGTGCCGTGCAATAATGGAGTCCTTTCGTTCCCTAAAATTGTGGTGCCTACCGGTCAAGTCATCAAGGGATGTGTTGTGAACACTTGTGGCCCTTCGTTCGCAAATGTGACCCTGCTCTATGGTGGACTCTTGAAAAAGAAACGCGAAAGCTACACGGTCAGCACCGATGCCTACGGCCGATTCTCGCTTCAAGTACCTTTCGATAAAAGGGATGAAAGCAAGCTGATTCGTATCAGGTGCAACAACAAACAGAAAAAAATAAAAATTAACTCGGAAGACAATGTTGTCAACCTTGGTGATATTGAAATGTGCTCTGATTTTGCGCTCGAAAACAATTGCGTTTACGTGGAAGCAGACAACAAAATTCTGAAATTCGATCTGGAGAAAGACCGCTACAACGAAATGATGAAGTCGGAAGCTAACAACAAGATAAAACACCAAATTTGGTGCAAGACTTCCAATTATGCGGGCTTCCTGGTGTTTAATGCCGATGGAAAATACTCCATACACCAATCAAACAAGAAGGTGCGAGACACAACTTTCAAAGTCACATCCTATACAGTTTATCTTGTAACGCCAAATCTCACAACTTACGAGGGAAGCAGTTCTGCCTTATGTGGTGATGGCGATTTTGACAACATTAATTTGGATCTTTACGACCAACGGGGTGACGATGTGTTTGTGTTCGGTAAAGTAGCTCCTGAATGGGTCTTGCCAGAGACCTATTTGGATGATTTTTACAAACAGTATCTCTTCAATCGTAATGAAATAAAGCAGTTGACTTACGGTAACTCCCAACATCAGCAGTTCTTTACCTTCTCGTCTGATAAAAAGTCGCCAAAGGGATTCGAGGATGAACTGAAGAAGCAGAAGAAAATGGTGGAGAAAGGCACGTTCCGTGATGCGGGCGACAATGTGGCGACTGTATTTGCCAACGATAACGAGCAAGTGCTTGTCCGCCGTATGGCTAATGGCAAATGGGAGACTACTATCCTCCAGCGTGAGGGAATTGGCAACGAACCGCTTTTCCAGTGTTGGAAGGTCGACTTCTCGCGTTCTTCTATCCGTACGAAAGGGGCTTCCCCGGTTGAGTATATGCTGCGTAACGAGGCCGACATCATCAATATGGTCATGTTTGGGCCGCTGATGGGCATCAAGTTCGAAAAAACTAACATTTCCGACAATAAGTGCGGTTGCTCGAATCCGGCTTCAATTGTAATTGCTGACTAAGGGCTCCCTCCCTTATAACGATAAAGTCCCCGAAGGTTGGTATTATCCAGCTTTCAGGGACTTGTCGTTTTTATACCTACTTGTTCTTTAAGGCTCTTTTCTTAAACTCGGTCGGTGAGGTGCCTTTCATCTGTTTGAAGAATTTTGCGAATTGTGCTTGCGAGTGGAATCCGTATTCGTAGGCTATTTCCTGTATGTTTTTGTCGCTGTTGGTGAGTTGCAGCTCTATTTCACGCATCAACTGTTCGCTCAGCAGTTCTTTCGGTGTTTTTCCCGCCACTTTCCGGGTTATTTGGGCCAGATAGCGGGTGGTGACGTTCAGACGCTCGGCGTAGAAACTGACATCGTTGTGCTGTTTGAAGTGTTGCACAATCTCCTTCATCAGGCTGTTGTACAGTTCTAGCTTGTGCGGTGTAACGTGGCTGTGGTTGGTGTGGTGTAATAGGCTTCCGCCTTGTCCCAGGTGCAAGTCGATGGAGTAGATGACCAGGCGGTTCACATAGTTCCTCGCTTTCTCTATGGCTTCGTGCAGGTTGTTCCCTTGGGCCAGGTAGGTGGCAATGGCCGACGACAGCACACCGCCTACACCGTGCGAGTTCCGGTCAATTACACCGAGAGTAGAGTAGAAGGTCGGCTCTTTTTCCCCGCTTTCTACCAGTATGTCGGTTATGGCTCCGTTGCCAAAATCGCCGCCCAGCAACAAAACGGCATTGTTCCCCTCTTTCAGCAGTTCTTGCGCGGCAGCCACTCCTTCCTCCAGACTGTTTATGGTGGTGCCTAGCAGGTGCTCTATGGCCTCGCGTTTCAGACACAAGATGCTGCTTTGTGGAAACAGGGCTTTGCGGATGTCTTTCAACAAGTCTTTTTCTACCAGCTGTTTGCCGTGTGCCGATACGATACCCGGGTCTAGCACCACATGCTTGGGCTTGTACAGGTCTAACAGGCGGACGATGGATATGGCTGTTTCCCGGTTTCTGACCATACCCACTTTCACCACTTCGGGGTGAAGGTCGTCCATCACTGCCTCTATCTGCTTCCTTATATTGTCGGCCGGCAAGTCGAAAACTTCTTGAATGCCGAAGGTGTTCTGTACGGTCACCGAGGTTATGGCTGTAGCCGCATAACCTCCAAGTGCCGATATTGTCTTTATGTCGGCCTGTATGCCAGCTCCGCCAACTCCGTCCGATCCGGTTATGCTGAGCACAGGTACACAATTCATTACACGCTTCATTTCCGCTGGTCTTTATTTTTTGCAAAGGAAGTGTGTTTGTCTGAATGTTACAATAATATGTTCCTGTTTTGATAAATTGCTTATACAAAAAAACAAAAGCAGGCCTTTCTTGTTCTTGTTTTGACAAATGGAAAGGACAAAACGGAAAGGTACTGACTGCCGCTTCCCTAAATGTGGCTCTTTTGTCATTCCTTATTGGTTCTTTCTGCCATTCTGTCGTAACGGACGTCGCATGGCTTTGCAGAAATGGCAGATTTCGCCCTTTTTTGCTGTTTTTTCGGTTTGGCACGCACTTTGTTCTTTATTGGGCGTGGATTTCAAAATATCCGCACTTCTGAATTTTGAATAATAATTAAATTAAGATAAAATTATGGGAAAGATTATTGGTATCGACTTGGGAACTACCAACTCTTGCGTTGCTGTAATGGAAGGCAACGAACCAAAGGTAATTCCAAATAGCGAAGGTAAGAACACCACTCCTTCTGTCATTGGTTTCGTTCAAGGTGGTGAGCGTAAGATTGGCGACCCTGCTCGCCGTCAGGCTATCACCAACCCAACTAAGACCGTGTTCTCTATCAAGCGTTTCATGGGTAACACTTACGACCAGTGTACGGCTGAAATCGAACGTGTCCCTTACAAGGTTGTCCGTGGCGACAACAACACTCCTCGTGTTGACATCGACGGACGTCTTTACACGCCGCAGGAAATCTCTGCTATGGTGCTCCAGAAGATGAAGCAGACTGCAGAAGACTACCTTGGCGAAAAGGTTACCGAGGCTGTCATCACCGTTCCTGCTTATTTTAACGACTCTCAGCGTCAGGCTACCAAAGAGGCCGGCGAAATCGCTGGTCTGACTGTAAAGCGTATCGTTAACGAACCTACTGCTGCCGCTTTGGCATACGGTCTCGATAAGAAGGGTAAGGATATGAACATTGTTGTGTTCGACTGTGGTGGTGGTACACACGATGTGTCTGTCCTCAACTTGGGCGACGGTGTGTTCGAGGTTCGCGCTACTGCCGGTGATACCCACCTCGGTGGTGACGACTTCGACCAGCGTATCATCGACTGGTTGGTTGAAGAGTTCAAGGCTGAACACTCTGGTGCTGACCTTAGCAAGGACCCTATGGCACTGCAGCGTTTGAAAGAGGCTGCTGAAAAGGCTAAGATTGAGTTGTCTAACACTACTTCTAGCGAAATCAACCTGCCTTACATCATGCCTATCGACAACGTTCCTCAGCACTTGGTGAAGACTCTTACCCGTGCTAAGTTCGAACAGTTGGTTCAAGACTTGGTTAAGCGCACTATCGACCCTTGTGCCGACTGTTTGCAGAAGGCTGGCCTTTCTAAGAGCGATATCGACGAAATCATCCTTGTGGGTGGTTCTACTCGTATCCCTGCTATCCAGAATGCCGTTAAAGAGTACTTCGGTAAGGAGCCTTCTAAGGGCGTTAACCCAGACGAGGTGGTTGCCGTTGGTGCTTCTATCCAGGGTGGTGTCCTCACTGGCGATGTTAAGGACGTGCTTTTGCTCGACGTTACTCCGCTTTCTCTCGGTATCGAGACCATGGGTGGTGTAATGACCAAGCTTATCGATGCGAACACTACCGTTCCTACTCATAAGGCCCAGGTATTCTCTACCGCTGCCGACAACCAGACTGAAGTGACTATCCACGTTCTTCAGGGCGAACGTCCAATGGCTTCTCAGAACAAGAGCCTCGGTCAGTTCAACCTGACAGGTATTGCTCCTGCTCCACGTGGTATTCCTCAAATCGAGGTTAGTTTCGATATCGACGCTAACGGTATTCTTAAGGTTTCTGCTAAGGATAAGGCTACTGGTAAGGAACAGAACATCCGTATCGAGGCTTCTTCTGGCTTGAGCGACGCTGAAATCCAGCGTATGAAGGCCGAGGCCGAGGCTAATGCGGCTGCCGATAAGTCTGCTAAGGAACGTATCGACAAGATTAACCAGGCTGACTCAATGATCTTCTCTACCGAGCGATTCTTGAAAGAGGCTGGCGACAAGGTGCCTGCTAACACCAAGTCAAGTGTCGAGGGCGCTCTTGCACGCTTGAAGGAGGCTCACCAGAAACAGGATATTCCTGCTATCGATGCTGCTATGGCTGACCTTCAGAAGGCTACTGAAGCATTCTACCAGGCTGCTCAGGCTGCTGGTGCTGGCGCAGGTCAGGCTGGTCCGGGTGCAGGTGGCTTCGGCGGTGGTTTCAATGGTCAGGCTGGTCCTGGTCAGCAGAACGCTGGTGGCAAAGACGACAATGTAACAGATGTTGACTTCGAGGAAGTGAAGTAAGTCTGATAAGTAAATAACTAAAAAATCCCGTATAACTCAAGTAGTTATGCGGGATTTGCTTTTTGGGGGGAGGACTTTGTGGTTATTAGATAAAAACTAAAACCTTTTGTTTCCAACTCATTGCAGATACGGTCAATACCCTCGCCAAACTCCTTGACATATTTGTATGCTTTGAGGTATTGGGTATTCTTCTGGTTTCGAGAGAAATGGGTGTGGTGTATGTTGTCTGGTCGCACTAGTTCTGGCAAATCGCCAGAAGTTCCGAAGACAAGGTGATCTTCGTAGATGACGATGCCTGTAATCAGTTTTTTTATATTGTTCAACTATTATCAAGAGAGTTCGCATAACAACCGATTCTATAACTAAAAACCGCCAATACTGGCAGATTTTAGCCGCATTATTTGGTTCGTTGAATAAAAAAACATACCTTTACACTACCAGAAAGTGCCAATAATGGCAAAAACAAGGAATGATATGATAGAAATAAAAAGAGACAGGTATCTAAAGCAGTTGATAGAGAGTCGTCGGAATGGCTTTATCAAAGTGGTTACAGGAATTCGTAGATGTGGCAAGTCATATCTGCTGAATGTTCTGTTCTACCACTACTTATTAGATAATGGGGTGGCAGATGACCACATCATCCGCATTGACCTTGAAGACCGCATGAACAAGGTACTGAGAAATCCAGACACCATGCTCCACTATGTTCATGACAGAATCAAGGACAATGACCTTTATTATATCATCATTGATGAGGTGCAGCTTATGGACGAGTTTGTGGATGTGTTGAATAGTTTCCGTCATATTGATAATGCCGACACATACGTGACAGGAAGTAACTCTCACTTCTTATCATCTGATATTCCTACAGAGTTCCGTGGCCGAGGTGAGACCATACATGTGAACCCTTTATCTTTTTCCGAGTTCTATTCTGCTATAGGAGGTGACAAACAAGATGCATGGCGCGAATACTACACCTATGGAGGCTTGCCTCTTGTTCAGTCATTTGAAACGGAGCAGAAGAAGATTGGCTATCTGAAGAACCTGTTTGAGACTGTATATTTGGCGGACATCATTGAGAGGCACAGAGTACAAAACGAAAATGAAATGCGTGAACTGGTGCTTATCATGGCTTCATCCATTGGCTCTCCATGCAATCCGACAAAACTTTCAAACACTTTCAAAAGTGTAAAGAACGTAAATATCACGAACAAGACTATTGGTAATTACCTTACTTATCTGACGGAATCATTTCTGCTGAACAAAGCCATACGTTACGATATAAAAGGGAAGAAATACATCAACACGCTCACAAAATATTATTTTTCAGACATCGGTTTGAGAAATGCTATCCTCGATATGCGCCAACAGGAAGAGACGCACATCATGGAGAACATCATCTACAACGAGCTTATCACACGTGGCTATAGTGTAGATGTTGGAATGGTGGAAATTAAGAAGCAGGACAAGGATGGTAAGTGGGTTCGTATTCAACTGGAAGTGGACTTCATCGCCAGTCTTGGAAGCAAGAAATACTACGTACAATCGGCTTTGTCCATCCCTGATAGGGAAAAAGAGATACAGGAGTCTCGCTCACTAATGAACATCAATGACTCTTTCAAGAAGATTATCATTGTGAAGGACCACATCATGCCACGTCGCAATGAAGATGGTATACTGACAATCGGTCTTTTCGATTTCCTTCTAAAAGAGGACAGTTTGGATTTATAGAACGTCCCTTACTTGGAATTTTTGTCCACTGCTTGTGGACGAATTACAAGGCTTTGAATATCAATCGTTTTGTTGTTAATTTTCAAATCGTCCACTGCTAGTGGACGATTTAAGAATTCCCATCCTTCATAGAATGTTCGCATACGCTTTATGGCACTTGCCGAGAATCCTCTCAGTCCTGGCAACTCTTTTTGTAGTTGCTGGCTGATAAGGTCAATGGCACCTGTTCCCCAAACGCCCTTGCGGGTATGCACGGAGACATAGCGACCAATACCATAGTAGAGGGAAAGCTGTTCGCGATTAGCCTCGCTTGCCACCTTGAGTAACACTCTTTGCTGGTCTCATAAATGTCACCACGACAAAGCCTCCATTTTGGTGCCGCAATACCTCTCTTTTGCCAACCCCCATAAAGCGTTTCACCCCCGCCCCCAGTTTTTATTATAAGCCGTTTATAGTCCTCTGTAGGTTTTCCAGAAATTTCCCTGCATGGGCTCCGTCCATCTGGGTGTGGTGAAACTGGAAGGAAAGGTTTAAGTGGTAGCGGAAAAAGTGTTTGGTATAGCGGCCCCAAATAATAAAAGGGTTGTTGAAGATGCCGCTGTACATACCTCCGGCAAATTCCAATTCTGTATCTATAATTGCCGATGTCCCAATAACCATACATTCTCCCGACAGGTCGCGGTCTATGCATGTTTGAGCCACTTCTGTTGTGTATTTCAGGTAGTCGTGGTTATACTTGTCAAAATCACCGTTAAACTCTATGTCGCACGAACTTGCCTCTCCGGTGTGGTTTTTCACAATCGTGTTTATGGCAATTTTGTCGAATTGCATCAGTTTGTCACCTTCTGGTAACAGGTAGAATTCTTTCGTGCCTATAGCGGTCTTCCCTATGCAGTAGTCAAGTAGCATGTTGAATTTCAGGTGCTTCTTTTTTCTGATTTTAACGAGGTTGGTAACGTCTAGCTTCTTTACAAAAGTAAGCATAGGGTTGGGGGCGTTCTTCCAAATCTCGAATTGTATGCCGCGTGTGGTTGATTGTGGATTAATCTCTTTCTTCATGTTACCTTTTTTATGGGACGGCAAAAGTATTGAAAATTTCCTTATGTAGGTTAATGGTTCGCCTCTTATTGGTGGTTTATCTGGTCAGTGCATCAGATACATTTCTTATCTTTGCGTAACAATTAGATAGAAAATGAAAGAAGATATCGCAAAACTATATAAGGCCGACCTCGAGTACAATGCGGCTAACCCTTTGTTTTCTGACAAGGACGATGAAATGCTGGGGGAAAGAAAAGAAGGCTATTTTTCTAAAATAGATGACCAAAACGGCAGGAAGTTCCTGTGTCACACTTTCGATAACGGACATTGTTATTTTATGAATCCGAACACACGGAAGCTGATGCAGTTTATGGAACTCCGGCCCGACATTTTCCTGCATAAGTTCGTCGAAACATATCTGTCGAATTTTATTGCGGGCAATCCGTCCGAGGTTTTTGACCAAGTGGCTGTCAACACCCAGTTTGAGGAAGTGAACGTCAGTAGGGGAGAGGTGCTTGTCGCTAAGTTTGAGTTAGACCGTGACGAGAACTCGTTGCTGTTGAGTCTGCCTGCATTCAACCAGCCTGACTTGGGATTGAAATTGGTTGAAGGCATCTACCGTTTGTGCAAGTATTGCGCTTTCCAGATGTTTGTCGGCGATGCGGCTCCTGCAGTAAACGAAGCCTTGGAAAAGGCTGGTGCCGTCTCTGTTGAAGACGAAGAAAACATGTACGAGATTACAGACGAGTGCAAGTTTTCGTGATTTTTCCTTCGTAAAGGCTGTTTAGTTAGTGGTACAGCATTCTTTCACAGGTTTTGTTTAACTCCTGCTTGCAAAGAACCTGCTATTTTACCTCTTGGCCTTTTGCGTTGAACAGCTTGTCACCTTTCACAATGATCAGTTGTCCGTCGATGATGAACTTGCCGGTTTTCTGTTCTAAACCGTTAGCCGGAATGGCGCTGTCTTTAGTCGTCTCGCCTTCTATCAATAGTTTGAATGCAGGGGTGTTTCCGCTGGACTCGGTTAGGTACCAGCGTTGTGGTTGAAGGAAGATGCCCGCATTGCCCTTGGCCTCATTGCCAACGGTTGTAAACTGGCCAGACGAAAGGCTAAGGCATTTGTTTTTGTACATAAAACTGCCCGTCAGTCCCGCATAGGTACCACGCAGGGTAAAACCCGTTTGCGGACTGCTTTGGCCCTCAACTGGCATTACGCTGGTTTTGTCAGAGTCCTTTATGCTCGATGTGATGGTATACTGCCCGGTTGGCAGTTCGTCTTTCAGTCTGATTAGTGCCGGAGTGTTCTTTTCCAGTAGGTCACCTTCTTTCAGGAGGGTAAAGCGCAGGCTTTCGTCGTTAGCCGAGTGGAACTTGGCAATTTCGCAAATACCGCTCCAGTCGGCGTACTGCATATCAAATGGCACGTACAGGGTTTGCCAGTTGTTGTCGCTGAAGTTGCGCGTATACAGTACTTCGGGGTAGGCGCTTTCTTCTAGCTGGAATTGAGTCGTGCCGTCGTATATCTCATACTGGTCTACATCGCTGTTCATCATGGCAATGCCTGCTGCAATGGTGGAACCATAGTTGGTGTTGGCCCAGGTTGTCAGTTCGTCTTTCGAAATTGTTTGCAGATCCTCTTTTCCAACCTTTGTTTGAATCATTGTCGACGTAGAACTTGCCAGCTGGTTGTTTGGTGTGTCAAACACCAGGGTGCGCATCCAGTTCGGATAGGTCGACAAGCCTCCTGTTGTCAATTCTGTCAGTGTGAAGTCTTCTCCTTCCGAGTTCTTTACGGTTTTGTTTTGCGTGTGGTGAATGTGGAAGTGGCCTGTCAGCACATACTGTATCTGGGCGTCAGCAAAAGCCTTTAGCAGGTCCGTATTGGTTACGGCATCTTCATCGGTCCCGTCAACCGGGTGCTTTGTGTACTTCATATTCAGCAGTGTCGATTGTGCCAGAATAGACTGACCTACAACGTGCTCAATTAGCTGGTGGTGGACCATGCACACCACCATTTTCCCCTTTTCCCGGAGTGCCGCCGCTTGTGCCGTCATCCAGTCGATTGTCGATTTGCGGAGGCAACCGTCGCTGTAGTAGGTTGGTGTTGTACCATAGATGTTGGCGTCTAAACCGATGATGGCCAGATTGGTACCTTTCAGGCTTCCAGCCCAGGATAGTGATTGCGCATCGCGGCTGATGTTCTCCAGATGGCTGTCTTTTCCCATGCCGAAGGCCCCGTATAGAGTCTTGAATTGATCAGGAGTGACGTTCGCGCCATTGGCGTCTTCCGAATATGGATTCTGTATGTCGTGGTTTCCAGGAATAACCAGCACAGGAATACCTTCCGCCTCAATTTCCGCTAGTGCGGCCACCATTTGTGAGTGTCCGCTTTCCTCGCCATTGAAGGTCATATCGCCACACACTAGTAAGGCCTCGGGCTTAGCCTCGACGATGGTCTCAACCGCCTTTGCAAAGATAGTCGGACTTATTTTGTCCAGTTTCCCGCCCTTGTTTGCAGTAAGTTTATCGGCATTTTCCGTTGTCAGCAGGTGTGGGTCGCTGATGACCATCACACGGGTCAGGTCTTTTACTTGATTCTTGGCGTTGGGTGCCACGATGCACAGCATGCATACAAAAACAAGAATTATTTTTTTCATGTCAAATGAATTTCGGAATCTGGCACAAAGGTACTTACAATATTTTTAGGTCACTACCGTCTCGTTAAAGAATTTTGTTGAGGGGGAAGATGAGTTTTTATACTGCCTTTACAAATTGTGGCAGTATTGGTTGATGCATTCTTTATGATTAACATAGAAGTCATTAATGGCTTCTATTACTTATGTATTTATTGATTGCATCCGCCCATTCTTTAAACAACATTCCATTATATGTAGAACTGAATGTATTACAACATTCTGACATAATCTGCATTGGCCGTTTGCCTTGGGCAATTAGTTGATCAACAAATGTCTTTACAATTGGGTCGTTATTAATATCGCTTAAAATGCCGATGAGTTCTGCATCAGAAATGTTTTCACCTTCTGGACCATTGGAATCGTTGTCTGTCGACGGATCATTAACCGACGGAGCGTCATTTTCCAATTGAGGGAAATGCACTTCTATCATCTCCAAGAATCTCGCTGTGTCACACCTTTTGAAAAGAACATATACATCACCATTTGTTAATTGAGCCTCTACAATTCGTCCTTCTTCGACAGAATCTTGGACATTCTGTCGACAAAAGAACGATACATAACTTTTTTTATTCAGACGAGCCCTAACCTTAATAGGATCCCAGCAAACAAATAGATCATTACCTACATCATAACCGAGGAAAAGAAATCGCTCATCTCCTTCGACTCTGTCAAATTCTGGACGCTGAGGCAATTGTGCTCTCGTTGTATTCTGAGGATATGGATTTCCAGCATAAGAGACGCATTTGAAATACACCGCATATTTTTGACCATTAAATGCAAAATGCAACACGACACCATCATCATTAGTGCGCATTTCAAAAAGAACGTTTTGTTCTATGCTATCCAAGAACTTATCGATAAGTTCTTTGCCTTTAGGGTATACTGTCATAATCCTAGACTTTTGTGTAATCGACCTTTAATAGACTCTGGTTCAATGAGTTCGACACTGGTAAGATCGGACAGAAAATGAACATTAGAAACACCTATGGGTACATTGGATATATCTATCGATGGAATATCCTTATAATTGAAATAACACAACGAATCTACTGCCTGTGAATAATCGAAGTAGGATGTTCTTACCGTGTCAATATTTTCTCCCAAAGTCTTGATAATCATCGATTTCAATTTCTCAACAGACTCATTATTTTTCAAACGTGAAATTATCGACTCCTCAATATCAAAAAGGGTTTTCCCGATGCCTGTCTTTATAACAAACACTGACGCTATTAGGAGTTGTGATCCGTCGTTGGGGTTGAGTTGTTCCAATGCAAATTCGTGACAACGAGACACTTTACTTGTTGACTTGACCTCAATTTTATCTAATCCATCGTTGAAGTCGTATTTATCATTAGCAGACACATGCCAAGCACTTATGAGATAATCAGGATCTTTAGACTGTTCAATGACAAGCATTTCTGCCCAAAGTCCTTGAAGAGTAGAAGCTGAATAAGTTGCTGCACCCATAAACAATTGAATTAGTTTTGAGACCTCGTCACGCAACTGTGCAGTAGAAGGATAGTCTGGCAACTTAGCTAAAACGAGCGAGAACACGTCAAGAAAATACTTGGTAAAGTCTTTCTTGAGAGATTTCAACTTAACAAGGCAATATACGTGTGACTCCGATTTTCGTTCATCAGAATCGTCAAGTTTGCAATTGCGATTAAACTGAACATCTATGAGTTCAAGATGGACATCTGTCGTGGATTTATTATCAGAACACTCTACAAAGAAAATGGGGAAACCCTCTTCTGAACAGCCTAATCGATGACGAGAACCTTCCCAAACAGAAATAACACGATAAGTTTCACTATCATCAGATTTTGTTCCAATGAGTTTGATAAACTTACCATATAATGAGTTTACTTCCATAATGATTCGATTTAATATTCATCACCTTCGTCTTCGTCATCCTCTGCACCTTCAGTAGCTACGTATCCTTGCTCCAACAATTCAGGATAATAGATAGCAAAATTATAGAATGGAGATTTGTGATACTTAACAGAAGAGGCCTCTTTGATCTGAATGTGATGTAGCTGGAATGTAATGGTCGTATCCGATTTGAATGCTTTATCTCCAGGATAAGCAATACCCCCATCAATTGAGCGACCTGCTTGTAAATTTAACGGGAGACCGTTGGACAATTTACGTTCACGGATAGTTCCGCATGACATGTCATAAACAATGACATTGTCAATCTTCTCGTTCTCTTTCAAAAATGTAAGATACTGAATAGTAGCAATTTTGCGAGTTATATTGGGAAGATCTTGGAATCCAATTTCTCTAAAGAAATCAATAAATTCATCAACGTCAACTTGGGCAAAACGATGTTTACGTATCTGAGTTCCATAGCCTTCGCACAAATTCCAATCGGTAATGGAATTCCTGAATTTCTCAACTACAATTGAGTTCTTCTGCATTAGTTCAATAGTACGCAATTGTCTCCACCCAACCATCTTATTTCTGATGAGTCTCGATGAAAGAATGTTAGTACGAGTCGGCTTGAGAATTGGACTGATAGCCATAACCTTCTTAGCTTTAGCAAAATCTTTCAATGTTTTACATTGACGAAGATTGCTTCTAAGCATTTCTTCGTGATCAACGTATGCATTGAATTCTTCAATGCTCTTTTTCGGCAAATATATGCGTATTATGTCGCTATACTTCTTTTTGTAGCCGAAGAAACGGCAACGCTGCTCAATCGTGTCTGCAGTAGACTTTCCGCGCGGAGAACGAGGCATATAAGTCATAGATAGATGCTCTACGGTGAACCCTCTGTTGAGCATGTCAGCACCAACAAGGATATGAGCCTCTGTGCTATCTTCCCATTCTATATCGTTTTTCGTGTTACCCTGAATTAAGTAAGTAGCTTTGTTTCTAATCACTTTAGGCATTACATCCATGACTTCTTCAAACGATGGTTTATTCTCTACATACTTTGTAATCTCGTCGTAAGCATCACGGACCTTTAGTTCAAATGCTGGGCGGGAAATATCATTAACACTGGTGCGGAACATATTACTCCATTCACTAATGACATTATCTGTCCACAGTTTAAACTTCTCGTTAGAATCTTGACTACCATCTATATGGATCATCATAGACAAGAACTTCAGTCGTTTTTGAATTCGTACAACAACAGCAACACTTACAAGAAACTGCATAAGAGACCTTTCAAATGATGCAGGACGGTCCAACAGTGGATTGCGGCTCTTGTGATATACTTCACCTTCAGGAATTTCAATAACGTACTGATGTGTAGGGTCTTGAAAAAAGAACTTACCTCCAGTATACCCTTTGCCTTCTGTCAAGACTGTATGATACTTTGGAGACAAAATGTCGTTATTGTCAATAAGAAACGCAGCTTGAGGAGTAGCAGTATACTGCACGTATGAGTGGCAAGGCAACGACTTTTTCAGTTCGTTAATGCTTGAGTATGTACGGCTATAATCATCTTCTTCCCAATCCTCTTTTTGGGAATTACGTTGAGCATAGGTATTGAAACTTGATTGGTCTGCCTCGTCATCAATTATGAGCACAGCTTTCCCTGAAAGCATATTTTGAACCTCAGAATTCTGGAAAATAGTTGCTAACTCATTTATGTGCTTATAGTGCTTCAATATAGGGAATAGCAGTGTGTAATCATCAACACTAAGATAATCTTTGACATCAGCAGCCGTTGTCTGACCATCTTTGAATAAGTGAAAATAGTCAACACTGTTGTCCAATTTCTTCATAATATCATTGCGAAGACGTTTGTAAGTCTGATCTTGCAGGTTGGTCTTTGTTCCTGTCAAGTAAATCACAGCACGAAATCCGTTGTCTGCGGCTAGAGTTGTGAGAACCGTGAATGACATGGTTTTTCCACTCTGTACATAGCCGACAGCAATATTGGTTATACTATCATTATTGCCAGGGAATATACAATGACTCAAAATATCTTGCGCTTCAGAGATAAGATTAGTCTTGCTCTCCTCGTCAACATCAAGTGTGTCAACAAGACCTAACGTTTTTTCGCCTATCTTGGGAATTGTATTGTATGTGTGGTTTGTGTCTGAGACCACCGTTATAGTTTCGGTACCCATATAGCCTAGAAATTTCCAATTATATTATTCAGAATGTCTCTATATGCCTTAGCTGGACTAGAAAGTCCTTTACTATTCATCAGTATTTCTGTTGCTACAAGAGCTTGTATGATATGTAGCATAGGTCCTGCACTATCCTCATCTTTTAGAAGTTCGTTATAACACGAGAAATACGGATTATCCATATATAGATTGACAACATAACTATTCGCAGAGCCACTTGATTCAACAGAATAAAAACCCATACCGCCTGAGTGTTTCACAAAACGTATCTCCACACAGAAATTCTTGCCATCAATCGACATCTGTTTTTTGATAGGCTTCTGCAATAGATTGCTCTCGGGGATTTCAAAAAGAGTTAACTGCTTGGAGTTTGCAGTATCTGAAACACTATGCGTTGTTACATGTTCTGTTTTTGAGACAGGAGGAGGAGTGGTCACTATGTTTACTGGCTGCGTTAGCTTCTTAGCCATCGCATTGACTGCTTTTTCTTCAGCCTTTTTCGGGTCATCTTCCTTTCGATAATGTTCCGCTTGGCCGAAAATATCAATAGTACTTTCGTGCTTTATTTCCTTGGCAAGTTCCTCAATGAATGCTTGAAATTGGTCATCTTCGGTAAATGAACTTTTTGTAAAACTTACCTCAAACCCTTCAATTTCAATCTCGCCAAATATTCGTTTATATTGAGGAGATCCAACATTACCACATAAAGCCTTCGGACGATATTTATCATCAGAACTAGTACCTATTGTACGACCACGACGAAACAGAAGAAATCCATTTTGATCTGCTGTACTTTGCTTTTCGAGAACAGCAACAAAGCCCTTTGCCTTTTGATTGCCAAAAGTGTAATCAAAAGGATAAATCCATTCAATTTCCTCGTTTATATTCTTGTTTTTATAATACGGGGCCTTAAGGATCTTAGGTGCTTGGTACTTTTGTAATTCTCCGTTTATATACAAATCAAGAATTCCATTACGAATAAACTGAGAATAAATGCTACAAAGATGATTCTTGACGAAACCGATTTGCCTTGAGGTCGGTTTGTTACTTGATAACTGTGTTAACGTTATTCGAGTATAATGTTTATTAACATCAACATACTCTTCTTCAACGTCGAGATCTGTTTTTTCGCCATCTATCACATCTTGCAGGTCGAATTCAAAAGTTTTCTTCAAATTTTCTCCATAAGCAGTGGATTCTACGACCCAATGATCTGAGAGCCAAATAGAAGAGACTTTCATGCCCATACCGAACTCATTCAAGCCTTTTACGTCGAGAGGTACTTGAGCAAGTTCAAACGCACGTTGATAGTTTTCCTTTTCAATACCAAAAGCATTATCTGTGATACGAATACAGTCTTCTGAAAAGTCAACATTGACACGCACCTTTCCATTGGGATTGATTTTAGACAAGACATCTTTGTGGTGTTCAAAACTTGATATGGAATTATCAATGTATTCCGCCAGTGCATACTGAACCTTGTTTTCAACATGACGGAAAACCTGATACACCAGAGGCTTGGTTGCTATAGAAACAGATTCTTTCATAACTGTAATAGTCTTTTTGCTATTTCTTGAACCACCTGAGCATTAACTGCGTTACCTAACGCCTCATAACAACGCGTCTGTGACAAATGGAACTCGTCATTACCAAACACAAGTTTTTCAAGACCTTGTAATTTAGCGGCTTCGCGCACAGTCATATACCTGCCACGCTGTTTTTTGTCTGGCAATTCTATCCATGGAAAAATCGGGATTTGTGTACCAACGAGATTGAGTGCTGGCGAGAACGTGGGAACTTTCACTCGTATACCTGACGCCCTGAATTGTATAATCTTATCGATTAAAACAGGTGCAACATTACCGCAATTCCATTCGAGTTTCAAGTGACTATTGTCAAAATTGGCAACTTTTTTCATCCAAACTTTAAGCCAACTCTTGTGTTTCGCATAAAACTTGCGATTTTGTTCTATGTACCGAATTTTCCAATTAGGGAACACTGGACTCTTGGCTGATTGAGCATAGTTCGGCAACATGCTAAGACATTCATTTAGAGTCTGACCGTTAATACTCTGACCAAGTTTTCCCTTTTTGCCATTCAATTCAGTGACAGTTTGAAAGGCGGGCGCTTTGTCCTTGTAATTATATGTAGCTCCAAACTCCATAGCCCAAATTGGAAATGTTGGAATAGTGTCTCCACTCTTAACAGTGTTATCTATGAACTCCTGCCAGACATCAAGTTGAAGAAGAGTGTCTGACCTTAGAGCCGTGTACTCAACATCATTTGGATCTACTATTTTTGTTATGTCACAAACGTCATTCGTCGGCTTCGGGAAAGAGAAGTAGTCAAGAGAGCCAAGGTCCTTCCTGCGACAAACAATGTATATACGTTTGCGATGCTGAGGAATACCAAACTGATGAGGAGATAAAATTTCAGCCTTAACAAAATAATCTTTTTCGAGGCGTCCTTTTATCACGTTCCAAGTATTTCCACCATCATGTCCTTTGAGATTAGAGACGTTTTCAAGCAGAAGAAACTCTGGCTTGTGCGCATCTATGATACCACAGATGTAGTCAAACATTGTTCCCCGATTTTTCTCATCCTTGAACCCTTGCCTCTTTCCTGCCTGACTAAAAGGTTGGCAAGGAAACCCAGCGCATATAATTGAGTGGTTTGGAATATCTTTTTCTGGGTCGATTTTGGTTATATCGCCCATTATCTTAGTTCCTTTGAAATTTATAGCGTATAACTTTTGCAAATCTTCCTTTAGCTCTGATGCGAATACGCATCTACACCCCAAATTTTCAAGTGCTAAATGAAAACCACCGAGACCAGCAAAGAGATCAATGAATGTATATTTCTTATTGTCCATTTTTAGCATCTATTCTTCTCCCTCCATCAACTCCGCTATCTCCTTCATCTTGTGTTGCAACAGCGCTTTATCGGGGGGGATGTTCATATTCAGCTACTATTGTCGGCGACAGACTGCTGCTGTGTGATACTCTACCATTTTTTGTCTTTGTTCCAGTATTTTGTTGCAAAAAGAATCAATTTCCACACTGCCACAACATTGGTGGTTTAATAATTGGCCTCCATAAATACCTCCTCCTATCCCAGCAAATAAGTGGAACTCTTTTATTTTATTGTCCGCCACGGCTATTATTGTTTCTTCATCCTTGCCAAATACCCCTAACTCGGATATTATAAAAAAAGCGTGGGTATCTGCATCAAACTCGTCCGTAATTCAGGTCTTCCACAACCTTAGAAATAGACGAGCAGACACAAGACACCCACGCCGAGATGTATAGAAAATGCCCGCAACGTGTGTCGTGAGAGTAGTTTACCCCCCGACACACTACGGACATGGTCTTACAACCCATCCGTGGCATCCTCCTCTGCAATGTCCTTGATTTCTATTCAGTAATGTGGAAGTTTGAATTACCAAGAGACAAAGCGTTGATGAACGCCTTCTTATATTTTCGTAACCCTAGCCTTCTATATGTGAGGTTATGGGCTATATTTTGCAAAGTTATAAATTTTGTTGTGTATTTGTCAATAGAAAAGCTACATTGTGGTTCTTGTAATTTTGGGGTTGCAGATGGATTTTTTTCACTATGTGAGGCAGCGCAATTTCATCCAAAGTGCAATTTTTTGCACTTTGAAGGCAATCCTTCGTCTGATTTTGCACTTTGAACTTCACGATTTGCACTTTGGAAGTGACTTCCGCCTTCTATTTTGTCCCAATCGACGTACCTAATTTTGAATGAATCCAAAAGGCGCAGGGGGGGCAGCCCTTCTTTGGGGGGACAAAAGTCTGTTACGCATAAATAGCTCCAATCTCCCTATACAAAAAAATGAGAGGACAGAAATCCCGTCCTCTCATTCTTCCTATTTTAGTTGTTTTTCCTTACCATTGGAAGCCTCCGCCACCGCCAAAGGCGCTACCGTTGCCGGTTGCTGTGCTGACTTGGTAGCTGGTGAAGCCGTTCAAGTTGATGTTTTGGGCAGGGGTGTATAGGCCGAAACGGCCGTCGAAGTAGTCCATGGCACCGTTGAAACTGTTGCCTACATAGAATTGGTAGCTCTTCACATCGTTGTTATAGGCGCATACGGCACCGCTCTTCTTGTTGTTGGTCGTTGGGTTTAGCGGCATCTTGATGGCTGCTAACACCTGGCCAGCGTTGTTGGCTACCACAATGTATTGGTCCGCCATCAGCGAAATGTCGCTACTATAGATGTGACCTTGCGATTCTACAGGAATCGATTCGTTAAACATACCGTTTCCGCCTACTGCGAAGACGAAACCGCCTTTATGTTTCCAACCCGTGTCGGTGTCGAGTGGTGAGTTCAGTGAGTGGCTCTGTGCCACCACGGTTATACCTCCCGAAATGATCATGTCGCCGTTCGAGTCTAGTCCGTCGCCCATACACTGCGCGTAGTGGATACCTCCGTTCACGTAGATGTGCACTGCCGATGAACTTTCCTTGCCGTCTGTCGCGTTCCAAGCGTCGTCGTCAGCTACCACGTAGGTGCTGCTTCCCTCGCCGAATGTGATGATGGCGCCCGACAGGGCCTCGTATGAGGCTGGCACTTTTAAGTTTCCGCCGAGAATGTCGAGTTTCTGTTTGCCAAAGACGCCTTGGTCGTATGGTGCGTTCACCTCAATTTCTCCGCCGTTAATGGTGATTTCTGGCGCCAGTATGCCCGTATCGTAGGCGTAGATGTCGACGGTTCCGCTGTTTATAACCACCGCCTTGTCGGCCTTGATGCCTTTTGGCGAGCCGTGGGCTTTGGTGCGGTTGCCTTCTATGGCGCCGCCGTTAATGGTGTAGGTCTCGTTCTTGCGGCTACCAGCTGCTATCGAGAGGACGTAGTCGTCTTTGTCTCCGCCCTCTTTACCAAGGGTGATGGTTCCGTCGCAAATCAGGCCTTTGCCCAGTGTTGCCGTAAGTTTGTTGTCGCCACCGGTAATGCTGACGTTACCTTCTACTTTCACGGCTTTTGCCGAGGCATATTCGTACGATGGTTTGGAACTTGTCTGTCCCCATGGATTCCAACCACCGCCGCCACCTTGTTGGTTGTTGTTCGAGCTCTTCGTAATGTAGTAGCCGCCGTCTACGGTTACTGTCAGCTCGCCGTCTGTAATGGTCAGGTCGCCCTTGGTCTTGATGCCCTTGGCCAGCATGGCGGCTTCACCGATGTTTATCGTGCTCTTTCCGCCAGTAATGGTGAGGTTTCCGTCGCATTTGATACCCATGCACGAAACAGTGTCGTGGTGGGCGGTCTCGTCGTAATGTTTGCCGCTCAGGTCAACCGAAAGGGTTCCGCCGCTAATAGCGACGTTCTTCTCGCAGTTGATGGCCTTGGCGGCTACGCCCTCGCCTTTTATAACAAGCAGGGCTTCGCCAGAAATTTCCACCTCGCCGTCGCAGGTAACGCCGGCGTTATAGCGGTAGTCGTTCGGGTCGTCTGTGCACGGCTCTTTCGCGTCGAGTGTTATTTGGGTAGAACCAGCGATGAAGGAGGTCTTCACATTGGCCTTGATGGCTTTCGATCCTTTACCGGTAATGTCGGCAACCAGTTCTCCGCCCTCTATGGTAATAATGCTGTCGCACTTGAGTGCCTTTGCATCGTCTGACGCGAGTTTTACCGATACCTGTCCGGCTGCAATGTAGATGACTTCGCTACAGTCCACACCGTCGCTCTTCGTACCTTCAATGGTCAGGTTTCCGCCATACACTTCCAAACCGTCTGCATTGATGCCGTCTCCCTTCGCCAGGGCAATGGCGATTTTTCCGCCGTATAGCTCAATGCGTTTCGACGAGTTGATGGCGTGCTGTTTCAAGCCCTTAATGGTCAGTTCGCCCTCGCTTGCGGTACTGTCTTTGTCGACTTTTATTTTCGACTTGGTGTAGAGTGCGGCCTTCAAGCTGTTCTCTTCACTGTCTGAGAGGGTAGACTTCCCCCTCAAATGAAGGTTGGCGGTATACGATTCGTCGTCTAAACCCTTGTTCAAGACAATAGGTGCTCTCTTGCCTGAAAGCGACAGGTTGTCGAACACCAGTGTGTAACCCTTGTCGGGGGTGAACTCGAACGAACCGTCGCTCGCTTCTCCCGACAGGTAGTAGACGATTCCCTTTTTGCCGGCGTGCGACACAATGGTGACGTTTGCCCCGTCGGTGCTGGTTGTCACCAACTCTTCTCCGTATGGGTTCTCAATAACGGCCGTGTTGTTCTGGTAGGTGACGAACACGGTGTCCTTTCCCCCAAGGTCGAATGTTGCGCTGTCTACTTCCGCAATGCTGTATGACAGGTTTTTATCTTTCGTCTCTATTAACACTTTACCTTCCTTGAAACGGATGGTGTCTGTGTCTGAAATCTGGAAAATTTCCTTGCCCAATGTGCCCAAATGAAGAACCATCGATTTCTGGGCCCATAGGAAAAGGCATAGGAATATTGAGGTTAAAAGAAATAGAACTCTTTTCATATCTTGCTGATTTTTAAGTATGTGTTCCCGATGCTAAGAAAATAAACTCCTGTTGGAAGGGTTTGTATGTCAATTTTTCCTCCGTTGCCGATTTGTCCGGTTTTTACCTTCTCACCTTTCAGCGAATAAATGGCATACTGGTATACTTCTTCCGATGGTAGCTCTAGGTTGAGGTAGTCGCTCGACGGGTTTGGGTAGACGTTCACCGAAGCAATATTGTCGGTGTTGGCTACCGACGTCCCTTCGCTCGAGAACAAGAGCTTGTTGATGTCCGCCAATTTATACTTTATGCCGTTTTGCGTGTCTGTTGCTCCAACATTCGTTGGCTCGATAATCAGAAAGTCGTTTGAGAAATACATCTTCCCAGACTCATACATCTGGTAGCTTTCCGTACCGCTTTTAGTCTCCACAACGACGCTCGCCGCAGGACTTTCACCAACTACATCGCAAATACCGACAATCAGGCACAATGCCGTAAGAAATGTGAATTTCATGTTTGCCATACTTTATTATAAACTAAATAAGGTTTCTTTTCCTCTGTTGCTTGCCTCCCTACATCAAACAAGAGGCAACGCTTGCGCTATTTACTACTTCTACCCAAGTGTTTTACAAAAGCATAAGACTCATCAACAACATTCAGCAGAATCTATATGCAATATTACAAATTATTTCTTTTTACAAATTTAATTTTAAGTAAAATGGCGTTTTTCTTCAGTGATTTTTAGGTTCATAGCTGCGAAACCGTTGTGCTGATATTGCACAGTCCGTCTTTCCGTAAATATCCCCACAGTAAGGGTACTATCGTAAAAAATAATACCTTGTTGCTGTTGGGTTTCCAATGCAACAAGGTATTTTTATCGTGTTTCGTAAAAATGCTTATTTCTTGTCGAGCAGGCCGAACACGCTTTGCAGCACGTCGCTTACACGGGCGCTTGCATTGTGGCGGATGTCGTTCTCCTTTTCCGATACTTTCAGGAAGAGGCCGTCTAGAGCCTTACCCGTAATGTAGTCCGACAGGTCTTTGTTCACCAAGTCGATAGATGCGAGTGAGGCTATATGCTCTTCTTTCAGTACACCTGTCAGTTTGGCCAGTTCTAGTGCGGCCTTCACTGCGCTGCTGTCGAGCAGTTCAACCAGTTTGTTGTTGTAGGTGGCATAGGTGCTCCAAGCCTGTGTTGGGGTCACGTTGGCAATCTGTATGGTGTTCAGCGAGCTGGTTATGCTAGGCATGAACGCGCTTTGCAGATTGGTGTAGGTGTGGTCTTTCAGGTAGGTGGTAGCCGCATTGTCTTCGCCGAACAAAATGTGCTTGGCATCGTCTATCGACATGCTGGTAATGGCGTTGACAAAGGTGTCGACCGATTTTGGAGCTGCGTTTTCGGCTGCACGGTTGAACAGGGTGATGATGGTATCAGACGTTGGTATGCTTACGCCTGTTGCGTTAAGCACCGAGTTGAACGCCTGGTTCGATGCCAGCGACTGTACGGCGCCGAATGTGGTGACTGCCTCTTTCGGCAATCCGATTTTTACCGCTGCGTCGGCCAGATAGCCGTTTTCTGCCCCCAGGTTTTTAGCCGCCGTCTCAATACCGACCTGCAGGGCGGCTTTCAAACCGCTGGCTATGTCGATAGAACCGCCTTGTGCGCCGCCGTTTTTAATGGCTCCGATTACTTGTTTGGCTGCATCGCTGTTCAGTATGTCCGATGCTGTATTTAAGACCGATGATAAGTTTTTCAGTATTCCCATTTTTTTTCTAGTCTGTTTGGTTTGAACAAATATAGTTATTATTCTACGAAAAAAGAGGGTGTTAAACCCTCTTTTTTCATATTGGTGGGCCGGTTTTTCGGCTCTGTCTCAAATGTTTGGTAGGCGTGGCCGCCCTTCGGTGGTGTCAGTTGTTCGAGAAGTACTTTTTGTTCATACAGCACTTCTTGCACACGCTGTTGGGTAGCCATTTGTAGTGTTTGCCCAGCAGGTAGCCGCATACTTTGGCAAAACTCTGCATCACGAAGCGGACAATGTTTTTTGCGTCGTGCTGTTTGAGCAGGTTGTTGATGATGTATTTGGCCTGTTTGCCACCTTCGCCCAACGACGAGAAATCCTTGAAGATCTTTTCGTTCTCTTTCTGCGACACACCTTGGTCGAAAAAGCGGTGGAATACCTTTTTGCAGCTGTAGTTGTGCGAGTGGTTTACTATGGCGTCGGCCTCGTAGGCAATCGAGTAGCCCGACTTTATCACCTTGTAGGCGAAGAGCATGTCTTCGTTAAAGATGTTGTGGTCTTTAAACCCGTCAAGTTCCCAAAACGTGTCGCGTTTGTACATCGCGCAGGCGTTCGAGCAGAAAATGACCTTTATGCCCATCTTTTTCTTGTCTTTCTCGCTCTTTATATAGCTGGTAGGGGGGTAGTTGAACCTCCTCGAAAGGTATTCAATGGGGTCGTTCTTGTCGCCTATTTGTCGGCCAAACGCCATCACAACATTCTCGTCTAGGTGTTGCAACAGATTTTCTATCAGGTGGTTGTCGGCCGGAATGGCGTCCTGCGTAAAGAAGAGGATGAAGTCGGCCTCGCTGAGGCGGGCTCCATCGTTGCGGGTTGTGGCGTGGTCAAACTCCTTGCTCTCCAGGTGTCTGATGACGATGTTTTCCGAAGTCTTATAGGTGGCGTTAAACACATCCACATTGCATTTGTCGGTTATCGTGTTCAGTAGGAACACTTTGTTTGGCTTCACCGTCTGGTGCTCCAAATTGCCCAAAAGAAGTTGTAGTTTCTCGTCCGGGTTACAAGTGGGTATGATTACATCTACTGTCATAGGCTCAATCTTTGGCCCAAACTTTTTCTATTTCAGCAATGTATACTTTGTGAAAATCATTGTTTGGGAAGTTCTTGGTGATAATCTCAGTATCGAGGAATTCTTTAGGGTCGAAGAACTTGCCGTAAATCTTTTTGCACTCCATCACCAGTTTGCCTTCTGCAAATGTCATATTCCCGCTTTCTGTTTCTATTGCGGTAAGTCCGGCCTCTGCTACTTTGTCGCAGTCTCTGCCGCTTTTCCGGCCGCATACCATCAGGGCGTTGCGGTATTGCTCTGGCAGCACGGTGAGGGTGAAATCCTTTTCCTCTTCCAAAAATTCAAAGGTGTAGCGCTGTGGCCTTATGAAGATAATGGCAACGGGTTTGTTGAACAGTATGCCCATTGCTCCCCAGCTGGCGGTCATGGTGTTGAACTTGTTTTTGTTGCCTGCGGTTACAAGCATCCACTGTTTGCCTATCAGGTCGAATACGTTATCTTTCAGGTCTGTTGCTGCTAGTTCTTTGAAGTCTTTCATGTTCATTAGTGTTTGTTTCTCAAATTAACTGATTCGGTTTATAAATTCCAAGTGTTTTTTTGTTCTTCTTGGCTTTATTTTAACATTTTACATATGTTTTAGAGCAGGGCTTCGTGCGGAATTTCGGTTATCCGCTCCTTCTCTATCAGTTTTTGCCCGGTTATGCGGCGGTGTACCTGCATGGTGGCAATCACGTCTTTTTGGCAGTAGGTGGCTATGCGGTCGTAGTTTTTCTCTTTGTAGAACACGCCTGCCACCTCGCTTCCGTCTATGTCGTCTTTCGGGCTCGGTATGCCTAGCACCTGGCACAGCAGTTTCAGTTGTGCCGCATAGCGGTAGGCTCCGCATTTCCACATTTCCATGGTGTCTATTACGGGAGTCTCCCACGGTTTTTTGTCGTATATTTTCAAAAGGTCGGGCACCGGCACGCCCAGTATCAGCATTCGCCGCACAATAAAGGGTATGTCGAACTCTTTGGCGTTGTGTCCGCACAGTTTGTCGATGGTTAGTTTCTTCTGTACCAGCATGTTCGAGAAACTCTCTACGATCCGTTTCTCGTCGCTACCGAAGAAGGAGCTGACGCAGAAACGCTGGCTGCCGTCGTTCTTGTCGGGGTAGTAGGCGCCGAACGAAATGCAGACAATCCGGCCAAATTCGGCATACAGTCCGGCCTGTTGTATCCGTTCTTCCTCGCTTTGTTCGCTGGTGTCGTCGCCCTGTGCTGCGGCCGTCATTTTTGCCAGTTTCTCTTCCCACAGGTGGCACATGTCTTCATCGTTCTGGTCTACAAGTGCTTGCATAGGAACTGTCTCTATGTCAAGAAACAGTATGTTAGAGTCTTTTACGCGGTTAGAAATCATCTGTTACCCTTTTTTCTGCAAATATGACACTATTTTCAAATTTTTCTGCAAATATGGCAGAGTTTTCTTGTTTTTTCTGCCAATTTTGGCCGGCGCTTTTCTTTGGCCTGCCTTTTGCAGCTACTTCTTAAAGTAGTTTGTGCTACTGCTATTTAAGTTTAGAAAATTATAAAGATTAAGATATGAGCGAAGAAAAAGAAGAACTGAAGCAGAATGCTGATTCTCAGAACGAGAATGTGGAACAGAATGCTGAAACTGCTACCGAGGCTCCTGCTGCTGAAGCTGAATTGACGCCTGAAGAGCAGGCTGCCGCAAAAATCGCTGAACTTGAGGCGAAAGTCGAACAGCAACACAACGACTATCTTTTGTTGTATGCCGATTTCGAAAACTACAAGAAACGCACTTTCAAGGAGAAAACCGACGCTATTTGGGCGGCTAAAAAGGGCATTCTTGAAGATATGCTCTCGGTGATCGATGACTTCGAACGCGGTCTGAAAGAACTTGAAAAGGTGAACGACGAAAGTGTCAGCTCTTTCAAAGAGGGTATCGACAACATCTACCGCAAGTTCTCTAACTTTATCGCACAGAAGGGCGTCACCCTGATTGAAACCAAGGACCAGGACTTCAATACCGACTTCCACGAGGCGGTCGCTATTATTCCGGCTCCGGGCATGAACAACAAGATTATCGACTGCACCCAGAAGGGGTATATGCTTGGCGACAAGGTTATGCGCCACGCCAAGGTTGTGGTTGGACAGGATGCGAATGCTGATACTAATGAATCGAAATAATTATGGCTGCTGATAGAGATTATTACGAAATACTGGGCGTTAGCAAAACGGCTACCGATGCCGAGATTAAGTCGGCTTACCGTAAGATGGCTGTCAAATACCACCCAGACCGCCAGCAAGACAAGTCTGAGGCCGAGAAAAAGGAGGCCGAAGAACTCTTTAAGGAGGCTGCTGAGGCTTATTCGGTCCTAAGCGACCCTCAGAAGCGCCAGCGTTACGACCAGTTCGGTAAGGCGGGTGTCGACGGTGGTGCCGGCGGCTTTGGCGGCGGCATGAATATGGAAGACATCTTCAGCCAGTTCGGCGACATCTTCGGTGGTTTCGGCGGCTTTGGCGGTTTCGGTGGTGGCTCGCGTGGCCAGCAGGTCAACCAGGGCTCTAACATACGTGTCAGGGTTAAGCTGTCGCTGAAGGAGATTGCTACTGGTTGCGAGAAGAAGGTGAAAGTGCCTCATTATGTCCCTTGTCCCGATTGTAATGGTACCGGTGCCGAGGGCAACGATTTCTCTACTTGCTCTGCTTGTAATGGTACGGGTTATGTGACGCGTGTGCAGCGCACTATTCTGGGTGCTATGCAAACCCGTTCGGTTTGTCCTACTTGCGGTGGCGAGGGTAAAATCATCAACAAGAAATGTAAGAACTGTAAGGGTGAGGGCATTGTCAGACAGGAAGAGGTTGTTTCCTTCAACATTCCTGCCGGTGTTCAGTCGGGTATGACGCTTACTGTCCGTGGCAAGGGTAACGCACCGCGTCATGGTGGTGTTCCTGGCGATTTGCTGGTTGTGGTTGAGGAAGAGGCGCACGACGAACTCTTGCGCGATGGCGACGACCTGATTTACAACGCGCTCATTCCGGTCTATACCGCTATTCTCGGTGGCACTATCGAGATTCCTACGGTCGACGGTAAGGCGAAAATCAAGATCGATCCGGGTACTCAGCCCGACAAGGTGTTGCGCTTGCGCGGTAAGGGACTCCCTCATTTGCAGGGTTACGGTTCAGGCGATTTGCTCGTCCGCATTGGTGTCTATATTCCAGAAAGCCTGTCGCGCGACGAGAAGAAAGTCTTCGAGAAACTGCAAGAGACGCCTGCCAATTTCGAGCCTACCAAATCGGCTCGTAAGGCGTTTAACGACAACTTCAAGCAGATGTACGACTAACCACTGGGGTGGTTTTACACCGCATAAAAATAGAAACGGGGAACACTGTTGCAGTGTTCCCCGTTTCTTTATTTCTTGCCCGATTCTTAGTCTTAGCGTTGTGGCTCGAAGAAGATAGATTTCTTCAACTCTCCGTCTGTGCTTTCTGCCTTCAGGTAGTAGGTGTTGCCGACTATAGGGTAGGCTAGCACTACTTTCAACAGGCATTTTTCTTCGGGGTTTTCTATTTTTATGGTGTTCAGTTCGTTATGGTCCGCATCAAGCAGCGTCACTGTCAGTTCCCGGTCTAGAATCAGGTCCATGATGATTTTTTCACGGCTGACTTTATCTCCGTCTTGGGGGTCATCTAGTTTGTTTAGCGGTAAGAAGAGTTCTTTACCGAACTCGCAGTCGCTTAAGCCAATTTTTTTTGCTCCCATCTCTCTATTTGTTTTTGTCGTTTTTTTACTCTGTTGCAATTAGTTTTTTGAATCCGCTGGTCGAGGTGGTCTCGTATTCGCCGTTCGCATTGCTGTAAATGAAGTAGCCTTCCAGCTCGGGAATCGACTCAACCAGTTTTACAGCCTTTTCCAGCCCCATTACCATACATGCGGTTGCGTAAGCGTCGGCCTCGATGCAGGTCGGCCCGTAAATTGTCGCGCTCAGCAGGCTGTGTTGTGCGGGGTAGCCTGTTTTCGGGTTGATGGTGTGCGCATATTTCTTTCCGTCCTTGTAGTAGAATCTGCGGTAGTTGCCCGAAGTGGCAAGGCCGCCGTTGTTTAGTTCTATTATGGTCTGTAGCTCGTCTTGCCGGTTCAGACTGTCGTCAACCGGTTTGGTAATGCCCAGTCGCCATTTCTTCCCTTTGTCGTTTACACCGCTTATCACGCACTCTCCGCCAATTTCCACCATGTAGTTCTTTATGCCGTGCTTCTCCAGCAGTTGCGCAACCACGTCGCTCGAGTAGCCTTTGGCTATGGCCGATGCGTCGAGCATTACGCAGGTGTCGCTTTTTACGACCCGGTCACCCGCCAACATTACTTTTTTATAGCCGGTGTGTTTCAGCAACTCTGCTATGGTCGAGTCGTTCACCTTTGTGTTGTGTTTGAAACCGAACCCCCAGGCGTTTACCAGCGGTGCTACGGTAATGTCGAAAGCGCCGTCGGTCTTTTCCGATACTTTTTCCGCTGTTGTGAAAACGGTTTTAAAGTAGTGGTCTGCTCTTGCCGTGGTGTCGTTCCGGTTTATCCGGCTGATGATGGAACTGTCGTTAAAGGCCGATACCGATAGGTCGAACCGCTGGAACTCTGCCTCGTATTCTTCCTGCAGCGACTTCCCGTCTGCTGTCTCGTAGGTAATGTGGTAAAAGGTACCGTGCACCTGGCCTTCCTCGTGAAGGTACTGCCCTTGGCGTGGCCGTTGACACCGACCTACAGTCAAAAACGGGTGCACCTGGCCTTCCTCGTGAAGGTACTGCCCTTGGGGGGTGGCGCCTTCCGTTTTCAGGGTGTTTGTCCTGTTTAGCCAACCAATACCTCCCAAAACTAGTAGAATAACAACGCCGACAATCTGCCTTTTGTTCATTATTTCTATTTTTTATGCAAATATAGTTAAATCCTTGGTTTTTTGCGTTTTTTTCTTCCCCCTATTGACTACAATTTTCTCATTTCGCACCCTTTACTTCGTAGTTCTTGCTTTCTAGTTCTTCGTTTTTAGTTATTTTTGTAATGTAAATCTTATAAATATGCGTATCGACATCCTTTCGGCTGTGCCCGAACTTTTAGAAAGTCCACTCAGCCATTCTATTATAAAGAGAGCTATTAACAAGGGCTTGGCGGAAATACACATCCACAACATCCGCGATTATACTTTAGACAAGCATAAGAAGATCGACGATTATGCCTTTGGCTTCAGTGCGGGTATGGTTATGCAGATTGAACCCATCGACCGCCTGATTTCCCACCTGAAAAGCGAGCGCGAGTACGACGAGGTCATCTACACTTCTCCCGATGGCGAAGTATTCGACCAGCCTATGGCCAATTCTATGTCGCTGCTCAACAATGTCATTATCCTTTGCGGACACTACAAGGGCATTGACCACCGCATCCGCGAGCACCTTATCACGAAAGAGGTCTCTGTGGGCGATTTTGTGCTTACTGGGGGCGAACTGGCGGCCTGCATTATGGCCGACGCCGTCATCCGCCTTATTCCGGGGGCTATGAGCGATGTCGAGTCGGCACTTTCCGACAGTTTCCAAGACAACCTGCTGGCTCCGCCGGTCTATTCGCGTCCTGCCGAATACAAGGGCTGGCGCGTGCCCGACATTCTGCTTTCCGGTAACGAGGCGAAGGTGAAGGAGTGGGAGTATGAACAGGCGCTGGAACGGACTAAACGCCTGCGTCCCGATTTGCTGAAAAAATAACCTCCCGTTGCTATGGATATAGAAAAATCGTTTGTTGAAAAGGTGGCCGACTTCCTTGAGCACACCCTCGGGCTCTCGGCCTGGTGGGCGGGCGTGCTCGACAGCATCCTCGTAGTGGCGGTGCTGCTGCTGATTGCCGCTTTCGTTGGCTACGCCCTCAAAAACTGGGCAGTTCCGCTGTTGCACGCGCTCGTTAAAAAAACCGAGAACAAGTGGGACGATATGTTGTTCGACAGCCGGGTGGCCACTTATGTCTCGCAAATTATTCCGGTCTATTTTGTTTACCGCACCCTGCCGCTGGCCTTTATTGGCGATTCGTATTGGCTCTACGGGTTGCAGAAGGTCTTCCTGATTGGGTTAATTGCGTTGGTCATTTGCTTGATTAACGCGCTTATCAACGTGGTTGGCAACATCATCGACGGGAAGAATGCGTTGAAAGACCATCCTTACCAACTTATTTTCCAAGTTTTTAAGGTGATTGTCTTCATCATTGGTCTCATTTGCATTATCAGTGTCTTGGTCAACCGTTCGCCTACGGTGTTGCTGACGGGTTTGGGCGCTTCGGCCGCTATTGTTTCGTTGGTGTTTAAAGACACCATTGTCGGTTTCGTGTCGGGGGTACAGCTTTCGGCCAATGGTATGGTTCAGAAAGGCGACTGGATTTCTATGCCGAATATGAATGTCGACGGGCATGTGCTCGAAATTACGCTCCATACCGTAAAAGTGCTGAATTTCGACAAGTCGATTGTTACCATTCCGCCAAGCACGCTTTTAAATTCCACGTTCCTCAACTGGCGTAAAATGCAGAAAAGCGGCCACCGCCGCATTTGCAGGGATATCAGGATCGATGTCAAGTCCATCCATGTCTGTTCAGCCGACGAGCTAAGGAAACTAGCTGCACTGCCGTATATGGGGGGCGTGCTGACTGCAATTAAGAAGAACGGGTACAAGATGCCCGATGGCGGGGTAGTGTCGAATTTGGCGCTTTTCCGTGAGTTTATGTTGCAGTACATCCAGCATCATCCTTATTTCACACCGCACGAAACGTTCATGGTACGCCAACTGCCTCCTACCGAGCTTGGTTTGCCCGTTCAAATCTATTTCTTTGTGAAGGAGGTCCGTTGGGAGCCTTTCGAGAATATCCAGTCGGGCGTGTTCGACCATGTCTATGCGTCGCTGCCGGCTTTCGGATTGCTTCCTTTCCAGCGCTAGCGGAAAACAAGACCTTACTTCTTGCATAAATTTCTCCTCTTTATTAATTTTGCGAATCAAATCTTAATTTATTCATAATGAAACAGTTTTTATTGGCTGTAGCCATAACTCTTGGCTTTTCTTCGGCTAGTGCGCAAGACGATTTTATGTGGGGTCTCACCGGTGGCTTGAATGTTTCTAGCTTCAGTGGCGACTATAATGACATTGAACATAATGCCAAAGCTGGCTTTAATGTCGGTTTGAAGGCTGAGTACAACGTTGCCGATCCTTTCTTCATCGAGGGTACTGTCGCACTCTCTGGCAAGGGCTTCAAACTCAAGTATTCAGATGAAATGTTGAAAGATCCTGAACTTTTAGACTTGCTTGAAAAAGAGAATATGAGTCTTGACAAAGAAAACAAGGTCGATTTGTGGTATCTGCACATCCCTATTAATTTCGGTTATAAATTCAGCATTAACGACTATTTGGCTGTCGCTCCTAAGGTGGGTGTATATGTCGATTTGGGTTTGTGGGGTAACGACTCTTACGAGAATAATCCGTTTACGGAATACGACAGTTGGAAAAAGAACCCTTATTTCGAAAACAACAACTTCAACCGTTTCGATTTCGGATTTGGCTTCGGTCTCAATTTCTGGGCGGCTAACCACTTTGAGGTCAGCACAGGCTACGAGTTGGGTATGGTTAAGGCTTACAAAGCCGACTCAAAACCACGTGACTGGTATTTGAATCTGGCCTTCCTCTTCTAGTCATTCCTTTTACTGCTACAAGGTAGAACTATATGATATAAACCCCGAAAGTGTTTGACTTTCGGGGTTTTATTATAGTAGGGGCACACAGCTGTCTTTGTTCTTTTGGGTAACGGAGAGTTGTGTCCTGTAGCAGTGGTAGAAAAACTAATTCTGTTCGCAAAACATTGGTATATAAACAAGAAAAGACGGCCATTTCGGCCGTCTTTTCTATTATAGTGGGGAGTCGTTTCCCCTAGTTTACTTTAGTACAACTTTGCGGGTATAGACGTGTTCGTCTCCTTCAATTTTTACGGTGTAGATGCCTTTTGGCAGCCCGCCAAGGTCTATTTCAACATTGCCGCTTGCGTTCTTCTGTTGTCTGACCATATTGCCCAGTAGGTCTCTGATGGTGATGGTCGACTGGGCTTCTTCGCACTGAACGGTGATTCTTCCCGTTGTCGGATTCGGATACACCAGCTGGCTCTTGCCGGTGGTTGGTTGCGCTTCTTCCTCTTCCGGCCCCGTGTAGATGTATGTTGTCGCTTTCGGGTTTACCGTATTGGCCGTCGGCGTGCCGTTATAGTTGCAGCGGCCTCCCTTCGCATTCGCTACAAAGTGCGAGTTGTTGGCCTTTACCGAGAATCCTGGTTTCAGACGGACCGACTTGTTCGCCTTGAAGGTGACGTCGGCGTTGTTGAACCGTACTGCGCCAGTGGCTTTTAGCGAATCCACATTCTTTCCCGCAACAATCTCGTAGCCCGTTATCTCGTTTTCACCTTTCAGGGTGTCGTTCTGGATGTACTTCTCACTTGTGATGATGTAAGGTACGAAGTGGTCTTTCTGAATGGTGATGTTGTACGGATAGTCAACGCCGTAGAAGTAGCCTTTTTTGCCTTTCACTGCCATCATTTTGGAATAATCGGCCGGATTTTCAGCACTGGTCAGCACTATCTTGCTTTCTTCGTCCTCGTTGGTAAATACCATCACAATGTTGCCCTCTTTCCTGATGGTTGGTGAGAAGCACGATGGCTCTTGGGTGTATAGCCGCATGGTTGGGTCGCCGAAATAGTGCGAAATGGTGCTTTGGTGCAGCCTTTGTGGATACGCTCCGTCTTTAATGTCGTTTTGCATCCATACGTTGTTTAATGCTTTCGCTACGCATAACTCCCCGTCTTCGTAGATGCTCTTTATAAGGTTTTCTGTCGCATCTGCGGCGTAAGGCCACCAGGCTACTGCCGAGTTGGCCGGTATGCCTACAGCACCTCCGTGCTCTTTGCGGAGGAAGGCTTCGGCGAAGCACTCTTCGTTGTTGCCGAACGAGCCGGTCAGGCAGGCAAACTGGCCGAATACGAATGTCGGTTCGGTGCTGGCATTAAGCGCATGTATGTCGTGAGTGTTGAAAAATGGTGCGGCCCAGCAATCTTCTCCGCCATGTCCGCAATACAGCACATAGTTCTTCCCTTCGTTGATGGACTTCCTTATGTCTAGGCGCACCTTGTTGTTGTCTTTCCAGTTGTCGGGCTTGTTGTAGTATTCTTCCGGAAATGGGGTGCCGTCTCCCATGTTAAGTGGTGGGTTCGCCTCGTCGTATTTGCCGATGGTGTAGATGCGCTCTGCTTTTGCTGCGCTGTTGTTCTCTACCATGTTTTTGACGTGTTCCGATACCGTAATGAAAAGCCAGTCGTCATTGCTTGTGATGAGCTTTTTTTTGTCTTCTTCATACTCGTTCTGGAAGTCGGCGCAGTGTAGCGATGCCTGGTAGTACGACGATGCTGTTGGTGGCGTTTTCTCGTACTTTATAATCTTGCCGATGACCTGTTGGGCTTGTTCCAGATTCCTTACCGATATACGCCCGCTGACGATGTCAGGCTCGTATTTCAGAGAGTCTCTTGCTCCCAGCACATATTCGCTGTTGCTGTAATAGTGGTCGGTATAGATGGTGTGCCAGCTGTTTTCGGTAATGCTGTCTTTTTCGTCTCGAGCTATGTAGTTTAACTGTACGTATATGGCTGGCACGTCCTCTTGGTCGCCTACTATGGTCAGGAACGATGGCACCTCTTTCTGGTAGTGCTTTTGCAGACTGTCCAGAAGCTGGTTGGTGGTCCAGTCCTCCCGCTCAAGCAGGGTACACCGGTAGCCTTGCATCGACTTCCATTCCATAAGTTTTGCCACTGCGGGGTGGTATTGGGTGGTGCTGACTATTACGATGTTTTCCGTATTACCGGCATTGCTGCCGCCCGCTTTCAGCGTTTTCCCGCCTGCCGTCATCTGGTCAATGGTTTGGGGGTTGCTCACCATCGACTTCACCACCTCCAAATTCTGGGCGTGGGCTGGTGCGGCCGCTGTCCCTTTGGCGTAGGTTATACGGTAGGTAATGCTGGAGTAGCAGCGCAGTGTCTTGGTGGCGGGGTTGTAGGCCACGGGTTGCAGCTGCACGGTCGCAACCGGTATGGAACGGTGTTGGTCTAACCGTATAAGCCCTGCACTTTGGCTCGGATAAAAGGCGTTTTTCCTATAGGCTGCGCCTTCTGTGTGCGCTACGCCCTTCTGGCCGGGAATGTATCCGCCTGCCGATGGCCTGATGTTGAACGACTGGTAGTCTCTGTAGGTCGATGAAACAACCTTCACCCTCACGTTCTTATCCGAAGCTAGGGCGAAACGTTCGGTCAGGTAGGGGAGTTCCGGGCAACCTTTCTGTGCCGAGGTGTGCGTGTTCGGAATCTCTATTTTTGTATAGGCAGCTCCGTCCTGCTTGAAGTTGTCGGTATAGGCACCCGCTATGTGGTAGGTGACCTCTATGTAGCCCTTGCCCTCTTTAATGCTTTTCTGCACGCCGAATTCCTGCTGTGCCACAAAACCGTCTTTAAACGACAGGTAGCCGTCGTGGGCTAGGGCGGTGGAAGAAAGAAGGAGGAGTAGGCCAAGAATATAATTTCTCATATTTCCAGTCTCCTTTCCTTTATTTTTCAAGATCTTCAATCCGCTGTTTCAGGCGCTGGTTCTCTTTCTCAAGTCTTATTAGGTGTAGGGTCAGCTCTTCAACCTTTTCCAGCAGTTTGTTGCTCATTTCCGAAAGGCTCATGCCGTTTTCCGACATCTCTTGCGCCGATGGCATGCCGGGCAGGTGTCTGTTGGTCTTTACGTAGTTTTCCACCTCGTTCAGCGACTTCAGGTTGTAGTTGTCGGCAAATACATAGTCGGCGGCGTGGTCCATTTCAACGCTGATGTCTTTGGCCTTGATGTTTTTAGCCATAATGTCGGTCACCTCAATCTCTTCGTAGCAGGTAATTTTGCCTTTCACGTCAAGGCGCTGGGCAATGTTCACGTCACCATCTTTAAAGTTGTATCTTGATGCCACGAACGAGAGGCCGGCATTGCCGTTCTGGCCTACCGAGGCCATAATGTTGTTCGTGTCAGACTCGTTGTCGACGTATAGTTTCAGGTGCTCAGTCGTGTTTATTTGCATATAGTTGTCGCTAACGTTGAACGTAGCGGGGCCAATAAAGTTAGCTGGGCCGTTCACGGTCAGGCGGCTGCTGTCTGCGGCTGTGCCAATTCCAACGTGGACGTCGTAGTTACCCGCCTCGCTCGTTGCGTTTAGTTTGTTTCCTTCGGTTGCATTCCATGTCTGTGCGTTCGCGAACTGTGCCGACATAGCTATAGCTACGCCTGCGAAAATCAAATGTTTATTCATACTATTTGCTCATACGGAGTCAGTATTAATCCGAGGACGGTGTGACTCCTTTTTTGCACCATCCTCTTCTTGTTTTTGTGAATTAAATAAGTCTTCTTGTGGTGGTTTGCACCTTATCTTGCTCTTTCTGTAGGGTTTAAGGTGTTCGCCTCGACTTGTGGATTATTGATATGTGACAACTCAACGATGTTTACTAAACTATTCCCAACAATAGTGAAAATAGTATTTAACTACATTAATAGTGCAAAGATATAAAATTTTTATTATATCATTATAGACCAACAACAAAATTAAGTATTACAGTTTACACGGGTAGGTTGGTTTTGCCTATTCTTTTTGCCTTTCTAGTGCTGTCGGTGCGTCCCTTTTACCTTGTGGGCTGATTCTATGTATAATGCGAAAAAAATGATTATTTTTGTATAACAGAGCAAACTGAGAAAAAATTATGATTAGGCCATATCCATTAGGAAGACAAGACTTTCAGTCGATAATTGAGGAAGGTTTTGCCTATGTCGATAAGACGGAGCGTATGTACGAGATGGTGCAGGCACGTAAGTTCGTGTTCCTTTCCCGTCCGCGCCGTTTCGGCAAGTCGTTGCTGGTCAACACGCTTCAGTGCTACTTCGAGGCCAAAAAGGAGCTGTTCGCCAATCTGAAGGTCGGACAGTTGGAGAAAGACTGGATAAAATATCCGGTGCTCCGTTTCGACATGAGCGAGTGTAAGGATATGGACCCAGAAGGTGTTAAGGCGTCTATTGCAAGTACGTTGAAGTTCTATGAGGAGCAATATAACATAAGCTGTGACGAAAAGGAGAACGGACTGCGTTTTAAGAAAATTGTCTGTTCTGCCTATGCCCAAACCGGCCGTAAAGTGGTCGTGCTGGTCGACGAATACGATGCTCCGCTGCTCAACCACCTTCACGACGGCAAACTGCCGGAGGTGAAGACCGTTCTCCAGGAGTTGTATCAACAGTTGAAGGTAAACGAACACTACGAGCAGTTCGTCTTCATCACGGGTATCTCACGTTTCTCGCAGGTCTCTATTTTCTCAACGCTCAACAATTTGACCAACATATCTATGGACGACCGTTTCTGCGACATTTGCGGAATAACGAAGGACGAAATGGTCGAGAATTTCAGGGAAGATATAGAGTTGTTCGCCCAGGAAGAGGAGTGCTCGTTCGACGAAATGGTAGAAAAACTGAGGGTTCAGTACGATGGTTACCATTTCTCACGTGGCGCAAAGGGCGTTTTTAACCCGTTAAGTCTGATTACTGCGCTCGACACCAAGCAGTTGAATAACTTCTGGTTCGAGACGGCAACATCGTCGTATGTTATTGAGCACCTGAAAAAGCACAATGCACAGATATTGGACTTTGAAAGCATCCAGTTGTTCGAGTCTGGCTTCTATGCGTCTTACGAAGACAGTAACAGTGTCTATCCGTTACTTTATCAGGCTGGCTACCTAACAATAAGGGGGTATGATAAGGAGTCGAAAGTATATACGCTTTCCTATCCAAATTCCGAAGTTCGTGTCTCTATGCTGGAGGTTATGATGCCTTCGTGGGTAGGGTGTTCTACCGACGATGGTAAATTGAGTATGCAGAAGTTCTACTTTGCACTAAAGGAGGGTAGGATTGACGAGGCTTTCGAACTGCTGAAAGAGTTCTTCCTACAGATTCCGAATGTGTTGAACAACAAGAACGAGAAACATTTCCAGACGGTCATCTATGTGCTGTTCCGCTGGCTCGGTTTCTATACGCAGTCAGAGGTCAACACGGCAAGGGGCCGCTTAGACTGCCTACTCTTCTCGCCGAAATACATCTTCATCATAGAGTTCAAGGTGGACGAGAGTGCCGAGAAAGCCCTGGCGCAAATCGACGAGATGGGCTATGCCGAACCTTACCTCAACGATGGCCGGCCGGTGGTGAAAATCGGCGTCAATTTCTCAAGTGCCGAACGTACAATAGAGGGGTGGAAAACAGAACCCCGTTTTCAATAGTAAAACAAACAAAACTATTAGTTATATGAAAAAAACTGTATTTTCTTTATTGGCTTTGTTAGCGTCTCTGTCTGCCAGTGCGGCCGATTGGGGTGTTACTGCCGGAGCCGGTGTGGCATCTATCGCGAACGAAGAGTGTGAGTCGACCGTTGCCTACAATGTGGGTGCAAAGGTGAATATCGATTTAAACGAGAACCTGTTCCTCGAAGGATCGGCATTGTTTCAACACCAGGGCTTTTCTTATAGGTGGCGCGAAAGTATCTTGGGTCTGTCGTTTACATCTAATAAAACC
This sequence comes from Bacteroidales bacterium UBA3297, assembly GCA_002362105.1. Taxonomy (GTDB): domain Bacteria; phylum Bacteroidota; class Bacteroidia; order Bacteroidales; family Paludibacteraceae; genus Physcocola. The sequence goes on from DETD01000009.1 coordinate 304,315, forward strand.
TACGATTTCGACCTGTTTTACTTGAATCTGCCGGTCAATGTGGGTTGGAATTTCAAAATCTCCGACAATTTCTCCATTGCGCCAAAATTGGGTCTGACCTTTGGTTTTGGTCTGTCTGGCGACGAGTCTGATTACGATTGCGACCCATTTGTCGACCGGGAGGAAATTTCAAGAGTCGAAGTTTTCGGGTATACTTCAGGTTCAGCGCTGAAGAATTTCAACCGTTTGGATGTTGGCTTCAATATGGGTGCCAACTTCAACATCGCCAAGCATTTCCAGATAGGTGCACAGTACACCTTCGGAATGTCTGACGTCTCCGATGATTTCGAAGACTCTAACGACCGCATCTTTACTGCCAACTTTACTTACTTTTTCTAAACTGGGTGTAACTTCTGCAGGCATTTGGGGGTGTTTCCCCCAGTAACCTCGTGTCGAAAGAAGAGAGTTTTTTTATATCTTTGCATAAGAAACATAAACATATAAAGAACAGGAGATAGTTATTTTATAACATAAGATTTGAGCTTACGCTCTTATTCTCTTCATCGAAATCTGGACAATTTCACGCAACGGGAATAAGCGAGCGAGAGGTTCACGCCCATAGGGCGTGGGCCGTTTCGTGCTTATTAGTTGCTAGGGTGTCCAGATCCACGATGAATAATAGGCGATAAACGAACGGTTCACGCTTTTTTTATGCATATTGGGCATCACATAGAAAGTGTTTTTCGCGAACAGGGAAGAAAGGTTTCCTGGTTTGCCGCTAAACTATGCTGTGATAGAAGAAATATATACAAGATTTTTGAGCGTGATAGCATTGATACTGCCTTGCTTGAAAGAATATCCAAAATACTCAACCACAATTTTCTTAAAGACTTATCTGACGAATTGTCTGATTGTGAGAACCAATAGTTCTCGTTTTGTGAATTTTATTGTCATATCTGCCTCCTTACTATGCCTTGCTTTTTCTCTACTTTTATATAGTCTCTATGAAGGGGATTCTATTTTGGAACTAAATTGATCTAATTATGAATATCATCGATTTTGAAAAAAATCCAATTCGCATTCCGCAAGATGAAGTGATAGACCAGAAGTGTGCGTTACAACTCCTATTGAACAAAATTTTTGATTGTGACATAGTGTGTGAAAAAACATTCCCTTGGATGAGAACACCGTCTGAGTTCGATGCAACGTATAACCGTATCTTCAAAGCTTTGTGCCAATATAGAAATTCTGACCCGAAATTCGCAAGAAAGAATTACGAGTTAAGGTGCGATTTTGTCAGTGAAAGCAAAAAGACCATTATTGAATACGACGAACGCCAACATTTTTCTGCTGCTCGTGCTATCGCCTTGAATGCTTATAAAGATATAAAGTTGAATTATAATCGCGATTTGTGGATTAGGGCGTGCAATGAAGTGAATGCTCACGATAACGCTCCTGCTTACCGTGATGAAGGACGTGCTTTTTTTGACAGTACAAGAGATATACAGGCTTATAGGAATGGTTACAATTTGGTCCGAATTATGCACGGTCAAATCGATTTTACCAGACAAAATGCTTATGATGAACTTGTTAAGTTGTTTGGAAATAATATTTTATGAGTATTATGAATAAAGAAGATTGGAATAAAATAACATATGAAGATGTAATTGTTGCTATAGAGAAGTTCAATACAGAACATCCTAGTTACAATAAGTCGAGAACAACTTACTTGATTTATAACGGTTTCGACTATCCTGCTAAAGCTATTCGTAAGATTGCTTACAAGGTACATTTTGGAACTGACATTTCGGTAGACGAATTTTCAGGAGGAGACGAAAGTGTAAGATTTTTTCGGAGGTTAGGCTTCCATGCTGTAAATGAAAACACAGGTCTTGGTATGGACATTAAAAAGATATCTTCCCGAAAGATGGGAAAAAAATCTACAAAGGATGAATCTATCGTTCATAAAAACAAAGTAATATCAAAAAAGGAAATTGTTATGAAAAAGAATGACGGTGAAATTCTGAAAGTCGGAATGGTTTTGGAATGGGATTGTTGTACTGAAGCTGGTTTTCAAAGGATACTTGATACTGCAAAGTCTTCTGATATAGATCTTTTAGTCTTCCCTGAATACTGTACACATTACCTTCATGTAGAACACGAGAACTGTTTGTGTGACCATGAACTTAATAATGTTTACGAAAAATGTTTAGCTGTAAGTAAAGAGATTGTGAAACCGATTGTTTTTGGTTTTGAAGATTCAAAAGGAAGGTTGTATAGTGTTTATGTTAATGCCGATGCTAAAAAAGGTGAGACTAGAACCCATCGCTACGTTAAACATGTTATGACATCTTACTCTGCGTTTGAAGAAGAAGACTATATGCAGTTTAGTCAGACTCAGTTTACGCCGATAGTTCTAAAAAACTTTAAGATAGGGTTGACCATTTGTTACGAATGCGAGTTCCCTGTATTTAGCCGTATGTATGGTTTGCAAGGTGTAGATCTTGTGATTAATTGTACAGGTGAGAGTGTTATTGCTCACAAGTGGGGGCTTTTTAACAAGGCTCGTGCTATTGAGAATAAATGTAGCGTTCTTGTAACGATGAAATACTCTGTTGATTATGGTAGTGGACGCAAAAGCAGGACTTTTGGTTACAATTCATTAGGGGGAGAATTACTTCCTTATAATATTAATGGCTCTGATAATGAATGGGTTAAAGATGGGATTTACGTGTATGAAGTGGGAAAAGCTTGCAACGATACTGAATATACGACGGATAATATAAACGCTGAAAAAGCTGAAAATAAGAATCATCAGGTAGATATTCCTGTTAATAATGTTCAAAAACTTATTTTGAAGAGTACAGAAATAGATGAAGGAATATATTGTCATTCGGTTAAGAATAGAAATGAAAACCTGATCATTTGTTTAGTAGATGGTATGGATATTTTAGTTCCTGAAAAATTTTTGCCTATGCTCTATAATCCTAAATTGAGGACTATTAAGCACAAGAGGTATGTTCTTGTAAATAGACATAAACATCTTACAGAGAAAACTCTCGAAGAGACCCTTTCCCCGATATTAAAGGTTCGTGCAATGGAAAACTTTTGTGTTGTTATTCTCGAATCGGATAACTTCTCCAAGTGTTATCAAACTAGTTTTAATAAGATGTCTCAGTCTGTTATGGCGTCTGGTGATGTCTTTAAAATTGATATTTCGAGAGCTACTGGACCCGAAGCTACTTGGAAAAATAAAAACAACGACAATATGTTGAAAAAGTGGAGGTCTAATTACGAAATGCTAATTGAAAAAATCGCAAAATAAGTAAATGATGACTCTTCTTTTGTCCCATCTTACGAAAAAACTAACAAATAGAAACTTTAAATTAAGATATTTATGCATTATCTATTTACGCTTAGAAACTTCTTGAATGAGAAGGGGTTCTCTTATGATGAGTCTTTAGCGAAGGCGACGGAGTTTCGGGAAAATGGTGGTCAATTTACTTTAAGAGACCATGTGAAAGCTATGGTTTATTCTCTGCTAACGAACCATCGTAAATGGGTTCAGATTGAAGAACATATACCTGAAATTAACAAGTTGTTTTTCAATTGGGATGTTGAAAAAATTAAGCAAACACCCGGAGAGTATTTTGCCGAGGGTATAAAAAATGCAAAATGTGGAAACATTTCTACAAACCAACAGATGAGCAATTTGTCTTCAAACATCGAGGTCTTGGAAAACATACAGAAGGAATATGGGTCGTTAGATAAGTTTGTATCTTCTGATGAACCTGCTGTTATAAAGGATTTGCTTTCAAATTCGCCAAAATACAAAATCAAAGGCTTTGGTGAACGGTTGGCGGCTGAATATTTAAGGAATGTTGGTATTGACGATGCAAAATCGGATGTGCATCTGACTCGTTTTTTGGGCGCTGACCGAATGGGGACGGGGAAAAATAGTCCGGCTACTATACAGGAGGCCAACGAGCAAATTGAGGCTTTGTCGAAAGAAACGGGATTGAAAAAATGGCAAATTGACCAGATTATCTGGCAGTTCTGTGCAACTGGTTATGCCGAAGTTTGTACCGCTAAACCAAATTGTCTGGCGTGTCCTATTAAACAAGTCTGCAATAAATAGTGGGGGCTTCTATAAATTAAAGTTTTGATATTTAATAAATTATGCGTATGTTTATGTGTAACATCGCCTTTACAAACATGGTTTATAACATATGCAGATACTCGCAGATTCTGAGATACAACTCAGCATGGATAACAGCGTAAATGTACCTCGTGGTTTATGTTGTACAATATAAAAATGGGGGGGTAATTTGGACTAATTACTTTTGCATCATAGTAATTGTTTGGGCTGTAAAACGTGACCTCTACAGCCTAAACAATTCGATAAAGTGAATTTATAGAGGTCACCTCAATTCTTTATTGACAAACTGCAAGAGGAAGACACTTACAACTACTATTACAACGAATATAAGAAGGAATACTGAACTCATATCTATTCTTGATTTTACTGTTTGTAAAAACTTTCTATAGTATTCAGCACTTGTTTAACCCTCTCGCGGTTTAGCGGTTGGTCGGTAAGCTGGTTCAGGTGGCGGTCGGTTATTTGGTATTCGCCGTCGTAGAAGAGGTCGGTAATGTTACCGTTCTCCTCGGTGATGCCAATGCCGTTATAGCCGTCGCAGACCATATAGTCGCGTTTGGTGGTGTCGAACAGCGAGCGCCCTACCGTATAGTCGCCTACAGCGTTGGTTACGCCAAGCGCCTCTTGCATCAGTGTCGCAGCCAAGTCGAAGTGCGAGCTCCAATGGCTGTAGTTGACAGGTTCGCGGTCGGCCGCATAGTAGAGTAGGGGCACTTGTACTTGCTCAGGACTGAAGTCGCCGTTGTGTCCCCAGAAATTCTTGTTATTCTCGTTAAATTCCTGTCCGTGGTCGCCTGTTACAATAACAATGGTGTTCTCCATCATCTTCTCGTCCTCAAGCGCCTTTATCACTTCGGCAAAATAGCCGTCGAGGTAGTAGAGCATGTTTTTATATAGGTTGAGGAACGGGGTCGGCTCGGTACTGTTGTTAACCTCTAGGTAGAGGGGCGCCTCCCATGTTGGTTGGAATGGTGCTTTATATTCGCTGCTGTCGGGCAGAATCATGCTGTGTAGCGAGTCGAAGAACAGGAGCGAGAAGATAGGCTTCTTGCTCTTGTTGTCTTTTATGCCGGCAATAAAGTTTCTTGCCAGATTGCGGTCGCGTTCCCATGCCTTGCTGCCTTCTGTGGCTCCGCATTGTTCTGGCACTTTGCAGAGGGCGTTCTTGTCGAAAGCGGGGTTCTGCATCGATGCGCTAGGGTAAATCCTTATATCGTAGTTGTCCTTTATAAGTTCGTCAACCAGCACAGGGCTGATGTTCTGCTCCATAAAGTCATACCAATAGGTGCCAGGAAGACCGTAGAACATGCTGAAAACGCCGTTTCTGGTACAGTTGCCTCCGCTATAGTGGTGGCTGAACTGGCTGCACTTTTTTGAAAATTGGTAGATGTTGGGGCAGTTGGTGCTGTCCATGCTGTTGTAGGTCCACGAGTCCAGCACTATCATCACTATATTTTTACCGCCACCATTGCCCTTAATAGCCTGTTTCGGGTAGTTGTATTGGTGGTGGCGTAGTTCGAGCTGGTATTTCAGCGGTGCCTCTATTCCCATTGCCACCAGTTGGCTGTTTATATTGAGGGGTTTGCAGAGGGGGAAGTAGCGGTCGCTGCGTGTAATTGTCCGTACGTCTTTAGCGGCGGCAACAGCGTGTACTATCTGGCAAGTGGCGTATATGCCGATTAGTGTCAGAGCCAGCGCCATTTGCTTTTTTAGTTGTATCTTTTCGGCCAGTTTGTAGCCAATTTTGAACAATAGAATTTGGAAAAGGAACAGCAGTGAGATGATGACGAATGCGGCAATCCACATAGCCGTGCTCAACTCAAACACTTGTCCGGCTCCCGGACCCAGCAGTTGTTCCGTTACCGTGCTGTTGAAGTGGAAACGGTATAGAAAATAGATGTACGAGTCTAACAGAATAAACACCAGAAAAACACCGTAGGCGATGGATCCGCCTACCATGCAGGCCTTTTTCGCATGCTTTGTGCAGAGCAACGCCAAGGGCAGAAATACGACAAGGAAGGGCAGAAGCGAGATAAAGAAAAAGTGGGTGACCGAGAAACTGTACAGATAGCATGTTTCGCCAATGCCTTCTGTTGGTGCTGTTACCGCAAGGTAGTGGTAGGAAATCAGGTTTACGATTAGTGCGTTTAGGGTAGCCATCCATAAACCGGCTTTTAACAGCATTCGGCTTGTTTGTGGAATCTCTTTTTCGTTGCTCATATATTTTTTGTAAATCGATATCGCAAAAATACAAATTATAATTAGTTAGTTTAGTTTCGTGCAAACAAAAAAGCGGTCGCCCTATAAAAGGACGACCGCCATACTTCTATTTAAACTCTATTGGAATTCAAATTAGAGCTGAGGACCAGCAGCAACCAAAGCCTTACCAGCTTCGTTACCACAGTACTTAACGAAGTTCTTCTGGAAACGTTCAGCCAAATCCTTAGCCTTAACTTCCCATTCAGCTGCAGAAGCGTAAGTGTCGCGTGGATCAAGGATACCAGCGTTTACGCCTGGCAATGAAGTAGGAACTTCGAAGTTGAACATAGGGATCTTCTTGGTGTCAGCCTTCAAGATGTCACCAGAAAGGATAGCGTCGATGATACCACGGGTATCAGGGATAGAGATACGCTTGCCGGTACCGTTCCAACC